>NZ_CP170544.1:4100000-5168335 GCF_042693015.1 Sphingomonas sp. DBB INV C78 | reverse complement strand
GGACAAACGTCCTCATCGCTCAGCCGCCCCTCGGCTGAAGCACAAATCCACCGTTACCGCTTTTCCACCCCATACAGACTCGCCGGGGCGGACTGTCTTTTTGAAAGGCGATTGGCCTTGGATCAAGGCCCCCGCATGCAACAAAAAAGAAATAATGACGCTTGACACCCAAAGCCTCGCATTTGCGTGGCCGCGTCATAAGACTTTGATTTTACGGCGTTAAACTGGCCTTCCCGAATCCGTCACATTCGCCGAATCGTGGAGAGTCCTAGAATTCACGACTGTAACCGCAAAGAAACGAAAAGGCCCGCCGGAGGCTTTCCCCCGGCGGGCCTTTAACCCGTCAGTAACGGCTTCGATCAGCCCAGCGCGGCGACGCGCTTGGTGAGACGCGCGAACTTCCGCGACGCGGTGTTCTTGTGGAGCACGCCCTTCGACACGCCACGCGCCAGCTCCGGCTGGGCAGCGGCCAGCGCCTCGGCGGCGGCAGTCTTGTCACCGGCGGTCAGCGCCAGCTCGACCTTCTTCACGAAGGTACGGATACGGCTCACGCGCGCGCCATTGATCTCGGCCCGGCGGTCGTTCCGGCGGATGCGCTTCTTTGCCTGCGGCGTGTTCGCCATGCTCGTCCTCGATAGATCAAAAAGGGATACAGCGCGGGGATGATCCCGCACCGGGAAGGCCGGCTACATACACGGATGCGCCGAATCGTCAACCTTCAGCGTTGGCATTTAGGGCAGAAGAAGGTCGATCGCCCGCCATCGACGCGCCGGGCGACGATGGTGCCGCAAGCGCAGGGCTCGCCCTCCCGCCCATAGACGCGCCACTGATTGGCGAAATAGCCGAGTTCGCCATTGGGCTGCACATAATCCTTGAGCGTCGATCCGCCGGCCTCGATCGCGGCCGCCAGCACCACGCGAATCGCCTCGACCAGCTTCGCGAGCTTCGCCAGGGTGATTCGCCCCGCCGCCGTGGTGGGTGCGATCTTCGCCATATGCAGCGCCTCGCACACATAGATGTTGCCGAGGCCGGCAACGACGCGCTGGTCAAGCAGCAGCGCCTTCACCGGCGCGATCCGGCCCGCAAATTCTGCCTTCAGATGCGCAGCCGTCAGCCCCGGCCCCAGCGGCTCGGGCCCGAGCGCCTTAAACGCCGGAAACTCGTCTATCTCCGCCGTCGCCACCAGATCGAGCGAACCGAAGCGGCGCGGATCGTTGAGCGCGAGCCTGCGCCCGCTCGCGGTATCGATCACCAGATGGTCATGCTTGCCGATCTCGCTCGGGTCGGTCCGCCAACTGCCCGACATGCCGAGGTGGAAGATCAAAGTGTCGCCACGGTCTGTTTCGATCAGTCCATATTTGGCGCGCCGGCCAAGCGCGGTCACGGTCGCGCCGGTCAGTCGCTGTCGCAGGTCTGCAGGGATCGGACGCCGCAGGTCCGGCCGCCGCGGGTCGACCGCCACCAGGCGCTGTCCTTCGAGCGGCGGCCTGAGGCCGCGGACGGTGGTTTCGACTTCGGGAAGTTCGGGCATGACATTGATGCGATATGGGCCGTGACGAACGGCCGCAACCCCTGCTAGAGCCCGCCCCCATGGAAACCGTATCCTTCGGCTATTCGGACGTCACCCCCGAGGAGAAGACCAAGCGCGTCGGCGCGGTCTTCGCCAATGTCGCGTCGCGCTATGATCTGATGAACGACGCCATGTCGGGCGGCCTGCATCGGCTGTGGAAGGATATGTTCGTCCGCCGGGTGAAGCCGCGCGCCGGCGAGGCGATCCTCGACATGGCCGGCGGCACCGGCGACATCGCCTTCCGCCACGCCAAGGCGGGCGCGGAGGTGACGGTCGCCGACATCAACCCCGCCATGCTCGAAGTCGGCATGGAGCGCGCCAAGAAGCGCGGCATTCACGGCCTGATCTGGTCCGAACAGAATGCCGAGACGCTGAGCTTCGACGACCGGCAGTTCGATGCCTACACCATCGCCTTCGGCATCAGGAACGTGACGGACATCCCCGCGGCACTGCGCGAGGCGCATCGCGTATTGAAGCGCGGCGGCCGTTTCTTCTGCCTCGAATTCTCGACCAACCAGTGGCCCGGCTTTGCCGACGCCTATGACGCCTATTCGCACCGCCTGGTCCCCAAGCTCGGCAAGCTCCTCGCCAATGACGAGGAAAGCTATCGCTATCTGATCGAATCGATCCGCCGCTTCCCCGAGATGCCGACGTTCGAGCGCATGATCGGCGAAGCCGGCTTCGTGCGAACCAGTGTCGAACCGATTCTCGGCGGTCTCGTCGCCATTCACAGCGGCTGGAAGATTTGACCCTACCGATCGTTCATATCGGCCGCCTCCTGATCTGGGGCCGCACGCTGGCACGTCATGGCGCACTGCGCGGCATCGAGCAGGACCCGCTGACCCCGCCGCCCGTCCGGCGCCTCGCCCGCGTCGCGCGTTTTGGCGCGCGCGTACCCAAGGTGCCGGCTTATGCCGACGCCTTCCAGGCGATCGGCCCCGCCGCGATCAAGCTCGGCCAGAGCCTCGCCACCCGCCCCGATCTCGTCGGTGAGGAAGCGGCCAAGGATCTTCTCCGCCTGCAGGACGCGCTGCCGCCCGTCCCCTTCCCCGCGATCCGCGAGCAGATCGAGCACGCCTTCCATCGCCCCATCAGGGAGCTTTTCGCCTCGATCGATCCTGTGCCGGTCGGCGCCGCCTCGATCGCCCAGGTCCATCGCGCAGTCACCATCGAGGGCCGCGACGTTGCAGTGAAGGTGCTGCGCCCCGGCGTCGAGCGCGACTTCCTGCGCGCGATCGACACCTATGAATGGGCGGCCGCCCAGGTCGAGGCGATGGGCGGCGAGGCTGCGCGCCTGCGCCCGCGCATGGTGATCGCCACCTTCAAGCGCTGGACCGCGCGCGAGCTCGATCTCCGCCGCGAAGCCGCCTCCGCCTCCGAACTGGCCGAGGGGATGGAGGCCGAACCGACCTTCGTCGTCCCCGCGATCGACTGGCAGCGCACCGCCGGCAAGGTGATGACGCTCGAATGGGTCGACGGCATCAAGCTGTCCGATCGCGATGCGCTGATCGCGGCTGGCCATGATCCGGCGGAGATCGCCGGCAACCTCGTCCGCGCTTTCCTGCGCCAGGCGATTGCCGAGGGTTTCTTCCACGCCGATCTCCACCAGGGCAATCTCTTCGTGCTGCCCGATAGCCGCATCGCCGCCATCGATTTCGGCATCATGGGCCGGATCGACCGCCGCGCCCGGCTATGGCTGGCGGAGATCATCTACGGCCTCATCACCGGCAATTATCGCCGCGTCGCCGAAATCCATTTCGAGGCGCAATATGTGCCCGCCCATCACAATGTCGCCGAGTTCGCGACGGCACTGCGCGCGGTGGGTGAGCCGATGCGCGGCCGCCCGGTGAAGGAACTTTCCGTCGGCCAGATGCTCGACGGCCTGTTCGCCATCACCCGCGATTTCGACATGCAGACCCAGCCGCATCTGCTGCTGCTGCAGAAGACGATGGTGATGGTCGAGGGCGTCGCCACCGCACTCGATCCCGACATCAACATGTGGGAAACGGCCGCCCCCTTCGTCCGCGAATGGCTGCGCTCCGAACTCGGCCCGGAAGCGGCAATCGCCGACCGACTCGGGGAGGATTTGCGCACCATCAGTCGTATTCCTGAGTTGATTCGTCGCATCGAAGCGAGATTTCCTGCGGAAGGTGGCGCGCCGCCCTTGCCCCCGCTCGCCGAGATCCAGGTCGTCCGCATCGGCGGGCGCTGGCGCTATCTCCTTGTAGCCGTTGGGGCATTTCTGGCGGGTTTCGCACTGCAACGAATCCTCGGATAACCGCGACTCTTGATCTGAATTGTGCCGTTTTGGGGCGGCCTGACGTGAGCCGTTGACACTTCGTTAACGGAAGCATTTCCTCACATGTGCGGGGGAGGTCGGCGTACTCGGCGGACCGCAATCGCACACAACATGGTCGCACGTTCTTGGCTCTGTTACAGGGGACGAACCCATGCGTAGACATCTGATTGCAGCAGCACTTCTCGTCGGCACCGCCATGTCGGCGCCTGCCTATGCGGTGACCTTCACGAGTTCTATTGCTACCTGGCAGGCAGTGGCCGGCTCTTGGAACGAAGATCAGGAATATGGTGATGAATTCACCGATATTTCTTCGGTTCTTCTTGATGCCGGTCCCTATCTGAACTTCGTCGGCGATGTCGAAATCCGCACTGTGGGGTCCGGTTGGGCAACCTGGTGCTGCAGCTATACAGGCGATGTCCTGTATACGCAGGGCGCGACTTCGGTTGACGTCGAAATCAACCCGAGCGTCAGCGGCTTCGGCTTCTATGCGGAACCGAATCCGTTCGCTGAATATCTGATCACGCTGGAATTGGCAGACGGTTCGGGCCTGCAGCAGCTGGTCCAGGGCTCGTCCGGCGCTTCCTTCTTCGGCTGGAACGGCCCGGGCGTGACCAAGTTCACGATCAGTTCGTCGGTCGATTTCGCCTTCGGTGACTTCTTCTATTATGGTGCGGTTCCTGAACCCGCCACCTGGGCGATGATGATCTCGGGCTTCGGCCTCGTGGGCGGCGCGATGCGTCGGGCGCGGGCGACGAAGGTCGGCTATTCGGTGGCCTGAAAACCACTCGAATGATGGAAACGCCCGTCCCCGCAAGGGGGCGGGCGTTTCCTTTTGCGGCAACCGTCAGGCGCAGCACGCTGTCCTACAACCGCGGCTTTCGTCTAGATCCGCACCATGCCCATTCAGCCCATCGCCCATGGTGCAACCGCACGTCTCGACTTGGCCCACAAACGGCTCCATTGAAGAAGCTGATGGCAATCCTCAACTTCCTCAACTTCGGCACCGCAGCAGGGACCGCCAGGGCATGACGGGCAAACGCATCCTTTTGATCGTGGGCGGCGGCATTGCTGCCTACAAGGCGTGCGAGCTCGTGCGGCTGATCCGCAAGGCGGGCATGTCGGTGCGTTGCGTCCTCACCGCCGGCGGCCAGCAGTTCGTGACGCCGATGACGCTCGCGGCGTTGAGCGAGCAACCCGTCCACACCAGCCTGTGGGATCTGAAGGACGAGGCGGAGATGGGTCATATCCAGCTCAGCCGCCAGGCCGATCTCGTCGTCGTCGCGCCCGCGACCGCGGACCTGATGGCGAAGATGGCCGCGGGCATCGCCGACGATCTCGCCACCACCCTGCTGCTCGCCACCGACAAGCCGGTGCTGGCGGCTCCCGCGATGAACGTCCGCATGTGGGGCCATGCCGCCACCCGCCGCAACGTCGCCCGCCTGCGTGAAGATGGCGTGACGATCCTCGAGCCGGACGAAGGCCCGATGGCCTGCGGCGAATATGGCCCCGGCCGCCTGCCCGATCCCGAAGCGATCCTGACGGCGATCCAGCGCGCGCTGGGCGAGGCCGGGCCGCTCGCCGGCCGCCACATCCTCGTCACCGCCGGGCCGACGCATGAACCAATTGATCCGGTGCGCTACATCGCCAATCGTTCGTCAGGCAAACAGGGCTTCGCGATCGCCGGTGCGCTCGCTGCACTGGGCGCTCGCGTGACGCTCGTCGCCGGCCCCGTATCCCTCCCGACACCCGCCGGCGTTGCCCGCGTCGATGTGGAAACGGCGCGCGAAATGGCCGCCGCGGTCGATGCCTCGCTTCCCGCCGATGCCGCGGTCATGGTCGCCGCGGTGGCGGACTGGCACGTCAATGCCACCGCGCAGAAGATCAAGAAGCAGCCCGACGGCGCGCCACCCGCGCTCACGCTCAGCGAGAATCCCGACATCCTCGCCGGTCTCGCCGCCAGCCAGCGCCGACCGCGGCTGGTCGTGGGCTTTGCCGCAGAGACCGAAAAGGTCGTCGATCACGCCACCGCCAAGCTAGCCCGCAAGGGTGCGGACTGGATCGTCGCCAATGACGTGTCCGGTAATGTGATGGGCGGCGCCAACAACAGCGTCCACATCGTCACCGCCACTGGTGTCGAAAGCTGGCCCGATCTGCCCAAGGAAGCCGTCGCCGTGCGGCTCGCCGAACGGATCGCCTCCGAACTGGCGGGCTGATGCCGCACATTTTGATCGTCCTCACCTCCCAGGCGCGGATGGGCGATACCGCGCGCCGCACCGGTCTGTGGATTGAGGAGTTCACCGCGCCCTATTACGCCTTCCGCGAAGCAGGCGTGGAACTGACCTTGGCCTCGCCCCTGGGAGGTCCCGTCCCCACCGATCCCACCGGCGATGCCCTCACGCCCGCGCCACCCTCTGTCGCCCGCTTCCGGCACGATCCAGAGGCCCAGGCGGGTCTTTCCGCCACGCTTCCCCTCGCCGGCATCGACCCCGGCGATTTCGACGCGATCTTCTATCCGGGCGGATTGGGGCCGATGTGGGATCTCGCCGCCGATCCGCATTCCACTGCACTGGTCGAACATGCCGTCGCGACGGCAATGCCGCTCGCAATGGTCTGCCACGGCCAGGGAGCGCTGGTGAACGCGCGCGGCGACAATGGTGCCCCCCTGATAGCCGGACGCACTCTCACGGCCTTCAGCCGGGCGGAGGACGAGGCTGCTGGACTGGTCGACCTCACCCCCTTCGTGCTGGAGGACCGACTGCGTGCACTCGGCGCCGATTATCGCGCGGGGTCGCCCGACCAGCCCTTCATTGTCGAAGACGCCAATCTGCTGACCGGGCAGAACCCCGCCTCGGCGCTGCCGCTCGCTTTGGCACTGCTGAAACGCCTCGCCGCTTGAACCGCGCCGTGCCCCACCCTAACCCGCTTCCCAGCATCATCCGAAAGAACCCCACATGACCGCCGATCCGCGCCCGACCCTCGAACTCAAGATCGTCGATCCGCGCCTCGCCGAATGGGGGCTGCCCGCCTACCAGACCGATCTGTCCGCGGGCATCGATCTCCACGCCTGCATCGATGCGCCGCTCGCGATCGAAGCGCAGGCCCCCGCGGTGCTGATCCCCTCGGGGATCGCCGTGCTGATGAACGATCCGCACATGGTCGCCTTCCTGCTCGCCCGCTCCGGCCTCGGCCACAAGAAGGGGCTGGTGCTCGGCCAGGCGGTCGGCACGATCGACGCGGATTATGCCAACCAGATCTTCATCAGCACCTGGAACCGCAACCCGCCGGGCAGCGATCCGATCCTGATCGAGCCGGGCGACCGCATCGCCCAGCTCGTCTTCCTGCCGATCCTGCGGCCCAGCTTCACCGTCGTCGACGAATTCAGCGCCACCACCCAGCGCGGGCTGGGCGGATTCGGATCGACTGGGGTGGCGCGGGGGTGAACCTCACCGACGCCCAGCTCGATCGATACGCCCGGCATATCGTGCTGCGCGAAATTGGCGGCGCGGGCCAAGCGAAGCTCCTCGGCGCAAGGGTGGCGGTGATCGGCGCGGGCGGCATTGGTTCGCCAGCGATCCAGTATCTTGCCGCGGCCGGCGTCGGCCATATCACTTTGTTCGACGACGATGATGTGGCGCTCTCCAACCTCCAGCGCCAGACATTGTTCGGCACTGATGATGTGGGTCGCGCCAAGGTGGACGTCGCCGCCGAACGGGTGGCAGCGCTCAACCCCGACGTCACCGTAGCCGCGATCGCCAAGCGCATCACCGCCGACAATGCCCAGACTTTGCTCGCCGGCCATGACGTGGTGCTCGACGGCTGCGACAATTTCCCGACCCGGCTCGCAGTAGCCGACGCCGCGCTCGCGCTCCACATCCCCTTGGTCTCCGCCGCGGTGGGCCAGTTCGAAGGGCAGCTCGCCGTCTATCGCGGGTGGGAAGCCACCAAGCCCTGCTATCGCTGCTTCGTTGGCAATGATCCCGATCGGCCGGACGCGAGCTGCGCCGATCAGGGCGTGCTTGGCGCACTAACCGGCGTGCTCGGCGGCCTGGCGGCGATGGAGGCGATTCGCGCGATCACCGGTTTTGGCGAGGACAGCGCTGGCCGGCTGCTGCTGGTCGATGCGCTCGGCTTCCGCTTCCGCACGCTTCGCATGCCCAAGGACCCCGGCTGCCGCTGCGGCGTGTCATGACGGGGTTGACGATCATCGTGGCGACGGCGGACGCCGAACGCTTCCGCACGGCGCTGACGATGGCCTTGACCCAGGCCGCGCTCGGCGGCCGCACCCGCCTCTTTCTGCAAGACGGCGCCGTGGCATTGCTGCGGGGTGACGATGCCGATCAGGTCCGCTCTGCCGGCTTGCCCGACCGCGCCTTCATGCTCGCCGACGCGCTCGATGCCGGCGTCGAAATGATCGGCTGCCAGACGGGACTCGCGCTCATCAATGCGGCGGCCGACGAATTCGACGCCCGAATCGGCTGGGCTGGGATGGTCAGCCTGCTCCAGACGCTGGATCAGGACCGCCTGGTCGTCGTCTGATTGGGCGACGTCAAATCCTCCCCAAGCTTGCTTGGGGAGGGGGACCGCTCGCCGAAGGCGAGTGGTGGAGGGGCAATGTCCCGCCCGGCAATCGACCACGAAAAAGGGGGCGGACCATCGGCCCACCCCCTCATTCCTTCAACGAAGTGCGGTTGCCGGATTACCAGCTGCCGTAAGCCTCGTTCCCGACGAAGCCCATCTTCTCGACCTGGGCCCGCTTGGTGACGGCGAGAACTTCGTCAACGACGACGTAGCGCGCCTGCGGGTCGGGCTGGAGATGGAGCTCCGGAACCGGGTTCATCGTCTGAGTCTGGTCGAGATACTGACGCAGAACCGTCAGGTTCGGCAGCGGGCTGCCGTTCCAGAACACGGTGCCGGCCGGATCGATCGTGACCTTGTTCTTCACGGGATCGATGGGCGGCGGTTCCTTGTTGTTGGGATCATCGACCGGAAGGTCCAGCTTCACCGCGTGAGTCTGGATCGGGATGGTGATGATGAACATGATGAGGAGCACCAGCATGACGTCGATCAACGGCGTCGTGTTGATGTCCATCATCGGCTCGCCTTCGGCGGTGCTTGCTGCCATTGCCACGATGGATACTCCTGATCAGAGACGCTGCGACACGAAGCCAGCCGGCGGCTCGGAGATGAATCCGACCCGCGCGAAGCCCGCGCGCTGCATGGTGAAGATTGCGCCGCCGATGCAACGATACGGCGTGTTCACGTCACCGCGGATATGCGCCTCCGGAAGCTCGAGGCCGGGCGCCGTCGGGCCACCCTGCTTGTCGATCTCTGCCCGCAGCTTGACGACCGCGCGGTCGAGCAGTTCCTGCGGCGATACCAGCGTCTGGCCCCAATAGACCTCGCACTTGCCACCGGTGGCGCGCACCGAAAGCGCAACATTTTCAGGCTTGGTCGTCGTCGGTTCGAACACGACCTTGGGCAGATTGACGGGCACCGTCTGGATGACGACGGGAACGGTGATGAGGAAGATGATGAGCAACACCAGCATGACGTCCACGAGTGGCGTCGTGTTGATGTCGGACATCGGGGAGCCGTCTTCTGCGGGCCCTGCACTCATGGCCATGGAGAGATCCTGTCCTACTTCAAACTTCGCCGGCGCTAACGCCGGTCGAACGACCCTGCGGTTCCGGTGCGGCACCCACGGAGTGCCGCACCGCGCCGATGGTTACGCCTTGGTGGCAGTCGCGGCCGGCTTGGCAGCAACCGGAGCAGCCGGCTTGGCAGCGATCAGCGACGGCTTCACGGCGCCGCCCGAGATCATGTAGCCATGAACGTCGGTCGAGAAGGCAGCGAGCTGCTCGGCGACGACCTTGTTGCGGCGGATCAGCCAGTTGTAGCCGAGCACGGCCGGAACGGCCACGGCCAGACCGAGCGCGGTCATGATCAGAGCTTCACCGACCGGGCCGGCGACGGCGTCGATCGAGGCCTGACCGGCAGCGCCGATCTTGATGAGCGCGCGGTAGATACCGATAACCGTACCGAACAGACCGATGAACGGCGCGGTCGAACCGACGGTGGCGAGAACGGCGAGGCCGTTGCCCAGCTTCGAGTTCACGGCCTGCTGGCTGCGGCCCAGCGAGTTGAGCAGCCAGTCATGCGCTTCGACCGGATCGGTCAGGCGGGTATGCTCTTCCTGAGCGCGCAGGCCGTCGTCGACGATCTGGCGGTAGGCCGAGTTCTTCTCGAGCTTGGCGGCGCCATCCTTGAGGCTCGGCGTGCCCCAGAACGAGGTGCGCACGCGCTTCGCCTGGTTCAGGATCTTCTGCTGCTCGAGCAGCTTGGTGAACATGATGTACCAGGACGCGGCCGACATCACCACGAGGATGATGAAGGTGGCCCAGGCGATCGTTCCACCCTGCTCCAGGGCGGCCATCAGGCCATACGGGTTTTCGCCGGCGTGGGCGGCTGCAGGAGTAGCCATTTCGGTGTTCTTCCTCTTCGTCGAATTTGGTTCACTGGCCGGCCGGGTCGGTCAGGCGACCCGGCGCTTGCCGTTATCAGTTTTGGGGCATCTGCCAGCGGACGCGGCGCGTATCGCTGGATTCCATTGCATTGCCGCTCGCATCCTTGGCGGGCGTGTAACGACCGCGGCGGGTGAGGTTGCGGCAGGTCGCGTCGTCGAGATCGGGCGAGCCGCTCGACGCGGTGACCCGGCAGTTGGCGATGCGACCGTCGGTCGTGATCTCGAACGCCACGGCCGTCGTGCCTTCACGCTCTTCGCGCAGCGCACGGGAGGGATAATCCTCCGTCGTGACCCAGGACATCGGGTTACCCCGAGCCTTGGCAGGCGCCGCGACACTCGGCTTCGGCGGCGGCGGCGGAGCCGGCGGCGCGGTCGGCGTGATGATCACGGGTGGGGCCTCGCGGACCGTCTGCACCACGGGCGGCGCGACGTTCTGGACCTGGACGATCGGCGGCGGCGCCAGCACGGGCGGCGGCTCGACCTTCTGCTCCGGAGGCGGCGGCGGCGGCAGCTCCTCAGGGGGTGGCGGCTCCTCTTCGACGTCGAAGGTCTTCAGATCCTGGGCGACCTTCTTGACGACGTTGTATGCCAGGCCAGTCACGAACGCATAGCCAATCACTGCGTGTAGCAGTGCGACAATGCCAATCGCCACGACCCGGCGGGAGCTCATCGATTGATCAGCGTAAGCCATTAAGGAACGACACTCCCTCCAATCCACAAGCTTCACGGCTGCGGGCTGCTGTGGGCAGACCCGGCAAATTCCAGCGGCCCCGTCTTTGGTTCAGAAATTATTGACGGGATGTGTGTCCTTATCGCGACACTTTCCACGACGCAATTCCTTTGTCCCGCGGTTGCACCCGATGGACCACCCATGCGAAACCCGCTTAACAAGCGGTTTCCAAATGGATGCGGACACTTGCCGCCAAGGAGATGACATGCGTCGAATGCCCGTGGTCCTAGCGATTCTGACAGCGTTTTCCGCGAATCCGGTTTTGGCCCAATCCGCTCCGCGAATCGTCGAAAATCCAGCCCTCAGCTACGCAGATCTCGTGGCCTTGGCCGAACTGTCCGACGCAGTTGCCGACGTGGAGGTGACGTCCGCGATCAAGCTCAAGGGGGCTGCGGCCGCAGATGTGCCAGCGGGGCATCAGCGCTTCTATATCGAGGGTCGCCTGCTCTCCCTGCTGGGTGGGAAAAAAGGGCTGCCAGGGCAGGTCGCCTGGCTGGCCGATGTGCCGCTGGATGCCTCGAATCGGGCGCCCAAGCTCAAGAAGGCGCGCCTTCTGATCTTCGTCGACACCGTTGCCGACCGCCCCGGCGAAGTGCGACTCGCCCGCCCTTACGGCCAGTTCTGGTGGTCGCAGGAGCTCGACGCCCGATCACGCGGCGTACTTCGGGAATTGGTATCGGCCGATCGCCCGCCCCATATCGTCCGCGTCGGCAATGCCTTCCACGTTCCAGGCTCGCTGCCGGGCGAAAGCGAGACCCAGATTTTTCTCACCACCGATGATGGCCGTCCCGTCTCGCTCAACGTACTGCGCCGCCCTGGCGAAGCGCCGCGTTGGGCCGTGGCGCTGGGCGAAATGGTGGACGACAGCGCCGCGCCGCCCCCGCCGGACAGCCTGCTCTGGTATCGGCTGGCCTGCACCTTGCCGGCCGCGTTGCCGGACACATCGACGGCCGATCTGCCGAGCGATCAGGCGACTGCCGCGCGCGCCGATTATCGCGTTGTGATCGAGGGACTGAAGCCCTGCGCCCGCAACTTTACCGCCCCTTAACGTCGCCTTGTTTGCACAAGCCGCAACAAAGTCAGCGACCTAGAGCCTGATCGATTGAGGTGGACGTGTTCTGCGCTTCCGCTGAAATCGTGAATCAGGCTCTCTTCACAAGACGGGCGCGCTCAGAACGAAGCGAGCTCGACACCGACCCCCGCACAATCGGGATAAATGTCGGGCTTGCGGGTGGAAACGCGCAGCGCCGTAACCCCCGCCCGCGCCGCGATCAGGTCGTAGATCGCGCGTGCCAGCGTCTCCTGCAGATTGAATCGGCGGCTGTTGGCCAGCCGGTTGATCTCGGTGCGCAGGAAATCATAGTTCCAGGCGGCGGCTGCATTGTCCTCTGCGGCAAAACTCGCTTCGTCGAGCCAAGCCTCCACTGTCACCAGCAGACGCTGTGGCTTGCCCACCTCGAAATCGTGGAAGCCGATATCCACCGGCAAATCGAAATCTTCGAGGAAGATCCGCCGCGTCTTGGGCGCCAGCGAGGCGGGAACCAGTCCATCGAGAATCGGCGGCGTCGTCATTCGGCTAACTCACTTTGTTCGCAGTCGCGGTTAGCCGCTGCCCGAAAATCGGGCAAGTCGGGGAGAAGTGAGGCCCGCCCGTGGCCTGACGATCGATCACACAGGCTTATCCACAGCCCTTTCCACCAGCCGTGTGGAAAAGCCCTCCAGCCCAGCTCCGACATGATTCCTTCTTTCAATTCGCCGCGGAATCTCTAGAGGCGCGCGCATCTTCCCCGGATTCGGAAAGCTCCCCCCAGGATTGATCACGCTCGCCCCGATTGCCGCTGCCGCGCCTGCCGCGGTCGAACATCTGCTCGATGCCGCCTTTGGCCCCGATCGCCACGGCCGCACAGCGTACAAGATGCGAAGCGGCGTCGATGCGATTCCCGAGCTGTCGTTGGCGGCCTTCGACGATGCGGGCGATCTGGTCGGCACGCTGCAAAGCTGGCCGGTCGAACTCGTGGCAGATGACGGGCGGATCGCGCCGCTCGTCCTTGTGGGGCCGGTCGCTGTGCGGCCGGATCGCCAGCGCGACGGTATCGGCCGCAAGCTGATGGTGGCGATGCTCGACACCGCCGACGCGCGCCACGCCGATCCCCTCGTCCTGATCGGCGACCCTGAATATTATGAGCGCTTCTTCGATTTCACGGCGCGCTGGACGGGCGGCTGGCAGGTTCCCGGCCCTGTGGAGCGGCATCGTCTTCTTGCCCGATTGCGTGGCCATGCCCCGCTTCCGGCACGTGGCCGCCTACAGGCGCAGCGCGCGGCCGTCGCCGCTTTGCGCTGAGGCCCGCTATCGCCTAAGCGGATCGCACGATGCCCGAAAGCGCCCCGCCTCCCGCTGATCTGACCGGCCTCTCTTTGGCCGACATCGCGCGCCTGGCTGCGGAAAAGAAGTTGCCGCCGGTCGAACGCTGGAACCCGGAGCATTGTGGGCACAGCGACATGCGGATCGCGCGTGACGGCACCTGGTTCCACCAGGGGTCGCCGATTGGACGCGAAGCGATGGTGCGCCTGTTCGCAAGCATCCTGCGGCGCGAACCCGACGGCAGCCATGTCCTCGTCACGCCTGTCGAGAAGCTCGACATCGATGTGGAGGATGCCGCCTTCATCGCGGTGGAACTCAAGTCGGAGGGCACCGGCGCCGATCGCCAGCTCGCCTTCCGGCTCAATACGGGCGATGTCATAGTGGCCGGCGACGCCCATCCGCTCCGGTTCGAGGACAAGGGGGACGGCCCCCACCCCTATCTCGCCGTGCGCGGCGGGCTGGAGGCGCTGATCGCCCGCTCCGTTTATTATGAACTGGCCACCATGGCGCTCGATGAGGATCATGATCCGCCGGGCGTCTGGAGCGACGGCCGCTTCTTCCCGCTGGAGCCGGGCGCATGACGCTCGCAGAACGCCTGCGGGCCGCGCTTGCTACGGGTCAGACCCGCGATCCCGTGCTGCTGGAGCGCGATGACGGCGATTTCGCGATCGAAGTCGGCGAGCCTTTGGTCCCGGCCGCGGTGCTGGTGCCGTTCGTCGACCGGCCCGAACCCACCATTCTCCTTATTCTCCGGCCGGAAACCATGCGCCGTCATGCCGGCCAGATCGCCTTTCCGGGCGGCCGGGTCGATCCCGGCGATGATGGCGTGGTCGGCGCTGCCTTGCGTGAGGCGCAGGAGGAGATCGGCCTCGCCCCCTCGCTTGTCGACGTCATCGGCTCGGTCGACACCTATCGCACCATCACCGGCTATCAGGTGACGCCCGTGATCGGCGTCGTCCCGCCCGATCTGGTGCTCACGCCCCAGCCGGCCGAAGTGGCGGACATCTTCGAAGTCCCGCTCGCCCATCTGCTGGAGCCGATGAACCATGTCGAGCAAGCGGTGGAATGGCAGGGTCGCGAACGCCGCTATTTCGAGATATTCTGGGAAGGACGCCGCATCTGGGGGGCTACCGCCGCGATGATCGTCAATCTCGGTCGCCGTCTGACTTATCCGGCATGACGACGATTCTGCCCGATGCCCCCTGGCAGCACCGCCAGGGACTGGCTGAACTCATGTCGGCACTTGGCGCGGCGGAGGGCGCGGTCCGATTCGTCGGTGGCGCAGTCCGCGATACGCTACTGGGCCTTCCTGTATCCGACATCGATTGCGCCACTGTGCTCCAGCCAGACGAGGTGGTGAAGCGGATACGCGCCGCCGGTTTCAAGGCGGTGCCGACCGGCATGGCGCATGGCACCGTCACCGCCGTCCTGCCCGACGCGACGGTCGAGGTGACGACGCTGCGCCGCGACGTTTCAACCGACGGCCGCCGCGCGACCGTCGCCTTCACCGATGACTGGCGCGAGGATGCCGCCCGCCGCGATTTCACCATCAACGCGTTGTCCGCCAGCCCCACTGATCGCACGGTGATGGATTATTTCGGCGGCATTGATGATCTCGCCGGCGGCCGCATCCGTTTCATCGGCGATCCGCTGACCCGCATCGCCGAAGATCATCTCCGCATCCTGCGCTTCTTCCGCTTCCACGCCCGCTTCGGCAAGGGCGATCCGGACGCGGCCGGGCTGGACGCCTGCGCCGCTCGCGCCAACGACCTGATGGCGCTCTCGCGGGAGCGGATCGCGGACGAACTGCTCAAGCTGCTCGCTTTGCCCGATCCCGCACCCACCGTCGCCTTGATGCACGATCGCGGCATCTTCCTGCCCGTGCTGCCGGAAATCGCCGCGGCGGGCGTTTCGCGGCTCGCGCGGTTGATCGGCCGGGAAAGAATCGCCGATATGGGTCCAGATTCTGCCCGTCGGCTCGCAGCGCTGCTGCCGCGCGACGCCGCGATCGCCTTCCAGGTCGCGTCCCGCCTGCGGCTGTCGAACGCCATCCGCACCCGGCTCGAACTGCTCGCAGCGCCGCCCGAACCGGGCACCGCGCCAATCCCCCTCGCTTATCGTCACCCCGGTGCGGCGGTCGATCTGTTCCTGCTGTCCGACGCGGATGAGGTCGAGCTGCGCGCTGTGGTCGCCACACTGGCCGGCTGGCAAAGGCCGCGTTTCCCGTTGAAGGGCGGCCATCTCGTGGAACTTGGCCTCAGGCCGGGCCCACAGGTCGCGGGAGCCTTGCAGGCGATCGAGCGCGAATGGCTGTCGGCCGGCTTCCCGGATGACGATTGGGTGGAACGGGCCGCGAAAGCAGCGGTCGATCAGGCGCTGCGCGAGCGCCAGTAGGACAGCGCGTCCGCCGCCGAAAGCGGCCTGGAAAAGTAAAATCCCTGCCCGCAGCTACAGCCCAGCGCCGCCAGCGTTTGCGCCAGTTCTACCGTTTCTACACCCTCGGCCGTCGTGTCCATGCCCAGCGCGTCGGCCAGGCCCAGCACGGCGCGGACGATCGCCACCGAGTCGCGATCGCCGAGCATCCCGGTGACGAAGCTGCGGTCGATCTTCAGGATATCGATCGGCAGGCGCTGTAGATAAGCGAGCGAGGAATAGCCGGTGCCGAAATCGTCCATCGCGATCTTGGCGTCGAGGCCCTTCAAACCCTGCAGCGTCCGCGTCGCCCGCTCCGGATCTTGCACGATCGCGCTTTCGGTCAGTTCCAGGGTCAGCCGGTGACCGGTTACCCCGGCGCGCCGCAGCGCATTTTCCACCGCGCTCGAAACATCGTCGCGCGCAAGCTGGATCGCGGACACGTTGACGCCGACATGGATCGGCAGCGGTGCGCCATGGTCGGCATCCCATTGCGCAAGCGTCGCCAGCGCCGATTCAAGTGCCCAGCGCCCCAGTGGCACGATCAGGCCCGATTCCTCGGCGACCGGAATGAACTCGGTCGGGGAGATCAGCCCCAGTTCCTCATGCTCCCAGCGCGCCAGCGCTTCGAACCCGGCTACCTTGTTGGTCTGCAGATTGATCAGCGGCTGGAAGGCCAGTTCCAGCGCATCCCCCTCGATCGCGCGGCGCAGTTCGGTCTCCAGGCTGAACCGGTGGCGGGCCTTGCTAACCTCGCCCGGCTGGTAGACTTCGACGCGCCCCGATCCCTTGGCGCGCTTGAGCGCGAACTGGGCGTTGCGGACGAGATCCTCGGCCCCGGCCACCTGATCGCTGACCAGCGCACAGCCGATCGCGCAATCGATGCGGATTTCCAGATCGGAAATGCGGAACGGCGCCGTCATCGTCGCCTGAATGCGGCGCGCGGCGTGCAGCGCATCGCCCGGCCCGTCGGCCAGCCGCAGCAGGATCGCGAACTCATCCCCGCCGATCCGAGCCAGCATGTCGCCGGCACGCAGCGAGGCGACCATGCGTCGCGCAACGGTGATGATCAGTTCATCGCCGGCGATCGAACCCATGCTTTCATTGATTCGGCTGAAGCGCGTGAGGTCGACGATCAGCACGGCATGGCCCGCCGCCCCCGCATCGGTAACGAGCACATTCTCGACGGCTTCGTTGAAGGCGACGCGATTGGGCAGCCCGGTCAGGCTGTCATGCGTCATCTCCGCCCGCAGGCTGCGCTCGTTCTCGACCTCGGCGGTTCGATCGATCAGCGAAAGGACGCAGCGGCGCGTGCCATCGTCATAAGCCGCCAGCCGGCCCAGGCGGACGACGAAATGGCGCCCCCCGACACCTTCGCCATCCTGCCATTCGAACTCGCGGCCCCGCTCTTCGCCCGCCAGAAAGTCCGTCATCGCGGATTTCAGCGGTTCGCGCTCGATCAGCGGCTGGGGCGCTCCGGGACGAATCGGGATCGCGCCGGAAATCGCATCGAGCATCTGGAACTGCTCGTTCGCCATGATCAGAACGCGGCCGGCCGGCTCCCGCGTGACGATGGCCGCGGCGATCGGCAACGCGTTGAGATATTCGGTCCGCGCGCGGCGGATCAGTTCAAGCGCGCCCTGCTCGTCGAGGTTCACAAAGCCGCTCGCGGCCGCCCGCACGACGGACAATTCCGTCGCCACGTCCGCCATGGTGGCCAGTTCGCTGCGAGAAGGCTCGACCTGCATAATGCCGAGCGATACGCGGAGACGGTTAATTCTTGATTTAGCGCACGATCGGCCGAACCCGTGGAAACTACCTAGTTTTCGCTCAGCCCCCGAAACGGTTGTCGCGCGGGAAGCCGACCGGCGGCATCCGCCCGCCCGCACCGCGCGCCGTACGCCACGGCGTCATGTCGCTTTCGGTGCGCGTGCGGCCGGTTTCGCCGCCCATCGCCCAGCTCAGTCCCTGTTCGAAGCGGAAGGCGAGCGCGTCGGACAAACCACCGTCGCGATAGCGCTGGAGCTGCACACCCGAACCGCGCGCCATTTCGGGCAGTTCGCCGATCGGAAACACCACCAGCTTCCGATTCTCGCCGATCACGGCGACATAATCCGCCTCGGCCGCTACCGGCCGCACGACGCGCAGCTTGGCGCCCGTCCGCAGGTTGACGACCTGCTTGCCCTTGCGGGTCTCCGCGACGATCTCGCCCGTGGTGCCCAGGAAACCGCGCCCGTCCGATGCCGCCAGCAGCAGCTTCGCCGATGCGCTGGCCGGCATCAATGCCACCGGCGGCGCCTCGCCCTCGATATCGACCATCAGCCGCACCGGCTCGCCAAAGCCGCGCCCACCCGGCAGCTTGTCCGCCGCCAGCGTGTAGAAGCGCCCCGTCTCGGTCGCGAGCAGCAGCTTGTCGGTGGTCTGGGCGTGGAAGGCGAACAGCGGCCCGTCGCCTTCCTTGAACTTCAGCGCCTCGGCCGAAGCGAGGTCGTTATGCCCCTTCATCGCGCGGATCCAGCCGCGCTGCGACAGGATCACCGTAATCGGCTCGCGCTCGATCATCGCCTCCAGCGGAATCTCCCGCGCCGGCGCCGCTTCCTCGATCAGCGTCTTGCGCCGGCCGATTTTCGTCTCAGGGCCATAGCGCTCGCGCAGCTTGGCGAGATCCTTCTTCATCCGCGTCCGCTGCCGCGCCGGGCTCTCGATCAGCGCGACCAGGCCCTTGCGCTCCTCGTCCAGCGCCTCGCGCTCGCGCTTGAGCTCCATCTCCTCCAGCTTGCGCAAAGACCGCAGCCGCATGTTGAGGATCGCCTCGGCCTGCCGGTCGGTCAGCTTGAACTCGGCCATCAGCACCGGCTTGGGCTCATCCTCCTCGCGGATGATCTGGATCACGCGATCGAGGTTCAGATAGGTGATGATATAGCCGTCGAGCAGTTCGATCCGGTCGTCGATCTTCGCCAGCCGATGCTGCGACCGGCGAACCAGCACCTCGAACTGATGCTCCAGCCAGGCCGCGAGCACCTGCTTCAGGCTCATCACCCGCGGCGTGCGCTGCGCGTCGAGCACGTTGAGGTTGAGCGACACCCGCGTTTCCAGCGCGGTCAGCCGGAACAGGCTGTCCATCAGCACCTGCGGATCGACGGTGCGGGCGCGCGGCTCCAGCACGATCCGCACCAGCTCGTCCGATTCGTCGCGGATGTCCGCCAGGATCGGCAGCTTCTTGTCGTTGATGAGCTGCGCGATCTCCTCGATCAGCTTGGCCTTGGGCGTCTGATAGGGAATTTCGTGGATCACCGCGGTCCAGGTGCCGCGTCCCTGATCCTCGATCGACCAGCGCGCGCGGACGCGGAAGCCGCCCCGCCCGGTCACATAAGCCTCGGCGATGCTCGCTGCGCTATCGACGATCACGCCGCCGGTCGGGAAGTCCGGCCCCTTCACGAACTGCATCAATTCGCAGTCGGGCGCGTCGGGCTGGTCGATCAGCAGCATCGCTGCGTCGATCAGTTCCGCCACATTGTGCGACGGGATCGACGTCGCCATGCCGACCGCGATGCCGCTCGCGCCATTCGCCAGCAGGTTGGGGAATAGGCCGGGGAATACCTCCGGCTCCTCCTCCTCACCATTATAGGTCGGCTTGAAATCGACGGTGCCTTCGTCGAGCCCCGCCATCAGGTCGATCGCCGAGGCGGTCAGCCGCGCTTCGGTGTAGCGATAGGCTGCGGCATTATCGCCGTCGATATTGCCGAAATTGCCCTGCCCGTCGACCAGCGGGTAGCGCAGCGAAAAGCTCTGGGCCAAGCGGACCATCGCGTCATAGACCGACTGGTCGCCATGCGGATGATATTTGCCGATCGTGTCGCCGACGACGCGGGCGCATTTCTTGTAGCCCGCGGCGGGATCGAGCTTGAGCAGCCGCATCGCCCACAACAGCCGCCGATGCACCGGCTTCAGCCCGTCGCGCACGTCCGGCAGCGACCGGGCGGTGATCGTCGACAAAGCGTAGACGAGGTAACGGTCGGAAAGGGCGCTATCGAACGGGGCTTCGATGATCTGGTCGATCGGCTCGGCGGATGCGGTCATGCCCCATCGGATAGCAGCGCCCCCGCGCTCAGGCGAGGGTGCATTTCATCGATCGCGGGTTGTTCAGCGCGGTCGCAGTTCAGGCGGCGGCTCGGGCTTTTCGCCGTCGATCATTCCGTTGACCTGCGGATCGTCCGCCGCGGGCACCGGCACAGCCGAATTGCCCCAATCTCTGTTCGCGGCACTATTGTTGGCCGGTTCATCCGGCGGTGTCGGCGCGTTCTGGGCGATGGCGATGATCGGCGCAGCGAGCAGCGCGAGCCCGATGATGATGTCCTTGCGCATCCCACTCTCCCATCCATAAGACGGGAGAACGCGCCAGCGCAGGTTTCGGTGCCGACACGATGCGGACGCCGGTCAGGCCGGCCGGCCCATCTTCAACCTTTCCATCTCCTCATCGCTCGGGGGAGCGAAGGCGCCAGTGCAATTGCTGCCCGCCTGCACCTTCACCTCGGCCATCAGCCAATCGCGGAACGCCGCGATCTTGGGCAGCGTCCGCCTTTGCTCATGATAAGCCAGCCAGAAGCTCGGCCCCTCGAAGGCAAGGATCGGGAAGGGCTGGACCAACCGCCCTGCCTCCAGATCCGCCTGCCAATAGATCGGGCTGACCACCGCAACACCATGCCCGGCCAATGCCGCATTCGCCTCCAGCACCTGGGAATCGAGCCTTATGCTCGGTCGGCGCGGCCGTTCGACATCGCCGACGCCGGCCTCCGCGAACCATATCTTCCACCACAAATCGTCCGGGCTCAGCAGGTTGACGCCCAGCAGGTCTTCCGGCTCACGCAGAGGATTTTGTGCCAGATATTCGGGGCTGCAGACCGGCGTGAACTGCAGCCGGAACAGAAAGTGGGCGCGCAGACCCGGCCAGTCGCCATAGCCGGAGCGGATCGCGACATCGAGATCGTCCCGCGCCAGATCGACGATCTCATTGCCCGCATGCAGCCGCACGGCCAGTTCGGGCCGCGCGATCTGGAAGCCACCCAGCCGCGGCGCCAACCAGTGCGACGCGAAGGTGGTGGCGCAGGTGATCTTGAGCACCCCGGCATCGTCGGTCGCGAGCGTCGCGAAGGCATCGTGCAACGTATCGAAAGCCGCGGAGATGTTGGGCGCCAGCTTGCGACCCGTATCGGTCAAGGTCACGCGCCGCTTGGCCCGCGCGAACAAAGCGACCCCCAGCCGCTCTTCCAAGAGCTTGATCTGATAGCTCACCGCTGCCTGCGTCATGCCGAGCTCTTCTGCAGCGGACGTGAAATTCTCGTGGCGGGCAGCGGCCTCGAATACCCGAACGGCGGTCAGCGGTGGGATTCTGCGCATGGCACTTGATAAGCCTCCTTTATGATCTCGGTCGAGGCTTTTGTTGGCGCCACCATCCCCTTTTGGGCATTTAGAAAGGGCGACGCGCCAGTCGCGATCATGAAAGGATCATAAGATGCAGCGCGATTTCCGCCATGATGGCGCACGTCGGTCGACGCCCGCCATCACCGCCTGGCTGACCGGCCTTGCCGACAGCTACACGCATGCTTTCGAGCCGCTTCAGCGCATCTATTTCGATGCGCCGTGGAAGAATGAACGGCGCGGCCCGTGCTCCGGCCGCTATTGATCGGCCGATCCAGCCCTCACCGTCAGCCCCGCTGCGCCCGCTGCAGCAATTTCTGGTCCGCAAGCACCAGCGCCACCATCGCCTCCAGCACCGGGGCCGCGCGAATTCCGACACAGGGATCGTGACGGCCCTTGGTGCGGATGTCCGCCGCCTGCCCGTCCCGCCCGATCGTCTCGACCGGCGTTAGGATCGATGAGGTCGGCTTCAAGGCCACCCGCACGATCAATGGCTGGCCGGTCGAAATCCCGCCAGCAACACCACCGGCATGGTTCGCCAGGAACAGCGGCTTGCCATTCGGCCCCGGCCGCATGGGATCGGCATTCTGCTCACCCGTCAGCCGCGCCGCCTCGAAACCGTCGCCGATCTCGACACCTTTCACCGCGTTGATCGACATGCACGCCGCCGCAAGCTCGCTATCGAGCTTGGCGTAGAGCGGAGCGCCCCAGCCCGCCGGCAGCCCTTCCGCCACGCATTCGACAATCGCGCCGACCGACGATCCGGCCTTGCGCGCGCCATCGACGATCGCCTCCCACCGCGCCGCAGCCGCGGCGTCGGGGCAGAAGAAGGGATTGCGGTCGATCTCCGCATCGTCGAACGCCGCGCGATCGATCGCGTCGCCGCCCAGTTCGACCAGATAGGCCCTGATCCGCACTTCCGGGATCACCGCCCGCGCCACCGCGCCCGCCGCGACCCGTGCCGCCGTTTCGCGCGCCGATGATCGCCCGCCGCCGCGATAATCGCGGAAGCCATATTTGGCATCATAGGCATAATCGGCATGGCCCGGCCGATAAGCGAGCGCGACCTCCGAATAATCCTTCGATCGCTGGTCGACATTCTCGATCATCAGGCTGATCGGCGTGCCGGTGGTCTTGCCTTCGAACACGCCGGAAAGGATGCGGACCTGATCCGGCTCCTGCCGCTGAGTGGTGAAGCGCGACGTCCCCGGCCGGCGCTTGTCGAGCCAGGGCTGGATATCAGTCTCATTTAACGCCAGTCCCGGCGGGCACCCGTCGACCACCGCGCCCAGCGCCGGCCCGTGGCTCTCACCCCAGGTCGTGAATCTGAAGACGCGGCCGAACGTGTTGAAACTCATCTAAAAGCCCTCTCCCCTCTGGGGAGAGGGTTGGGAGAGGGGGAGTCCGCTCACAATAAGCGACGTGGAGCCACCCCGTTCGGCCCCTCTCCCCAACCCTCTCCCCAGAGGGGAGAGGGAGTAGTTTCACGCAAGCGCGATATCCGGCGCGTCCTCGGCCTTCATCCCGATCACGTTATAGCCGGCGTCGACATGGTGGATTTCGCCCGTCACGCCCGATGCGAGATCGGACAGCAGATAAAGCCCCGCCCCGCCGACATCCTCGATCGTCACATTGCGACGCAGTGGCGAGTTCAGCTCGTTCCACTTCAGGATGTAGCGGAAATCACCGATCCCGCTCGCCGCCAGCGTCTTGATCGGCCCGGCGGAGATCGCGTTGACGCGGATATTTTCCGGCCCGAGGTCCATCGCCAGATATTTGACGCTGGTTTCCAGCGCGGCCTTCGCGACGCCCATCACATTGTAATGCGGGATCACCTTTTCGGCGCCGTAATAGCTCAACGTCAGCAGGCTGCCGCCATTGGGCATCATCGGCCGCGCGCGCTGCGTCACCGCGACGAAGCTGTAGGCTGATATGTTCATGGTCATCTGGAAATTTTCGAGACTGGTGTCGACATAGCCGCCACGCAGCTCATTCTTGTCCGAATAGCCGATCGCGTGGACAACGAAGTCTATCGTCGGCCAGCGCGCCGCGAGCGTCGCGAAGGCGGTGTCCAGCGCTGCCATGTCCGATACGTCGCAATCGATCAGGAAATCTGATCCGAGCTGTTCGGCCAGCGGGCGCACGCGCTTCTCCAGCGCCTCGCCCTGAAAACTGAACGCGAGCTCCGCCCCCTGCGCAGAGAGCGCCTTGGCGATTCCCCAAGCGAGCGAGCGATCATTGGCGAGGCCCATGATGAGCCCCCGCTTTCCTTCCATCAGGCCAGTCATTCCAACTCCATCAGCCTTGTGACGCAGGCTCCTTTACCGCCGGTTGCGGCGTTTCCGCCAGTGCCGCGTTCAGGTTTGCGCCAATCACCAGTCCAAAACCGACAAACCAGAAGAAAAGCAACGTGATGATGACGCCGGCCAGGCTGCCATAGGTCAGGTCATATCCCCCCAGCAGGCCCAGCACCCGCGGCAGCAGGGTAGTGACAGCCATCCACCACAAAGCGGTGAATACCGCACCCGGCCATTTGGGGCACGGGGAATAGCGATATTTGGACGGCGTCAGTGAGAAGATCAGCCAATAGAGGGCAAGCCCCATCAGCAGCAGCGGCGCGAGGCGCGACACCTGCAACCACAAAGCTGCCTCGTCGGCGAAGGGCAGCAGCCGCGTAACGAATTCCTGCACCGCGACGAGCAGCACCTGCATCGAGAAGGCAACCAGCACCAGAATCACCGACACGACGATGATGCCGATCGAACCCAGCCGATAATGCCAGAACGCCTTGTTATAGGGCGTGCCATAGGCGCGGCGCAGAATATCTCGGATGGTCTCGATGAAACTCCCTACCGTCCACAGGCCGACGGCGGCCCCGAACCACAGGAGCGGCCCCGTCCGCGCCACCAGCACGTCGGCGATCGGCTTGCGGAGAAGTTCGGCGACGGTGGGCGGCAACGTCTCCAGAAAGGTCGCGACCGCCGCCAGCGTATCCGGCCCACGCCCGAAGGCCTGCGCCAGCGCGGCCAGCACGATGAAGAAGGGGAACAGCGTCAACAGCGCCAAATAGGCGATGTTGCCGGCATGGATGAAGCCGTCCGAATAGACACCGACAAGGACGCGCTTCGCGATTTCGAAGGGCCGCGTCCCCGGCCTGACGCGATCGAGATGCCTGTCCCAAACCCCACGCCGCTTGGCGCGTTCTTCCGGGGATTCGGGGGAGGCATCCTGCAAGTTTACGCCTTTCGCTACGCGACGATTGCGGTGCTAAACCCCCAGGGCGAGCCGCGGGTTGCGTCCCTTGCCCTTCCATCCCTCGATAAAGGCTTCAAGATCCGGATCGCCCAGCGGCACATCGACCTGCAAGGTGACGAGCTGGTTGCCGCGCGACCCATCCTTGCGGGTAAAGCCCTTGCCGCCCAGGCGGAGTATCTTGCCCGATGTCGCGCCCTTGGGGATGTTCAGCATCACCGGGCCGTCGACGGTGGGCACGCGCACCTTGCCGCCCAGCACCGCCTCGTCGATGGTGATCGGCAGGTTGAGCCCGACATCGTCGCCGTCGCGCGTGAAGAAGCGGTGCGGCTTGATCTCGATCGTCAGGATCGCGTCACCCGCGCCGCCGGGGCCTTGCTCGCCCTTGCCGCCCAGCCGCATCTGCGTGCCGTTTTCCAGCCCCGCCGGCAGCTTCACGTCGATCGTCTTGCCGTCAGACAGGGTGACGCGCTGCGCCTTCAGCCCGGCCGCCTCCTCGAACGGCACGGCCAGGCGGTAGGATATGTTCGCGCCCTTGGGCGGGGCACGCCGCGCGCCGCCGAACCCACCGAAGCCGCCGCCACCGCCCGGTCCGGCGCGCCCGCGCTGGCCGCCGAACAGCCCTTCGAAGATGTCGCCGAAGTCCGCGCCCTCGCCGCCGAAACCGCTGAACCCGCCGCCCGGCCCGCCGCGTCCGCCCGCGCCGCCAAAGCCGTTGCCGGCAAAGCCGCGGGGATGGCCCTGTTCGTCGATCTCGCCGCGATCATATTGGGCGCGCTTGTCCTTGTCGGACAACAGGTCATAGGCCGTCGTCAGCTCGGCAAAGCGATCGGCCGCGTCGGGCTTGTCCTTGTTGCGGTCGGGGTGAAGTTCCTTGGCGAGCTTGCGATATGCCTTCTTGATATCGGCATCGGTCGCACCGCGGGACACGCCCAGTTTCGAATATAGGTCGGCCATATCCATCCGTTACGCCGGTCGTGCGCCGGCACCAACTGTTGCTCAAATGCAACATAGCAGATGTGGGCTGTTGTAGAACAGCGCAAGCTAAAAAATGCTTCATTGGCCGGCACCAACGCCGCTCCGCCGGGTTTGAACCTGTCCAGACCGCGGAGATATGGATCTTGGCGCCCTTTTCCTGCCCCAATTGCCACAGGCTCCTGCATTTCGAGGCGCGGATCTGCCCCGGCTGCGATTTCACGCTCGGCTATGATCCCGCATCCGACGCCTTCCTGTTCCTGGCCGACGGCGCCACCACCTGGCGCGACGGTGAAGGCGCGAGCCACGATCTCGTCGTCTGCGCCAACAATGATGATCATGGCGTCTGCAACTGGCTGGTGCCCACTGGCGACGCCACGCCCTATTGCCGCGCCTGCCGGCACAATCGCACCATCCCCGATTTGACAGCACCCACCGTCCCCGAACGCTGGGGCAAGATCGAGGCCGCCAAGCGCCGCCTGTTCCACAGCCTGCTCCGCCTGCATCTGCCGCTGGAAAGCCTGGCGGAGGCCGCGGCGAGCGGCAGCGGGCTCGGCCTCGCCTTCGACTTCCTCTACGATCCCGCCGCGGAACAAAGCGGCACCCCCCAGGTGCTGACCGGCCATGAGGGCGGCGTCATCACGCTCAACCTCGTCGAGGCCGACGACGCCCAGCGCGAGCGCATCCGCGAACGCATGGGCGAACCCTATCGCACCCTCCTCGGCCATTTCCGCCACGAGGTCGGCCATCATTACTGGTCGCGGCTGGTGGAACCCGACGAGGCGGCGCTGGCCGAATTCCGCACCCTCTTCGGCGACGAGCGGGCCGATTATGCCGCGGCCATCGCCAACCATTACAATAGCGGCAAGGTGTGGACCGACGATTATGTCAGCTTCTACGCCACCTCCCACCCGTGGGAGGATTTCGCCGAGACCTTCGCGCACCTCCTCCACATCATCGATACGCTGGCGACATGCGGCGGGCTGGACATGCGGCTGGCGCCCTTCCCCGGCGAGGCGGGTGATCCCGCGGTCGATTTCGATCCCTATCGCGCCGATACCGAAACGCTGGCCGCGCGGATGCGCCCCTTTGCCTTCGCGCTCAACGCGCTCAACCGCAGCATGGGCCAGGCCGATCTCTACCCGTTCCACCTGTCGCCAGCGATTATTGCCAAGCTCGATTTCGTCAACCGCTGCGTGCAGGCGGGACGGGGCTAGTCTTCCACCGGCTCGACATCCACCTCGACGTCGATCTTCTGCGCCCCCTGACCCAGGAAGATGCCGTCGATCGGCGCCACATCGGCATAGTCGCGGCCGACCGCGGTGACGATATGGTCGCCGGCCATCGCGCAGGCATTGGTCGGGTCGAAGCCCAGCCAGCCGCGCTCCGGCCCGCACCACAGCATCACCCAGGCATGGGTGGCATCCGCCCCCACCAGCCGCGGCTTGCCGGGGGGCGGGATGGTCCGCAGATAGCCGCTGACATAGGCCGCGGGCAGGCCATGGCTGCGCAAGCCTGCGATCATCACCTGCGCGAAATCCTGGCAGACGCCGTGTCGGCCGCGAAACGCCTCGATCGGCGGGGTCTCGGTGACGGTGGCATTGCCGTCATAGCGGAACTCGTCACGGATGCGCCGCGCCAGCGCATAACCGGCCTCGACGATGCCGCGATCCGGCGCCAGTTCCGCCGCCGCCCATTCGGCGATCTCGGGCTCCAGCGCGATCAGTGGCGATGCGGCGAGATAATTGACCGGCCCCACCGACGACAGATCATTGGATGCTCGCGCCGCCGCGCCCACCGCGGCGATATCGGGGTCGTCCGCCAATATCTCCGGCGGCGTGCGGTTGACCCTCATCCGGAACCGGCTTTCGATCACGATCTCGTTCGTCGCCTGCTCCACCACCATCCGGACCAGATTGGCGCAATAGCCGCGCGGCGGCATCACGGTCAGGGTCGCGCGCGGGATAACGTTCAGGACATAGCCCTCGAGGTCCTGCCCCGCCCAGCGGATCGGCTCCAGCCGCAGATTGCAGCGCGAATAACGCATCGGATGGGCATAATGGAACCGCGTCCGGTGACTCACGTCGTAGAGCATCGTCATGCCAGGATCATGTGCGACGCGCGCAGCGTTTCGCTCCCTTGCAGGAAGTATCGCCGGCCGATCGCGTCGGACAGAGCGAGCAACCGGTTCTCCATCGCCATCACCGCGTTCGGCCCGAGTGCCTCCGCCTTGGCGAGCGCGACCAGCCCGCCCAGCTCGATTGCCAGCAACTGCTGCTCCTCCGCCATGCCATCGTCCCGCAAGGTCGGCAGCGCACCCAGATGGCGGCCGATCTTGTGCACCTGATAGGCCAGTGATCGCGGATTGAATGGGTCGAGCGCCACCAGGTCGCGCACCGGCGCCAATGACAAGCCGGCCATGTAACGCGCACGATAGCTGATCTGGCTGTCGGTCAGGTCGAGCAAGGTGCTGAGGTCGTCGGCAGACGCATCGTCCGCGGCGAAGTTGCGCAACAGCCGGCAGGCCAGGATGCCACGCTCGATCCGCCGGCCGGCATCGTGGAAGCGCCAGGCGGCCGTCCGCCCCATATTCTCGGCCGCCAGACCCGCGAGCGCCGAGAAGCGCTCTTGCAAGGCCGTCGCGCGATTGAGCAAAGCCGCGGCATCCTCGCCATGGCCAAGCGGCGCCGGCGCATCGAGCAGCCGCCACACATCCGCAGACAGCCGATCGCGGGTGCCCTCGCCGATCGACCGGACAGTTTCGAGCAGCCGGTGAACCGAGGCCGAACCTTTGCCATCGAGCGCGGCCAGCGCCAGCGTGCGGATATCGGCGTCGCGCGCCGCTTCTTCCTCATCCTTGGTTGAAACCGAAGCGCCGGAAGATATCAGCAGTCCTTTCAACCCCGCCATCGTGCCGGGCAGGCGTGCCGCGCCGCCATCCGCGTCGATCGTGCCACCCAAGGCTGCACGCACCAGCCGCAAGGTCGCTTCGCCGCGCTCCAGATAGCGGCCCAGCCAGAACAGATTGTCGGCTGCCCGGCTCGGCAAAGTGCCAGGATTGCGACGGATCGCCACCTTGGGCGGCATCAGTGAAACCTTGTCGACCGGCCGATCGGCGACGATGCAGACATCGGCGCTGAACGCCCCCTCGCCCATCACCGCCGCACGAATATCGTCCTGCCCGCCCAGCCGCGCGAAGCCGCCCGGCATGACGATCCACTGCCCATCCTGATCCCGTGCCGCGAACACGCGCAGGCTGAACGGGCGCGGCACCAATATATTGTCGGCGAGCGCCGGCATGGTCGAAAGCCGCACCACCTCCTGCCCAACATAATCATGCGGGCGTCGCGCTATCCCTTCGATCAACGCCGCCTTCGCCGCCGGGCCCAGTTCGGAACCCAGCATCGGCCGTCCCCGCGCAAGGCCGGGCGGCGCACCGCCAAAGGCCGGGGCGATCAGCAGATTGTCCAGATCCTGTTTGACGTAATCGCACTCATTGGGCTGCCCGCACCACCAGGTCGCGATATTGGGCAAGTGAAGCTGCTCGCCCGTCAGCCGCCGGGCCAGCGCCGGCAGAAAAGCGGAAAGGGCGGCGGATTCGATCACGCCGGCACCCGGCGCATTGGCGACGACGATATTGCCCGCAGCCATCGCGTCCATCAGGCCCGGCACGCCGATCGCCGACTGGGAATCGAACGCCAGCGGATCGATGAAGCGCGAATCCATCCGCCGCCACAGCGCATCGACGCGTTTCAGCCCCTCGATCGTGCGGACGAACACCTGATTCTCGCGCACGGCGAGATCCTCGCCCTCGACCAGCAGGAATCCCAGATAGCGCGCAAGATGCGCCTGTTCGGCATAGCTCTGGTTGTAACGGCCGGGCGTCAGCAGGCCGATGCGCGGGTCCGCCCGCTGGCAGATCGCCGCCATGCCGTCGCGAAAGGCGGAGAAGAAGCTTGCCTGCCGCCGGATGTTGAGGCGGTTGTAGAGCGTGCCCATCACCCGCGATGCGGCAATGCGATTTTCCAGCGCATAGCCCGCACCCGCTGGCGCGCGCGAATAATCCGACAGCACGCGCCATTCGCCGTCCGGCCCGCGGCCGAGATCGGCAGCATAGGTCTGCAAATGCCTGCCGCCGGCCAGCTTCACGCCCACCATGGTCCGCCAGAAATGCGGGCTGCCCGCTGCCAGCACCGCCGGCAGAGACCCATCTCGGAACAGGCTTTGCTCGCCGAAAATGTCGCCCAATATGGTTTCAAGCAGGTCGGCCCGCTGGGCGACGCCCCGCTCGATCCCGCGCCATTCATCGTCGCCGATCAGCAGCGGCATGGCGGAAAGCGGCCACGGCCGTTCCTGCGCCTCGCCGGGCAAGCGGAACGAAGTGCCGTTTTCGATCACCTGCCGGTTGATGCGATCCTGCAGCAGGTTGAGATTGCCGTCGGAAAGGCCGGCGATTCCTTCCAGCAACTGGCCCCACCACCGCGCGCCGCGCCCCGCGTCGCCGCGAAGCACGTCACCGCTGGTCGAACGGGGCAGATAGGATGCGATCCATCCCTCCCCCCAAGTCGGCAGGCCCGGCAGTTGCGCCATGATTCCCCTTCCCTCCGGCGCCTTATTCGGGCGGCGGCGTGCGAAGGTCCAGCGTCAATGGAAACTCCCCCGCTTTTTCCGCCTTGGGCATCTCCACCGCGCCGGGCGTATGGCCGTGCGCCTGGAAACGCGCCTTGCGCCGCGCCTCCGCCTCATATTCGTTGATCGGCGCCACATCGTAATGGCGGCCGCCGGGATGCGCGACGTGGTAGACGCAACCGCCCAGCGATCGCCCATTCCAGTGATCGAGCAGATCGAAGGTCAGCGGCGCATTGGCGGGCAGGCGCGGATGCAGGCAGTTGGCCGGCTCCCACGCCTTGTAACGCACGCCGCCTACCGCTTCGCCGGGCGTGCCGGTCGGCGCCATCGGCACGGCCCGGCCATTGACCGCCACGACATGCCGGCCCGCCACCAGTCCGGTCGCGCGCACCTGCAACCGCTCGGTCGAGCTGTCGACATAGCGCACCGTGCCGCCGATCGCCCCCGTCTCGCCCAGCACATGCCACGGCTCCAGCGCGTGCGCGATCTCCAGCGTCACGCCGCCCGCCGTCACGTCGCCATGCACCGGGAAACGGAACTGGCGCTGCGCCTCGAACCAGTCGGGGTCGAAGTCATAGCCGGCGCCGCGCAGGTCGTTCAGCACATCCGTGAAATCCGCCCATACGAAGTGCGGCAGCATGAAACGATCGTGCAGTGCCGTCCCCCAGCGGACGAAATCCCCCGTCTGCGGCTCGCGCCACAGCCAGGCGATGATCGCGCGCATCAGCAATTGCTGGGCGAGGCTCATCTTGGCATCGGGCGGCATCTCGAACCCACGGAACTCGACCAGGCCCAACCGTCCGGTCGGCCCGTCGGGCGAGAACAGCTTGTCGATGCAGATTTCGGTGCGGTGGGTATTGCCCGTCACGTCGACCAGCAGATTACGGAATAGCCGGTCGACCACCCAGGGCGCCGGCGGATCGCCCTCGCCCGGCATCGGCACCTGCGCCAGCGCGATCTCCAGCTCATACAGCCCGTCATGGCGCGCTTCGTCGATCCGCGGCGCCTGGCTGGTCGGGCCGATGAACAGGCCGGAAAACAGGTAGGACAGTGAGGGATGCCGCTGCCAATAGAGCACCAGGCTTTTCAGCAGGTCCGGCCGGCGGATGAACGGGCTGTCGTTCACGCTCGCTCCACCGAATACCAGATGGTTGCCGCCGCCCGTGCCCACCGAACGGCCATCGACCATGAACTTGTCCGCGGTCAGCCCGCATTCGCGCGCCGTCTGGTATAGCGTCTCGGTCAGATCCACCGCCTCGCGCCATGATCCCACGGGCTGCACATTCACCTCGATCACGCCGGGATCGGGCGTCACCTTCAGCACCTGCAGGCGCGGATCGGGCGGGGGCGCATAGCCTTCGATCCTGACGGGCAGCCGCATCGCCTCGGCCGTGGTCTCGATCTCGTCGATCAGTTCAAGATAATCTTCCAGCGCCTCGACTGGCGGCAGGAACACCGCGAGATAGCCGTCACGCGGCTCCACCGTGATGGCGGTTCTTACCGCTCCTTCGATCAGTTGCTGCTCGACGCGATCCTGCGCCGCATGGCCGGCTGCTTCGGTCACGCGCTCCAGCCGCTGCTCGCGATAATCGGGCAGCGGTTCGCGCGGCTCGGTCGTGTCGCGGGTGTGGATATAGGGATAGTCGGATGGCGGCACATAAGGCAGCGATCCCAGCGGCAGGCGATACCCCAGCGATGAATCGCCCGGCACCGCGAACAGCTTGCCGCGGCGCGTGCGCCATTGCTCGCTGCGCCAGGCCTTTCCCTGCCGGCGCGGGGTTCCCGGCTGCTGCGCCGCCTGCCAGCGCTGGATCGGCAGCACATGGCCTACGGGTTGCGCCAGCCCGCGCCCGAACGCCTTGATCATCCGCGCCCGCTCTTCCGGGTCCTCGATCTTGGGATCGGTGGGATCGGCATTGTCGGGCAGCGCGGCCTCCTTCACCGCCCATTCCAACCCATCCTCATAGGCCGGTTGGACATTATCCTCCCCGACGCCGAGACTTTCTGCTATCTTATTGATAAAGTTCGATGAATCCTGCAACGTCATGATCGTTTCGGTGCTGTCGCCTGCAATCAACCCGGCATCCCGCCAGATCGGCACACCATCCTTCCGCCAATAAAGCGAATAGCCCCAGCGCGGCAGACTTTCGCCGGGATACCATTTGCCCTGACCGTGATGGATCAACGCATTCAGTCTATACTTGTCTCTCAACCTGCGGATCAGCCGGTCGGCGAAGATCGCCTTGGTCGGCCCCACCGCATCGCTATTCCATTCCGGTGCCTCGCTATCCTCCACCGCAACGAAGGTCGGCTCACCCCCCGTCGTCAACCGGACATCTTGGGCGGCGAGATCGGCATCGACTCGCTCGCCCAGCGCATCCAGCGCCGCCCAGCGGCCCGGCGTAAAGGGCGCCGTAATCCGCACCGCCTCGGCGATCCGCTGCACCCCAACCTCGAACTCGAAGTCGACCTGCGCCTGCCCCATCACCACGCCCTCGATCGGCGTCGCCGATCGGTAGTGCGGGGTTGCAGCCAACGGGATATGCCCCTCGCCCGCGAACATCCCCGATGTCGCATCCAGCGCGACCCACCCTGCGCCGGGCACATAGGCCTCGGCCCAGGCATGCAGGTCGACGACATCCTGCTCCACGCCCTTCGGCCCATCGACTGGAACCACGTCAGGCCGGAGCTGGATCGAATAACCCGACACGAACCGCGCCGCGAAACCCAACCGTCGGAGCAACTGCACCATCAGCCACGCGCTGTCGCGGCAGGATCCGGTGCCGATCGCCAGCGTCTCTTCCGGCTCCTGCACGCCCGGCTCCAGCCGGATGATGTAGCCGACCTTCGCATTGACGGCCTGGTTCACCGCGACGAGGAAATCAATCGTGCTCATCCGGACATCGGCGAACTCCGCGACCAGCGCCTCGAAGCGATCGTCCTGCGGCTCGATGTCGAAATAAGCGGCAAGGTCGGCCTGCAGCGCCGGCGCATAAGTGAATGGCCGATGCTCGGCATAATCCTCGACGAAGAAGTCGAAGGGGTTGATCACCACCAGATCGGCGATCAGGTCCACCGTCACCGAAAACTCGTTGGTCGGCTCCGGGAAGACCAGCCGGGCCAGCCAGTTTCCGTGCGGATCCTGCTGCCAGTTTATGAAATGGGTTTCGGGCGTGATCCGCAGCGAATAATTGTTCACTTCCGTCCGGCTGTGCGGCGCCGGTCGCAGCCGGATCACCTGCGGCCCAAGCTGGACCGGGCAATCATACCGATAGGCGGTGACGTGGTGGACGGCAGCCTGGATCATAAGGCGAGTGGACCATATCCTCTTGTGCGGCGCAACATATTCCATCGCCGGCAGTTCTATCGCGCGGCGCGATGCGCTAAGGCTCCGCCATGACTGCCGATCCCTTTCCATTGTTCGATGCCTGGCTTGCCGATGCGGCCGCCAGTGAACCCAATGATCCAACCGCGATGGCGGTTGCATCGGTCGGACGAGACGGTCAGCCGTCGCTACGGATGGTGCTGCTCAAGGGGCATGATCAGCGCGGCTTCGTGTTCTACACCAACCTCGAAAGCCGCAAGGCGGAGGAGCTTTTCGCGACGCCGAAGGCTGCTCTGCTGTTTCACTGGAAATCGCTCCGCCGGCAGGTCCGCATCGAAGGGAGTGTTTCGCGCGTGAGCGATGCGGAAGGCGATGCCTATTTCGCCACCCGCAGCCGGGATTCGCAGCTCGGCGCCTGGGCGTCCGATCAGTCCCGCCCGCTGCCCGACCGCGCCACATTCGAAGCGCGGTATGACGCCGTGAGTGCACGGTTCGAAGGACAGGACGTGCCCCGCCCGCCGCACTGGTCCGGTTTTCGGGTGGCGCCCGAGCGCATCGAATTCTGGCAGGACCGTCCCCACCGATTGCACGAACGCCACGTCTATCTCCGCGATGGCGAGGGGTGGACGACCGGCATGCTCTACCCGTGATGGCGTCCGTCCCGCTGGCGCAGCGGGCCGCTTTGGCCAGCGTCGCGACGGCCTGCTTCTTGCTGGCGCTGAAGGGATATGCCGCCGCCGCGACAGGATCGGTGGCGATGCTCGGCTCGCTCGCGGATACCGCGCTCGATCTGGTCGCCTCGCTGGTGACTTTATGGGGAGTCAGGGTTGCCGCCACGCCGGCCGATGACAACCACCGCTTCGGCCACGGCAAGGCCGAGGCGCTGGCGGCCCTGTTTCAGGTCGCGCTGATCACGCTGTCGGCGGTCGGCATCGGCTGGCGCGCCATCAGCCGGCTGCTGGAAGGCGGCGGGGCGGCCAATGCCGAATATGGCATCGGCGTCTCAGTCATCGCGTTGGCCGCAACGGGGCTGCTGATCAGCTATCAGCGCCGCATCCTGCGCCAGACCGGCAGCATCGCAATCCGCGCCGACAATGTGCACTACCAGTCCGATCTGCTGCTCAACGGATCGGTGATCGCCGCCCTGATCCTCGATCAATATCTCGGCTTCAGCGGAGCGGATCCGGTGTTCGGCGTGCTGATCGCGCTCTGGCTCGCCTGGGGCGCATGGGGGTCGGCCGTTTCGGCGATCGACCAACTCATGGACAAGGAGTGGCCGGAGGATCGTCGCCAGCATTTCCTGACCGTCGCCGCCCGGCACCCGGAACTACGCGGCATCCACGATCTGCGCACCCGCACCAGCGGAACACGGGATTTCGTGCAGTTCCACGTCGACGTCGCGCCGGACATGACCGTGGCCGAGGCCCATCGGGTGATGGAGGAGGTAGAAGACCGCCTCGCGCAGGAATTTCCCGGCGTCGAGATTCTGATCCACCCCGATCCGCAAGGCTGGGTCCGCCACAGCCGGCCAGCGTCCTGACCGGCCTTAGTTGAGACTTTTCGACGCCTGCTCGAACACGTCCTTCGACAGGCCCGGAGTCGCGACGATGCGCTCCAACTCCGCCCGCATCAGCGCGGCTCTTGCTTCATCGAACCGCCGCCAGCGGCCGAGCGGCGGCACCAGCTTGGCCGCCGTCTGCGGATTGAGCTTGTCGACCGCCAGCACCATGTCCGCCAAGAAGCGGTAGCCGCGGCCCGATGCGTGGTTGAAGCCCTTCTGGTTGACCGAGAAGGCGCTCACCAGCGAGCGAATGCGGTTAGGGTTGGCGAGGGTGAAATCGGGATGCCTGGCCAGCGCCTCGACGGCCTCCGGCGTGTCATCACGCGAGGACAACGCCTGAGTCGTGAACCATTTGTCGATGACGAGACCGTTGTCGCGATAGCGATCGTAGAACATCTTGAGCGCTTCGTCCCGCTCAGCCCATAGGCTGTTGGCGAGCGTGCCGAGCGCGCCCTGCCGGTCGGTCATATTGTCGGCATCGCGGAACTGGCGGAAGGCGATGACCGGCGCATCCTCTGCCTCGCTGGCGGCCAGGTAGCCGAGCGACACCGTCTTCAGGCGGCGTAACCCCTTGGCCGCGGGATTATATTCGTAACGATTGGCATGGGTCTTGGCATAGGACGCCCGCCATTCGTCCTCCAGTTCCAGGCCGAGATCACGGCGCAGCGCTTCCCGCGCGAGATGAATCGCCATCGGATCGACCACCGGCATCTGATCGCCGATGAAGGATTCGCTCGGCAGCAGCACGGCTTCGGCAATGAAGGCGGCATCAAGCGCGGGATTGAGCAAGGTCTCCTGCACGGCCTCGATCACCGGGCCGTGGTCCGCTTCGCCCCGCGCAACCGCGCCGACCAGCGTATCCACCATCAACTGCTGCATCGCTTCATAGCGCGCGAAGGGATCGTCATCCTGCGCCGACAGGAAAGCGAGATCGGCCGGGGACCGATCCGCCAGCACAGTCACGGGTGCAGAAAAGCCACGGTTGATCGACAGGACCGGCCGTTCGCCGATGCCTTCGAACAGGATTTCCTGATGCGCATCCTCCAGCATCACCAGCCGCTCGCCGCCGAATATCTGGCCGGTCACCTCACCATAAAGCGCGACGCGCAGCGGAATCGGCATCGGCTTCTTCGCCGGCTGGCCGGGGGTCGATGGCACGTCCTGCTCGAGCGTCAGGCGCGCCTGGCCGCCAGCCGGCTCATGCACCAGAGAGGCTTTCACCTTCGGCGTGCCAGCCTGAGAATACCACAGCCGGAACTGCGTCAGATCAACGCCGGACGCATCCTCCATCGCGACGACAAAATCCTCGCAGGTCACCGCCTGCCCGTCATGCCGGTCGAAATAGAGGTCGGACCCTTTGCGGAAATTCTCCGGCCCCAGGATCGTCTGGAGCATACGCACCACTTCGGCGCCCTTGCTGTAGACGGTGGCCGTGTAGAAGTTCGAGATTTCCATATAGGATTCGGGCCGGATCGGGTGTGCCAGCGGGCCGGCATCCTCCGGGAATTGCGATGCGCGCAGCCCCCGCACATCCTCGATCCGCTTGACCGCGGCCGAGCCTTGATCAGCCGAGAAACTCTGGTCGCGGAAGACGGTGAAGCCTTCCTTCAGCGAGAGCTGGAACCAATCGCGGCAGGTGACGCGATTGCCCGACCAGTTGTGGAAATATTCGTGTGCGACGACGCCCGCCACGCCGTCATAATCCATGTCGGTCGCGGTATCGGGGTCGGCCAACACATAACGCGAATTGAAGATGTTGAGGCTCTTATTCTCCATCGCGCCGAAATTGAAATCGGCAACCGCGACGATGTTGAATTCGCCCAGATCATATTCGCGGCCATAAACCTTCTCGTCCCACGCCATCGACGCCTTCAGCGCCGCCATGGCATGTTCGGTCCGCGGCAGATCGTCCGGCGTGACCCAGATGGCGAGTTCCACCTCCTTGCCCGATCGCGTGGCGAAGCTGTCGCGATTGGCCACAAGGTTCGCCGCCACCAACGCGAACAGATAGGTCGGCTTGAAAAAGGGGTCGCGCCATTGCGCCCAGTGCCGCCCGTCCGACAGATCGCCGCCATCCACATGATCGCCATTGGACAGCAGCACGGGGAAGCGCGCCTTGTCCGCCTCCATCCGCACGAGATAGCGGCTCAGAACGTCGGGTCGATCGGGAAAGAAGGTGATGCGGCGGAAGCCTTCGGGCTCGCATTGCGAGCAGAGCATGCCGCCCGACGCATAGAGCCCCATGAGCTGGGAATTCTTCTCCGGTGCGATTTCGACCTCGGTCTCGATCACATGTTCGTCGCCGGGCAGGTCGATCAGCAGCGCCGAACCGTCCATGCGCCACGCATCGGCCTGGGCCTCACCATCGATCCGCACGGCTATCGGGGTCAGCCCGTCGCCGTCGAGCTTGAGCGGGTGGTTATGACCGCCGTTGCGCGTCACGCTAAGCCGCGAGCGAACTAGGGTTTTTGTCGGGTCGAGGATGAAATCCAGTTCCACATCGGGAACCAGCCAATCCGGCGGACGATAATCTTCGCGGCGGATGACGGGCGGCGGCGCCGCGGCGGATGTCTGGACGTCGAGCATGGTCACAGGTTTACGCTCCCGACTCAGCGGATGCCAGTGCGATAAGAGTATCTTGGTCGCGTCGACACATCTACAGGCCGGGCATGTCCTCGCTCCTGATCTTCGGCCCCGGCTATACCGCGAGCATCATCGGGGCTCGTCTGCGCGAACGCGGATGGCAGGTGGCCGCGATCACACGCGACCGCATCGACGACGCTGCGGTCGAGATCGCGTCGGTGACGCACATCCTCTCTTCCGTACCCCCCACGGACAGCACCGATCCCGTACTCGATCGCTATTTCGATCGGCTGGCCGTGGCTCCGGCGCGCTGGATCGGCTATCTCTCCTCGACCGGTGTATACGGCGATGCCGGGGGCGCTTGGGTGGATGAAGCCGCCCCGATCGGTCACGGCCGCAGATCCGCCCGCACCGCAGCCGATGCACGCTGGCTCTCGCTGCCGCAAGCGCGAGCCTTCCGCCTTCCTGGCATCTATGGGCCCGGTCGCTCGCCGCTTGAACGGGTGCGGGAGGGGAAGGCCCATCGCATCGATCTGCCGGGCCAGCTGTTCAGCCGTATCCATGTCGATGACATCGCCGCCGCCGTGATCGCCAGCATGGAGCGCGGCCCGCCCGGCGCCTACAATATCGGCGACGATATGCCGACGAGCCAGAATTCCGTTATCGAATATGCCTGCGATCTGCTCGGGATCGCCCCGCCGCCGCTGCAATCGCTCGACGACGCGGCGCTATCGCCGGCGGCGCGCGCTTTTTATTCGGAGAACCGTCGCGTCGCAAACGGCAAGGCGAAGCGGTTGCTCGGCTGGCAGCCGCTCTACCCGGATTATCGCGCCGGGCTGCGCGCCCTGAGCGCGATCACCAGCCCCGCAAGCGTCAACAACCCGCCGCAGGCCGCAAGCACGCTCCAGCGATAGCCTTCGAACACGGTCGAAAGCGCCATCGCCAGCACCGGGATCACCACGCTCGAATAGGCCGCCCTTGCGGGCCCGATCTGGCGGACCACGCCGAAATAAAGCGGGAAGGTGAGCGCCGATCCCACCACGCCGAGATAGAGGATACCCGCGGCATAAGCGGGCCGCGGATCGAAGCTCGGCGGCCCGACCGTGATGAGTGCCCACAAGGCATTGAGCGTCGCACCGATCGCCATGGCCCAGGCAAGCACGCTCACCATCGGCTGGCGTTTCGCTATTTCCGTCGCCTGGACGACATTGGCGGTTGATGCGCACAGCACGCCGAGCAGGGTGAAGCCAATGCCCATTGCCACCGCGCCATGCCCCGCCGGCCCGGCCGCGAGTTCATGAATGAACAAAAGCGAGATTCCGAGCCCCGCGACCACCGATCCCGCGACAAACCGCCACGAAAGCCCCTGCCCCAGAAAGATCTTTCCGAAAACCGCATTGGGCACGAGCAGTAGCGCAAATACCACGGCCACCAGCCCCGACGTCACATAATGTTCGGCGCGATAGACGAAGTTGAAGTTGAGCACGAACTGGGTGACGGCGACAATCACCGCCATGAACCACCCCTCGCGCGTCAGCCGCAGGGTCTGGCGGGCGACAAGCGCATAGAGCATCATCGCGATCGCGCCTGCAGCAAAGCGGTAGGCAACCGACCAGGTGGGCGGCACGACCGCAAGCTGATCGCGGATGACCAGCCACGTCGAGCTCCAAATCAGCGTGACCACCGCCAGCGGCACGAACACGCGCGCCTGGGCAGCTCGGCTCAGCGGTGGCTCGCTCACAGCGCGGCTATCGCGGCGGCGAGGGCTTCGACCTCGTGATCCGCCTGGCTCCAGCTCGTGACGAAACGCGCTTCGCCGGGGCCCCAATCATAGAAATCGAAGCCCCGGGCGCGAAGCCGCGCCGCCTCCTCCGTTGTCAGGTGCAAGAAGATCTCGTTCGCCTGCACCGGATGGACCAGACGGCCAACCGCGGCTTGCGCAATCCGGGCAGCCGCCTGATTGGCTGCCCGGCCGTTGGCCAGCCACAGATCGTCCGCCAGCAGCGCGTGAATCTGCGCGGCGAGATAGCGGCCCTTCGACAGCAGATGCCCGGCCCGCTTGCGCCGGATCGCCACATCCGCTGCCAGCTCAGGCTTGAAGAAGATCAGCGCCTCGGCCGACATGCCGCCATTCTTGACGAAGCCGAAGCTCAGCGCATCGATGCCCGCACGCCAGGTCAGTTCCGCGGGCGAGCAGCCGAGATGGGCGACGGCATTGGCGAAGCGGGCGCCGTCCATGTGCAGGCCAAGGCCGCGCTGACGGGCGAACGCGCCGATCGCGGCAACCTCGTCGGGCGAATAGACGAGCCCATATTCGGTGGCGTTGGTGATCGAGATCGCCGCAGGCTGGACGCGATGAACATCATTGGCGATCAGATCGATGACCGCCGCGATCGCATCGGGCGTGAGCTTCGCGCCCTCGCCTTCTACCGCCATCAGCTTGGCGCCGTGCGTGAAGAATTCGGGGGCGCCGGCCTCGTCATTGTTGATATGTGCGTCGCGGTGGCAGACCACCCCGCGCCAGGGCGGGCACAAAGCGCCGAGCGCCAGCGAATTGGCGGCAGTTCCCGTCGCCACCCACAGCGCCGCAACCCGCGTTCCGAACAGATCCGAAAAGGCATCATCAAGCCGCCGGCTCAGAGCATCGCCATCATAAGCGGTGTCGACCGTGTTGGCGCTGGCAATCGCTGCCAGCACAGCATCTGACACCGGGGCGGCATTGTCGGAAAAGAAGCGCATGGGCCAAGCCTTTCGGCGGAGAGCGGCCGCGGGTCAATCAGGCAAGCGCCATCAATGCGATTTTGCTATCGAAGTTAGCAGCATATTGACGATTTTACGGTTTACAGGCGCAGGGGCGCGCAACTTGTTGTGACGCAGTTCATGATAGACCAGGGATCGATGGGCGCACTACCTCAAGAAAGCCATTACTGTTCGGCAACGACCCTGTTTGCCGATATCGGGAAGATGCTCGCCGATAACGGCCTAGAGCCGTCGCCGGCCAATTACGAACTCATCCACCGCTATTTCACGGCGGACGACGCGCAGCTCATCACCGCTGTCGATGATGCGATCCGCCAATATGGCACGCTGACCCAGGCCATGGCGGCGACAATCGCCGCCCAGCGCCGCACCGATATTTCCGCGGTCGAGCTGAGCCGAATGGCGGACGATGCCCAGCGCCGCCTGCAATCGATCAGTGCCATCGCCGATCGCTCCGGCCGTGAGGCACAGGAATATGGCGACGCGCTGGCCCGCAACGTCTCCTCGCTGGAGGCCGAGCCGCGGAGCGATGCAATCATTGCGCTGATGGACCTTACGCGTTCGATGATCGAGAAGACGCGGAGCGCCAGCGACGAGCTGCGTCGCGCTTCGGAACAGGTCTCGATCCTGCGCAACAGCCTGGCCGAAGCCCGCAAGACCGCGGAGACTGATGCGCTGACCGGCCTGCCCAATCGCCGCGCGCTCGACCTCAGGATGCGGCTCGCCTTCGATGCCGCGCGGGCGCGGGGCACACCTCTTGCGCTCGCGATTTGCGACATCGACGCGTTCAAGGCGGTCAACGACCAGCATGGCCATCAGCTTGGCGACAAGGTCATCAAGTTCATGGCCGGCGCATTGTCGCGCAATGCATCGGAGAATCTCTATGTCGCGCGCTATGGCGGCGAGGAGTTCGTGATGCTGTTCGAAGACACCACCCCGGAGGCAGCCGCGGAGCATATCGACAGCATTCGTGCCGAGATCGCGGCCCGCGAATTCAAGGTCGCGGAAACCGGCCGTCCGATCGGGCGCCTGACCTTTTCCGCAGGGATTGCCGCGATGGATGGGCGAAAGGGTCCGTCTGCAACGCTGAAGAGTGCGGACGCCGCGCTCTACCGTGCGAAACGCGATGGCCGGAACTGCGTGCGGATCGCCGACTAAAAGAAAACAAGGTTAATCGGTCTTTAGGTAAAATCGCTCTATAAGTCCTTCAAGGGGGCCGCCCACGGCGGCGCAGCTTGGGGGATCAGATGACCGCAGAGGCCGTTGCACTTGGGATGGAGCCGGCAACGCCGGCGAAATATGACCGTCGTCATGGCCGCTATCGCGTGTTGCTGTCCGCGCGGCTGCATTCGCCGCTGGGCGCGTCGACCGCGGTGCTGCTCGACATCTCCGAAGGCGGCGCGCTGGTATCCTGCCCCGCCCCGATCGCGCAGGGAACGCATGTCGTGCTGACCCGGGGGCATATGCAGGTGCATGGCAGGGTGGCGCGTGTCGAGGGCCGGCGGCTGGGCGTCGAGTTCGATGCGCCGATCGATTCCCGGTTGGTCGCCGATGTGGTGACGCCGATCGCGCGCTGGGCGAACTGAACACGACTTTGAAGAACGCAATGCTACGAACAAGCCGCCATCATAGGGTGATGGCGGCTGTCGTCGTTGATCGAGGTTTATAGTCGAGTTTAGACTAAGTAAGGGGCGTGATATTTCGAATTATATATATAAGTTATTGTAATAACATTATTATCCTGTTGGAATAGTGACCAAGGGCGCGTTGGCACCGCTGCTGGTGTCGTTGAGCGACAAGAGCATCTGCGCGATCAGGAACATCCGCTTCGAGCCGGCGTCATCACCCGCGATCCAAAACCAGCGGTTGCGATAGCGTACCCCGACATGCGCATCGGCGGGCCTCTGCGCGCCATTGTGAACCTGGATGAGCGAGTGGGTAACGCCGGTATCCGCGGCGGGCGGGACGGCGCGGCCGCCGCGATCCTCCCCCGGAACCTCCACCCCCTGCGCCATTTCCGAGAAGATCTCGAACATAGAACGGGTGCCGATGGCGAGCTGATCGGGCGCGGTCTGCGCCGCACCGAAGGCGATGCCGAACTCGCCGCGGCCGTCGGTCGGCAGATGCAGGATGCGGATGAGATAAGCGAGGTCGGCGCGTTCCTCGGCCGTGAGCGAGGGCGACAGGCGCGCCGCGGCGGTGAAGCGCGATTCCGGCCCGCGTTCGACATGCATCACCACCCCGCCGCTGCGCTGGAGCCTGGACAGCACCTCGATCATCTTCTGAAATTCGGGATCGGCATTGTGCGCGAACAGTGGATCGCGCCCGCCATTGGTGACGCCGTTGATCGACCGCACCGCGAGCCGGAACAGCAGATCCGCCGACCACCCAGATTCGATCATGCCGAGCAAGGCAGCCGGCGAGATCGGCGAAAGCAGGCTGCGGGCAAAACGATCACCGGCCAGCGGCGTATAGGTGATCGTCGGCGTTTCGCGCAGCAGCACGCTGGCCCCGACGCTGCCATCCGCATCACCCGGCGGCGGGCCAAGCTCCACATCCGCCCGCGCCGATCCTTCGCGCGTATATTGGCTGATGACCGAGCTGACTTCGAGGAACAGAGGCGCATCGCCATAGCGCATGGCGACGATGTTCAGCAGCAATTGTTCCTTGTTGGTTTCCCGCAGATGATTGGAATAATCCGAGCGATCTATGCCCATACGGCCAGGGCCGATGCTGGCGCAACCAGCCAAGGCGAATGCCCCGACGCCGAGCGCCATTACCCCCCATCTAGCGGAAAAGATCGGCATATCTGCTTGCCCTCCCCTTCATGACGGCGGCAAGGCCGTGCAGGAATGTCGCGCAGTGCCGAGGCCATGGAAAGCCCCTTTTCGCCGGTTTTCCAGACGTTCGGCAGACGTGTTGCCGTGTGATCGCAGCTTACGGGTTTTCCCTAATGTCGGCCCGCGTCGCGACAGGCTATGATAGCGTGGCTTTTGGGGTGAAGGGGCTGCCGACAATAGAAGTGACGCGCCGACCGGGATCACCGTCCCGACCTGCGCTGGCGCGATCCAGACCATGCTTTCCGGACCGGCGGATACGTACATCCGCAAGGCCCGGTCAGGGCCCCGGACCCCACCCCCCTGGTCCGGGGCCCGCTCATTTCCGGGATCGGACACGCTTCCTTGTGTAGTTATCCCAGCAAAAGCTGGGATCGCCCTGGATCAAACGCGACGCCCCAGGATCTCAACCGTCTTCACCTTCCCAGCTTTCGCTGGGATGACGACAAGATGCCTGCGTCCGCAACGCCGCCGTCGCCGGCTCCCGATTTACGCCCCGTCTAGGGAAAAATCCCGCCCTGAATAGGCATTCCTCCCGATGGTTCTTCTCCGCGTCCGGGGCTTGAATGGGCACACCGGGCGACCTGTCGGTCGCGCCGCAGAGGAGGAAGAGATGCGCCCAGTAGGAGGCATGATCGCAGCGGTCTGTTGCACCGCCTTGCTTGGCATGGGCGGCGCCGCGATGGCGCAAACCGCCAAGCCGGCCACGACGCCCGCCGCAAAGCCGGCCGCTGCGCCCGCGGCGACGCCCGCCCAGGTGATACCGCCCGAAGTGAAGGCGCAGCTCGACCGCATGGGCAATGCCTTGCGCGCGCTGACCGCCTTCACCGTCAAATCCGACGTGACGACCGAGGATGTTCTGGAAAACAACCAGAAGCTGCAGACCAGCGCCCAGATCACCATGGACGTGCGGCGGCCGAACCGGATGTTGATCAGCGTGGATTCGCTGCGCAAGCAGCGGAAGATCTATTACGACGGCAAGCAACTCACCATCTACGGCCCCAAGAACGGCTATTATGGCACTGTCGACGCGCCGGGCACGATCGGCGAGGTGATCAAGGTCGCGCAGGAGCGCTATGGCCTGGATACGCCGCTGGCCGACCTTTTCGAATGGGGCACGCCCGCCTTCCAGGTCAGCCGCATCAAGGGCGCGCTTTCGGTCGGCCCCGACCGGATCAACGGCAAGGAATGCGAGCAATTCGCCTTCCGCCAGGACGGCGCCGACTGGCAGTTGTGGATCGACAAGGGCGAATCTGCCTTGCCCTGCAAGCTCGTCATCATCAACACCGACGATGAGGCCCAGCCACAGACCTCCGCCGTGTTCGACTGGTCAACCAATATGCAGCTGACCGACGCCCAGTTCACCTTCGCGCCGCCGGCCGAAGCCAAGCGGATCGTGGTGGGCCAGGTGCCGGTGGCCGCGACACCGGGAGCGACGAAATGAGCGCGAGACAATCCATAGGATGGGTCGCGGGCGCGATTCTGTTTGCGTCCAGCCCAATGCCGGTGATGCCGGCTCATGCGGCACCGGCCGAACTGACGGCAGCCGGGACCGAACTTGCCTTTGCCGGCCGCCCGCGCGGCGGCGGCGGTGGCGGACGAGCGCGTAGCGGCGGCGGCGGCGGCGGACGGGCCGCAAGCCGGCCGAGCGGCGGCGCGCGCGCAGGCGGCGGCGGATTTTCCAGCCGGCCCCAAGCCTCCAATCGCGCGGTCAGCGGCCGTGCCAGCGGGATGCAGGTGCGCGATTCGTCGCGCATGAGCGTCAATGGCGGCAGCCGTGGCGGGCAGCAGATGGCCGGACGCGCGAGCCAGCCGACAGCGGGACGTGCGGGCCAACAGGGCGCCGGCCGCGCCAACCAGCAGGCGGCGGGACGGACAAATCAGCAGGTCGCCAACCGCGGCAATGCCGGCACGCGTGACACGGCGCGCGATCGCGACACCGTGCGGGACCGCGAGACCAATCGCAATCGCGACACCAACCGCAACGTCAACCGCAACACCAACGTCAATGTGAATGGCGGCGGATATTATGGCGGCGGCGGCTGCTGCTATGGCGGCGACTGGGACGATGATTTCGGCGCGGGCCTGTTCGTGGGCGGCATGACCGGCATGGTCGTGGGCGCCGCGATCGCCGACGACGATGATGACGAGGTGCACACCACCACGGTCGTTACCGCGCCACCCGCCAACTGCGCACCGGTAGCCGTGAACGGCATCACCTATCAGCAGTGCGGATCGACCTGGTACCAGCCGCAATATTCCGGCAGCACCATGCAATATGTGACGGTGCCCGCGCCTTATTGATCGCTGGACGAACAGAATACCCCCCGACTGGCCGGCATCTTGCCGGCCGATTTTTTTGGGGAGGGAGCGCCGGCCTTAGACCGGTGGTGGAGGCGTAAAGCGCGCGCTATGCCCCTCCACCACCCCGCGGGTGGTCCCCCTCCCCGAGACAAGCTCGCGGAGGATCTGAAATGCCCGCTCCCCCGACTTTCCGGTCGTTCTCGAGCCTGCGGCGGGGTCCCGATTCCGGACTCGCGGGGATCAGGCGACCAAAACACGGCCGCCATGGCCGGAACGTCGGGCGAGAATGGCTCTCACCATTTGCGACGGCGAAGGAGGAGAGCAACGGCCCTTCTGCCGCCCGCCAAAGCCTGTCATAAGTCCGCGCCCACCGATGGAGACCGCAAATGGGCGACCTCACTCTCACCACCTTCGACTGGGTTCCCGAGATGCCGCGGGGTTATGTGCGCGATCTTCGGGTGCGGTGGGCGCTGGAGGAAGCGGGGCTGCCCTATCGCATCGCGAGCGTGCCGTTCGCCGACCGCAAAACCGATCACTTCGCGCATCAGCCCTTCGGCCAGGTGCCGTGGCTGACCGACGGGGATCTTTCGATCTTCGAAAGCGGGGCGATCCTGCTGCATCTGGGGGAACGGAGCGAAATATTGCTGCCGGGCGATCCGCGTCAGCGCAGCGAGGCGCTGGAATGGCTGTTCGCGGCGCTCAATTCGGTCGAGATGGCGAGCCTGCCATGGGGAATCCTGATATTTTCCGGCGAGAATGGCGATACGGGGGCGTGGCGGATTCTGGACGCCTTTCTGAAGGAGCACAGGCTGAAGCATCTGGAGCCGGTGGTAGCGAAGCGCGAATGGCTGGCCGGCCGCTTCTCGCTGGCCGATATCGCGATGGCCGATGTGCTGCGGCTGGTGGACCGGTTCGACGGGCTGGCGGATTATCCCGCCTGCCGCGACTATATGGCGCGCGCCACGGCCCGCCCCGCCTTCGTGAAGGCGCTTGCCGACCAGATGGCGCATTTCGCGGCGGGCGACGCCAACCGCTGACCCGTCAGCGCCCGCGCGCCTGATCGAGCTTCTCGGCGATTTCCTTGCCGATATCGTGCGCGACCGCCTTCACCGTATCGACGGTGGAGAGCGTGGCGGGAATGTCCATCGCGCTGGGCGACTTGCGGCGGATCGCGGCGACCAGCACCTCGCCGCTTTTCGCATCCGACAGAGTGACCGCGAACAGCAACGAGCCGGTGTAGCTGCCGGGCTTGCCCTTCAGTTCCTTGTAAGCGTTCATCGCCATGCCGAAGGGGAGCACGCGGGTGGCCGTCGCCACCCCGGTCTTGGTCGCCTCGGCACCCAGCAGCGTGATCTTGAGGCGTAGCGTGCCGGGGCCGGCGGCCCTGGCGATCTCCATCTTCTTGGCGACCTCTTCCTGCACGCTTTGGGTGACGAGCTGGGCGAACTTGGCCTGATCGGCCGCATTCACATCCTCGAACTGCGCGTCCTTGCCATGATAGATGGCGGTCGGATCGATGATGATCTTGTCATAGCTTTTCAGGTTCAGGCCGTCCTTCCGATAGGTCCAGGATTCCTTGCCGGCGTCGGGCTTCATCTTGGCCGCGCCGGGAACGGCGGCCGGCGGCTGCGCGGCCAGGGCCGGCAGCGGCAGGACGAGCAGAGCGGCAATCAGGATCGAGGATTTCATCGCGGCCTCCCGCAACCGAAAGCATGATCGGGACATCATCGGCCCGCGAAGCGCGCGGCGCCATTGGGGATAACCCCGGCACGGCAAGCAAATCTTCCCGGTGCAGCATGCTCTAGGGATTATGCGCCGCCAATCTCCCGGATTCACCCGATAGGCGCCGCCATAAGGCGAGGTTACCGTCCCTGGACACATCTGTCGCGCGCAGAGGAGAGGAAATTGGCCCTATTCCGGGTGCCCCGATGGCCGCTCATTTTCTCCGCCGCGATGGTGTTCGCCACGCCGGCGCTGGCGGATCAGGTGAATTCGTCGATCGAAGAGATGCATGACAATTCGAAGGCGGGGCATGGACTGGCCAAGGGCAGCGATTTGCTGATCGTGCCGATCCCGCTGTCCAACCCGACATTGGGGACCGGCCTGTCGGTGGCAGGCGTGCTGTTCTACAATCCCAACAAGGCGCCCGAACCGTGGATCAGCGGCGTCGGCGCGATGAAGACCAGCAATGGCAGCTGGGCCGCGGCCGCCTTCCACGACATGTCGCTGGCGGACGACAGGTTCCGGATCATCGCCTTTGGCGGCTATGGCGACATCAATGTCGATTTCTTCGGCATCGGCCCTGGCGCGGGCGACCGCGGCGTATCGGTGAAGCTCGATCAGGAGGGGATTGCCGGGCTGCTCCAGGGGCAGATGCGGGTCGCCAAGCATTTCTATGCCGGCGCGCGGTTCCAGTTCCTCGATCTGAAATCCACGGTGATGCGGCAAAATCCGGCTTTTCCAGACCTCGAGCTGCCGCCCGTCCAGGGGAAGAGCACGACAGCGCAGATCGGCCCCTCGCTCAGCTATGACAGCCGCGACAATTCACTGAATCCGGTCAATGGCGAGTTGCTGACGATGCAGTGGATGTTCAACGCCAAGGCGCTGGGATCGGACTTCACCAGCGACAAGATGACGGCGGCGGCAAATGTCTATCGGGCAGCGGGCGAAGGCGGGGTGCTGGCGCTGCACGCATCCTTGTGCGCGGCGTCCAAGGGATCGCCCTTCTACGACCTCTGCCTCTACGGCCAGTCGAACGACCTGCGCGGCTATGAGGCCGGGCGCTATCGCGACCGGGCGAGCTGGACCGTGCAATATGAGGTGCGCCAGAAACTGTCCGGCCGGTTCGGCGCGGTCGCCTTCGCCGGCGTCGGCGGGGTGGCGTCGAGCTTGAGCGATATCGGCAATTCGAAGTTCCTGCCCGCCGCGGGCGTCGGCCTGCGCTATCGCCCGTCGCGCGAAACCAACGTCAATCTGCGGCTGGATTATGCGGTCGGCAAGGATAGCGACGCGATCTATTTCGCGATTGCCGAAGCCTTCTGATCAAGCCTGGACGATATTGTTGCGGACCGCGTAGCGGACGAGCTCTGCGGTGGTGCGGAGCTTGAGCTTGTGCATCGATGCCGCGCGGTGGGTTTCCACCGTCTTGACGCTGATGCTCAATATCTCGCTGATTTCCTTGTTGATCTTGCCTTCCGCAATCAGCTGGACGACCTCGCGCTCGCGCTGGGTGAGCGTCGTCGCATTGGCGGCATGATCGGATTCGAGGAAGCGATCGAGCAGGGTTTCGGAAATGGCGCCCGAGAAATAGGGCTTGTGGATCGCCAGCGCGTCGATCGCGGCGATCAGGTGGCGGCCGGTGTCGGACTTCAGCACATAGCCCCGCGCGCCGGCGCGCAGCACTTCCAGGATCACATCCTCGCGATCGTGCATAGTATAGACCAGCACCTCGATCTTGGGATTGTCGCGCTTGAGGCGGCGGGTGAGATCGAGCCCGTTCAGCACCGGCAGCGAATAATCGACGATCGCGATATCGGGATTGCATTCCCGCGCGAGATCGAGCGCGGTCTGCCCGTCCGATGCCTCGGCGACGACATGCCAGTCGGCCCGGTTTTCGAGGAAGGTGCGGACGCCACGGCGCATCACCTCATGGTCGTCGGCGATCAGGATGCGGCGCTGGGGCGACATGGCCAGCCTCTCAGACCGTGCCGCCCGGTGACGGCAGTGCCGCCCCCGACCCGCATTTTCCGTTGCAGGCAGACCACGTGATCAAGCCCCTGTCTCCCCTGTCGCCCCCGTTTCCCCACGAGGATCGGCCGATATCCGGCCCGGATCGTGGATACCAATTTGCCCGTCCTGATATGAAACGCCATCGGGGATAACCCCCACTTCGGGCCGCGCGAAACCTTACGGTCACAAATTTCCCAACCGCGTGGCGGATGCGCGTCAGCCCCCTTTCCCCCGGACAAACCCCGATACCGGGCGCAGCCCGCCGGCGCTACGCCTCAATCCGGCAGCAAGAAAGCGGGAGAATCGCCATGTGGACCTTCGGACGGACTGCCCTGATCACCTTGCTGGCGCTGGCACCGGCCGTCGCCGATGCGCAGGTGCGTCAGCGCGACCCCGCGGCCACCTTCGATGGCGCCGACAGCAACAAGGACGGGCAGATCAGTCGTGCCGAATATCTCGCGGCCCGCGATTCCCGCTTCGCTCAGATGGACAAGGACCATAATGGCGTTATCGAGCGCGCCGATTTTCCACGCGCCGATCGCTGGCCGCAGCTTTCCGACAGGTTGAACGCGATGATCGCCGAAGCCGACGCCGACAAGGATAACAAGGTAACGCGCGCGGAACTGGCCAAGGCGCCCGCCCCGATCTTCGACAAAGCCGACGCCAACCATGACGGATCGGTCAGCAAGGCGGAACTCGCTGCACTGCGCGCCGCGCACGGCGGCTGACGCGATCAGGCGGAAGGCGGCGCGAAGACCGTCCGCCACGCATCCTTCATGCTGACAAGCGTGATGCCGTAGGCATTGGCTTTGTCGAGCGCCTCGGCCAGCGGACTCAGATGGAACTCGCGGTCATAGGCGAATTCGCGCTCGGCATCGTCATGGTGAAGGAGGAGCCCGAGCCGCGGCCCGTCGCCGGTCAGCGCATAGCGAAGCATGGCGAGGTCGCCGTCGGAATTGCCGAAGACGAAGATCGGGCGGCGGCCGATATGGAGGCCGATATTGGCCGGCTTCACCTCGCGATCGTCGAAGCTGCCGAGCTCCGCCGTCTTGACCAGCATGCCGCGCCCATCCTGCAATTCGAAGCGCAGCTTGACGCTCGATCCCACCACCTGCTCGGGCGGGATGCCATAGGCCTGTTCGGTAATCGCCCGCATGAAATCTATGCCGCCGCCTGAGACGATGAAGGTGCGGAAGCCGTTGGCGCGCAGATAATCCAGCAATTCGCGCTGCGGCAGGAAGGTGCATTCGACGAAGCGCCGGCCGAGCTGGGGATGTTTGGCATGCGCAAACCAGTCCGCGACGAGATCCGCGAAGGCCTCGGTCGACATGCCGGCATGGGTGGTGAAGGCGATGTCGAACACGGCTTCCTTCCCCATCGCATGGATCGTCGCGACATCATGTTCGAGGAAAGCCTTGTAGGGCTGGCGCTGGCGCATCGAGGGATCGGCCGCGGCAAGCTCGTGCAGGCGCTGCTGCGCGAAGAAGACCTGGATCTGGAGCGGATATTCGCACCAGAGCGTGCCGTCATTGTCGAATGTCGCGATCCGTTCGGTCGGGGGCACGAAATCCGGCCCGTCCTCGGCGGTGACGCGGGCGACGAAATCGAGGATGGCCTGCTTGACGGGCCCCTCGTTCCAGGACGGCAGCGGATCGCCGGTCATGGCGTTGCCAGCGATGCGGCTTCGGCCGCGCAATCCGTGGCGGGTTTGGCGCCCGCCTGCTTCGCCGCCGCGACTTCGCCGCGCGCCGCATCCATATCGGCGCGGAAGGCGGCGTCGCCGTGGAGCCGGGCGACGGTGGCCGACGCGATCGCGCGGCCGGCCTCGACATCGCTCTGCCAATGCGCGTCGCACACCACGCGGCTCTGGCCGAAATCGCGGCCGCGCTGGAGGAGCGCGTTGGCATTGTCCGGGTTGAGCTCGGCCAGCACCAGCGCCAGGCCCCAGCCGATCGCGCTGTGGCCCGACGGATAGGAACCGTCATTGCGGAGCAGCGCCTCATCCTTGGGATAGCAGGTCGCTTCCTTGTGAACGACGAACGGCCGTGTTCGCTGATATTTGTTCTTTGCGCCGTAAGTGGAGAGGCCGACGTCGATCAGCATCCGGCCCATCAGCGCATAGAGCTTGGGCGTAGCATCCTTGGCGATCGGCAACCCCATCGCGCAGGCGAAATCGTCGGGGATCTGCGGGAAGCCAATCACGGCATCGCTCGTCGCACGTGCATAACGGGGCGTGCCGCGCAGCTTGCGGGCAGCCTTGCGCGCCTCCTCGTCGCGCTTCATCGCCGCCGATCCCTTGGTCGGCGGCGGCGGCAGGAGCGCGAGGCTGTCGGGCAGCGCTTCCCGCGCAAGATAGCCGGGCGGGAGCTTCATCTTGTCGACCGCAGTGGGGTTGGCGGCAGATGCGGCGGACTGGTCCTGAGCGCACGCCGAGTTCACGCCGCCATTCAGCAGCGCGACCGCCGCAAGCGCCAACGCGCCCTTCACTATGCCGTCATGCCGCATGATGGAGACCTTTCCACTGCCAAAGAGCATCGCGCCGTCCGAAGAAAGCGCGATGCCCCGGTGCTTCAACTCGCGCCGCCGATCTGGTTCAGCTTGTCGAGCGCGTCGCTGATCGTGAAGCTTCCCGGCTTCTGCACGCGCGGGAAATCCTTGAACGTCGCGACGAACTTGTCGGCCAGCCCATAGGCCCCGAACAGGATATAATCGTGGTAGAGGAACCACTCATAATAGCTGTTCGACGTGATATCGGCATATTCATACGGGTCGGTGCGCAGGTTGAAGAGCTTGGGCAGCCGCAGCGTCGTGAACGGCTCGGCCCAGGTCTGCATCGTGCCGCGGCAGCGCTGCTCCATGAACACGATCTTCCAATTGTCGTAGCGGACGCCGAGCACGTCGCCGTCATCGCTGAAATAGAAGAACAGCTTGCGCGGGCTCTCTTTCTCCTCGCCCGTCAGATAGGGCAGCAGGTTGAAGCCATCGATATGGTTCTTGAATTTCTTGCCATTGGCTTCGTAGCCGCCCTTCTTGAGCTTATCGACGACCTCTGTATCCCCCGCCATGGCGAGGAAGGTCGGCAGCCAGTCATGATGCTGGACGATGCCGTTGGCGACTGATCCGGCCTCGATCTTGCCCGGCCAGCGCACGAGTTTCGGGATGCGGAAGGCGCCTTCCCAATTGGTGTTCTTCTCGCTGCGGAAGGGGGTGGTGCCGGCATCCGGCCATGAATTGCGATGCGGGCCATTGTCGGTCGAATACATCACGAACGTGTCGTCGGCGATGCCAAGTTCATCGAGCAGATCGAGCATCTGGCCGACATTCCGGTCATGATCGATCATCGTGTCGTGATAGTTTGACTGCCAGCGCCCGGCCTGACCCTTGCTCTCGGGCTTGGTGTGCGTGAACATATGCATGTGGGTGGTGTTCAGCCACACGAAGAAGGGCGTGCCGTCGGCATTCGCCTTCTTGATGAAGGCCGTCGCCTTCTCGACGAAATCATCGTCGCAGGTTTCCATCCGCTTCTTGGTGAGCGGGCCGGTATCCTCGATCTTCTGCTTGCCGACGCGGCCCCAGCGCAGTTGCTCGGTGGGATCGTCCTTGTCGGTGGCGAAGCAATGGAGCACGCCGCGCGGCCCGATCTGCTTCTTCAGGTTCGGAAAATCCTTTTCGGGGAAATAATCCTCCATCTCCGGCTCTTCTTCGGCATTCAGGTGATAGAGATTGCCGTAGAATTCGTCGAAGCCGTGAACCGTCGGCAGATACATGTTGCGATCGCCGAGGTGGTTCTTGCCGAACTGGCCGGTGGTGTAGCCGTGGTTCTTGAGCAGTTCGGCGATCGTCACGCTTTCAGGCTGAAGCCCCTCCTCGCCGCCCGGACGGCCGACCTTGGACAGGCCGGTGCGATAGACGCTCTGCCCGGTGATGAAGGAGGAGCGGCCGGCGGTGCAGCTCTGTTCACCGTAACTGTCGGTGAACATCATGCCTTCCTTGGCGATGCGATCGATATTGGGCGTCTGATAGCCCATCAGGCCACGGCTGTAGCAGCTCAGATTGCTGATCCCGATATCGTCGCCCCAGATGACAAGGATGTTCGGCTTCCCATTCGGCATGACAGACTCCTCCTGTGGGTGAGACTCCCCGTCTGCGGCTCGGACGGGGAGCTAGGTGGTGCTGATTCAGTTCTGGTTCGGGCTGGCGGTGGCGATCTTCTCCATCGCGTCGCCCACGGTGAAGCTCGCCGCCTTGGCGCGCGGCGGGAAGTCCTTGAAGGTTTCCAGCAGCTTGGCGACGATCGCCTGCGCGGGGACGAATAGGAACATCCGGTGCGCCGAATAGTCGCCATAATAGATGCTTTCGGGGCCCCGCTCGAACGGGTCCGACCGCAAATTATACAGCATGGGTGCGCGCAGCGAGGTGAAGCCACCCTGCCAGACGCCGAGCGGCGTCTTGTGCGTGACTTCGCTATTCTGCTCCATGAAGGCGACCTTCCAGTGCTTGACGCGCACCGCCATCAGTTCGCCATCGTCGCTCCAATAAGCGAAGCCCTGGCGCGGCCATTCCTTGGTTTTGCCCTTGAAAGCCGGAATGAGGTTGTTGCCGTCGAGATGGACCTTGAACTTCTTGTCGCCGATCTTGCCGCCCTTCCTGACACGATCGACCACATCGTCGTCGCCGGCCGCCGCCGCGAGAGTGGGCAGGAAATCCTCGTGCGCGCAGATTTCGTTGATGATCTGTCCCGGCTCGATCACGCCGGGCCAGCGGATCACGCAGGGCACGCGGAACCCGCCTTCCCAGTTGGTCGCCTTTTCGCCCTTGAACGGGGTCGTGCCGCCATCGGGCCAGGTGAAGCATTCGGCGCCGTTGTCGGTGGTGTAGACGACGATCGTGTTTTCCTTGACGCCAAGCTCGTCGACCAGCGCCAGCAACTCGCCGACATGCCCGTCATGTTCGACCATGCCGTCGGGATAGAGGCCGAGGCCGGTCTTGCCCTTCGACGCTTCCTTCAGATGCGTGAAGACGTGCATCCGGGTTGAGTTGAAATAGCAGAACCACGGCACGCCCTCGCCTTGCTTGCGCTTGATGAAGTCCTTGGCGTCGGCGAGGAATTCCTCGTCGACCGTCTCCATCCGCTTGCTGCCCATCGGGCCGGTATTCTCGATCTTCTGACCGCCCTTGCCGTCGGCCTTGCACCGGAGCACACCGCGGGGACCGAACTTCTCGCGGAATTTAGGGTCCTTGGGATAATCCTCATTCTCCGGCTCCTCCTCGGCATTGAGGTGGTAGAGGTTGCCGAAGAACTCGTCGAAGCCGTGCATCGTCGGCAGATGCTCGTCGCGGTCGCCGAGATGGTTCTTGCCGAACTGGCCGGTGGCATAGCCCTGCGCCTTCAGCACCTGCGCGATGCAGGGATCGTCAGGGCCGAGCCCGAGATCGGCGCCGGGCAGGCCGACCTTGGTGAGGCCGGTGCGGATCGGCGACTGACCGGTGAGGAAGGCGGCGCGGCCCGCGGTGCAGCTCTGCTGGGCATACCAGTCGGTAAAGCGGGCGCCTTCATTGGCGATGCGATCGATATTGGGCGTCTTATAGCCCATGATACCGCTGTTGTAGCAGCTCGGATTGAACCACCCGATATCGTCCCCCATGATGAAGAGGATGTTGGGTTTGCCCTTGGGCATGACGAGTCTCCGTGGGGTTGCGCTCGGCGGCGATCCTCGCAACCGGGAACGGAGAGGCCAATCGGGACAAACCCGATGTTCGGGTAGGGGTTAGCCCTAGATGCGGCGAACGACGGGCGCGATCGGGAGCGTCGCCGCGTCGCACGCAGATCGTCCCCGGACGCGATCATCATCGGGACAGATTTGTCCGGAAACCGGGGATAACCCTGATAGGTTTGGGCCGCCCCAAGCCTCCATAATCGGCTCCTTGATGGCCCGGGAGGATATGATGGCCAAGCGTTCGCTGATCCTGGCCGCGCTGGTCGCGCTTGCCGCGTGTGAATCGACGCCGCGGATCAATTATGATTCCGATCCTGCGGCCGATTTCAGCCAGTATCGCACTTACACCTGGATCTTCACGGGCGTGCCGCAAGGCATGAACCCGCTGCTGTTCCAGCGGGTGAAGGCGTCGATCGACCGATCGCTGGCGGCGCGAGGCTATACGCAGACCGCCCAGGCCGACTTCGCCGTCGCCTTCACCGTCGGCGCGCGCGATCGGGTGGAGGTGACCGATTATGGCTCTTACGGGGCCTTCTATCCGCGCTTCGGATATGGCTATGGCTGGGGCGGCAATCGCGACGTCGACGTGCGCAACGTGACCGACGGCACCTTGGTGATCGACATATACGACACGCGGACGCGCAAGCCCGTGTGGCACGGCACCGCGACCAAGGAAATCAACCGCAACAAGCCCGATCCGACGCTGGTCGACACCGCCGTCGATGCAACGCTGGCCAATTTCCCCCCACCACCGAAGAAGTGACGAAGGGATAGTTATGGCGACACCTCCCGCCACAGACCCCGTCCGGCCCGACCGGCTGGTCAATACGCCCCTGCCCGTGATTCCCGATGTGGGAGGCAAATCGGCCGACGATGCCTCCGTCACTTATTCGCACTACCGGACGGGGCTGTCGCATCATCGTACCGAATTGTCGGAGCATCGGACCGATCTGTCGGAGTATAGGACTGACCTTTCGATCCATCGCACCCAATTGTCCGACGAGCGAACCGAGATGTCGATGCGCCGCACCGGCATGTCGATCCAGCGGACGCGGATGTCGGCGGACCGGACGCTGATGTCCTTCCTGCGCACGTCGCTTTCGCTGATCGGCTTCGGCTTCACCATCTATCAGGCCTTCGAGAAGCTGCACGAAGCAGGCTCGATCGCCCGGCCTGAGGCGCCGCGCAATTTCGGCCTGGCATTGATCATCCTCGGCATCGTCATCATGGCCGGCGGCATCTGGCGCCACATCCAGTTCGCGCTCGAACTGCGCCATTTGCGGGCGGAGATGGCCAAGGAGGGCCTCGTCCACGGCGAAAGCGCCTATCCGATCTCGGTGCCGCTGATCGTATCGGTGGGGCTGATCCTGGTGGCCCTGATTGCGATCGTCAGCTTCGCCTTCGAATAAGGTGGGCCGCTGACGGCATTGCCGATCGCGGACGGGATGGCTATCGCCATGAACATCACAAGGACGGGACCATATAATGGCCAGCAATCCCCAATCCGGCCCCCTGCATCCGCGCGTCGAGCAGGGCGACATGGTGTGGATCCCCGGCGGCAGCTTCACGATGGGTTCCGACCACCATTATCCCGAGGAGCGGCCGAGCCGCCGGGCGAAGGTGGACGGGTTCTGGATCGACCGCACGCCCGTCACCAACCGGGAATTCGCGCGTTTCGTGGACGCGACCGGCCATGTCACCATCGCCGAGATCGCGCCCGACGCGGCCGACTATCCCGGCGCCTTGCCCGAATATCTGGTGCCGGCATCCCTGCTGTTCACCCCGCCCGGTCAGCCGATCGCATTGGGCGGGCCGATCAGCCAGTGGTGGCAATATACCGCCGGCGCCGACTGGCGGCACCCGCATGGCCCCGACAGCAATCTCGACGGACTGGAGGATCATCCGGTCGTCCATGTCGCCCTCGCCGATGTCGAGGCCTATGTCGCCTGGGCCGGCGCATCGCTGGCGAGCGAGGCCGAATGGGAGTTCGCCGCACGCGGCGGTCTGGACGATGTGGAATATGCTTGGGGCAAGGAATTCACCCCCGGCGGCGTTCACCAGGCCAATACCTGGCAGGGCGACTTCCCCAACCATAACCGCAACGAGGACGGCTGGTTCAGAACGTCGCCGGTGGGCGCCTTCCCCGCCAACGGCTTCGGCCTATACGACATGATCGGCAATGTGTGGGAATGGACGGCGGACTGGTGGTCGCTGCCGCCCGCGCACAACGGCAGCAGTTGCTGCGGCGGCAGCCGGCCGCTGGGCGGCACGGAACAGGGAAGCATAGACGCGCGCGAACCGATCGCCATCCCGCGCCGCGTGCTGAAGGGTGGATCGCATCTCTGCGCGCCCAATTACTGCCGCCGCTACCGCCCGGCGGCCCGACATGCGCAGCCGATCGACACGTCGACATCGCATGTCGGCTTCCGCTGCGTGATCCGGCCCTGAAGCAGGGTCAGACGCAGCAGACTGTGAGGATTAGGCGGCCTCGGTATCGGCCGCACGTTTGGCACGGCTCACTTCGGCGCGGAGATGCCGGTCGGCCAGCGCCTGCCATGCAGCCTCTGCCCGGAGTGAGCGGTCGCGCACATTATCGAGCGTGGCGGCTTTCGCCTGCTGCGCACATTCGTCCGCTCGAGCCTGGTAGAAATCGCTGATGACCGACATATCGGCTCCTGCCGCTGTTGCGCCTTTCCGGATCAGCCGATCAGATCGGCAATGATCCTGCGCAGTTCGCCTCGCGAAAGAGTCGCGGACCGCCTTTTCCGAAGCTGGTGTCCCGGCACCTTGGCCGGGCTGATATCAAATGAATTAAACGCCTTGGTAGAAGTCTGAATTATAGTGTTATGCATGTAGTTCCTCGGCGCGATCTTCGCGCCGTCTGTTGTGGGATATTCGCTAGCGTCTGTTGCCGCGACGCGGGCCGGGACCGGCACCAGGCGTCTTTTCGCGAAAGATGATACGCCCTTTGTCCAGATCATAAGGTGTCATCTCGACGATGACGCGATCGCCCACGACGGAGCGGATGCGGAAACGCCGCATCTTCCCCGCCGTATAGGCGATGATCCGATGATCATTCTCCAGGCGGACGGCGAACCGCCCGTCCGGGAGAATCTCTTCGATCTGGCCGTCGAGGGACATCAGTTCCTCTTTGGCCATGTCAGGATCAGGCCGACTGGAGATTGACGGCGGACTGCTTGCCGCGCCGATCGGTTTCCAGTTCGTAGCTCAGGCGCTGGTCCTTGTTGAGCGTTGCCATGCCGGCGCGCTCGACCGCGCTGATGTGGACGAAGCTGTCGCCCGAACCATCCTCGTTGGCGATGAAGCCATAGCCCTTGTCGCTGTTGAAGAATTTGACGGTGCCGATGGGCATAAGATTTTTCCTTCACGGAAACAGGTTTCCGCAGGCAGCGTGCCTACGGAGCCAGGTAGCGTGAAATGGAAAAATCGATCCCTCGAAAGGGCGTCATAATCCGTCGCAGGCGACGATAGCGTTCCCGATATAGCCAGATGATGCGGGAAATTCAATCCAACCGATGAAAATCTTTGTATCCGCAACGATAGTGTCGGCAATATCATGATAGAATTGGCACGCGCGCGCGAGATCGAGGGGCGTGACTTCAAGCCGATCGCCAAGCTGCAGAACAAGGCCGGGAGCTTTGGCTGCAGCCGTTCCGGGCGGCCAGCCCGCAATCATCGTACGGGTGCCGGCATAGCTTGCCCGCCGCACAACACCGCCACAATGAAACAGGCAGTCGCGCGTTCGCCCCATAGCGCGAAGGCGTTCGTGATCGGGGTGCGGCAATCCCATGGACCGCCGGATCATCGCGATCTTTCCCGCGGTATTGCGCCGCCGCGCAAAGGCGACCGTATCAATGATGTCACCGGCAGCCAGCACCGCGACCTCGTCGACCAGAAGATTGAGGAAACGGTCGAGCTCGCGCAGGCCGTTTCCAACCACTTTCGTTGCCAATGTGCCGCCAATCGCAACCGGATCGCCCCCATTCGGCTGCAACCCACTGCCAAGAAAAGCCGCGCCGCGCACCAGCGTAGCGTGCGCAAGCAACATTCCCGCGGCCGATCGAAAATGACTCATCCCCCCCCATGGACCCGTTCAGTCGAACGCAACAGGGTTTTCGATCCATGCGTCGCATCAATACCGGTCAGTTTCCCACACTGTCCAAATCATCTTCACATGATGTGAATATATGATGCGAGCATTGAGAATTAAAATGTGACAATGCGGGAACAGGCGCAGGCAAAGCAGCGCAACCTTTCCTGTCTTAATGTAATTCCCGTGATCTGATCCGAATATTCTCCCTAAACTGATTGCCTGACACGCAATCATGCCAGCAGGGGAATTTGGATATGTCTCGCGCGCCACGCCTTCGGCTATTGTCTTCCCAGCTATTGATCGGCACCGCGGTCCTGGCTGCGCCCGCCTTCGCCCAGGACCAGACGACCGCCGCTCCGCAAGCGGCGGCGACCGCGGCCGACGCGGCCGCGGAAGCGGCAACGGACAATAATGAAGACATCATCGTCACCGGCACCTTGATCCGGAACCCGAACATCGAGAAATCGAGCCCGATTTCGGTGATCGGCGCGGCCGAGATCGAGATGAAGCAATCGAATACCGCCGAAGAACTGCTGCGCGACCTGCCGGGTGCGGCGCCCAGCATCGGCTCCGCGGTCAATAACGGCCAGGGCGGCTCCTCTTTCGTCGATCTGCGCGGCCTCGGTATCAACCGCAACCTTGCGCTGCTCGATGGTATGCGGCTGGTCCCGGCCCGCGCGGACGGCGCAGCCGACCTCAACAATATTCCGCTCGCGCTGATCGAGCGCGTCGACGTGCTGACCGGTGGCGCTTCCACAACCTATGGCGCCGATGCGATTTCGGGCGTGGTCAACTTCGTCACCAAGCGCAACTTCCAGGGCGCCCAGCTCGATGTCAGCAACCAGATCACCGAGCATGGCGACGGCCACACCTTCCGCGTCGACCTGACGATCGGCGGCAATTTCGCCGACGATGCCGGCAATGCCGTGCTGAGCGTCGGCTATCAGCAGGCCGACCCCGTCTATCAGGGCGCCCGCTCCTTCTCGGTCGACAATATCGATTCCTCGACCGGCGAGGCCGGCGGATCGGGCACGTCGATCCCGGTGCGCGTTTCGATACCGGGTGTCGGCACCCGCCAGCTCAATACCGCCACCGGCGCGTTCAACGCCGATTCCAGCTTCATCCCCTTCAACTTCAATCCGCAGAATATCCTGCAGACGCCATTCGAACGCTTCAACATCTACGGCGCAGCGAATTACGAGATCGCCGACAGCGTCGAGGTTTATGCGGTGGGCATGTTCTCGCGAAACAAGAGCGAGTCCATCGTCGCGTCTTCCGGTCTCTTCGGGTCGCCCTTCACCATACCGTTCAGCAATCCCTTCCTGCCCGGGCCAGCCCGCGACCAACTCTGCGCCGCCAATGGCCTGTCGGCGGCGGAATGCGGCGCGGCGGCGCTCGCCACCGATCCCAATGATCCGGCCTACCGGACCTTTACCAGCAACATCTTCCGCCGCTTCGTCGAAGGCGGTCCGCGCCGGACGGTGTTCACCACCACCTTCTTCCAGCAGAAGATCGGCGTGCGCGGCAACATCACCGATTCCATCAGCTATGATGTCTACGGCACCTATGGCGAGAGCGAGCTGCTGCGCGAAAACAAGGGTTTCGGCCTGTTCTCCCGCGCGCAGCAGGCCCTGCTCGCGACCAACCCCAACACCTGCCTCGACACCACCAACAATTGCGTGCCGCTGAACATCTTCGGGCCGCAGGGCAGCATCAACCCGGACATGCTGGCCTTCATCAACGCCGCCAATGCGACCGACACGCAGAAGAATTCGCTGTCGCAGATCCGCGGCGTCGTCAACGGCGAGCTGGGGTCGATCGGCGATGCCCAGCCGATCGGCTTCGCGATCGGCGCGGAATATCGCGAAAACTCCGCCGCGCGCGAAGTCGATGCACTGTCGCAGATCCCCGGCGAGGTGCTGGGGCTGGGCGGTGCGCCGGCCACGACCGACAATTCCACCGACGTGAAGGAAGTGTTCGGGGAACTCATCGCGCCGCTGATCGCCGACAAGCCCTTCGCCCACAGCCTGACCCTGGAACTCGGCGCCCGTTATTCCGATTACAATACGACGGGCGGCGCCTTCACCTACAAGGTCGGCGGCAGTTGGGAACCGATCGAGAGCCTGAAGATCCGCGGCAATTACAACCGCGCCACGCGATCGCCGACCATCCAGGAACTGTATGCCTCGGTCGTCACCGGCCTCAACAATTCGGCCTACGACCCCTGCCAGGGCCAGGCGACCGATCCGACCGACGCCGAAACCTTCAACCCGGCGATCGGCAATCCGATCGTCCAGCAGATCTGTCTCGCCCAAGGTGCGCCGCCATCGACGATCGGCACGATCACCGCGCCATCGGGTGCGCAGATCAACTTCACCCAGGGCGGCAATCCCGATTTGGACGTGGAAAAGGCCGATACCTTCACGGTGGGCTTCGTCTTCCAGCCGGAATTCGCGCCGGGCCTGACGCTGACGGTCGATTATTATAACATCAAGGTGAAGAACGCGATCACCGCGCCGACCATCGACGACCAGCTTCGCGAATGCTTCGGCGGATCGACGCCGGACACCATCAATCCGGCGGCAGGCGCGGCGACATCGGCGGACTGCGCAGAATTCCAGCGCGATCCGCTGACCGGCGGCCTCGACGGCGACGCCGCGACGACGCCGGGCGTGTTCCTGCCGCTTTCCAACCAGGGCACAATCAAGACCGACGGCATCGACTGGACGCTTGCCTACAAGCATGAGTTCGACTGGGCGGTGCTCGACTTCGCCTTCAACGGCAACTGGACCAATTCGTCCAAGTTCAAGTCGAAGCCGGGATCGATCAACCGCGAATGCGTCGGCTTCTACAGCGTCAATTGCGGCGCGCCGGGCAACGGCACGACCGCGTTCGGCAGCGTCGGTTCGATCCAGCCCGAATTCTCCTGGAACGCCCGCACCACGCTCGGCTTCGACAATAATATCGACGTGTCGCTGTTGTGGCGGCACATCTCTTCGGTCGATGTAGAGCCGCTGGTCGAGGAACAGTTCCTCGAGGATTTCCGCCACATCAAGGCCTATGACTGGTTCGACCTGACCTTCCAGTTCGAACCGACCGACAATATGACCTTCACCGCGACGATCCAGAACCTGTTCGACAAGCAGCCGCCGATCGTCGGCAGCACGATCGGTTCGACCAGCTTCAACAGCGGCAACACCTATCCGTCGACCTATGACACGCTGGGCCGCCGGTTCGCGCTGGGAGCGAAGCTCCGCTTCTGAGGGGAAGACCAGCGCCGAAAGGGAGGCGGGTCTTTATGGCCCGCCTCTTTTTTGGTGTTGGCGGAAGGGGGCGCGGTGGCGCCGGATCAGCGGTGGGCGACGGCGCCCAGCGGCAGCGGCATCACCTTGGCCGACGGCACCGCTTCCCGCGGTGCGAGATGGGCGTTGATGAAGCTCGCGACGATGAAGAGGATTTCGGCCTCGCGGGCCGCGGGCGAACTTTGATGGCCGGTCTTGAGCAGGCTGGGCGTCACGCTCGCCGCCTCGATCATACCGACGAGTTGCTCGGCCGCGCGTTCCGGATCGAGCCGCGGCAGATCATCCCGGATGCGCCGGTGGAGCAGATAGATTTCGAGCGAGCGCACCAGCGGCTGACGCACCAGCCGCGCATAGGCCGCTGCCAGCCAGTCCTCCGCGCCGTCATCGCGGATGATGGCGGCCCAGATCAGCAGGTTGATATCCGACGACAAGAGCGCTGTGGCGAAGCAGGCGAAATCCTGGATGGCCTGTTCGGGATGCGCCTCGCGCGGCAAGTCCACCTCGACCATGTCGCCCAGTTCGCCGAGCAGATCGCGCAAGGTGGCGCGGTAGAGCGCCTCCGGGTTCGGGAAATGATTATAGACCGCACGACGGCTGAGGCCGGTCGCATCGGCAATGTCCTGGACGGTGAAGCTGGACCCGGGGTGGGCAATCAGCAATTCGCGCGCCGTCGCCACGATCCGGGCGTAGCAGTTGCGCGTCGACAGCGCGCCGGTAAGACGCGCCTCTGGCCGGACCAGATATGCCGTTGGCGACCCCAACTCCAACATGCTCGCACCCCTATCGGACAGGCGGCGTCGGAACGGAGGCTGAGGCGAAATCTACGCGCACAGCGCGCCGCGGAAAGGCGCTGCCTGTCGGATTTGGAGAGTAAAGGATTGAAGCGCCCGAACGAGTGGCAATCGACGAATCCACTTCATTCTTCGATCGCTGACACGGATTTGCGGCAGATCGGGCGATTTCAAACCTGGATCAAGGCGCTCGGGGCAGCAGCCAGCGGGCGGCTTCGGCCGGGGTGCGCTTGTCCTGGGTGCGATCGACCATCAGATTGGCCTGCCGCATCCGATCGATCGGGATGGCGCGCACCAGCGGCTGCAACACATCGACAAAGCGACGATCACTGGCCCGGCGCGGGGAAAGCAGGAGTATCGCATCATAATTGGGGAGCGCGTGCCGCGGATCGGCAAGCGTGACGAGATCGAGCGCGGCGATCCGTCCGTCCGAGGTGAAGGCGGAGATCAGATCGGCGCTGCCATCCCCGATCGCGCGATACATGAAGGTCGGGCTGTAGGCGCGCTGATCGGCGAAGCGGAGGCCATAGGCGGCCGCCAACGCCCGCCATTCGGGGCGGTTGAGAAATTCGAGATCGCTGGCGAGCCGCAGCTTGGGCGCGGCGGCGGCAAGATCGTCGAGCGAGCGGATGTTCAGCGCCTGTGCCCGGCTGCGCTTCATCGCCAGCGCATAGGCGTTTTCGAAACCCAATGGCCCGAGCAGGCGCACATTATCCCGCTGTTTCAGCGCGGTGCCGAGTTCTTCGAGCATACGCCCCGGCGGCGGCGTATCGCGTCGCTGGAGGACGTTGGCCCATAAGGTGCCGCTATAATCGACGTAAACGTCCACATCCCCGGCCGCGAGTGCGCGATAGGCGATGGCCGAGCCGAGATTGTCGCGACGTTCGACGCGGTAACCGGCTGCCGTCAGCCGATCCTCGATCAAGGCGGCGAGGATATATTGCTCCGAGAAATTCTTGGCACCGATGATGATGGGTGCCGCCCTCGCATTGGGCGCGAAGGCGACGAGGCCAGCGGCGGCCAGCAGCGTCGCGATCAGCGCCCCGCCCGCCAGCAGTCGGCCCGGCGAGCGGCGCGCGACGCCGGTTTCGATGAGCGCGAGCAGGCCATCGACCAGCAGCGCCAGCAGTGCGGCGGCGCAGCAGCCCACCAGCACGCGCGGCCAATCCTCCGTCTGCAGCCCGGAGAAGATGAGATTGCCGAGGCTGGATTGGCCGACGGTGGTGGCGAGCGTGGCGGTGCCGATCGTCCAGACCGCAGCGGTGCGGATGCCAGCCAGCCAGATCGGCGCGCCGAGCGGCAGTTCGACCCGCATCAGACGCTGGCGCCCTGTCATGCCCATGGCGTCGGCCGCCTCGATCACGGCGGGATCGATGCTCTCCAGCGCGGCGACGCCGTTGCGGACGATCGGCAGCAGGGCATAGAGGCTGAGCGCGAGGAAAGCGGGCAGGAAGCCGAGCGCGGGGATCGGCAGCGTCGTCACCTGCCCCGCCAGCACCAGCGCCGGATAGAAGAGCGCAAGCAATGCGATCGCGGGGATCGTCTGCGCCAGCGCGATCGCGCCGAGCACTGGCGCACGCGCCGAGGGACGGCGCACGAGCCAGAGCGCCACGGCGGAACCCAGCACCACCGCCACCAGCAGCGCGCAACCGCTGAGCAGCAGATGCTGCGCGGCTAGTTGCGGCAGATCGGCCAAGGCGGCGGCGAAGGCGGGGTTCATGGTTGCCGCATCAGCGCAGCGAGCCGATCGACATTGCTGCGGGGGAGCGCGGTCATTTCCTGGACCAGCGCATCGCCATGGCCGGCGAGCAGATCCGCCGGTGGAGCATCAGCGCGGATGCGACCGCGATCGAGCACCACCACGCGATCCGCCAGCAGCAGCGCTTCCTCCATATCGTGCGTCACCATGATCGTTGTGAGGCCGAGCCGATCGTGCAGTGCGCGATAGGCGGTGCGGAGCCCGTCGCGCGTGATCGGATCGAGCGCGCCGAAGGGTTCGTCCATCAGCATGATCTGCGGGCCGTTCGCCAGCGCGCGTGCCAGGCCGACGCGCTGCGCCTGCCCGCCCGAAAGCTCGGCCGGGAGGCGGCCGGCCATGTCCGGTGGCAGCGCGACCAATGCCAGTAGTTCCGCCACGCGATCCGTTCGGCCATCCGCCGGAACACCGGCGAGATCGGGGACGATCCAGATATTCTGGGCGACCGTCATATGGGGGAAGAGGCCGATGCCCTGGAAGACATAGCCGATCCCCCGCCGCAGCGCTTGAACGGGGACTGTGCGGACATCGGCGCCATCGACAAGCACCGCGCCTTCGTCGGGCGTGACCAGCCGGTTGATCGTCTTGAGCAGCGTCGTCTTGCCCGCACCCGACGGGCCGACCAAAGCGACGAAGCTGCCGGCGTCCACCGCCAGATCGACGCGATCGAGCGCGACATGATCGCCATGGCGCTTGCTGACACCGGTCAGGGCAATGATAGGTGGCGCTGTCACCGCGCGAGGGTTCCGGCGATCCAACCCAAAAGCAAGCAAAAGCGGTGGGATGGCCTCGACAGGAGGGACTCGACGGCGGCCATCGCAAGCTTCATGCTCCGTCAAACGGTTCGGAGGTTCGGATGATCCTGCTGCTGGGTGCGCTGTTGATTGGGGTCATCGCCGGGCTGAGGGCGATGACGGCGCCGGCGGCGGTCGCCTGGGCGATCCATCTCGGCTGCGTGGCCGCGCCTGGCGACTGGACGGCCTTCATGGGCTATCGCTTCACGCCGTGGATTTTCGGGCTGCTCGCCTTGGCCGAGCTGGTGACGGACCAGTTGCCGTCCACCCCCAGCCGCAAGGTGCCGGTGCAGTTCGCGACGCGGATCATCATGGGCGGGCTGGCCGGTGCGACGCTCTGTTCGGCCGCCGGCATGACGCTTGCGGGGCTGGCGGCGGGCGCCGTCGGGGCGGTGATCGGCACGCTGGGCGGCGCGGCCGGGCGGGCGCAGCTTGCGGCGCGGTTCGGGCGCGACCTTCCCGCCGCCCTGATCGAAGATGCCCTGGCGATCCTTGGCGCCTTCCTGATCATCTGTGTGCTGCGATGACCACCACCTATGACGCGATCGTCATCGGTGCCGGCCAGGCCGGACCGGCGCTCGCGGGGCGGCTGACGACGGCGGGGCGGAAGGTGGCGCTGATCGAGCGCAAATTGTTCGGCGGCACCTGCGTCAATACCGGCTGCATGCCGACCAAGACGCTCGTCGCCAGCGCCTATGCCGCGCATCTCGCCCGGCGCGGCGGCGATTATGGCGTGCTGATCGACGCCCCCGTCCGCATCGACATGAAGACGGTGAAGGCGCGCGCCGACAAGGTGATCCACGACGCCCGCGGCAATGTCGAAAAATGGCTGGGCGGCATGGCGGGGCTGACGGTGATCCGCGGCCACGCCCGCTTCGTGGCCCCGCGCGAAATCGAGGTGAATGGCGAGCGGATCGGCGCCGAGCAGATCTTCATCAATGTCGGCGGTCGCGCTTTTGTGCCGGACATGCCGGGCGTGGACGATGTGGATTTCCTGACCAACACCGGCATCCTGACGCTCGACGAAGTGCCGCGGCATCTGGTGGTCGTCGGCGGCAGCTATATCGGGCTGGAGTTCGGCCAGATGTATCGCCGCTTCGGCGCCGAGGTGACGATCGTCGAGAAAGGCCCTCGGCTGATCGCCCGCGAGGATGAGGATATCTCCACCGCCGTGCGCGAGATATTGGAGCGCGAGGGGATCACGATCCGCACCCAGGCCGAATGCATCAGCTTCACCCCTCGCGGCGATGGCGTGGAGGTGGGCGTGGATTGCACGTCCGGCGCGCCGACGGTGGTAGGAAGCCATGTGCTGCTCGCCGTCGGACGAAAGCCCAATACGGACGATCTCGGGCTGGAGGCGGCGGGCATCGCCACCGATCCGCGCGGCTACATCACGGTCGACGATCGGCTGCAGACCAATGCGCCGGGGGTCTGGGCGATGGGCGACTGCAACGGCCGCGGCGCCTTCACCCACACCGCTTACAATGATTATGAGATCATCGCCGCCAATCTGCTGGACGGGCAGGACCGCAGCCTCGCCGCCCGTGTTCCCGGCTATGCGCTCTATATCGATCCGCCACTGGGCCGCGCCGGCCTGTCGGAGACGGAAGCGCGCAAGACCAGCCGGCCCCTGTTGGTCTCCAAGCGGCCGATGACGCGCGTCGGCCGCGCGGTCGAGAAAGGCGAGACGCAGGGCTTCATGAAGGTGGTGGCGGACGCCGAGACCAAGCGCATCCTGGGCGCGGCGATATTGGGCACGAACGGCGACGAGGCGATCCACGGCGTGCTCGACATGATGAGCGCGGATGCCCCCTATCCCGAACTGCAATGGGCGGTGCCGATCCATCCCACGGTTTCGGAACTGATCCCAACCCTGCTGGGCGACATGAAGCCGGCGGCATAGGGTGTCGCGACAGATCGGTGGTGAGCCACCGCTGGGTTTGGGGGAAGCTGTCATCCGCTCCATCGTCACCCCGGACTTGTTCCGGGGTCCACCATGCCGCACGCACTGCCGTTGACGATCGAGTACCGACGTTGCATCGGATCAGGCGGCGCTGTTCAGACTTGAGCCGCTGGCAATTCGCCCAGCATCGCGGTGGACCCCGGAACAAGTCCGGGGTGACGAAAAGAGGTTGCTGGCGTCCGCCGTCCGGGACCGGGGCGTCCCCCTACCCTTCATCCGCGCTGCGCGTCTCGCCGATCGATTCGATGTCGCGTTCGAGGAAAAAGCTGAGGCCGGTGCGGATCGCGGCGATGGCGGCGAGCTTGCCGATATCGTCCCATGTCGGCGCAACGGCGGTGCGGATGATGTCCGCGCCCAGCGCGAATTCCAGCGCCAGCAATATCCAGGTGGCGAAGCGGAGCCATACCGCCCGGCGCGACCAATCCTGCGGCCGCTTCGTCGCGAGATGGTGGAGCACACGAACAAGGGCCTCCAGCGCGCCATAGACGACGATGATCACCACCGTCATCTCCAGGATCAGCGCCGAATAAGACGCGATCAGCTTCAGCGTTGCTTCCATGGCCTGGCTCCTGACCCGCACGGACAGGCTTTCATCGTTCAAATTGCCGGGCAATCGGGTGAAACCCTGAACGGACTCGCCCCTTGATCAAGCGCGGTGTAGCATCGGTGGGAATCCAGCGCGTCCCTGCCCCAACGATCGGGCATTGATCGAATTTCTAGTTCTGACTGACCGATCTTGTTCGCTGTGCCGATCGGGACCGGTCCTCTAGTCTGCAAGCCCTAAAGCCCACGCGGAGAGGAGAACGGAGATGGATGCTAAAACCAGTGGCAGCCCTTTGAACGATCCTGGCAAGGAACCGGCAGCGCTGCGATCGCTGCTCGGCCGCACCAATCGCGACTGGTGGCCCAACCAGCTCTCGCTCGATATCCTCCAGCAGAACGGGCTCAGCAGCAACCCGATGGGCGACGACTTCGATTATGTGAAGGCGTTCAAGTCGCTTGATTATGCTGCGATGAAGAAAGACCTCACCGCGCTGATGACCGACAGCCAGCCCTGGTGGCCGGCCGATTATGGGCATTATGGCCCCTTCTTCATCCGCATGGCATGGCACTCCGCCGGCACCTATCGCACCGGCGACGGCCGCGGCGGCGCCTCTTCAGGCACGCAGCGTTTCGCCCCGCTCAACAGCTGGCCGGACAATGCCAATCTCGACAAGGCGCGCCGCCTGCTGTGGCCGATCAAGCAGAAATATGGCGCCAAGCTGAGCTGGGCGGACCTGATGATCCTGGCCGGCAACGTCGCGATCGAATCGATGGGCGGCCCCGTCTTCGGCTTCGGCGGCGGGCGCGAGGACGTGTTCGAGCCCGAGAAGGACATTTACTGGGGAACCGAGGAATTCTGGGTCGGCCACGAAAAGAATGAAACGCGCATCCAGCCCGACCGGGAGATGGCGCTCGAAAGCCCGCTCGCGGCGATCCAGATGGGTCTCATCTACGTCAATCCGGAAGGCCCGGGCGGCAACCCCGATCCGCTGCAATCCGCCCGCGACATGCGCGAGACCTTTGCCCGGATGGCGATGAACGACGAGGAGACGATCGCGCTCACCGCCGGCGGCCACACCTTCGGCAAGGCCCATGGCGCGGGCGACGCCTCCAAGGTGGGCGCGGAGCCGGAGGGCGCGGACATCGCCCAGCAGGGCCTGGGCTGGCAGAGCGGGCATGAAAGCGGCGTCGGCGATCATACGATCACCAGCGGCATCGAAGGATCGTGGGTGCCCACCCCTGTCCAATGGTCGCACAATTATTTCCGCATGCTGTTCGAATATGATTATGAACTGGTGCGGAGCCCCGCCGGTGCGCAGCAGTGGCAGCCGGTAAATCAGAAGCCGGAGGATCTGGCGCCGGGTGCGCACAGCCCTAGCCGCCGCGTGCCGACGATGATGACGACTGCCGACATGGCGCTGAAGATGGACCCCGAATATCGCAAGATTTCGGAGCGCTTCTATCAGAACCCGGACCAGTTCGCGGACGCCTTCGCCCGCGCCTGGTTCAAGCTCACCCATCGCGATATGGGACCGAAGGCCCGTTACCTCGGGCCGGAAGTGCCGGCGGAGGACCTGATCTGGCAGGACCCAATCCCGGCCGGGCAGACGCTGAGCGACGCGGACGTGTCGGCACTGAAGGGCAAGATCGCCGCTTCGGGCCTGAGCGTCGGCCAGCTCGTCAAGACCGCTTGGGCGTCGGCCTCCACCTTCCGCAATTCGGACAAGCGCGGCGGCGCCAATGGCGCGCGTCTCCGGCTTGCCCCGCAGAAGGATTGGGACGTCAACGAGCCGGCGGAACTCGCCAAGGTGCTGGCGGCCTATGAGTCCATCCGGTCCGATTTCGGAGGCAGGGTGAGCATAGCCGACCTGATTGTGCTGGGCGGCAATGTCGGCGTCGAGAAAGCGGCCAAGGATGCCGGCCACAATGTCACTGTGCCCTTCAGCTCGGGCCGCGGCGACGCGACTGCGGAGCAGACCGACGCGGCGAGCTTCGAACCGCTGGAGCCCAAGGCCGACGGTTTCCGCAACTATCTGCAGGTCCGCTTCAACGTGCCGACCGAGGAACTGCTGATCGACCGGTCGCAGTTGCTCAACCTCAGCGCGCCCGAGATGGTGGTGCTGGTCGGCGGCCTTCGCGTGCTCGCCGCCAATCATGGCGGCTCCAGGCATGGCGTGCTCACCACCCGGCCGGGGCAGTTGACCAACGACTTCTTCGTCAACCTGCTCGACATGGGAACGGCGTGGAAGGAGGAAGACCCGACCGGCGATGAAGTGTTCATCGGCACGGACCGCAAGACCGACCAGCAGAAATGGACGGCAACGCGGACCGACCTGGTGTTCGGCTCCAACTCGCAGCTCCGCGCGCTTTCCGAGGTCTATGCCGCGGGCGATGCAGGCGAGAAGTTCGTGAAGGACTTCGTCGCTGCCTGGGCCAAGGTGATGAACGCGGATCGCTTTGATCTGACGGCCTGATCCATCCGCTCGCCCTGCCGTGGATTTCAGGGTCCACGGCAGGGCGGCGCGACCTTATTCCCAGCCGCCGCCGAGGCTGAGGAAGATGGATATCTGGTCATCGAGAAGCTGCGTCTGCGCCGAGGCGCTTTCCGCTTCGGCGCGGGCATAGCTGCGCTGCGCATCCAGCAATGACAGGAAATCCCCGCGGCCGAAGCGGAACAGTCGCCGCGCCTGCCCTTCCGACAGCGAGGCAGATTGGCTCGCGCGGGTGAGCGCCGCGGCGGTCTCGATATCACGGCGATAGGTTTCGAGCGCGGTTTCGGTCTGGCGAAGCGCCTCGATCACGGTGCCGTCGAATGCGGCGAGATCAGCCTGCACGGCGGCATCCGCCTGGGCGATGCGGGCACGCGCGACCGATCGATTGGGGAAGGACCAACTCAGCAACGGCCCAAGGCTGAAGCGGAAAGCGGATGTGTCGCCCAGATCGCCGAGCGGCCCCGTCAGCCCCACCGATCCGCCAATGGCAATGTCGGGATAAAGATCCGCAGTCGCGACGCCGATGCGCGCGGTATCGCCGGCGATTGTCCGTTCCGCCTGGCGGATATCGGGCCGGCGGCGGATCAACGCGGCGCCATCGCCGACCGGGAGCGGGCGGCTGAGCGAGGGCAAGGCGGTGCAGCCTTCGGCCTCGCGCGGATAATCGGCAGGTGCGCGGCCCAGCAAGGTGGCGAGCAGATAGAGCGCGGATTGGCGCCGTCCTTCAAAGACGGGAAGCGCCGCCTCGCTCGTCCGGACGGCGGTTTCGGCGCGGCTGACGTCAAAGGCGGTGCCGCGCCCGCCCTTGAACAGGCGCTGCGTCGCATCGGCGGTGTCGCGCTGCAACGCCACCACCCGGCGGTTGACGCCCAACAGATAATTGGCCGAGCAGACCTGCGTGTAGGCCCGCGCGGTCGCCGCCGCGACGCTCATCCGCACGAAATCGCGCGCCGCGGCCGTCGCCGCGATATCCGCGCTGCTGGCTTCGATCGCGCGGCGGATGCGGCCGTTGAGGTCGAGCGGATAGGATGCGTTCAGCCCGAAATCATAGGCGACCGATCCGGGCAGCGAGCGGTTGGTGCCCGCCAGCCGTGCCAGCGACGCGCCACCATCGACCGAGGTGGAGATCGTCCCCCGCGCCTCCGCCTCGCGCAGCACGGATTCGGCCTGCGCCAGATTGGCCTGGGCGACGCGGAGATCGGTATTGGCGGAAAGCGCCTGTTCGACCAAGCCATCAAGCCGCGGATCATTGTAGAGGCGCCACCAGCGTTCGGGCAAAGGCGCACTGCCGTCCACACCCGGCCCGGCCGACTGGAAGGCACCGGTCGCAGCGGGCGTGGTTGCGGCGGAATTTTCGGGCGGGCGGTAATCCGGCCCCACGCTCGCGCAGGCCGCCAGAACCAGCATCAGGAAGGATGCGCCAAGCGACTTAGGCATGGGGGCAATTTCCCTTGCGCCCGTCATCGTCCTTGGCCGGCTCCACTGTCACCGTCGCCGTCCGCCCGGCGATCAGCCGCATGTTGGCGGGGACATTGTCGAGCTTCACCCGCACCGGAATGCGCTGCGCCAGCCGGACCCAGGAGAAGGTCGGTTCGACCGTGGGCAGCAGGTTGCCGCTGTCGCTGCGGCTGGAATCGTTGATGCCATAAGCGATGCTGTCGACATGGCCGTTGAGGTCGCTCGCCTCGCCCATCAGCCGCACCCGCACCGGCGCGCCGAGGCAGATCATCGGCAGCTTGGTCTCCTCGAAATAGCCCTCAATGCGCAGGCTATCCCGATCAATCAGCGCCATCGCCTGCTGGCCGGCGGCGACGAAATCGCCCGGATGGAGATCGAGATTGGTGACGACGCCGTTGACTGAGGCGAGCACGCGCGTCCGCCGGAGATTGAGCGCAGCACCGTCGCGTGCGCTCATCGCCTGCGCCAAGGCGGCCTGTGCGGTGGCGACAGCAGCGACATTCTGTTCATGCGCCTCGGTCGCGACGAGATCGCCCAGCGCAAGATCGCGCTTCGCCTCGCGCTGCGCCTGTCCGAGCGTTGCCCGCGCGCTCGCCACCTGCGCGTCGGCCTGTTCCAGCGCCAGCGCGTAACGCGGCGTATCGATGACGAACAGCAGGTCGCCGGCCTTCACCGCCTGGTTGTCCCTCACCGCGACCGAGGTGATGAGGCCACCAATGTCGGGCGTCACCCGCACCACGTCCGCCCGCACCCGCCCGTCGCGCGTCCAGGGGCTGCGCTCATAATGGTTCCACATCCAGATCGCGACGAGCAATGCCGCGACGACGATGATGATGGTGGCAGCGCTGCGGCCCAGCGTGGCGAAGAAGCGGTTCATAGGCGCAATCCAAGATACGGAACGAGGTAAGCGAGCAGGCCGAGCAGCAGCACGAACAGGCTGAGATCGACGAGCGCACGATAAGCGACGAAACGATAGAGGCCGAAGGCGCCGACCAGCCGGGTGACGACGAAGGTGAGCGCCATCGCGACCAGCCCGAGCACGAGCAGGGTCGGCACGAACACGCCGCCGAAGGAGACTTCGCCGATCATGCGGCGAGCCTCCGGTATCCCGCGGCATCGGGGAAGAGGTTGCGGCGCAGGCTGACGAGGCCCAGCGTCGCATCGCGGCGGACGGCGGGTGCCTCATTGGCGGAAAGATCGGCAATGGCGGCGTCGATGTCGTGGAGCAAGGCGGGTTCGGCAGGTGCGGGCGCCTGCGGATCGAGCCCGCGATAATATGCGCCGACCCCGGCGAGCACGCCGGTCAAGGGAGCCCCTTCCGCCGGCGGCAGATCGAGCCGCAACTGGCGCAGTTCGCCGATCGCGACGCCGGTGCGCAGATCGCGGAGCGCGTCATAGAGCGGCTGGCCGCTGTCCTGCCCGATCGCGGCCAGCCGCGGCGCGAGCAGGCCGATCCGATCGAGCATGCGGTTGATCCATCCGCGCACGTCGGGCGGGGTCATCAGGTTCGCGCGACTGGCGATGTCCGCCCAGCCCGCCCGGATCGTCCGCTTTATCGCGCCGCGCGCGCCGGCCGACTGGAGCAGGCCGACCATCACGATCGCAAACCAGATGCCGATAAGCTGGGCGAGCGAGCCGTTGATGAAAGCCTGAAACTCGTTGACATAGCTTGCCGAAAGCAGAGCCGGGCTACCCAGACCCATCATCGCGGGCAAGGCGATGCCACCGTAGCGCGGCGAGGCCATCAAAGCGCCGCCGACCAGAAGGACTGGCGCCAGTGCCGCCGCCAACATCGGAAAGCCATCGAGCCGCGGCAGGATCGCATAGCCATAGATGGCGCCAACGATCGAGGCGATCAGCGTCCCCACCATGAAACCCTTGAGCGGCGCGATCGGATTGTCCGCGGCAGAAAAGAGCGCGAGGAACACGCCCGCCAGCATCACCGCGGTGCTGCCATCATGCCAGCCGCTGCCGATCCACAAGGCGCAGCCGACGAGCAAGGTGACGAAGGCGCTGAACGCGGCGCGCGCGGCACCGGCATAATCGCGATGCAGCTCGCGATTGCGCCGCTGTTCGAGCAGCACCGCCACCTGCGGGCTGACCGGCGAGCGGCTGTGCGTCACCATCTGATCGAGCAGGTCGCGGCAATCGCGATGGACGGCGATCAAGGTCGCGAGCCGCGCCAGCAGGCTCAGCCGCAGCATTTCCCGCCAGTGCAGATCGGTGCCGGCGGGCGGCTCCAGCGCGACGCAGCGGGCGATCAGCGCCTCCGCCGCGGCCGTCCGCGCCGGGCGATCGTCACCGGGATCGGCCAGCCATTTGCGGACGTCCGCAATCAATTCCTTGATCTTTCGCGACACGGTGCCGCCGTCGCGCCGGAAAGTCTCCAGCCGATCCTGCACGGCCGCGCCCAGCGGCAGCAGCATGGAAAGCTGATCCTGCATCGCGCGCACCGTGCGGACGCGCGGCGCCTGACGCGAAACATCGAAGGGCAGATGGATCGAAAGCTGGTGCAGTTCCGTCACGTCCTGCGCCAGCCGGCGACGCTCGGCCTCCAGTTCCGGCACAGGATCGGTGGCGATGGCGTCGCGCGACCAGCGTTCGGCATCGCGCAATATGCCCTGCACGCGTGTCAGCAACAGGCCGGTGATCGATCCGGGCAGCACGACGCCATGGATCAGGCTGGCGCACAGGATACCGATGCTGATTTCCTGCACGCGGAGCGAGGCGACGGTGAAGATCTGGCCCGGCGCATCGACGCTCGGCAGACCGATGATGCAGGCGCTGTAACCCGCCAGCACGAACATATAGGAGCGCGGCGTGCGATCGAGCAGCGAGACGAACACGCACAGCGCCAGCCAGCTGGCGATGGCAAGGCAGAGCAGTTCGGGCGTATTGACCAGCGGCGGCACCATCGCCACCGCGGCGGCCGCCCCCACGAAGGTGCCAACCAGCCGGAAGATAGCCTTGGATATCACCGCGCCGGCGAGAGGCTGGGCAACGATATAGGAGGTGAGGAACGCCCAATAAGGCCGTTCAAGCCCGATGCTGAACGCAACGAACAGCGCCAGCATCGCCGCGGCGAAGCATTTCAGCGAGAACAGAGCCGCCGGCATGCCGAACCGCTTTCCCATGCGTCATCCCCGCCTTTCCGCAATGCGGGCCGAGACGCTGTCGATCACGCGAAGCATATTGGCGATATCGGCATCGGGAATGCCGGCGAACAATTCGTCGCGCAACTCGGTCAATCGTGCGTCGATCTTGCCCAACAAGGCCTTCCCCGCCGCGGTGAGCGCCAAACGATTGGAACGCTTGTCATCGGGATGCTGCTCCCTTTCGACGAGGCCGCCAAGCTCCAACTGATCGAGCACGCGCACGGTGGACGGCTGGGTGATGCCGATCGCCTGCGCAAGATCGATCTGGCGTGCCTCCGGCCCAAGTCGATCGAGATAGATCAGGCACCAGGCCATGGAGTTGGAAACCCTGAGTTCCGCCAGCGCGGCATCCGCAAGCTGTCGCCAGCCGCGGGTGACGAGCGGTATCCGCTGGGCCAGCTCCTTCTGCATCTGGGATCGTCGCATTTTAGTTAGATAGCTATCTAAGTAAATTTTGGCAATGACGGTGCGGCCCGGCGCCCTTCTCGAAAACGACATGGAGGCCTTATAACGACGGCACTTCCCCGAAGCGGAGGAGAGACTCATGTCGAACATGATCGCGATGGCCGTGCCCCATGCGGGCGGCAAGTTTGAGCGTGTCGAGCGCCCCATCCCCACCCCCGGCCCCGGCGAACTGCTGATCGAGGTCCACGCCTGCGGCGTCTGCCACAGCGATGTGATGACGGTTCAAGGGCTTTTTGGCGGCATCCAATATCCGCGTGTGCCGGGGCATGAGGTGGTCGGCGTGGTGACGGCTGTCGGCGACAAGGTTTCGGGCTGGCAGGTCGGCGACCGCGCCGGCGTCGGCTGGTTCGGCGGTTCCTGCGGCTATTGCTCCCGCTGCCGCCGCGGCGACGCCTTCGCCTGCGAGACGATCACCGCGATCACCGGCGTCACCCGCGATGGCGGCTATGCCACCCATCTCGTCGCCGATGCATCGGCCGTGGCGCATGTCCCCGCCGATCTCGACGCAATCGAGTCCGCACCCTTGCTCTGCGCCGGCATCACCACCTTCAACGCGCTGCGCAATTGCGGGGCGCGCGCCGGCGATCTCGTCGCGGTCCATGGTGTCGGCGGGCTCGGCCATCTCGGCATCCAATTCTCCCGCCGGCTCGGTTTCCGCACCGTCGCGGTCAATCGCGGCCGGGACAAGGAGGAACTGGCCCGTTCGCTCGGCGCGCATGACTATATCGACAGCCAGGAAGGCGATGTCGCCGAGGCGCTGCACAAGCTGGGCGGCGCCCGCGCGATCATCGCCACCGTCACCAGCGCGGATGCGATGCAGGCGATCGTCGGCGGGCTCGGCCCCAATGGCGTGATGATGGTGATCGGCGCGGTCGGCACCTTCCCGGTCGACACGATCGCTTTGCTCAACAAGCGCGCCACGGTGAAGGGCTGGTATTCGGGTGTCGCCGCGGATTCGGAGGACACGCTCGCCTTCAGCAAGCTCAACGATGTGAGTTCGATGAACGAGATTTTCCCGTTCGAGGAAGCGCAGGCGGCCTATGACCATATGCTGAGCGGCAAGGCCCGGTTCCGGGTGGTGCTCAAGATGCGCTGAGCGGCTATTCGCCCATCGCGCCGCCATCGCCCCCGTCGCGCCGGCTGGACCAGACGCCGCGGCCGGCGGCATAGGCCTCCAGTTCGCGCCAGTGCCGGTCCCAGCCGGGGCCGCGCTCCTGCGAGGGCACGACCGCCTCCACCCAGGCCCGCGCCCGCGACACCGGATTGACGTCTCCCTGACGCAATCGGCGCAGGATATCGGCCAGTTCGGATACGGGCTGCGGCTCTGGACTTTCGGGATCGGTCATCATCGACGCGCATAGGCGTGGCGCGGGCGCCGCTCAAGCACGCATCCCGGCGCGCACACAAGTCATTGATAAAAATATATTCTTCTTCCGCATAACCCGCTGAGCCGTCCCTCAACCGGGGTGAGCCGAGTTCTTGGGGCGCCCCGCTTGCTTCCCATCGCGGCCGCATGCCTTCAGGAGGGGGGAGATGCATGGCCTGGTCCCAGCTCCTCCGGCAAATTTGCTGCGAGACGCCAGCCTGTTCCTCGATTTTGACGGCACGCTCGTCGAAATCGCCGAGCGGCCGGACGCCGTGCGCGTCGACGAGCGGCTTGCAGGCCTGCTGTCGCTGCTATTTCAAAAGCTTGATGGGCGCATCGCGCTGATCAGCGGGCGGCCGGCGGATGAGGTGCGGACGCTGACCGGCCTGACGCCGCTGACCATTGTCGGCAGCCATGGCATGCAATTCCAATGGGCGGACGGGCGGCGATCTATGGCGCCCCGCCCCGCGGCGCTCGTCGACATATTGCAGGAGTTGCGCGACCTGGCGGCCCGGCTTCCCGGCGTGCTGGTGGAGGACAAGCCGCTGGGCGCGGCGCTCCATTTCCGCCAGGCGCCCGATGCCGAAGCGACGTGCATCGCGCTCGCCGAGGGCCTGGCGACCGCGCACGGGCTGACACTGCAATTCGGCAAGATGATGATCGAAGTCCGCGCGTCGGGCGGCGACAAGGGCAGCGCCGTTCGCACGCTGATGGCGGAACCCGCATTCGCGTCCGGGCGTCCCCTGTTCATGGGCGACGATGTGACCGACGAGCCGGGCTTCACGGCGGCCGTTGCGCTGGGCGGCGCGGGCGTGCTGGTCGGTCCGGAACGAACCACTGCCGCCCGATATCGGCTGCCCGGCGTCGGCGAAGCGCTCCGCTGGCTGGAAGCCGCCTGCAAGGACATTTCATGACATCACTCGATCTCTGGCCGATCGGCAATTGCCAGGTCAGCGCCCTGATAGATCGCGCCGGCCGCTTCATCTGGGGCTGCGTGCCCCGCGTCGACGGCGACCCCTTATTCTCCGCCTTGCTCGGCGGCGACGAACCGCAGGCGGGCTATTGGGCGATCGACCTGGAAGACGGTGTCGCGATCGAGCAGGAATATCTGCGCAACACCCCGATCCTGATCACCCGCCACACCGGGGCGGGCGGCAGCATCATCGAGGTGGTGGATTTCTGCCCCTATTTCCGGCGGCTCGGCCGCAGTTACCGCCCCGTCGCCTTCGCCCGGATCGTCCGCCCGATCGCCGGCAGCCCGCGCATCCGGGTACGGCTTCGCCCGACCTGCGGCTGGGGCGGCGAATGCGGACAGCGGATCGGCGGCACCAACCATATCCGTTACCAGATGGACGCGATGACCCTGCGCCTGACCACCACAGCGCCGGTGGGCATGGTGCATGAGGAGCGCAGCTTCCGCCTGGAGGCGCCGCTCCATTTCTTCCTGGGGCCCGACGAGAGCTTTACCGGCAATGTCGGCCCGAGCGTGGATGCGATGCTGGCCGATACGGTGGCCGAATGGCAGGAATGGGTGAGGGGCCTCGCCACCCCGGTCGAATGGCAGGACGTGGTGATCCGATCCGCGATCAGCCTGAAGCTCTGCCAGCATGAGGAAACGGGGGCGATCGTCGCGGCGCTCACCACCTCGATCCCCGAACATGCCGGGTCGCAGCGCAATTGGGATTATCGCTACTGCTGGATCCGCGATGCCTATTACACGGTGCAGGCGCTCAACCGGCTGGGCGCGCTCGACGTGCTCGAAAACTATCTCGCTTATCTGCGCAACATCGTCGACGGGGCGAAGGGCGGCCATATCCAGCCGCTTTACGGCGTGCTGGGGGAGGCACGGCTGGAGGAGGGCTTCGCCGACAATCTCCCCGGCTATCGCGGCATGGGCCCGGTCCGCGTCGGCAACCAGGCCTATGAGCAGATTCAGCACGATGCCTATGGCCAGATCGTCCTGTCCAACACCCAGGCCTTTATCGACCAGCGCCTGTTCCGCATGTCGGGACTGGAGGATTTCGAGGCGCTGGAGAAAGTGGGCGAGCGCGCGTGGATCTTCCATGACGAGCCCGATGCGGGCCTGTGGGAATTGCGCACGCGGCAATCGGTCCACACCTATTCGGCGGCGATGTGCTGGGCGGCCTGCGACCGGCTGGCGAACGCCGCCGCGGCGCTGGATCTCACCGACCGCGCCGCCTTCTGGCAAAGCCGCGCCGATCACGTCCGCGCGCGCATTGAGGACGCCGCCTGGCGCGCGGAGACGCAGCGCATGTCCGCCACCTTCGCCGGCGACGATCTCGACGCGAGCGTGCTGCAACTGCTCGACCTCAAATTCCTGACGCCGGACGATCCCCGCTTCCGCAAGACGCTGGAAGCGATCGAGGCCGGGTTGCGGCGCGGATCGCACATGCTGCGCTACGCCACGGAGGATGATTTCGGCCTGCCCGAAACGGCGTTCAACGTCTGCACCTTTTGGCTGATCGAGGCCCTGCACCTGACCGGTCGCACAGAGGAAGGACGCCTGTTGTTTGAAGAAATGCTGACCCGCCGGACCGCCGCGGGGTTGCTATCCGAGGATATCGACCCTGCCACCGGCGAGCTGTGGGGCAATTATCCGCAGACCTATTCGCTGGTCGGCATGATCAATTGCGCCGTGATGCTCAGCAAACCGTGGAGCGCGGTGCGATGAGCCGGCTGATCGTCATCTCCAACCGAGTCAGCGCCGGCGGCGGCGCCCAAGGCGGCCTGGCCGTCGCTCTCACCTCGGCTTTGCGCGAGCAGGGCGGCATCTGGTTCGGCTGGTCGGGCAATCGTACCGACGAGTTTACCGGCCATATCAACTTCCAGCGCGAGGACGGCGTGACCACCGCCACCGTCGATCTGGAGGATCAGGACATCGAGGAATATTATAACGGCTACGCCAACCGTACGCTGTGGCCGCTGTTCCATTACCGCATCGACCTTGCGGAATATGAGCGCGATTTCGCCGGCGGCTATCAGCGCGCCAACGAACGCTTCGCCGATACCGTCATGCCCCTGATCGAGGCGGAGGACGTGGTGTGGGTGCAGGATTATCATATGTTCCCGCTGGGCGCCGAGCTGCGCAAACGGGGCCTGCGCAACCGTATCGGCTTCTTCCTCCACATCCCCTGGCCGCCGCGCCGGCTGCTCGTCACCCTGCCCGAGGCGCGCGAGCTGGTGGAATCGCTGCTCGAATATGACGTCATCGGTTTCCACACCGACGAATGGCTGCAATCCTTCTGCGATTATGCCCGCGAGGAACTGGGCGGCACGCTGAGCGAGGATGGCGTGCTGGAAATCGGCGATCGCCGCGTCCGCCTGATCGCCTGCCCGATCGGCATCGACGCCAAGGATTTCGCTGCGCTGGCCGCCAGCGACAAGGCACGCGAAACATATGATCTCGTCCGGCACAGCGCCGTCGGCCGCGCGCTGATCGTCGGCGTCGACCGGCTGGATTATTCCAAAGGGCTGGAGGAACGCTTCCTCGGCTATGAGCGCTTCCTGACCGAAAATCCGCATGAGCGGAAGGAGGTGGTGCTATTGCAGATCGCGCCGCCATCTCGCGCGTCGGTGGAAAGCTATCAGCGGATCCGCAACGCGCTGGAAGGGCTGGCCGGGCGCATCAATGGCGAGCATGCCGCGCTCGACTGGGTGCCGATCCGCTATGTGAATCAGGGCTATTCGCGCGACGTGCTGGCCGGCGTCTATCGCGCCAGCCGGATCGGGCTGGTAACCCCGCTGCGCGACGGGATGAACCTGGTCGCCAAGGAATATGTCGCGGCGCAGAACCCCGACGATCCGGGCGTGCTGATCCTGTCGCGCTTTGCCGGGGCGGCCGAGCAGATGAAGGATGCGCTGCTTGTGAACCCCCATAGCGCAGAGGAAATCTCAGACTCGATCCGGCAGGCGCTCGCCATGCCGCTGGCCGAGCGCAAGCAACGCTGGAAAGCGCTGATGCAGGGCGTTCAGGATCAGGACGTGATGTGGTGGCGCCGCCGGTTCACGGCGGCGCTGTTTGCGGAGCAGCCTCCGGTGCTGCTGCGGAGCGTGCCCTAGAAGCTGGCGACATCGATTATCGCCTGGGCGAAGGCCTTCGGCGCCTCCTGCGGCAGATTGTGGCCGATGCCGCCGCCGATCAGGCGATGGGCATATTTGCCGGAGAATTTGCGGGCATAGGCCGATGGTTCGGGATGGGGCGCACCATTGGCGTCGCCTTCCAGCGTGATCGTCGGCACCGTGATGATCGGTGCGGCCGCCAGTCGCGCCTCCAGCCCGTCGTAGCGCGGATCGCCTGCGGCAAGGCCGAGCCGCCAGCGATAATTATGGACGGTGATCGCGGCATGATCGGGGTTGTCGAGCGACTTTGCCGACCGTTCGAAGGTCGCATCGTCGAACGCCCATTGCGGCGACGCTGTCTGCCAGATCAGCCGCGCGAAATCGCGATAATTGCGCTCATAGCCGATCCGGCCGCGCTCGGTGGCGAAGTAGAATTGATACCACCACGCAAGCTCCGCCCTGGGCGGCAGGGGTGCTTGATTGGCCTGCTGGCTGCCGATCAAATAGCCGCTGACCGACACCAGCGCCTGACAGCGTTCGGGCCAGAGTGCGGCGACGATATTGGCGGTGCGCGCCCCCCAATCGAATCCGGCGACGAGGGCGCTGGGAATGCGTAACGCATCCATCAGCGCGATCACATCGAGCGCGAGGACCGACTGCTGGGCGTTACGCACCGCACGGACGTCCAGAAAGCGGGTGGTGCCGAAGCCGCGCAGATGGGGAATGAGCACGCGATAGCCCATTGCCACCAGCAACGGCGCGACGTCTGCGAAGCTGTGAATATCATAGGGCCAGCCGTGGAGCAGGATCACGGGGCGCCCCTTGGCCGGCCCCATTTCCACATAGCCGATGCTGAGCGGGCCGGCGGTCACCTGCTTCGGCGCCGGAAAAGCCAGAGGCTGCGCCGCAGCGGCCTGCGACAGCGCGAAAGGGGCTGCTGCCAGGACGCCCAGGAAAAGGCGCCGTTGCGGATCGGCAAGGTTTTGCTGGTTGGCGATGCTCATCGGATATCTCCACAAGGAACGATCAGTGGTGGCTGGCAGTCGCCGGGACGACGAAAGAGACGGTCTTGCTGTCGAGCGGCCGATGATTGGCATCGGCGAGCGTCATCCTCACCTTGTGCGGACCCGCGGGCAGGCCGACGAGGATCACCGGCTCCCCACTGGCATCCGCCCAATGCCAGGGCGCATCGTCGACCTCGACATGGATATGGCCGATGCGTGGCGTGACATTGAGCGCCTTGGCGCCGAACACCGGCACGATCCGCAGATTTTCGGCGCGATACTGGATGAAGACCTTCCCGTCGGCGAGCGGCCCGGCGAGCGGCGGATCGACGATGAGGCGGGCTGGCGGCTGCGGCGCCGCGAGCGGCGCGACGGCGGCTGGCCCCACTATCTCGGCGGCACTCTGGGCGCTCGCGGGATTGGCGACGCCAAGAGCGAGCAGCGCGGCGGGAAGCATTATCCTGAACATCTGCATTCTCCGGTTCGAACGGGTCAGGCCGGCAGCGGAGCCTGTCCGCCGAAGGAGTGCGGATCGAGGCGCTGCCCCGATCCGCATCGGCAAGGTCAGAGGAGGTTGGTCGTCACGTCGATATTGCCGTGGACGGCCTTCGAATAAGGGCAGATCGCATGCGCGGCGTGGATCAGATCCTGGGCGACCGCGCGATCGAGGCCTGGCAGGCTGACGTCGAGGCGGGCGCGCAGGAAGAAGCCGCTCGCATCGCGAACCAGATCGATCTGCGCGTCGACCGCGGTATCGGCCGGCAGTGCGATCTTCTGCTGGGCGGCGGCAAGGCCGAGCGCGCCGATGTAGCAGGCCGACCAGGCGACGCCGAAGAGATTTTCGGCCGCCGGATGCGGATCGGGCAGCTTGACGTCGAGGAAGCCGTCGCTGCTGCGGCCGGCGCCGTTGGGGCCGCCAGTGGTGTGGGTGCGGCCGGTGTAAAAAACCTTCTCGGTCATGTCATCATCCTTTCGAGGGTTGCGATCGGTTACGATTAGATCGGATACGATGTAAATGGACTCGATGCGGATGAATGTCAACCCTTCCGATTTGATCGGATACGATCTATATACGCATCAGACGCATCAACCCGACGGAATATCGCCATGAGCAAGAAGGCCCCTGCCCCCGCCACCCATCCCAAGCTGGCGGATTTCCTGTGTTTTTCGATCTATTCGGCCAACCTGGCTTTTGGCCGGGCCTATAAGCCGATCCTGGAGGAGTTGGGGATCACTTATACCCAGTGGATCATCATCGTCGCGTTGTGGGAGGAGGATAACCAGACCGTCAAAAGCCTGGGCGAGAAGCTGTTCCTCGAATCGAACACGCTGACCCCGATCCTGAAGAAGCTGGAGGAGCTCGGCTTTCTCCGTCGCCAGCGCGACCCGGCCGACGAACGGCAGGTCGTCATCAGCCTGACCGATGCCGGCCGCGCGCTCCGCGAAAAGGGCGCGCAGAAGACTTTGGTCGCCGCCTCCGGCCTGGGCGCCGACGAGTTTCGCCAGGTGCAGCAGGCAGTCGCGCGGGTGCGGGACAATCTGCTCGATCATGTCGGCAAGACGGGCTGATCCGCCTCAGCCCGCCCGAATTTGCGCGTGACGGCTGCCCCGGATCGGATAAGTTGCCGGTCTGCAAAGGGATTAGACATCGTGACACATCGCGCATTGACCGCCATCGCGCTCTGCCTCGCCGCCGGGCCGCTTTCCGCACAGACCAACCCGCCCGCCGACAAGCCGGTCGAACAGACGCAGGCGCCCGAAAACGAGGCGACGACGCCGCGGCCCGACAAGACGATCAAGCTGCCGCCGCTGAAGCCCACGGCGAGCGCGACGGGCGCCGCGCCCGCCGCCAAGCCGGCCAAATGGGACGTCAACGCGCCGCGCGGGCTCACCACGCGCCAGGTGAGGATCGACGTCGATGAAGGGAGCTGGATGAATGTCGACGTCTCGCCCGACGGCCGCAGCATCACCTTCGACTTGCTGGGCGACATCTACACCATGCCGATCGCCGGCGGCACGCCGACGCGGATCGCCGAGGGGTTGGCGTTCGAGCATCAGCCGCGCTTCTCGCCCGACGGCAAGCGCATCGCCTTCACCTCCGATCGCGGCGGCGGCGACAATATTTGGGTGATGAATGTCGACGGTTCCGACAAGCGCCAGGTGACGAAGGAGGATTTCCGCCTCCTCAACCAGCCGAGTTGGAGCCCGGACGGCCGCTTCATCGCCGCGAAGAAGCATTTCACCACCGGCCGCTCGCTCGGCACCGGCGAGGTGTGGCTCTACCATGTCTCCGGCGGCGGCGGCGTTCAGCTTGTGAAGCGTGCCAGCGAACAGCTCCAGAAGGAACTGGGCGAGCCGATCTACGCACCCGACGGCAAGAGCATCTATTACACGCGCAACGTCTCGCCCGGCCCGATCTTCGAATATGCGCAGAATTCGCGGGCGGACCTGTTCGATATCGAGCGCTATGATGTCGATAGCGGCGAGGTGACGACCGCTGTTTCGGGGGTCGGCGGATCGGTGCGGCCGACGCCGTCGCGCGACGGCAAGCGGATCGCCTTCGTGCGGCGCGAGAACAACGTCACCAAATTGTGGGTGAAGGATTTCGCGACCGGCATCGAGCGCGTCGTCTATGGCCCGCTCGATCGCGACGTGCAGGAAACCTGGGCCGTCACCGGCGTCTATCCCAACATGGCGTGGACGGCCGACGACAAGGCGATCGTCCTCTGGTCGGGCGGCAAGCTCCGGCGGGTCACGGTGGACGGATCGGGCGACGGCGTGATCCCGTTCCGCGTCAACGACACGCGCGTGGTGGCAACATCGACCCATCCGCAGATCGAGGTCGCGCCCAATCGCTTCACGACGAAGATGCCGCGCTGGGCCAGCGCCTCGCCGGACGGGCGCAGCATCGTCTTCGAAACACTCGGCAAGCTATGGATCAAGCCCGTCGCCGGCGGCGCGCCGAAGCGGCTGACGCGGGGCGATGGTGAGCTGGAGATGTTCCCGAGCTGGTCGCGCGACGGCAAGACTGTGGTCTTCGTCGGCTGGACCGATGCCGGGCTGGGTCAAATCCGCACCGTAGCGGCCAGCGGCGGCAGCGCGCGCACCGTGACCAATGTTGCCGGCCACTATCGCCGTCCGCGCTTCTCCCCCGACGGCAAGACCATCGTCTTCGAACAGGGCGAAGGCGGCGATCTGACCGCGGCGCGCGGCAATCCCGGCACCGGCGCCTATCGCGTCGCGACAGCAGGCGGCGCGCCGGTGCGCATCGCCAGGGATACGGCCGCGCCGCAGTTTGGCTCCAACAACGACCGCGTCTTCCTGATCGCCAATGAAGGCGACAAGCGCCAGCTCGTCAGCACCGACCTGTCCGGCGAGAACCGCCGCGTCCACGCCTCTGGTGCGCTGGTGAATGACTATCAGGTCTCGCCGGCCGGCGACTATGTTGCCTTCCGCCAGAATTATGAGGCGTTCGTCGTGCCGCTGATGCCCGGCAAGCAGGCGGTGGAGATCGACACCAAATCGGGCGCGCTGCCCGTCACCCGCGTCAGCGGCGACGGTGCGGACTTCATCACCTGGTCGAACGATGGCCGCCAGATCCATTGGAGCGCCGGCCCGACCTTCTACACCGCCGAAATCGGCGCCCTGTTCCGCAGCGCGCCGGCGAGCGAGGACGCGCCGAAATTCGCGGCTCCGCGCACGGGCACTTCGCTTTCGATGGAGGTAGCCGCCGACAAGCCGACCGGCACCGTGGCGCTCACCGGCGCGCGTGTCGTCACCATGGCGCAGGCCGACGGCGGGATCATCGACGATGCCACGATCCTGATCCGCGGCGACCGCATCATCGCCGTCGGCCCGCGTGCTTCCGTCACCGTGCCCGCAGGCGCGAAGCTGGTGGATGTGAGCGGCAAGACAATCATCCCCGGCCTGGTCGATGCGCACGCGCATGGATCGCAGGGCGAGGATGAAATCGTGCCGCAACAGAACTGGTCGGCCATGGCCAATCTCGCACTCGGCACGACGACGCTGCACGACCCCTCGTCACGATCGGCGGAAATCTTCCCGGCGGCGGAGATGCAGCAGACCGGCATGGTGCTGGCCCCACACACCTTCTCGACCGGCGAAATCATCTATGGGGCCAAGGCGGCGGACGTCTATGCCGAGATCAACGATTATGAGGATGCGCTCGCGGTCGTCCGTCGACTGAAGGCGCAGGGCGCGCACAGCGTCAAGAATTACAACCAGCCGCGGCGCGAGCAGCGGCAGATGGTGGTCGCCGCTGCGCAGGCCGAAAATATGGAGGTCGTGCCCGAGGGCGGATCGCTCTTCACGCTCGACATCACCCACGTCCAGGACGGCAATTCGACGGTCGAGCATAATGTGCCGCTCGAACATTTTTACGCCGATGTCGTCAGCCTCTGGTCGCAGACGACGGTGGGTTACACGCCCACACTCGTCGTCGCCTATGGCGGCCCGGCAGGCGACCCCTATTGGCGCGCGCATAGTGATGTGTGGCGCCATCCGCTTCTCTCGCGTCATGCGCCGCCCGCCCTGCTGGCCGCGCAGAACGCGCGCCGCGTGATCGCGCCCGAAGAGGATTATGTCGACGGCGATACCGCGCGCGAGGCCAAGAAGCTCGCCGACAAGGGCATCCATGTCGCGATCGGCGCGCACGGCCAGCAGCCGGGGCTTGGCGCGCATTGGGAATTGTGGAGCTTCGTCCGGGGCGGCTGGACGCCGATCGAGGCTTTGCGCGCCGGCACGATCGCAGCCGCCACGTCGCTCGGTTACGCCAAGGATGTCGGATCGCTGGAGGCGGGCAAGCTAGCCGATCTCGTCGTGCTCGATGCCGATCCTACGGCCGACATCCGCAACAGCGACAAGGTGGCGCAAGTGATGCTGGGCGGCCGTCTCTACGATGCCGCAACGCTCAACGAAGTCGCCACCGGCAATCGCAAGCGGCAGGCTTATTGGTGGGAGACGTCCGGCGATGCCACCGGCACCGCCGCGCGCATCACCGTCGGCCATGGCCATGGGGACGTGGACTGACGATCATCCCCTTATCTGTTGCGGTGGGCGCCGGCTTGGACAAAAACCCATAAGGTGATGAACATGCTGCCGACCCCCGGCGAAGCTTATTACATCGCCGAATGGGTCATCCGACTGATCATGCTGGCCATCGTGCCGTTGCGCCGTTCGCCGACGGCCGCGGCAAGCTGGCTGTTGCTGATCTTCTTCCTGCCGGTGCCGGGGCTGATCCTTTTCCTGGCGATCGGATCGCCGCGTTTCCCCCGCTGGCGCGCGGCACGCTTCGAACGGCTGCGGCCGTTCTTCGCGATCGTCACGGCGAAATTGCAGCAGGCAGCGCCCACCGACACATCCGACATCACCGAACTGGCGGAGCGGCTGGGTTATTTGCCCGCGGTCGGCGGCAACCATATCGAGCTGCTCACTGATTATGACGGGATGATCGACGGGCTTGTGGCCGACATTGATGGCGCCCGCGATCATGTCCGCATCCTCGCCTACATCTTCGCCGACGATGCAACGGGCAGGACAGTCATTACCGCGCTTGGCCGGGCGGTGCGGCGCGGGGTGACGTGCCATGTGCTGATCGATCCGGTCGGCTCCTATCGCTGGATCAGAAACACGCTGCGCCTGCTGGAAGCCGAAGGCGTGCATGTGCGCGCGGCCCTGCCCTTTCGCCTGCTGCGCGGACGCACCCGGCGCGACATGCGCAACCATCGCAAGCTGTTTATCGTCGACGGCAGGGTCGGCTATTCCGGATCGCAGAACATCGTCGCCAGGGATTTCCGGCCGGGCGTGACGAACCGGGAACTGGTCGTCCGCGTGACGGGGCCGTTGGTCGCCGCCATGTCCGCGGTGTTCGTGGCGGACTGGTTCCTCGAGACCGAGACGATGCTGGCCGATATGGTCGACATCCCGGAAAGCAGGGGCCCTTCCGCGCTGCAGGTGCTGCCGAGCGGCGCCGACTATCCCAAGGGCGGATTTTCGACGCTGCTGACGTGGCAGATCGGGCAAGCGGAAAGCGAGATCGTCCTCGTCACCCCCTATCTCATTCCCGACGAGGGGCTGCTCGGCGCGCTCCGGACGGCGGTGCTGCGCGGGGTAGACGTGCGGATCATCGTGTCGGCGGTCGCAGATCAATGGCTGGTGCGGCTGGCGCAGGAATCCTTCTATACCGAGCTGCTGGCCCGCGGCATCCATATCCACCGCTACCGCGATTTCCTGCTCCACGCGAAGAGCGTCCGCATCGATCGGCGGCTCGGGATCGTCGGATCGAGCAATGTCGATATCCGTTCTTTCCAGCTCAACGAGGAAGTGAGCTTGCTGCTGTTCGATCAGCACGCGCTCGACGAACTGCAGACGATCCAGCGCGACTATATCAACGGCAGCGACGAGGTTTCGCTGGAAGCCTGGCGCGAGCGGGGCCGGCTGCGCAAACTGGCGGAAAATGTCGCCCGGCTGGTCAGCCCATTGCTGTGAAAGAGCTTCTCACAAATAGCTGAGCCACCAGTCGCGACGGCGGACCTTGAGGTCGCCCCACCAGCGGCACAGCGGATAGAGGATCGCGATGGCGACCGCCCAGGTGGCGTAGACCACCCATAAAGACTGGCCCGTGCCTTCCAGCAGTTGGGGCATGAAGATGGCGTTGCGGATAGCGTCGAACGAACCCGCGATCGGCCGCCCCGTCGCGATCAGCACGATCAGGCTGAGCGTGTGGACGAGATAGATGTGAAGCACGTAGGCAAAGAGCGGCACGGCACCGAAGGTGCGGAAGAATTCGGCGACCACTCCCCTCCAGCGCTCGATCAGCGGCACGAGCATCAGGACCGGGCCGATCGTCGCGCAGACATAGAGCAGCGAGGGCGGATATTTGCGGACATCGAGGAAATCCATCAGCGTCGCGCCGAAATCCGCATGCACCGTCCATGGCTGGGGATCGCCATAGGCCGACGTGAGGCGGAGCAGTAGGAACAGGCCGATCATGCCGAGGCCGATGAAGGGCAGAATGCGATCGCGCGCGGGCGACAGGAAGACCGCGCCGATGCCGTATCCGAACGCCATCACGCCAATCCAGGCAAGCACCGGATAGGCCTGGAACGCGATCACGCCTTCGGGCGGCACGGCTGACGGTGGCCAGATGCCGCCGGTCTGGAGGAACTGCCAGAGCGGCCCCCACGCTCCGAGCGCTGCCGGGTCAACACCGTCGAACAGATTATGCCCGGCGATGATGGCGATGCCGATCGCCAGCACCGCGATCCGCGGCAACCAAACAAGGGCGGCAAGCGCAATCATCGACCAGCCGATCGCCCAGATCACTTGCAGGAAGAGGAGCCAGGGGACCGAAAAGGCCCAGCCGAAGCTCATCACCGTCACCTCCAGCAGCAGCAGCCACAGGCCGCGCAACAGCAGGAAGCGCGACAATATCGGCGTCGGCTTGCCCTTTACGTGCTGGAGCCAGGCGGAAAGGCCGGAGAGGAAGACGAAGGTCGGCGCGCAGAAATGGGTGATCCAGCGGGTGGCGTAGAGCAGCCCCCAGCTCTGCTCTGGATCGAGCGGATCGAGCGCATAGCCGCTGATGTGGAGATAATCGCGGACATGATCGAGCGCCATGATGACGATCACGAGACCGCGGAGAATGTCGATCGAGCGCAACCGCGCGCCCGCTGTCAGGGCACCGGAAGGAACAACAGTGGCTGACCCCGCGACCTGATCCATCGACGCCCCCATCGTCGCGTGCATGGCGCCGGAGTGTAGGTCGATCGGCGCGTGGGGGCCAGCGCGGATCAGCGTGCTATTTTGGGCAGTTCGCTCGCCACTACCTCGTTCGTTTCCCGCGCGATCGACCAGAGCAGGCGGGGGTTGGCGCGATCCCAGGCGATCGCCTGGCCGGGGGTCGGCAGTGCGATCGTCGCGACATGCTCCAGCCGCGATCCGGCGGCCGGCAGCTTCAGGGCATAAGCCTCCGGCCGGTCATGCCCGGTGACGTAAAGCAGGCCATCCGCATTCCACGCCCCGCCCGACGAACTGCGCGGTGCGAAGCGTTCGAGCACTGTTTCCGGGAAGAACCACGCCCCCTGCTCGACGAAATTGCGGTCGAAGCGGACGAGCACCGTGGTGCGATGATCGCGACCGGCCTCCCCGCCCTTGCCGTCATAATTGGCGAAACAGGCCCACCAGCTTCCGTCATGCCAATCGAGCCAGGTCAGCGAACCGCGGCCGGGGCCGAGGCTGCGGGTGGCGACATGCTGCATCTTCGCGACATCGAACCATTCGATCGAACTGGCCTGCGGCACGTTCGGGTAGTTGGACGCCGCGCACACCATCCTCGTGCCCAGCAAGGAGCAACTGTTCATGTGGATGAACAGGCGTGGATCGCCCTGCCACAGCGCGATCCGCTGGCGCGTGCGCCGGTCATATTTGCCGATCTGGCTGTTGGATATGGCGTAGACGTAACGCTTGTCGGCGACGACGCCCTGATGCGCCTCGGGCGCGGCGAAGCGCTCGACCTCGGTCGCGGACGGCGACGGGCTTTCACCCGTCGCCGCCGCCAGCAAAGCAAGCAGACCGATCATCAGAACTTCGCCGAGATGCCGCCGTAGAATGTGCGGCCGTAGCGCTCATTCTGGATGATCCAATCGCGGCCGCCGCCCTGATATTGCCGGGTCGGCTCGTCGGTCAGGTTCTGGGCTTCGGCGAACAAGCGGATATTGGGCATCACTTCCACACTCACCTTGGCGTCCAGGCGGCGAAGATCGTCATTATACTGATCCTGATAGCTGAGATCGCCCGCCGACAGCAGCGCCTTGCCGGTGTTGTGATAGGCGATCGAGGCTTCGACGATACCCTTCTGGTAGAAGAGCTGCGCGCCGAACAGGAAATCGGACTGACTGGGGAAGGAGGACGAGCGCCCGTCCGGCAGCCGCAGCGTCGAATTGACCAGCGTTCCCGTCAGTTCGACGCCGAAGCCGGACAGCAGCCCCGGCAGGAAGGTAAACTGCTGCTGATAGGCGGCCTCGATACCGACGATATCGCCCTTGTCCGCATTCAGCGGCTGCGAGAAATCGAGCACGTCATAGAGGCGCCCGTCGAAGGTGACGTTGTTGAGCGTGTAGCTCTGCGTGAAGATCGGGTTCTTGATGAACTTCGCGAAGACGCCCACCGAGATCAGGCCACCTTTGGCGAAATACCATTCGGCCGACGCATCGAGATTGTCGGCGCGATAGGGCTTGAGGTCGGAATTGCCGAGCGAGACCGAGCCTTCGAACGTGCCCGGCGTCGCACCATCCTCATAGCTGACCGATCCGCCCGGCGAGAGCTGGCTGTAATTGGGCCGGCCGAGGCTGCGCGAATAGGCCAGGCGGAACACCGTGTCCGACGAAGGCTCGATCCGCACGATCAGGCTCGGCAGCCAGTCGTCATAGCTGTTGCTGCTGGTCGCGGGCACGACGGTCGTGCCTTCCTCCAGCCGGAAACCCGTGACCTTCAGCTTGGTATGCTCGAAACGCAGGCCGGGCGTGATCGTCACCGCGCCGAACCGCAGATTGGCCATGGCGTAGGCGGCGGTGATGTCCTCATCGACGACGAAATCGTTGAGCGTGGCGTTGGACAGCGAGGTGGCATTGTCCTTGACGAACAAAGCGCTCGACAGATTCTCCGCGGTGAAGGCGCGGATCTTGTCGAGGTCGATCGTCGGCGAAATGAGGAACGGCTTGCCGTCCTGCGGCGAGACGAACACCGGATCGCCGGCGAGATCATATTGGGCCAGCGTGAAGCGGTTGGCCGAACTGCCCCGCGTCCAGGTATCGTTGCTGGAGTCGAAATCCTTGTCGGTGGTGCGATATTTGCCGCCGAGCTTGAGGAAGCTGCCGTCGCTTAAACCCGCCAGATCATAGGTCGCGTCGACCCGGCCCTGCCAGATATCCTCGTCCCCGCGCTCATTCTGCTCGGTATATTGGCGGAAGTTCATCTGGCTGGCGTCGCATTCGGTGCGGGGCGTCGCCGAGAAGATCTTGTCGCTGAAATCGAAGTCGACGGTGCCGGGGTTGCAGCGGAACTGCCAGAGCTGGTTCGGCTCGCGCACCTCATTGTGGACGCGCGCCAGCACATAATCCAGCTTGAGCGCGTCGAACCGGCTCGAACCGCCGATCATGCCCGCCAGCACGGACTTTTCCTTATGTTCCTGCCGCAGATCCTGCCGCCGTTCCGGGCCGGTGCCGACATTGGGCGTGCCCGTGACGGTGCCGCTCTCGCCGTCGGGATTGAGCGTGAAATTCGGTGAGGCGATCAGCGCATCGGTCGCGAAATCCAAGCGATAGCGCTGGCGATATTCGTCCTCGGTGAACTTGCTGTATATGCCGCGGATATAGAATTGATGGTCGTCGCTCGGGCGCCAGTCGAACGATCCGGTCGCGCCGATGCGTTCGCGCTTCAGGCTGTAATCGGTGAGCTTGGTGTTGATCGGCATGCCGCCGCGCGCGGCGCCTTCCACCGGGCGCCAATCGTCCGGATAGAAGCCGTAGCTGGTGAAGGTGCGGTCGGAGTAGCTTGCGCCCAATGTCACGCCGAACTGCTCGTCGGCGCCGAAGCGCTTGGCGATGCTGACGTCGCCGCGGATCGGCACCTTGTCGTTGAGTTCCTGATAGCCGGCCTGGGCGTTGATGGTGAGCGCGAAGGGATCGCGGAAATCGAAGGCGGTCTGGGTGACGAGGTTGATCGACCCGCCGATGCCCTGCCCGTCCATGTCGGCCGTCTTGACCTTCGCGACCTCGACCCGGTTGAGGAGCTGGCCCGAAATCACATCGAGCGGCAGCGATCGGGTCTGCCCATCGGGATTGCCGATCTCGATGCCGTTGACGGTGTAGCCGTTGAGATCCGAGGGCACGCCGCGGATCGCCACATAGCGTCCCTCGCCCTGATCATAGGTGACGCCGACGCCGGGCAGCCGTTCGACCACTTCCGCCACGTTGCGATCGGGCAGTCGGCCGATCTCGTCGGCAGCAACCACGTCGGTCACGCCGATCGCGTCGCGCTTGGCGGCGATTGCGCGTTCCTGCTGGGCGCGTTGGCCGGTGACGACGATGTCTTCGGCGGAGGCATCGGCCGTCTGGGCCTGGGCATAAGAGGCGGACAAGAGCGCCAGCGTGATCGCAATGGCGGCGGACGAAATCTGGTAACGCGTTTTCATTGTTGGGCTTCCCGGTGTTGGTCCGGGGCGCGTTAGGCAGCAGTTGTGACACCCGCGTGGTCGTGATATTACGATTGAAAGACAACGACTTTTAAAATTTGTTGCCGATATCGCAATGCACAGCCTAGGCGGCAGCTTGCCGGACCATATCTCGTCCGGAACGATCAACCTATTGAAGTTGATAGAAAATCATTTCCTCCGTTCGTCGCGAACGGCGGCGATTATGTTGGTGTTGTTAACTATTGGTCGGTAGCGTTCCGGCTTGGCAGTGGCGGGATTTGGACTGGGATGGGTTCGCGAAGGGAGCCAGGTGAAAGGCTGACGGCATGGCTCCTCGGCTCGCGGGACAAGCTTCCGGATGCGATCGCCGTGCAGCTGATGAACGGCCTTTTCACGTCGGTGCCGATCTTCCTTGGCGGCATCCTCAACACCGCCGCGGTCGCATCGGTCGCCGTCTGGCGACACCCGACCGCCCCCTTCATCGGCTGGCTGCTGTTCGAGGTCGTTCTCGGTGTGATCCGGCTGACGATCCTCGTCCGTGGACAGCCAGCATTGCAAGCCGGCCGCACGCCGCCCCGCCTGGCCGCCGCCATCCTCTCCTGCTTCTGGTCGGGCTCCGTCGGAGTCGGCACCGCCCTGTGCCTCACCAGCAGTGATTGGGTGCTGGCGACGATCGCCTGCCTTTCCGCCGCAGCGATGGTGTGCGGCATCTGCCTGCGCAATTTCGGCACGCCGCGGCTGGCGGCGCTGATGGTCTTCCTTGCACTCGCGCCCTGCGCCGCTGCCGGGCTGATGACGGCCGAGCCGATCCTGCCGATGATCAGCGTGCAGTTGCCGATCTTCATGGTGACGATCTTCTCTGCATCCTTCACGCTGCACCGGATGATGGTGTCGCGAATGACCGCGCTCAGCGATCTTCAGCGCAGCGAATCGCTCAACCAGACGATCTTGAAGTCCAGTCCCGACTATACGCTGATCCTTGATGCAGAGCGTCGCGTGATCTTCTGCAACGAGCCCAATTCGGATCGTTTCGACGATGAAAACTTGATGGGACGAGACTGGCTGACTCTGCTGCCCGAGCGCGATCGCGGCGCGGGCCAGCGCGTCCTGGAAAATGCGAAGTCAGGGCGATCGGAAAATCTGATCACGCATGATTTCGACGCCAGCGGCCATAAGCGCTGGTTCCACGTCATCGCCAACCCCATCTCTGACGGATCGGGCCGCCTGATCGTCGTGTCGCGCGACATCACCCACCAGAAGAAGTCCGAGGAACAGGCGATCTGGATGGCGCAGCACGATGCCCTGACGGGCCTGCCCAACCGGGCCGTGCTGCAGGATCGTCTCGACGCGATGCTCGACGATGCCAACCTGGCGATGGCGGGAGCTTTGCTGGTCGTTGATGTCGACAACTTCAAGTCGATCAACGACACGCTGGGGCATGATGGCGGTGACGCGCTCCTCTGCACCTTCGCCAGGCATCTCCGCTCGGCGGTGAGTGAAGGGGATATCGTCGCCCGAACCGGCGGCGACGAATTCGCGATCATCCTGAACGCCCGCACCGAAGCGGAGGTCGAGCGCACGGCCGCGCGGATCTTTGAGGCGCTGCGGGAACCGTTCAGCCATGCCGGCCGCCTGATCGAATGCGGCACCAGCATCGGCGCCAGCCTGATCCCGCGCGACGGCAAGCTCCGTTCCGAGATCATGAAGGCGGCCGACGTCGCCCTCTATGCCGCCAAGGCCGGCGGCCGGGCGCAACTCCGCATCTTCGAACGCGCGATGATGGTCGAGGTGGAAAAGCATCAGGCGATGATCGCCGCAGCGCGCTACGCCCTCCAGCGCGACACGATCATCCCGCATTATCAGCCGAAGATCTCGCTGCGAACCCAACAGACGGTCGGCTTCGAGGCGCTCTTGCGCTGGAAGGATCGCGACGGCCGATTGCAGGGCCCCGATCTCATTAAGGCGGCGTTCGACGATCCGGCACTCGGCGGCCCGATCAGCGACCGGATGCTGGAGAAGGTGCTGAAAGATGTGCAGCGTTGGGTGCATGACGACATCGCCTTCGGCCATGTCGCGATCAACGTCACCGCCGCCGATTTCCGCAGGGGTGGGTTTGCCGAAACGATCCTCGCCCGCCTCGACGGATGCGGCGTTGCGCCTGCCTGCATCCAGATCGAAGTCACCGAAAGCGTGTTTCTGGGCCAGAGCGCCGAGGATGTGAAGGATGCGCTGCGTCACCTCAGCGATCACGGCATCCGCATCGCGCTCGACGATTTCGGCACGGGCTATGCCTCGCTATCCCACCTCAACCAGTTCCCGGTCGACCTGCTCAAGATCGACCGGTCGTTCATCGAAAAGATCGGATCAAACGCCGATGCCGAGGCGATTTCGGCGACCGTCATCAACCTCGGCCACTGCCTGAACCTCGAAGTCGTCGCCGAAGGCGTCGAAACCACGGCGCAGGAACGCGACCTGATCGCCATGGGCTGCGATACCGGGCAGGGCTTCCTCTATTCCAGCGCGCTGCCGGCTGAGGAAGTCCGCGGCTTTCTGTCGCTGCGCAGCGCTTCCTTCGCGGAGATGCGCAGGGCCTGACCCCGGCAGCGCGAGATCAATCCGGCTGGCCGCGCGTCACCGGGATCAGGGCGCCGCTGATCGATCGTGCCGCGGGAGACGCGAGGAAAAGAATCACATCGGCGATCGCCTGCGGCTTCACCCACTTGCTGGTATCGGCATCGGGCATGTCGGCACGATTGGTCGGCGTGTCGATGATGCTCGGCAAGACGGCGTTCACGGTGACGTTGCTGTCGGCAAGCTCGGCCGCCAGCGCCTCGGTAAGGCGGTGGACGCCCGCCTTGGACGCGGCATAGGCGCCCATCCCCATCGCCGCCTGCACCGCCGCGCCCGCACCGATATTGATGATGCGGCCAGCCGCGCTGGCCTGGACCGCGGGCAGCACCGCCTTGGTGATGGTGGCATTGGACTTGATGTTCATCGTGAACATCTTCTCCCAACTCGCGATGCTGCCGCCATCGAGCGTTTCCCAGGTGAAACCGCCGGCGATGTTGACGAGCACATCGATCCCGCCGAGCTTCGCCGTCACTTCAGCTACCGCGCGTTCCACCGCCGCGGCGTCGGTCAGGTCGACGCCCGCCAGATCCACGCCTCCGGCCAGGCTGTCGGGCGCCGTGGGAGCGAAATCGATCCGCGCGACCCTGTCGCCCTGCGCGGCGAAGGCCGCCGCCACAACCCGGCCAAGCGCCCCGAAACCGCCCGTCACGATGATGCTGCGTCCGCTCATATGATTTCCCCAATCGCGATATCAGGCCTGACCCTTAAAACGGGCGCGCGCGACTGTCAGTCCTGGACGAAGCAATGGCGGCCACATTACGCAACGACGGCAGAAGAGCCGCAGGCCGTCAGGCGGTGATCGGAATGTAACCCGATGTACGCTCCACCGCCGCGATCCAGGCGGAGATGGCGGGATAGGCCGAGAGATCGAAGCCGCCCTCGCCCGCGACATGCGTGTAGGCGTAGAGGCAGATGTCGGCGAGGCTGATCGCGCTGCCGACGAAGAAGCCGCCACTCGTGCGCAGATGCTTCTCCATCACCGCCAGCGCCGCATCGCCGCCGGCCCGCTTGCCGGGGATCGCCGCGCGCTGCGCCTCGCTCAGCGCATTTTCGCCGACGAAGGCCAGCCAGAAGCGGAGCGTGGCGACGTTGGGCTCGTGATTATATTGCTCGAAGAACATCCAGCGCAGCATGTCCGCGCGGTCGAAGCGATCGGCCGGGATCAGCGGCGATCCGTCCGCCAGCCACACGCAGGCGGCGTTGCTTTCGGGCAGGAAGCGATCGCCGATCTGCAGCACCGGGATGCGGCCATTGTCATTGACGTTGGCGAGGAAGGCCGGCGTCCGCGTCTCCCCCGCCATGATGTCATATTCACGCCGCTCGATCGGAGTACCCAGCAGCGCCGCCGTCAGCCGGATCTTGTAGCAATTTCCGCTGTTGGAATATTCGTGGAGGATCAGCTCGGCCATCGCTGCCACCGTCAGCGCGAAAGATCAGTGAACAGCGACAGATAATAGCTGATCGACGGCGCGATATTGCTCACGGGCGTCCGTTCGTTCAGGCCGTGGCTGAAATCGTCGGATTCCTTCATGAAGACAGGGCTCGCGCCGTAGCTCGGCACGTTCTGATAGCGGAACCACATGCTGTCGCTCGCGCCCGAGGACATGGCCGGGAAGACCGGCACGCCCGGATAGACCTTACCCAAAGCCTTCTTCACCGCCGCCACGAAATCGGGCCGCATCGGCGATGCGTCGTTGGGCACCGATCCTTCGGTCACGTCCTTGAAGCTGATCGCCGGCTCCGCCGCGACGCGCTGCAGTTCCGCCATAATGTCCGCAGGCTTGTGGCCGGGGAAGATGCGGCAGTTGATGTTCGCGGTGGCGCGCTGCGGCAGCGCGTTCAGAGCATGGCCGCCATTGATCATCGTCGTCACGCAGGTCGTGCCGATCTTGCCGATCATCGATGGATTGGCGTTCAGCGTCGCGATTGCCGCCTTGTCGGCGGGGTTGGCCGCGAACGCCTTCATCGCCGCCGCCGTCTGCGGGTCTTCATATTTCGCGGCTTCGACGAAGGACTGCCGGGTCAGTTCGTTCACCTCGGGCTTGAACTGATACTGGCCGATCCGCGCCAGCGCCGCGGACAGCTGGTTGATCGCATTGTCCTTGCGCGGCGCGGAGCTGTGGCCGCCGGGGTTGGTGACGGTCAGCTCGAAATCGGCATAGGTCTTCTCGGCACCCTGCCAGGTGAAATAGAGCGGCTTGCCCTCTTCGGACATCATCCCGCCGCCGCCGTCGATATTGAGGACGAGATCGGCGTCCTTCAATTTCTCGGCGATGATCGCGCTGGTCTTCATCGTCGTTTCCTCGTCGCCCGAGAATTCGAGGATGATCGTGCGACGCGGCTTGTAGCCCTGCCGCTTGAGTTCGACGAGCGACGCGACGGCAAGCGCCGCGTCCAGCTTCATGTCGGTCGCGCCGCGGCCGTAGAGATAGCCATTCTCGACGATCGGCGTGAACGGATCGCGCTCCCAATCGGAGGGCTTGGCCTCGACCACGTCGATATGGCCGGAAATCACCAGCGGCTTCAGCTTGGGATCGCTGCCCGGCCAGCGCGCGATCATGTAAGCGGTATCGTCGATCGGCGTGATCTCGATATCGCTGGCAGAAAAGCCGGCGGCGACGAGCGAGGATTTGAACAGCTCGGCCACTTCCGGCGTCTTGTTGCCCGGCCCCGCGACCGACCGCAGCGCGATCGACTTCTTGGCGAGATCGAGCGCCTGTTCCTCGGCCACCGGATGGCCCGGCCCCGCGGCCAGCGCGGTGGAAGAGAGGAGCGCAAGCAGGGAGAACAGGCCGACAGATTTCATGGAATGGTCCTTTGCCAATGCCGAATGGCTCCGTTTGTTGACCATCGGTGCGGACGGCGCAAGCGGTGCTGGACGATCTGCGTGGGTGGCTTGTCGATGGAGTGAGCGGCCTTTTTGGTTCGGCTGCCCACCTCCTCCCCAAGCCGTCACCCCAGCGGAGGCTGGGGTCCATGGCTCGCGCGGCAACGACCGCCGTCGCGAGTGGAAAGAGCCATGGATGCCAGCCTCCGCTGGCATGCCGGGAAATGAATGATGGTGCCGTTGCCTAGGCTGCGTGGACAAATCTCATGGTGAACCACCGTCCGGTTTCAGGCGGCAGGTCTCAAGCACTGGAGGCCTGCCTTGTCGGGGGAAGTGGACACCACCTTTTCGTCACCCCGGACTTGTTCCGGGGTCCACCGTTACGCACGCACTGGCATTGATGATCGAGTACCGGCGCTGCATCTAGGATCAGGCGACGCTGCCAAGACCTGAACCGTTAGCAAATACGCCCAGCCGGGCGGTGGACCCCGGAACAAGTCCGGGGTGACGGAAAGGGGGATGGATGTCCGCAATGTCCGCGTGTCCTGTCAGTCAGCACTCGGGCGGGAAAACCGCAATTACGGCCAAGAGCCGAATTGTCCACACAGCCTAATGCGCCGCCCCCTGCCCCGCGCGATCCAGCACCATGCGGCGATAGGCGGTCGGTGAGACCCCGGCCCAGGATCGGATCGCCCGCGCCAACCCGTTCGGCTCGGCAAAGCCGGCGCGGGCGGCGATCTGGCTGATCGGGATCGATCCGTCGTGGAGGCAAAGCAAGGCGACCTCGCGCCGGACATCGGCCTTGAGCGCGCGGTAGCTCGATCCCTCGGCCTCCAGCCGGCGACGCAGGGTCTGGCCGCACATGCCGAAGCCCTCCGCCAAGGTCTCGAGCTTGGGCAGCGCCTGGTGGCTTTCGAGATGCGCGCGCATCCGCGACCGGATCGCCGTCACCAAGCCGTCACCGACATCGTCCACCGTCAGCATGTCGACCGGCCGGTGGGCGAGAAAGCGAGGGATGTCCGCCGGCACGCGCACCACCCGGCGGGCCAGCACATTGCGGGCAAAGCTCAGCCGCGCGACATCGGTGCCGAACACGCATTCGCAGCCGAGCACTTCGATATATTCGCCCACCGGCACAGCGGGATCGCCGGGAAGATCGGCGGCGATCACCGCGAACTTTTCCCCCATCAGCCATTGGGCGAAGCGCTGCCAGAAGACGAGCCACCAGCCGGGCAGCACGCGCGCCGGATCATGGCCGGTATCGGGGATGGCGGCGGTGATGACCGCCTCATGCTCGCCATCGTCGGCGAGGGTGAAGACCATGTCCTCGGTCGCGGTGGCATAGAAGCGGAAGGCGCGATCGAGCGCATCGCCCACCGTCTCGCTCAGCGTGCCGATCTCGCACATCAGTTCGAAGGCGCCGAGGCGCAGCGGATGCGCGGTGAGCCCGCACAATTCGTCCCGCATCAACAGCTTGGCGTTGCGCGAAATGGCGGAGAGCGCGGCGCCATCATAGCGGCCGGCAACCGGCACCCGCCCCTCCGCCACGACAGCGGGGTCGAGCCCGCCGCGTTCGGCGCTGGCGAGGAAGGTCCGCGCATAATGGTCGATAAGCGTGGCCGCGGCCACCTGATCCGCTCCCGATTGTCCAAGCCAGGCAAGACTGGGTGATCGGGGACGGCTTGGCAAGGCGTGGCCTTTGCGTTCAGGCCATTGCCTGCACGAGATGGCCCGGAAGGCTCTCGATCAGGCTCGCCGTATTCTGCAGGTTGACGGCGATCGGCCGATCCTCGCCCGGGCGGAAGATGCTGGATCGCACCCACAGGCTTTCGGTGCGGCGGCTGCCGCTGATGCCGACGACGGCGCGCTCCACCTCATAATCCTCGCCCACGAACAATGGGCCGGCGAGCATCCGCACCTCATGATCGACGATCAGGTCGACGGTGGGGCCGAGCACCGGGAAGGGATCACTGTCGAACAGCTGGTTGGCGAGCACGCTCACCATCTCGAACGGGATGATGGGACGACCCCAGGGATTGTCCGCGCTTTCGTACCAGGGCGATGGTTCCGTAATCAGCGCCAGCTTCTGCCGGAGCGTGAAGGGGTAGAGCGGCCCCATGACGTCATCCATGCCCATTCGCACCGCCACGCGCGGACGGATCATGCCGACCTTCACATCGCGCAGGATCAGCGGATTTTCGGGTGGGCCGGCCGCGGCCAGCCGGCGATCGAGATCGCTCTCCGCTTCGCCGATCAAGGCGGTGCCGGTCAGCACTTCCCCACCGTCCGCACGCTCCAGGCGGATCGCGGAGATGTCACCCGCAGGCTCGGCCATGAAGGCACGCGCCTCGTCGCCATCGGTACAGGCGGTGCGGTAGTGCATCGACAGGCAGCCGCGCTCGAACCAGTCCCGGCCCCAGGCGGCGAAGCCCAGCGGCGCGAACTGGCTCAGATGCGTCGGCCCCTCGATCGTGCCGCCGGCAAAGCCCATGGATTGCGCGACGCCATCATCATGGATCGTCGCGCGGCCGTGGAAATCCTGGCCGTCGAGCATCTGCCGAGGCCGGCGCGGCGGGCCGGAAAGCCAGCCGCCGCGCCTTTCGATCGGCGTATCGAACGCCGCTTCGGTCCCCATTGCCTCAGTTCGTCGCGAACATCCGCAGGCCGTTGTCGCAGACGATCTTGCGACGATCGGCATCGGGGATGCCGGCAGCGGTGAACTGCTTTTCCATCAGCGCCCGCGAGTTCGGCCACGACGTCGCGGGATGCGGGAAGTCGGTCGACCAATAGAGGCAGTCCGGGCCGAAATAGTCGTAGCAATATTTCAGGCCGAGTGGCTCGTACATGAAGGTCGCGCCCATCTGCCGCTTGAAATATTCGCTCGGCAGCATCTTCAGCTTCGGGAAGCTGTAATGGCCCTGGATGATGCGGCCATCAAGGATCATGTCGAACAGGAAGGGCAGCCAGCCCAGGCCCGGCTCGACGAACATCACCTTGAGCTTGGGGAACTTCTCCAGCGTGCCGGCCAGGATCCAGAAGCAGATCGTTTCGGCGAGCTGGAAGCCCGGCAGGCCGAGCGCAACGCCCTTCATCGGCGTCGGATCGCGCTTGATCAGCTCATAACCCTTGGCGTTGTTGTCCAGGTGGTTGAGGACGGTGATGCCGGTTTCCTGCAGGATCGCCCATAGCCGGTCATAACGGTCGTCGAAATAATCGGGCAGGCCGAGTTCGGTCGGGAAAGGCGGCAACTGCACGCAGCGCGCGCCACGCTTGGCGACCCGCTCGACTTCCCTGACCGATGCGTCGATGTCATGCGGCAGGAGCTGGTAGGCGCACATCAGCCGCTGGGGATCGACCGCCGCGAAATCCGCGATCGCGTCGTTGAAGCCGGACAGCATGTCCTTCCAGTCATTGCCCATGATTTCGGGGCTGCACATCTTCGCGCCGCCGACCTCGGGGAAGATCACCTCGGCGAACACGCTGTCGCGGTCCATCGACGCGAGCTTGGCGTGCGGCTCGTAATGGCCAGGATCGTTCCACGCGACCGGGTCCATGATGTCGTTGATATCGGGGATGAAGCCGCCGCGCTTGGCCAGTTCCATCGCCTGATATTTCTTGTTGCCCTCGACCCAGCCTTCACGGAGCCGCTGCGACAGCCGCGGGACGACCCATTCATCGGTGTAGAAGACGTGCGAGTCGACCGAGACGAGCTTCTCGTCGGGTGCGATCGAAGGTGCTGTCGCCATTTTGCCTCTCCATTATCGTTGCCGGCAGGCCGCCGGTTCGGTGGAGAGGCTATGGTTTGGGCCATAAGCTGGAAAGATCGGAAGGTGACAGCCGAGGGATCAAAATCCTACCCAATCCCCTCCCCAAGCTGTCATCCCAGCGCAGGCTGGGATCGCTTTGCTTCTGACCGCGCGTGCTACCGAGGGCGATCCCAGCTTGCGCTGGGATGACGGGTGCTACAACCCGTACCGCGTGGCAGCCTTCGCGTGGCTCAGGTTCGGGGCCAGCGCCTCGCGCGCGGCGACATAATCGTCCCAGTCGCCCGCATCCGGCAGCGACGGGATCGTCACCACCTCACCCTGATCGAAGCCGGCGAGCGAGGCATCGACCATCTCGTTCACGTCCATCACCATTTCGGCGGGGACGAGATCGAGCTTGGCGTGCGGCCCTTCCCAGATCGCGGTGCGGGTGATGCCGGGCAGCACCGCCTGGATGCGGACCTTGCTCGATCCCGCTTCGGCTTTCAGCGCTTCGGTGAAGTTGAGGAGATAGGCCTTGGTCGCGCCATAGCCGGGCTCGAACGCGCCGGACATCAAGGCCGTCACCGAACTGATGTTGATGATCGCACCCGCATCCGCCGCGAGCAGCCGGGGGAAGATGGCAGAGGCAAGCCGGGTCGTCGCGATCACATTGACCTGGATCATCGCTTCCAGCTTGTCCGGGTCGGCACTGGCCAGCGGGCCATCGCCGACAATGCCGGCATTGTTGACGAGGATCGTGATGCCCGCATCCCCGCGCAGCCGCTGTTCGACCTTGCGGAGATCATCGGCCTTGCCGAGATCGGCGGGAAGCGTCTCGACCTTGACGCCGGTTTCCTTGCGCAGCCGATCGGCCAGTGCCTCCAGCTTGCCGGCACTGCGGGCGACGAGGACGAGATCATGGCCGCGCCTCGCAAGCCGATCCGCATAGGTGGCGCCAATGCCGGACGATGCACCGGTGATGAGCGCGGTGCCAGTAACCTGGTTGGTCATGCGATGACTCCTTGGCCCTCGTCATCCGAGCCTTCGCTGGATGACGAGGGATGTGGGCTCAGCCCTGGATGAAGGCGAGCAGATCGGCGTTGAAGCGATCGGTATGCGTCTGCGAGAGGCCGTGCGGCGCACCTTCGTAGACCTTCAAGGTCGCGTTGGGGACGAGCTTGGCCGAACGCAGCGCGGAATTGCCGATCGGCACGATCTGGTCGTCATCGCCGTGAACGATCAGCGTCGGCACGTCGATCTTCTTCAGATCCTCGGTGAAATCGCTCTCCGAGAAAGCCTTGATCGATTCATACTGGCCCTTGATGCCGCCGAGCATCCCCTGCAGCCAGAAGCTGTCGCGAATGCCTTCGGACAACACCGCGCCGTCGCGGTTATAGCCATAGAAGGGGATGGCGAGATCCTTGAAGAACTGCGTGCGGTTGCCGAGCGTGTTCTTGCGGATATCGTCGAACACCTCGATCGGCAGGCCGCCGGGATAGGCTTCGGTCTTGAGCATCAGCGGCGGAACCGCGCCGAGCAGGACGACCTTGGCGAGCCGCTTCGTGCCGTGCCGGCCGACATAACGGGTCACTTCGCCGCCGCCGGTGGAATGGCCGATCAGGATCACGTCCTTGAGGTCGAGCTTCTCGATCAGTTCGGCCAGATCGTCGGCATATTGATCCATGGTGTTGTTGGCCCACACCTGATCCGAACGGCCATGGCTGCGACGGTCATGCGCGATCACGCGGTAGCCGCGCTCACCCAGGAAGAACATCTGCGCGTCCCACGCATCGGCCGAAAGCGGCCAGCCATGCGAGAAGACGACCGGCTGCCCGTTGCTCCAGTCCTTGTAGAAGATGCGGGTGCCGTCCTTCGTGGTCAGATAGTTGCTCATGTCCGTCACTCCCTTTTGCATGTGAACTTCGATGAGAGATCACTATCCGGACGCGCACTCCCCGCCTTCCCGGACCATGGTTTAGTGCCTCGCTCCATGCGGCTGAGTCGATACATGCCTTGGTATGGGAAGCGACCGCGACGCGACAGTGACGCGCCACCGAAGTTGAGGAAGTTGAGGGTTGCCATTGGTGCAACTGAGGGGGTGGGAGGACGTGATTGGGGCCGATTTCCCTTCTGCCGGGTGCGAAAGGCGGCGGAATGGCATGGGCTGACTATAGGCCGAGCGAGCACTTGTAGGACAGCGATGACGAAGGCCGCGTGGAAAGATGGGCGGCGGCTAAGCGCCTAACCACCAATTCGCGCGTATCGGTCCCAGCTTACCCATTTTGGTCTGGAGGGTATCGTAAGAGCCGCTGGCACGCGTTCGCTGCCCACAATCGCAAATCTGGTTTCACGACTCCTCGGTGGCCACACTGTCCTGCGAAGGCTGTTGCAGCGCTTCCGCGCCGCAAACGTCGCATGTTGCGACATATTCCCCTTCATCGGGGCGCCAAGTCACATTGATCTTGAAAGAGCCACAGCGCCCGCATTTCTCTGGGCTGCGTGCCATGGCCTTCAGAGCAAGGGTGATTAATTCCTGCAGGAGGTGTTCTGTCGCCGAAATGCAAAGCTCCGCGTCGGCGCGAGTGGCGTTTTTCGCGTGGGTAAGCCAGTTCGCGAGCTGCCAGCCTTTTTGGCAGATCGCCTTGAGATACCCACGGACATATTCGGCCGCGCCGCCCGCCGCTCGGACTCCGATCACATGATCGGACCATGCTACAAAGTCGCCCATCTTCGGCGCGTCTTTCAATTCGTCAAACAACCCCGCAGCGACAACTTCGCGCGTGAAGGAAGTCATCACCTCACGGCACTGGAGGCCAATGCCCTGAAAATCCTCGATCTCGTCAGCCTCGTCCAAGGCGAGATGCGCCTGATACATCTTCCGATGTGTGGTTGAGAGAAATTCGTGAAGCTCGTTCCCTCCCGCGATCTCGTGCCGGGCCTGAACCCTCGCCATCAGCCCAATATGAAACGACAGCGTATAATCCAAGCTGGGCATGAGAGTTTGCGAATAAAGGTTTGTTGGATTGGTAATGACCCACCAACGGCTCAAGTTCGTGTGAACGTCCCACACACTGTAATCGGTACCTATAACCCGCTCGGTTTTGATTTTCTCGGCGTGTTGAACAAGCTCCTCTTCAAGTTCGGTTTGCCCGACCTCATCCAGCTCGGCTTCACGCCTTTTGTTGCATTGCCATTCGATGTAATCGATGATTGCCCGCACTTCATGTTCAGATTGCTCGAACACAAGATTCCGCAGTTCCGTCTTGGGCAGCTCCGGCGGAGTGGTGCACTCCTCGTCTTGGTTTGTGTTCTGATCGTCGCTCATGGGAAAATGATAACGTTCATTGCCGGTTGCCGCGAGGCACCTTTACGAATGCCCCGTTGGTATTCAATAGTTGCATTCGCCACGTTGGCAGGCGAACGACTGCTATCGTGGCTGCGCTCCCCCAAAAGCGGTCATTCCGCTTCCAGCGATTCCGACATCGCCCCCAAACAAAACAGGCGGAGCGGCCCTCGCCGCTCCGCCCATCTGCGTCCCACCCCGGCGAACCGGGGGAAGGTGGTTCAGGCGACCTGCTGGTCGAACGGCGCGTTGATCGTGCCGCGGGTGATGATGGTGCCGTTGACGCGGGCGCGGAATTCCGGGGCGCGCGCACGGGGGTTGTAGAACTGGCGATACCAGATGCGCAGCTTGCCGATCGGGCCGTCGCCCAGCACCGCCATCGGGTTGAAGCAGGGGCGCTTGTTGGCCCACACCTCGAAATCCTGGCTGAACGCATCGCACGACGCCTGCTGATAGGCGCGGGCCATGCCCACCTCTTCCTCGTTCGGCACTTCGCCCGCCACCTTGACGAGCAGACCATGCCACACCTTCACCACGCCATCATCGACGGGCGTGTGGGTGATGAGGATGACCGACGGGAACTGGCCAGCCATCTTCGAGATCAGGATGCCAGGGCCGGTATACCAGGTATCGGTGTAGAGCGGCTCGCCGCCTTCGGCCGAAAGCGTGCGGTGCGCGGATGACATGCGCTGGACGACCTTGTGATCCTCGAAATCATTTTCGAAAAGGATCACTTCCTGCGTGCCGTGGATTGGCTCGAAATGGGCGCGATCGGCCATGTTGTCGATGATCTCGATGGGGTGGCTGGCGAGAACGCCCAGCCGGTCCATCTTCCAGTTCACCCAGTGCGGCGCGCCATATTCGGCGAATTCGGGCAGATCATATTCAGGCTCGCCGCCTTCCGGGTCCCACCACATCCAGATGCAGCCGGCGCGTTCCACCACCGGCCAGCTTTCCAGCTTGGCGGCGCCGGGGATCTTCTGCGGCGAATAAGGGATCTGGTTGCAGCGGCCGTCCGGCCCGAAGCGCCAGCCATGATAGGGGCAGCGGATCGAATCGCCTTCGACCTGATTACCATCACGGATCACATAGGAGGTGGTGTTGCGGCCGAGATGCGCGCCCATGTGCGGGCAGAAAGCGTCGACGAGGTGCAGGTTGCCCGATTCGCCCCGGTACAGCACCATTTCCCGCGAGAAATAGCGCACCGAAAGCGGTGTGGTGCCTTCCAGTTCCTCCGAGTCCGCGACCATGAACCATCCGCGCGGGAAGGTTTGTTCGCCAAGCCCATATTCTGCCGTCGTCGCCATCGTCACTCTCCGCCTGCCGCGTTCTTTCGCGGTTGCGCCCATATTAGCATTGCGGCCACGCGCCGCCGCCCTCCATTTGGAGTAAGGCCGTTTATCACCGAATTGCGTTACAGCTAAGCAGATTAACCGCGCATTTCAGGACATCACTCGATCGCCATGCCGCGAATGCAGGCCATTCCGCCCCTCAGAGGATCGGTCGCACCTCGAACTGACTGGTCTGGATCACGTCGATCCGCTCGAAATCCATGAACTGGGCGCACGCCTCGAACATGCGGCGCTTATTCTCTGCTTCCAGCTCGGGATTGCCGATCGCGTCATAATAAGCCGCCTCGCTCTCCCACGCGGCCTTGGGGAAGCATTCCTCGACGATCGCGACGAAGGACGGCGCGCCATAAGTGAGCGGGCGGACCACGAGGTTCTGGCGATATTCGAAATTGGCCTGCGTCTCGATCGCGACCGAGGTCTGGGTGCGCCGCCAGTTATAGACGAACTCCTCATGGCTCATCTTCGGCGGCTGGCCGATGAAGGCAAGCTGGGAGAAGCCCTCCGTCCGCTGCCCCTTCACCGGCGGGTGGAGCGTGTTGGGCAGCGGAGTGGATTCGCACACCAGCCAGGCGGCGAAGCGCGATGCCGCGCCGCCGATGATCTCGTCGATCGGCGCGCGATAGGGATCGTGCGAGCAATGCACCCAGATCTGGATCACCGCATCCATCTGCGGGCGGATATTGGCGATGCGCGGCACATTGCCGCCGACCACATCCTCATCGGGAACATTGATACGCAGCGCGAGGACATGGGGAGCGAGCGCATCGGCCACTTCGGTCAGCAGGCGGCGATTGAAAGTGGCCTGATCCGCACCCTCACGCCACAATGCGTAGATTATCTTCTCCATGCCTCTCCAATCCCGATATCAACCGGCGTCTTTATGCGCGTTCGCGTATAATGGAGAACGAAGGGATGCGCGTCCAGCAGCTTCAGGCGTAAAAGGCGCAGGTCGCCCCTTCGCCCTGCTCGATCTGCAGGGTCGCATGGCCGATGCCGAAGCGATCGTGGAGCATCGCCGCGGTTTCGGCGAGGAAGGCATCGCCCGGATGCCCGCCGGGGATGACGAGATGCGCGGTCAGGGCCGTCTCGGTCGTGCTGGTCGGCCAGATATGGAGGTGGTGAACCCGCGCCACGCCGGCCACCTCGCCCAGCGCCTGCTGCACGGCCGCGGGGTCGATCCGGCCGGGCACCGCCTGCATCGCCATCGCCAGCGATTCGCGCAGCAGGCCCCAGGTGCCGGCGACGATGACGAGGACGATCACGAGGCTGGTCGCAGGATCGATCCACTTCGCGCCGGTCTTGAGGGTCAACAGCCCCGCGATCACCACGCCTGCGGAGACCGCCGCGTCCGCCGCCATGTGGAGGAAGGCGCCGCGAATGTTGATGTCATGCTTGCCCCCGCGCGCGAACAGCAGGGCCGTGCCGAGGTTGATGACGATGCCGACCGCCGCGACCGCCATCACCGTGCCGCCGGGAACGGGTGTCGGATGGCTGAAGCGCTGGACCGCCTCCAGCGCGATCGCTCCGCAGGCGACGAGCAGGAATACGGCGTTGAACAAGGCCGCCAGGATCGACGAGCCCCGCCAGCCATAGGTGTAGCGCGGCGTCGGCTTGGCGCGGCTCAACAGCCAGGCGCCCCAGGCGATCACCAGTCCCAGCACGTCGGACAGATTGTGGCCTGCATCCGCCAGCAGCGCCATCGATCCGGTGGCGAAGCCATAAAAGGCCTCGACGCCGGTGAAGACGAGGTTCAGCCCGATGCCGATCGCGAAGGCGCGGCCGAAATTGTTGGGCGCGTGGCTATGGCCGTGCCCATGGCCCGCATGCCCGTGATGGTGCTTATGGTCGTGATCGTGATGATGGGCGCCGCCCATGATATTGTTCCCTGCGCCCCGCAACCGAAGCGCCTAGGGACGACAGGACAGGCTTCAGGTCAAGACGTTAAGCGGGCTCAGCGCCCGATCAGCGCCTCGTCGATCATCCGCCGGGCGATCTCGCGCTCGCCCATGATTGCGCGATCGGCGCCATGGCTCTGCAGATGCTCGACCTCGGCATCGCTGTGCGCGCGGGCGACGATCCGCAGGCCGGGGTTGATCGCGCGCGCCTGTTCGACGATCTGGCCGGCCTCGAAGCTTTCGGGGATCGCCACGAACAGCAGGCGGGCATCCTCGATATTGGCCTCGCGCAGCAGCGTCCCGCTCGCCGCGTGGCCCGCCAGCACCGTCACCTTGTCGCGTGCGGCGGACAGGCCGGACTTGTCGGCCTCGGCCTCGATCACCGTCACGCGCTCGCCCGCATCGGCCAGGCCCGAGAGCACCAGGCTGCCGACCCGGCCGCAGCCGACGACGACGATATGCCCCTTGGTGGCGTGCGGCACGTTTCCGCCGATGGCATGGCCGCGCTCGGTTCCTTCGACGACCTTGCTGGCAAACTTGTCGATCAGCGTGAACAGCAAGGGGTTCAGCATGATCGAGATGATCGCGCCGGCCAGGATCAGATCGCGCGCATCGGCCGGCAGCAGCTTCAGCGAGAAGCCGAGCGTCGCGAGGATGAAGGAGAATTCGCCGATCTGGGCAAGGCTGGCGGCGATCGTCAGCGCCGTCTTGCGGGTGCGGCCGAACGCCAGGACGATCCCGAACGCGGCGATCGACTTACCGAACATGATGATCAGCACCGTCGCCACGAGCGCCAGCGGCTCGTCCGTCACGATCGACGGGTTGAACAACATGCCGACCGAAACGAAGAACAAAACCGCGAAGGCATCGCGCAGCGGCAGCGTCTCCTCCGCTGCGCGCTGGCTGAGCGGGGATTCCGCCAGGATCATGCCGGCGAAGAAGGCGCCGAGCGCGAAGGACACCCCGAACAGGATCGCCGCGCCGAACGCGACGCCCAGCGCGATCGCCAGCACCGCCAGCCGGAACAGTTCGCGCGATCCCGAATGGGCGACCTCATGCAGCAGCCACGGCACCACCCGCCGGCCGACGATCAGCATGAAGGCGACGAAGGCGACGACCTTGCCGATCGTGATCGCCAGCGTCTTGGCGATATCGCCGCCGTCGCCGCTGCCATGCGCGATCGCCGGGATCATCACCAGAGCGAGGACCATCGCCAGATCCTCGACGATCAGCCAGCCGACCGCGATCTGGCCGCGATCCGTATCGAGGATGCGCCGTTCCTGGAGCGCGCGCAGCAGCACGACCGTCGATGCGACCGAGAGGGCGAGGCCGAAGACGAAGCCGCCCGTGGTGCCCCAGCCCATCCACCAGGCAAGCGCCATGCCCATCAATGTCGCCGCGCCGATCTGCACCAGCGCGCCCGGCACGGCGATCCGCCGCACCGCCATCAGATCCTTCACCGAAAAATGCAGGCCGACGCCGAACATCAGCAGGATCACGCCCAGTTCGGCCAGTTCGTTGGCAAGGCCCTGATCCGCCACATAGCCCGGCGTGAACGGCCCCACCGCAATGCCAGCAACCAGATAACCGATCAGTGGTGATACCCGCAGCCGATACGCGATCGCCCCAAGGATGAAAGCAAGGACGAGGCCGGCGACGATCGTGCCAATGAGCGGGGTTACATGCGGCATGCGGTAAAACGGTCTCCTGTCGGGTCGGGACTTCCAAGCTAGGGGCTGGCGGCTTTCGAAGCGAGCATGAAACAAAAAGTAACATCCTTGCTGCAAAAGCTGGAAATGCGGCGCCGCAGCACGCACAGTCCTCCGCGATGCCTTTGCCGATCCAATCCGACGCATTCAGCGACTCCCTCGTCATCCTCGGGGCCGCGGGCCTCGTCATCCCCGCCTTCGCCCGTTTCCGGGTGAATCCGGTCATCGGGTTCATCCTGGTCGGGCTGCTGGTCGGGCCCGCGGGCCTGGGCTCGCTGGTCGATCGGGCGCCCTGGCTCTACCATTTCACGATAACCGACAGCCATTCGATCGAGCCCTTCGCGGAGATGGGCATCGTCCTCTTGCTTTTCTCGATCGGGCTGGAGCTTTCGTTCAAGCGCCTCTGGTCGATGCGCGCCGCCGTGTTCGGGCTGGGTGCGGCCGAGTTGATCCTGTCCGCGCTCGTGATCGGCTTCGCGCTCCATGCCATCGGCCAGAGCTGGGCGGGTGCGGTCGGCCTGGGGTTGGCACTGGCATTGTCGTCGACCGCGCTGGTGCTGCCGATGGCCGGCACCGTTTCGCGGGTCGGCCGCGCTGCCTTCGCGATGCTGCTGTTCGAGGATCTGGCGCTGGTGCCGATCATCTTCGGCCTCGGCGCGCTCGCCCCCACCGCCACCGACGAGGGGTTTGAAGGGCTCGTCACGATATTGTGGCAGGGCGGGCTCACCGTCGCCGTGCTGATGGTGCTCGGCCGCCTGCTGCTGCCCCGCCTGTTCGCGCAGGCCGCCCGCACCAAGAGCCCCGAATTGTTCCTGGCCGCCAGCCTGCTCGTCGTCATCCTGTCGAGCATCGCCACCACTGCGGTCGGCCTGTCGCCGATCGTCGGCGCGCTGCTCGCCGGTCTGCTGATCGCCGAGACCGACTATCATACCGAGGTCGAGGTGATCACCGCCCCCTTCAAGGGCCTCGCGCTCGGCGTGTTCCTGATCACCGTGGGGATGAGCCTCGACCTGCGCGTCATCCTCGCCAACTGGCAAGCCTTGGCGATGGCGGTGGTGGGCGTCGTCGCCGCCAAGGCGATCGTCACCGCGGCGATGTTGCGGATCAGCGGTGCCACGCGCGGCACCGCCACTGAAACCGCACTGCTGATGGCCTCGCCGTCGGAAACCACGCTGATCGTGCTGGCGGCAGCCGCACAGGCCAAGCTGATCATGCCGTCCACCGCCGCCTTCTGGCAGATCGTCACCGCCATCGGCCTTACCATCACGCCCTTGCTCGCCCGCGTCGGGCGGGATGTTGCCCGCCGGGTGGAACGGCGCGAAGGTCGCGAGGCGCCGACGGAAGCCCAGGCGACGCCCGGACGCGCCGTGATCGTCGGCTTCGGCCGCGTCGGTCGGCTCGTCGCGCAGATGCTCGACGCGCACAACCGGCCCTATATCGCCGTCGACGCAGACATCGATTCGATCGCCCATGCCCGCCGACGCGGTTACAATGTGATGTTCGGGGATATCTCCCGCCCGGGCATGATCGAGCGGCTCGACCTCGGCAATGCCAGTGCGCTGGTGCTGACGATGGACGAACCCGTGCAGCTCGCCCGCACGGTGAAGAGCGTCCGCGCGCTCCACCCCGACCTCACCATCGTCGCGCGCGCCCGCGACGCGAACAATGCAGCCGAGCTCTACAAGGCCGGCGCGACCGACGCGGTGCCTGAAACACTCGAATCCTCGCTCCAGCTTTCGGAGGCCGTGCTGGTCGATCTCGGCGTCGCGATGGGCCCGGTGATCGCCTCGATCCACGAAAAGCGCGCGGAGCTCCGCGCAAAGATCATGGAAATGGCGCAGACCACGCGCGAACCGCCGCTCCGGATGCGGCGCCTGCGCGACGCCGTGCCCAAGTCGGCCGTCGAGGAAGAAGCGGGCTGAAGCCGCCTATCGACAGGTAGACGGCGCAGAAGCACAAACCAGATCAAGGAAATCCTCGGCCGCACGGGCGCGCAGACGGCGCATTCGCTGCGCCATGCGCCCGTCCTGGCCGACACGCTTTGCCAGCGTATCGAGGCGGGAAAGCTCCTGCTGGAAGAATTGGTGGAGATTGCGGTTGAAATGCGGTCGATTGGCCATGTCCATGGGCCAATAACCGATTGGAATCGGGTTGGGTTCCCAATAGCACCTGCCATCCGGCCATCCGACGCAAATGCGCGATGAGCCCGCGTCCAACCTATCCTCCCCGAGACAAGCTCGGGGAGGAGCAAGCCTTAAAGGCGCACCAGCATCTTGCCGGTGTTGCCGCCGGTGAAGAGCGCGCGAAAAGCATCGGGCGTCGCTTCCAGGCCGTCATGCACCGTCTCCGGCGCCTTCAGCTTGCCGGCGGCCGCCCAGGCGCCCATCTCGGCATGGAATTCACCCAGGCGGTCGAAATGATCGGTGACGATGAACCCCTTCAACGTCACCCGCGCGGCGATCATGCGCATCGCGTAACGCAGTTGCAGCGGTTCGAGCGAGTTGTAGCTGTCGATCATGCCGCAGATCGCAAAGCGGGCATTGTCGCGCGCCATCGCCAGCGCGGCATCCAGATGCTCACCGCCGACATTATCGAAATAGACATGGATACCGTCCGGCGCCGCGGCCTTCAGCTTTTTCATCAGCGGGCCTTCCGCCTTGTAATCGATCACGGCGTCGGCGCCGAGATCGCGGACCAGCGCGCATTTCTCCGCCCCGCCGGCCGAACCGATCACCGTCATGCCCTTGAGCTTGGCGATCTGCACCACCGCCGATCCGACCGCACCGGCCGCCGCCGACACGAACACCGTGTCCCCTGCCTTGGCCTCGGCAACCGCGAGCAGCCCGAAATAGGCCGTCACGCCCGGCATGCCGAGAATGCCCAGGAACATCTGGTCAGGCGCGCCCGTCGCCGGCAGCTTGGTGAACTCCTTCGCCGAACCCACCGCCTCGTCGCGCCAGCCAAGCATGTGGAGCACGCGATCGCCCGGCGCAAAACCCTCGGCCCGCGATTCCTCGACAATGCCGACCGCGCCACCCGTCAGCGGCTCGCCCAACGCGAAGGGCGGGACATAGCTTTTCACGTCGTTCATCCGGCCGCGCATATAGGGATCGACCGAAAGCCAGGCGTTGCGCACGCGCACCTCGCCATCCGCGAGTGGTGCCGACGACATCTCGACGAGCGCGAAATTGTCCGCTGCGGGCAGGCCGACGGGGCGTGACGTCAAAGTCCAGGCGCGGGCCATGGCAATCCTCCTCATATGATTTGCGGCCGAGCATAGCCGCTCGTCATCTTTACGTAAACGTCAAGCGAGCCGACCTATCCGTTCCAGTAGTCGTTCGCGCGACGCCAGCACTGCGGCGCGACGGTCGGTCAGGATATCGCGGGCGAGAAAGTGGCCGGTCAGGCGCAGCGCTTCCACTATGTCCGGCCAGTCGGTCGCGCCGCCGCCCGTCAGCAGGAAGGCCGGCAAATGGAGCAATTTGTCGCGATAATCCTCCCCCGCGACGCGGCTCACCGCGCGGCCACTCTTCGGGCTGACATAGATCAGGTCGTCCCGCGCGTCGGTGACGGCGCAGGCGGTGAGGTCCAGCCCGAAGCCCATCTCGCCGAGCAGCAGCAGTTCGTAACGCGCCAGCGCCGCGCCCCAGCCCCGTGCGGATGGCGCCGCCTCGATCGCGTTCAGCAAGCCATCCAGCGCGGCGTAGAGCTGTGGAAAGGGCTGGCCTTCGGGCAAGGCGGAAGCGGTGAGCGCGGTGGCCCAGTCGATCGCGGCGGCGGCCAGCGGCTCGGCATGGAGGCCGGCGCGGCTGTGAGCCAGTTCCACCGTCAGCGCCGCAAGCTGGTCCTCGCTTCGCGCGCGATAGTCAGCGGCGACCAGGTTGCCGGGCAGCAGCACCGGCCGCAACCGCCGCGATCGTCCGCCTCGGACATAGCCGGGCTGCAAGCCATCGTCGGGCGTCATCAGCCGCACCACCGCGCCATGCTCGCCATGGGCAAGGACGGCGCAGACTATGGCGGTGGCGGTGATGTGCATGGGAGGGGTCTAAAGGGAAACGTCATCCCAGCGAAAGCTGGGATCGCCCTCCTCCACAGCAACCAGATCCCAGCTCCCGCTGGGATGACGGGATTTTGACCGCCGCTCACCCCTGCGGATGATAGAAATCCCAGATCGCCCGCGCCATCGCCTTGGATACGCCGGGCGCCCGCTCCAGATCCTCCAGCGCCGCCCCTCGCACCGCCTTGGCCGTGCCGAAATGCATCAGCAGCGCCTTCTTTCGCGCCGGGCCGATACCGGGCACTTCGTCGAGCGGGCTGGCGGTGAACGCCTTGGCGCGCTTGGCCCGGTGCGCGCCGATCGCGAAGCGATGCGCCTCGTCGCGGATGCGTTGCAGGTAGAACAAAGTCGGCGAATTGAGCGGCAGCATGGATTCGCGCCCATCGGGCAGATGGAAATGCTCGCGGCCGGCATTGCGATCCGGCCCCTTGGAGATGCCGACCACCGGCACATCCTCGACCCCCGATTCCTGCAAAACCTGGCAGACGGCGGAAACCTGCCCCTTGCCGCCGTCGATCAGCAACAGATCCGGCCATTCGCCGCTGGTGCGATCGGGATCTTCCTTCTCCAGCCGGGCGAAGCGGCGTTCGAGCACCTCGCGCATCATCGCGAAATCATCGCCCGCGGTCGTCTCGGGCCGCTTGATGTTGAACTTGCGATACTGGCTCTTGCGGAACCCCTCCGGCCCCGCAACGATCATCGCACCGACCATGTTGGTGCCCATGATGTGGCTGTTGTCATAGACCTCGATGCGGTTGGGCGTCTCACCCAGTTCGAACAGCTCGGTGATCTCCTGGAAGATGCGGCCCTGCGTCGTCGATTCCGCCAGGCGTCGGTCGATGGCTTCCTCGGCATTGCGGCGCGCCTGCTCCATCAGCTTGCGCTGTTCGCCGCGCTGCGGAACCTTGAGCGTCACCTTGCGGCCGGCGCGTTCGGACAGCGCCTCCTCGATCAAACCCGCATCGTCGGCGAGCGGACGATCGATCAGAACGAGGCGTGCGGGCGGCACATCCTCGTAGAATTGCATCAGGAAGCTTTCGAGTACCTCGCCCTCGGGCACCTCCGCGGTATGCGCGGGGAAGAAGCTGCGATGCCCCCAATTCTGCCCACCGCGGATGAAGAAGGCCTGGATGCCGGTCAGCCCCTGCTTGGCGCAGAGCGCGAAGACGTCGGCATCGCCCACGCCCTCGGCATTGATCGCCTGGGCGGACTGGATGAAGGTCAGCGCGCGCAGGCGGTCGCGGTAGACCGCGGCCAGCTCGAAATCCATGGCCTCAGCCGCGGCGGTCATTGCGACGCCGAGCTTCTGCTGCACCTCGGTCGACTTGCCGGCGAGGAACGCCTTCGCGTCATCGACCAGCTCGGCATAATCGTCTTTCGAGATGCGATCGACGCACGGCGCCGAGCAGCGCTTGATCTGGTAGAGCAGGCACGGCCGATCGCGATTGGAAAAGAAGCTATCGGTGCAGCTCCGCAGCAGGAACAGCTTCTGCAGCGCGTTGAGCGTGCGGGTGACGGAGCCGGCGCTGGCGAACGGCCCATAATATTGCCCCTTCGCCCGCCGCGCCCCGCGATGCTTCTGCACGCGCGGAAAGGCATGGTCCTCGCGCAGCAGGATGAAGGGAAAGCTTTTGTCGTCGCGCAGCAGGACGTTGTAGGGCGGGCGGTAGCGCTTGATGAGCTGCGCTTCGAGCAGCAGCGCCTCCGCCTCGGTATTGGTCGTCACGATCGTCATCGACCGCGTCTGCGCGACCATCCGCTGCAGCCGCTTCGGCAGTCGCGCGACCTGGGTGTAGTTGGTGACGCGGTTCTTCAGCGCCCGCGCCTTGCCGACATAAAGCACGTCGCCGCGCGCATCCTGCATCCGATAGACGCCCGGTCGCACCGGCAGCGTCTTCAGCACATTGCGAATCGCCGCCACCCCGGCTTCCAGATCGGGCTTGTCCGATCCGCGCACGGTGTAGACGGATTTCTCTTCGTTGAAGCGGTCGGTGGTGGGCGTATCGGTCACCCGCCCGATTTAGGATGCGGCGCCGGTCTGCGCCAGCCGTCAGACAAGGATGGGCGGCGCCACGAAGCTATCGATGCCGAAGGGCGTGCCGACGAGGCCGCAGAAGATCGGCAGCAGGATCGCCAGCATCGCCCGGCTCATCCCCGGCAGGCCGGCATTGGCGAGCATCCCGTCACGCTGCCAGAGCGGCGGCAGGATCAAGCCTGCGGAAAAGATCATGCCGAGTTGCAGATTGCGCGGCACGGCGAAGCCAAGGGTTCCCCCCTGCTCGACAAGGGCAGCACCTGCCAGCATCAGGCAGCACCAGATCCAGGCCACGTAGCGCATGGTTCGGAAGATAGGGCGATTTGGCTAAGATAGGGTTGCGCTGCGCGGCGCTCAGCGCTCGACCGCCACCGGCTGAAACGGCCGGAACCTCGCCAGCCCGCGGGTCTTCCGTTCCAACAGCCCAAAGAAATAAGGGTCGATATAGCGACCCAACACCCAGGACACGGCAAGGATCGCCGCGAGGAGAACGGCGACGAACGCCATGGGCAGCGGCCGGTCCCAACCGAAAAGATGCCCCCAGGCCGCCTTGCCGATCATCAGCGCGGGAAAATGAATGGCATAGAGCGGATAGGAGATCGCACCGAGATGATCGAGCATGGCAGCCACCTTGCCGGCAGCTTTCAGCCGGCTTGCGGCGATGATCAGCGCGGGGAAGAAAAGCACGATCAGGCCGACATCATAGAGCGCCGGGAATTGCACGGGCCGGAAAAATAGAACCGCGCCGGTCAGCAGCAGAATCGTTGCGACACCAGCCACTCCAGCATTTCGCGGCGTGGCCACCGCCATGGTGCGGTAGAGGAATACACCGAGAAAGAAGCCGAAGGTGACGCGGGCCAGAGCAATGCCCGCCTGCGACCACTCCGCCCCGCGATCGCCGCCGCCCGACCAGATCATCGCCGCGACCAGCGTCGCCGTCGCGACCATGAGCAAGGCGATCAGCCAATTGCCGACCAGCCTTCTTGCGACGCAGGCGAAGATCAGATTCGCCAACAGCTCGAATGCCAGCGACCAGCCCGGCAGGTTGAAGGCGAACAGATAGGGCGAATGCGGCACCGGGAACGGGACGAACAACAGTCCCGCCAGATAGGCACTCACCAGCGGGCCGCTGGCACCTCCGCTGCCGCGGGTGGCGAGCAACAGGCTGATCGCAAAGCCGACGCTGAGGCCGATGATCCACATCGGCAGCAAACGGGCGAAGCGACGGCGCATGAATTCCGGCGCGGACATGCCCGCGGCCAGCCGCGAATCATAAGCGCAGGCCAGCACGAAGCCACTCATCAGGAAAAACAGGTCGACGGCGAGAAAGCCGGAAACGAAGACCGGCACGCCGGTCAGGAAAGTGCTGTGAAACAGCAAGACGACAATCGCGCACAGCCCGCGAATGCCGTCAAATATCTGGAAACGCTGGTTATTCCCCGAAATAGAACTCACCCGTCATGTGGGGCTCTATCGGATTTCTGCCGAGAGGTTGAGAGCTCGCCACCCCGCGAGCGAGCCTCAACCTGACATTAAACCTCAATTCAGCCGTGTCGATCCGATCCCGGCGATCGTCTTGTCGACCAGCGCCTTGTCGGCTGCGGCGTCATGGCTCTTGGCGATCAGGCCGGAGGCAGCGGCAGCGGCCGCGGCCGCTGCCTTGGCGCGAACCTCGGCGATCGCAGTGCGCTCCGCAGCGGCGATCTTGTCCTCGGCCATCTTGCCGCGACGCTCGATCAGCGAAGCCGCATCGGTCTTGGCCTTGGCGACGATGCCCTCGGCTTCCTCGCGGGCATGGGCCAGCATCGTGTCCGCCTCGGCGGCAGCGGCAGCGGCCTTGCGCTCATATTCGGCCTTGAGCGCTTCGGCTTCCGCACGGAGCTTCGAGGCTTCGTCGAGCTGGACGCGGATCGACGCGATCTTCTTGTCGAGCGCGCCGCCGATCATGGCGGGCACCTTCTTCCAAATCATCAGGACGATGACGACGATCATCGCCAGCGCCACCCACGCCGTGGCGTTCAGGCCAAGCGCGGTCGGATCGACATGGTGCTCGGCAGCCGCGCCCTCATGGGCCAGCGTCGCCGTGCTGTTGCCGTCGAGCTCGGCGGCGTGGTGGAGATTGTCCGCCACCAGTTCGGAACCGTCGTGCTGCGCCACGGTCTGTGCCTCCTCAGCCATTGGCCAGAGCGGCCTTCACCGCGCTGGCGGCCTCGTCACGGCTGATAGCCGCGCCCGACACCTTGGCGACGATTTCCTGGGCCGCTTCGATCGCGACATCCTCAATGCCGGCAAGCGCCTGCTTCTGCGAGGCCGCGATGCGGGCGTCGGCCTCTGCCGTCTTGGCAGCCAGCTCGGCATCCGCAGCCTTGACGCGCACTTCGGCGTCGGCTGCCGAAGCGGCCTTGGCTTCCTGCGTCGCCTTCTGGGCGGCGGCACGGGCGACATCGATCTTGGCGCGATAATTCGCCTCGGTCTCGTCGGCCTGCGCATGAGCAGCCTGGGCAGCGGCGATATCGTCCGCGATCTTGCGGTCGCGGGATTCCACAGTCGCCTCGATCTTCGGCAGCATCGCCTTGCCGATCCCGAAATAGATCAGGCCGAAGACGATGAGCAACCAGAAGATCTGTGACGCATAGGTCTCAACGATCTGGGCGATCTGAGGCATGGGAAATCCCGCTCAAAAAATTTGGTGGGACCGGCGAGCGCCGGCCCCGGACCCGTTAGGCGACGAACAGCAGGATCATCGCAACGACGAACGCCAGCAGGCCGAGAAGTTCGGCAGCGGCGAAGCCGATGAACAGGCGGCCCTGCTGGCCGTCGGCAGCGGCCGGGTTGCGCAGCGCGCTCTCAAGGAACGAGCCGAACACGTTGCCCACGCCGAGCGCGGCGAGACCCACGCCAATCGCGGCGAGACCGGCACCGATCAGCTTTGCGGCTTCTGCGTCCATGATAAACTCCCTTATCGAAATCGTGTGAAGGTTACGGAAAAACTCAGTGCAGGTTGATCGCGTCGTTCAGATAGAGCGACGTGAGCAGTGCAAAGACATAAGCCTGGATGGCGCACACCAGCAGTTCGAGCAGGGTGATGCCGACCATCAGGACGAAGCTGGGGATCGAAACGATCGCAACCGTCACCGCGCCGGCGTTCATCCCGTTGATCACGAAGCCCGCGAGCACCTTCATCAGGATGTGCCCCGCCGTCATCGCCACGAACAGTCGCAGACCGAGCGAGAAGGGGCGGATGAGGAAGGAGAACAGCTCGATCAGGAAGATCAGCGGGACCATGTAGGCCGGGGTGCCGTGCGGAATGAACAGCGAGAAGAAGTGGAAGCCATGCTTCGCGAAGCCGACCACGAGCACGATCGAGAAGCTGATGATCGCGAGCACGCCGGTGACGGTCAGATGGCTCGTCACGGTGAAGGCATGGAGGCCGGGGACGATCCCCAGCGGCAGCATGCCGACGAGGTTGGCGACCAGGATGAACATGAACAGCGAGAAGACGTAAGGCGTGAACGCCTTGCCCTTCGGGCCGATATTCGTCTGCATCATGTTCGAGATGAAGCCGGTGAAGCCTTCGACAGCCGCCTGCCAGCGGCCGGGGATCAGTTCCCGCTTCATGCCGCCGAGCATGAACACCCAGATCAGCGCCAGGGTCACGACCATGAACAGCGCGGAATTGGTGAACGCGATATTGTAACCCGCGATCTCCCAGGTCCGACCGAACAAAGGTTCGATCAGGAACTGGTGCATCGGATCGATCTTGCCGCCTTCTGCCGCCACCGTTTGGCCCCTGCTTATGCGCCGAGCGCCCGAATCACTCCGGGCGCTCGTTTGAAATTCGAACGATATTCCTGAAGGCGACCGCGATCCCGAGGAACAGCATCACCAACAGAAGCCAGGGGGCGGTGCCCAGCCAGCGGTCAATGACCCAACCGACCAGAGCGCCCACGGCAGGACCCGCAATCAGTTCCGCCAGCACGCGATTCCCTTGGGAATAACCCTTTCCGGGCTTCGCCTGCTTGGTGGCGGTCCTGCTCTGCTCCGCTTCCGCCGCATCCTTCAGCCGCTGTTGCAGTGAAGTCAGCCGTGCGTCTTCGGCGCTGGGTAGTTCCTGCCCGGGTTCGTCCTTCGCCATGCTATCCCCTCTCCCTTCGGAGCACGCGACAGCCATGTCGACGAGCGACCCCGCCAAGGCGAGGCCCCTTTAGGAAGGGGGGTGCCTCAAGTCAACCGCGGGGGTTGCCTGATCAGCCGCAGGTGGAGGGAAGCGCGATCGGGCTGGCGTCCTTCACGCGCCACACGCCATCCGGCAGCAGATAGGCCTGACCCGGCCGCACGCGATTGCTGAGCGTCTGGCAGCCGATGGTGGCGGCCCATTCGCGCAAGGCGACACCATGCTTCGCCGCCTGATCCGTATAAGCGGCGCGGCGCTTGATGTTGAGCGCTTCCACCGCGGCACGGACATCGCCGCCCACGGGCTTGGCGACGCCCATATAGCCGTCCGCCTGCTCGCCCACCTGGCCAGCGGCGATCGCGGCGGCGAGTGCGGGATCGCCCGCCTGCGCCCAGGCATAGCCCGCCGTGCCAATGGCAACCGCGGCGACGAGGCCGATAAGCGAAAGCTTGGTCTTGCGTGTCATTGCGGAAACAACTCCGGGTTCTCGGTTATGAAGTCCTGTGCGTCCTTCTGCAGACGCACGACCACTTCCTGCTTCACATTGACGTTCAAATTGATCTCGATGGGCTTTTCGGGCGCCTTCACCTGAATGCAACCACCTGCGAACAACAGCACGCCGCCGCAGAAAATCAATCGCATTCCCGTCATTGGCTTCCCTGAAACTCGTTCTCGATCATTCGTCTCTATCACGAAGTTCATCGCTTATCCTCGCTTTCCTGTCCCTGAACAGGTGGCTGCGAATCGGCCGGCTTCTGATTCCGAATCAGGCTGGTGGGATCGATGAAGTTGCTGGCGGTGCTGACCAGACCACGGAACGGTGCGCGGACCGTGATGTTGAAGCGGAAGGGCAGCCCGGTGAGCTGTTCGGCCATGCCGCCCAGCCTCTCGCCCCCGATCGGCCGTTCGTTCACGCCGGTGAACAGGATTTCGCTGATGATCTCGCCATCGAGATTGCCGTTCAGCGCGATGGCGAGATTGTCGTAGCGAATCGCCTTCAGAGCATCGAAGGCCATTTTGCCGAAGGTGCCGAGATCCTCGTTGCTGAGTTCCCCCACATAAGCGAGCGTGCCGCCGCCTTCGCGCACCTTGAGCAGCCCCTGTTCGATTCGCCCGCCCGAATCGTCGAACACCATCGGCAGCGTGCCGTCGAAAATTCCCGTTCCCGCGATATTCTCGAATTCGAAGCGCTGGATGAACTGCGCCGCATCGAGCCCCGCGACCCGGAAGGTCATGTGACGCGCCACCGGCTGCGCGAAATCGAGCGTCGTGGGCTCCAGAAACAGCTCGCCACCGGAAAAGGGCCAGCGGCCGCCCTCGATATGCACTTTCTGGCCCGGCAGGAGCTGGTAGCGGACGACGCCCTCGTTCACCGCGACGCCGGGGTTGACCTCGGCCAGCCGGACTTCCTGACCCGGCGGCGTTTCGAGGCCGAGCAGATCGGAAAAATGGATTTCGCCGCTCAGCCCCGTGACCGGGCCGAAGGCGGCGGCGAGGTTGAGCGCATCGGTGCGGAAGGTGCCGCCGCTGGTGGCGCCCGCCTCGTTCCAGTTGATTCGCCCCTGCCCGCTGACCGCGCCCTCGACATTGGCGACGACGCCCAGCGTCAGATCGGTAAGCCGTTCGGGTTGCAGCGCCTTGCCGAAAGTGAGGCCAGGCACGTCGAGCAGGGCCGACCCCGTCGATCGCGACAGATCATGATCGATCGTCACCGCCGTCACGGCCACATTGGTCGTCGGCTCGCGAAGCTGGGCGGTCGCGTGGATACGGCCATCGATCAGCGTCAATTGCACATCGTCGCTGACGAGGGGCTTGAAACGCGATGGAGTGGCCTGATCCGAAACCTGGAGATGGCCGCGGACCTCGAGATCCGCGTTGGCGAGCCGCCAATCGCCCTCGCCTTCCGAGAACCACAGCATTACCGCGCCGAGCTTGCCGGAGACGCCTTCGAACCGGCCCGCCAGTCCCCGCGGATCGGCCTTGCCGGTGAGATGCTCGATCTCCAGCCGGCTGATCGAATCGCCCTGCCCCAGCCGCACCGAAACCGCCTCCGCGACAAAGCCCGGCCGACCGACATCGAAGCCGAAACGGCGGTTGAGGAAGGTGAGCGGCGCACCGCCGACATGGCCCGCGAGCTTCAAGCCGGGAATATTGCCGCCGCCCGTCAGTGGGCCACCCGGTGCTTTGGCGACCAGCGCCGCGCCCGTCGGGCACATCGGCAGCCGCGCAGGCGCGAGCCGGACGCCGGCCACGGCCAGCGAGCGGAAGGACAAGGGCGCGCAGGCCGGGTTCAGCGCGAAGCCGCCGTCGGTGCCGATGCGGGCGGTGAGCGGCATCGCCAGCCCCTCGACACGCCCGTCCCCCAACGGCCCGTCGATCGTCGCCGCCGTCTGGATCAGATAATGCTTGCCCGTGGCGGTGATTCGCATGGGCGCCAGCGCCAGCCGCGCGCCCCCGACGGCGTAAGGCGCCATGGTCAGCACCCCCTGCCCCTTGCCGCCGCCGATCGCAACCGTGCCGGCGATTTGCGGCAGTCCGGCACCCGCAAGCTGCACCGCACCCTCCGCGGAAATGCCATTTTCCGGGGACCAGCCGACGCCGCGGCCGCCGGTCATGGTCAGGCGGGTCGCGGGGGTCGATGTGGATTGCAGCGCGATGTCCCTCAACCGCACTTCGGTCGCTGGACCATAGTCGGCTGCCAGCCGCGCCTTGCCGTCGAGATTGCCGGCCGCACGCACCAGCGCGTCTATGAGTGGCGGCACCAGTGGCCCGATCGGCGTCGACGCCATGCTGCCGCGCACCGCACGCAGCCGATCCCGAACATCGCCGGGAACCACCGCCTCGACGAAGCTGACGTCGCCGTCCAGCCCTGCCCGGGCACGCTTGAGATCAGCCCGGACCCTGCCGGCAAATTGCCAGCGCTTTGCGGTGACGCTCGTGAGCCTTCCCGTTTCCGCAAGCAGCGAAGTATCGCCCGAAAGGCCGCCAAGATCGGACGCCAACGCGAGGCCGATACGGCCCGACATGCCGTTGAGATCGGCGGCATCGCCGCAGAGCAATCGGCCAAGTTGAACCGGCCCATCGAGGCGAATCGCCTGTTTGCCGGTCTTGACGTCGACGGGCGCGAACAGGCCGACCGCGCGGCAATCGCCCGTTGCGAGCTTCGGGGCGTGCAGCATCAACCGGCCGGCGAAATCCTCCGCGAGATTGCCCTTGCCGTCGATCGTCATCCCGATCGTGCCGGCGGGCGTCGCGAGCCCCATGCGGGCATCGCGAAGATCGACGTCGAGATCGGGCAGCGCAAAGGGTTCGCCCGACGGCGCTGGTAGCAGTTTGTCGATGCTGCCGAGCCGCAGCGTGCCGTCTTGTATGCGGCCTTTCAGCCGCACGCCGCTGGCGGTGATGCCGGCCACCTTCGGTCCGCCGAGCCCCCATTCCAGTTCCAGTTCGGCCCAATCCGCGGTAAGATCGGGCGCCTTGGGGTCGCCCAATGAAATGCCTTCGAGCCGCTGAGTGAATGGCCCGAGCGCGGTGATGCGATAGCGCGCTGGAACGCCGCGCGCGGTCAGTTCGCGATCGACGAAATGCGCGGCAATCGGCCGCCGCTCGAACCACAAAATGGCAAGCACCGCCAGCGGCAGGGCGAGGATGATCGCCAACCATTTCAGCCGCCTGCGCGGGGGTGCCGGTTCGCCGTCCTCCATCCCCCCACTTCCTAGCGCGTCATTGGCCTGCGCGGCGAGCCAAATTCCGATGCTATCCCGCTTTTCATCCGGCCGCTTGAACGCCCGGTGCCCGATATTGTTGCGCAGCCGCCACGAGCCATGCACAACCGGCAGCGATGAGCGACGCCGATCCCGCACACGACGCCAGCGGCCACCGCGCCCGCCTGCGCGCGCGGCTGGCCGAACACGGGCCGGAAGCGCTGCAGGATCATGAGCTCATTGAATATCTGCTCGCGCTCGCCATTCCGCGGCGGGACACCAAGCCGATGGCACGCCGGCTGCTCGCCGAATTCGGCGGCATCGGCGGGGTGTTGGGGGCCGAACCCGAAGCCCTCGCCCGCAAGGGTGAACTGAGCGAAGGCGCGGTCGCCGCGATCAAGATCGCCGAGGCGGCGGCGCTCCGCCTGCTTAGATCACGCGTCGCCGAGCGGCCGGTGCTGTCGAGCTGGCAGGCGCTGCTCGATTATCTGCGCGCCGACATGGCGCACCGCGCGGTCGAGCGCGTTCGCGTGCTGCACCTCAACAGCAAGAATATCCTCATCCGCGACGAGCTGGTGTCGGAAGGCTCGATCGATCAGGCCGCCGTCTATGTCCGCGAGATCATCCGCCGCGCGATCGACCTGGGATCGGTCGCGCTGATCCTGGTCCACAACCATCCCTCGGGCGATCCGACGCCGAGCCGGCAGGACATCGCGCTGACCCGAGAGATCGTCGCGGCCGGCAAGCCGTTGGGCATCACCGTCCACGACCATGTCGTCATCGCCGGCGAAGGCCATGCCAGCCTTCGCGCGATGGGATTGATGTAATCCCGCACACGATCGAATACGCTTCTTTAAGAAGCGATCGTCATCTTGCAGCCATGCGAATATCTGGTCCAATCGCCTTGGCCGTGTTGCTCTTGACGTCCCCCGTCGTCGCGAAACCCGCCGTCCCGCTGGTTCCGTTCGGCATCCCCTTCTTGCCCGAGAGCCCCAAGCCCGTGGCGCCGAGCCATCCGTTATATCAACGGATTGCGCTCAATCCGATTGTCGGCATGCCGGACAAGATCGGTGCGTTCCTTATTCCCATCACCAATCTCAAGGAATTCGAAGAGGCTCTCCGCGAGACGCTCGCGCAGGCCAACATGCTGGCGCCACCCGGGCAGCCAGCCCAAGCGCACCTTACCGTCCGCTGGATCACCCTGGACGCCCCGACCAAGATCTCCTTTTCCAGCAATGCGACATCAAGCATCAGCTATGTGCTCACCAGGAGCGACAACGGGCAGCAGATCTTCGCAAGAGACATCAGCACATCGACCAAATCAACGGGCGGCGATGGTGCGGACCGCCTGAAAGGCAATGCGCGACTTGCGATCCTTTCCAATCTAGCCTCCGCCGTGGTGTGCCTGGATAAAGCCGCCCTCGGCCTCGCACCGTCGGACTGCGCCCTGACACCTCAGGCAAGCTACCGTGCTGCCAGGATGACCTACATCTTCGTTCCGAGATAGGCTGGGCCGACGTCGCCACAACCGTCATCCCGCATCTGTTTCGGCACAAAGAAATGTGCGGAAGGGCGCCTACAGCACGAACTTGCTGAGATCGGTGTTGCGGGCGATCGCGGCCAGCTGGGTTTCGACATAAGCGGCATCAACGACGAGCGCGCTGCCTTGGCGGTCCTCGGCATCGAAGCTGACTTCCTCCAGCAGCTTTTCCATCACGGTCGAGAGACGGCGGGCGCCAATATTCTCGACCTGGCCGTTCACTTCGGCAGCGATGCGCGCGATCGCGGCAATGCCGTCTTCGGTGAAGCTGACATCGACGCCCTCGGTGCCGATCAGCGCGCGATATTGCTCGGTGAGCGAGGCCCGGGTTGCCGAGAGGATGCGGACGAAATCCTGCTCGGTCAGCGCCTTCAGTTCGACGCGGATCGGCAGGCGGCCCTGGAGTTCGGGCAGCAAGTCGCTCGGCTTGGCGACATGGAAGGCGCCGCTTGCGATGAAGAGGATATGGTCGGTCTTCATCGGCCCATATTTGGTGGCGATGGTGGTGCCTTCGATCAGCGGCAGCAGATCGCGCTGCACGCCTTCGCGGCTGACCGATCCGCCGCGCACGTCGCTGACGGCGATCTTGTCGATCTCGTCGAGGAAGACGATGCCATTGGCCTCGGCGTCGGCCAGCGCGACGCGGCTGACCTCGTCCTGATCGAGGCGCTTGTCGGCTTCCTCCTCGACCAGCTTGGCCCAGGCGGCGCGGACCGGCAGTTTGCGGCGCTTGGAGCGCCCGCCGCCAAGCTTGCCCATCATGTCGGAGAGGTTGATCATGCCGACCTGCCCGCCCATGCCAGGGATCTCGAACGGTGTGCCGCCCGAATCCTGCAGTTCGAGCTCAACTTCCTTGTCGTCGAGATGACCGTCCCTGAAGCGCTGGTGGAAGGCGGTGCGGGTCGCCTCGCTCGCATCCTTGCCGACGAGTGCGTCGAGCAGACGCGCCATCGCGGCGTCCTCGGCGGCGTCCTTCACCGCGTTGCGGCGGCGTTCCTTTTCGAGGCGCACCGCTTCCTCGACGAGATCGCGGGCGATCTGTTCGACATCGCGGCCGACATAGCCAACCTCCGTGAACTTGGTCGCTTCCACCTTGACGAAAGGCGCGTCGGCGAGCTTGGCCAAGCGACGGCTGATCTCGGTCTTGCCGCAGCCCGTGGGCCCGATCATCAGGATGTTCTTGGGCGTCACCTCCTCGCGCAGCCCTTCCGGCAGGCGCTGGCGGCGCCAGCGGTTGCGGAGCGCAACGGCGACGGCGCGCTTGGCCTCCTGCTGCCCGACGATATGCGCGTCGAGCGCGTTGACGATGGCCTTGGGGGTGAGCGCGTCGTTCATTCTGGCTTTCTCTTGGGAAGGGACTTCAAAGGCAGGACCGGCGATATCGGTGCGAAAGGATTGAGGTTCAAGCGCAACGGAAGCCGGCGAAGAGCTGACGATGCCCCTCGACGATCCGGTCGATCGTATTGGGCTCGGTCTCTGCGACCCCGACGCCATGTTCATGCGTGCCGCCGAGGATGACCCCGTCGGCGCGGGAGAACATGTAAAGCCCGCCGGGCGCGGAATAGGCATATTCCACCTCGGGCTGGGGCAACAGCACGGCGAGCTGGCCGCGGACGGGTTCAAGCTCCGCATCGCCGAACAGGGCGCGGCTGCCGAGGCCAGTGCAATTGATGATCGTGGTTTCGGGCAGCTGGGCCAGCTGATCCGCGGTCTGGAATTCACGGACGACGATCTTGCCGCCAGCCAGCCTGGTGTCGCGTTCCAACGCGCGCAGAAAGCGGCCGGGATCGACGATCATTCCGTCATATTGGCGGACATAGGGGTAAGGAAAGGGATGGTCGCCGGCGGCGACGTCCTTCGCCTCCGGGAAGAGATCGAGCAGCAGCGAATCGACGCTGCCGACACCGCTCATCGGGCGGTTGGACAGCGAATAGTTGCGCATCCAGCGGACGCCATATTCCTCGCCAACGAGGATCTGGTAGCGGCGATAGGCGTAGCGCGCCGCGGCGACGAGCTGGGCGGAGAAGGCCGGCGTGAGCAGCGAAGAATCGACCACCGAGGACGGATACCATTGCCCGCCGGCGATGTTCGACGTCGTCTCCGGCGGCAGCTTTGCGGTGTAGATGGTGACGGGAAATCCTGCTTCCTGCACCAGTCGCGCGGTGGTGAGGCCCATCACGCCTGAACCGAGCACGGCGACGCCGCCCTGGTGGCCCGGCAGCGCCAGATCGACCGCGAGGCGCGAGCTGCCCCAGCTCAGGGTGATGCCGCCGCCTCCATGACCGTAATTATGGACCAGCCGCTTCGACCCCAATGCCTCCGCGCGAACAACGAAGCCCGAGGGACGATAGGGACGCAGGCCGGCGACCCTGCGGATAACACGATCGGGCGCGACATTGACCGGTGGCAGGCAGCCCCGCTTTGCCGTGACCGGGCGGGCCATCGTCGTGGCGCATCCGGGCAGCGTGAGCGCGGCGAGGCCGGCGGTTCCGGCCGCCAGCATCCGACGGCGATCGGGCGCCAATAGTTCAGTTGGCGCTATCAAGCGTCTCCACCGTGAGCTGATCGTTGGTGAAGACGCAGACTTCGGCCGCGATGGCCATCGCCTTGCGGCAGATCGTTTCGGCATCGGGTTCGTAATCGACCAGCGCGCGGGCAGCGGCGAGGGCGAAATTGCCGCCCGATCCGATCGCGGCGACGCCGCCGACCGGCTCCAGCACGTCGCCATTGCCGGTCAGGATCAAGGTCACGTCCTTGTCGGCGACAATCATCATCGCTTCCAAATTGCGAAGATATTTGTCGGTCCGCCAATCCTTGGCGAGCTCGACCGCGGCGCGCATCAACTGGCCATTATGCTGTTCGAGCTTGCGTTCCAGCCGCTCGAACAGAGTGAAAGCATCCGCGGTGGCGCCGGCGAAGCCACCGATCACCGATCCATCGTGGAGGCGGCGGACCTTGCGGGCGTTGGGCTTCATCACCGTATTGCCCATCGACACCTGGCCGTCGCCGATCACCACGACCTTACCGTTGCGCCGCACCGACAGGATCGTCGTGCCGTGCCAGCCAATCTTGTCTTCGCTCATATCGTCCTGTGCTCCGTTCCGGCCGCGATATGGGCGCGGGGTGCGTGGATGGCAACGCGCCGAGCATTCCAATGTCCCCGAAGTTGAGGAAGTTGAGGATTGCCATTGCGTCCTCCACTTCCCCGCAAATGGCGGAATTCCTTAGGCGCGGCCGACGAACATGAAGGCTGCTGCGCCGCCAATGCACACGCACGCGCCCAGATAGCGCCATGTCAGCGGCTCCTTGAGGATGAAGATCGCGAACAGGGCGAACACCGCCAGCGTCACGCATTCCTGTATGATCTTGAGCTGGCCGCCGGTAAAGCCGCTGAAATAACCTATACGGTTCGCCGGCACGGCCAGGCAATATTCGATGAAGGCGATGCCCCAGGATGCGAGGATCACCACCCACAGCCGCGCATCCGGAAATTTCAGATGACCGTACCAGGCGATCGTCATGAACAGGTTGGATGCGATCAGCAGTGCGAGCGTGGTCATGCGGCGAGGCTCCCTTGGCGACAGCCCCGCCCATAACCGACGCGAGGCTCAGCCTTTCTTCGCCTTGCCCCATTCGCGCGCGACCGTATAGCCCAGATAGCCGGTGCCGAAGAGGGCGTAGAGCGGTTCGGGCAGGCCAGCAAGATAGGCGTTCATACCGCGGGCAATTGCAGAGGCCGTTTCCGGATCGGCGACCGAGATCAGCCCCATCGGGATCGCCCACAAGAGCAAGGCATACATGACATAGAGGAAGCTGGGTCGCGCTCGACTGGTCCAGGGATCGGCGGATTGCGCTTCTGTGACGATCGCCGAGAGCTGGGTCTTGAGCGCCTCCATTTCCTGGCTGCCTTCGAGCTTGATGAGTTCGAGCTTGGCGCGATCGCGCGCTTGCGGATCGGGGATGACCTTGTCGATCAATTGCGCGACGGGGCCGATGATGCCGGCGATAAGAGACATGGGATACCTCCGAGGTTGGAGGAATATGCTAACCTATATGGTTATATGTAGGAAAACCCGCTTTGCCTAAAATCAATCGTCATGCTGAACTCGTTTCAGCATCCACCCATCCAATCGCAATAACGTCGCTTGTCGCACGGTGGACCCTGAAACAAGTTCAGGGTGACGGGAAGAGATTGGCTTGTAGGCCGGTGCCTACCGCACCGCGCCTTTCATCAGCAGGCGGGGGACGAGGGTAATCGCCGCGATCAGCGGGAAGCGGCGCTGCCAGGGCTTGATGACGATTGCCGTGCCGGCGTGGCGGTTGATCTTCCAGGCGAGATAATCGATGCCGCCGGCGAAGGTGAGGCTGGCCTTGGCGAGACGGACAACCGAGAGCCATTTGCCCCGCCGCTGGAGCTTGCGCCAATGCTTCATCGCCTGATCGGGCGACATCGTGGTGGCCGCGATCTCCGCCAGGGCGGCTTCCCCGATGCGTTCATAGCGATTGGGATCGACGTCGACGATCGACAGCGAGCGGCCGGTCCGCTCCGCGCGGAGTTCGGCATTATAGGTGAGCGTGAAACCCGCCTTCCACAGATCCAGCGGCGCAGCGGACGAAGCGCCGACGGTGGGGATGGCGAGTGCGAGCAGGGTCGGCGCGGCTTGCGCGACCGCCTCGACAGCCCGCCGTCCTGCTGCATCGTCGCTCGACCAGACCAGCCGCGACGGCTGGGCGAAGCGTGCCCAGACCGAGACATTGTCGGCTTCGCGCGAACAGAGCCGTAAGAAATCCGCCTCGCTCAACACCGCATATTTGGCGGCGAGGCCATCGGCCTCGAACGGGAAGACATTGGGCGGGATCAGCCGGTTGGCGGTGGCGAGCCATGTCTTGCCGTAAGCGGCGTGATAATCGGAGACGATCAGGTAGAAATCGAGCATCAGCCCGTCGAGCCGCGTCTCGCGCAGGCAGGAGCCGTAGAACAGAACCGCGCGCGATGCCTCGCCATATCTGGCTGCGATCGCGGCGGCGAGCGCAACCGCGCGCGGATCGACCGGCTGGCCGAGTTCGGCCGCCACCAGATCGACAAGCCTGTCCATGGCTGCCGGCGGTTCAGGCCGCCAGGCGCAGGAAGGGCATCGGCAGGGTCGGCGTCAGCACGATCGGCCGGCCCTTTTCCGTCAAGAACAGTTCGCCGTCGAGGATGACGCTGGAACGCTCGCCCTCAATGCGGATCTCGTCGCCGCGCTGGAGGTGGACGCCCTCCATCTTGCGATGGCCGATCATGCCGAACAGAGCGGCGAAGAAGGCCCGCAGCACCGCGAGTGGACGCTGCTCGACCGCGACCAACTGGAGGCCGGCAGCACCGTTCACGCCCGTCTTGCTGCCGAGCAGCAGCTTCTGGAGCGTGGTGACGATCAGCAGCGCGAACTGCCCTTCGATCTGGCCCTGGCGCAGCAGCGACACGCGGACCTCACTGGGCTTGGGCGGCAGGAAGGCGGCGCGGATGCCGAAGAAGACAGTGGTCAGCACGGCAAGCGCGGTCAGCACATGGCTGAAGCTGTTGGGCAGGCCCAGCGGATAAATCTTGTTGCGGCAGAACAGGATCGAATCGGCAAGGCCGGCGCCGCCCAGGAACATGCCGAGCACCGGCCGCACGCCATCGCCCGACAGCGCGATCAGTTCGCGCGGGACGATATGATCGGTCATGTCGCCGCGGGCGATCTCAAGCACGCGCTCCAGCGCCACGATCGGATCGCCGCTGGCACCCAGATCGAGCGCGATCAGGTTGGTCTTGCCGTTGGGCAACACCGCGACCGGCGGCGGCGAATCGCCGAAATGGCCCCCGAGATGGAGCTCGGTCAGCGCCGCCTGAACGGTGCCGTCGCCGCCGTTGATGACGAGCACCTTGGGCGCGACACGCGCGATGGTGCGCAGCGCGGCGCCGATCTGCTCGACCGATTCCACCTCGTAATGGAAGATTTCGCCATGCTGCGCGCAATAGCTGCGGATGCGCGGCAGCATCGCGCGGTTACCCGTGGAACGCGGATTGGACAGCAGGGCGACACTAACCATCTGTTACCTCGATGCTGTCTTGATCGGCTTGATCGCCAGGCCCTGAATGTAGTTCAGCACGACAGGAACCGCGCGCGGCTGCTGCCCGACCGAGATCACCACATCTTCGTAGCGGGGCTTGAGCGTGATGAGCGAAAGCCCCGGATTGCGCGAGAAGCCGCCGCCATCGTTGCGGCTGGACTTGCCATTGCCGTCGATATCGTGGCGGACAGCGACGGCATAATTGCCGGCCTGCGGCAGCGCCACGCAGATCTCCATCGGGCCGCCATGGGTGACGGGCACATCGACGCGCTTCAGCTTCTTGCCCTTGGCGAGAAATTCTGCCGCATTTGCGCCATAAACCTGAACGCGGACATTGCCGGTGCGGGTCTTGAAGCCATCGACCTTGACGAGCACCGCAGGCCCCGACGCGCCGGAAGCGCACGCGGCGGCATCGGGCCCAAGGACCGCCGCCTGGGCAGTCCCCGCACCGATCGCCACCGGCGCAGCCAGCGCCAGAGCAGCCTTGGTAACCAAACTCGTCAGTTTCAGCATGACCTCTCGACTCCCGGAAGCTATAGCCGGGCAGAAACGCGCCCGGCGGGATACACATGCCCCCGATGCTTTCGACAATCGGCTGCGATTGCGGCCAGATCATGGTGACGAGGCGACCATATTTTGAGAATTGCCAGCCTCACCGATCGCTATCTCGCCCGATTGATCACCGTGCCGCTGGTGGGGACGCTGGTCATCGCCGCCATGCTGCTTGTGCTCGACAAGATGTTGCGCCTGTTCGATTTCGTCGCGAGCGAGGGCGGGCCGGTGAGCGTCGTGTGGATGATGCTGGCCAATATGCTGCCCGAATATCTGTCGCTGGGCATCCCGATCGGCCTGATGCTGGGCATCCTGCTCGCCTTCCGCAAGCTCGCTTTGTCGTCCGAGCTGGACGTGCTGCGCGCGCTGGGCGTGAGCTATGGCCGGCTGCTGCGCGTGCCTTATCTGTTCGCGATCGCGCTGGCGCTGCTGAACCTCGCCATCGTCGGCTTCGTCCAGCCTTATGCGCGCTATGCCTATGAAGGGCTGCGATTCGAGCTGCGATCGGGCGCGCTGGGCGCGTCGATCAAGGTGGGCGAATTCACCAAGCTCGGCAGCCGGATGACCTTGCGCGTCGAGCAGAGCCGCGACAGCGGGCGCGATCTTTCGGGCATCTTCGTGATGACGACCGCGCGCGACGGACGATCGCTGGCGGTAACGGCCGAACGGGGCACCTTCATGGCGACCGACGATCCCGACGTCATCATCCTGCGCCTGTCCAACGGGACGCTCGTCCACGACGCCCCCAATTTCCGCACCCCGCGGGTGCTGAGCTTCGCCGGCCACGATTTGCCGATCGACCTGCCAAAGATGGAGGCGTTCCGCCAGCGCGGCGGCAAGGATCTCGAGATGACGATGCCCGAGCTCGTCAAGACGGTCCGCAATCCGGAAACGCCCCAGCAGACCCGCAACGAGCTGCGCGCCAACTTCCATTTCCGCCTGGTCGAAGTGGCATCGATGTTCCTGCTGCCGATGCTGGCGGTGGCGCTGGCGGTGCCGCCCAAGCGATCGACGTCGGCTCTGGGCGTGTTCCTTTCCATCGTGATCCTGGTGACGCAGCACAAGATCAACGAATATGGCGAGGCGCTGGGCGCGCTCGGCCGCGTCGACCCGCTGATTTCGCTGTGGGTGCCTTTCGTCGGCTTCGCGGCGCTGATCTGGTGGATGTACCACATCGTCGCCCACGTTCCCGGTGGCCAACCGATCGGCGCGCTCGAACGCTGGGCCGCCAAGGCCGGCAAGGCGATCGGCCGCTGGCTGCCGTTCGGCAGACGGACGGAGCTGCCGGCATGAGCGTGAACCTGCAGTTCTTCGCATCGCGCACCATGACCTGGTACATGGCCAAGAAGTTCCTGCTGACCAGCTTCGGCGTGCTGGCCGCGCTGGTGCTGGTACTCCAGACGCTCGATCTGCTGGGCGAATCGGGCAACATCCTGGCCTATCCCGGCAATGGCGAACCGCAGTTGTGGCAATATGTGTCGCTGCGCGTGCCGCAATTGATCGCGCGCTTCCTGCCCTTCGCGGTGCTGCTGGGCGCGCTGATCACCTTCGTCACGCTGAACCAGAACAGCGAGATCATCGCGATGAAATCCGCAGGGATTTCCGCGCACCAGATCCTCGCCCCCCTGATCCTGGCGAGCATGGGCATCGCGATCCTGTCCTTCAGCTTCAACGAACGCATCGTCGCGCGCGCCAATGCGACGCTGACCGCCTGGGACGCCGCCGATTACGGCCCCATACCGGTGGATCGCGGCATCGTCAGCAATGTCTGGGTGCGATCGGGCGACGATCTGATCCACGCCACCCAGGCGAGTGGCCGCGGCGCCGGCGTGCGGCTGACCGACATCACCGTCTATGACCGGATCGGCGGGACGCTGGAAACGATCATCACCGGTAAGAGCGCGACCTATGATCGCGGCGGCTGGCTGATGAAGGATGTCCGCCGGTTCGACGTAACCCGCGGGGTGGCTGAGCCCCTGCCCTCGCTGACCGTAGCGCGCGGCGTGACCCCGGATCGCTTCACGCTGGCGAACGTGGACGCCGACGAACGCAATTTTGCGGATCTGCGCGTCGCCATTGCCGACCTGCAAGCTGCCGGCCGTCCCACCGAATCGCTGGAGGCGGGGCTGTGGCACAAGGTGTCCGGGCCGCTATCATCTGTGCTGATGCCGCTGCTGGCGGCCGTCGCCGCGTTCGGCCTGGCGCGATCCGGGCAATTGTTCCTGCGCGCGGTGATCGGCATGGCGCTGGGCTTCGCTTATTTCGTCGCGGACAATTTCGCGCTGGCGATGGGCAATATCGGCGCCTACCCGCCGCTGCTGGCCGCGTGGGGGCCACCGATCCTGTTCTTCCTGATCGGCGAAACGGTGCTGATCCGGACCGAAGAGTAGCAATCGGGGCCGCGAGCGCCATATTGCGCCCCGAAACCGCCGCATTGCGATTTCATTACCATTGTCGTTAATGGCCCTGTTGGGCCGCCCCACACGGAATTTCTCAAGGATTTGCCTGCTGTGAAGAGCACGGAATCGATGCGGACGGGCTTCTGGAATCGTTCGCACCATCTGGACCGGATGACGCTGCGCGAGCTTGTCGTCGCTTATTTCCAGTACCCCGCGATCATGGCCTATCTGGCGGTGGCTGCGCTTGCGATCGGCGCCTGGGCCTGGCGCCCGGCGAGCCTGGTCGAGACGCTGGCGTCGATCTTCATCGCGTCGATGATCTATCCGCTGGTGTGGTACTGCCTCCACCGCTGGGTTCTCCACAGCAAGTGGATGTGGAAGTCGAAGCTGCTCGCGCCCACCTGGAAGCGCATCCATTACGACCACCATCAGGACCCCAACCATCTGGAGGTGCTGTTCGGCGGCCTGCACACCACGCTGCCGACGATCGTGCTGGCGACGGTGCCGGTGGGTTATGCGATCGGCGAGTTCGGTGGCGCCGCGGCGGCGCTGGCGACCGGCCTGATCACGACCTGCGTCTATGAATTCTTCCACTGCATCCAGCACCTGGCCTACAAGCCGAAGAACAAGTGGGTGGCGTCGATCAAGCAGCGCCACATGCAGCACCATTTCCACAACGAAAACGGCAATTACGGCATAACCAACTATTTCTGGGATCGCCTGTTCGGCACCTTTTACGAGAAGGCCGGCGAGCGCCCGAAGAGCCCGACCGTCTTCAACCTTGGCTATACGCAGGAAGTGGCGGAGGACTATCCGCACGTGTCCCGGCTTTCCGGCGGCGTCGCGACCGGCCATCCCCGCCAGCGCCAGCGCAACTGACCATGGCGGGCTCCATCGCCATCTCTCCGGTGGCGAGCGCTGCCGACCGCAACGCCTTCGTCGATCTGCCGTGGCGGCTCTATGCCAATGATCCGCACTGGACCCCGCCGCTGAAGGACGAGGTCCACGGCCTGATCAACCCGAAGAAGAATCCGTGGTTCGGCCATGCCGAAGCGGTGTTCCTGCTCGCCCGCCGCGACGGCAAGGTCACGGGCCGGATTTCAGCGCAAATCGACAAGCTGGTGCTGGCCATGCCCGAAGTGCAGGGCGGCGGCCCCGGTGTCGGCCATTGGGGCATGTTCGAGGCCGAGGACACGGAAACGGCGGCGGCGCTGATCGCAGCCGCGGAAGACTGGCTGCGCGGCCAAGGCATGACCAGAGCGATGGGCCCGTTCAGCCTTTCGATCTGGGATGAGCCGGGCCTGCTCGTCCAGGGCCATGACCACAGCCCCACCGTCATGATGGGCCATCATCTGCCCGAATATGAAGCGTGGATCGAAGCTGCGGGCTATCATGGCGCGCGCGACCTGTTCACTTACGACCTCGACATCACCAAGGACTTTCCGCCGCTGGTGCAGCGCATCGTCGCATCGGGCGAGCGCAATGCGCGGATCAACATCCGCAAGGTCGACAAATCGCGTTTCAACGAAGAGGCCGCGCTGATCCTGAGCATCCTCAACGATGCTTGGTCGGACAATTGGGGTTTCGTTCCGCTGACCGATGCCGAAATCGCTTATGCCGGCAAGAAATTGAAACCGATCGTGTTCGAGGAATTGATCCGCGTCGCCGAGGTGGAAGGCGTGCCCGTCGCCTTCATGATGACGTTGCCCAACCTGAACGAGCTGACCGACGATCTGAACGGCCGATTGTTTCCGTTCGGCTGGGCCAAGCTGCTGTGGCGGCTCCGCAAACCGCAGATAAGGACGATGCGCGTGCCGTTGATGGGCGTCGTCAAGCGACTGCAATCGACGCGGCTGGCCAGCCAGCTCGCCTTCATGATGATCGAATATATCCGTCAGGATGCCCTGGCCAATTACAGCGCGGTTCGCGGCGAGATTGGCTGGGTCCTCGACGACAATCAGGGGATGAAATCGATCGCAGAAACGATCGAGAGCAAGGTCAACCGGGTCTATCGGGTGTACGAGAAGGCCCTTTAATCCATGCCGGCGGCCATCCGGGAACCCGATCAGGAAACCGGATTGCCGCTGGATGCGATCGCAGGCAGCTGGTTCATCCGCGCGACCAGTTTCCCGATGTGGCTCGACGGCAAGCGACACCGTCCGACGCTCAATTACGCGCCTGGCAATCGTCGTTTACGGTCCGGGCTGATCGATGAGGTTCGATACGAGCAAGCCGCGCGCGAGCGCGTAGTGCGCGGTTTCGACTTTCCGAGCGATGCGACCAACCGCCATTTTCTGTGGCGCGGGTCCGGATTGCTGACGCCCTTTTCCAGCCGCTGGAGCATCCGCCATCTCGATGCCGGCGGCGAATGGATGTTCATCGCGTTCGAGCGGACATGGTTCACGCCCGCAGGCTATGATCTCGTTGCGCGGGACGCCGCGATGGGGGCCGCTTCGGTGGAGGAGGCGCTGAGTGCGGCCGGCGCGGCTGGGCTGGACTCTATCCGCATTCTGTCGATCTGAGGCGCTCAGACTTCGTCGGAATCAGGTTCGCCATGATAGCGGAGCAACTGCACTTCGCGCCGTGCTTCCTCTACAGCCATGCGGATCACTGCCACGGCATTGGCGATGTTGGCGCCCTGCTCCAGCGCCTGCGCGGCGAGCGAAATGGCGGCAAGGCGCTGACCGAGCTCCTCATAGATATGATCGGAACGCTGGGCATAATTTAGCCGGGTCTGGCCCAGCAGGCGTAGCGTATGATTGCGTTCGCGCCGTGCCCGCAACAGCGCCGTGATATCTTCATGCGCGACGATGATACGGTGATGCGGCGCATCGATATGCCGCGCCCTCAACCGGAAGGTGCGATCGCCGCAATGATAGGCCAGGCCGAATGTTTCAATGCGTCCGTCCAACAGGTTCCTGAGCCCGTTTACGACGCGCGCCGCAATCTTGTCGCCATGGGTGGCCGCCCTTGCGCACGCTTCGAGATAATTGGCGCCGACGAAATCGGAAGGCGCTTGCCGCTGCCGCCCGAAGCGAAGCCAGCGATCATTCACGGCGACGATGACCCCGGTAGCATTGAGCACGGCGACGTTAGAATGAAGTGCATCGATGGTTGCCCGCAATGTGCCCCGGTCGGTCAATTGAGTTCCGCTCCGCGTCACCTGATGCCTGTCAGACGAGCCAGTGTGCGCGCAGCCGTAACGGTCTGCAAGAAGAGGTTGCGTGAGGCCGGCACGCTTTCGAGAAGGTGATGACTCGCCATCACTTTGCGTTAGGAACGGGGAATGATTCCGCGTTTCCTGTTCCTCGTGCTCGCTTTTCTGGGTGCGCTATCCTCCCCCGGCATCGCCAAGGCCCCCGCTGCCACGAGCGGACTGGTGCTCGTGCGACTCGAAACGAGCGCGGGGCCGATCGTCGTCGCGCTGGAAACAAAGCGCGCGCCGATCAGCTCGGCCAACTTCCTGCGGTATGTGGACAGCAAGAGGTTCGACGACACCACATTCTACCGCGCTGCACGGGCGAAGAACGGGTCGGGCTACGGGCTTGTCCAGGGCGGCATCAACCGGCGGATGACGCGCGCCTTCCTGCCGATCGCGCATGAGCCGACATCGCAGACCGGGCTTCGCCATGTCGATGGCACGCTTTCGATGGCGCGCAACGATCCGGGCACGGCGATGGGCGAATTCTTCATCACGGTGGGGCCGGCGCCGGGGCTTGATGCGCGCGACGGCAGCGTCGGCTATGCCGCGTTCGGCCATGTCGTGAGCGGAATGGCGGTCGTCCGCAAGATCCTCGCCGCGCCGACCCATCCCGGCGGCTATTCGGTGACGACCAAGGGCCAGTCGATCATCGACCCGATCAAGATCGTCACCGCGCGCCGGGTGAAGTGAAGGCTGCGGCCTGCCAGCGTTCCCCATCATTCCGTCGTCATGCTGAACTTGTTTCAGCATCCATGCGAGCCCCGCTCCCAGAGGGCACGATTCGGCTCTGCGACGTTCCATATGGATGCTGAAACAAGTTCAGCATGACCCTTGGTTATGGGGCGGTTAGCGCAGCACCACCCAGGTCGGCGCGTGGTCGCTGGCCTTTTCCCGACCGCGATATTCCTTGTCCACGCCGGCATTGACGAGGCGATCGGCCGCGACGGGGCTGAGCAGGAGATGGTCGATGCGGAAGCCCGCGTCGCGTTGCCAGGCGCCGGCCTGATAGTCCCAGAAGGTATAGACCTCGCCCGAAGGATGGATGGCGCGGATCGCGTCGGTCCAGCCCTGATTGACGATCGCGCGGAGCGCGGCGCGGCTTTCGGGCTGCGTCAGCGCATCATTCGCCATCGCGGTGGGCGAGAAGACGTCATCCTTCAGGTCGGTCGGGATGACGTTATAGTCGCCGGCCAGCACCACGGGCGTCTCGCTGGTAAACAAACCGGCGGCGTGGCGGCGGAGCTGTTCCATCCAGGCGAGCTTGTAATCGAATTTCGGCCCCGGCTGCGGATTGCCGTTGGGCAGGTAGATGGATGCGACGATCAGGCCGTTCACCTCGGCTTCGAGATAGCGGCTGTGCGAGGGATCGGGATCGTCGGGCAGGCCGCGCTGGCGCTCGACCGGATCAACCCCGCGGGCGAGGATGGCGACGCCGTTGAAGCCCTTCTGCCCATGCCAGATCGCGCCATAGCCCGCCGCGCGGATATCCGCTTCGGGGAAGGTTTCGTCCGAGGTCTTGATCTCCTGCAGGCAGGCGATGTCAGGCTTCGTCTCCTCCAGCCATTCGAGGAGACGGGGGCCACGGGCCTTGATGCCGTTAATATTGAAGGTCGCGATCTTCATGGGCGCGACCTTAGAGGCAGGAACTCAGGAAGGAAACGGATCAGACCGAGAAACTGGACCCGCAGCCGCAGCCCGAGGCCGCATTGGGATTGGTGACGCGGAAGGCTGCACCACCCAGCGACTCGACATAATCGACGGCACTGCCGGCCAAGAGGTCGAGGCTCATCGGATCGACGATGAGCGTGGCGCCGTCGCGTTCCGTGATCGCGTCATCCGCATCGGCCGCATCGGCGAGGCCGAAGCGATACTGGAACCCCGCGCAGCCGCCGCCATCGACGGCAAGGCGCAGGATCGCGGGCTTGCCCTGGCGCGCGGCGATCGCGGTGACGCGGGCGGCGGCGGCGGGCGTGATGTCGACGGAGGGCATTTCGCTCATATCCACCAGATAGGAATGAAAAGAGCCGCCGGCAACTGGTGCCGGCGGCCCTCCTCCTCTCCCTTTTGGGATTTCAGTTTGCGTCGGGGCCGCCGAGCGCGACCTGGCGGTCGCCGCCGCGGTTCTGCATGGCGAGCAGATAATCGGACGACTGCAGGAACGGGATCGGGTTCACTGCGCGGCCATCGAGGCGGACCTCATAATGGAGGTGGCTGCCGGTCGAACGGCCGGTGGAACCCATTTTGGCGATCAGGTCGCCGCGCTTCACGCGCTGGCCGGCCTTCACGAGGATCTGCGAGAGATGGCCGTAGCGGGTCTGGATGCCCTTGCCATGGTTCAACTCGACCAGATTGCCGTAACCGCTGGCCCATTGGGCGCGCCCGACCAGGCCGTCGGCGGTGGCATAGATCGGCGTGCCGATCGGGCCGGCGAGATCGATGCCGGCGTGCATCGCTGCACCGCCGCGGAACGGATCGGAACGGACGCCATAGCCGCTGGTGAAGGAAATATGCTTGTCCGCGAGCGGGCGGGCAGACGGAACCGAGATCACTTCGCGCTGGATCTGGTCCATCTTCTTCCAGGAGAGGAAGAGCGCGCGATATTGCGGGTCGGCGTCGTCGGAGAGATTGGCCTTGGTAACCGGCTCATAAGGGCCGCCCATCGCCAGACCGCGGCTGCCGTGGAAGCGGCGCGCATCGACGCCGAGACGGCGGAGCGCAGCAGTGGTGTTGCGATAGCGATCTTCGGTGGCGGCCAGCGCCTTATCGGCCAGGGCATCCTGCTGCATCGCGACGCGCGCATAAGGCGCTGTCAGCGGCGTCACCGCGGTTTCCGGCAGATCGCCGGGGACCATGGCAGCGAGCGTCTTGGCGTCGGCCTTGCCTTCCACCAGCGCGGACAGGAAAGCCTGGCGCTGTTCGATGCGGGCGGCCTGGGCGAGCGCATCGCGCTTCATCGCCGCATATTCGGCCTGCATCTTCGCTACCTTGCGCTCCATCTGCGCGACATCGGCAGCTGGCGTGGCAACGGTGGCGGTGAAGGCCTGGACGGTGGCGATGGCGGCCCAGGCGAGCAGGATGACGGCCGCCGAGAGAATCGAAAGCTGACGACGGGTGCACAAACGCACCCGACGGAGGCTCGACCCATCATGAAGGAAGAGATCGCGGGGGCGCAGCGCGCCCCGGAACCTTCCAAATAGCCCCGCGTTGAGCGGGTGCACGACAACTGACATTCAAATCCCCCGGCGACCTGGTGGGTTTGAACTCCTGGAACACGACCCGAGGAGTTATTTACTGGCGCTGACTTCGACGGGTGCTCAGTCCGCGAAGGTGCGTAGCGTGTTCTGGAAAGGTGAATCGGGTTCGGCAAGCCTTAGGTAGAATTCCTGAGTTAGGCCGGCTGAGTCGCGCGCTGAGTCGTTGAATGGAGGCTTCAGGTTGCCGCGAAAATGCGTGCCGACAAGCTTCCGCCACTGCGCAGGCGCATCGAATCCCTGCGCTTGACAGCAGGATTCGAACCATCTGACACCCGTCGCGACATGGCCCACTTCATCGTTGAGGATGCGCTGGAGCACGCGCGCTGAAGCGAGATCGTCGACCGCGGTAAAGCGTTCGATCATCGCCGGGGTGACATCCAGCCCCCGCGCCTCCAGCACCATCGGCACCACTGCCAAGCGGGCGAGCGGATCATGCGCGGTTTCCTCCGCCGCCTCCCACAATCCGTCATGCGCGGGCAGATCGCCATAGGTAGCGCCCAGCGTCCGTAGGCGGCGCGCGACGATGGCAAAATGCATTGCCTCTTCCGCCAGCACCTCCATCCAGTCATCGACGAAAGACCGCGGGAAATCGGCACCGAAGCGGCCGATAATGTCCGCGGCGAGATCGATCGCGCTATGTTCGATATGGGCAAGCGCATGGAGCATCGCGATCCGCGTGCGGAGACTTCCCGCCCTGCCCCGCTTGCGCATACGCGACGGCGGCAGCAGCTCCGGCCGATCACCGCGGGCCGGGCGATCGGGCATGGCAACAGCAAATTCATGGGTGAGCCGGCCGAGCCGCCAGTCCCGCGCGGCGGCCCGCGCCGCCTTGACCTTGGCGCGCGGGTCCGCCGTATCGAGGACGCGGCGAACGGCTTCGGCAACGCTCTGCATCACGTCAGCGCTTGGGCGGCCTTCAACACCTCCTCGGCATGGCCCTTCACCTTCACCTTGCGCCAGATGCGCGCGACGCGGCCGTCCTTGCCGATCAGGAAGGTCGCCCGTTCGATGCCCATATATTGCCGGCCATAAAGCGACTTTTCGACCCAGGTGCCGAAGGCTTCGCAGACGCTGTCGTCCGCATCGGTCGCCAGATCGACCTTGAGATCATATTTGGCGGCGAACTTCTGATGCTTGGCTGATGTGTCCTTCGAGACGCCAAGGATACCAACACCGGCCTTGGCGAAATCGCCGGCAAGCGTGGTGAAGGCCTGGGCCTCGGTCGTGCAGCCTGGTGTATCGTCCTTCGGATAGAAATAGAGGACCAGCGGCTTCACCAGTTCGGCGAACTGCTTCATGCTGCCATCGGACATCTGGAGCGTGACGTTGGGCGCCTGATCGCCTTCGTTGAGCATCTGCTTTCTCCTCGGATGTCTTCCGTTAGCCGATCGCCTCGCCGGCCGAAACCCGCGCCCATTCTGCGCTCACGCGTGCGCGGGCGGCATCATAGGCCGCAACCAACGCCGGCCAATCGGCCTGACCGCAGGCTTCCGCCACCAGCGCGCGGGATACCTGGATCGGCTCTCCCCCCTGGGGCGAGACAAGGCGGAAAGTGACGAGCATCCGCGTCAGCAGATCATGGGCCGCGGCCAAATCCGGCGACACCAGCCCCGCATCCGCCAGCATCGGAATGGCAACGTTCAGGCGCGGATCGAGGCCGACGGCAAAGCGAAGCTGCTGGACGTGGACGGTGAACTCGCAATCGACCAGGCCGCCTTCGATCAGCTTCACATCGAACGGGCCGGACGGCGGCTTATGCTTGGCCATGTCGCCGCGCATCTTGATCGCGTCAGCGAGCAGAGTTTCGGGATCGCGCGGGCGCCGCAGCGTCTCGTCGATGATCGCCGTCACCGCATCGCGCGCTTGCGCGCGGCCATAAACGGGCCGCGCACGGGTGAGCGCCATATGCTCCCAGGTCCAGGCGCTCTCGCGCTGATATTTGGCAAAGCTTTCGATCGAGACGGCAAGCAGCCCCTGCGCGCCGGACGGGCGGAGGCGGGTATCAACCTCGTAGAGCGGCCCCGAGGCGGTGGCGACGCTGAGCGCCGCCGTCACCCGCTGGGCCAGCCGGTTATAATATTGGGTGGCGCCGAGCGGCTTCGGCCCATCGGATTCGGCGAGATGATCGCCGTCGAACAGATAGACGAGATCGAGATCGGAGGCATGGGTGAGCGCCGCCCCGCCGAGCCGGCCGAGCGCGAGGATGACGAGGCCGTCACCCGGGATACGGCCATGCGCGCTCTCGAACTCCGCCACCGCGGCATCGGCGAGTGCCACCAGTGCCGCCTCCGCCACGCGCGCATAGCCGGACGCGACATCAAGGGGATCGCTCGCCCGTTCGACGAGTTGGACGCCCAGCGCAAAGCGCTTCTCGCCGACGCGCTGGCGGGCGCGATCGAGCAGCATCTGATAATCGTCACCCTGCTCGGCACGGCCGAGCTCAGCCGCCAGCACAGGCACGGCCGGCGGCGGATCGAAGGCGCTGGCGTCGATCAGCCCGTCAAGCAAGGTCGGCCGGCGACCGAGGGCGTCGGCCAACGTGGGGGCGTGGACGAGCACGTCGGCCACCATCCGCGCGAGCGCCGGGCGAGCTTCCAGCAGCCGGAACAGGTTGATCGCGCTCGGCAGGCGGGAGACGATGTCGTCGAAGCGGTTGAGCGCGCCGTTGGGATCAGGCGCCTGGCCAAGCGCGGTGATCAGCGCCGGCAGCACGGCTTCCAGCGCTTCACGCGCGGCCGGGGTGCGCAACGGACGCGGGCCGCCAGACCGCCAGCCTTCGATCCGCGCGCGTGCGGCCGCGACATCAGGGAAGCCCGCCGCGGCGAGTGCCGCATCGACCAGCGACGGATCGTGCGAGACGCCTTCGGAGCGACCTTCGTCGAGACCGTCATAGATATTGCCGACCGCGGTGACGTGGGGCCGGAGCAGATCGAGCAGCGCATCGCCATCGGCGAGGCCGTGCAGCTTCGCGACATTGTCGAGCGCCTCGGGCTGGCGCGGCAGGCTGTGGGTCTGCTGGTCCTCGACCATCTGCAAACGGTGCTCGATCGTGCGTTCCAGCCGATAGGCGGCCGCCAGCGTCTCGGCCTCGGCCGGGTCGATGCGGCCGGCAGCCGCCAGCGCGGCCAGCGCGTCGAGCGTCGCCGGCGCGCGCAGCGCGGGCTCCCGCCCGCCATGGATGAGCTGATGGATCTGCGCGAAGAATTCGATCTCGCGAATGCCGCCGCGACCGCGCTTGAGGTCGAAACCGGGGGCAAAGAGCTGGCCCTGCGAATGGTGATCGCGGATGCGGTGGGAAAGCCCGCGGATTTCGCGCAGCGCCCCATAATCGAGCGCGCGGCGCCAGACGAACGGGCGGATCGCCGATAGAAAGCTTTCGCCGAGCGCCTTGTCCCCCGCCGCGGCACGCGCGCGGATGAAGGCCGCGCGTTCCCACGGCAATGCGCTCGATTCATAATAAGAGATGGCGGCTTCGACCGGCAGCACGATCGGCGTCGCTTCCGGCGACGGGCGCAGCCGCAGATCGACGCGAAAGACATAGCCGGCATCGTCGCGGGCCTGGAGCAGTTCGACCACGCGCTTGCCGATCCGGACGGCCGCCTCGATCGGCTCGTCCCGTTCGCGCCGGGGCAGCGTTTCGGGATCGAAGATCAGGATCGGATCGATGTCGGACGAATAATTCAGCTCACGGCTGCCATGCTTGCCGAGGGCAAGGACCGCGAAGCCGCGCGGTTCCTCGCCCGGCGTCCGTTCCTCGATCGCGGCCGCAACGGCGCGGTCGAGCGCGCTGTCGGCGAAGTCAGAAAGCGTCGTCACCACCGCTTCCAGCGGCATCAGGCCGGCGAGATCCGCGAGCGCCACGGCGAGCGAAAGCCCCTGCCGTTCGCGCCGGAGCGCGCGGCCGATATTACCGGTTTCATCATGGACCGGGCACAGCACCAGCGCGCCGGCTACATCGCTTTCGGCGATCCTTGCGACGATCTCGGGCCGCTGTTCGGCGGCGCGGCGCAGGAAGGGCGCATGGGCAAGCGCACGGTCAATTGCTTCGGATGGTGTGACTTTCATGCCAGTCTGAATAGCCGGCATGGCGACACTATCAAGATGGGCGCAACTCCCGGGTAGCTTGCGCGTTCAAACCATTATGAAACTGCGAAGTGAACAATCCAGCACGAACAGGCCATTGCGGCAGATCACGACTGAGTTCGCCGCGGCGCCAAAGGCGTATCAGGGCGTGGCAGATGCGTTGCGCAAAGCCTACAAACCGGGAAACGCAGACCTTCCATCAGATTGGACGGCCCTGATCCACGAAATAGATTAGGATAGAATGGTGGGCTCAGCGATCACGGCTGAGATGATCCACCTCGTCCATGATTGTCTGGAGCGCGGTCTGCCCACCATTGCTTTCTGCCAGTCGACGGGAAGGTAACTTACCCTCGTTCAGCAGATGCTCGAGCGCAACGCGGCCACGGGCAACACGGCTTTTGATCGTGCCGACGGCGCAACCGCAGATCTCGGCAGCCTCTTCATAAGCGAAGCCGCCCGCGCCCACGAGGATCAGCGCCTCACGCTGCGGCTGGGGAAGATGAAGCAATGCACGCTGCATGTCGCCGAGTTCGACATGCCGATCCTGGCTCGCAGGCGCCGCGAGCACGCGCGCGGCGGTAAGTTCATCCCATTCGCCCTTGAAGCGCGCGCGGCGCATCTGGGAAAGGAAAAGGTTGCGCAGGATGATGAAGGTCCAAGCACGCATATTGGTGCCGGCCTGGAAACGCTGTCGCGCCGCCCACGCCTTCATCAGCGTTTCCTGAACCAGATCGTCCGCAAGATCGCGATTGCCTGACAGCGAACGGCCAAACGCGCGAAGATGAGGGATAACGTTGGCGAGCTCCGCCTTGAACTCGTCATCCGACAAGGGCACCGACTCGGTGACGGTTTCGCCACCCCGGCCGTCGTCTTCTGTCATCCACGATTCCCGTCAAAGAGGGGGCCCGGTCCTTAACACAGAACCGGGCGATAGTCGTTACGACCGCTTATCGATCAGCCGCCGAAAACACCCAGGGTGAAAGCGAAGGCCAGAACAACAAGGAGCAGTGAGATAGCCAGCACATAACGAACGACGTGCGGCGTTACCCCGGCGCGAGCCTCCGTCTTGGTGAGATGGACCTGTTCCTCTGCCATTGGACCCTCTTTTCGTTGGATTCGAACCTAGAAACGTCAGGCAGTTGCGTGAGTTCCATCAGTTTCACCAACGAAACGAACTAGGCTGGCACGGTTGCAGCATCGAAGAACAGCGCCTGGGCAATTGCCGCCTTTACCGTAGACCGTTGGAACGGTTTGGTGATGAGGAAGGTCGGCTCCGGCCGCTCGCCCGTCAGCAGACGTTCCGGGAAAGCGGTAATGAAGATGACCGGTACCGCGAATTGCGCGAGGATATCCTTCACGGCATCGATACCCGAACTGTCGTCTGCGAGTTGAATATCGGCAAGAACGAGGCCGGGCCGCTGCGCCAGTGCCTGCGCAACCGCTTCGTCGCGGGTGACGGCGACACCGGTGACGCCGTGGCCGAGATCGCGGACGATCGTTTCAAGGTCCATCGCGATGATCGGCTCATCCTCGATGATCAGCACGTCGGCGCGCGTCTGCCGCTCAATCTCCGCCAGTGCCTCGGTGACCAAAGCGTTGACCTCTTCGGGCGTGACGCCGGTCAGATACGCGGCATCCTCGACCGTAAAGCCCTCCATCGCCGTCAGTAGCAGCGCCTGCCGCGACAGCGGCGTTATGCGCGAGAGGCGAGCGCGGGCAATACCTTCGCGATCACCGTCAGCCGTGACATCCTCGTCGATCTCATTGTCATTCGTCGACGCCCAGATGCGCTGGAAGATACCGTAGAGGCCGAGCCGCGTATCCACGTCGCGGGGGAAATCGCCGGGGGCCGCTACAATCGTTTCAAGCGTTGCACGAACATAAGCGTCGCCATGCTGCTGGCTTCCCGTGAGAGCGCGCGCATAGCGGCGCAGGAAGGGTAGATGGGGCGCGAGTTCCTGGCCAAGTGACATGGTGTTCCCTTGCATCTATCGTGTCGCCGTACCGTGGCGTTGTTGTGCGACCGGCTTGGCTTGGATGCAAGCATCGCCCCTCCCCGGTGATGATCGTTGACATTTGTATGCAACGTCCATCGAATGCTGGAACAATCGTCCGAGTTTTTTGTTTCCATCGCCAAGTCGGCATTTTATTCCGGCAGCGCCGAACGGCCCTCCATCGGGGGACGGGCAGCGTGGCCGGATGCCAATGAAGTCCGGTCGCGAGGGGCCGGTTCGGTATCCAGATTCGGGGACGTACAGGTTTGGCCGCAGAAGAGAAAAAGGGGAGGACGGTCGCAACCGACCGCGATGATCGCAGGGTCAAATCGCGCCGCGGAGGCGATTCCCATTTGGGGCAGGCCTTGCGTTCGGCCTGGGATGAAACCATTCGCGAACAGGTTCCGCCGGACATGCTCGATCTTCTCGGCAAGCTTGATTGATCGGCATATATATTTCTCATGGCGCGCACTTACCTGGTCCCGAGAGGTGACAAGCCGTGATCGGCTCCCGCTTCGCGCGGTTGTCGACCGGGATCAAGATGCTGATAATCTTGTCGATGGCATTGCTGCCACTCGGCCTGATCGCCCTCCTTGCCTCGCTTGAATCCGCCAATACCAACCGCCTGACCCGCGAAGCCGCCGTCCGCATGATGGCGGCAGACAGCACCCGCCGGCTGGACGCCACAACCTCCGCCATTGCGCGCGATATGTCCGCACTAGCCGTGCAAATGGGAACTGAGCCGCCATCGGCATCGGCCTGCCGCCGGTCGCTCGACATTCTGGCCGCCACCCAGCCGCCGGGCGTGCGGTTCGGCCTGTTCCTGCCGGACGGACGGCAGATCTGCGCCACCTCCGGCTTTTCCGCCGCCAGGATCGCCCAGCCTTCCCCCGGCATCGGCGCCGAAGCGGCGCTGGTGCAGGAAGCGGGGGTCATGCAGATCGTCGTGGCGCAGAATAATCTGCTCATCGCCGCCGAACTGCCGCGCGCCACGCTGGCCCGGATCGCCCAGCCGCCGATCGACCAGGCCAGCACCACCTTGCTGCTGTGGCAGGGCGACGCCAGCCTGCGGCTCGCATCCCACAACGACACCCAATCGATCAGCGACACGATAAAGGTGGCGGCGCCGGTTGCGGGCGGGCAGCTCGCGCTCGAGCTGCGCGCCAATGCCGCGCCGATGCGCGCGATCGAACTGCTGATGGTGCTGCTGCCAGTGCTGATGTGGCTCGCGGCCGGGCTGATCGGCTGGCTGGTGATGGACCGGCTGGTGCTGCGCCCGCTGCGGCGATTGCAGCAGGCGGTTAGCAATTACTCCATCGCCGACGGCCCCCTGAAGACGCCGGCCTTGACGACGCCGTCGCAAGAAATACGCAGTCTGGCCGAAGCCTTCGCCGATGCGACGGCGCGGCAGTCCCGCCACGAAGCCGATCTGGCCGAGGGGCTCGCACGTCAGACGCGGCTGACACGCGAGGTCCATCACCGTGTGAAGAACAATCTTCAGGTCGTCTCCAGCCTGATCAATCTCCACGCCCGCGGTGCGCGGGGCGCGGAGGCGAGCGAAGCCTATGCCGCAATCCAGCGGCGCGTCGATGCGCTGGCGGTCGTCCATCGCAACCATTTCGCGGAACTCGAGGAAAATCGCGGTGTGGACCTTCGCGCGCTGATCGGCGAACTGGCATCGAACCTGCGCGGCACGGCGACGGGCGAGGCTTCGTCCATGCCTGTCCGACTGGAAATCATGCCGGCCGCCGCGTCGCAGGATACGGCGGTTCCGGTGGCTTTTCTGATCACCGAGGTCGCCGAAATGGCGATGAACTGTGATCCAAAAGGTGGGCTGACGATCCGCCTGTCGCCCCTGCCCCAGATCAACCGCGCGCTCGTCGAATTGCTTGCCCCGGGCCTTGCCGACGAGAAATGCCGCCATCACGCCGCCTTCGCCCGTTTCGAGCGCGTGATCGAGGGACTGGCGCGACAGTTGCGAGCGCCCCTGCAGCGTGAGGATGGCCGGCTGGCGATCGAGATACCGATCGTCGGCGACAGCGACGCGGCGCGAGAAAGTTAAGGGTTGTAACTAACTGCCCTGCTGGTGCTAAACCTCCGCCGACCGCGAACCGAACAACCAATGAATCGCGGCGGAGGGGATGTTCATGCGCGTGATGGCGTTCGCGCTTCTGGCAGCGACGGCTTTGCTGGCAGCGTGCCAGCAGGGAACGGCGACGGAAGGGGCAGCCAGGGGAAAGCCCGCGGCAGTAAATGCCGAAAGGCTCGCCAATGCCGATGCCGAGCCGCAGAACTGGCTGTCGAACGGACGCGGCTATGCTGAAGACCATTTCAGTCCGCTAACGGCGATCAATGCCGGCAATATCGGCCAGCTCGGCCTCGCCTGGTCCTACGACCTCGACACCGATCGCGGGCAAGAGGCAACGCCGGTCATCGTCGACGGCGTACTGTATACGACGAGCGCCTGGTCCAAGGTCTATGCGCTCGACGCCGCAAGCGGCCGGCTGATCTGGTCCTACGACCCGAAAGTGCCCGGCCGGAAAGCCTATGACGGCTGCTGCGACGTCGTGAATCGCGGCGTCGCGGTGTGGAATGGCAAGGTCTATGTCGGCGCGTTCGACGGGCGGCTGATCGCGCTCGACGCCGCCACCGGCAAACCCGTCTGGTCGGTGATGACCGTCGACGAAAAGCATCCTTATACGAGCACCGGCGCGCCGCGCGTGGTGAAGGGCAAGGTGCTGATCGGCAATGGCGGCGCCGAGCTTGGCGTGCGCGGCTATGTTTCCGCCTATGATGCGGAGACGGGCAAGCTTGCCTGGCGCTTCTATACCGCGCCGAACCCCAAGGGAGAGCCCGACGGGGCGGCGTCCGACGCGATCTTCAGGAGCAAGGCGGCGGCGACCTGGGGTCCGAACGGCGCCTGGAAGGAAAGCGGCGGCGGCGGCACCGTCTGGGACGCGATCGTCTACGACCAGGATCTCGATCAGATACTGATCGGCACCGGCAACGGATCGCCCTGGAACCGGCGCATCCGTTCGGGCGATACCGGCGACAATCTGTTCCTGTCGTCGATCGTCGCGCTCGATCCCGAAACCGGCGCCTATCGCTGGCATTATCAGGAAACGCCCGGCGAAAGCTGGGATTTCACCGCGACCCAGCCGATCATCCTCGCCGACATCGAGATCGACGGCAGCCCGCGCAAGGTGCTGCTGCACGCGCCCAAGAACGGCTATTTCTACGTGATCGACCGCAAGACAGGCGGGCCGATCTCCATCAAAAATTTCGTACCGGTCAACTGGGCCGACGGCTATGACACCAAGACCTGGCGGCCGATCGAGCGGCCGGAAGCCCGCTATGAACTGAATGGCGGCGATTGGGAGGCAAGCCCGAGCGCGTTCGGCGCGCATAACTGGCACCCGATGGCCTACAGCCCCAAGACCGGGCTGGTCTATATCCCAGCGCAGTTGATCCCGTTCGGCTATGCCGACGACAAGGCGTTCAAGTTCATGCCCGGCCGCTGGAATCTGGGCAACGTATCGATGCGCAACGGCGGCCCCCGCGACAAGGCGGGGCTGAAGGCGCTGAAGGCGGCGGCGAAAGGGCGGCTGATCGCCTGGGATCCAAAGACGCAGCAGGCACGCTTCACCATCGAGCATGACGGGCCCGGCTATGGCGGCCTGCTGGCGACGGCGGGCAATTTGATCTTCCAGGGCACGCCCGATGGCCGTTTCATCGCCTATCGTGCGGATAATGGGGCGAAGCTGTGGAGCTTCGACGCGCAGACCGGGATCATCGCGGGTGCGGCCTCCTTCGCGGTGGGCGGCGAGCAATATGTGGCGGTGATGGCGGGGCTTGGCGGTTCCTATGGGATCAGTTCGCCGCTGGCGCCCGATCCGCACAAGCGACCCAATGGCCGGGTGCTGGTGTTCAAGCTGGACGGCAAGGCGAAGCTGCCGCCCTATCAGCGCCCTGTGCTGCCGGCCCGTCCGCCTGCCGAGACCTGGCCGGAAACGATGGTGCTGCAGGGTGAGGCGCTCTACGGCGCCAATTGCGGGCTCTGCCATGGGCCATCGACCTTCTCGAACGGGGTGCTGCCCGATCTGCGGCGTTCGCCGGCGCTGGCCGACAAGGCGACGTGGAAGGCGATCCTGGTCGATGGGATGCTCGAAGACCGCGGCATGATCCGTTTCGGCCAATGGCTGAAGCCCGAGGAGATGGACGCGATCCGCGCCTATGTCGGATCGCAGTCGCGCATCCTCGCCGCGGAGGAGAAGGTGCAAGCCGCGCCTTGAAGCGGAGAAGGCGATGCCGCATCCTGCGCCCGTGCGAACGAGGCGCCTATGGACGACGCGACCAGCCTTCGCCGAGCTATGGTGGACCAGCAGATCATCGCCCGGGGCGTGAGCGACCCGCGGGTGATCCACGCCATGCTGACCGTACCGCGCGAAGCCTTCGTCCCCGAAGGGTGGCAGGCCCACGCTTATAATGACGGGCCGCTGCCGATCGGCGCGGACCAGACCATATCGCAGCCCTATATCGTCGGACTGATGATCGAGGCGGCGGCGATGCAGCCTGGCGACCGGGTGCTCGAGATCGGTGCCGGATCGGGCTATGCCGCCGCGGTGATGAGCCGGATCGCGGGCGAAGTCTGGGCGATCGAGCGGATTCCCAAGCTGGCCGACCGGGCGCGCCGCGTGCTGGCAGATCTCGGCTGTGACAATGTCATGATCCTTGATGCCGACGGCACGGCTGGCTTGCCGGAACGCGCACCCTTCCAGGCGATCATCGTCTCCGCGGCCGCGCCTACCCTGCCGCCCGCCTTGCTGGAGCAACTGGCGCCGGGCGGGCGGCTGGTGGCGCCGTTGGGCGGCCGGTTCCAGCAGCAGTTAACGGTCTACAGTCGGACGGAAGACGGCAGCATCAGCGCGGAGGATCTGGGCGGCGTGGCGTTCGTGCCGCTGATCAGCGGTCAGGTCTGAAGTCGATCAGCCGGGCAGATAGCGGCCCGCGATCCAGCTTCCCCGCACATGCAGATCATCGCCCATCAGGACGAGATCGGCCGCGAGGCCAGGCGCGATCCGGCCGCGATCCGCATCCATGCCAAGGAAGCGGGCCGGCGACAGCGACGCCATGGCGATCGCAGTCGGCACGTCGATGCCGAGCATCTTCACCGCGTTGCGCACCGCCCGCGCCATATCGAGATCCGAGCCGGCGAGCGTGCCGTCTTCATTGACGCAGACGCCGTCGACCACGGTGATGCGATGGCCCTGCAACATGAAGCTCTTATGGACCATGCCGACGCTGGGCATCGCATCGGTGACGAGCATGAAGCGATCGACCGGCTTGCAGCGAAGCGCCAGCCGCATCGTCACCGGATCGACATGGCGGCCGTCGACGATCAGCCCGCACCAGGCGGCCTCATCCTCCAGCGCGGCGCCGACCGCCCCCGGCTCGCGCGAGCCGAGCGGCGACATCGCGTTGAACAAATGCGTGAAGCCGGTGAGCCCGTTGTCGAGCGCGTCGCGGATCTCGCGATAGCTTCCGTCGGTGTGGCCGGCGGCGACGATCAGCCCAGCATCGGCGAGACGGCGAACCATCGCCGGCTGGGTCTGTTCGGGCGCGAGTGTGATGAGCGTGCGGCCGTGGCGGAGGCCGGTGACTGCGGCGAAGCCGTCCTCATCGAGCGCGCGGATCTTTTCGGGGGCGTGGATGCCCTTGCGATCGACGTTGAGGAACGGCCCTTCGATATGGATGCCGAGCACGCCCGGCACGCCGGCCGCCATCGCCGCATCGACCGCAGCGACGCCGGCGCGGACGACGGCAAGATCGTCGCTGATCAGCGTCGGCAGGAAGCCGGTAGTGCCGAAGCGGCGATGCGCGGCGCCGATCGCGGCGATCGCCTCGACCGTGGGGGCATCGTTGAACAGGACGCCGCCACCGCCATTGACCTGCGAATCGATGAAGCCGGGGACCAGCATCCCGCCATCGAGATCATGGCGTGCGGTATCGGCCGCCACTTCGCGATCGGCCAGGATCGCGGCGATGCGATCGCCCTCCACCAGCAGCGCGCGGCCTTCAACGAAGGCGCCGTCGACGAGGATGCGGCCATTGACCAGCGCGACCGCCATCACAGCGTCTCCGTCACCTTGGCGAGGTGGGGCGGCTTGTCCGGATCGAAGCCGCGGCGGACGGAGAGCGCGTTGGCGGCGCGGTAGAAGGACTGGATCTGCAGCATCGGCTCAATCACCGGATGCGCGGCGACGCTGGGCAGGCTGATCGCGCCTTTCGCCTCGCCGCCGGCGATCAGCACCGGGCCCCCGCGCGCCGCCATCTCGGCCGCAAGATCGTCAACGCCCTCGCCGGTCTCGTCCGACTGGCGCAGCACCAGCAGCGGGAAGCCGGGGCCGACGAGCGCCATCGGGCCGTGCTTGAGTTCGGCGGCGCTGAACGCTTCGGCGTGGAGGCCGCAGGTTTCCTTGAGCTTGAGCGCCGCTTCCTGCGCGACGCCAAGGCCGATGCCGCGGCCGACGACGAAGAGGCCGCGGGCATCGGCAAGGGTATCGACCAAGGGGGACCAATCGGCCGACCAGGCTTGGGCCAGGAGATCTGGTGCGGCGTTGAGTGCCAGGTTTAGACTGGAATCCTTGGTCCAGGCCGCGACCAGATCGGCGATGGCGGCGAGGGTCGCGATGTAGGATTTGGTCGCGGCGACGCTGCGTTCGGGGCCGGCATGGAGCGGCAGGACATGATCGGTGAGCGCGGCGAGCGGAGAATCTTCAACATTTACAATGGCAAGCGATGCAGCGCCGGCCTCCTTGGCGGCGGTGATCGTCGCCAGCAGATCGGGGCTCTTGCCCGATTGCGAGATGGCGATGGCGAGGACGTCGGCGAGCCTTTGCTCTGCGCCATAGACTGAACTGACCGAGGGTGCGGCGGAGGAGACGAGCAGTCCCAGCCGGGTTTCGATGAGATACTTAGCGAAGGTTGCGGCGTGATCGGAACTGCCGCGCGCGCAGGTGATCGCGGCGCGGGGCGGTGCTACCGCCAAGCGATCGACCAAAGCGGCCAGCCGATCGGCATTGGCCGCGCGCTGGCGGGCGACGACCGCCCCGGCTTCTGCGGCTTCGGCGAACATCAGCGTGGTTTCAGGGTTCATCATGCCAATGCGTTCAGTTCGGCGACGAAGTCATAGGCGTCGCCGCGATACCAGCTATGGGTCATTTCGATCGCGCGGCCGTCCTCCAGGAAAGCGCGGCGTTCGATGAACAAGCCCGGTGCGCCGACATCAACGCCCAGCAGCGCCGCCTGGTCCTTGTTGAACAGCACCGCGCGCAGGCGCTGGAGGGCGCGGACGGGGCGGTTGCCGGCTTCGTGCAGCGCCGCGTAGAGCGAGACATCGACCGCATCGAGCGACGGCAGACCATAGCCCGCGATCGTCGAATATTCGAGCGCCATGGCGAAATCGTCGGCGTAGCGGATACGTGCGAAACGATAGACGCGGGTGCCGGGGCTGAGGCCCAAAGTGAGCGATTCATCGGGCGTGACCGCGCCTTCGGACCGCGCGATCCACTTGCTGTGCGAAGTGCGCCCGCGCGCCGCCATATCCTCCGAGAAAGAGGTCAGCTTGGAGAATTGCTTTTCGACGCGACCGGCGACGAAGGTGCCCGCGCCCTGGCGGCGGGTGAGCAGCCCTTCGGCGACGAGGCCATCGAGCGCCTTGCGGACGGTGATGCGGGAAACGGCGAAATCCGTGGCGAGATCGCGTTCGGGCGGGAGCGCCTGCTGGGGCTTCAAAAGCTGCGAGTCGATCGCTCCGCGCAGCGCATCCTGAAGGCGCTGATAAAGCGGCGCCCGACCGTGCATGTCGAGCGGGCCAACCTGTCCTGCGAGGCTCATTGAAGCGGCTTCCCCTGCCCTGCACCCGTTTTCATGTCCGATCTATAGGACCAATCAAATACCATTTGCCAGCATAAAAACTCATTCAGTGTCAGAAAATTGAAAGATTGCTACTTGACCTGCCGATTGGTCTGGAAGATGGTCCTGTTATTGGTACGTCATTGGTAGCAAATTGGCACTATCGCAAAAGCGAGGCGCCGGGGAAGGGGAAGAGCAAGTGACAACCCATCGAAATTTCGGCCTTCGCATTTTGGGAACGTCGGTCAGCGCGCTGGCCTTTTTCGCCTGCACGCAGGCGGCATTCGCACAGGACAGCGCGGCAGCAGCAGCCGATGACGAGATCGTCGTCACCGGCATCCGCGGATCGCAGATCGCCTCCATCAACGCGAAGCGCGAAGGCGATGTGATCGCCGACGTGCTTTCGGCCGAGGATATCGGCAAGTTCCCCGACAAGAATGTCGCCGAAGCGCTGCAGCGCATCCCCGGCATCGTCGTCAACCGCGAGTTCGGCGAAGGCGAGCGCGTCTCGCTGCGCGGCACCGCGCCCAACCTGACCAAGACGCTGCTGAACGGCCATTCGGTCGCCACCGCCGACTGGTTCATCCTTGATCAGGTCGATTCCACCCGCAGCTTCAACTATCTGGTGCTGCCGTCGGAAATCGTCGGCCAGTTGGAAGTCTACAAGACGCCGCAGGCCGATGTCGAAGAAGGCGGCGTTGGCGGCACGATCAACGTCCACACCCGCAACCCGTTCGATCTCGACGCCTTCACCGTCTCGGCTTCGGTGCAGGCTGTCTATTCGGACCTTTCCGACAAGCTCGATCCGCAGATTTCGGGCCTGTTCAGTTGGAAGAATGACGACGAGACCTTCGGCATCCTGATCGGCGGCGTATACCAGAAGCGCCAGACACGCCGCGACGGCATCGAAGTGTTCGGCTATCGCGATTTCGACGTCGGCGGCGGCCAGATGGCGGGCGTGCCGACGCTGATCGGCTCCGCACTGTTCGAGCAGGATCGCGAGCGTTACGGCGGCAATATCGGCATCCAGTTCCGCCCGTCGGACGAGATCCTGATCAACATCACCGGTCTCTATTCGCAGTTCAACGCCAACAATTACAACCAGAACTATCTCGCCTGGGGCGAACAGGCGCTGGCCGGTGGCGGCACCATCACCAACGCGGTGGTACGCGACGGGATCGCCGTCAGCGGCGACATCGCATCGCCCAATGGCGGCACGACCGGCCGCGGCGTGGTGTTCGACGCGATCGACCGCAAGGCCGTCGCCAAGACCCGTTCGATCGACTTCGACCTGACCTATGACCCCACCGACGATTGGAACGTCCACTTCAAGGCGGGCTGGACCAAGGCCGACGGCGACACCAAGAACGAGAATTTCTTCGAGACCGCGGCCCCCGGTGCGTTCAGCTATGACATCAGCGGCAAGGTGCCGCAGGTGCAGTTCAGCTCGCCCAATCCGACCTCGCCGGCGGGGATGCTGATAGACTTCGCCCGCATCCAGACCGTCACCAACGACGACGAGGAAAAATATGCCTATGTCGATGTCGAGCGCCAGCTCGACATGGGGCCGCTGAACGCGATCCGGGTCGGCTTCAAATATACCGACCATGACCGCAAGGCGAACCGGCTGGCGACCAATGGCGGCGTGCTGACGCCGGGCCTGCTGTGCGGCGGCGCGCCCTGCACCGCGGCCGATTTCTGGTCGGGCGGCACGACGCCGGGCGACTTCATGGACAATTTCGCGCTGCCGGGCACGCTGACCGATTACTGGACGGTCAGCCGCCAGAAGCTGGGCGATATCTATGGCGCGCAGGCCGCGAACCTGACCGAGAAGTTCGTCGTTCCGGGCAACGTCTATTCGATCAACGAAAAGACCTATGGCGGCTATGCCATGGCCAAGCTCGGCGGCGAAGGCTGGAAGGGCAATATCGGCGTCCGCATCATCGGCACCGACCAGAGATCCGAAGGCAATGTCATCGGCGCGCCGGCGCCCGAGTTCCAGAGCCCGTTCGGCGGCTACACGCCGGTCAGCGTCAAGCGTTCCTACACCGACATCCTGCCCAGCGCGAACCTGGCGCTGGACGTCACCGACAAGGTGATCGTGCGCTTCGCCGCCGGCCGCACGATCACGCGGCCCGACTTCGCCGACATCTCGCCAGGCACCGACCTCAACGGCACGCTCTTGACCGGCAATGGCGGCGACCCGAACCTGAAGCCGTTCCGCGCCAACCAGTATGACCTGTCGGTGGAATGGTATCCGGACGCCGAGACGATCGTGGCGGCGGCCCTGTTCTACAAGGATATCCTGTCCTACGTCGTCAACACGACCACGACCGAGATCCTGCCGGGCGTGTTCGTGCCGGGCACCGAGCCCGCGGGCTGCGTGGCTGCAGGCGGCAGCAACCCCAATCTGTTCAACTGCCCCTATCAGATCAACCGGCCGTCGAACGGCCCGGGTGGTCGTAACCAGGGCTTTGAATTCCAGGTTTCGCGCCCGATCTGGAACGGGTTCGGCGTGATCGCGAACTACACCTATTCGGATGCCAAGGCGGACAATGGCGATCCGATCCCGGGCAACAGCAAGCACACCGCCAACCTGACGGGCTATTTCGAGAACGACATGTTCAACGCCCGTCTGTCCTACACCTATCGTTCGAAGTTCTTCATCAACATCGACCGGGCTGCGCCGCTGAACCAGGCGTCGCTGGAATCGCTCGATGCCTCGGCGAGCGTGAACGTGACGGAGAATATCGCGATCACCTTCGACGCGGTGAACCTGACGAACGAGAAGATCCGGCAATATTCCGGCACGCCGGACCGGTTCCGCTCGATCTACGACAATGGCCGCCAATTCTATTTCGGCGCCCGTTTCAAATACTGACGTCCCCTGGGGCCGGGTGTAACATCCCGGCCCATTTCCTTATTCCGGGGTAGCCGCGCCCGTGTTCCGAAACCGCCCGCTTCCCCGCATCGCCGCATTGCTGATCGCGGCCAGCCCGTTGCCGGCCTGGGCCACCCCCGCCCTGCTGCCGCTTCCCCGCTCGATCGCGCCCGCAGAGGGGAGTTTCCGGCTGGATGCGCGGACGGCGATCAGCGTGCCGGCCGGCGACGCCGGTGCGCGCAATGCTGCCGAACGGCTAGGGGAATTGCTTTTCACGAACCTGGGTCTGCGGCCGGCGATCGGCTCCGCTGGCGCGATCAGCTTCGTGCGGACGAAGGGCTTGGCGAAGGAAGCCTATCGTCTGGAGGTCGGCGCCAAGGGTGTGACGATAACCGCCAACGACGATGCCGGCCTGCTCTATGGCGCGATCACCCTTTGGCAGCTTGCAACCGTCGCCTCAGCGGAGGCTGGGGCCCATGGCTCTTTCGACAAAGAAGCGGCGGTGAAATCGGAGAGAGCCATGGACCCCGGCCTTCGCCGGGGTGACGGGGTTTTGGACATACCATCCATCCGCATCGACGATGCCCCGCGCTTCGCCTGGCGCGGGCTGATGCTGGATAGCGCGCGGCACTTCCAGTCGCCGGCTTTCGTGAAGCAGTTGATCGACTGGATGGCCGCGCACAAGCTCAACACGCTGCACTGGCATCTGGTCGACGATCAGGGCTGGCGGCTCGAGATCAAGAAATATCCGAAACTGACCGAGGTGAGCGGCTGGCGGACGCCCGCCTCCGCGCCTGGCGCGCCGACGCTGCCGAAGACCGGCGGCTTCTACACCCAGGATGAGGTGCGCGAGATCGTCGCCTATGCGGCAGCGCGCGCGATCACCATCGTTCCCGAGATCGAGATGCCGGGCCATGCCGTGTCGGCGATCCGCGCCTATCCTGAACTCGGCGTCGGGCCGCCCTTGCCGCCGGGCGTCGAGAGCGACTGGGGCGTCTTCCCCTGGCTCTACAATGTCGATGACAGCACCTTCAGCTTTCTGGAGGATGTGCTGACCGAGACCATGGCTCTGTTCCCGTCCACCTACATCCATGTCGGCGGCGACGAGGCGGTGAAGGACCAGTGGCAGGCCAGCCCGAAGATCCAGGCCAGGATGCGCGAGCTGGGGATCAAGGACGAACATGGCCTGCAGAGCTGGTTCATCCACCGGATCGAGCTGTTCCTGAACAAGCATGGCCGGCGGCTGATCGGCTGGGACGAGATATTGGAAGGCGGGCTTGCGCCCAACGCCACGGTGATGTCGTGGCGCGGCATCGATGGCGCCGTCGCCGCCGCGCAGGCCGGGCATGATGCGGTGCTTTCGCCCGCGCCGACGCTCTATCTGAACCATCGCCAGGGGACGGGGCGCAACGAACCGCCGGGGCGCGGGCAGGTGATCAGCTTGGCGGACGTTTATGCGTTCGAGCCGGCGCCCGCCTCGCTGACCGCCGACCAGCAGCGGCATATTTTGGGCGTGCAGGGCAATCTGTGGACCGAGCATGCCCGCACCGAACAGCGCGCGATGTGGATGATGTTCCCGCGTGCATCGGCGGTGGCGGAGCTGGGCTGGTCGGCGGCGGGAACCCGCAACTATCAGGATTTCATGGCTCGACTGGCGCCGCAGCTCGACCGGCTGAAGTCGCTGGGGCTGGAGGCGGCGACGACGGCGTTCGAAACGGAACCGGCGCCCGCACGGCTCAAGACCTGCACCGACGAGGTGGTGCTCAATCTGGAGGATGACGCGCCGGCCGCGGGGCCGCGGGCGATATTCCTGACCGACATCCTCAATCCCTGCTGGAAATATGAGAAAGCGGCGATGGATGGGGTGACGGCGATCGCAGTCAAGGTCGGCCAGATCCCGTTCAACTTCCAGATCGGCAAGGATCTGGAGAAAATCCGCTTCCGCCCGCCCGCCACGCCGGAAGGCGAGGTCGAGGTGCGGATCGACGGATGCGAGGGGCCGAAGATCGCGACGCTGCCGCTGGCGCCTGCCGTCGCCAATCCGGCGGTGACGACCTTGCGTGCGCCGATTGCACCGCAGGCCGGCACACGCGATCTGTGCTTCACCTACACCGCCAGGGGGCCGGACCCGATGTGGGCGATCGACAGCGTCCAGCTTGAGGGCGCGCCCAAAGGAAGCCAGCAATGAACGTCGTGCGGCTCACCGCTCCCTTCGCCGGCTGGGCGATGCCGATCGACGAGGTGCCCGACCCGGTGTTCGCCGAACGGATGATGGGCGACGGCATCGCTATCGATCCGATCGAGGGCGTGCTCCGCGCCCCCGCCGACGCGACGGTGATCATGGTTGCGCCGACGCGCCATGCCGTGACGCTGAAGCTCGCCAATGGCGCGGAACTGCTGATCCATATCGGGCTGGAGACGGTGGCGCTGGCAGGCGAGGGCTTTGCTGCACTGGTTGCCGACGGGCAGGCGGTGAAGGCGGGTGACCCGCTGATCCGGTTCGAGATGGACGAGGTGGCCGAGCGGGCCAAGAGCCTCGTCACCCCGATCCTGATCGCCAATGAGGGCTATGCCGTGACGGCGCTCGCCGCGGGCACGGTGGCGGCCGGCGCGCCGCTGTTCGAGGTGAGCGCGGTCGGCGCCACGCAGGCTGCGGCGCCGACGAGCGAGGACAGCGCATCGTGTGAGGTCGTCATCCCGATGGCGAACGGCGTCCATGCCCGGCCGGCAGCGCGGATCGCGGCGGCGCTGAAGCCGTTCGGCGCGGAGGTGAGCTTCGCCGCGCATGGGCGCACCGCGAATGCGCGGAGCACGGTGGCGATGCTGGGCCTCGGCCTGCGCCATGGCGACAGCCTGCTGATCCTGGCGCGGGGCGAGGATGCGCGGGCGGCGGTGACGACGGTGGCGGCACTGATCGAAAGCGGCATGGGCGAGGCGGGCGAGCCGCCCGCACCTGTCGCGGCCGTACCTGCCCCGCGCGGAGCGACGACGGCAGCGCCGGGCTTTGCGGTGGGCACGGCCTTCCCCTTCGCCATCGCCGATATCGTCGTTGCCGAGGTTGGCCACGGTGCGTCAGCCGAACGGACCGCACTGGAAGAAGCGCTGGCAGCGGTGCGCGCGGGGCTGGCGGAAGCGAAGGACGGCAAGGGCGCGGAGATCGCGTTGGCGCATCAGGCGATCGCTGAGGACCCCGACCTTATAGCCAAGGCGCAGGAACTGATCGCGCAGGGCAAGAGCGCGGGCTTTGCCTGGCGCGCCGCGACGCGGGCGCAGATCGCGGCGATCGAGGCGACGGGGGACCGGCTGCTGATCGAGCGCGCGGCGGACCTGAAGGATATCGAGCGGCAGGTGATCGCGGCGATCACCGGCACGGCGGCCGCTGCCCCGACACTGCCCGAAGGCGCGGTGCTGATCGCGGACGAATTGCTGCCATCGCAATTCCTGGCGCTCGATCCGGCGCGGCTGGCGGCGATCGTGACGGCGCGCGGCGGGCCGACATCGCATGTCGCGATCCTGGCGGCATCGGCCGGTGTGCCGATGATCGTCGCGGCGGGTGACGCGGTGCTGGGTATCCAGCCGGATACCGCCATGATCGTCGATGCAGATGCCGCGAGCCTTGTCGTCGCACCCGATGAGGCGGCGCTGGCCGAAGCACGCCAGCGTGTCGAGAAAGGCCGCGCGCTTCATGCCGTCCATGTGGCCGCAGCCAGCGAGCTTTGCCGGACAGCGGATGGCAGCCGCATCGAAATCTTCGCCAACCTTGCGATGCCCGAGGAGGCCGACCGCGCGGTGGCGTCGGGCGCGGAGGGTTGCGGCCTGCTGCGCACCGAATTCCTCTTCCTCGACCGTGCCGAGCCGCCCTCCGAAGACGAGCAGGCGGGCATCTATGCCGATATCGCCCGGCGACTGGATGGCCGCCCGCTGATCCTGCGCACGCTCGATATCGGCGGCGACAAGCCCGTTTCCTATCTACCGATGCCGGCCGAGGAGAATCCCGCACTCGGCCAGCGTGGCGTGCGGCTGTCGCTGGCCCGGCCCGATCTTCTGAAAACCCAATTCCGCGCGATCCTGCGCGGCGTGCCCGCGGCGCAATGCCGGATCATGCTGCCGATGGTGGTGGACGCGACCGAGTGCGCCCGCGCCCGCGCCGTCTATGACGAGGCACTGGCGGAGACCGGGCTGACCGCAGTGCCACTGGGCGTGATGATCGAGACGCCGGCGGCGGCGATGCTGGCGGATACGCTGGCGGCCAACGCCGATTTCCTGTCGATCGGCACCAACGATCTGACCCAATATGCGCTGGCAGCCGATCGCGGCAATGCGGCGACCGCGGCGATGATCGACGGGCTGCATCCGGCGGTGCTGCGCCTGATCGCCGCCGCCGTGGACGGAGCGCGCAAGCATAAGCGCTGGATCGGCACCTGCGGCGGGATGGCGAGCGAGCCGCTGGCGGCCGCCATCCTGATCGGGCTGGGGCTGGACGAACTTTCGGCGACGCCCGCCGCGATCCCCGCCTTGAAGGCGGTGATCCGCCGGCTCGACATCGGTGAGTGCCGCACCCTCGCGACCCGCGCGCTCGCCGCATCCTCGGCGGCCGAAGTCCGCGCGCTCGCCGCCCAAGCGATCAGGGAGGCCGCATGATGCGCCTGCGCCTAGACATCTTCCAGCCGCTCGGCCGCGCCTTGATGCTGCCGGTCGCGGTGCTTCCGGTCGCCGGCCTGCTGCTGCGGCTCGGCCAGCCGGACTTGCTCGGCATTCCCTTCATCGCTGCGGCGGGCGACGCGATCTTCGCCAATCTCGGCCTGCTGTTCGCCGCCGGCCTCGCGGTCGGCCTGGCGCGTGAAAATCACGGCGCGGCGGGGTTGGCGGGCGTGGTCGCCTATCTCGTCACGATCGAGGGCGCGAAATCGCTGCTGACGGTGCCGCCCGAGACGACCGCCATCTTTGCGGAGCAAGCCGCGCGCGATCTCGCTGCGGCGGCGTGGAAGGCCAAGGAACTTGGCGCGCTAAGCGTGCCCGCCGGCATATTGTCCGGGCTGGCCGCGGGCTGGCTCTACAACCGTTATTCCAACATCAAGTTGCCGGATTATCTCGCTTTCTTCGGTGGTCGGCGGTTTGTGCCGATCGCCGCGGGCTGCGCGGGGCTTGTCGGCGCATTGCTGTTCGGACTGGGCTTTCCGTGGATCGAGGCGGGCATGGCGCGGCTGTCCGAATGGGTGGTGGGCGCGGGCAGCGTCGGCCTGTTCCTCTATGGCGCGCTCAACCGTCTGCTGATCATCACCGGGCTGCATCACATCATCAACAATCTCGCCTGGTTCATCATCGGCGATTTCAATGGCGCGACGGGCGATTTGAAGCGCTTCTTCGCTGGCGATCCGAGCGCGGGATCGTTCATGTCGGGCTTCTTTCCGGTGATGATGTTCGGCCTGCCCGCGGCCTGCCTCGCCATCTATCGCACCGCGCTGCCCGAGCGTCGCAAGGCGGTGGGCGGGATGTTGCTCAGCCTTGCGCTGACATCCTTCCTGACCGGCGTGACCGAACCGATCGAGTTCACCTTCATCTTCCTCGCCCCCCTGCTCTACGCGCTTCATGCGGTGCTGACCGGCGTGGCGATGGCGCTGATGGACTTGCTGGGCGTGAAGCTGGGCTTCGGCTTTTCGGCAGGGTTGTTTGATTATCTAATGAACTATGGGCTGGCGACCCGGCCGCTGATGCTGCTGCCGATCGGCGCCGCTTACTTCGCGATCTACTATTTCTCCTTCGCCTGGTGCATCCGCCGGTTCGACCTGAAGACGCCGGGGCGGGAGCCGGTGGAGGCGGGGGCTGCGTCGGCCGTGATGCCGACAGGCGATCGCGCTTCGGGCTTCATCGCGGCGCTTGGCGGGGCGGCGAACCTCACCAAGGTGGATGCCTGCACGACGCGGCTGCGGCTGGTGCTGGCCGATCCGGCAAAGGTCGACGAAGCGGCGCTGAAGGCGCTGGGCGCGCGCGGCGTGCTCCGGCTCGATGCCGGCGGGATGCAGGTGGTGCTGGGGCCGATCGCCGATCAGGTGGCGGGCGAGATCCGCGCCGGGCTGGCGCGGCCGGCTGCAGTGACGGCGCCTGCTCCGGCGGTCGATCTGCGGACGCTGCTGGGCGGCACAGCCAATATCATCGCCGCCGACGCCCGCGCCGGCCGCGTCCGCGTGACGCTGAAGGATGCAGGCGCTGCGGATCTTGCCGCGCTGGCTGGCGCGACCGGTCGCCCCGTGGCCACGGTCGCCCCCCATCGTATTCACCTGCTCTGCCCACCGGGAGGGGAGGAGCGGCTGCTGGCGACAGTTTCCGCTCTCGCTTCCTGATGGTCATCCCGGACTTGTTCCGGGATCCACTGCAACGCAGGCGCACCGGTCAGCGGCTCAAGTCCCAGCGTCGACACCCTCATGAAGGTTTGCGCTTGTCGCCCTGTGGACCCCGGAACAAGTCCGGGGTGACGATTTTGGCAGCCAGCGCTAATCCATCCACGCTTCGGCCAGACCCTCCGCCGCCAGCACGCGGCCGACTGCGGCGCGTTCCCGCACGCGGGCGCGATGGGCCAGGATCAGCGGCAGGCGCGCGGCATCGCCGCGGTCGCCGAAGCGGAGATAATTGGCGTAAGCGAACAGATAGATGTCCGAGATGGTGAAGGCGTCGCCATGGACGAAGCGCCGGCCGTCGGCGAGGCCGCGTTCGATGATCGCGAAATAGCGGTCGGCAAGCGCGGGCACCTTTGCCCGAAGCGCGGCGGCGGCGGCTTCGCCATCGGCAAAAGTGTCGGCGAAGAGGATCTGGCGGAAGGCGGTGTGGATATTGCTGGCGATGAAGAGGTTGAACGCCTGCACCCGCGCGAAGGCGAATGGGTCGTCGAGCGGCGCAAGGCCGGCCCCGGGATAAAGCATCGCGATATAGGACAGGATCGCCGGATTTTCGGTGAGCGGCCCTTGCTCCGTCATCAGCACCGGCACGCGGCCGAGCGGGCTTATCGCGAGAAAATCGGGCGTCCGGTTCTCGCCACCGGCATAGTCGACATAGTGGACGCTATAGTCGGCGACGGCCTCTTCCAGTGCGATGTGCGGAATGATCGAACAGGCGCCGGGCGCGCCATAGAGCTTCAGCATCCGTCCCTCCCCTGATGACGGGGCGGGCTAACATGCGGCTATTCAGACCGACAATGCGGGCCGGCCATTTGATGGCGCTCTCGCACAAGGGACGGCCCGTTAGCGGAGCCCGCGCCCTTTCAGACGCCGGCTCCGCTCGCGGGGATCAGGCGACGGCGCGGTGTGGCAGCTTCCAGCCCGGCCGGACGAAGTGGCAGGTGTAGCCGTCGGGAAGGCGCTCCAGATAATCCTGATGCTCGGGCTCGGCTTCCCAGAAGTCGCCGGCCGGCGTCACTTCGGTCACCACCTTGCCGGGCCACAGACCGGAGGCATCGACGTCGGCGATGGTATCCTCGGCCACCTGCCGCTGATCTTCGCTGGTATAGAAGATCGCCGAGCGATAGCTGGTGCCGACATCATTGCCCTGGCGGTTCTTGGTGCTCGGATCATGGATCTGGAAAAAGAATTCGAGCAGCGCGCGGAAGCTGGTGACGTCGGGATCGAAGATGATCTCGATCGCCTCGGCATGGCTGCCATGGTTACGATAGGTGGCGTTGGGCACGTCCCCGCCCGAATAGCCGACGCGGGTGGAGATCACGCCGGGCAGCTTGCGCACCAGATCCTGGACGCCCCAGAAGCAGCCCCCAGCAAGGATTGCGGTTTCCTGAGTCATGCCACTTCCTCCACCTGATCGAGATAGGCGCCGTAACCTTCCGCCGCCATCTGATCACGATGGACGAAGCGCAGCGACGCCGAATTGATGCAATAGCGCAAGCCCCCACGATCACGCGGGCCATCGTCGAACACATGGCCGAGATGGCTGTCGCCGTTGGCGGAGCGCACCTCGGTTCGGATCATGCCATGCGTGGTGTCGCGCAGTTCGGCCACGTTCGCGGGCTCGATCGGCTTGGTGAAGCTCGGCCAGCCGCAGCCGGATTCATATTTGTCGGACGAGGCGAACAACGGCTCGCCCGAAACGATGTCGACGTAGATGCCCGGTTCCTTGTTGTAGAGATATTTCCCCGTGCCGGGCCGTTCGGTGCCGCTTTCCTGCGTCACGCGATACTCTTCGGGGGACAGAGCGGCGACGGCCTCGGCCGTCTTGCGATATTCGGTCATGCGCACCTCCGTTTCGCGCGCCTATGTGGGGATGCGGTTCGGCCATTTCCACGGGGGCGCGGACCAGGAAAATCGGTTATCGCCCATGGCACCATGGCGAAGAAGAAACGCTACCTCACGGCCACGATGCCCGACGGATATGTGAAGACGATCGGGCCGACGTCTTCGCCCTTCACCCATTATTGGCGGATCGTCGCAGAGCTTGGCAACGGCCGCACCGAAGTGTTCTGGGGGCATGCGAAATCGCTCAAGGAAGCCACCGCCAAGAAGGCGGCCACCGCGGACGCCGCAAGGCAGCGCGGGTGGAAAAGCCATGTGTTCGAGGTGGTGGAGCTGACCGAGACGCCGGTTGCCCCCGCCCCTCCCGCTCCCTAGGCTCCGTGCCAAAGCCGGGGAGAGTGACATGAAGGCCGCATCCGCGCTCGATTACCGCGCGCTTGCCAAGGCGCGGCTGCCGCGCTTCCTGTTCGAATATATCGACGGCGGCAGCTATGCCGAGGTGACCTTGAAACGGAATGTCGCCGACCTGGAGGCGGTGGCGCTGCGCCAGCGGGTGATGGCGGACGTTTCGCGGATCGAGCTTGGCACCAGACTGTTCGGCCATGACATGGCGATGCCGGTGGCGCTGGGTCCGGTGGGGCTTTCGGGCATGTATGGCAGGCGCGGCGAGACGCTGGCAGCACGCGCGGCGGCAGCGGCGGGGATACCGTTCACGCTGTCGACGGTTTCGGTCTGTCCGCTGGCGGAGGTGGCAAAGGCCAGCCCCGCGCCGATCTGGTTCCAGCTCTATATGGTCCGCGATCGCGGTTTCATGCGCGACCTGCTGGATCAGGCGCGGGCGGCGGGCTGCTCCGCCCTCGTCTTCACGCTCGACATGGCGGTGGCGGGGACGCGCTATCGCGATTTTCATTCAGGGCTGGCCGGCGCGCCGGGGCCGATGGGGAGCCTTCGCCGTTTCGGTCAGGCGGCGATGCGGCCGCGCTGGGCTTGGGACGTGGGCATCAACGGGCGGCCCCACCAGCTCGGCAATGTCGCGCCGGTGCTGGGGAAGAAATCGGGGCTAAACGACTTCTTCGGCTGGATAGGCAGCAATTTCGACCCGGCCGTCACCTGGAAAGATCTGGATTTCGTTCGCGAGAATTGGGACGGGCCGCTGGTGCTGAAGGGCATCCTCGACCCTGACGATGCGCGGGCGGCGGCGGATTTCGGCGCGGACGGGATCGTCGTTTCCAACCATGGCGGGCGGCAGTTGGATGGCGTGCTTTCCTCCGCGCGGGCGCTGCCGCCGATCGCCGATGCGGTGGGCGAACGCCTGACCGTGCTGGTCGACGGCGGCGTGCGATCGGGCCTCGATGTGGTGCGGATGCTGGCGCTGGGCGCGAAGGGCGTGCTGCTCGGCCGCGCCTGGGCCTATGCGCTGGGTGGTGGCGGGGAGGCGGGGGTGGCCCACCTCCTCCAGCTTATCGAAGCCGAAATGCGCGTCGCGATGGCGTTGACGGGGGTGACCGACGTGAAGGCGATCGGGCGGGATATTTTGGCGGATTAATTCCTCCCCGAGCAAGCTCGGGGAGGATCTTAGGTCAGGCTGTCACGTCGAGTTCCGCCAGTTCGGCCGGGGACAGGGTGATCTTCGCCGCAGCCACCGCCTCCGCGATCTGCGCAGGGCTGCTTGCGCCGACGATCGGCACGGTCGGCAGCGGCTGGTTGACCAGATAGGCCAGCGCCACATCGTTGGTGCTGACGCCGTGGCGCTTCGCGACGGCCCGTGCGGCGGCCAGGCGGGCGCGGTTGGTGTCGTTCAGATACATCTGGGCGAGATCGCCGCGCAGATCGGCCTCGCCGCTCGCCTCGATCTTGGCGAAGAAGCCGCGGCTCTGGCTGGAATAGGGGATCATGGTGAGATCGCCATGGACCGCGGCGAAACCGTCCTCATAATATTGGCCATAGCCCTGCGCCGCCTGGCCTTCGGGGTTAGGCTTGGCGAGGCCCCAATAAGGCTGGACGGCGACGAAGCCCTGATGGCCGATCGACTTCGCATAGACCTGCGCGGCCTGGATGCGTTCGGGCGACCAGTTGGAGGCGCCGAAATAACGGATGCGGCCGGCCTTCTGGTGGCCGATCAGCGCATCGATGATCGGCTGCACGGGCGCTTGCGGGTTGTCGGCGTGGAGCCAGTAGAGATCGATCGTCGCCAGCCCAAGATGATCGAGGCTTTCGGTGAGGTCGCTTTCCAGATCCTCGGGCGTGACGCGGTTGCGCCAGTCGCCGACACGCAGATCGACCATGCAGCCCTTGGTGGCGACGACGATCCCATCGCGGCCGCGGCGCTTCAGCCAATCACCGATCGTCCGTTCGCTGGCGCCCTTGGGAACATCGGGCACCCAATCGCCATAGCCGCGCGCGGTATCGATGAAATTGCCGCCGAGTTCGACAAAGCGATCAAGGATGGCGTCCGCCGCATTCTGATCGATCGCAGTGCCGAACATGTTGGTGCCGTAGCAGAGTCGGCTGACGTCGAGGTCGGTATGGTTCAGCTTCACCTTGTCCAGCATGGGCATCCTCCTTGTTTGTCCGCGATATACGACTCATTTGGACAATCGACTACGCATTTCGATGGTGCATGGCGGCCATGATAGCGATAATCGGGCATTGATCGCCGCACGGCATACGCAAATTCCGACGAGGGCAGCATGGACGACCTGGTACAACCCAAGACGGCGGACGTGGCCTATGAAACCGACGAGCCGGTGCGTTACGAGACGGACGGCGCGGTCGCCTATGTCATCATGAACCGGCCGCGCTTCAACAATGCGCAGAACAGCCAGATGACCTATGCGCTGGACGCCGCTTTCCGCCGCGCGACCGACGACGATGCGATCCGCGCGATCGTACTGAAGGGCGAAGGCAAGCATTTCTCCGCCGGCCACGACATCGGCACGCCGGGCCGCGACGTGACCAAAAGCTGGGACCGGGTACATATGGTGCCCGATCACACTAACAAGCCGGCCGCCGAGTTCCTCTACACGCGCGAACATGAGGTCTATATCGGCATGTGCCGGCGCTGGCGCGACATCCCGAAGCCGACCATCGCCGCAGTGCAGGGCGCGTGCATCGCCGGCGGGCTGATGCTGGCCTGGGTGTGCGACATCATCGTCGCGACCGACGACGCCTTCTTCCAGGACCCCGTCGGCCGCATGGGCATACCCGGCGTCGAATATTTCGCCCACGGGTTCGAGCTGCCGCCGCGCATCGCCAAGGAGTTCATCCTGCTCGGCGAACGCATGCCGGCGGAGCGGGCGTACCAGTTCGGCATGGTCAACCGGCTGTCGACCCGTGCGACCTTGGATGCCGATGTGAAGGCGATCGCCGATGAACTCGCCACGCGGTCGCGGCTGGGCAACTGGCTGACCAAGCAGGCGCTCAACCATGTCGAGGATCTGAGGGGCAAGCGGACGGCGACCGATGCGCATTTCCACATGCACCATTTCGCCCACGCCCAGAACGACATGATCGCGGCGAACAGCCTGGGCGGGCTGGATGCGAAGTCGATGGCGGCGGCGAACAAGGCGGCGGCGGGAGAGGAGTAGCCGCTCGCGACACTCAATCTCCATCGTCACCCTGAACTTGTTTCAGGGTCCACTCCTCCACCTGCGCGGTCCTCGTTTGTGGCACGGTGGATGCTGAAACAAGTTCAGCATGACGAGTTTTGTTTTGAGCGTGCGTGCTCCCCCTTCGCGCGGCAACGCTTTCCGGCTAGCTCTCTCCCCACGAGGCGCGATCCAGCGCGCCCGGCGGGAGGAGTGACGAATGGCGAGCGTATCGGACGACCTGCCCAAGCAGCACGAAGCGACGCAGAGCGAGAAGCTGGTGATCGCCGCCTCGTCGCTGGGCACGGTGTTCGAATGGTATGATTTCTACCTCTACGGCCTGCTCGCGACGATCATCACCGCGCAATTCTTCTCGGGAGTGAACGAGACGACGGGGTTCATCTTCGCGCTGGCGGCGTTCGCGGCGGGCTTTGCGGTGCGGCCGTTCGGGGCTTTGGTGTTCGGGCGGATCGGCGATCTGGTCGGGCGCAAGAACACCTTTCTCGTCACCATGGGGATCATGGGCCTTTCGACCTTCCTGGTCGGCCTGCTGCCGAGCTATGCGTCGGCTGGTGTCGTCGCACCGGTCGCACTGGTGCTGCTGCGGCTACTGCAGGGCCTGGCGCTGGGCGGCGAATATGGCGGGGCGGCGACCTATGTGGCCGAACATGCCCCCAACAACCGCCGCGGGCTTTACACCAGCTTCATCCAGACCACCGCAACGCTGGGGCTGTTTGCGGCTTTGCTGGTGGTGATCGGCGTGCGCTACGCCGTCGGCGAGGAGGCCTTTGCGGACTGGGGCTGGCGCGTGCCGTTCCTCGTTTCGATCCTGCTGCTGGCGGTTTCGATGTGGATCAGGCTCCAGCTTTCCGAAAGCCCCGTCTTCCAGAAGATGAAGGACGAGGGCAAGACATCGAAGGCACCCCTGACCGAGGCATTCGGCCAGTGGAGCAATCTGAAGGTCGTCATCATCGCGCTCGTCGGTGCCGTCGCGGGACAGGCGGTCGTCTGGTACACGGGCCAGTTCTACGCGCTGTTCTTCCTTGAAAAGACGCTGAAGGTGGATGGCGCGACAACCAACATCCTGACCGCGATCGCGCTGGCACTCGCGACGCCGGCCTTCGTCTTCTTCGGCTGGCTTTCGGATCGCATCGGCCGCAAGCCGATCATCCTGACGGGCTGCGCGTTGGCCGCGCTTACCTATTTCCCGCTGTTCGAGGCGCTGTCGAAATCGGCCAATCCGGCGCTCTACGCCGCGCAGCATTCGTCCCCGGTCAGCGTGACGGCCGATCCCGCGGATTGCTCGGTCCAGTTCGATCCGGTCGGCAAGAACAAGTTCGACAGCCGATCCTGCGACATCGCCAAATCCTATCTGGCGAAGGCGGGGGTTTCCTACACCAATGTCGAGGCGCCGGCGGGTAGCGTGGCGCGGGTGACGATCGGCGACATGACGATCGCCTCAGTCGATCCCGAGCTTGCCGCGGGGGCGAACCGGGCAGAGGCGATCAAGGATTTCCAGGGCCAGTTGAAGGCCGCGCTCGACGCCGCCGGCTATCCCGAAAAGGCCGATCCCGCGAAGATCGACAAGGTGATGGTGGTGGTCGTCCTCACCATCCTCGTCCTCTATGTGACGATGGTCTATGGCCCGATCGCGGCGCTGCTCGTCGAACTGTTCCCGACCCGCATCCGCTACACGAGCATGTCGCTGCCCTATCATATCGGCAATGGCTGGTTCGGCGGCTTCCTGCCGACCACAGCCTTCGCGATGGTCGCGGCGACAGGCGATATCTATTACGGGCTCTGGTATCCAATCGTGGTGGCCGCGATCACGCTGGTCGCGGGCTTCCTGTTCCTGCCGGAAACCTACAAACGCAGCATCGACGATTAGGAGAGCGGAGCCCGCCATGATCCCCACGATCACCGCCTTCGAAAGCTCACCCGATCGCGGCCGCGGGCTGGCGCGCGACATGCGCGTGCGCTGGGCACTGGAAGAAGTCGGCCAGCCTTATGACGTCCGCCTGCTCTCCTTCGCGGCGATGAAGGAGCCCGCACATCTGGCGCTGCATCCGTTCGGCCAGATCCCCACCTGGGAGGAAGGCGAACTGGTGCTGTTCGAATCCGGCGGGATCATACTCCATATCGCGGAGCAGCATGCGGGCCTGCTGCCCGACGATGCCAATGCGCGGGCGCGCGCGATCACATGGATGTTCGCGGCACTCAACACGGTGGAGCCGCCGATCGTCGATCGATCGATGGCAACGATCCTGGAACGGGACAAGAGCTGGTACGCGGAACGGCTGCCGATGCTGGACAAGCAAGTCCGCGCCCGGCTGGATCAATTATCCGCCCGGCTTGGCGACGGCGAATGGCTGGACGGCGCGTTCAGCGCCGCCGACCTGATGATGGTGACGGTGCTGCGCAGGCTGAACGGATCGGGCCTGCTGGAGGACTATCCGAATCTGTGCGCCTACATCGCCCGCGGCGAGGCACGGCCCGCATATCAGCGGGCCTTCGCCGATAAATTGGCGGTTTTCGCGGCTTCCGCTAGCGGGTGAGTATTAAGCGACCGGTTTGCGCTTCATCAGCGCCATCCGCAGGCAGCGACAGACGACCTCGTCGCGCTGGTTCCAGAGTTCGTGGCGGAAGGTGATGATGCCGGCATCCGGACGCGATTTGCTGTCCTTCAGTTCCACGATCTCGGTCTCCGCGCGCATCGTATCGCCGATGAAGACCGGCTTGGGCATTACCAATTTGTCATAGCCGAGATTGGCGATCAGCGTGCCGAGCGTGGTTTCCTGCACCGACAGACCCACCATCAGGGCGAAGGTGAAGGTGCCGTTGACAAGGATCTGGCCGAACTCGCTGGCCTTCGCAAATTCCGCATCGATGTGGAGCGGCTGCGGATTGTGGGTCATCGTCGAGAAAAGGAGGTTATCGGTCTCCGTCACCGTGCGACGGATTTCATGGACGACGCGATCGCCGACCTGCCATTCCTCAAACCAACGACCTGCCACCTGACGCCTCCCCCAACATTATCGTCACCCCGGATTTGTTCCGGGGTCCACTCCTCAACTTGCGAGGACGGCACATGCGGCACGGTGGACCCTGAAACAAGTTCAGGGTGACGAAGAATTATTCGCTCTTCTCCACGCGGACAAGCGTGACACCTTCGGCGACCTGCGCACCCGCCACGGCTTTCAGTTCGACAACCTTGCCGTCGAAGGGCGCGATCAGCGCCTGTTCCATCTTCATCGCTTCGAGGACGACGAGTTTCTGGCCCTTGGTGACGGTTTGTCCTTCAGTGACATCAACCGAGACAATCCGGCCGGGCATGGGTGAGAGGATGGAGCCGTCGGAGGCGCCGGCGCCGCCCTTGCCTTCGGTGCGGTCAGGTTCGACCACGAAAGCGGCGCCATCCTCGAAGTAGATGGTCTTGCGGCCGTCCTGCACTGAGGTGCGTCGCGTATCATACCAGAGGGCGTGATCGCCGACTTCGACATCCGCCGGCTGACTATCCACCGACATGCGAACCTGGCGTGCGGCCGGCGCGTTGAGCCGGAAGCCGAAGCGGGCGCGCGTAAGTTCAAAGAGTGGGCTTCCCCACTTATCGAGCATGTGCTCGCCACGGAAAGCAAGATCATCCGCCGCATATTGCAGCAGCGCATTGGACGGCTGCGGGGCTTCACACAGACTATCGATATGCTCACCGATGAAGCCGGTAGTGACATTGCCGTCGGCAAACTCCCCACTCTCAAGCAGGCGTTTCAGAAACCAGGCGTTGGTTTTGACCGGCTCGCACTCGATTGTTCCGCAGGCATTGGCGAGGCCGGCAATGGCATCCTTCCGGGTCTCGCCCCAGGATACCACCTTGGCAATCATCGGATCGTAGAAGGGGGAAATCGTGTCACGCTCCTCGACACCGGTTTCGATCCGCTCGCTATTGGGCAAAGCTAAATAATCCAACCGCCCCACGCTCGGCAGAAAACCCTTCGCCGGATCTTCCGCATAAAGCCGCGCCTCGACGGACCAGCCATTGATCGAAAGTTCATCCTGCTTCTTCGGCAGCGGTTCTCCGCTCGCCACGCGGAGTTGCCATTCGACGAGATCCTGGCCGGTGATCTCCTCGGTCACGGGATGTTCGACCTGGAGGCGGGTGTTCATTTCCATGAACCAGATGCGGTCCGCGCGCAGCCCTTCTGAGGCATCGGCGATGAATTCGATGGTGCCGGCGCCGACATAATCGACCGCCTGCGCCGCCCGCACCGCCGCGCCGCAGATCGCTTCGCGGGTCGCTTCGTCCATGCCGGGCGCGGGGGCTTCCTCGATCACCTTCTGGTGGCGGCGCTGGAGCGAGCAATCGCGTTCGAACAGGTGGACGATGTTGCCGTGTTTGTCGCCGAAGACCTGCACCTCGAGGTGACGGGGCGACAGGATATATTTCTCGATCAGCACGCGATCGTCGCCGAACGAGGACGCCGCCTCGCGCTGGCAGGAGAGGAGCGCGTCGGCGAAATCCTGGCCCGCATCGACGCGCCGCATCCCCTTGCCGCCGCCACCGGCGACCGCCTTGATCAGGACGGGATAGCCGATCGCGTCGGCCTCCGCCTTCAACCGGTCGGGGTCTTGATTCTCGCCCAGATAGCCGGGGGTGGTGGGGACGCCGGCATCCCGCATCAATTTCTTGGCGGCGTCCTTCAACCCCATGGCCGTGATGCTTGCGGGCATGGGGCCGACCCAGACCAGCCCCACATCCATCACCGCCTGCGCGAAGGCGGCGTTTTCGGAGAGGAAACCGTAGCCGGGGTGGATCGCCTCGGCGCCGGTCGCCTTGGCGGCAGCGATGATCTTGTCGCCGACCAGATAGCTCTCGCGCGCCGGCGACGGGCCGATATGCACGGCCTCATCCGCCTGGCGGACGTGGAGCGCGTTCGCGTCGGCATCCGAATAGACGGCGACGGTACGGATGCCCATGGCGCGCGCGGTGCGGATGACCCGGCAGGCGATCTCGCCCCGATTGGCGATGAGGAGGGAGGTGATCATGCTGACTTCCTAGTTCCTCCCCGAGCTTGTCTCGGGGAGGGGGACCATGCGAAGCATGGTGGAGGGGCAAAGCGATGCTGAAGGATATTGCGCCGAGAGGGCAAGCGAAGAGCATGAAGCGTGCCCGGCGTCTGCGGCGCGAGATGACCTTGCCGGAGGTGCTGTTGTGGACGGCACTCCGCGAACGGCCTGCCGGTCTCAAATTTCGGCGACAGCATCCCAGCGGGGCTTATGCGCTCGATTTCTTTTGTAGCGATGCACGACTGGCGATCGAAGTTGATGGCGAGGCGCACAATCTTGGCGCCCGGCCGATACGCGACGAGGCACGCGACAACTGGCTGGTGGCCGCAGGAATAGCGACGCTGCGGATTCCGGCGGCGGAAGTCTTGAAGGATCTGGCAGCGGTGCTGGAAACTATCGTCGCGACGGCGCAGTCGCGATTGCCCCTCCACCACCCGGCTGCGCCGGGCGGTCCCCCTCCCCGAGACAAGCTCGGGGAGGATCTTTAGGCGGCCATCCCCCATCACATCCGAAACACGCCGAACGCCGGGCGTTCGGGGATCGGGGCGTTGAGCGTCGCGGCGAAAGCAAGGCCCAGCACGTCGCGGGTCTGGGTGGGGTCGATCACGCCGTCATCCCACAGCCGTGCGGTGGCGTGGTAGGGGTTGCCTTCATCCTCGTAGCGCTGGCGGATCGGCGCCTTGAAGGCTTCGGCTTCCTCCGACGTCCATTTCTCGGCATCGCGGTGGACGGTTGCCAGCACCGACGCCGCTTGCTCGCCGCCCATCACGCTGATCCGGCTGTTGGGCCAGGTGAACAGGAAGCGGGGCGAGTAAGCCCGGCCGCACATGCCGTAATTACCGGCGCCGAAGCTGCCGCCGATCAGCACGGTGATCTTGGGGACGGTCGCGGTGGCCACTGCCGTCACCAGCTTGGCGCCATGCTTGGCGATGCCCTCCGCCTCATATTTGCCGCCGACCATGAAGCCGGAGATGTTCTGGAGGAACAGCAAGGGCACGCGGCGCTGGCAGGCAAGCTCGATGAAATGCGCACCCTTGACCGCACTCTCGGAGAACAGGACGCCGTTATTGGCGAGGATCGCCACCGGCATCCCCCAGATGCGGGCGAATCCGCAGACCAGCGACGGGCCGTAGAGCGCCTTGAACTCGTGGAATTCCGACCCGTCGACGATCCGCGCGATCACCTCATGCACGTCATAGGGTGCGCGCACATCATTGGGGATCAGGCCGTAAAGCTCCTGCGGATCGAATTTCGGCGGGCGCGGTTCGGTCACGTCGATGTCGATCTTCGATGTCGTGTTGAGCGTCGAGACGATGTCGCGAACGATGGTCAGCGCATGTTCGTCATTTTCGGCGACATGATCGACCACGCCTGACTTGCGGCCATGGAGATCGCCGCCGCCGAGATCCTCGGCCGAGATCACCTCGCCCGTCGCCGCCTTCACCAGCGGCGGGCCGGCGAGGAAGATGGTGCCCTGGTTGCGGACAATCACCGTCTCGTCGGACATGGCGGGCACATAGGCGCCGCCGGCGGTGCAGCTTCCCATCACGCAGGCGATCTGCGGGATGCCCTTGGCCGACATATTGGCCTGATTGAAGAAGATACGCCCGAAATGCTCGCGATCGGGGAAGACCTCGGCCTGGTGCGGCAGGTTCGCGCCGCCGCTATCGACCAGATAGACGCACGGCAGGCGGTTCTGCTCGGCAATCTCCTGCGCGCGGAGATGCTTCTTCACCGTCATCGGATAATAGGTGCCGCCCTTCACCGTCGCATCGTTGCAGACGATCATCACCTGCCGGCCCGAGACGCGGCCGATGCCGGCGATCATGCCCGCGCCCGGCACCTCACCATGATAGAGATCGCAGGCGGCTAGCTGGCCGATCTCCAGAAAGGGCGAGCCGGGATCGAGCAGCCGTTCGACGCGATCACGCGGCAGCAGCTTGCCGCGCGCGGTGTGCTTGCTGCGCGAGGATTCGGACCCGCCGAGTGCCGACGTCGCGACGCGGGTGCGGAGATCATCGGCCAGCGCGCGGTTGTGCGCGCTGTTGGCGCGGAAGGCTTCGGAGCCGGTGTCGATGGCAGAGGAGAGGACGGGCGCGCTCATGCTCCGATCAGCTCCCGCCCGATCAGCATCCGGCGGATCTCGTTGGTGCCGGCGCCGATATCGAGCAGCTTGGCGTCACGCATGAAGCGTTCGACCGGCCAGTCCTTGGTGTAGCCGGCGCCGCCGAGCGCCTGCACCGCCTCCAACGCGACCTTCACGGCATTCTCCGAAGCGAGCAGGATCGCGCCGGCCGCATCGAAGCGCGTCGTCTTGCCGGCATCGCAGGCGCGGGCGACGGCATAGACATAGGCGCGGGCCGAATTGAGCGCGACATACATGTCGGCGACCTTGGCCTGCATGAGCTGGAAGGCGCCGATCGGCTGGCCGAACTGCTTGCGATCGCGGACATAGGGCAGCACGACATCGAGGCAGGCCTGCATGATGCCAAGCTGGATGCCCGCGAGCACGGTGCGCTCATAATCGAGGCCCGACATCAGCACCCCGACGCCGCCGCCGACGGGGCCCATTACATTGTCTTCGGGCACTTCGCAGTCGTTGAAGACGAGCTCGGCCGTGGGCGAGCCGCGCATGCCGACCTTGTCGATCTTCTGGCCGATCGAAAAGCCGGGCATTCCCGCTTCGATGATGAAGGTGGTGATGCCGCGGCCGCCCTCCCCAGTCTTCGCGTAGACGACCAGCGTGTCGGCATAAGTGGCGTTGGTGATCCAGAACTTCGTGCCGTTGAGGACGTAGCGATCGCCCTTCTTCTCGGCCTTCAATTTCATCGAGACGACGTCGGAGCCGGCCCCGGATTCGGACATTGCGAGGCTGCCGACATGCTCGCCCGAGATCAGCTGGGGCAGGTAGCGTGCCTTCTGGTCGGCATTGCCCCAGCGGCGAAGCTGGTTGACGCAGAGATTGGAGTGCGCGCCGTAGGAGAGGCCGATCGAGGCCGAGGCGCGGGCAATCTCCTCCTGCGCGACGACATGTTCGAGATAGCCGAGGCCGAGGCCGCCATCCTTTTCCTCGACAGTGATGCCGTGGAGGCCGAGCGCGCCCATTTCGGGCCAGAGATCGCGGGGAAACCAGTCCTCGGCGTCGATCTTCGCAGCGAGCGGGGCAATACGGTCGGCAGCGAAGCGGGCAGTGGTGTCGCGGATCGCGTCCGCCATCTCACCCAGCGCGAAATCCAGATTCTCGGCCAACGGCCCTCTCCTTCGATTATCGCCGGCCCATCTACAGGCCGCCTGACCCTAGGTAAAATTGAAATCACGCGGGGCATGGCATAGATGCCATCTATGATCGACCGCTACCTGCTGCGCTATTTCCTCGCCGTGATCGACCATGGCAATTTCAGCCGCGCGGCCGAACAATGCAATGTCTCCCAGCCGACGCTTTCTGTGGGCATCGCGAAACTGGAGCGGGCATTGGGCAAACCGCTATTCCACCGCACCAACCGGCGGGTGGAATTGACCCCGGCCGGCGCGCATTTCGCGGTCCATGCGAGGCGGATCGAGGCGGAGTTCAACCTCGCGGAAGCAGCGGTCGCCGGCCAGGGCAAAAGGCGGACGGTGCGACTCGGCGTGCTGGCAACGATCCCGACGGCGATGGTTAGCCGGATCGTCGCGGTGCAAGCGGGCGGCGACGAGCAGGTGGAACTGGTCGAAGGCCGCGAGCGCGATCTGCTCGACCGGCTGGCGCGCGGGCGGATCGACGCGGCGCTGACGCTGCTGCGCCCCGACAATGATCGCTATGCGCGCGAGCCACTGTGGAGCGAAGGCTATGGGCTGGCGCTACCGGAAGCGCATCCGCTGGCGGGCGAGGCCGTGATCGCGGGTGAGGCGCTGGCGGACAATGTGATGATCGTGCGCCGCCACTGCGAAGTGCTGGCCGAGACCAGCCATTATTTCACCACGCGCGGCGTGCGGCCTTTCTTCGCCGCCCGGACGACGAGCGAGGATCGCGCGCTGGCGCTGGTGGCGAGCGGCCTGGGGGTGACGGTGATGCCCGACCGCCACGCCGCACCGGGCGTGGCACGCGCGCGGCTGGCGGGGTTCGATCATGTGCGGGAAATCGGGCTGCTGTTCGCGGCGCATGTCGATGCGGCGGACCTGAGTGAGACGGCGACGGTGAAGGCGGTGCGGGAGGCAGTTGCGCGCGCCTAAGGCCCCCCGACCAAAGCCGTTCTGGCACGATCCGGCAATGCGTCCTCATTCCCGACCGGCGTCTTTTCGGAACCCGACAGGCAGCTTCCCGTATTTTTCGCCAAAGTCCTGCCTGTCGGGACACGCGGACCTTGCGGTCGCGCACTTAGACTCCACTCGTCACCCCGGACTTGTTCCGGGGTCCACTGTGCCACACACATCGCCGTTGATAATCGAGCGGGACAATCCGTCATGGAATGATCCGCTGGTGTCGTTCGGACTGGAGCCGCTGCGGCTGTCGCTTGCGTGGCGGTGGACCCCGGAACAATTCCGGGGTGACGAAGAAGGGATGTCAGTTCCCCCCGACCGTTTCTGCCTTTCGGCCGTCAATCGGCCCGTCCCCAAATCTGACGGTTGTTCATCAGCTAAATTTGCCCCCGCGGTCTAGGAAACACGCTTACCACCCAGCGGGTGCATGAATTGCGCGGCATAACCGTGCGGGATCTCTTCCGGCACGCCATAGCCGTTCGGCCAGCGGCCGGCGGGGTAGAAGAAGGTGCCGAACAATTTGTCCCAGAAGGGAAAGTGGATCGCGAAATTGACGTCCACCGCTTCCTTCTCCAGCCCGTGGTGCCAGTGGTGGAAGCGTGGCGTGACCATGAAGTGGCCAAGCCGATCGAAATCGCCGCGCAGATTGGCGTGGATCAGCGACGAATAGACATAGACCAGACCGATATAGATCTGGAGAGCGACGGGCGAGAAGCCGAGCGTCATCATCGGGATCGCCGTCACCCCGCGCAGCGCCGCGATCTCGAAGAAATGCATCCGCGCGCCGGCCAGCCAGTCCATCTTCTTCGCCGAATGATGGATGGCGTGGAAATTCCACAGGAAGGGAACGCGGTGGAAGGCGCGGTGGAACCAATATTGGACGAGATCGGTGAGCAGCATGATCTCGATGATCTGGACCACCAGCGGTTGGCCGCCGATCAGCGCGCGGACATCGCCCCAGCCGCCGCTATGCGCGAGGACGAGCTTCGACGGCGCGAAAGCTAGAAAGGTCAGCGCCTGCACCATCATCGAGCTGATCAGGAAATAGAACAGATCCTCGCGCCATTCAGGGCGGAACAGCCGCTGGCCGCGATCGCGGGGTGCCAGCCGCTCCAGCGGCGCGAACATCAGCCCGGTCAGCACCAGATTCAGCACGAAGAAATCCATGCCGAAGAAGATGCCCCAGCTTTCAACCTCGCGGGCTTCGGCGCCCGACCCGCCGAGCAGGCCGGCGGCCAGCGCAATGCCCAGCGCGGTAAAGCCCAGCGCCTTGCGCGGCCGCAGCAACAGGCTGAGGAGAGCGAGCGCATAGGCGCCCAGGATGATGGCGTGGACCAGCGGCCGGAAGCCCGACCATTCCTTCGCGGCCATCAGTTCCGGCGTCGAAAGCCAGCCCGGATAGCGCAGCGAAAGCACCATGCCGAAGCCGGCGACGGCCAGCAGCAATGCGAAGAAGCCGGCGAACCAGCCCGTGCCGAAACGCCGCGCTTCGAGCGGCGCTTCCAGATCATGCATCAGCGATTTCAGATAACCCGCCATTCATTCCCCCGTCAGGCCGGCAGGATCGCATCGTCACCCGAAGGTTCGGGGCCATAGCGGTTCGGACCCTTGGTGCCGGCCGAACACATGAAATAGAGCAGGATGAGTCCGCCCACCAGCGGCACGAACCCGATCAGCATCATCCAGCCGGATTTGTCGAGATCATGGAGACGGCGAACCTGTACGGCGAGCGCGGGGACGAACATCACGAGGACATAGAGGATGAAGAGCGGCACGCAGACGCCGAGCATCGCGGGCGGCTCACTGGTCTCTGCGGACAGCATGGCGCCGAAGATCGGCACGTAGAGCAACATACCGATCGCGAAATGCATCAGCGCAAACATCCAATATTCACGCCGACACGAACGCCCGCGAAAATCGGCATACCGCTTCAGCGGCAAAATCATCCAGTCCATGACCCGTCCTCTGATTCTTCTCCATGGGATGGGCAATCGCCGCATCCGTCGCACAGGCTGGAGCAGCGGCCGAGACGGCGCCACGGCTGCGCGACGAGGCTGGCCGTGGGTTGCGCGAAACGAAGCACGCGCGACGAAAATGCAATTTACGTCGACGAAAATGCAGTGGGCGGGTGACGAGAGCACCGCATGTTCCTATGATGTTCCCTGACAGAAGGAATGGTCCAGGTTCCGCGAACGTGACGCGAAAGATCATCCATATCGACATGGACGCCTTCTATGCGTCGGTGGAACAGCGCGACCGCCCCGAATTGCGTGGGCAACCGGTGGCGGTGGGCGGATCGAGCGCGCGGGGTGTGGTCGCGGCGGCGAGCTATGAGGCGCGCAGGTTCGGCGTGCGATCGGCGATGCCGTCGATCACCGCGGCGCGCCAATGCCCGGAACTGGTGTTCGTGAAGCCGCGCTTCGACGTCTACAAAGCGGTGTCGCGGCAGATCCGCGCGATCTTTGCCGACTATAGCGATCTGGTGGAGCCGCTGTCGCTCGACGAAGCCTATCTGGACGTGACCGCCAATCGTCAGGGCCTGGCGTCGGCGACCGCAACAGCGGAGACGATCCGTGCGCGAATCCTGGCGGAAACGGGGCTCACCGCGTCGGCGGGGATCAGTTACAACAAGTTCCTCGCCAAGATCGCGTCGGACCAGAACAAGCCCAACGGCCAGTGCGTCATCACGCCGGCGCAGGGTGAATCCTTCATCGCGACCCTGGTGGTGGGCAAGTTCCACGGGATCGGCCCACGCACCGCGGAGAAGCTCAACAAGCTGGGCATCTTCACCGGCGCAGATCTGCGCGCCAAGGATCTCGGCTGGCTGCAGCAGCGCTTCGGCAAATCGGGCCTCTGGTATCACGCGATCTCGCGCGGGATCGACGAGCGCGCGGTGACGCCCGACCGGCCGCGCAAATCGAGCGGATCGGAAACCACCTTTTTCGACGACCTGACCACGCCGGCCGCCGTGGAGGAAGGCGTGTGCGCCCAGGCCGACGAGGTGTGGGACTGGTGCGAGCGAACACACAGCAGCGCGCGCACCGTGACGGTGAAGGTGAAATATGCCGACTTCCAGCAGATCACCCGCAGCCGCACGCTCGGCCATCCGATCGCCAGCCGCGAGATGCTGCAAGGCGTGAGCGTCGAACTGGTGCGCAGCATCTTTCCGCTGGCCAAGGGGGTACGGCTGCTGGGCGTCACCTTGTCGAACTTCGAGGATGCGGAGGCACCGGCGCACGGGCAACTCGCCTTCGTGCTGTAAGTTTGATCGCAAGGCGCGGGATGCGGCGGGGCGTGCCGAGGGCGATAGGACTGCCATGACCGACGATAGGAATTTGACCGCCCGGATCGAGGCGGTGGCCTGGGACGATGTTGCGGACGCGCTAGATGCGCGCGGCTGGGCGTTGCTGCCGGGATTGCTTCGCCCCGACGAGTGCGCGGCGATCGCGGCGGACTATGATCGCGAGGCGCTTTACCGCAGCCGGGTGGTGATGGCGCGACACGGCTATGGCCGGGGCGAATATCGCTATTTCGCTTATCCGCTGCCGGATGTGGTGGCGCGGTTGCGCGCCGCGCTCTACCCCCGCCTCGCGCCCATTGCCAATCGCTGGCACGAGCGGATGGGGCTCGCCCCCCGCTTTCCCGCCGATCATGCGGCCTTCGTCGAACGCTGCCACGCCGCCGGCCAGACGCGCCCTACCCCGCTGATCCTGCGTTATGGCCCCGGCGACTATAACTGCCTGCATCAGGACCTCTATGGCGAGCATGTCTTTCCGCTGCAGGCGGCGATCCTGCTATCGCGGCCGGGTGAGGATTTCACCGGCGGCGAGTTCGTGCTGACCGAGCAGCGGCCGCGGATGCAATCGCGGGTCGAGGTGGTTCCCGTGCGGCAGGGCGACGCCATCCTGTTCGCGGTCAACCAACGTCCCGTGACGGGCAGCCGCGGGGATTATCGCGTGGCGATGCGCCATGGCGTCAGCACGCTCACCAGCGGGCAGCGGCACATGCTGGGGATCATCTTCCACGATGCTGCCTGATCTGTTCGACGACGCCCCGCGCGACCTGATGCTGGAACCCGGCGCTGTGGTGCTGGGCGGCTTCGCAGCCGGCCATGATGCCGCGCTGATGGATGCGATCGGCGTCATACTCGACGCGGCGCCGCTGCGGCATTTGGTCACCCCCGGCGGCTGGCGGATGTCGGTGGCAATGAGCAATTGCGGGCGTGTCGGCTGGGTCAGCGATCGGCGCGGCTATCGTTATGACCCCGTCGACCCGGAAAGCAGCCGCGCGTGGCCGGCGATGCCCGGCCTGTTCAAGACGATCGCGGCGCGGGCGGCGGAAGCGGCGGGATTCCCGGCCTTCGTGCCAGACGCCTGCCTGATCAACCGCTATGAACCGGGCGCCCGCCTGTCGCTGCACCAGGATCGCGACGAGGAGGATCGGGAGGCACCGATCGTCTCGATCTCGCTCGGCTTGCCCGCAACCTTCCTGTGGGGCGGGCAGAAACGCGGCGACCGGCCGCGCCGTATCCGCCTGACGCATGGCGACGCGGTGGTGTGGGGTGGGCCGGCCCGATTCGCCTTTCATGGCGTCGATCCGGTGGCTGACGGAATTCATTCGCTGACGGGACGGGCGCGCTTCAATCTGACCTTCCGCAAGGTCTTTCGCAGCTGATTTCGGTCTAACGCGCGGGCGATAAGTCGTGGAGATCGGCGGATACTGTCGCCGCAGATCGCGCAAAGACGCCGCCCTTCGGCATCATGCTTAACCAGCATGGTTTTCGATCCACTATGGGACAGCGACTTTCTGCGAGTCGTTAGCATGCGGTTTTCCGCCCGCATCGCGTCTATGGGCGAATGGAATTGTTTGAGTGTTGGGGGGTCATTCCTGTGAAAATCGGTCTTTTCGCCGCGGCCGTCGCGGCTCTCACTGTCGGCGCTGCGCCGGCCTATGCCGCGACCACGGTCGTGGATGGCAAGTGCGTGTCGGTTGCCGACAAGTTCGGCTGCCTGTTCAAGGGCAATATCAACAGCAACCCCAACGGCAATCCGAACAGCTTCAAGCGCGCGGAAGAGGCCTATAACCTCTACAACAACACCCATCTTTCGGCTGGTCCGGACATCACGCTCAACATCCTCGGCTCGTCCGACGATGCCAAGTTCGGCGATGTCGGCAGCTTCAAGTTCAAGGCCGGTAGCAAGGCCGAGGGTAGCTGGGATCTGACCGGGTTCGACGTGGATTTCTTCGCCGTGAAGGCGGGCAATAATTTCGTCCTGTTCAAGCTGGACAAGGCCGCGAGCATCGGCTCGTGGAGCACCGCGCAGCTCGGCGGCAAGGATCTTTCGCATCTGGTGTTCTTCGGCAAGCCGACGGTGGTGACGACGCCGGTGCCGGAACCCGCGACCTGGGCGATGATGATCGCCGGCTTCGGCCTGGTCGGTGGCGCCATGCGGCGGCGGACGGTGCGCCTGGCCCACGCCTGAAGCATCGCGAAGATCGGGATGAACCCTGCCGGATCGCTTCCGGCAGGGTTTTTCTATGGGTTAAGCGGCGGAGCCTTACTCGCCCGCACCCTCCTCTCCCTTGATGATCGTCAGCTTCTTGCCCGAACTGCCCGTGCTGAGGCTGTCGCCGGTCAACACGACGGTGGTGCCGGGCGTAAGCACCGTCAGCACGCGGGCGCGGAACGCCTCCGGGATGTGCAGGCGCTTGCGTTCCGCCTCCGGCAATTCCTGATTGGCGGCGATCGACTGGCCGGGCAGCGGCAGTTGCAGCCAATGCAGCCCCTTGTCGTCGATCGCGCCCAGCGTGAAAGCCGCGGTCTGCGTGACCGGGCCGTCGATGGAGATGGGCGTGCGGCCGATTTCCACGCCGTTGCGCAGCACCAGCAGCCGGGCATCGGCCGCGCTGATGATGATCGAGACCGGCCCGGCGGGCGCGCGTTCCGGCTCCCACCGGCCGCTATCGGGGACGAACGACGCCGTGCCGCCGCCACGCAGGGCAGTCGGTGTCGGCGCCACGCGCGGCACATCGGCATTGTTGGTGATGACGACGGTGAGGCCGAGGCCGGTGACGCCATAAAGCGGTCGCGCAAAGCCCATCGGCAGCCGGATGCAGCCATGCGATGCGGGGTAGCCCGGCAGCGATCCCGCGTGCAGCGCGATGCCGTCCCAGGTCAACCGCTGCATGAACGGCATGGGCGCGTTGTTGTAGAGGTTGGATTTGTGATCCTTGTTCTTCTGCAGGATGGTGAAGACGCCGGTCGGCGTTTCATGCCCCTTCTTGCCGGTCGACACCGTGGAAATGCCGATGATGACGCCGTTGCGATAGACATAGGCGCGCTGCGTCTGCAGGCTGACGATGATCATCACCGGCCCATCCGGCGCGACATCGGGCGCCCAGATGAATTCGCCGGGCTTGAGCTTGGCGACCGCTTCCTCGACCGTGCCCGCGTTGAGCACCGGCTGCATCGCCCGCGCCGATCCTGCCGCCATCGCCATGCCGGTGCCCAGCCAGGCCATCATCACGCGCCGATCGACCAGCATCATTGCGCCTCCATCCCGCTGCAAGTGGCCGGACCATGACGGAAAACGGCCAGGGACGCCACGTTAAAGCGGGCCGATGATGGACCGGAGCGCCGGGCAACCCTATAGATCGATGCGATATCTTGCTCCGCTGGGGGGACGTGAGATGCGCAAGCCAGCTTTACGAGCCTTTTTCTGGTTGCTGCTATTCGCGATGGGCCTGACGCTCGTGGCCCATGGCGATGCCATCAGCTATCGCGGGCCGAGCACCGAAGCCGCCCTCAGCTTCGCCATCGGCGCGCCAATGCTGGTGATCAGCCCCTTCTTCTTGATCCGCGCGACATTGCTGGCGATCGGCAATGCGAAGCTGATGGCAGGAGGCAAGATCATCGCCCGCTGGCATGTATCGGCCGATGCGTGGCAAGCGTTCCGCAAATATGATGCCCGCCGCACCAGCCAGGATCCCGCACTGGCAAACGACTTCACGGTGCTGAAGGCGCCGCGCGACCGCGGCGTCGACGTGATCGTAGGCGAACGCCAACTGGTCGTCGATGGATCCTATCATGTGCTGCGGCCACGCGGCCTGCCGGAACTACGCGGCGTGGGCTGGCTGGGGCCGCCGGCCGACCCGGAATGCATCGAGTTCCGCATTGCTTATCCATCGCGCTACGGAACCCGACATATGTGCCTGCGCGTGCCGGTTTCCGTGCTGCAGCGGGAGGAAGCGCGACGCACCTTTTTCCATTTCCAGAGGATCATCCCGCCCCCCAAGGAGGGTCTCGTCTTCCGCGATCCGACGCGCGCGATCCGCATCGGCCTGCTGATGGCGGTGGTGGGCACGGCAATGACGGGGGTTGCCGCGATGCTCTTTTCGCGCGGAGCCATGGGAGACGGTGTGATCATCCTGCTCGGCGTCGGGCTGGGCGCGGTCGTGGGCGGGTTGCTGGTGTCAGCGATCGCGCTGGTTGTGCGGCAGACGTCTCGCCGGTGAAGATCATTGAGGGGAATCGGCGGCCGGCGTGTCGGGCGCGAGGATCGGCACCGTCGCTTCGGGCAGGATCACCGTCGATTTGAGCGCCGTCTCCGACATCACGAACAACGCGCCCGGTGCAAGCAGCGGCCCCAGCCGCGTGCGGAAGGCATCGGGGATGCGGAGCCTGTCGCCGTCGCCGGGGAACATCCGATCGGCCGGGGCATCATTGCTGCCGGGCAGCGGGATGGGTGACCATATCTGCGCGCCACCGTCGATGGTGCGGAGCAGGAAGGCCGAGGTGGCGGTGATCGGCGCTGGAATCTCCACCATCGTCCGGCCGATCTCGATCCCGCCGCGCAGCACGCTTAGCTTGCCGTCGCGCGCACCGACGATGATCGCGATCGGCCCTTCGGCCACGCGATGGGGCTCCCAGCGGCCGCCATCGGGCACGACCTCCGGCACGGGCGCGACATCGCCGACGATAGCCACCGTCATTCCGATCGGCGTCATCCCGTAAAGCGTGCGGGCGAAGGCGGGCGGCAGGCGGATGCAGCCATGCGAGGCGGGATAGCCCGGCACATGCCCGGAATGGATGGCGATGCCGTCCCAGGTGAGCCGCTGCATGAAGGGCATCGGCGCGTTGCTGTAGAGGTTGGAATTGTGCATCCGCGCCTTCTGCAGCAGCGTGTAGATGCCGACCGGCGTTTCATAGCCTTCGCGTCCCGCCGAAATGGTCGACGCGCCGATCAACAGGCCGTCGCGATAGACATAAGCGCGCTGCTCACTGAGGCGGACCAGGATGAAGAGCGGCCCTTCCCGCGCGGCATCGGCCTTCCAGAGGAACTGGCCGGGCTTGAGCCGGGCGATGCCCTTGTCATCCAAGGTCGGGACGGCCGGCGCGGACGGCTTCTTCGCCTTCGCTGCCGTCAGCAGGAAGGCGCCGCCACAAAGCCAGGCCATCGCAGTGCGCCGATCGCTGCCGATCATCTCGATTCACCGTCGTTTCGGGTGCAATCATCGCAAGAGCGGGCAGTTTGTTCCATGGCGGCGACACCGCGATTCAAATGAGCAAAGCAATCTGCTTGCCCCGCAGCCGGCGGACTGGCCTTCTGCCCCATCGAAACGAAAGCAGAATGGGAGAGGACATGGCCATGTCGCGACGCGAGGCGATGATCGGTGGCGCTGCCGCAACGGCCGTGGCGGCCAGCGGCGCAGGAATTGCGGCGCTGCCGGGCCAGGCGCAATTGCTGCGCGATCATGACGCGCTGGGGCTGGCCGAACTGGTACGCAAGCGCAAGGTGAGCGCGAACGAACTGCTCGACGCCGCGATCGCAACCGCGGAGGAGACCAATCCCCGCTACAACTATCTCGCGCTCAAGCTTTACGAGCGCGGCCGCGCGACGATTGCCAAGGGCCTTCCCGACGGGCCCTTCACCGGCGTCCCCTGGCTGCTGAAGGATCTCAACACCCATATCGCCGGTGAGCTAACCGGCCAGGGCAGCCGTTTTTACAAGGACTTCCGGCCGACGGTGACGTCCGAACTGGTGCGCCGGCACGAGCGCGCGGGCCTGGTGATCTTCGGCAAGACGACCACCCCCGAATTCGGCCTGACCGCGAGCACCGAGAGCAAGGCGACCGGCCTTACCCGCAATCCATGGAACCCCGACCATATCGCCGGCGGATCGAGCGGCGGCGCGGCCGCGGCGGTGGCGGCCGGCGTGCTGCCCGCTGCGCACGCCACCGACGGCGGCGGATCGATTCGCATCCCGGCATCCTGCTGCGGCCTGTTCGGCCTGAAGCCCAGCCGCGGCCGCGTGCCGATGGGGCCGCCGCGCACCGAAGGCTGGGGCGGCATGTCCACCCACCATGCCGTGACGGTGAGCGTGCGGGACAGCGCCGCGCTGCTGGACGCCACCCACGGCGTGGAACCCGGATCGCGCTATGGCGCGCCCAGCCCGGAACGCCCCTATCTGGAAGAGGTGCGGCGCGCGCCGGGCCGCCTGCGGATTGCGCTCAACCTGACGCCGATGATGGGCACGGCCGTAGACCCTGAGGTGGCGGAAGCGGTGCGCGCGGCGGCGAAGCTGTGCGAAAGCCTGGGCCATCATGTCGAGGAAGCCGCACCCAAGCTGGACGCCGCGGCGATCGGGCGGGCGTCCTTCGCGATCATCTCCTCATCCGTCGCGGCCGACCTGCAGGCGCGCGCGGCGCTGACGGGGATCAAGCCGGGGCCGGACGTGCTCGAACTGGCGACGCTCGCTTATTTTGACATGGGCCTGAAGATGACCGGCGTGGACTATGCCCGCGCCAATAATGATCTGCAGACGGCCGCGATCGCGGTTGCCGAGTTCATGCAAGGCTATGACCTTTTGCTCTCCCCCACCGTCGCCAGCCCGCCGCCGCTGCTGGGCGTGCTCGGCATGTCGCCGGCCGACATACAGAGCTATTTCAAAGCGGTGAGCGAGTTCATCCCCTTCAGCGGCCTCCAGAACCAGACCGGCCAGCCGAGCATGTCGGTGCCGCTGGCGATGTCGAAGACGGGCCTGCCGATCGGTATCATGTTCTCCGCCCGTTATGGAGACGAGGCGACCCTGTTCCGCCTGGCGGGGCAGCTGGAACAGGCGGCGCCCTGGGCTGCGCGGAGGGCGTTTGCTCCACGCCGAGGCTAGGCCGCGTGGACAAATTCTGATGGTGAACGACCGTCGGGTTGCGGGAGGTGTCTAGCGACTTCTGAAGGACAGAAAAGTCGGGGGAAACTGCCCCCCTCGTCACCCCGGACTTGTTCCGGGGTCCACCGTTACGCACGCACTGGCATTGATGATCGAGTGCCGGCGCTGCATCTAGAATCAGGCGACGCTGCCCAGACCTGAACCGTTAGGAATTCGCCCAGCCTGGCGGTGGACCCCGGAACAAGTCCGGGGTGACGGAAAGGGGGGATGTCCGCAACGTCGTCGTGTCCCGACAGGCAGAAATTCGTCGGAAATCTTGGGTTGCAAACGCCCCCCGAATTTACCCACGCGGCCTAGTTCAGAAGTCCATCACTCCCGTCACCAGCGCCTGCGTCGCACCGCCGATCCATACAGTATCGCCCTCCCCGCGCTCGACGCGGACGCGGCCCTTGCGGCCGAGGCAGGTGCCTTGGGCGGCGACATAGGGCGCGGTCGCCCGGCCGCTCGACAAGAGCCATTGCGCGACCGAGGCGTTGAGGCTGCCCGTCACCGGATCCTCGATCAGCGCGCCAAAGGGGTCGCTGAACAAGGCCCGCAATTCCCACGCGACCGGGCTGCCCGCCGGGTGCGGGCCGACGATGCCGATGTCGAGCCGGGTGGGATGATGCCGGGTCGGATCGACGGCGATCACCGCTTCGGCCGATTCCAGCAGCACCGCGATCCAGCCGGGGCCATTGTCCACCCATTGCGCCTCGACAATCGCCGACCGTTCGACGCGGAGCACCGCGGCGATCTCCGCGACGCGCGCTTCTTCCACCGCGCCGCTACGGATCAGCGGCGGTGCGGCGAAGGCGAGGCCCGCTTCGTCCTGGCGGATCGGCACGAGCCCGGCGCCGCATTCCTGCACGATCCGGCCGGGCTGGCGCGGCACGCCACCCGACGCCAGCCAGGCATGGCAGGTGCCGAGCGTCGGATGGCCGGCAAAGGGCAGTTCGCGCTCCAGCGTGAAGATGCGCACGCGATAATCCGCTTCCTCACTGGTCGGCGGCAGCAGGAAGGTGGTTTCCGACAGGTTCATCCAGCGGGTGATCTGCTGCATCGTCGCGGTATCGAGATCGTCCGCATCGGCGACTACGGCCAGCGGGTTGCCGGAAAAGGGCCCATCGCCGAACACGTCGACGAGGTGAAAACGGTGCGGCATTCTTGCGCTCCCGACAGGATCAATCAGGCTTTGGGCAGGTCGACGGCCAACGCCGCGATCTCGTCCGGGTTCAGCACCCAGGTGCGCGTCTTGCGGCCCTCGCGCGCCACCGGGCGGGTCAGCAGGATGCGCGCATCGGCCTTCGCATGCGGCTTGAACGCCACGAAATGGCGGATGCAATCGCCGAGCTTGCCAATGAACGGCGCGGTGCCGTCGAGATCGATCAGCGTGGCGGGTTCTTCCCAATCAGTAGCCATGGTCTTTCCTTGCTTGTCGGCCCTCATGCCCCCGGCCCCGCCCATAGCCGATAACAGACCGTGGTGCGAAAGCTGCCGCACCGTAATTATTTCGCGTCCGGCTTGACCGATGCACCATATGGCGCAGCCGATGCGGCGCAATGCCGCCTTCGGGCGTTCCCTCCCCACTGGTTCAGCCAGCATGGAGAGAGACAATGAAAAGCTGGATAATCGCGGCGTCGCTGCTGATCGGCACGTCCGCTTATGCGCAGACGACCCCGCCGGAAGGGACGATGCCGCCCGAGACGCCCACCGAGAGCGCGATGCCCCCTGCCGATCAGACGATGCCACCGGCAGATGCGACTATGCCGGCACCCGCTGAGACGACGATGCCGCCGGAAAATGCGGCTCCTTCGGCAAGCAGCATGCCGCCGCCAGCCAACCCCAACGCCGCGCCGATGTCCGAAGCGGCCCCCGCCCCGCAGCCTGCGACCAAGGATTATCCGCCCTGCACGCGCAAGCTGCGCGACAATTGCATCAACCCGGGCGAACGGCCGCGGTAAGCATCCTGTGACGCGAAGTCGCCGGGCGTATCAGGCCCGGCGACTCGTTCGGCAATTGCTTGGCGCCTCAGCGTATCAGGTGCACCACTCGATCCAGTGGGACCGGTTGTCGAAGCGGATCGTGGATCCGGCGATGCAGTGGCTCAGATAAGATTGGAAAGCTGCGATCGCGGCGGCAAGCGCGCCTCCCCCGGTCATGATTACCGCTGCGATGGCGGCAACCAGGCCCGCCGCGATCGCTTCGTTCAGGCAGCGCCGAATCTGTGCCTCATCGGGCGCCTCTATGATCAAAACAAGTTCGTGGCGAAGCTTCTTCATTTTGATGTGAGGCGGAAAGCCGCTGCAGAATCCGATCGGCTGAAAACTGTCGTCATAAACGGCGATAGTTTCCTCGACGAGGGCACGGCCCCCCGCGCTGCTGAAGTCGATAGCGGGACGCGCCTCAGCGATGGCTTTCGGGTCGCTCTTGGTGACGGCATCTTCCAATGAGCCATTTTGCGCGTGAATCCTCACGCCCTTCACCCAATCGGGGCAGGGATAGGTCGCGAAAGCAGCAACGGGAAGCATTACCGTCAACACCGGTCCGACGGGCGGATCGCCGATAAGATCGAAATCCCAGATGCCGTCCGCCGGCGGATCGATATAATAAACGGGGCTGAGGCGGATATTGGACCATCCACTCGAATTCACGCTTCCCAGCGCAGAAACGAGCAGCCTTATTCCAATAATATCAACAGAAAATGCCGCAACCTTGTCTACGGTCGCCACTTTTCTGGAATTATGAAGCGTGGTTATGAGTGCGGTCATAAAGCTTCTCCGTCAATAAGGACTGGATCAAAGCTCGACGGAAAATAGCAAATCACACATTTACTGCGAATCGTTTCGACAAAAGACGAATCCGTTTTGGATTGATTTCGATCATGGCGAAAAATCGACCAGAATATTGCTGGATAACAAGGGTGGTCAGGCAGCGTCCATTTGCTATCGCCGCACCCGCCGCGTCCACCATCGCCAGAAACACAAACCCCCGCCAGCTCGGATGACCTTGGCGGGGGATGTTGGCGCGCCCGGAACGATTCGAACGTCCGACCCTCAGATTCGTAGTCTGATGCTCTATCCAGCTGAGCTACGGGCGCGTTGGAGTGGCGCTATTAGTCGGGACTTCGATGCAGCGCAACCCCGTTGCCGCGGATAATTTGCGGCCTTAAAGCCATGGCATGGATCGAACCTCCAAGTCCGCGCTGCACGCCGCGCTTCTGATGCTCGTGATGCTGCCCGGATGCGGCCAGACGGGGCAAACCTATCCTTCGCTGGCGCCACGCCCGGTGGAAAAATTGTCGATCGAGGAGCCTGCGCCCGAATCAAGCGAGCCGATACCCGCCGCCAATGCGCCCACTGACGCGCAGATCGCGACGCAGACTGCCGCGGCCGAATCCGCGCGCGGCCGCTTCACCGAAGAACTGGCCGCCGCGAAGCGTGCGGTATCTTCCGCATCGGGGAAGGCGGTCGACAGCGAGGCATGGGTCGCAGCGCAGCAGGCGCTCAGCCGGCTCGATCAGACGCGGGGTCCGGTGACGACCGCGCTCGCCAGCCTCGACGAGATGATGGTCGCGGCCGGCGGCGCGCCTTCCCCAGCCCTCGCCGATGCCTGGGCGAAGATATCCGCGCTCGACGATGAGCAGCGCACCGCGTTCAACGCGCTGACGGCGGCGCTGACTCAGCCCTGACCTTGCACCGCCTGCGCATGTTCGCGGGCGAGCCGGACATAATTGGCGACGCCGGCCTGCTGCCCCGCAAGCTGTTCGGCGGTGAGATCGCGGACATATTTGGCAGGGCGCCCCGCCCACATCTGGCCGGAGGGAATGCGCTTGCCCGGCGTCAGCATCGCGCCCGCCGCCAGCATCGCATCGCTTTCGATCTCGCAGCCGTCCATGACGATCGCGCCGAGGCCCACAAAGGCGCGATCGTGGAGGCGACAGCCATGGACGATGGCGAGGTGGCCGATCAGGCAATCCTCGCCGATCACCGTATCATATTGCTTCGTCGTGACATGGACGATGGTGCCGTCCTGGATATTGGTGCGGGCGCCGACGCTGATCGGGGCGACATCGCCGCGCAGCACGCAATTGTACCAGACGCTGGCCCCCTCCCCCAAAGTGACATCGCCAATCAGCCGCGCGCCGGGCGCGATGAAGCCAGCCCTGGCAATGTCCGGCGAAACGCCGCGGAACGGCAGGATCGTCACGCCTTCCATGCGCCGACCTCCCAATCCCTGGCCTCGATTAGGTAGAGGATGGTGGGATTGTCCTCCGGCCCGAAGCGAGGATCGTCGAAATCGAGATCGGGCCGGCGCGTCATGCCCAGCCGCTCCATCAGCCCCCAGGAGGCGGTGTTGCGCTGGCTGGTGATGGCGATCACCCGTTCGCCCTTGACCACCCCGAACGCGAAATCGAGCGAGGCCGACGCGGCCTCGCGCGCATAGCCCTGCCCCCAGCAATCCTTGTCGATCCGCCAGCCGACCTCCAGTTCACCCGGCAACGTCGCGCCTTCGGCATCGAACAGCTTGAGGCCGCACAGACCGATCGGCCGGTCATCCTCCTTCCTGAACAGGCCGAAGAAGCTGAACCCGCGGTCGGCCTGCAGCCGGATCATCTTGTCGATCTTTTCGTCGCTCAGTTCGCGCGCCATCGGCCCGCCCAGATAGGTCATTACCTCCGGATCGGCGCATTGGGCGGCCGCCCAGTCCTTGTCGGCCTCGGTCAGGGGTTTGAGAATCAACCGCGCGGTCTCGATCATGCCTGTCTCCTTGCCGCCTTCCGTATAGCCTGAGGTCCGGCCGTGAAAGCCGTCGAAAGAGTCGGCACAATTTACACTCGTGAAACCTCGACTTGGTTAACCATCACTAAATAGAGCGGATTCCGGACAGTTTGACCAATTGGCACGGCTCCTGCTTGCAAGGGCCGGCACGAGCGGCGGGGCCGATCGACACGTGGCGATCCAGCGCCGTGGGAAAAGGACGTAGAAGTTATGTTTAAGAAGCTTGCTCTCGCTCTGGCGCTCTCCGGCGCCGCAACCTCGGCCCAGGCCGCGACCTTCATCTTCACCGACGGCCAGTATGGCGTGCAGTCGGGCCAGACCCTCGTCGCCGATTTCAACGGTGCCGACGATGCGCTGGTTTCGGGCAACAACTTCAAGTTCCTGACGGGCTCCTCGGGCGAGGGCGCGCAGCCCGATCCGGGCGATGCCACCCGCTATCTGTCGATCCTCGGCGGCGGCCACGCTGATATCAGCCTTGGCCAGGCGGCTTCGTTCGGTCTCGATGTCGGCTCGCTCGACAGCTACAACACGCTGACCCTGCTGTTCGCCGATGGCACCAGCCAGGACATCAGCGGCGACGACATCTTCGGTGGCGACGCCAATGGCGATCAGCACAGCCCGAACTCGAACGGCCGCATTCTCGTGACCGCCGACGCCGGCCAGACGATCGTCGGCCTGCGCCTCTCGTCGAGCTCGAACTCGTTCGAAGTCGATAACCTGGCCGTGACGCCGGTTCCGGAACCCGCCACCTGGGCGATGATGCTCGCGGGCTTCGGCCTGGTGGGTGCGGGGCTGCGCAGCCGCCGCCGCGAGGCGACTGCGCAGATCGCCTGATCCGCGCTCAGCTGACTTCAGCGCACAAGACCGCCGGCTACCGCAAGGTGGCCGGCGGTTTTGCTTTCACGCCCAACCAAGCGCGTCGAGGACGAGACGGATGTCGCCGGCAGCAAGCGGACCGCAGCGATCGAAGGCGCGCCGGTCGAGCAATTGACGCAAGCGCGATGCAGCAGGGCCAACGTCAGCATCGATCAACGCCGCCTGTTCACTCCGGACGGTGGCGCTAACCGCGCGGGCGCGCTCCCGCCAATAATTGCGGGCATAGCCGGGATGGTCGTTCAGGCTGTCCCAATCGATACCCGCGCTCGCTGCCATGGTGCGGGCGACGCGATCGACATTGGCTTCGCAGGCTTGCTCCATGGCACACCCCACATGCGCCAGCCCCAAGCGGGCAGACCAATGGCTTAGCTTGGGGCAAGCCCTTTATCTGTGGCAAACCTCACACCTTGCGACAAAGGCAACTGCGTCTTCTGAAGCGTTGGCGACGCCATAATGGCGAAATATGCGCCTGAATCAGGTGATATCCCGGATCGGAACGGCGAGGCATGGCGGAGCGTCGTCATATTTCGCGGCGCATCATTTGCCGCAACCTCGATTTTGGCCCGTTAACCTCCATTTGCCCTCCCTTCGTCTCGGCGAATCGGCGCGCCTGCCTTATGGTTGGCACCATGGAAACGATTGGCACCCGCATCGACGAGACAGGCACGCTCATACGGTCGGGCGGCGGCTTCGCGCTTCGCCGCGACCAGGGTGGCCGCATCGGCCTCGATCTGCACCGCGTGCCGGTCGAGCATGTCGAGAAGCGGGTTCGGGTGCGCGGCGTCGTGGTTGCCGACGACCTGATCGACGTGGACGGAGTCGCTTCAGCCTGAGGCTCAGGCCGCGTCGCGCCCCGCAACGTCGAGAATGCGGCCAGCCTGGGCATGGCCGCGCAATGTCGTGCGATGGACGACGCGGATGACATCGACGGGATGTCCCATCGCACTGTGCATCATGCGGTAATTGTCCCACAGGATGACGTCGCCTTCCTGCCAGGCATGCTCATAGATGAATTGCGGCTGGATCACGGCTTCGATCAGCGCCTCGATGAGCTCGTTGCCCTGGGCCTCGTCCATCCCGACGATGCCCTGAATATTGAGCGGGCAGATGTTCATGATGGCGACCTGCGTCACCGGATGCTGCCACACGATCGGACGCGCGAGCGGCGGATAATCGGGGAAGTTCGCCTTTGAATCGCCGACGCGGGTGCCGCCCGGATTGGCGAACTTCATTCTGGCGAGATCCGAGCAGAATTCGAACCGCGCCTCGACACCTCCCAGGCGCCGCTTCAGCCCGTCGTCGAGCGCCTGATAGGCGCGCGCCGTATCCAGCCAGGCGGTGCTGCCGCCCACTTCGGCCTTGTGCACCATGTTGAGAAGCGCGCCGGCATTCGGCACCTCCTGAAAGGCGAGATCGGTGTGCCAGGGGATGCGGCCATAGGTCGGCACGCCGTCAAACGCATAAACCGGGCCGCGCAGGCCGCCCTTGTTGGTGAGCAGGATCAGCTCGGGATGGCCGGGGAGACGGAGGCTTTCGATCGGATGCGGCTCAAGCTCGCCGAAACAGCGGCTGAGTTTCAGCAGCGTTTCCGGCGATGTGCCGACGCCCCGGAACAGGACGACGCCTGCTTCCCGCCAGATTGCGAGCAACTGACGCGTCGTCGCCTCATCCACGTCCTCGTTCAGATCGAGCCCCAGCACCTCCTGGCCGATATTCGGCAACGCCTTCGTGCGGAGCATGTCCTCATCCTCTCAGCAATGTTTCGAGGGAGTATGACATGCTCGCAATCGAAAGCGCCGGTCCATTTGGATGGGGCGGAGGCGCTCCGTTCTATTTTGCTCGGCTGACGCAGACTCCGCCGTCCGGCCCCACGGCGCCCTCGCATCGACGCAACGGGATCATCGGCTCATCGAGTTCCTTCAGGCGGTTATTGCCGTCGGCCCCGCGTTCGAGATCGAAGCCGTCATAGAGACGACCGCTCGCCGTATAGGTGCGGAACCGCAGCCGGGCATCTTCGACATCGACCACCTGATAAAGCTCGGTCGCTTCGGCCACCTTGTCGGGCTGGGTGCCGGCGCGATCGTTGAGCGCGTACATCTTCGATCCCGTCACCGAGACGAGATAGACCGGCCCCTGGGCAACGCCGGCCGAGTGCGCAACACGTGCAGCATCGCGCCCCGCCTCCGCGGTCAACCGGCTGTAGCAATGGTCATGGCCTTGCAGGACGAGATCGACCTTGCGCCGTTCGAAGACCGGCTTCCACGCGGCCTTCAGCTCCGCGGTGTCATTGGGCCGCGCGCAGGTGAAGATCGGCTGGTGGAACAGCACCACATTCCAGCGCGCCGTGCTGGCCGCAAGCGTCGCATCGAGCCAGCGGGTCTGGGCATTGAGCGCGCCCAAATCGAGCGCTGCCGTGCCATCGAGGATGATGAAACGGACGCCCTGATAGTCGACGAAATAGGTTGTCGCCTTGACCGGGTCCGCGCCATTGGCAGGAAGCGCGAACTGCAGGGGCCAATAGGGCCCGAGCTTGCGGCTCTCGCTGCCGTCGGGCTTGATCAGGTCCACATATTCATGGTTGCCGGTGGCCGGGAGCTGCGGGACCATCGCATAATTGAAGCCGCCCGCCTGGGTCCATTCGCCCCATTCGTCATCATGGTCGAGATCGTCTCGCTGGGCGACGAGATCGCCGGCATGGACGACCAGCTCTATCCCGCCATTGGCGTGGAAGGCCTGGCGGATGACGCGCGACGCATAGGTGAGAATGCCGTTCTGGGTGTCGCCCAGATAGAGGAAGCGGAATGGTTTGGCCGCAGCCGCGGCGGTGCGGAATTGCAGCCACTCGCTCCAGCCCGCACTTCCCTTCACACGATAGGCATAGGCGGTGTCCGGCTGGAGGCCTGAGAAACGGACCTGATGGTAACGCGCCGGGCCGTTGGCGCTGGTGATCTCGCGGCTGGTGCCAGCGACGATCCTCGCCTTTTCCTCCAGGGTTGGGCCGTCCACCGCCACCGCGATCTGCGCCTGGGCATCGAGCTGGGCCATGTCGGTGCGAAAGGCGACCGCCATTTCCCGCGACGGATCGGCACCGGCGGTCAGCACGATGCGATCCGGCAGGGTGCGCGGCGCATAAGGCAGCCCCGGTGAGCGCGGCACCGCCGCAGCCGGCACCTCGGCAGGCGCCGGCATGGTCGATACCATGCCGGCCAGAAGGAGCGTGCCGATTACGGCAGCCACGGAAACGGCGCGTCCCATCTGCTTGTCCCGATCAGAAGTTGGCGCGGATGCCGAACTTCGCCGTGAAGCTATACTCTTCATACTGCAGCAGGCGACGGGTGTTCGGGCCGCGCTGATAGGCGACATATTTGGCGTTGTTGATGTTCACCAGCTCACCGAAGATGGTGACATTGTCCATCACGCGATACTTCGCGCTGGCATCGAGCTGGAAGTGATCGCGGACATAGCGATCCTCCTCGGCGCTGCCGCGCAGCTCATCCAGATATTTGTCGCGATAGGTGCCAGCCAGGCGGATGCTGATCGGCCCCTTTTCGTAACCGAGCACGACGTTGAAGGTATGCTTGGACGAGTTGAGCAGCGGGATGTTGCGGAACGAGCCGTCCTCGTTCGGCACCGCCCCGTCGGCATCGGTGTAGGTGTAGTTGATGTTGGTCAGCAGGCCATCGAACGGCGCCGGCAGCGAACGGAAAGCCTGCGAATAGGCGATTTCGAAGCCGGTGATGTCCGCATCGCCGCTGTTGTAGCGGATCAGGGCTTCATCATAGGTGAAGCCGTTATAGTCATAATCTTCGACCGCCTGCTCGACGATATAATCCTTCAATTTCTTGTAGAAGAAGCCGCCTTGCAGCGCGCTTGACGGCGCGAAATACCATTCGGCGCCGACATCGACGTTCCAGGCGCGATATGGCTTCAGCAGCGGGTTGCCGATGTCCACTTCGGAATCGTCGCCATCGCGTTCCGCCTGAACGCGCGGTGCGAGTTGGCCGATATTGGGGCGGACGAGGCTCTTGAAAGCACCAAGGCGGAAGACGAGTTCATCGCTTGCTTCGTAGCGGACAAGCGCACTGGGCAGCCAATCGGTGTAGTGGCGCTTGATGCGATTGGGCGAGATGACGACCGTGTCCTCGTCCAGCTCGACACCGTCGACCTCCGTGCCTTCCGTGAGCAAGGTCACGAAATTGCCCTCGAGATCATTCTCGGTCCGCTCGACGCGGACACCGCCGATCACTCGGAGCGGACCGGCTTCGTAGCGGCCCATCAGGTAACCGGAATAGACGTCTTCACCGACGCGATAATCGGCGATGTTGGATTCGATCAGGCTATCGATCTCGTTGATTTCGAAGCCATCGATATTGGCGTTGATGAAATCGCGCTCGCCGCGTTTCTTGACGACCGGATCGATCATCGCGAGGCGATAGGTCTGCTTGCCGAGCACGTCCGCAACGGTGAAATCGCCGTCAAAGCCATCGAACACGTCGAGCGTCAGATCGTAATTCTTCTGCCGCAGCCGCGCCTTGCCCCCCGCCTGAACGGTGAAGGTGCCCTGCGACAACGGAATGGCATAAGCGACGTCGCCGCGGAAATTCCACTCGCGATCGCTGGAATCGCTCAGCGTGGTCCGCTCGAACTTGTCGAATTCATATTGCGACGGATCGTAAAAATCGTCCGAGCTCGGACCCGACACCGAATATTCCGGGATCTTGTAGTCCGAATAATCGAAGTCGACGGTCAGGTCGTCGCCCTCGGCCGCCTCGAAATCGCGGCGGAAGACGATCGGGTCGATCGAACCGTTCTCGACTTCGGTGGCCTTCGACCAGGCGCCCGAATAAGTGAAGGTCCATGGGCCGGTCTCGGTAACGCCGCCAAGCTGGTAGGACTGGATCTTCTGGACCTCGAAGCGGTCCTTGAGATCGCGCTCGACGCGGATGCGGGATTCGTCGTCAGGGTCGGTCAGGTCCCCGCTGTTGACGGTCGCCCGCGTCGTGCCGTCGGCATCGACCAGATTGGCGTCGCCCAGGTCGAACACCAGCCGGCGGCGATCTTCCTGGTCGGAAAAGCGGTTGTAGATGCCCTTGGCATAGAGCTTGGTCGTCGAGCTCGGCCGCCAATCGAGCGAGAGCGAGCCTCCGGTGCGCAGGCGACGGACGTCATAGTCGCGATATTCGAGGCTTTCGGCGAGGCCTTCATCATTCCAGTCGTCGGCTTCGATATTGTCGGTCTCGAACCTGCGCTTGTAGTAGGAGACACCGCCGGCGATGCCGAAATTGTCGGTGATGCGGGTCGAGAAATCGACGCTGCCCTTGGGCGTCAGCGATTCAGCATAGTCGTTGTACGACCCTTCGACCGAGACCGCGAGCAGATCCTTGCGGCGATCAAAGGCACTGGTCGTCTTGATTTCCACCGAGGCGCCGATCGTGTCGCCGTCCATGTCCGGAGTCAGCGATTTCTTGATCTCGATCGCCTCGACCAGTTCGGAGGCGACGACGTCGAGCGCGACCGAGCGGGTGTCGGCTTCCGGCGCCGGCACGCGCACGCCGTTGATCGACGCGGCGTTGAGGTTGGGATCAAGGCCGCGGACCGCGATGAAGCGGCCTTCGCCCTGATCGTTGAGCACATTGACGCCGGGCGCGCGACGGATGGCTTCCGCGACATTCTGGTCGGGAAACTGGCCGATCGAGTCACGGGTCAGGACGCTTTCGACGCCGTCGGCGGCGCGCTGACGCGACAATGAGCTCGACAGATTGGCCTGCTGGCCCATGACGAGGATAAGGCTGTCCGCGTCGCCGAGCAGGATTGCCTTGTTGAGCAAGCCGGTATCGGCAACCGTCACGCTCTCGCTGAAATCCTCCACGCCGCTATAGTGCGCGCGCAGCGTGTAGGTGCCCGGCGGCACGTCCGCGAAGCGATAGCTGCCGTCGCGCTTGGCTTCGACCTTACGGCCGAGTTCGACGATCGAGACTTCCGCGCCTTCCAGCGCACGGGTGCTCGATCCGTCAAGCACGACACCGGTAACATCGGCAGCTAGAGCAGCGGTGGACGAAGCCGCCAGCAAGGCAGCAATGATGAAGCGCGCGCGGCGGCAGGAAGTGACGGCCACTGATTTCCCCCTTGGATGATTTCGGGGGGCGCAGTCGCAGAACTCCTTTGCGGTTCGGCGTCACTCGTATGACAGATTCATGGATCCATTTGGGAGAAGATCGAATTTTCGTTGCGTTAGGAGGTGGATTGGTCTGCTGGCGTCAGCTTCCGCTTCAGCAAGATCTGATATGGCACCATCGCCACCAGAGCGACGATCAGGAACAACAGCACCGCGCCGCTCAGTCTTTGGTCGCCATGATTGGCGCCGACCAAGGCAAGCGCGATGCCGGGGTGGCGCGTCGCCGCCGCGAAGGCGAGTGTGGCGCGATCGCCGACGGCAGGACCACCCAATAGGTGACCGCCAGCCAACATCAGGGTGACGATCAGCGCCATCGCAACGATAGTGCCGTCACCGATGAGGCCAATGAGCGCTGGCCAAACCTTTGCGATGATCGGCACGAAGGCGAGCACGACAAGGCCCATTCCGATCTTCGCCACGATCGGTGCCGCCCGTTCGGCAAAGCGCGGCGCAAGCCACCGGCCGAGCAAGAGCCCTATGGCCAGCGGGCAGACCACGCCCAGAAAGATGTTGCTGGCGACGATGGCGGACGGAAAGCTCGCATGGACGCCATAATAAAGATTCAGCAGCACACCCCAGATCGGCACGGTAAACACCGCCAGCAGCGCCATCGCCGTATAGAGCCCATAGGCATATTCCGTGCGCCCGCCGAATTTCAGCATCTTGCCGGGCACGAGCGGCGGCACGGGTGAAATCGCCATCAGCATGATCGCCGCCTTGCTGGCGTGCGAGACGGGAAAGATCGCGATCACCGCCGCCGCCGCGAGCACCGGGATCAGGCTGACCGCAATCAGCCCGCGCGCCAACTGCGCTGGTCGACGCAGAACGTAAAGGAGATCGCCCCGGGAGGACGCCATTCCCACCGCCACCACCAATAGGGCCAGGCTGACGGTGAGCAGGATCGGAATGAGCTGCTTCAGCAATTCCACGGCATGGCATCTCCAATATGCCATGAGAGAATGCAGCGGCCGGGCCGGTGTGTAGATCGGGCAAATCCCGCATTGGCAATGATGAAACTACCGACATGGATCTCTCCGTAGTTTCACGGAGTTGCCAGCGATCTACAGCGCCCGAAGTTCAGGCCAATGATAGCCCGGCTTGTCCGATCGTTTCGGACAAGTTACTCCTTTTACCTTGCTGTCATGCAGTTGACGGTCGAATATAGGGCGACGGCAAAAAATTCAGGCCGACAATGCGGCCACCAAGCTGCAACAATTGAGGAGGATCACCATCAGAAAAGCGGCCGGCACTAGATAAAATATCATGCAGGGGGCTTATGAGTAGAGTGTTGCGTAAGATATTGATTGCCGATGACCATGGCGCCATGCGCCGCGGCCTGCGCGATCTGCTGGCGGAAAACCCGCACGGCCGGATCGTGGCCGAAGCAGCCGACGGGCATCAGGCACTGGAGATGGCGCGGGAAGCCAGGCCCGACATCGCGATCATCGATTATTCGCTGCCTTCGCTGAACGGGCTGGACCTGACGCGAGCCTTGAAGCGCGAACTGCCCGATATCGAAGTGCTGATCTACACGATGCATGATCGCGAAGAAGTATTGGCCGATGTGTTGCGCGCAGGCGCCCGCGGCTATGTGCTGAAATCCGATTCCGAACTGCATCTGCAGGCCGCCGTCGAGGCCATGGCAGAGCGCCGCCCTTATTTTTCCGGAATGGTATCGGAAGCGCTGCTCAAGCATTTCCTCGACAACAGCCTGCCGCACGCGGATCTCAATGCGCTGACGACGCGCGAGCGCGAAGTCGTCCAGCTCATCGCCGAGGGGCAGATCAACAAACGGATCGCCCATATCCTCGACATCAGTGTGAAGACGGTGGAAACTCACCGCGCGGCCGCCATGCACAAGTTGCGGCTGAAAACGACCGCCGAGCTGGTGCGCTACGCGCTGCGCAACAATATTATCGAGGCCTGACCGCGCCGTCGCGGCCAGGCCAGGCGATCTTCAGACGTCCTGTTTCCGCCGCCGCGGTACGCGCACCGAAACGAGCGTGCCGATCGGCAGCCGGCGGATCTCGAAATGGCCTGCCAGCGCCTCGATCCTGCCGCGCATGCCCGGCAGACCGACGCCGAGCGCACTTTCCGCCGCACCGGAACAGAGCGCGGGCACAATGCCGATCCCGTCATCCTGGATTTCCAGGATCAAATAGCCAGGCTGCTTGCGCAGCCGCACGAAGGCGTGTTTCGCCCGCGCATGCTTGACGATGTTGGCGAGCGCCTCCTGCGTCACGCGATACAGCGCCTGTTCGATGTCACGGAATCGCCGCCCGCATGAGGTATCAGCGATGAACTCGACGTGGAGGCCGGTGCGCCGGGCAAATCCCGCCACGAAAGTGCGCAACGCTTCCACAATGCCGCCACTACCCAGTTCGGGCGGGTGCAGTACGTAGCTTAGCGTCCGCAATTGTTCCTGCACCGCACCCAGCGCGGTTTCGATACCTGAATAGGCCCGCTCGGCTTCCGGGCCGTCTTCGTCGTGCCGCAAGCTCGGCAGGCTGAGTTGCATCACCGCAAGCTGCTGAGCGGTTTCGTCATGCAGTTCGCGGGCGATGCGCTTGCGCTCTTCCGCCTCAGCGCTCAGGAGCATCTGGCAGTAGCGCCGGCGATCGATTTCGCGCAGCCGGCGATCGGTGACATCGATGTGCGACAGAATGACCAGATTGTGGGCGCAGCGCAGCGCCTTCAGCACATAATGACGCGGCTCGCCATTCACGGTCAACGAGTAATCATGGTCAAACCGCACGACGCTACCGGTCTGAAGGCGCGCCAGGCCCAGCCGTATCGCCCTTGCATCACGGCTCGTCCGTTCAAACTGTCGACACAGCTCCAGGTAGCTGCGCCCCAGGAACGCGCCATCTGGATCATCGTCGCCCGTGGCGGCCAAGGTGCGCCAAGCGGTGTTGACCGCGACGATCTGCATATCCTCGCCAAGAATGGCGACCTGTTCGGGAAGAAGATCAATCAAGCCCTGAAGGAAGCTCGCCTGATCGGGCGACCCTTCAGTTGGCCAGATCTTCAGCTCGGGCGGAGCGCTACGCCGACGGCGACGTTCGAAGCCGGCGCGGGAAATATTGTCATTGGAAACTGGCGGCTTGGAATAAGCAACATCAGACATGGCCGTCCCCACGGTTGGAGTCTGAAACCCACGTACCTAATCGCCAGAAAGATGAGTCCCCCGACTCTCCGCTTATCCTCGCCGACTAAAATCCACCCTGAAACCCTGCCCCCAGAGATTCAGCGCAATACAGCCGCATATGGCGGACTGCTGATATTGCCTAGGCATTCTGCCCTAGGTCTTTACGCTGATACAACCAGAATTTTCCCCTAGGGGTAAATAGTGGGTTCCGATTGCGACGCGAGTCTTCACCTAGGGAAGATACTATAGGTGGCTCTGGACAGCGAGGCAGCAATACCCCACCAAGAGGAATGACCAAAAATAACATAGAGCAAACAACCCGATGGTTCGACTTTCGAGAGGTCGATTCCGCATTCGTCGACGAGGCGCCGACGCGCTACGTCACCGTCTCGCACATCAATGCACCGGCGCAGGCGGTGTGGGATGCCTTCTGCGATCCGGCGAGCTGGCCGCACTGGTTTCCGCATGTCGAGCGAGTCGTGCACGAAGGCGCGCTGGGCCTCGGCATGATCCGCAAATCCTGGGTCGCGGGCTGCGCCCATGTCGAAACCATGGTGATCTGGGATGAGCCCCACGCCTGGGGCTATATCGTCAACCGGGCGACCGAGCAGCTGGCGGCAGCGCAACTCGAACTGACGACCTTCGATCCGACAGACGATGGCGGCACGCGCGTCACCTGGACGCTCGCCTGCGAACCGCTGGACGGGATGAACTTCCTTGCGGCCAATCAGGACTTTCCGAGTTTCCTGAAGGAAATGCTGGATACCGCCATGGCACGGCTCCACGCCTATCTGGCAGGCGCAGACGCCTGAAAAAGCGGGCACATCGGCGGCCAGCTATGATAGCTTCGCCTGAACAGCGGGCAAATGCAGGGGAATAAGGATGCGGCCACATCTTGTCTTCGGCGCACTGATGATCGCGACTTTGGGCGCGCCTCTCACTCCTCCTGCCGCCGCGCAGATCTTCACGCGCCACATGTTCCGCGACCTGGACAAGGCCGACGTCGATACGCTCCGTCCACTGGTCCAGCAGGCGCTGAACGAAGATCCGGTCGGCCATGTCCGGCGGTGGGATTCGCCCAGCGGCAAGCGCGGCGCCCTTCAACTGATCGAGGGCGGTGTGAAGGCGGGTGCGACCACCGGCACGGTCAAGATCGTGCTGGTGCGATCCGACAGCACCACCAAGGCGCTCGTCTTCCGCTATCAGCAAGACGCCAAGGGCCAGTGGCGCACGGTGGGGTGATCAGTCCGCTCCATCAGGCGGGGCGCTGGAGAGCGCCGGTATTGCGCTGCGCCGCATGCTTGCCGGCGAGGTAGCCGAAGACCATGCCGGGACCAAGGGTGCCGCCGCCGCCCCCATAGGTCATCCCCATCATCGATCCCATCGCGTTGCCCGCGGCATAGAGCCCTTCGATCGGCTTCAAATCCACGTCCAACACCCGCCCCTGCGTGTCCGTCTTCGCCCCGCCCTTGGTGCCGAGCGCGCCCGATTTCACTTCCACGGCGTAATAGGGCCCGCCCTCAATCTTGCCGAGCGTCGCTTCCTTCTGGCCCTTGTGGTTGGGATCGCCCCAATAAAGATCATAATAGGAGTCGCCGCGGCCGAAATCCTCGTCGCTGCCTTTCTCCACCATCCCATTCCAGCGCGCGACCGTCGCCTCCAGCGCATCGCCGGGGATGCCAAGCTTCGCAGCCAGTTCCGTGAGCGTCGCGCCCCGTGCGATCCAGTCCGCCGGTTCCTTCGCACGCTGGCCGTCGCTCAGATCCAGCAACTGCGCGTCGAGGAAGCCCCATTTGTCATAAAAGGCCTGGTTGAAGATGCACCAGGCCGGCAGATTGGCGTAGGAGCAGCTATTGAGATCCTGCTCGTGGAACGCCGCGCCGAAGGCGTTGTAGTTCGCCGCCTCGTTGGTGAAGCGCTTGCCCTTCTTGTTGACCATGATTGTGCCGGGCAGCGTCCGCTCGCCAGTGAAGAGGATGCGGCCCATGGGATTGAGCGGGCCTTCCACCACCGGCATCCACCACGCCTCGCGCATCGAGCTCAGCATCGCGCCGGCCTTCATCGCCATGCGCAGGCCGTCGCCTGTATTGGTGCGGATCGAAACCGGACTGGTCAGCGGCCCGCGCAGGAAAGCGGCCTTGAACGCCTCATTATGCTCGAAGCCACCGGTCGCCAGCACCACGTTGGCCGCTCGGATCACGATGCCGTCGGTCAGCTCGACGCCGGTGACGACATCGTCCTCGATCAACAGTTCCTTGCCACCAACGCCCAACAGGAACGCGACGCCGCGATCGAGGCAACCGCGAAGCAGCCGCCCGACCAGCGCATGGCCCAGCCCGCGTTCGTCATTGTCGGCGCGGCGCTTCGCTTCCTCGGGCGGCAGCGGATCGGGAATCGCCTGCGCCAGCGAGGTTTCGCCGATCGTGAAATGAACGTGCGGCCAGTAATAAGGCGAGACTTCCACCCTGTCGCGCCATTCGCCAAGCTCGCCATAGGGATAGACCTCGCACTCCAGCGTCCGGCCGCCACGGCTGGCGGCGCCGGGCTGCTCCGGATGATAATCGGGGAAATGCGGCACCGCCATGAAGCGGACGGGCGTGTTCGCCTCAAGAAAGGAGACCATCTCGATCCCGCCATCGACATAGGCTTCCGCCATTTGCGGCTCGATCAAGCCATTCGACATCGACGCGAGATAGGTGAGCGCCTTTTCGCGGCTGTCTTCCTTGCCGAACGCCTTCTGGTGCGGGTTGCATGGAATCCAGATCTGTCCGCCCGACCAGGCGGAGGTGCCGCCGACTTTCTCGCCCTTCTCGACAACGAGAACCTTCGCGCCATGCTCCGCGGCGGTGAGTGCCGCCGTCATCCCCGCCGCGCCCGATCCCAGGACGACAAGGTCATAAGCTGCTTTCGGCATATCTCTACGCTCCCACCGCCTTTGCGGCGCTTTCGCTGCGGCACCGTTCACGCAGGAGATGCGGTGCTCGACGCTGTTGTCGCAGGGGATGCGAACATTGCTAGCTGGCGAGATTGCTAGCGGATCGGTCCCTGGCCTTGCAGGGGCCGAGGTTTCCTCCCTCAAGGCCGCGGCTGGACCACCGCATCGGCGCGCTTTTCGGGGCGGATGTAGATGGAGGTGAGTTCGGGGATGGCGGCCTTCATCCGTGCTTCGAGCTGTTCGATCAGCGCCTCGCCCTCTCCCATGGTCAGCGCGTCCGCGAAATCGGCGCTGATCGCGACGAAGACCGCGTCGGGCGCCGTGTGGATGGTACGGACATGATTGACCGCGGTGACGCAGCTTTCCTTGTCGAGCAGATCCCATACCGTCCGGATGAACCTTCACGTGCCGCCGATAATCTCGCGGACACGCGTCGCCAGCCCGTCCATCGCGAAAGGCTTGGTAATCATTGCCATGCCGGGCTCCAGAAAACCCGAGGCGAGCGCCGCATTTTCGGCATAGCCGGTCATGAACAGGATTTTGAGCTCCGGCCGCGTAACCCGCGCCGCATCGGCAAGCTGGCGTCCGTTGAGGCCGGGCAGCCCCATATCGGTGACCATCAGGTCGATCCGCTGCGTCGACTGGAGAATTGCCAGGCCGGCCGGACCATCGCTCGCCTCGATCGCCGCATAGCCGAGTTCGCTCAACAGCTCGACGATCAGACCACGCACGACCGGTTCGTCCTCGACGACAAGTACCACCTCACCTTCGTCAGCGCCCGGTGCGAGGTGTGCGCGATGCTCACCTTCCTCGATCTGCACATCGCCCTGGTAGCGCGGAAGATAGAGTTTGACGGTCGTTCCCTGCCCAATCTCCGAATAGATGCGGGCATAGCCTTCGGACTGGCCCGCGAAGCCATAGATCATCGAAAGCCCGAGGCCCGTGCCCTGGCCAAGCGGCTTCGTGGTGAAGAAGGGCTCGAACGCCCGTGCGATCACATCCTTGGTCATGCCCGCACCGGTGTCGGTGACGCAGACGCAGACATATTGGCCCGGCCTGACATCCCGTTCGTGCGCGGCATAGAGATTGTCGAGATGCGCGTTGCAGGTTTCGATGGTGAGCTTGCCGCCGTCCGGCATGGCATCGCGGGCATTGATCGCGAGATTGAGGATCGCGCTTTCGAGCTGATTGGGATCGCAGCGGGTAAGCCATAGCCCGCCGCCCTGCACGAGCTCCAGTTCGACCCGCTCGCCCAGCGTCCGCCGCAGCATATCTTCCATTGAGGCGATCAGCGGGTTGGCACGAACCGGCCGCGGATCGAGCGGCTGCCGCCGCGAAAAAGCGAGCAGGCGATGGGTTAGCGCCGCGGCGCGGGCAGCCGAATTCCTCGCCCCCGTCAGCCATCGCGACAGTTCGCTGCCCCGCCCCTGATCGAGCCGCGCCTGCATCGTTTCGAGACTGCCGCTGATGCCCTGGAGGAGATTGTTGAAGTCGTGCGCGATGCCGCCGGTCAGTTGGCCGACGGCTTCCATCTTCTGGCTCTGCCGCAGCGCATCCTCCACCGACCGCTGCTCGGTAATGTCGCGCCCCACGGCATGGATGCGGCCATTGTCGGGCACGGCTGTCCAGGACATCAACCGATAATCGCCCGACCGCATGCGATAACGGTTTTCCATCCTGAAAGTCGTGGCGCCAGCCGACAGCTTCGCCAGTTCATTGTCGGTTTCACCGGCATCGTTAGGGTGGAGGAACTCGAAGATCGATCGCCCGACCATTTCGGCTTCCTGCCAGCCGAGCATGCGTTCCGCCGAGGGGTTGACGGCAGTGATCTCGCCGTCGAACTGGCAGACCAGCATCAGATCCTGGCTGATTGTCCAGAGCCGGTCGCGATCCTGCGCATAGGCCTCCTCGGCCCGTTTCTGCGCGTCAATCTCAGTATTGGTGCCGACCCAGGCCGTGATTCTCCCGCGCGCATCGGCAAGCGGCAGCGCCCGCGAAAGATGCCAGTGATAATTGCCGGCTGCGTCGCGAAGACGAAATTCGGTTTCGTAGGTGACGCCGGTGGCCAGCGCGGTCGCCCACCGTTCTTCGGCCCTGGGCCTGTCCTCGGGATGAACGATCGTCGTCCACATCTCGCCATCAAGCGTGCCGCGCTCGACGCCGCAATAGGAATAGACGCGGTCATTGAACCAATCGAGCGAGCCATCGGCGCGTGCCGTCCACACCTGGTTCGGCATGTTCTGGGCAAGTGCGCCGAATTGCGCTTCGCTCTTTTCGAGCGCGCGCTGAATGCGGAGCCGATCGGTCACATCCTGTACCGCACCGACAAGCCGGATCGCCTGTCCCGCCTCATCGAACTCATAATCGGCCTTGCGCGCGATCGTTCGCTCCTCGCCCGTATCCGGGCGCCGGATGCGATATTCCACGTCGAGCGGCGCAGTTCCCGCCCTGCGGCGGGCGTCGTCCGATATCTGCCTGCGGTCCTCGGGAATGACCAGACGTTCGATCGTCATGGTCGACAGCTCGGCCGATGGTTCGAGTCCGAAGATGCGGCAGAATTCCACGGTGGCGCTGATCGTGTTGGCACGGATGTCGATCGCGAAAAGCCCGACGCCGCCGGCCGCCTGGGCACGGCGCAGCCGTTCCTCGCTTTCCATGAGGGCCTGCTGGGCCGCATATTCGCGGGTACGATCCCGCATCAGCTTGACGAAGCCGATTGCGGTCCCGCTTTCGTCACGGAGCGGGGCCATCTCGCTCAACCCCCAGAAGCGCTCGCCCGATTTCTTCAGATGCCAGCGCGCGTCCTGCGCACGCCCCGTGGCAAGCGCCTCGCGGCGTTTGATTTCTGGCCGGCGGCTTTCGCGATCTTCCGGAGTGAAGAAGATGGCCATCGGTTGGCCGAGCATCTCCGTCTCGCCCCAGCCGAGCATTTCGGCCGCCCCGCGATTCCATAGCGTGACATTGCCCTGGAGATCGGTGGCGACGATGCCGTAATCGATCGCGCTATCGAGAATCTGGCGATTATGCGCCTCTCGCTCGCTCAGCAACTCTTCGGCCCGGACGCGCTGGATATGTGCCCAGGACCGTTCGGTCACCTCGCGAATGATACCGAGTTCGGCTTGGCTCCATTGATGCGGAACCTTGTCATGGATCGCCATCAGGGCGGACAGCCGACCCTGCTTGATCAGCGGCACGCAGATCGTCGCCGCAATGCCGATATCCTGGAACGTCCCCGCCTCCTCTGGCCGGAGTTCCGCCAGATTGTCATTGATGATGAGGGGACGACCGGCATTGAGCTCGGTCACGGCCAACTCGCCGAAATCCGCGAGGCGGTATCTACCGACGATCGACGTCGTGTCGGGCGCATGCCAGTCGCCGCGGATGGTGAAGCCGTCCCCATCATCGTCCATGTCGGCATAGGCGCAATTGGACAGGCCGAGATGCTCGGCCGTCATCCGCGTCGTGATGGCCAGAATCTCGTCCGCATCACGGCAATCCTGGATCGCACGGCCAAGATCATCGAGAAACCTTAGCTTGGCTTCGCTCTCTTCCAGCGCGTGCCGCGTCCGCATCGCCTCGGTGGTTTCGACCACCACCGCGATGACCCCGGCCGGCTTGCCGTCATCGCCGCGCACCGGGGAATAATCCAGGTTCATCCAGGCCTGTTCGAGCCCGCCGCGGCGATTGAGCTTGAGAACATGATCCTTGTAGCTGAGCGTCCCGCCGGCGAGGCCGACGCGCATCACATTGTCGTTGAAGTCCGCAACCTCGTCCCAGCCCTCTCGGACGTTGGAACCGAGAAGCTGACTGTCGCGCCCGCCCGCGAACACCGCATAGGCATCATTATAGATCATGACGCCCATCTCGCCCCACAACAGGACAAGCGGCACCGGGCTGGCCAGCATCAGGCTGACAGTATGTTTAAGGGCCTGCGGCCAGCATTCTATCTGGCCAATCGGGGTGCTTCCCCAATCATGGCCGGCGATGCGACGCGCCATTTCGCCGCCCGCCGCCATAAAATTATATGCACCGCCCTCCACAGTCAGAGCCGGCTCCATGTTTTGCCCTTCGCTCTGGCCAGAGCCGAAAGCCGATTTTGGCGATGGCGCTCGAGCCCCCTTCCCCGATATTCCTCGCTGAACCCGATTGGAGCCGCAAGGTTCCGCCCGGTCTTCCATGATTTGGGAGGTCAGGCATCAATCCCGATCATTCTCCTCATGCGCCTTGCGCCCGAGATCATGCGGTCCCCCCGCGGGTTGGCCAGACACTATTTCGCCAACGTCGACATTGGCGGCAACGCCGGCGGGCCCGATCGCATTCAAAGCAGGGTCAGAATCCTCCGCCCCCGAAGGCACTGCATGGGCTTTGCGCGGTTGCTTGATCGATTTTGTCATCCGGCGTCTCCTCGCCTCTGGGCGTGATAATCGATCAGAGCCGCAGCGGTTCCTCCCCGAGGAATCGAGCGCAAGGAACGGCAGACCATTTCGGCGAGTTGATCCCATCTGTGAGAGCGAACATGCCGGCAAAACTGTGAAGATCGCCACATACAATGTGAACGGCATCAACGGGCGCCTGCCGGTGCTGCTCCGGTGGCTCGACCTCGCCAAACCGGACATCGTCTGCCTGCAGGAATTGAAGGCGCCGCAGGACCGGTTTCCGGGAAAGGCCATTCGCGATGCCGGCTACGACGCCGTCTGGCACGGCCAAAGCCGCTGGAACGGCGTTGCGCTGCTCAGCCGTGTCGGCGCGATCCATGAAACGCGGCGCGGACTGCCCGGCGATCCCGATGACATGCAGAGCCGCTATATCGAAGCCGCGGTGAACGGCATGCTCGTCGCTTGCCTCTATCTGCCCAATGGCAATCCGCGGCCGAGCGCCAAATTCGATTTCAAGTTGCGCTGGTTCCAGCGGCTGGAAACCCATCTCGCCTCGCTCATCGAGCTTGCGGCGCCCGTCGTCATCGCCGGCGACTTCAATGTGATGCCGACCGATCAGGACGTCTATGCGCCGGAACGCTGGCGGGAGGACGCGCTTTTCGCGCCCGAAGTGAAGCACGCCTATCATCGCCTTCTCGATCAGGGATGGACCGACGCCATCCGTGACCTGCACCCGCACGATACGATCTACACCTTCTGGAAATATTGGCGTGGGGCATTCGAGCGCAATGCAGGGCTGCGCATCGATCATTTGCTGCTCAATCCGCAGGCGGCCGCGCAACTGACCCGAGCCGAAGTCGACACCCGACCGCGCGGCTGGGAAAAAACCAGCGACCACGCGCCCGTCTGGATCAATCTTGCGGAAGCGCCGGGCGAGCGCGGCAGCGATAAACCTGGCATCTGATCGTTTTATATGCGTAAGGACTTGGCAACCATTCCTTCATTCGGAATGATTAACTTGCGGGAACTTGGACCCGGATAATGAAAGGTACGAATGATCTTGGAACGGCGCCCGCGCCGCTGGATCGTTCCATCTTTTTCATTTGAGGGATTTTGAGATACTGTTTCCTATCAATAAACCAGCCAAATGCTTGTCGGTAAAAGGTTTTGCGAAATTCTGACGCCCTTTCTCCCGCGCTGACGTTGTCCAGGCTAAAAGATAAGCTGGGGGCAGAGGTGGCGACCGTGAATCAGGTGTATGACCAGACCGCCGGCAAGCCGCCCGTCCGCCAAGGCCGGATGCCAGGGTCCAAAGGCCGCAAGTTCGACTGGCGCGGTCTGCGCCGACACGTCCCGGCACAGTATCTCTGGCCCATCCTGATGCTGCTCGGCATCTGCTTCGGCTGCATCGTCGGCGTGCTTGTCATATCCACGTCATCGCAGGACCGATTGCAGCTGGCCCGCGAACGCCAGGGGCTTGCCACTGCGCTCGATACCGCAGTCGCACTCACCATTCGCGACCTGCAGGATTATGCCAAATGGGACGAAGCGGTTCGCCACATCGCGCGCGACCTCGATCCCGCCTGGATGGCCGACAATGTCGTCGCCTATCTCGGGGAAACCCAAGGCTATACCTATATCTTCACGCTCGACGGGGCAGACCGGACGGTCTTCGCCAGCCAGAAGGGGAAGACGGTTCGCCTCGATGCGCGTCGCGTGCTCGGCCAGGGTTTTTCCAAGGGCGTCGCACGGGTGCGCACGATGACGCCGACGGGCGCCCCGATCATCGGCGGCTACAGCCGCGCCGGCGACGATCTCTACGTCTATTCGGTGGCGCAGATCGTCCCGCTGACCGACAAGGTCCGGTTGGGCAAGGGTCCGGTATCGCTGCTTGTCGTGGCCCAGCGGATTGACGGTGCGTTCCTTGCCCGCATGGCGGCCGATGAAAGTCTCCAGGGGCTTCGGCTGCATCTGGATCGCCCCCCACCAGCCCCGCGGATCGAACTGCCAAGCGACAATGCTCCGCTCGATGCCTGGCTCAGCTGGCATCCGGCCCAGCCCGGAACCGCGCTTAGAAGGGATGCCTTGCCCGCCACGCTTGCGGTTGCCTTGCTCACCATCATTGCGGCCGGCATCGTCGTCAAACGTGGCGCGCGTACCGTCGAGGCGCTGCAGGTCAGCGAAGCGCGGGCGCGCTATCAGGCGCTCCACGATGCACTCACGGGTCTTCCCAACCGACGCGCCCTGATGGAGCGGATCAGCCAGGCCGTGGCAGCCATGGAGCCGGTGAGGCTGCTCTACATGGATCTCGACGGCTTCAAGGATGCCAATGATCTCTACGGGCATGGCGCAGGGGACAAGCTGCTGCGGCAGGCGGCGCAGCGCATAACCGCAGCCTTGCCTTATGCTTTTGCTGCGCGGGCAGGCGGCGATGAATTCGCGGTCCTCGTCAGGGGCAATCACGCGCAGGGTCAGGCGCATATGGCCGAGGCGGTGATCGATGCCTTTGCGACGCCCTTCTCCACCGGCGATTTCTGGGTCGATCTCGGCGTCAGCATCGGCTGCGTCGATCGCCCGGCGCACAGCATGGACGATGAGGACGACATCATGCGCCATGCCGACGCCGCCATGTATGCGGCGAAAGCGGACGGAAAGCGCTGCTGGCGGTCCTACCGGCCCGAGATGGACGCCCATCATCATGTCCGCGTCGAGCTGGAAGCCGATCTGCGCGAAGCCATTGAGGGGAATGCGATCGACGTCGTCTACCAGCCGATCGTCGATGCCCACAGCAGGGCTATCGTGGCGGTGGAAGCCCTGGCCCGATGGCGCCACATGCGTCACGGCGACGTGCCGCCCGACGTCTTCATTCCGCTCGCCGAACGCAGTGGCTTGATCAGCGCGCTTGGCCAGGCCGTGCTGCAGCGCGCCTGCCGTGACGTCCTTCCCCTGCCGGTTTCCCTCGCCGTCAATCTATCGCCGGCGCAGTTCTGGGACAGCAGATTGGGTGCGGAGATCAGTGAAGCCCTCGATCAAACCGGCTTTCCGGCCGAGCGGCTTGAACTGGAAATCACCGAACAGTTCCTGTTGAGACGCCCGGAGGCGGCCGCCGATATTTTGCGGGAGCTTCGGCTGCTCGGCATCTCGATCGCTCTCGACGATTTCGGTGCCGGCTATGCCAGCATCGGCTATCTGCGACAGCTCAGCTTCGACCGGCTGAAGATCGACAAGCAATTCATCGCCCCCATATCGGAACGCGGATCAGCCGCCGAGCTTGTCGGCGTGATTGCGGCGCTGGGCCGCCTGCTGGAACTCGAGGTCACCGCCGAGGGGGTCGAAACCCCGCTTCAGGCTGAACTCGCATGCCGGGCCGGATGCTCGCAGCTCCAGGGTTGGCATTTCGGACGGCCAATGCCGATCGAGATATTGTGCGCGAACCTGGCAGGAGACGACGCGGCGACGCCTCTCGCCGCTGCCGTTCCCGCGACCTGATGAATCGGCTGCCGCGCATCGGCTGAGGGAACCTGACATGGCCCTACCGATTTTCTTCATGGACGGACGCTGGCGCGAGGGTGATGACCGGGGCCGCGCTTCGTTTCCATTTCACGGAGCGCGATATGGTCGGTGCCTCCTCCGCCCGGTCGAGCGATAAGGCCAGGATCGCATCCGCCGCCGCCGCCGCCCTGATCCACATCGCGCTTGGATATGGTCTGCTCCTGGGCCTCGGCTCGATCCCCGGAAGCGAGAGCCCACGGAATTCCGAGCCGATGCTGCTGATCGAGCTGGCTCCGCCGCCCGCGCCGATCCCTCCTGCCAGACCCTCGCGGTCGGAGCCCGGGAGCCACACGACGCGAAACGCCGATATCGCTGCTCCAGAGGGCGTTGCGATCGACAGTGTCGCGCACGTGCCTGAACTTTCCGTTCCCCCATTCCGCCTGCCCACCCCCTCCATTCCAGCCGGCGGAGGAATCGCGGAAGGCGACGGCCTGGGCAGTGAGGGGGACGGTTCGGGCGGCGCGGGCACGGGCGCCGGCGCAGGAGGCGGCGATGCCGAGGATTTTACCGAGGCTCGGCAGATTCGCGGTCGATTCCGGAATTCCGATTTCCCGGAATCGGCCGAGGGGGCTACCCCGCTCAGGGTGGGTGTTCGCTTCGCCGTCGGCCCCGCCGGCCGGGTCGATCAATGCGAGATCATCGCGCCAAGCGGTTATCCCGAACTGGACGCGATGACATGCCGCGTCATCATCGATCGCTATCGCTTCAGGCCCGCCCGCGACGGCCAAGGCGTGGCCGTCACCGAAGTGATGGAGGAAGCCTATACCTGGGTCTCCCATGATCGGGTCCGGACGCAGAATTGATCGCTGCGCCCGGCTTCACCCTTACCACTGCGGCCGGGCCAGGATTCTACGCCTGGCTGAGGTGAGCCTGCAGCGCTTCCAGCATCTGCCCATATGCCCCGCTCAGGATCTCGGCTGCCTGCTCACCCGTGAAATCGCCCGTCGCCACGCCCACCGCGCTCCAATGCACGCGGCAGCTATCGTCGCCCAGCGCCTCGACTTGCACGACCGCCCGATAGTCGGTGATCGGCATCGGCAGACCGCGGGGGATTGTGTAACTGAAGCGATGCTCTCCGTGATCGATGGCTTCGAGCACCTCGTCGATCGGCTCCATGCCAGGCATGTGCAGGCGACGGATCATGCCCGGACCCTCTCCAATCCGGTCGATCTGAATGCCGGGGGCGGCCCAGGCGATATTGCCAAAATCGCCCAGGACCTCCCAAACGCGCGCGCCTTGAAAGTCAAAGTCCTTTTCGATTTTCAGATTCATATCTTTCACGAGGCTGTCCTATCCATCTCTTGCCTGAAAAAGCACGTTGATCGCTGGCCCGCGCTACCGCGCGAAGCCGTCGCACCATCGAGGTTCGGGCGAGCATAAATTATGCGCGAGCGCGGCTGAATATGCCGCGGCGATCCTGAGCAGACCCGCGGACAAAAATGGCCGGCCGTGTTGCGTTGGCTCAGATAGAGGACTTCATCCGGGTTCGGTCTTCGATCCTGCATCGGCAGAGGGGTGACTTTTCACCTATACGAGTGATCGGAGGGTGGCCTCGCCACCCTCCGGTTCGCGGTCAGGCCACGCCTGCAAAGCGCAGCAGATCGACCATACTGAAATCCTCGCCTTGCTTCGAGGTGTCGACGGTCGGCAGGAAGGGCTCCCAGTCCGGTTCCTGCGACAGATAGGATGTTCGGTCACCCTGGATCAGGCCGAGGAACACCTCGGTAATGATGCGCCCGCCGACCGGACCGAGACGCTCGCCATTCTCGATCACGCCCGCTTCACGCAATATGTAGAACCACAGAGGCGTGCGATCATCGAGGCCATATTGTTTGAGATCGCCCAGATCGCCCTTGGAGAGGACGGGCAGATTCATGGCCTTGGCGACGCGCTGACCCGATGGCAGCGAGAAGGTCAGATGGCGCAGCAGATTGCGCTGGGCCAGCGACGACGGGTTGGTCTTGGCATCCGGATTGGAGACAACCGAGCCTGGCAGCTTGAACAAGGCGGTCGAAAGCGTCGTATCGATCTTCTTGTTGGGCCGCACCGATCCGTCGCGAAAATCGAAGAAGGTCGGCCAGTCGATGAAGCGCCGCGGCGCCCGGCAGCCGCCGGACAGATCGTCCGGATCCAGCGGATTGGACGGCGTGGGCGTGAAGATCATGCCGAAAAAGGGTTGGCTGCCGGGATTGCCGGTGAAGTTGGCGCGATAGGATGGCCGGACCTGGCTGTGGCCGAAGCGATAGGCGGCCACCGAGAACTCGACCGGGATGAACGGGTCGTTGTGCCACTTGTAGAATTTGCGCCCATTCTCGAGCACGTCGTTCACGGCCGCCTCGCCACAGGTCTTCTTCAAAAACTCGTGGACGATGATCCACTGATAGTGCCAGCGGACGATGCGCTGCGCCTCGGCGAATATCTGGTCGGGCGCCGTCAGCTTGATCTTCGTCTTCACATGCTCGACCGCGGCATTGTGGAATTTGAGGAACGCCACCTGCAGCTGTGAAATGATCAGATTCTCGTCGTCGCGGGGATCGCCGATCAGCGCAACATTCTGGCTGTTGCGCGGCACGTCCTGCTTGCCGGCCGTGCCGGTCTCCTCGAGCAGGAACTTGATGCCCTTGCCCGGCCCCTGATCGTAGAGGTGCGGGCTGCCGCCTGGCCCGGCGCCATAGACATTGTCGAGGGCGAGGCTAGGCGTCCGGAAATTGGCGATATGCTCCGGGTCCGACTGCCGTTCGAGGCTCGATGTCGGATCGAACGTCATGTCATGATCGAGAAACTGGCCGAGGAAGGTGAATCCCGCCGTGAGCGTCGGATTGTCGGAATTCTTCGCGGAAAGCGTGGGATCGGTGATCAGCTTGACCGGCCCTTCGGACAATTTGTCCTTGGCATCCATGATGCCGCCCGCTTTGCCGATTTCGAGCAAGGCTGCCCGGACATCGGGCGTGTCGGATGCAAAGGCCGGGAGCTTGCCAAACAGGCGGCCGAAGCGGCCGGAATCATAATAATGCGAACGGGGAGGCACGATATCGTGCGGGTAGACACCATGATGGGCCATGCTCACTCTCCTGCAACAGTTACTGTTTGAATGGAGGTCGACGCCCGCTCCTCACCGTGAGCGTGGTCATTTTAGCGAGCCTGTTGATGGGTTTAACTGAACCTTCGGGATCGCAACGGACAATCCTACCAAAGCGGCATTCGGCAAGACGAAGGCGTTTCTTCCTGCGATGAAATGCTATCCTTCTTGCCGGCTCCGGCCGGCCAGGCACAGGAAGAGCGATGCCTATCTACGTCCTGATCATCGACATTCTGGGCATCGTCTTCGCCATATCGGGTTTCCTGATGGCGTTCCGCCCGATGACGGTGCGCCGCTGGTGGCGAATGTTCAGGCGCGCTGGGGAGACAGAACGCCTTGCGGTTCCGGCAAAGGATGATCCGGTCGTCTACGCGCTGCGCATAGCCGGCGTCATGATCATGATTTTCGGCATCACCATCGCAGGGATGATGACGTTCGCCCATTGGCTGCTGGCCTGAAGCGCGGCGGACATACCGCGCGATAACGAATCGACGGCGCGCGCAGTTGCAAATGACATTGCGCGCGAGAGAGGTGTTGGCGGAGCTGTCGGCCACGCATCGGGACGAGATCAGGGGCCTGCGTCCGCGATCTCCTTATGCTCGAACGTGAGCATCTTGCCGCACGCTTGGGGTTCGCCGGGTTGCGGCCCTTCATCAAGCCAGTCGGAATATGCTTCGACTGCACCCAGCGATCAGCGGCACGTCGCCAAGCGAACGGCGAAGCTCGATGACTGGCGACGGCAGCTATCAGATGTCCTTTGATGCCATCCGACGCTGCTATGGCGGCGACAGCAGGCGTGCATCGTGGCCGCGTCAGCGGTGTCGCCGCATCCACGCACTATCAGATGGCGGGGCGCTTGAGGTCCCCGCCGTCACCGCATCCTGCCTCAGGCAGCCTGGACAGCCGAAAGGCGCCACACGTCCCCGGACTTGCGCACAAACGTCCACAGCTCGGCCGTCTCGGTGGGATTCGTCGGATCGCCCTCGATCACCGTTCCGGTGGCGCGATCCACCATAACGTCGATGCTCGCATAGCGCATCGCGATCGTCGCATAGTCCGTATCATGCTCGCGCCACGCCTCAGCGACATCGGCCGCGATCAGCTCAGTTCCGGTTACCTGGTTACGCCGCCCGTTGGTAGCGTTCCGGCTCAGCTCCTCGGCGAAATAGGACATCACCTCGGGCGTCGTCAGCTCGCGGAGGCGGGCATAATCCTCCCGCCCAAATGCGTCCTGCACCGCGGCCAGAAGCCGCTCGAACGCGGCCTTGTCGGACAGCTCGATCGGAATGTCGCGATCTTCGCCCGCCGTCGTGGCATAAGCCGTCGCGAACGGCGCCGCCGATGCCGAGGCGACCGGCTGCGGCCCGCCCGTGAATGGCGATACTACGCCACCGCTATGCGCGGCAGCCAGCACCGGCTTGCGCCGGAACATGCGCAATAGGAACCAGGCGAGGCCGCCCACCAAGGCGATCTGTAACAGCGCCATCAGGAAGCCGGCGCCGGCCAGCGAGCCAAAGCCGTTGCCCAACAGCGCACCGATCAGACCGCCGGCGATCAAGCCCCCGATCAGCCCCTTGGCCAGGCCACCCGATTTGGCCGCAGCGGGCTTTGCCATCGGCGAACGCGCTGCCGATCCCTGCGCCGGGTTCCTGTTTTCCGTCATGCTGCGCTGGACCGGCGCGACCCGATTGGGCGCCGTCGCGGTTGCCGTCGGCGCATCATGCGTCCGCGAACCCCGACTGCCAAAGCTGCCGCCGCGCCGCGCATCGGCCGGCGCCGCCAACATCACAGAAACGGCGAGCCCCGCTGTAAGAGCGCCAAAATATTGAAATCTTTTACCTGCCATCTCAACTCCTTCTGCTCCACCATATAGGTTGGGCAACCGCAATCGCATCAGGCGTTGGCCCCAATGATCAGGCTCCGGCCCAGCTCCGAGACCCAACTAGGCCGCCTCATCGTCTTGCGATGTGACAAATTGCTGCTCGACGAAGGAGCGTCGGTTTTCCCGCATCACCGTTCGGTTCGGCTACAGGCGCTGCGCCTAGGGGCCAAGAGGTGATCGGCAATAAGGTCCCCGTCGAGCGAAATGTTCACACCAATAATTAAACGAGGAAATCTATTGCGGCTGGCATGAAGCTGATGCTCGGCCTCTATCTTATTGTTACCGGCCTGCTGGCTGCCGTGGCGATTTCCGTCCCCAGCCTGGTGGTGCTCGGTCTTTTCCTCGGCATCGTGCCCGGTCTCATCCTTGCATTTGCGCCATCGGCTTTCCTCTACGGTCTTGCTTTCGGGGTTATCCGCTTTGTCCTGGGAGCCTTTCTCTCCGGATTTCTCCTCTTCATATGCAGCGCTTCGCTGACGCTCGCGCTGTTCTGGGCGTTACCGCAACCCGGTCTGGCGCGGGCCAGAGCATTGCTTGCCGATGCAGTTCTTCCCGACATCCAGCCCCCCGCGCCGATCGCGCTGGACGGACATATTCGCGTTGAGCGTAGGTTTGAGAACCGTTGCGACAATTTGTGCGTTGCCCTGCTGACCACGCCGGGAGTCACGGGCGTGACGATCGTGATCAAGGGACAAAAGAAGGATAGCATCCGCACCTGGCGGCTTGTTCCCGTTGCTGCGCCGGGCGAGGCGGTGATACCAAATGGCTTCGGCTTCGATGATCCGTCGGCGGAAAAAGTGCCCGGAGACTGGTCGGCAGGTCCGCGAGCCCTGGAAGCAGCATGGAATCTGCGACTGGCGGCCGGGGTGAAGCTTGTCAGTGACGATGATGCGCCGCCGCCCGCCTTTGTGATCGAAACAAGCGAACGACCGGTCCACGACGGCCGTCCCGGCCCCTGGTCGCTATCTCCGCGTGCCGGGCGGATCGAGACTGGTCAACTGCGCGACAACCGCGGAAACGTCCTGCTAAGGCGCCAGGTGGCTTCCATTGCCGCCCCAGCGGCGCCCCTCATCTCGACCTACACGGGTGGGATCGAAAGCGGACGGATGGAATGGTCGACCCGCACTCTCGCGCATCCCGCTCGATACGCCCAACTCGAATTTGAAAAGCAGGTGGTCACCCACACGAACATTGCGCGGGGCGTCGATCGTGAGGCGGCCATGGCCAAGGCGCGAGCCGAGCTCGTCCGGGCCCTCGACGACCCGTCTCGGGCCGCTGACGACGCGGCCTTCCGCCTCGCAAACCAATGGCTCGCATCTTTTGAACGGGCAAAAGCTATGACCGCGAGCGACGCCGTCATCGTCGAGCGAGTCGTTGCGGATCGACGGATAAGGAGTGCCGACGGATTATGGGCTGCGTTACGCGCCATGGGCGATGACGGGTCGCGTGTCCGTCGGCTTGTCGAAGCCCGCATCATGGACCGCGAAGGCGCCCGCGAGAACAAACAGTGGGGCCGTGCCCTTCGTGAACTTCCGGCTGGCGCCTTTGCGATAGAAACGCCGGAAGAAGCGACGATCTTGGCCGATCCCGATGTAAGCCGTTACGCAACGGCCATCATCGCGCGCCAGGCGGATCGTGGCCCCGAAGCACTGCCGGATCTCCTGAGGTTGCTCGAAGAGCATGCAACGGTCGATCCCGGGAAGTATGGCTATGGCGATGCCAGCGAAGCGATCAATGCCGTTCGAAGGGCCTTGCGCGCCCTCGGTGCGTCGGCCCGCCCGGCCTTGCCGCAGGTCGAAAGTCTCTTCGCGCGCCACGAACGGCTGCAACGGCTCCGTGGAGAAGATTGGGACGTGACATTGGTTGCGATGGGCATGCCACTCGAGCGTGTCGTCAAGCCGGCCAACCGCTCGGGCACATCAGCACAATATGTCGAGCGCGTCGCAAGGAAGGCGGCGCAGACGTTCGATCCGCGACGCGATTAGCGGTCTATCTTCGCCTTTGCATAAAGAACGCCAAAATGCATCCGCACCCACCCACTCTCGGGCACCGCATGTTGTCCCAAGATCGGCAGCCACTATGCGATCTTCGAACCGGAATGTCCGGGCACGATTCGTGATGGAGATGTTGCGACGCCCGAAACATATGAAAAAGCCCGCCAACTCATTGAGTTGACGGGCTTTTTGAATGGTGGGCGTGGCAAGGATTGAACTTGCGACCCCTGCGATGTCAACACAGCTCACCCGCGCAAATCTCCCGTTTTTTGCGGTATCCAGCATCAGCTTTGTCCCATTTGTCGCCTTTATGACCTTGTTCCGTTTCAGTGGTTGGTTCACCCTGACCCGACCGACCACTGCGGGTGACGTCGTAGAAAATCCTAAGCTTTAAGAAACAGATACGGAAAATTTCAGGCCCTGCCGGAGTCAAGTACGTGACCAAAGCGCCAAGGTCGACGAGCGTGCGAAAAGGCCGGTCACGAACCGACGTTGAGCGCGTTCATCACGTTCTTAAGGTGACCGCCTGGGGCTACGATTACTCCCTTCGCTCAAGTGATCCAAAGAGCCGGTGGGACGGAATGGCCTATTCAGAGCTGGCGACACTCGATTTCGCAGGTGAGCTCATTCGGACAGAGCGCAGCAAATACGCCTTGGGTAAGGTGACCCTGAGCGCCAGACAGGGCATATTGGAAGAACCTCTCACCGCTGCGGCTCGCTGCCTCGGCAATTTGTCGGGGAGAGGCGATGTGCTTGAGGCTTACATTTTCGTGCCTGTTGAGCGGATGTCGGAACTTGTCTTAGTCGCGCAAGCCGGTCGGATCCAGTTCATCAGCTTTGTCGCTTCAAAGCTTCGATATGGATCTGGCGCGGTCTATGGTGTCGCGCTTCACTCCGAGGCCGACGAGGAATGGCAGTGACCGAAGCTTTCACAGACTGCGGATTTCCGAGTGCTCGTATGTGCGGCCGCAGGAGCGATGGTCGCTCGTGCTCCATCTTGGCCCGTGGTGCGATGCCAGCGATTTCGTTCTACAGCCCCGTCATACAGCGTTGCCGCTGAAGCAACCTCCGCCTAAGCTTCGAAAACAGGGGGAACTAATGCCGAAGCGTAACAGCGTGCGTACCGGAAGCGAATTGTTCATCGTCGACAATAGGGACGAGGACTGGAAGGCCCAACGCTACCTCCACGATTGGTGCGGTCTATCCAAGGGCATCGACGTTGCCACGGCCTATTGGGAGATCGGCTCCCTTCTCGCTCTCGATGAGGAGTGGCAGAAGGTCGACGCGATCCGCATCCTCATGGGCGACGAAGTCAGTCGTCGTACCAAAAATGCTTTCCAACGCGCTGTCAGCGAGCGCGTCACCCGATTGAACGATAGCCTGGAAGCCGAAAAGGAAAAGAATGACTTCCTAAGCGGCGTTCCCGCGATTGCCGAGTCTCTGCGCACGGGAAAGATACGGGCCCGCGTGTATCGCAAGGCGAAATTCCACGCCAAAGCATACATCACCCACGCTAGGCAGGAGGTTATCGGATCGGCCGCATTGGTTGGCTCATCCAACTTCACGCGCCCTGGCCTCACGCAAAACATCGAGCTCAACGTGCAGATCACCGGTCAGCCTGTGAGCGTTCTGCAGGAGTGGTATGAGGAACACTGGGAGGAAGCCGAAGACGTTACGCCGGAGATGCTCCGGACGGTCGAACGGCACATCCAAGAGTTCACGCCATTCGACATCTATGCCCGCTCCTTGTTGGAATATTTTGCGCACAAGGAGCTTTCCGCTGGTGAGTGGGAGAAGCAGCAGTCAATGATCTGGCCGCTGCTCGACGGTTATCAGCGCGAAGGCTACGGTGCCCTGATGAAGATCGCGAGGCGCTATGGCGGCGCCTTTCTCTGCGATGGCGTCGGTCTCGGCAAGACCTTCGTGGGCCTAATGGTGCTTGAGCGCCTGGTTCAACATGAGCGCAAAAAGGTGCTGTTGCTCGTGCCTAAATCGGCGCGCGAGTCGGTATGGATCGCCAATCTGCGTAAGTATCTGCCCCGGCTCGCCGATGGCGTGTTCAGCAACCTCAAGATCATGAACCACACGGACCTGAGCCGCGACAAGCTGTCCGAGGAACTCCAGCAGGTCGCCGATCAAGCCGACGCGATCATCATCGACGAGGCGCATAACTTTCGCAACCCTGGCGTGGCCGGCGAAGGCCAGCGCAGCGAGTCCCGCTACCGCACGTTGCAACGGATCGCGCAGGGCAAGGAAATGTACCTGCTTACCGCAACCCCGGTGAACAACAGCATCCTCGACCTCATGCACCTGATTGGGCTTTTTGCGGGCGACGGCGAGAAGCTGAAACGCGCCCCTCTCGGCATCCATTCGCTGAAGGGTCATTTCCGATCGCTAGAGAAAAAAATCCGCCAAGCGAGCGGCGAAGCGTCATCCGATGCGCAGGGTGACCTCTTCGCCGTGGATGAGGACGTGATGAGCGGCGAAGCGCACGAGGTCTTCGCCCTCGACCCGATCGTGAGTGAGCTCGTCGTGCAGCGAAGCCGGGCTTATGTGAAGGCAAGTCAGCTGAAGGAAACCAAGGGAGCGGCTGTCTTCCCCGTCCGCGACGATCCAATTGTCGCCAATTACAAAAGCAGCACTCTTCAATCCACGCTGCTTGAACTCGTTGAGGACGCCTTCGCTCGCTCGCGGCCTCTGCTTTCACTCGCCATCTACAACCCTGACGATTTCCCCAAAGGAGTGGGCGACGAGACGGTTAGCGACTTCGATCGCGGTCGCCGCAGACAGGTGGTTCGCCTGATCCGCGTCGGGCTGCTCAAGAAACTCGAGAGCTCGACGGTTGCCTTCGACCATAGCTGCCAACGGCTGTTCACTAAGCTGCTCACCTTTGCCGAGGCGCATGTGGAGACGCCAGAGGAAAAGCGCCGGCTGGAGCGCGAGAAACACCGTCACGAGGACATCATCGAGTTCATCGCCGCTCGCCAAGCCGCGTGGCGGGATGAAGAGCGCGAGGAAGGCGACGACCTGGTCACGCCGGAAATGCTGCTTTCGGTCGATAGGCTCGATCGCGACCAATATGACGTGGAGGCGATCCTAGACGAAACCTACAACGACCTCATCCAGCTTGCTCGCTTTATCCACGAACTTCGGGCCTTCACGCCAGACCAGGACGGTAAGCTGAAGGCGCTCATCACGCTCCTCAAGACGGACCCGGTGCTGAAAGAGCACAAGGTCCTGATCTTCACCGAGTACATGACCACCGCTCGCTTCTTACGCGATCAGTTGCGCGAGGCTGGGGTCGAAGGTGTCGAGGAAGTCGACTCTGCAACCAAGATAGACCGTGGTGAGGTGATTAAGCGCTTTGCACCCTATTATAACGGCTCTTCGAGCCAGGAACTCGCCGACCGCAAAGCGCCCGAGACCCGCGTTCTCATCTCGACCGACGTTCTGTCGGAGGGCCTGAACCTCCAGGACGCGACGCGCCTCATCAACTACGACCTCCATTGGAACCCAGTGCGCTTGATGCAGCGGATTGGCCGTGTCGACCGACGCATGAACCCGGCGATCGAAGCCAAGCTGGTCAAGGATCACCCGGAGGTCGCGAAGCTGCGCGGGCGTGTCGCCTATTGGAACTTCCTACCGCCCGGCGATGTCGATCGGCTGCTCAACCTCTACAATCGCGTCGCTGGCAAGGCGCTCCGCATCTCCAAGCTGTTTGGCATCGAGGGCAGGAAGCTGCTGACCGCCAGCGATGACTATGATGATCTGCGCGACCTCAACCAGGCAATGGAGGGCGAGGAAACGGCCGAGGAGCGGCTACGCAATGAGCTACGTGACCTGCTGCTGTCCGATCCTGCGCTAGACGCGCGCCTCGTGAGCCTTCCCAACCGCATTTTCAGTGGACGCGAGCGCCTGGTAGGTGCGCCCAAGGGCATTTTCTTCTGTTGGTCGCTCCCCGGTCGCCGGCCCGATCCTGACCCCGAAGCCGAGGAGGCCGAAAATTGGACCGACGCGGATGGCCGCGTCGCGTGGTATTATCTCGATCTCGCAACCAGCCAGATCGGTGAAAGCGCGGCGCAAATATCGGACATGATCCGAAGCACGCCGGAGACGCAGCGCCGCCTCGACACCTCGCGTGACACGCTGCGTCAGGCGCGCGAGACGATCGAGCGCCACATCGGCAACACATATCTAAGACAGGTTCAGGCACCTGCTGGCGTCAAGCCGATCCTAAAGGCGTGGATGGAACTCAACTGATGCTCGACACCGGCAAACTCGATCAGATCACCAGCTTCCCCGCGCTGATCGACTATCTGCGCGACCAGTTGGACTGGCCCATCGAGGAATATAGCTTCGACGATCTTACCTACGAATGGGATCCCAAGGAGTTCGGCCTCAAGGTCGACGAAGTCGCCGGCCAAGTGGAGATTAAGCAGCTCCGCCCGATCGAGCGTGAGCCTTGGGGCATCTTCTTCCTCAGCCTTCCCCACCGCAAGATCCCGGTGACAGTGCTGCGCCGCATTCTGGGTCATCTGGCAGTAAAAAAGCGCGCCTCGGCTAATGCCGGCAGCCGGGCCGCTTGGGACAAGGGTGACTTGCTCTTCATCGCTGCGCATGGAGCGGGGGCGGAGCGCGGCCTCGCCTTCGCGCATTTCCACGAGGATAGGGCGCATGGCGACCTTCCCACGCTCAATGTGCTGGGCTGGGACAGTGGCGACACCATCCGCCGCCTCTCGGCTACCCACGCGACACTGAAAGATAAACTCCACTGGCGTGATCCAAGCGAGAACGATGAGCAATGGCGTGCCCGCTGGACGGCTGGCTTCCGCGAGAAGCCGGGCGAAGTGGTTGCAACCTCCAGGGCAATGGCAAAGGAACTGGCCCGACTTGCCCGCGAAATACGCCGACGTGCCAACGAGCTGTTGGAACAGGAGAACGACAGTGGCCCGCTCCGCACGCTGCACAAGGCGTTCAAGGAAGCGCTAATCCACGATTTGAAACACGACGACTTTGCGGACATGTATGCGCAGACCATCGCTTATGGTCTGCTCTCGGCGCGGATCAGCCGCGAGTCCGGGGCGCTGATTGCGGACGATACGACTGCGCTGGCGCCGCCGACCAACCCATTCCTCAAAGAGCTGCTCGAAACCTTCCTCCACGCGGGAGGGCGCAAAGGCGGCATGGATTTCGACGAACTCGGCGTGAACAACGTGGTCGAAATGCTGCGCCGCGCGAACATGGAGGCGGTGCTCCGCGACTTCGACGATCGCAACCCCAACGAAGACCCGGTCATCCATTTCTACGAGCTGTTCCTCAAGGAATATGACTCGAAGAAGCGGATGCAGCGCGGCGTCTTCTACACCCCGCGCCCGGTGGTCAACTTCATCGTCCGCTCGGTGGACGAGGTGCTGCGTACCGAGTTCGGCCTCGAAGACGGCCTCGCCTCCACCGCCACTTGGGGCGAGGTGATCGCGGCGAAGCCGGAGATCAAGCTGCCTGAGTGCACGAAGGAGGACGATCCTTTCGTCCGCATCCTCGATCCCGCCACCGGGACCGGTACCTTTCTGGTCGAGACCGTGGATCTGGTCTACGCGCGGATGGAGGAGAAGTGGCGCAAGGCCGGAAAGAGCAAGGTGGAGATCGCCGCGCTCTGGAACGATTATGTTCCGAACCACCTGCTCCCGCGGCTCTACGCCTTCGAGCTGATGATGGCGCCCTACGCAATCGCGCACATGAAACTGGGGTTGAAGCTCTTTGAGACCGGCTACCGCTTCGGCAGCGACGAGCGCGCACGCATCTATCTCACCAACGCACTGGAGCCGGCGCAGGACTTCGACATGCAATTGGAGTTCATGTCGTCTGCGCTGGCACACGAGGCCAAGGCGGCGAACGCTGCCAAGGAGGAGGCGTTCACGGTGGTGATGGGGAACCCGCCGTATTCGCTCGAGTCCGGAAACTTGAACGATCAGCATAAAGTCGTCGTGCAGCGTTATCGCTTCTTGGATGGTGTACGGATCAAAGAGCGTGCGGCTTTGCAGTTCGAGAAAGTGATCAACGACGACTATGTGAAGTTTACGGCGTTCGGCGAACGCCTGATCGCCAGTTCTGGCATTGGGTGCTCCTGCACAATCACAAGCCACGGCTTCGTTGACAGCTTGTTTTTACGTGGAATGCGGTCCGAACTTCTCAAAACCTACAAGGGTCTGGCCGTGTTGGACCTACACGGAAACAGCGCAAAGCAGGAAGAGAGCCCAGAGGGCGGCAGCAACCAAAACGTGTTCGACATTCAGCAAGGCGTGGCTATCACATTGGGTGTGGCAAAGCCGGAAACGCAACCGGTATTTGCCAAAGGTGATCTGTGGGGCGATCGCGACGAAAAGCACCATCGCATAGCCGGACACACGATCTACGAACTGACAAGAGAAGCGCCGTTTCCGCGATCGCCCAAATATCTTTTCGCTAGCGGCAATGCGACGGGTGACTCCTGCTACGAAAACTTTCCGGCGGTCTCTGATATTTTCCGCCAATATGGCGCGGGCTTTATAACTGCGCGAGACAATCTGGTGCTCGATTTTGATCGACAAATTGTCGCTGATCGCGTGAAGGCTTTTGGCAGTCCGGATCTGACGGACGCAGAGGCGCTCGAGACATTTAATGTGTCGGATAAGAAGGGTTGGTCGGTCGAGAAGGCACGTGCAAGCCTGCGCAGATCGGACATCGAAAACGATATGGAGGAAGCGCTCTATCGTCCCTTTGATTATCGAGCCCTGTTTTACAATGACGCCCTAGTCTGGGGACGATCATTTCCGACGATGCGACACATCGTCGGGGTCCGCAACAACGTATCACTAATTACCACGAAGGTGACCAAGGATCGCTGGGACGTGGGTTGCACAACTCGCGTTACAGCCCACAAGGCTGTGTCCGCATACGATACCAGCTCGGTATTCCCCCTCTTTCTAGCGCCGGACGGAGTTGGAAAGGGAGTCACCCCAAATTTTCAGCCATCGGTAGTTTCCCGGACAATTGAACTGATCGGACTCGCTTTCGACGATGGTAGCGCAAGCCAACAACCATCGTCTGCAGCAGAGTCCCTCGCCAATCGTGAACAGGTTGCGCCGCCTACGCGCGAACGCGGTGATCTCACCGCCACCTTCGGCCCACGCGACGTGTTCGACTGGATCTATGCGGCGCTCCATTCGCCGGCCTATCGCGCGCGCTATGCCGATTACCTGAAGAGCGACTTCGCCCGCGTGCCGCTGCCCGGATCGCGCGAGTTGTTCCAGGCGCTTGTGCCGCTCGGCACAAGGCTGGTGGCGCTACACCTGCTCGATGTCGACACCGCGCCCGAGCTGAAGGACCCTAAGGAGGTGCGCTTCGCCGGCCATGGTGAGACGCGCGTCGAGCAAGTGCCGGCCTGGACCGTGCCCAGCGGCGGTCGCGTCAATATCTCTGCCCATCGCTGGTTCGAAGGCGTGCCTGAGCGCGTGTGGAACTTTCACATAGGCGGCTACCAGCCCGCGCAGAAATGGCTTAAGGACCGCGCCGCGAAAGGCGGCAAGAAAGCCAACCCTGGCCGCATCCTCACCGCCGACGACCAGCTCCACTACCGCCGAATGATCGTGGCAATGGACAAAACCATCGACCTGATGGGCGAAATCGACCGAGTAATCGACGCCCACGGCGGTTGGCCAGGGGCGTTCAAGGGCATGAGCGATGATGCCAAGACGGAGGCGGCAAAATGAACGCGCCGGTCCGAACCCACGCTCGGTCGTTGTCGCGTTGGCATGGCCGCCCGGTCGAGCGCCACTCAGGCTGCTGGGCGGACGTCCGCGGGCGCATACCAGTGTTTGCCAGCGCGCCTTTCACAGCGGGCGAAGACTCGCGCGCGAACCCGTATCTGGGAGCCATCGTGCGCCTCCCGCTCGATGCGACGGAACGTCCCGTTCCGGTGGGCGCGGTTTCGCCGAGTTATGCGCTGGTGCAACACCGCGGCCTCGGCGAGCTGTGCATCGAAAGCTTGCAAGCGCTGGACCTTTACTATGAGCGGCTGCGCTGCGACCTGGAGATTTCGGAGCTGGGCGAGTGGGCACACCTGCGTTTCCGTCTCGGCGACACCTACACACTAGTGCCGCCAGACGGTCATGCTCTCGACCTATGCATCGACGTCTATAATTCGGTGGACGGATCGAGCCGCCTAATCCTTGAGGTGAGCTGGCTGCGGCTGATCTGCACCAACGGTCTGGTGGTTCGCAATTCCGAACTGGGCCTCAAGGCAGCGCACGACCGCCGGCTGGACCTCGACATGATCGGTCACGCCATTCACCGTGGCCTGAGGGCGGCGGACGAGGATCTTAAAACGCTTCGGCTATGGTGGGAAAGCCAACTTCGCTTGGACGAACTCATGCGCTGGGCGGACGGCCCGCTTGCCCTCCGCTGGGGGAGGGTGGCAGCGGCACGCTGTCTTCACATCTGCCGGACCGGACACGACGCGCGGCCGGTCCCGTTTGAGGGTGGCGAGCCGTCCAAAAGGGCGATGATCGCCGGCGAACTGGTGCCGGGCGCTGCCTTTCCCGCCGATACCGTTTATGATCTCGCCCAAGCGCTTTCCTGGATCGCCAGTACACAACCGGACGTGACCGAGCGCCGCGCATGGCAGTCCGACATACCGGAACTGCTCGACAAGCTCGACGGCTGGCCCAGGGGCGTTCCTGTAATGAGCGACGAGTCGGGATCATAGGCATGTGTCCATCGCTCGTCGCCTGGCTTGCATCTTCCCGCGCCAATCTGATCACCGGTGGTCCACTGTATCGGAAGTCGCACCTCCTTACGGCGGACGCGGACGGTACGATCGGCACGGTAAAAACCCGATCTCGTCATCGCGCGGTGGCACGAATTGAATGGCTGATGAAGAGATGAATGGCGAGGGCAGAGCAGAGGCGCGACAATGAGCCGACCCAATCATTCTACCGGTCTCCACGCCTTCGTCAGCCGCGGGCAGCACACCGGCAAGCTGCTTTACCCGCACTTGCACCGCGACGACGCCTATATCGTCTCAAGGACCCGCTTCGAGCGCGATTATGTCCGTGTCAGCGATCCCGCCGAGCTAATCGGCTGGCTGGAAAAAGGTTACCGACTGCGCATGTCCAACCCCGACGTCGGCATAACCGCGCCAAGCTTGGTGGAGCCGGGCGCGATCTATCGGGCGGTGCTACGCTGAGGGGTGAGGTGCCGATAGTAATCGGCGGAGGAGCGATTAGGGGGAGGCATGACTGACACTTTCGCCGAGACCCTATTGGAGCGTGCGCGGGCGCGTGACCTTGATGGCTATGCAAAGGCCATCGCGACCATCCCCGTCCACCGGCTTTCCACCATCGGCAATCTGGAGCCCTTCCGCCAATCAGTGGCGGCGCTGGTGCCGATCGCCACAAGCGGTGCCCCGGCGACCCGGCTCAGGGCGCTGGCGCTGATCGGCCGGGCGGATAATACGACCCGGCAAAAGCAGGAAGCGGTAGCGACCGCTGCGCGCGCGGCCGTTTGCGAACCTCCACCGCAATTCGGGCCCGAAGGGCAAGAAGCGCTGACGTCGGATGACCGCTTTTATATCTCGCTGGTCATCGCTCGCTCGGACGCGGACTGGGTGCCCAGCTATGCGGCGCGCGCGTTGGTCGATGAGGACGGGCAGCCCCGGCAGAAAAACGACGTGCGCAAAGCGTTCGCCGATCTAGCCTTCTCGCGTAGCGATACGCTGGCCGATGCCTTCGCGCTCCTCGCCCGCGCGATACCCGGCTCGCTGCACGAGGATCCCCGCACGAAGGAAGCCGAACTTTCGCGCGCGAAGCGGATCGTCAAGCTGCTGCCTGCAATCGAGGAAGCCACGCGCGGCGCTTTGAGCGATAATGGCGATGATCTGTCCGCCGCCTTCAACGACATGATGCAGTCGCTCATCTTCCGCTATGCCCGCCCAATCACCGGCGCGGAGAGCGACGAAGCGGCGGCGGGCGTGGTGGCTAGAGCGCTGATGCTGCTGTCGACACTGCTGCGCACTCGCTTCCTGATCTCAGTTGAAACCGAAGCCTATAAGACGGTCGGGCGGCTCAAGTACTGGCACAAGACTGACAGCTGGCCCAGGGATGCCGCGGCTGCGCGCCGTCGGCTGGAGCAAACACTACTCCAGGCCATCACGCTGCGCGCGCAGACTGGAAGCGCCTCACAGGAGCTGCTCGCCGTGCTGATCCAACTCGCGGGCGATCGGCGTCGCGTCGAGCCTCAACTCGCCCGACTCGCCGAAGTACCAGGTCTCGCTTCGGAGGTGCAGGATTGGCTGCGCGCGGGTGGTCGCCAAATGGCCCCGCGCTTCCGAACGGATGCTGCGGAGGAAGCCGGCTTGCGCGACATCGATATGGTTCTGGCCGGATCGGCGCTCCGCGCGTTACATGTTCAGTCGCTCGCTGACGGCGATGTCAAGGAAGCGCTCGTGAGCATGCGCGAACAGCGGGCGCCGCCAGTCGAAATCGCGCGAGCGCTGGTGCAGTTCCTCAACTATTCGCGTGCACTCGCCAACGATGTGCTTTCGCTCTCGCGCCGCCGTTCTCTTTCGGCGTTTGGCGAGGTCGGATCAGTGGTCGAAGCCGTGCCGGGCCGGCATCAGCGCGAGGATGGCCAAATGATCGTTACCGAAATGGTACAGATCAAACGCGCCGGGATTGAACGCCTGTTGCCAAATGGCACGACCGAAGTAATTGTGCCGGCGAAAGTTTCTGGAGTGGAAAGCAAGCGCAAATGAACGATGCGTCGCGGGCGTTTCTTACAGCTTTGTTCGAGCGGATTGTTCCTGTACCTAACGGTCTTTACCGTCTGATTGGACCCATCGGTCAATCTGAATATGAAGCGTTTCGAGAAATGGTGGGCCGGGGCGGCGATCCGACCGACACGTCGGAAGCGCCCCCTCCTCTTCCGGGCAGTGAAGGCCTAGCCGGGGTCCGTCCCGTTGAGCTCGATCCCGAACCTTTGCCGGAAATCACCCTCAACACCGCACTGCTTTTAGCGGATCCCGTCAAACAGGGCCGCATCTGCATTGATTTTGGCACGGCGGCGTCCAAGATCGCCTTGGAGCCTGACGGCGGTTATTTTGAGCCGCTCGAAATCGGCAAAGAGGACGGCAGCGACCCTTTCTGGGTGCGCTCGCTGATCGCACTCGACGCGGAAGGCAGGATGGTGTTCGGCCAGCGAGCGAAGCTGGCCGGCGACGCGGGCCTGCCTGTGCTGACGTCTTTCAAGAGTAAGCTGTGGGGAGCGCCCGCCGTACTAGAGGCAGTCGCACTAGAACATGACGGCATCCGCTTCACCTATCGCGACTGCATCCAAGCTTATCTCGGTTTCCTGACCCAGCTCGGCGCGTTGCGGCTCGAGGATCAAGGCATGAGCCCCTGGACGCCGCGACGGTATGCCATGCCCTTCGCTTATGACGCGGGGCGCCGCCATGTCCGCGAGGCGCTGGGCACGATGCTCGGCCGCGCCGCCATCCTCGCCGACACATTCGGAGTCGAGCTGGTGGGTGGAGTAGACACACGTCTTATGCGTGCCGCCCTCAACGCTGTGAAGAGCTTGTCAGCACCGGACTGGCTGCTTGCCGAGCCGGGCTGCGTTGGCGAGCCCGTTGCGGCCGGCGCCTTTGCCATGGATCAGGAACTCAACAATCAGACCGTTTACATGATCGCAGATGTGGGAGCGGGCACTACGGACTTCTGCATCCTCTGCCTGAAGAAGCTCGCCGATGGCGACCTCGTCCCAATCCAAATCCGCGATGGCGCGCTTTCCGTTGAGGTCGCCGGCGATGCCGTAGACGCAGCGCTGGTGGAATTTCTGGTGGAGGAACAGGCGGGCGAGGAACATCGCGGGCGACTTGCCCTGGACGCGCCCGACCTCAAGGAACGGCTCTTCGCTGCGACGGCAGCGGACGACGAGCAATTTGATCACGAGCTCCCCGGCCAGTTCTTGATCAATGTCAGCCGCCAAGATTTTCTCCGGAGCTCGCATTGGGCGAACTTTGTTAGAGAATTGTGCGAGTCGCAGGCGCGGTGCTTCGACGGTGCGGACAGAACCTATCTGCAGCAATATGGCGACGGAGCGATCCGCGTCGTTGTTACAGGCGGCGGCTCGGCCCTTCCACTCAGGGATGCGCTGGCCGAAGGCAGGTCGGAAGGATCCGTGCGCGTCTGGCGTGTTGCCGTCACCGATTTCCCGACCGGGGTCCGCGACCGGTTCGATCAGATACTCGATCGCCTGCCGCGACTCGCCGTCGCGCTTGGTGGCAGCCGTGAACTCCTGCCAACTGATCATGATAGGAGCTGCGCCATCACGAGCCCAGGCTACACCCCGGCATATGTCGTGCCGCCATTCGACAAGACGAAGACCGGCTTCGAGGATGAATGATTAAGATGGTCTGGCGGGTCGCTCCTATTTGGAACGACCCGCCGCCTCTCAACTGTATCGACGCACAACCGCTTCAGCTGATGCCAGCGCTCCCTTGGCCTGCGCCAGCGCGTCAAGAACGATCGTAGCCTCACGTCCGCTAGGATAGGGCCCCCGCGGCGGAAGGTTTCCCGCAGCAAGAGCGACCCCGTCAAAGGTCTTTCCGCTTGCGATCTCGCCGATCCGTCCGCTGTTAACACCGAACCAGGCGGCAATGTCATGCTGGCGGTCGCCGCGGGCAATCATCGTCTTGATGATTGCGGCGTCCCGTTCCGAAAGGCGTATGCCACTATTCACTGCGCGCATATGTTCTCTCCCCTCATGCCGCCTGGCGCCGCTTGAGCAGTTCGGTTTCGAACGCATCATAGGCCAGCGAGTAGCTGCCCTCATTTTTACCGATCTTCTGCGCATCGCCGCCGAATGCCTGGATAAGAACTTTGTACTTGCGGACGATCTCGTCGAGGTGCTCGGTCAAGAAGGTGCCGGGATCGGTCTTCCATTGCACCTTGCCTGCCGCGTCGGTCTCGAGAAGGGCCTTGAGCCCGTAAACAAGCGGCACAATGAAGCCGTCAGGATAACGGTATCCCATCGACACCTTGCCAAAGGGCGTAGTCGGTTTCGTGCGCAGATCCTTGGCCGGTGTTACGGCGCGTAGCATACCGAAGCTGCCTCCGGTGCGATTGTAAGCCAGTGGGAACTCCGCGTAGATTGTGTCGATTAATTCCGGGAGCTCTCCCGCGATCGCGAGCGCGCCACCGATCACCGTGCTGTGCAGTTCATGCGTGCCGTCCGCCATTTTGGTCGAGACATCGGCATTCTCCATCAGGGTGTCGAACGCTGAGGAGCACTTGCCTTTGCCGCTGTAGATGTCCGCAGGGCGCGGCGGTGATACGCCGGGTGGCAGTTCCGCCGCAGAGAGGGGCACCCACGAAAAGGCGACCAGATCACGTACCTTGATCTCGCCGCCGTCGTTGGATTTCCATTCAACCCGCTTGGCGATGCTCGCAGGCACGTGCTTGCGCAGTTCGTCGTAGAAGCCCTTCTTATTCGCCTTGGCCTCGTCTGCGAGTTGGCGGTTGTTATTACGCGCCGCACCGATCTCGAAGAGTGAGCTCGTGAAGGCTTCGAGCGCGAGCGTGTCCTCCGTGTCGGTTGGGATCAGAACTTCAACTGGAATGAGAAAATCGAGAGGTCCGCCGCTGCCCGAGGCGGTCGATGCTTTGAGCGCTGTTACCTCTTTCCGACTGGCCTCCCATGCAGCCCTGAAGTCTGGCCAAGCCTTGATCCTCTTGACTGATTTGGGGTCGCCGTGCGCGACGGCGAGGATATGAGTACCGATTGCCAGCGTGTTGTGACCCCCGTCCAGGATGCCCTCAATGTCAGGATTTTCGAACGTCATGTGGTAACGCCGCCGTTCGAGCTCTCGGCAGTTGGCCGAGGCAACTAGAATGCCCTTTGTCTTAAAAGGAAAGAGCTCCGGCGTCTTCTCGATCGACTCGATAATGTCGGCCGTGATGGGGCCGATCTTAGCTGTGCGTGGATTGGCCTCGAGATCCGCGGCGTCGAGAAGTGGCAGCAGGTTACGCGCACGTACGAAGCCGACGAGGCGCGTGACGGGCCCCTCGGTCTGGCGATCGACGGAGTCAAAGCGGATTATAAGTTCGTTGGGGTTCATGTCTCAGTCTTCCTTACCAGGAGGACCGGATCCGGATGGCGTCGACTTCAAGTCAACGGCGCGCGCGGTTGGCTATTCCACGAACCGTCACCGTCCGGCGACAACCCCATCCAGAACCTGTCCAGGTTCATATCCGACTCGCAGTCCAGCGAGTCGATGCGACTCCTGAAACAAAGGGTAGCCCGCGTCAATCCGCAAAGATCGCTAATCGATCTCCCGCGCCGAACTGGGACCGCGTGCTCGTCGCGCTTCCGTGACTTGAGCTCATTACAAGGCAAAGCACTGAAGCCTCAGTGTCCAGAAAAACGCCCAATTATATCGCGGTAAATCGTCGATAGTCAGAGCTGGATCTTCGCCAATGCAGGAAATGTCGTGGTACCCTTCTGCGTACCGCCGAGCATCAGCTCGCATATCGTCCATGAAGACCACGTCTCGGAGCAATCCAAATTCCCAGGTACGTCGAGCTCTACATATCGGGCTCGAGTTCTTACTCCTCCACGAGGAGATCTCCGGCACTGACTCCGAGAGCGGCGCTGATGCGGGCGATGTTGTCGATCGATACGTTGGTTTCCGCGCGCTCTACCGCACCGATGAAGGTCCGATGCACTTCCGCCCGATCGGCCAGCTCCTCCTGGCTGAGCCCCAGCCGCTTGCGCTGGGCGCGGACCTGCTGCGCGAACACTCGTCGAAGATGGGATGGCGGGGCAACTGGCACGCCATAAGGCGTCGACCGATGACGCCCTCACATTCTACAGCGTATACCTAGCATTTTGCGTTTTACCATGGCACGGCACCCGCTTCGCCACCCGCTCTTCCTGAGCCGCAGAACCAAGATGAGTGATATCCATGCCCCAGGTTGATTATGTGCTGACTACCTTCTCGCCCGCAATGTTCGGGGAGGGTGCGACGGCCCACATCAAGATCATCGAAGCCGAGGAGGCTCGATCCTTAGTCGACACCGATACTAAGATCGTCGCCACGCGAGTGAGCCACGATCGGCTGGCTCATGCACAGCTACCGGGTGCGTCAGAGGAGACGGCACGCTACGCGATGCTGAAGCCGGGAGTCTGCGCTATTCACCTTCACTACCGCGGCCCACAGGTCGGCGACGACGGCAAGCTGCCTGTGGGTAGCATGGTCACGTTCTACCTAATCGAGGTCGAGGAGTATCAGGTGCCCGAAGCAGCATGAACGCAGTTCGGCGATGCGACGCGCCTGGCTACAGACGACTTTCGCCACAGTCGGCCACCGCTACGGGCAGCCACCGCCAAGTCGGACAACCTCGACCCATTAGACAGTTTATAAACGCGCGTGGGGGTGCGCGCGCGTGAACCCCGCGAAGCCCGCAATCAACACACTTCGCATAGACAAACTAGGCTACGATGCGCGCGGCACGAATAACCTGGTTATGATGTGCGGTCTATTGTGACATCCAATTTGTTCTGACTAAACGGACGACCTCCTACGAAGGCAAAGGAGGCTTACTTCGTGAATATCAACATATTCGGAACTTTCGCTCCGCTCTACTGGGCGCACAACCTGCCGGTCATTCCGCTGAAGGAGCATGCTAAGGCTCCAATCATCAACCAGTGGTCGATGTTCGGTTCGCGCATGCCGACCGAGATCGAGATGCAGCACTGGCTGGCCTCGTTTCCGAAGGGCAACATCGGCCTGCCGCTCGGCCCCCAGTCGGGCCTGTGCATGATCGACATCGACACCGAGGACCAGGAGCTCGAAGCCGCGATCCGTGAGATCTGTGGTCCGACCCCGTGGGTGCGTGTGGGCAAGAAGGGCATGGCTCTCGCTTATCGCTTCGCCGGGCAGCCCAACTTCAAGCTGCGGGGCGCCAATGGCGCGATGATCTGCGAGTTTCTCGGGCTCGGCAACCAGGTCGTGCTCCCGCCGTCGATCCACCCAGATTGCCCCGCTTGCGGCGCCAAGAATGTGGCTGGCCCGAACGGAGCCTGCTCCGCCTGCGGTGTCCCGTCGATCGTGTATTCCGCCAACACCAACCTGTGGGAGGTGCTCGACCAGATCCCGACGCTGCCGATGACGATCGAGGAGCGCCTCCGCACCGCGCTCGCCGCCACGGGCCATGGGGCACCGTCAAAGGGCAAGCGCGGAACGCGCGCAGCTGCTGACCGCTCGGGCTCCGATTTTGCGTCGCGGTCGCGCTTCCAGAGCTGGCTGCAGCAGCACCTTGACGAGGCGAAGTCCGAGCTTGGCAAGGAAAACGAGGGTGGGCGGAACAATCGCCTCTTCCAAGTGGCCGTTCGCCTCGCGGAAGATGTTGCCGCCGCGGGTGAGGACTGGCCATCCTATGCCGACGAACTGGCCCAGGTCGCACTTGCGATCGGTCTGGGAGATCGTGAGGTCGCGGCCACGCTCGACAGCGCGTGGCGGACGGGTCGCGAAAATCCTACGGCCTGGATCAGGCTCGCGCGGGATTGGATATACGTGTCGGGTGCCGACCAGTTCATGCATCTCGCGAGCGGCGAGCGGCTGAGTCAGCAGGCATTTCGAACGGAGTTCAATCATCTGCTGTCGATGAAGAAGCAGGGAAACGTTGCCAAGTTCCTCACGGACGGGGGCTACATTGAGATGATCCAGAACGTGAGCTTCGACCCGTGCCAGCCGCGCGGCATATACGAGGCCTATGGACGCCACTGGCTGAACACTTACTGCCCTTCTGCCGTCGAGGCTCAGGAAGGGGATGCCACTCCGTTCCGGGAGTTCGTGGACTATCTGGTGCCCGAGCCAGCCGAGCGGGATCACCTTCTGAAGATGATCGCGCATCTCGTCCGCAACCCAGGCCAGAAGCTGAACCACGCTCTCATTTTCGGGAGCCGGGAGCACGGGATTGGCAAGTCGACGCTGATGGAGATCCTGTTCCAGCTCATGGGTCCTCGGAACTGCCGCAAGGCCACGACGGAGGAGATCGAGAGCCCATACCAGTCGTACATCGAAGGCAAGCTGCTTGTGCTCGTTGAAGAGATCAACTTCGGCGTCGGTCCCAAGGCGTATAACAAGATGAAGGATCTGATCACGGCCACGACGTCCCCCGTCCGACGCCTGTACCAGGACGTGCGCGAGGTTCCGAACATGGCGACATTCGTCTTCTTGACGAACCTCGAAGTGCCCATTCTCATTGATCAGGAAGACCGCCGCATTTTCATGATCAACAGCCCGGCTGTGCCGCGTGAACCGAGCTATTATGTAGAGTTAAACCAGTGGTGGCGAGCCAACCTTGGCGTGATCCGAGCGTATCTCGACGAGATCGAGCTTGAGGATTTCGACCCGTGTGCCCGTCCGCCGATGACCCAAGCAAAGGCCGCGCTCATCGAACGTAGCCGGACCCCGGTCGTTCAGGAGCTGCTGGAGATGCTCGAGGAGCGTCAACCGCCGTTCCACGTCGATGTCTTAACGCTCGGTCAAATCAGCGACGCGATCAACCGCCGCCTCCCGAGGGCCTCTCGCAACGCAATTCAGAACGCGCTGCGACAGATTGGCGCCGTGGATCTTGGGCAGCACCGCATTGGTAACGGCATGCGCATTCCCGGTCGCTTCATCGGCACAGGGGATCGCCCCTGCCTTTGGGCTGTCCGGCATCCAGATTACTGGCAGGCGGCGACGCCCAAGGATCGCATTGAAGAATATCTGGCAGATGAAGGGCGCTTGACCGACCTCCACTTGCCGGCATGTTTCGGGGTTATGCCCGCAAGCTCGCAGCCGCCCGTTGACGCCGAGGAGCCCGTTTTCCAGGAGGAACGGTTGCTGAGGCTCCTGCGGTCAATCTCGGCGCGGACAGTGGAACTCGTCCGGTAGAGGGCGCAGAGGCAGCTGTCTGTCTGTCTAGGTGGATCGGTGCAAACTACGGAGAATGGACCACCGCCTCAGTTGGGATGAGGTTCATACTCCATTACTTCTTAAAAGGGGGCAAGTAGATAGACAAATAGACAGGGTCGAGATCAGCGGCTCGGACTGAACCCTAATTTCTAATATTTTGGCTTATAGCTAGGCTACGATGTTCTTTTATCGGCTTTCAATGTACATCTCTGATTGACGCGGGACTCTCCGACTCCTAACTGCTGAAGACGGACCGACCCGACGCGCCAACGTCGAGCCGGTCCTGACCACCAACCGTCTACTGAGGAGACGAGTCGAATGGCTGCGAAGCCCCATAGCGTGCCCGATGGCGCGTGGAATACCCGATACGCCCACTATTTGAGCTTGACCCAGCGCCTGGAGCAGTCTCCGCCGGAGGAGCACGATGCGCTTGAGCGCGCGATCGCGGCGACCCAGGACGATCTGCTCGACACGCCAGCGCCGAGCTTCACCGCTGTGAAGCAAAAGCTCGAAATGCTCTGGCAGGCGGAATTGCACGGCCTCGACCAGGCGTCTGAAGAACGGCGTCTGGTGCTGGAAGATCTCTCAGGCCTTATTCATGCCCAGAGTGAGCTCCTAGGCGCCGCCTAATCCCCCTAATTCTGCAGTCGGCCGCCCGCTGTGCTTCAGCGGGTCGGTCGGCGCGCGTCAACGGAAAGGGCTGACAATGCCTGATAATTTCAAGAAGCTGCCGGATTATCTCCGCCGGGAGCTCGAATTGCGCCTGTGGGGCGAGTTCAATCCATCCGCCCCCTACGCCGTGATTGTCGCACAGGCAGCGAAAGCGGACATCGACATTGAAGCCTCACTAAACGTGGGACCAACACCTCATGAGGTCATGGACTACATTGCCCTCTCCGAGGAGGACGGCGAGCGTCTCGTCGGCGCCATCGAGTTCGAAATGAACGTCGAGGCGCTAGGATGCAGCGCCGTTCAGCAGATGCGCGCCGTCTACCTCGTCACGCTGCTCAGCGAGGATCAGCGCGCGAAGGGCGACGACGATTGCCTGTTCGGCTGCGCCTTCATCGATTTTGAGATCTTGCTCTGGGAGCATCCAGAAGTCGCCGATGATGATGGCCGTGCCATGCGGATGTCATCTCCACGCTGGTGTGCTCTTCACATGTTGCAACGAGGAGCCATTCCGGAAGCTATCCGTATCCAAGCCGAAAAGTTGATCGCGGCTGAAGTGATGGCTCGCTCGAACCGCGATCAATCGAACGCGTAGCCTAGCTACCGGTCACGCCGAACTTGAGGAGCGGCGGCGCTCCCCGCTACGCGCCTCATCCTCATGACGAGAAAGGCTATTGATGATCGAACCACCTTATACACCCCAGACCTTGGCGCAGCGATGGAGCTGCAGCGCGGAGAAGATCCGCCAAATGGTCCGCCGCGGCGACTTGATCGGTTTCCGCCCCGGCAAACTTATCCGCACTCCAGCGATTGAGGTTCATCGTTACGAATGTCAGCCCCATACAAACTTGTCCTGCACCGCGGAAAGCTTGCCCTCGCCTACGGCTCGGGACGAAGCCGCGTTCGCCTCTCGACTGGGACGAATGACTGCGGCGTAGCAGAAGCTCGCGCTCGGGACATTTGGAGAAACCTTCACAAGCCCGCGTCCGACCGAGTCGCTGACCTGTGGGCGGCCTACTATGAGGACCGTTCGAAGGAGCTTTCAGACCTATCCAGGCTGCAAAATGCCTGGAAGGCTCTGGAGCCGTTCTTTGGTCAGCGTCTCGGCACCACCATTGATCACGACCTGTGTCGCGAATATACGAAGTTGCGGAAGCGCCTCGACCGCGCGGACAGCACGATCCGGATCGAACTCGAATATCTGCGTGCCTGCCTGAACCTGCGTTACGGCCGTGGCAACACGCACGTCTGGACGCCGCCTGCTAGCAAGCCCCGGAGTCGATATCTAACCAAGGATGAGTTGGAAAGACTCCTAGCCCATGTGAAGGCGACTCATGTCAGGCTGTTCATCATCCTGGCAATCACGACCGGCGCTCGGATGAAGTCGATCCTGGCTCTGAAATGGGAACAGGTCGATTTTAAGCACCGGACGATCAACTACGCCCCAGCAGGTCGACACCAGACGAACAAGCGAGAGACGGAGGTGCCGATGAACACCCGGGCCTTCCTCGCGCTTGAGGAGGCTGCCCGAGGCGCGCTCACCACTCATGTGATCGAATGGGACGGCAAACCCCTCAAGAGCATCAAGAAGGCGATCAGAGAAGCGGCCAAGCGCTCGAGCGTGCCTTGCTCGCCCCACGTCTTCCGGCACACGGCGGGAGTGTGGATGGCCCAAGCCGATGTGCCGATGCAGAAGATTGCCCAGTTCTTGGGCCATACTTCGACCCGCGTCACGGAGCGGACCTATGCCCGGTACAGTCCCAGCTTCATGCAGGATGCTGCCGCCGCGTTGGACTGGTGACAGTACGACTGTGCCAACGGGGAACTGTGTGCCCCTGATACCAAAAACCCCGGAGATCGCGGATCTCCGGGGTTTTCGATGGTGGGCGTGGCAAGGATTGAACTTGCGACCCCTGCGATGTCAACACAGTGCTCTACCACTGAGCTACACGCCCGCCGTGAGGCGCTCCCCCTAACGAAGGGTCCCGCGGCTGGCAAGCCGCTCTGCGCAACTTTTACGAAAAAGCCCTCAAATGCCCGTCGCGCTGCCGACTTCGAACATGCGGTCGACCTCCATGACGAGATCGCGCAGGTGGAAGGGCTTGGACAAAACCTTGGCGTTGGGCGGGGTCGCCCCACCTTTCAGGGCAACCGCGGCAAAGCCGGTAATGAACATGACGCGCATGGCCGGCGCGATCACCGCCGCGCGCTGCGCCAGCTCGATCCCGTCCATCTCGGGCATGACGATATCGGTCAGCAGCAGATCGAAGGTATCGCTCTCCAGATAGGGCAGAGCAGCGGTGCCGCGATCCACCGCGGTCACGGCATAGCCGGAACGATCGAGCGCGCGCGCCAGATATTCGCGCATCGAATCGTCGTCTTCGGCCAGCAGAATGCGAATCATTGCGGTCCCCATAGCGGCCGAATTGCCGCCCGCATGTGGCCGTGCTTATGCCCCTTCTGGTTAAAATTTTCCAGCCCCGCGGCAGAAGTCGCCATGGCGCAATTGCAGATCGCGGCGCCTGTGCCTTAGATGGCAGCCGATGTCTGCGGTTCCATCCCAGTCCGAACGGACGCCAGGCTTTGTGCGGCACGGCCCTGCCCGGCCGACATGCCCCGTACTGCTTTCGGTGCCGCATGCCGGGCGGGACTATCCGCCGGCGATGCTGGAGATGGCGCGGGTGCCGCAGGCGCGACTGGAGGCGCTGGAAGATCGCCATGCCGATCTGCTCATCGGCGACGCCGTCGCGGCCGGCTGCACCGCCTTCGTGTCGACGCGCGCGCGCCCCTGGATCGATCTCAACCGCGACGAGCGCGAGCTGGATCCCGGCATGATCGATCCGCTGCCCCGCGGTCGCGGTCTGATCAGCAGCGCCAAGGTGCGCGGCGGCCTCGGCCTCGTGCCGCGCCGGCTCGCGGGGGTCGGAGAGATATGGAATCGGCGACTGACGAACGAAGAGATTGCGGAGCGCGTCGCCCAGCACCATCACCCCTGGCATGCCGCGATCGCCGCGGCCCTCGACGAGGCGCATGGCCGGTTCGGCGTGGCCTTGCTGATCGATTGCCATTCCATGCCGCCCTTGCCGGCCCATGGCGCCACGCGACCGCCGCAGTTCGTGATCGGCGATCGTTATGGCCGGACGGCGCCCTCGCTCCTGGTCGACCGGCTGACGGCGGTGATCGAAGGCGCGGGCTTCATCTGCGGCCGTAACAGCCCTTATGCCGGTGGCCACACGCTCGATCGGCAGGCGGACGTGCCCCGCGGTGTCTATGCGATCCAGATCGAGGTCGACCGCAGCCTTTATCTCGCGCCCGGATTGCGCGACCCCGGTGAGGATCTTCCCCGCATCCGCGCGGTGATCGCCGAGCTTGTCGCGGCCATGGTCGAGGAATTGTCGACGCCGCTGCGCCGCGCGGCGGAATGACCTCATCCACGCAATAAAAAACCACCTCGTGCTTGTGGCACGAGGTGGCCAAGGTTCAGGGAGGAAGCGCGCCCGAAGACGCGCTCATGCGCGGTCGCGAAAGGGGGACACGGCCCGCGCACTAGTCGGAAGATATGCCTCGACACCCCCGATTTCAATATGCCTGTCCAAGTTTTTCGGCGGTGCGGCGACTGTCCCCAAAGCCGCCGCCCGCCGCCATTCTATCAGGCCTGCAGCACCGGCTGCTGCACCGGAACCTTGCCGGCCTGCATCTGCTTCGCAAACAGATCGCGGATCAGCGTCAGCGAGAAGAGGTGCGCGTAAACGAGCGCGAGCACGCCGTTCTGGATCAGCTTGCGCGCCTGATCGCCGCGCAGTTCGCGGAGCTTTTCTTCCGAAATCATCTGGAAGCCGCGATAGATGAAGGGCTGGGCTGCGCCTTCGGGCTGGATCGCGACTTCGCCGTCGATCAAGAGCTTGAGATCGGTCAGTTCCTTGACGAAGGCCGCTGTGCGCTGACCGGCCTGTTCGAACTGCTCGCAGAAGCCGAGGACTGCCTTGGTCGCGTCCGACGGCTGACCGTCGACGAACAGCGGATCGCCCTCGCCGCCCTGACCGATCGCATCCGCGGTAGGATCGAAACAGAGCGAAAGTTCGTCGCTATTCTGCTGCAGCTTCGCGAGCATGAACGGGTAACGGCGCACATAGGCCGGGACGCAGACGTCGCTGGTCAGCTTGCCATTGTCGTCAACGAACATGTTGACGCCTTCGTTGAGGCCCATCAGCGCCAGCGGCACCGGGTTGGGGCCGGCCGAAAAGACGATCGGGAAATGGCGCTGGGCCAACCCGAACTCCTCGACCGTGAGCGGCACGGCATGGGCCTTCGCGAGGAAGGGCGCCGTTTCCTGGCGCCGCGCGACGAAATCGCTGTGGGCGCTGCTCGAAAGCGGCTGAAGCTGGTTGTAGAAAAGCGGCAGGCCGCTCGGCGGTGCGCTCGCCATGAAATGAAGTCTCCCGAACCTGTTATTGCGATCCGGGACTGATTCCCCGGACCCGTCAGCCTGCCCGTCTATGGCGCCACTGGCCGCGAGGCAAGGCGGGGGGATGCCTTCAGGGCACCAGTTTGCCGGGATTCATGATGCCTTTGGGGTCGAGCGCCGCCTTGATCGCCCGCTGCGCCGCGAGCCGGGCGGGGCTGGCGAGCCGGGCATATTCGGCAAGCTTGGTCTGGCCGATGCCATGCTCGGCGGAAATCGAACCGCCGGCGGCGACGGTGAGATCATGAACCATGCGGCTGACCGCCGCGGCGGTATCCGCAAGCCAGGCCGGTCCGGCGACACCCGCGGGCGCGCGGACGTTGAAATGGACATTGCCATCGCCGAGATGGCCGAAAGCCAATACCCGCACGTCGGGGAAGCGGGCCTCGACCTCTTTGCGGGCCGACAGGATAAAGCCGGGCATCGCCGATACCGGCACCGACACATCATGCTTCGCGGCGACACCGTCGATCCGTTCCGCTTCCGAAATGTTTTCGCGCAACTGCCAGAGCGCGTCCGCCTGCTTCTCGTTGGCGGCGATCACCGCGTCTCCGGCCAGGCCGGCCTCGATCGCCGCGCCCAACGCGGTGCCGAGCGCGTCGGCGGGATCGGGCGCGCCGGCCGGCGCCGTCGCTTCGATCAGCACATGCCAGGGATGCGCCCCCGCCAGCGGATTACGACTGCCGGGGATGTGCCGGATCACGAGTTGGAGCGCATCGTCCGGCACCAGCTCGAAACTCTCGATCGCCTCGCCGGTCGCCGCCTCCAGCCGCCGCAGCAGGGCGAGCGCCGCTTCGGGTGACGGCAATCCTGCCCAGGCGACGGCCCTGCGCCCGATCGCGGGCAGGAGCCGCAGGCTGGCGGCGGTGATGATGCCCAGCGTCCCTTCCGCCCCGGCAAGAAGCTGGCGGAGATCATAGCCTCGATTGTCCTTGCGCAGCGCCGTCAGCCCGTCGAACCGCGAACCATCGGGCAGCACCGCCTCGATCCCCAGCACCAGCGCGCGCATCGGCCCGAAGCGCAGCACCTGGGTGCCGCCGGCATTGGTGGAAATCAGTCCGCCGATCGTGGCCGATCCCTTGGCCGCCAGCGACAAAGGAAAGCGCAAGCCCTCTGCTTCCGCCGCCGCGTGGAGATCGGCCAGCACCACGCCTGCTTCGGCCACCGCCACCCCGTCCGCGGCGGAAATGGAACGAATCGCGCGCATCCGCCGGGTCGACAGGATCAGCGCCGATCCATCGGCAGGCGGGATCGCGCCGGCGACCATCGACGTATTGCCACCCTGCGGCACGATGGCGACGCCGGCAGCCGCGCACATCGCCACCACATCGGCGGTTTCGGCCGCATCGGCCGGCGAGAGCAATGCCGCCGCTTGGCCGCGCACCCGGCCGCGCCAATCGACGGTCCACGGCTCGATATCGACGGGATCGGCGGTGAAGCCCCGTGGCCCGAGCCGCGCCGCAAGACGTTCGAGAAGAACGGGTTCGGGGGGAGACGTGGTCATGGTTGCCCGCTATAGCTGCGTCACAGCCCGACGGAAACGACCACGCGATTAAGCTCTTGTTCAAGCATCACGGGGAATCGGTGTCAGCCATTATGCGGGCGATTTCATGATTGGTGCGGGCATGCTTTCCGTGCTGCTGCTGACGGGCGGCAGCGCGGCGATCGTCGTTTCGGAACCACAGGTACAGCCGATGCACCTGGCGCAGCTCACTATCCGCCAGACGGTGATCGTGCGCGTGCCGACCCGCGGCACCAATGCGCCGGCCCCCGTCGAGTGGAAGGAAAGCAAGGGCCCGAAATGCGTGTCGATGTCGGCGGTGGCCGGCGCCGCCGTCGTCAAGGCCGACAGCGTCGACATCATCCTGCGCGGCGGCGGGCGGGTCCGCGCCCAGTTCGAGGACGAATGCCCCGCGCTCGATTATTATAGCGGCTTCTATATCCGCCCTTCCGGCGACAAGCGGGTGTGCGCTGGCCGCGACACCGTTCATGCCCGATCAGGTGGCGAATGCCAGATTCGCCGTTTCCGCACCCTTACGCCCGTGAAATCGACCAAGAAGTAGCCGCAAAACCGCTGCGAATCGCCCACCCTGCTTGACAAATCGGCCCTGTCCGCCCAAGCGCGCGGGCAGGTGCGGCGCGGTCTCGCGCGCTGCCGTATTTCCAGGTCGCTTATGACTTTCGCCGATCTCGGCCTTTCTGACGAACTCCTGCGCGCTGTGACCGAGTCCGGTTACACCGAGCCAACCCCCATTCAGGCGCAGGCGATCCCGCCAGTGCTGATGATGAAGGATATCATCGGCATCGCCCAGACGGGCACGGGCAAGACGGCCAGCTTCGTGCTGCCGATGATCGACATCCTCGCCCACGGCCGCAGCCGGGCGCGGATGCCGCGATCGCTGATTCTCGAACCGACCCGCGAGCTTGCCGCCCAGGTCGCCGAGAATTTCGAGAAATACGGCAAATATCACAAGCTTTCGATGGCCTTGCTGATCGGCGGCGTGAACATGGCCGATCAGGTGGCGGCGCTGGAAAAGGGCGTCGATGTCCTGATCGCGACGCCGGGCCGGCTGATGGACCTGTTCCAGCGCGGCAAGATCCTGCTGACCGGCTGCAGCCTGCTCGTCATCGACGAGGCGGATCGCATGCTCGACATGGGCTTCATCCCGGACATCGAGGAAATCTGCACCAAGCTTCCAGCGACGCGGCAGACGCTGCTGTTTTCGGCGACGATGCCCGCGCCAATCAAGAAGCTGGCCGACAAGTTCCTGAGCAATCCCAAGCGGATCGAGGTTGCGCGGCCGGCGAGCGCAAATCTGCAGATCGAACAGCGCCTGGTCGAAGTCTCCTCCCGCGGCAAACGCGCCAAGCTGGAGGAAATGCTTCGCGCCGAGGACCTTCGCACCGCGATCATCTTCTCGAACCGCAAGACCACCGTGCGCGATCTCGCCCAGAGCCTGCGCCGCGACGGCTTCGCCGCCAGCCAGATCCATGGCGACATGGAGCAGTCCGAGCGCCTGCGCGAACTGGACCGTTTCAAGACCGGTGAGATCAACATCCTCGTCGCGTCGGACGTCGCTGCCCGCGGGCTCGACATCAAGGGCGTCAGCCACGTCTTCAATTATGACGTGCCGTGGCATCCCGACGATTATGTCCACCGCATCGGCCGCACCGGCCGCGCGGGCGCGACCGGCAAGGCCTTCACCCTCGTCACGCCCGAAGATGCGGAAGCCGTCGAGAATATCGAGAAGCTGACGCAGATGAAGATCGAGCGGATCCGCAAGGCCGAGCCGGCCCCGGAACCCGCAGCCGAAGAGAAGGCGCCGGCCAGGCGCACCCGCGGCAAGGCGGCCGCCGCCAAGGAAGCACCTGCCAAGGAAGAAACCAGCAAGGCAAAACCCACCCGCGCGAAGGCGGCGCCCGAGCGCGAGGCGAGGCCCGCCCGCCGCGAGGAACCGCGCCGCGATCGTCGTCCTGCCGATGATGGCCCCGACGATGGGTGGAACGGCCCGGTTCCCACCTTCCTGGATTTCGGTTTCGGCACGCGCTAGAGCCTGATCGATCGAGGTGGAAGCGCTACACGCTTCCGCCGATATCGTGAATCAGGCTCTATTCAAATGGTTGACCTTGATTCACGTTTCAGGCCCTGGGGGCCTGGAACGATCAAGGTCCAACGCGCATCCCCTCAAAAACACTGAGCCTGCCGGGAAGCCGCATCGGTCCGTAGATCCGATGCCGACTTCCCGACAGGCCCTCCCCCGCCCGACCCGATGAGTCGAAGACGCCTGGCTTAGCGCGACGCGAGTTGCGTCGGACCGTTGAGGCGCGCGATCAATCGGGTATCGCGGTTATAGGGATCCTCCAAAGCCACCACCCTGCCATCCGGCCCGGTGTCTGCCGTGAAGTAGACGAGCCAGACCGGCCGTGCTGTGCCGAGCTTCACAGTTGTGGTCGATCTTCCCGCCAGCCCACGCTCGAAATCGGCGAGCTTGCCATTGTCGAGCCGCACGATCTCTTCGGCGAGCTGGTCGATGTCCTTCACGCGGATGCAGCCATGGCTGTAGGCACGCGAGGTCTTCTCGAAATAGGCCTTGGCGGGTGTGTCGTGCAGGTAGATCGCATGCGGGTTCGGCATGTCGATCTTGATCTTGCCAAGCGCATTGCCCGGCCCCGGCGCCTGCACCACGGCATAACGCCCACCACCGGCAGCCACAAACTTGTAACCGCGCTTGCCGGGTTTCAGGTTCGATGAACGGATGATGCTGGCCGGCACCGTCCAGGACGGATTCACCACCACCGAGCTGGCCGTCATCGTCATCTGTGGCGTCGGCGTCGCCGGCTTGCCGACGACGACGGTGTAGGTCGACACCTCCTTGCCGTCGTCGACCAGATCGAGCGTGTAGCTCGGCACGTTCACATAGATATGGTCGCGGCCGAGATCGCGCGGCATCCAGCGCCAGCGTTCCATGTTCGCCATCAGCCGGTCGCGGCCTGCCTGATCCGTGGCCGGCGTCGCGGCGAGCGCGTCGCGCAGCGCGACATAGCGTGCATCGGACGGCAGCAGCGACCGCAGCCAAAGGCGAACCTGACCGGCCGCAACCGCCTGCTTCATCGCGATGGTAAGCTGGTTGAGATCGCCATCCTTGCGCTCGATATGCCAGTCGAAACCGCTGCGATCACTGACGCGGCCGAGCAGATAATCCTGCGCGAGCTTGAGCGCGGCGGCATCGGCCATCGCGTCGAGCTGGGCACTGCCACCACTGCGACCAAGTTCGGCGCGGATGGGCTCAGCCCGATAGGGCGCAGCATCAAGCCCCTCGCCCTTGGCGGCGTCGATCTCCACAAGCAGCGCTTCCACCATCGCCGGAGTCCAGCGGAACGCGAAGACGGGCTGGGCGGCCTGCGGCTCGGGAAGGATCACGGATGCAAGCGCCTGGGCTCCGCCCACCGAGGCCGGTTCGTTGACGAAGGCCAGCACCGCGGCCGTCGCAGCGCCCGCCACCAGCAGACCGCGCACGATGCCGAACCGTGGGTTGCCATTCCGATCTTCCGTTCCGTCGAATTCCATGACGCCTACTCCACAAACGCGGCGCCACCCCGCGCCCGGGATCGCTTCGGATGACGAATGCGATGGCGGCGTCACTAGCCATTACGGAGAGAGAAGCTTTCGCGTTGCGTCCGGCGTCGCCGCGAGAGCGACGATGGCGAAACAGGGCGGCCGATTTTCAGCTTCGTCGCAGCGCGCGGCATTTTCGTCCCGCCCCGCTGGCGCTCTGGCCAGCGCTCGACAAAAGCGGGAGCATGCAACTCGTATTACGTGACGAACCGGGCATTTTGAGGCACATGTCGCCCAGTAAGAACCGGGGGATCACTACCTACATGCCAGCCGCGAAGTCGGATGCGCGATGGAGCGATGCCGTGCCGCTGACCGTGGCACTTTGGCTGTTCATGCTGCTTATCTTCCTGCCGGCCATCCTTTCGCGTCATCCCAATGACTGGGCCGGCGTGGCGCTCGATTCCTCGACCGTGATGCTGTCGATGGTGCTGGGATTCATATTGTTCGCGATATTTCGCGGAACGACCACATGGCCCGGCCTCCCGCGCACGGTGCTGCTGGTTGCGGCGACGTTCGGCATCGCGCTGGGCCACACCATGTTCGATCTGCTGTTCACGGCCTGGGTCGCAGAGCATTTCAACGAGACCTGGAGCAACATCCCGGTCAACTTCGCGCGCGCTTCAGGCTCGCTGCTTAATTATGTCTGCGTCTTCACGGTGAATGTCGCGCTGTTCCAGCTCGCTTTCACGCAACGGCGCGCCATGACCCGCGAACGCCAGTTGGTGGCTGCCGAAAATGCCGCCCAACGATCGGAACTGGAAGCGCTGCGGCTACAGCTCAATCCGCATTTCCTGTTCAACACGCTCAACGCAATCTCGGCGCTGATCGTCACCCGCCGCAACGAGGATGCGGAGGAGATGACGGACAAGCTTTCCAACTTCCTGCGCGCTTCGCTTGCCTGCGATCCGACCGAACTGGTGCCGCTGGAAGAAGAATTGGATCTGACCGCCGATTATCTCGGTATCGAGGCCGTGCGCTTCGGCGAGCGGCTGCGCGTGGAGATCAGTTGCGCCCCCGCTGCACGTAGCGTCCATGTACCCGGCCTGCTGATCCAGCCGCTAGTGGAAAATGCGATAAAATATGGTGTCGCACGGTCGGCCCAACCGGTGACGATCTCGATCGATGCGTCGATCGATGGCAACAATCTCTGCCTCAGCATCGCCAATGACGGCGGCGCGAACCTGCCTTCGGTAAAGACCACGGGCGCCGGCGTTGGCCTGCGCAACGTCCGGCGACGGCTCGAGGCGCTGTATGGCGAGCGCGCCAATCTTAAGGCTGAAGCGGTCGGTACTGGCTTCCTCGCGCGGATATGCCTGCCGCTGGATGAGGCTATGACGGCAATTCCGTCCAAAATCGCCGCACAATCGTAATTCCGGCCTGCTTTTCGATTAGTAACACTTGTCTACGCATCCCTCCCTGTGGGAAATTCGTATCTGGGGATGACTCTGGGGGATGGGACCATTCGATGCGCGTGCTGCTTGTTGACGACGAGGCACTCGCGCTCGACCGACTGAATGCGCTGTTCGCCAATGTCGACGGCGCCGAGGTGGTCGGCCAGGCGATGACGGGCGAGGAGGCGCTGGAAGCCATCACGCGGCTTCAGCCCGATCTCGTCATCCTCGACATCCAGATGCCGGGGCGCAATGGCCTGCGCACTGCGGCCGACATCATGGTCGAGCCGCGCCCCGAAATCGTCTTCGTCACCGCACACGAGCATTATGCGCCCGACGCGTTCGACGTCGACGCTGCGGACTATGTGCTGAAGCCGATCCGCTTCGATCGGCTGCGCCAGGCGGTCGAGCGCGCGCGTCGCCGCCGCGCCATGCGCGAACAGGCGGAGCGGGTCGATTCATTGGAAGAACAGGTGCTGAGCCTGCGCACCAATGCCGCCGAGGCGCGCGACGATGCGGCCTTCTGGGTGCCCGAACGGCATGGTCAGCGCCGCGTGCCGCTCGATACCATCAACTGGATCGAGGCCGCGCGGGACTATGTGCTGCTTCATACCGAGATGCGCAGCCATATGCTGCGCACGACGATGGGGGCGCTGGAGGAGAAATTGGTGGGCAGCGGGTTGATCCGCGTCCATCGCTCGGCCTTCGTGCGGCCGGAACGGGTGACCGAGGTGCGCAGGGCGAACCGGTCGATTGCGCTGATCCTGGCGGATGGCGCAGAGGTGCAGGTGGGTCCGAGCTATTCGGACGTGGTGGACAGCGCGCTCGGCCTGAACTGAGGCGGCGCAGCTATCGGCAAACGGAAGATACAACAACGCCGCCGGACACGGATCTCAACCGATGTCCGACGGCGCTGGCCAGTCCCGCACCTGCTCAGATCACATGCGCGAACGACGTGGCGGCAGTGACGAACAGGCTGGTGGTGAACATGGCCGCGAACCAGGTGGCGGCGGTACGAACATAATTGGCAGTCATCTTTCATTCCTCTTTGAACATTCAGGCCATTCCCGGCCCGCTGAGTGTGGATTAGGCGTGTCGCTTGCCGCTTTCCTGCCTTGCGCGACTGCCCCCGGTTTCCACGCGACGGAGTTGCTTTTCCGCGACGAGGCCCACGGGGATCGCGACGAACTTGCAGCGATCAGGCCGAAGCCGACGAACGGAGCAGCAATGCGAGCAGCAGAAGGCGACGCTGCGTGCGCGGCGACGCCTGCTTGATCCGGTCGATCGGAAGGCGGGTGTCGAGCTGGCGGCTGCGCATCAGACGATCGCCGGACGCGGCTGGGCATCGGGGCCAGCGTCGGCGGCGAACTGACGCATCGCCGCATTGCCGGTGAGGTGAAGCAGGATGCCGAAGCCAAGGCAGATCGGCCCGAGGATCAGGGGCAGTAGCCGCACCTCGCCATCCATCATGATCCAGGCGATCAGGATCGCGAGGTTGAGCGAGCCGAGGACCAGCATCAGCCGCTCGATCACCCGCGGATAGGCCGCGATCTCCCGGCCATCCACCGTGCGGATGCCATGAACGCCGCGCTGGTCGCCCATCTTGTAGAGATAGAAACGGCCCTTGGCGCCGGCAGTCAGATGCCCGGCGACCTCATTGGCGACCTGAAGCTTCCTGATGGTCTTCAGGCTGCCGTCGGCGAGTTGGAAGGTGACGGTGTCGAACAGCGTCTGGCGCTTGACCGCGCGCTTGACCTTGGCTTCGAGGATGGTTCCGTCGATGATCGAGTTGCTCATGGCGCACTCCCCTGATTGGCGTTGGCACGCACAATCCGCGATCGGGGCGCTGGCGATATCGCCGCGCGACGATACCGTTGCATTGAACGACAATGAGGTGGCCGATGCCTGTCCGTTGCGACGAAGATGATCGATCCGTCGACGGGGGCGGAAGCGCTTGATTGCCCTGCCCCGGATCGCCTAGCGCTAGGCCATGACCAAGCCCGCCTTGCCCGCCGATTCCGAGACCGCCGCCGATCGGCTCGCCTGGCTCGCAACCGAGATCGCCCGCCACAATGCGCTCTACCACGCGGACGACGCGCCGGAGATTTCGGATGCCGAATATGACGCGCTGATGCGCGAAAACGCTGCGATCGAGCGGGCATTCCCACAGCTCGTTCGCGCGGATTCGCCGTCGCGGTCGGTGGGATCGGCACCGTCGGGGCCGCTGGCCAAGGTAACCCATGCCAGGGCCATGCTCAGCCTCGACAATGCCTTTGCGGACGAGGACGTGACCGAGTTCGTCGACCGCATCCGCCGCTTCCTGCGGCTGGCAGATGACGCGGCGGTGCCGATAACCGCCGAACCCAAGATCGACGGTCTCTCCTGCTCGCTCCGCTACGAGAAGGGCAGGCTCGTTCAGGCGGCGACCCGCGGTGATGGTGCGGTGGGCGAGGATGTGACGCCCAACGTCCGCACCATATCCGACATTCCGCAGACCTTGCCCGCGGGCGCGCCGGACGTGTTCGAGATCCGCGGCGAAGTCTATATGGCCAAGGCCGATTTCCGCGCGCTCAACGCCCGGCTGCTGGCCGAAGTCGAGGACGCCGCCAAGGCCCGCCAGTTCGCCAACCCCCGCAACGCCGCCGCGGGTTCGCTGCGCCAGAAAGACGCCACCGTCACCGCTTCAAGGCCGCTGCGTTTCCTCGCCCACGGCTGGGGCGAAGTCTCGGCGCTTCCGGCCGACACCCAGTATGGCGTGATGCGCGCCATCGCGGATTGGGGCCTGCCCGTATCGGACGCATTGGTCCGCATCGACAGCGTGGACGCGATGCTCGCCCATTATCGGGCGATCGAGGCCGAACGCGCCGACTTGCCCTTCGACATCGACGGCGTCGTCTACAAGGTCGACCGACTGGACTGGCAGGAGCGGCTGGGTTTCGTCGCGCGCGCGCCGCGCTGGGCGATCGCCCACAAATTCCCGGCAGAACAGGCGCAGACGACTCTGCGGACGATCGACACACAGGTCGGCCGCACCGGCAAGATCACCCCTGTCGCGCGGCTGGAGCCGGTGACGGTGGGCGGCGTCGTCGTCACCAACGCGACGCTCCACAATGCGGATGAGATCGAGCGGCTGGGCGTGCGCCCCGGTGACCGGGTGGTCGTGCAGCGCGCGGGCGACGTGATCCCGCAGATCGTGCAGAATTTGACTCGCGATGAAGAACGCGATCCGTGGCATTTCCCCACCGAATGCGCGGAATGCGGCTCGGCATTGGCGCGTGAAGAGAGCGAGGTCGATTGGCGCTGCACCGGTGGTCTGATCTGCCCCGCCCAGCGCGTCGAGCGGCTCCGCCATTTCGTAAGCCGCCATGCGCTCGATATCGAGGGGCTCGGCCTCACGCATATCGAGGCCTTCTACAAGGATGGGCTCACCCACTCGCCGGCCGACATCTATCGCCTGCACGAGCAGCGCGACGCACTGATCGCCCGCGAACGCTGGGCCGAAACCTCGGTCGACAATCTCATCCGCGCGATCGACGCCAAACGCACGCCGCCGCTCGATCGATTCCTGTTCGCGCTCGGCATCCGCCATGTCGGCGAGGTGACGGCGCGCGACCTCGCCCGCCGCTATTCGACCTGGGCCGCGCTGACCGCGAAGATCGAGGAAGCGCGTGCCCACCGCGCGGGCCTGGTGCAGGCGGTCGGCGAGACGGACGAGAAATTCCGTGCCCGATCCGCCAAGGAACTGGCCGCGATCATCGAAACGCCGGGCATCGGCCCGGAGGTGGCGCAGGCGCTGGTCGATTTCTTCGCCGAGCCGCACAACCAGGAGGTGCTTGCTGACTTGCTCGCGCAGGTGGAGGTGCAGGCCGTCATCCACGAAACCCGCGCCTCCGAAGTCACCGGCAAGACCGTGGTGTTCACCGGCAGCCTCGAAACCATGTCGCGCGACGAGGCCAAGGCGCAGGCCGAAGCGCTGGGCGCGAAGGTCGCCGGCTCCGTCTCCGCCAAGACCGATCTGGTGGTGGCCGGGCCGGGTGCGGGATCGAAGCTCAAGAAAGCCAGCGATCTCGGCATCCCGGTGATCGACGAGGCGGCCTGGCAGGCGATCGTGGCAGGTGCGGCATAAGCCGAGGTCGATCGACATTTATTGGCCGTCACCCCGGACCTGTTCCGGGGTCCACAGAGCCGCTGACGGCCCGCTCAAAGCTTCTGGCCGATGGACGTGCTGTCCGGTGGACCCCGGAACAGGTCCGGGGTGACGACTAAATAGTCTCGGCCTCCCGGCGGAAGGCGCGGCTGATCTTGTTTGCAAAGGCCATCAGCGCCGCCTCCTCCGCGCCATCGCGGGCGGCAGCCGACATGCCGGCCAGCGCGATCGTCACCAGATCGGCCAGTTCGTCGGCGCGCGCGGGATATTCGCCAACGATGAAGTCGCGGATCGCCTCGCCGCTCGCCGTCCTTGCGGCCTTCGCCAGTTGGTAGGCCTCGGGATCGCTGCTGTTGCGCGCGCCATCCAGCACCAGGCATCCCGCGACACCGCCCTTCTCCGGATAGGTCTCGGCCGCCAGCATCAGCGTGCGATGGATCACGGTTGCGACACTGCCGCCTTCCGCACACGCCCGCCCGAAGATGTTGGCGTCGCCCGCGGCATAGCGTTCCAGCGCACACGCCAGCAGGCCGGCCTTGCTGCCGAACGCGGCGTAGAAGCTCGGCGGCTTGATGCCGAGCTCGGACACCAATTCGGCCACCCCGACAGCATCATAGCCGCGCGCGTGAAACAGCTTCATACCCGTTTCGATGGCCCGATCCTTGTCGAAAGAGCGTGGCCTGCCGCGCGAACCCGCTTTTTCTGTAGTCATCACTAAATAATCCTTGCACCTCGCCTGCGACTCAAATATATAGCGATCACTACATTAACTCAAGGAGGCCGTCATGGCTGATTTCTCTGGAAAAAATGTCCTGGTCCTTGGCGGCAGCCGGGGTATTGGCGCGGCGATCGTCCGGCGCTTCGCATCCGGCGGCGCCAAGGTCGCCTTCACGTATGTCGGATCGAAGGACGCATCGGATGCGCTGGCCGCGGAAACCGGGGCCGAGGCGATCCGCACCGACAGCGCCGATCGTGACGCCCTGATCGCGACGGTCGCGGGGCGCGGCGCGCTCGACGTGCTGGTCGTTAATGCCGGCGCGCTCGTGCTTGGCGATCCGCTGACGCTCGATGCCGATGCGATCGACCGGATGATCGACGTCAATGTCCGCGCGCCCTATCACGCCGCGGTCGAGGCAGCGCGCCAGATGAACCCCGATGGCCGCATCATCGTGATCGGATCGACCAATGGCGATCGCATGCCCTTTGCCGGCGGCGCGGCCTATGCGCTCACCAAATCGGCGATGCAGGGCATGGTCCGCGGCCTCGCCCGCGATTTCGGCGACAGGCGCATCACCGTCAACAGCGTCCAGCCCGGGCCGACCGACAGCGACATGAACCCCTCCGACGGCCCGATGGCGGCGACGATGCACAGCTTCATGGCGATCAAGCGCCACATCCACACCGACGAGATCGCCGAATATACTGCCTTCCTCGCCGGCCCCCATGGCGCGATGATCACCGGATCGCTGCAGACGATCGACGGCGGCTTCGGCGCCTGATGGCAAAGACGCCAGTGCCGACAGCGCACTGGCGTCGCCCGCACCGATCCCATAGCTTCGATACGGGCACGAAATATCGGCCCGAACATGGGGGAGGATGCCAATGTCGACGAAGGAGCTGTTCTATGTCGCGATCGGCCTGATCGCGATCGCAATGACAATCTATCCCAACCGTCACCTGTTCACCCGCCGCGCGGGTGGCCTGTCGGCACTGGAAGCCTTTTACTATCTGATTGCGGCGGCCGGCCTCGTCATCGGCTGGTATTTCAACTTCCGCTTCATGCGCGAATATGGCGATGCGGCGACCTGGAGCAACTGGGTGAAGCTGCTGTTCGTCAATCCGGCTTCGGCATCCGGCGGGCAGGATCTGCTGTTCGCGAACGGCGTGCTGTTCATTCCCTGGACGATCGTCGACGGCCGCCGTGCTGGCATGAAGTGGAACTGGATCTGGTTCCCGATGAGCGCGGTCACCAGCTTCGCCTTCGCCATGGCGCTGTTCCTCGGAATGAAGGAACGGCAATTGCGCTGGAATAGGTCGCAAGGCTGAGCGTTCAGGTTTCGCCCTGCCAACCCTTTCGTAGGTCGTCCAGATCATGCGGCCCGCCGCGTTCGAGCGCGCGGATATATGCGGGCCGCGCCTTCATCAGCGCCAGATAGCGGCGCAGTTCGGGATAAGGCCCTAGCATTCCGCGCAGCGACGCCGCCTCGATCACGAATGCGGCTTGTATGTCGGCGCCAGTCAATTCGTCACCGGTCACGAAGTCGCGCCCCGCAAGCTCACGCTCCATGAAGCCGAAATGCCGGTCGATCTCCCCATGGATACGGCCATGGAGCGGCGCCCCCGCATCGCCCAGCATCTCCAGATAGATGCCCATGATGTAAGGCAGCATCACCGATCCTTCGATCAGGTGCATCCACTGGAGATAGCGCACCCAATCGTCGCTGCCGATCGGCGGCCGCAACCGGCCGCGGCCGTGGACCTCGATGACATATTCGATGATCGCGCCCGATTCCGCGATCACGCGATCGCCATCGGTGATGACGGGCGCCTTGCCCAGCCCGTGCAGCCGCTCATATTCGGGCGGCGAGAACAGCCGGTCGCGGCGCTGATAATGTTCGATTGCGTAATCGAGCCCCAGTTCCTCCATCAGCCAGAGGATGCGGTGCGATCGCGAATTTTCGAGATGGTGGACGGTGATCATGGCTGCCTCCGCGGCCAGTCTGTCAGGCCCGCCCGGCTTCTGCCATCAGGGTATGAGCATCGACGCCGCAATTTGGGCCACCATTTCCCCTCGCCCGTCTCGCCATGCTACACTGGCGCCCATGGAAATCACATTGGATCGCCCTCCCGAGGGCGCTGCCGCCGACTGGACGATTGATCAGGACTGGGACCGCTTCACCGCACAGGAACACGCGGTCTGGGACACCTTGTTTGAACGCCAGGCAAAACTACTACCTGGGCGCGCCTCCAAGGCGTGGCTCCGCGGGCTCGACGTGCTTCGGCTCTCACGCCCCGGCATCCCCAATTTCGAGGAGCTTTCCGAACGGCTGATGGCGGCGACCGGCTGGCGCGTCGTTGCTGTGCCCGGCCTCGTCCCCGATGACGTCTTCTTCGATCATCTCGCCAACCGTCGCTTCGTCGCAGGCAATTTCATCCGCCGCGCCGATCAGCTCGATTATCTGCAGGAGCCCGACGTCTTCCATGACGTGTTCGGCCATGTACCGATGCTCGCCGACCCCGTTTTCGCCGATTATATGCAGGCTTATGGTCAAGGCGGGTTGCGTTCGCTCGGTTTCGGCGCGCTCCACAAGCTCGCGCGGCTTTACTGGTACACGGTGGAATTCGGGCTGGTGCGCGAGGACGATGCCTTGCGCATCTACGGCTCCGGCATCGTTTCCAGCCATGGCGAGAGCATTTTCGCGCTCGACGACGCCAGCCCCAACCGGATCGGCTTCGATCTGAAGCGCGTGATGCGGACGAAATACCGGATCGACGACTATCAGCAGACCTATTTCGTGATCCCCAGCTTCGACGAACTGCTCCGCACCACCCTCGATACCGATTTCGCGCCGCTCTACGCGGAACTGGAGACGCTCGATGATCTCGAACCGGAAACGGTGCTTGCGGAAGACGAGGTAATCACGCGCGGCACGCAGGACTATGCGCGGGGGAAGAAGGGGTAAGAGCGTCTCTCCCGTTCGTCCCGAGCGAAGTCGAGGGACGCGCCACAAGCGCGCCGCTTAACGTGTCTCGACTTCGCTCGACACAAACGGCAGCCGGGGGAATAGCCTAACCCAAAGCCTCGGCCATTTCCGCCAGTTCCAGCCAGCGCATCTCGGCCTCGTCCTTGCGCGCCCGCGCCGCATCGATCGCCTTGGTCAGTTCGTCGAAGCGCTTGGGATTTTTCGAGTAGAGATCGGGGTCCGCAAGCGCCGTCTCATCCCGCGCGATCGCGGCTTCGATCTTCTCGATCTCGGCCGGCAGATTGTCGTAGTCGCGCTGATCCTTGTAGCTGAGCTTGGTGCGCACCTTCTCGCGCGGCGCCTCCACGAGCTTGGCCGCCGCCTTCTTCGCTTCCTGCTTCGGCGCCCGCTGGCGTTCCCAATCCTCATAGCCGCCGGCGACGATATCGACCTTGCCCGATCCGTCGAGGCCGAGCGTCACCGTCACCGTGCGATCGAGGAAGTCGCGGTCGTGGCTGACGATCAGCACCGTGCCGTCATAGTCGGCGATCACTTCCTGCAGCAGATCGAGCGTCTCCAGATCGAGATCGTTGGTCGGCTCGTCGAGCACCAGCAGGTTGGAATGGCGCGCAAACTCCCGCGCCAGCAGCAGGCGCGAACGCTCGCCGCCGGAAAGCGAGCCGATCCTGGCGTCGGCGAGCGACGGATCGAACAGGAATTCCTTGAGATAGCCGTGGACGTGCTTCTTCTCGCCCAGCACCGTCACCCAGTCGCCGCCGTCGGCGAGCACGTCACGCACGCGCTTGTCCGGTGCCATCAGGCTGCGCTGTTGGTCGATGATGATGCCGTCCAGCGTCTTGGCGAGCTTCACCGTCCCCTCGTCGGGCGGCAGTTCGCCCGTCAGCAGCTTGAGCAGGGTCGTTTTGCCCGCGCCGTTCGCGCCGACCACGCCGATGCGGTCCTTTCGCGTCACCCGGAAGCTGAAATCCTTGATGACGGCACGGTCACCGAAGGTCTTGGTGACATGATCGGCGTCGATCACCACCTTGGTCTTCACATCATCGCTGGCGATGGCGAGCGCGGCCGCGCCCTGCGGCCCCATCATCGCCGCGCGCTGCGCCCGCATCTCCTTGAGCTGGGCCAGTCGTCCCTGATTGCGCCGGCGCCGCCCCGTGACGCCGCGCTGCAGCCAATGCTCCTCGATCTTCAGTCGCGCATCGAGCCGCTGGGCGTTACGCGCCTCATCCTCATAGACCTTCTCGGTCCACGCCTCGAACCCGCCAAAGCCGATCTCCGCTCGGCGAATGGTGCCACGGTCGAGCCACAGCGTCTGCTTGGTCAACCGGGTCAGGAAGGTGCGGTCATGGCTGATCGCGACGAACGCGCCATTGTAGCGGCCAAGCCATTGTTCCAGCCAGTCGATCGCGGCGATATCGAGATGGTTGGTCGGCTCGTCGAGCAAAAGCACGTCCGGCTCCTGCGCCAGCGCCCGGGCGATCGCGGCGCGGCGGCGTTCGCCGCCCGATGCGGTCGCGGCATCCCGCGAAAGGTCGATGCCGATCTGGTCGGCAATGGCCTCGACCTCGTGGCTCGCCGCGTCATTACCGGCGAGCGCATAATCGCGGAGCGTCGCGAAGCCCGCCAGCGACGGTTCCTGTTCCAGCAGGATCACCTTGGTGCCGGGCACCACCGTCCGCCGCCCCTCGTCCGCGTCGATCGCGGCGGCCAGCAGTTTGAGGAGCGTCGTCTTGCCGGCGCCGTTGCGCCCGATCAGCGCGAGGCGGTCACGCGGCTGGATATAGATGTCGAGATGGCGGAACAGCCACCCCGAACCCTGGACGAGGCCGAGATCTTCATATGCGAGAACAGGTGCGGACATGGGCCGCGACATAGGGACGAAGGGCGGCCGGGTAAACCGGCATGCGCCGCTTTCCTAAAGCGCGGCCCTCAACGTCGCCCGCACGCCCTGATGCGCGGCATCATAGGCGATCTGCGACTTCAGGCTTGTCGCCATCGCCCGCACGAGCTTGCCCCCTAGCCCCGTTCCCTTGGGTGACCCGTTCATCTGCAAACCACAACCATCATCTTCCACCGAAAGGCGGAAATGGCCGTCGCCGTCGGATGCAAACTCGATACGGATCTCGCCCGGCGCCTCGGCCGGATAGGCATATTTGCACGCGTTGCTGACAAGCTCGTTGACGATCACGCCCACCGAAACCGCGCGATCGGTTTCCAGCCGGATCGGCGCGGCCGCCAGCTTCAGCTTCCGCGGCGCCTGGGGCGTCGACCAGGTTTCCTCCAGTTCGGCCACGATCGCGGCGAGATAATCGTCCATCGCCACGCGCTCGACATCGCCCGATGTGTAGAGGCTGCGGTGGACCTGGGCGATCGCCTGGATACGGCGCTGGGTGTCCTGCAAGGCCGAACGCGACGTCTCGTCCGACAGCGCGCTCGCCTGTAGCTGCACGAACGCCGAAACCAGCTGAAGGCTGTTGGCGACGCGGTGGTTCACCTCCTTCAGCAGCGCTTCCAGCCGCTCGTTGCTGGCCTGCAATGCGGCCTCCGCGACCTCCTTCTCCCGCAACAATTTCATCTGCTGCAGCGCCTGGATGAAGGCGCTGTCGAGCAGATCGAAAAAGTCCTCGCCGGGCGCCTTCACCACATAGTCCGACGCCCCGGCCTTGAGCGCGGCCACCGCGATCCGGCTTTCTTCGGACCCCGTGACATAGACGACGGGCGGCGCATCGGGCAGCGCGCGGATCTGCTCCAGCGTGGTCAACCCGTCCTGCCCCGGCATATAATGGTCGACCGCGATCAGGCTCGGCCGTTCGGCACGCGCCTTCTCCACGCCTTCGGCGCCGTTGGCTGCCAGCGAGACGACATAGCCGCGCCGCTCCAACGCCCGCTGCACCAGCCGGCGGAGGCCATCATCATCGTCGATGTAAAGAACGTGGACGTCGCGGCGGATCATTGGTCTTCGCCGACCTCCGGCACCTGGATGACCGACAGGAACAGGCCGAGCTGGCGGATCGCCTGCGCGAAATTCTCGTAATTCACCGGCTTGGTGATGTAGACATTGCAGCCGAGATCGTAGCAGCGCTCGATCTCCACCTTGTCGTCCGTCGTCGTCAGCACCACCACCGGCGTGCGCTTCAACGGCCCATCGCCCTTGATCTTGGCGAGGATATCCGTCCCGCTCATATCCGGCAGGTTGAGGTCGAGCAGCACCAGCGCCGGGCCGTTCAAGGCCGGGCCATTGTCATGCTCGTAGAGGAATTCCAGCGCCGACGTGCCATCGGTGAAATGATGGATATCGTTGGAAATACCGGCGCGCCGGATATTCTTCTCGATCAGGCGCGCATGGCCTTCGTCATCCTCGATCATGACGATGTTGACGGGTTGATGCTCGGTCACGACAGGGCCCCTTGCTCAGCAGTATATTGGATGGGAATGGACAAGCGGAACGTGGCGCCGCGGTCCAGTTCCGAATGGCAGTCTATCACGCCGCCGAGGCGATAAGCGAGCGCGCGGACATGGGCGAGGCCGATGCCTTCGCCCGGCTGGTCCTGCGTGCCCGATCGGCGGAACAGATCGAAGATGCGCTCATGGTCGCGCGGATCGATGCCGCGGCCATTATCGACCACCTCGAAGATCGCGCGGCCCATTCCGGCGTGGCCGCGCACGATGATCTCGCCCGGCCGGCCCGGCTTCAGATATTTGAGCGCATTCTCGATCAGGTTGGAGAAGATCTGATCGACCGCGACCCGGTCGCTGACGATCGCAGGCAATGATTGCTCGATCTCCACGATCGCGCCGCTATCCTCGATCCGCTGCTGCAGCGTATCGCGAATATTGTGCAGCAGGGCGACCATATCGATCGGTTCGGCGACGATCACGCGGCGGCCCTGACGGGAAAGCTTCAGGATCGCATTGATCAGGCGGTCCATCTTCTGGGTCGAGGTGCGGATGAAGCCGATCGCCTCGGGCAGATCCTCCATTGCCGCGACGCGGGCTTCTTCGGTGGCGATGCCGGGCGCTTCCGTCTCCACCCGCTCGATCAGTTCGGCCACGGCGCGGCTTGCGGTGTCGAGTTCCGCGGTGAAGCCCATCACGTTGACCAGCGGCGATCGCAGGTCATGGCTGACGATGTAGGCGAAGCGCTGGATCTCGTCATTGGCGCGCTGCAAATCTTGCGTGCGTTCCTTCACCGCGCCTTCGAGATTCTCGTTCAGCCCGCGCAATTCGCGCTCCGTTTCATTGAGCGCTCGCGTGTAGCGGAGGATCAGAGCGACGGAGGCATAGCCCACCGCCACCACCAGCAGCGCGGCAAGCATCAGGATGATGTATAGCCGCTCGACCGCCGCCCGCTGCATCGCCGTTCGCTGATCGAGCAGGCGCTGCTCTTCCTCCACCATTTCCAGCGCCGCGGCGCGGATCAGGGCGATCGTCCGCGTGCTGGTATCGGTGCGGAAGATGCGGAGCGCCTGGGCGTTGTTGCCGGCCGCCACCATATCACGCGTCGCGCGCAGCAGGATGATCTGGTTGGCAGTCAATTCCCGCAGCCGGACGACGCGGTTGCGTTGCCGGGGATTGTCGGAGGAAAGCTCGGCGATCTCGTCAAGCGCCGGCGCAATGCGCGATACGGAATCATTGAGAATATTCGTATAACGTCCGTCGCCGGTCAGGATATAGCCGCGCCGCGCGGTCTCCGACCGCTCGATCATCAGGCGATATTCGGCCAGTTGCCCTTCGACCCGATGGGTATGATCGACCAGCGCGGCATATTCCTGCCCGCGCCACACCGTCTGCGCCGCTAATCCCCCCGCGATCATCACCGCGATAAAGCCGATGGCGACGAGAAATGTCACGGTCCGCCGGAATTGGCGGTCGGTAAGGTTGGAGCTGCTAACCCAGGAAAGCTTCACGAACGCGGGGATAGCGGCTTCTCCGCGATTGTGAATTGATGAAGATTAAGATCCCGGAACGATTGTCGCTGTCAAGCAAGCGCTTCAGGCCAGCGCGCGTTCGAGCGCCTTGCGCCATCCCGCGATCAGGTCGGCCCGCCGCGCTGAATCGCCCGCCGGTTCGAACCGGTCGGCACGACCGGCCAATGCCGCGACCCCGGCGGGGCCGTCCCACAAGCCCACCGCCATACCAGCCAGAAAAGCCGCGCCCAAAGCGGTGGATTCGAGATTGGCAGGACGCTCGACCGGGATCTCGAGAATGTCGGCGAGGAACTGGCACAGCCAGTCATTGGCGGACATGCCGCCATCGACACGCAATGCGCTCGGCCGCGCCGCGCCATCGTCGATCATCGCGGTGACGAGATCGCCGGTCTGGTAGCCGACCGATTCCAGCGCCGCGCGCGCGACATGCGCCGCCGATGAGCCCAAGGTTAGCCCGCAGATCAGCCCGCGGGCATGCGCATCCCAATGCGGTGCCCCCAGCCCGACGAACGCAGGCACCATATAGACGCCGCCATTGTCCGCGACGCGCGTCGCCATGTCGTCGGTCTGCGATGCGTGGGTGATGAGGCCCAGCCCGTCGCGCAGCCATTTGATCGCCGCGCCCGCGACGAAGATCGATCCTTCGACGGCATAGGCCGCCTTGCCTTTCAGTCGATAGGCCGTGGTCGTCAGCAGCCGGTTTTCCGACGCGACTGCCTTGTCGCCGGTGTTGAGCAGCATGAAACAGCCGGTGCCATAGGTCGCCTTGGCCATGCCCGGCTCGAAACAGCCCTGCCCCACCAAAGCCGCCTGCTGGTCGCCTGCCATCCCTGAGATCGGGATCGCCGCGCCGAACAGGTCGATATCGCAATGGCCGAACAGGCCGCTGCTGTCGCGCACCTCGGGCAGCAGCGACGCCGGCACGCCGAACAGATGCAGCAGATCGGGGCACCAATGCTGGGTATGGATATCGAACAGCATCGTCCGGCTGGCATTGGTGGCGTCGGTCGCATGCACCTTGCCGCCCGTCATCCGCCACAGCAGGAAACAGTCGATCGTCCCGAACGCCAGTTCGCCGCGTTCTGCCCGCTCGCGCGCGCCCGGCACAGTGTCGAGCAGCCAGACGATCTTGGTTGCCGAAAAATAGGGGTCGAGCAGCAGGCCAGTCCGCTCGCGCACCAGCGCCTCATGCCCTTCGGCCTTCAGCCTGTCGCACAGGTCAGCCGCACGCCGGTCCTGCCAGACGATCGCGTGGTAGATCGGCTCGCCCGTCGCGCGATCCCACAGCACGGTCGTTTCGCGCTGGTTGGTGATGCCGATCGCGGCGATGTCGGTGGCCTTCAAACCCGCCTGGTCGATCGCCTCGCGCGCAGTATCCAGCGTGTCGCGCCAGATGTCCTCGGCATCATGCTCCACCCAGCCATCTTCGGGATAATGCTGCGCGAATTCGGCCTGCGCACTCGCCACCGCCCGCGCCTGCGCATCGAAGACGATGCTGCGGGTCGATGTCGTCCCCTGATCGATGGCGAGGATATGGCGCGGTTCAGACATTGGCGGTCTCGCGGGCAAGGCGGGCGGTCAGGCGGTCGGCGGTATCGGGCGGAACATGCAGGCCGAGCTTCGACCGCCGCCACAAGATGTCGTCTGCGGTGCGGGCGAACTCGTGCCAAACCAGATAGGCGATCTCGCGCTCGGTCAAGCCGCCGCCATAATCCTCGCCCAGATCGGCAAACGACACGGCATCGCCGATGACGCGCTCCATCCGCGTGCCATAGGATCGCGCCATCCGTTCGGCGGTCGCCTGCGGAAGGAACGGCCAGCGCTGCCTGACCGAAGCGAGGAAGGCAGCAAAGTCCGCGCCCGGCATGTCGCCACCGGGTAACGCCGTGCTGTCGGTCCATGGCCCCCGCGTCATCGTGACGAAGGGGGCGATCTTCTCCAGCGCATGTTCCGCCAGCTTGCGATAGGTGGTCAGCTTGCCGCCGAAGATGGAGAGGATCTGGGGCCCCTCCTCCGTCCCCAGCTTCATCACATAATCGCGCGTCACGGCGGAAGCGCTGTCCGATCCGTCGTCATAGAGCGGGCGGACACCCCAATAATGCCACACCACGTCCGCAGGCGTGATCGGCCGCTCGAACCAGCGGTTCACGCTCTCGCAGAGATAGGCGATTTCGTCCTCGGTGATCGTCGCACTTTCAGGATCGCCATCGACGGCGATGTCGGTGGTGCCGACCAGCGTGAAATCCCGCTCATAGGGGATGGCGAAGACGATCCGCTTGTCAGGGTTCTGCAGGATGAAGGCGTGCTCGCCCGCGAACATGCGCGGCACGACGATATGGCTGCCCTTCACCAGCCGGGGCGGTTGCTCGGCCCTCGCGCCTTCGATCGCGCCGATCAACTTGCCGACCCACGGCCCCGCGACATTGACGATATGCCGCGCCCGCGCCTCGCTCTGTGCGCCCGTCACGCGATCCTCCAGCGACGCGATCCAGACGTCGCCGTCGCGTCGCGCCGCCGTCAATCTCGTGCGTGTGCGGATATCCGTGCCCCGCTCGGCCGCATCCATGGCGTTGAGCACGGTCAGCCGGGCATCGTCGACCCGGCAATCCGAATAGGTGAAGCCCTTGGCGACATCGCCTTGCAGCCCCGCGCCCCGCAGACTGCCCTTCAGCCGCACTCCCGCCGAGCCCGGCAGCTTCTCGCGCCCGCCAAGATGATCGTAGAGGAACAGGCCCAGCCGCACCATCCACGCCGGCCGGCCGCCGCCGCGATGGGGCAGCACGAATTCCAGCGGATGGATGATATGCGGCGCGATCGCCATCAGCCGCTCGCGCTCCATCAGCGATTCCCGCACCAGCCGGAACTCGTAATATTCCAGATAGCGCAGGCCGCCGTGGATCAGCTTGGTGCTGGCCGACGATGTATGGCTGGCGAGATCGTCCTGCTCGACCAGCAGCACCTTAAGCCCCCGCCCCGCCGCGTCGCGCGCAATGCCGACACCATTGATGCCACCGCCGATGATGAGGAGATCGTGAACAAGCATGTCGGGCATCAATGCGCTCGGGCAAAGGCCGGGACGACATCGCCCTCGGGCCGGTCAATGCGCGGGATCATCAACTGGATGACACCCACCGCCAGCAGGTAAGACGTGGCGGCGAAGACGAACAAGGGCGCGTAACCCAGCCCCGCGGTCAGCAGCAGGCCGGCGATCTTCACGATCGCCATGCCGCCCAGATTGCCGCAGAACGCGCCGAAGCTCGTGACCCGGCCCACTTCGGCCGCCGGCGTCACGTCAGCGATCAAAGCGAACAAATTGGTCGAGAAAGCCTGATGCGCGCCGATCGCAAGGCCGAGCAGCGCCACCGCTGTCCAATATTCCGTAACACCAAGCGCAAAAGGCACCGGCGTCACCAGCAGCGCGGCGACCAGCATGGATCCCTTGCGGACATGGTTCACCGATCGACCGGCCGCGATCAGCCGCGTCGCCAGCCAGCCCGCCACGAAGGCGCCCACAGCACCGCAGCCATAGGCCACCGCCAGCGGCGGCCCCAACTCAAGGCCTGACAGGCCGAACATGCGATTAAAGAAATCAGGCATCCAGAACAGCAGCAGCCACCAGGTTGCGTCCGAAAGCACTTTCGCAATCGCGATCGCCCAGGTTCGGCGATATTTCAGCACCGCGCCGATCCCGGCCAGCGGTGATCCCGTTGCCGGCGCACCCTCACGATCGCCAAAGCTGACGCCGCGTGTCGCCAACAGCCACGCAATACCCCAAACTAGGCCAAGCATGCCACCGACCACGAACGCCGCACGCCATCCCCACCACAAAGCCACCACCGGGATCACCAGCGGCGTCAGGATCGCGCCGATGCTGCCGATCGCGTTGGACATGCCGAAACCGAAGGACCGCTTTTCGGGCGGAAAGATCGTCGCGATCGTCTTGATCGCCGCCGGCGTGCCCATCGCCTCGGTCGCGCCCAACGCCGCGCGGCAGACAATGAACTGCGTCATCGTCCGCGCCCAGCCATGGGCGATCGCCGCGATGCTCCACGCGATCACGCCGATCGGGTTCGCCCATTTGACGCCCAGCCGATCGACGATCCAGCCGGTAAACAGCAGGGCAAACGCCGCCGATCCCTGGAACCACGCCGCCAGCGTCCCATAATCATCGTCGGTCCAGCCAAGGTCCGCCGCGATCACTGGTTTCAGCACCGCGATGATCTGACGATCGACGAGGTTGAGGATCGTCGCCGTCAGCACCAATGCGAACAGGATCGTCCGGCGGCGCGGCGAAATCGTCATCCGAAGGTCACCTGCCGACCATCCTGGACGAGCGGAATGGCATTGCGGCGGAGCTGTCGCGTGCCCGGATTGAGCATCGCCTCGCTTGTATATTGCGCCAGATAGACGCGGCGCGGCTTGTCCGACGTGTTGGCGCCGGTGGCGTGCAGCAACAGGCTCGAAAAAGCGACAATGCTGCCGGCCGGCACTTCCACCGTCACACCGCGCACTTCCGCCGGCGCGCCGACCAGATCGTTGCTGCCGGCCTGCCGTTCATGCGTGATGATGCCGTTGCGGTGGCTGCCGGGGATCACCCGCACCGTGCCATTCTCCTCGGTCGCATCGTCCAGCGTGATCCAGCAGGTCAGGTAGGGCGCATGATCGGCCGGGCCGCCATTGCCGACGACATAGCCCGAATCCTGATGCCAGGAAAAAGGCATGCCCGCCTCCGGGCACTTCACGACATATTGATCGAAGAAGAAATAGGCGGTGTCGCCCAGCGTCGCGCGGCAGACGTCGGCCATCGTGTCGCTGAACAGCACGCCGCGCAGCGCCGGCACTTCGCGCTGGCATTCGTTGGCGAAATAGCGCTTGCCGCGATGGCTGAGGTCCAGCCGGTCGACGCCGGCCGCGTCCATCTTCGCATCCTCGCGCGCAACGAAGGCGTCGCATTCGGCACGCAGCAGTTCCAGCGCCGCGCCCTCAAGGACGCGTTCGAAAACGGCATAGCCCTGGGTTGCGAACTGCTCGGCCTGCTTCTCGAAATTCATCTTCATCTCCTCACGCGCGGGTCTCTGCCTGCTCGCAAGGCCTGTCTAACGCGCCGGCGAAGCGCGCCGCAAGAAGATTCTGACAGCGCTGTCTGATTGAACTCTGCTCGTCATCCCAGCGAAAGCTGGGATGACTTTAAAATGGGAAGCTTTAGGCGCGTTCCTTGGTCGCGGAGAAGCGAAGCGAGGGATGGCGCTGCATGACGTAGTTCAGCTCCCACGCATCCTTGGCCATGAACACCGGCTGGCCGTCGCGATCGCTCGCCATCGCATTGCGATGGTTGCCGGTGAAATCCTTGATCTCCGCATCATTATCGGCCGACAGCCAGCGCGCCGTATCCCAGGGCGAACTGTCGAGCTTGGCATCGACCTTATATTCGTGCTGCAAGCGGGAGATCAGCACTTCGAGCTGGAGCTGCCCCACCACGCCGACGATCATCTGTGAACCGATCGCCGGGTGGAACACCTGGATCACGCCCTCTTCGGAAAGATCGTCGAGCGCCTTCCGAAGCTGCTTGGTCTTGGTTGGATCGGCAAGCTGCACGCGACGCAAAATTTCCGGCGCGAAATTGGGCAGGCCGGTAAAGCTCGCCGCGCCCGCCACCTCGGTCAACGTGTCGCCGACGCGCAGGGTGCCGTGGTTGGGGATGCCGATGATGTCGCCCGGCCAGGCCTCGTCCGCCACTTCGCGATTCTGGGCGAAGAACAGGATCGGGCTGTGGACCGCGATCGCCTTGCCCGTGCCGGACTGGTTCAACTTCATGCCGCGCTTGAACCGGCCCGAGCAGAGCCGCATGAAGGCCACGCGATCGCGATGCTGCGGATTCATGTTCGCCTGGACCTTGAAGATGAAGCCCGCCACCGCGGGATCATCCGGGCTGACCGGTTCAGGCGCCGCCGGCTGCGGCCGCGGGCTCGGCGCGAAGTCGCGCAGCGCGTTGATCAGTTCCGGCACGCCAAAATCGCGCAGCGCCGATCCGAAATAGATGGGCGTCAGGTCGCCATGGCGATAGGCACCCAGGTCGAAACCCGCATAGCCGGCCTCGGCCAGCTCCAGCTCCTCGCGCAATTTGCCGACGGCGTTCGCCGAAAGCAGCTCGTCCAGCTTCGGATCGTCGAGGCCTGACACCGCAACCGATCCGCCGGCGGCCGGCAGCAGCCGCTTGCCGGCGATGTCGTAAAGCCCCTCGAATTCCCCGCCCATGCCGATCGGCCAGATCATCGGTGTGACATCGAGCGCAAGTTGATCAGCTATCTCGTCTAGCAAGGCAAAGGTTTCGCGACCTTCGCGATCGACCTTGTTCACGAAAGTAATGATCGGCACCGAACGCAGTCGGCACACCTCGAACAATTTGCGCGTCTGCGCCTCGATGCCCTTGGCCGCGTCGATCACCATCACCGCGCTGTCGACGGCGGTGAGCGTGCGATAGGTGTCCTCGGAAAAGTCCTCGTGCCCCGGCGTGTCGAGCAGGTTGAAGGTGAGCCCTTCATATTCGAACGTCATCACCGAGCTGGTGACCGAGATGCCGCGCTGCTGCTCGATCTTCATCCAATCCGATCGCGCGCGCCGCGTTGCCCCGCGCGCCTTCACCTCGCCGGCGAGATGGATCGCGCCGCCGGTCATCAGCAGCTTTTCGGTCAAGGTGGTCTTGCCGGCGTCGGGGTGCGAGATGATCGCGAAGGTGCGCCGGTCGGGGCGGCCGGTGGGGCGGTCGTTCATATTATGATGGAGCCTGGAGGTTCGTCGGTTGCGCGCCCGTTAGCAGGATCGCGCCCGATTGGCGAATCTCGTCCGGCTTTCACCGACAAAGAAAAAGGGGCCGGTCCGAAGACCGACCCCAATTCTTGTCCAGTCTCTCCCGAAGGAGAGAGCGTGGTCCTTACGAGCCCGAACCCGGACCGAAGGTGATTTCCACGCGCCGGTTCTGCGGCTCGCGGACACCGTCGGCGGTTTCGACCAGCGGGCGGCTTTCGCCGAACGCTTCGGTCGACAGGGCCGTGTCGGGAACACCCTTGCCGGCCAGGTAGGACTTCACGGCGTCGGCACGACGCTGCGAGAGACCGACGTTGTACTGGTCCGAACCCGACTTGTCGGCGTGACCGGCGAGCATCACCGAAGCCGAACCACCCTGGGCATAAGCCGCAGCGGCGTTGTCGAGGATGCCAGCGGCTTCCGGCGTGATATCCGACTTATCCCAGTCGAAGAACACGATGAACGGACCCGGGACTGCCGGCGGCGGCGGCGGCGGAGCAGGCTCCGGCGGCGGCGGCGGCGGGGGCGGCGGGGGCGGCGGGGGCGGCGGGGCCGCAGGTTCGCCGAAGTTGAAGATCAGGCTGCCGAGCAAGCTGTGCGAGCGGAACTTGCCCTTGACGGCCGAACCGTCGGCCGCAACCAGCTTGATATCGTCGACATTGAAGTAACGATATTTGATACCGACATCGATCGAGTCCGTCAGCGGAGCGCGGACACCAGCCAGGATCTGCCAGGCGAACTTCGAGTCGCTGTCATCCAGGAAGGCCGTGCCGTTGTTCAGCAGCTGATAGTTATCAGCCTTGACGCGGGCGATACCGACACCGCCGCCGATGAAGCCCTGCAGGCCATCGTCAGCGCCGAAGTCGACCAGGCCGTTGAGCATGAAGCTCAGTGCCGAAGTCTTGCCGTCGGCGAATTCGTCATAGGTGCCAGCGGGCGAAGTCGGGCCGAAGCCGGCCGGAAGCGGGACCGTCGTGTTGAACGAGTCGATGAACGCCTGCTTGTAGCCGATTTCGCCTTCAAGCCGGAAAACACCGAAATCATAACCGATGATGCCGTCGACATCCCAGCCATATTCCGAGTCAACCGTCACGGCATTGTTCGCGAGAACGCCTGCAGTGCTGGTCGCGTCGTAGTCGATGTCTTCGACGATCATGGCGCCGCCCTCGACGCCGACATACCAAGCACCGTCACGCGCCATCGCGGGCGTAGCCAGCGCGGTGGTTGCGAGCGCGGCCATGATGGCGAGCTTACGCATATCATTCCCCTTTCAAAGCAGTTCCTCGCGGAAGCACTGCTACCTAACCAAACTGGATTATTCGTGCAAGCACGCATATTCCACATCTGTTGCGGAAATGTCTCACAGATCAGGCATAACCGCCCGCTTCATGACCCCATTACAGACGACGCGTAAACTCTTACTGAGGCGCCCGGTTTCCTGGTGCGAAAAAAAATTGTTTCAGGAAGCTATCAATCCATGGCTTCCAAGGGTTGCGATGATCGTCGCGATCGCCGCGCGCGCCTCCGTATCGACCGTCATTCCGCCGCTGGGAAGTGCGATGGCCGGCGCCTGTTCTCCCACCACCTGTTGTCCGTCGACCATCACTCCGAAGCTCGGCAAGGGGTCTGCGCGCCACACGTCGCCATCGTGCCACACCCATGTGGCTGCCGGCACGAGCCAGATCGTCATCCCGGCGATCGGCGCTACGAACCGCCAGCCGCCTTCGGTCCACAGCGCGATCTCGCCGGCGTGATCGATCCAATCGCCGGTCGGCGAGTCGCCGACGATCCACGCCTTGCCATCACCGGGGGATGAGGGCGGCGAGTCGACATTCAGCGCTTCGGCCACGGGGTGAAGCGCGCCATCCAGTCGTGCCAGCGCTTCATTATGGGCCATCTCCTTCTGTGCCTGCCCCGGCAGGATGAAGGGCAGCGCGAAACGCGGGGTGGTGTCGCCCATGAATTGCCTCCTTTCAGATTGTCAGGCTGCCGCTGACCGGCAGGGAAAGGCCGCCGCCCCCCAGCTGGCGCACGCTCACCGCGATGCCTGTCGCTGCCATCGCATCGTCCGCAGCACGTTCCGCCGCGCTGTAGAGATAGGCCGGGGCGGCGGCCGTCACTATGCGCGAACGACCGGATGAAGGCGTGATGACCAGGCGGTAACGCTCGCTCTCCTCACCGATCGGCGCATCCATTCCATCCGGCCAGGACCAGCCGAGCCGGCTGCGTCGGGTCCAGGCGATCGCGATCCCGCCGTCGGGCATAAGGCGCAAGCGCAGGTGCACGGGCGATGGCGGGCGAAGCGCCCGGGCGGAGACGATCGCGTTCCGCACCACCGGCGCAGCATCGCCAACACCGTTCGCCATGACGTGGATTTCGCCGTCGATCGCCGCCGGCGGCAGCGGTATCGGCACCAGATCGTCCGCTTCGATCAGCACGAATGGACCGCCGGCGACATGGCCGGCGGCGCCCCCCTCGGTCCCGCGTCGCCCCCGCCATAACCGGGAAAGCCGGTATCGCCCTCCACCCAGCGAGATGGCGTCGCCGAACTGCAGCAATTCGCCGTCGATCATGGCCAGGTTCGCACCCTGCGCAAGAGCCGCATCATCGCGGCTCACCAGCATCATCCCATCGTGCAGCAGGGCGATATCGACGCTGCTCGCATGGTCGATCAGGGCCGCACCGCGCTCCGGCAATGCTGTCTCGGCGAAACCCAGCACGGCCGGCGCCGCGGTCCCGCCGGCATCCTGCCAGCTCGATCCCCCGTCCAGACTGTAGCTGAGCGCCGCCCGGCGCCAACCCGGTGACACCCCGGCCGCCGCAGCCCAGATATGCGCCACAGCCGCCCCCTCTTGGTCGAGCGGCGGTAGATCCAGCAGGGCGATCGTCGTCGGACCATGCGGCAGGTCCGGTTCCGCAGTACCGTTGCCCGGTGCCGCGATCGCACTCACACCGCCCGCGGCGACGCCCGTCAACCGCAGTTCGAGCGCCATTCGATCCAGCGTCCAGCCGGATATGCGCATCGTCTGCGTCAGGCCCGCCACCGCAACCGCCTGCCCCGGCCGTAACGCAACGTGCCGCCACGGAAGCTGGATCTTGCCCTGCACCCGCGCGGCCCATGCGTCCGCCAGCCGCCGTTCGGCGACCGCCTTGGCCGCCCCCGTGCTCATCGCCGCGGGCAATTCGATACGATCGACCCGCCGCCCCGGCCCGCCGCGCCGCGCGCGCTGCAACCCCGCCTGATAGTCACGCGCCGGTTCGTGATAGGCGATCGCGATCTCATCCGGCAGCGTCCCGGCGGCCGCGCGATCCAGGCCGATCCGATCGACCCTTCTGCCGTCCGGCTGGGCGCCCAATTGATCTGCGGCAATCAATGAGGTCGTCCCCGTATCGGCGATCAACAGCCGACTGCCGTCGTCGTGCAGCGAAAGCGGGATCGCTCGCGCCAGCGCCTCGATCACGCCGCGGACACTGTTTCCCGTCGCCGCGAAACCGTCCAGCGCCACCGCCGTTTCGCCGCCGATCGCGCCGGCACTCAGATCCGCGGCGATCGCCGCCAGACTTACCGCCTCGGCATCCGCTTCCACTTCAAAGGTCAAGGACGGGATGCGATTGCCATAATCGGCAAGCTGGAAATCCTCGAACACGGCATAGGCCACGCCGCGATGGGCCGGCGCCTGCCCGATACCTTGGGCCGATGCGATCAGCGGATCCACCGCCTGCCCCTCGTCCCCCAGATGCAGGCGGAAGCCGGTCTCGCTCTTCCAGTCGCCGGCAGCGCCGCGCAGCAGCTTGCCGTCTGCCCAGATGCGATGGACCGCGCGGATCGGTCGCGCCGAAAGCGCCACCGCAAAACTCGCCGAATAGCTGTAGGTCGTCGTCTTCGGCCGGCCCTTGCCGCCACCCGATTTATGCTTCTCCTCGCGCAGGTCCGTCGCCCAGATCACTGTGCCCGCCACCCGCATCGTACCGAACAATCGCGCGATGGGCTCGCCATAGCTCGACAATTGCACAGTGAGATCGCCCAGCCGCGGCCCGTGATGGCGCGGCGCCAGCAGCCGCTGGTCGATCTGCTGGCCGATCGCGGCGCCGATCGCGCCGCCAACCGGCCCGCCGATGATCGTCCCGACCGTCGTCAACACCAGCGTCGCCATGATCCCTCCTCAACCCTTGCGCCAGACGGCGAGCACCGGCCAGCGCGGCGGCCCCGGCGTCTCGACGACACGCCGCAGGCCGGCATCGGCATGGACGAAGCCCGCGGCGGTCGCCACCAGCAGATGCACCTGCGCCGGACCCGCCTCGACCAGCAGCAGATCGCCTGCCGCCCCGCCTTCCGCCTCGATCCGCCGCAACCCCGCCGCCTCGGCTGCCGCTTCCACCCGCGCCAGCGCCACTCCGCGAAGGACATAGTCGCGCGGCAGCGCCGTCACACCGAAAGCGATCCCCGCCACGCCGACGCAATCCAATCCGTCCGCCGCGCTGCGCCCCTGCGGCCGGAAGCGCGCGCCGACGCAGGCCCGCGCCCGCGCCACGATCTCGCTTGTCATGCGCCCGGATAGCGGGTCAGGAGGTCGTTGCCCGGCAGGAAGGGCTCGCCGCGGAAGTTGACCGCATTGGCAAAGCGTCCCGCGCATGTCGCAAGGCTCTTGTCGCAACCCTCGCCGATCTCGACGAGCATCCCCGGCACCGCCGTTGCCGGTGGCGCCTCCCGTAAGGTCAGCCAGCCGCCGTCCGAAGAAAGGATCGCGCTTGTCAGGCCCGCATTCGGCCCTTCCATCCAGCGGAGCCGGCCATAGCCATACGCATTGCCGACCGCGCCCGCATCGATGCGATAGGTAATGCTATCCATTACCTCCAGCAGCGATACCAGCCGCCGTCGCGAAGTCATGTCCACGCGACAGCGCCGATCGCCCAGCTCCGCCCGGCATTCGGGCGATGTATATTCGACCACCGGCTGCTCCAGCAGTGCCGTCGGGCCTGCCAGTTCGGCGGTGAAGGCGCCGTCGCGCAGGGAAACTCCGCCCAACTCGCCCCGCGCCAGCGGCAGCGCCTCGCTTGCCGGGTCGGTCCAGTCGATCGCGAACAGCCGCACCCGCGCGCCATCCCATCGCCCTGCCGCCAGGTCATCGCCGCGGATGGCGTCGCTGGTGAGCGCGCCCGAAATGTCGAGCGTATCCACCTCGAACCCGTCGGACAGGCTGATCGACGAGGGCAGCATTCCCGGCGCGGCGCGATAGGCCAGCCCGTCGATCATCAGGTCGCGGTCATGCGCGGTAAAGCCCAGCGCCACCCCGTCGCGCCGGTCGAGCCGCCAGCAAAGCGCGATGGTCGTCAGCCCGGGCGCGATCCAGGCGACCATGCTCAACCCTCCCGGATCTCGACCAGCGGGACCGACGCCACCTCACCGGCTGCAAAGGTGGCGAGCCCCACCTCCAGTTGGTCCTCGGCAACCCGCTCCGGCCGCAGCACATGCAGCCGCATCGGCAACCCGGCAGCATCGCACCCGATCGAGGCATAGCCATTGCCATGCAGCAGCAGATGCGTCGCCATCGCCTCGATCGCTGGCGCCAGCAATTGGCGCACGCCGTCCGGCGCACCTGTCACCGCCAGGGTGAGCGATCTTACGCCTTCCCCCACCAGCCGCACCGCTCGCTGCGCGACCGGATTGGCCAGCACGGCATCGCGCACCTGCCCATCATAGCTGCGCGGCCAGGCGCCTTCCGTCGCCCATCCCATCATCGACCGCGCCAGCGCCGGCCGCAGCGGACCAGCGCCGCTTTTTCGTCCGAAAAGCCGCATGGATATTCTCCACAGAATATGGAACGTCATCCCAGCGAAAGCTGGAATCTCAGAAGGATCAGGCGCGCCGCCGCCTCAAAACCCTCCGTCACCCTGAACTTGTTTCAGGGTCCACCGTGCGACAGGCTACGTCTGCGCGATTGGAGAGATGGATGCTGAGCCGTAGGCGGGCGCAGCCCAAACACGTTCAGCATGACGGCGGTGTGTTATGCCGCCCGCCTTCACAAAACCCGCACCGCCGGCCTTTTCTCCTGCCCCAGCATCAGCTCGGTCATCGCCCAGACCAGCGCATCGGCACGGTCGGGCGATCGCCCCGGCCCTTCATAACGGCCACCCGCCACAAGCCCCGCCAGCTCATCCTCCAGCTCGGGAAACGCCCCGACATGAAAAGCCCGCCCGCCTGAATAGAGTGCCGCCACCGGCTCGGCCCGCGCACCTTGCCGCGCGTCGCATGGACCAGCCTCAGCGGCAGCCGCTCATCAGCGGCGCGCAGCACACTTTCCACCATCGCGCCGCCATTGTTCGCCTCGGCCACCACCCGGTCGGCCCGATGTGCCTCCGCCGCCTGCGCCACCGCGCGCGCCCAGCCTTCCGGCCCCACGCCCGCGACGCTGGCATCGGCCAGCACATAGGCCCGTCGATCCCGGCCCAGCCCGACCGCGACGATCCCGCAGGCATCGCCGCCGCCCGCACCCGCCGGCGGGTCGACGCCGATCACGACGCGCACCATCTCCGGCACATCCATCACCCTCCGTTCCTCGATCAGCGCCCGGCTCCATAGCGCGCCCGCCACCTCGTCGATCAGTTCGCCGTCCAGTTCCTGGCGGCCGAAGCGCGTGCCGCCATAAGTCTCTTCCATCGCCGCGATGAAATCGGGCGGCAGATGCGGCCGATTGCCGATCGTCCGCCCGCGCGTCACCACGACCCGCTTTTCGGTCAGCAGCCGCCGCACCAGCGGCACCGGCCGCGGCGTCGTCGTCGCCACCGCGCGCGGCCTGCTCCCCAGGCGCAGGCCCATCATCAGATTGTCCCACACCGCGATGCCCTTGGGCCACTTCCCGATCTCGTCGGCCCAGGCGAAATGATGCTGGGGCCCTCGCAGGCTTTCCGGTTCTGCCGCCGAATATAAAAACGCCTGCGCGCCGTTCGGCCAGCGCAGCCGATTGAGCGACGGCTCCCACGCCGGCATATGGTTGGGCGGTGCGATGCTGAGCAGCCCACTTTCGCCCTCCACCATCACCGCCCGGCCCTCCGCCATGGTTGCGCCGACCAGCGCAATCCGCGCCTGCCCGTCCCGCTCCGCCCGCCAGCGCACCCATTCCGCACCGGCCCGCGTCTTGCCGAAGCCGCGCCCCGCCTGGATCAGCCAGATCCGCCAGTCGCCCACCGGCTGCCGCTGGCTCGGCCGCGACCAGAAGGACCAGCTCCACTGCATTCCCAGCAGATCGGCGGCCGCCATGGCGGTCAATATCCGGTCGCGTTCCGCCTCGCCGCACAGCGCCAATATCTCGGCGTGCGAACGATCTCCCCGCCCGATCGGCATCATCCCGCCTCCGCCGCGGCGCCTTCCGTCATGCGATCATGCATCTCGGCCAGCTTTTCCCGCAGCCGCACGCAGGCCGCCTCGGGATCGGCGATCATCACGGCACTGCCACCCTTCACGCTCGTCCGGTGCATCTGCAACAGCTTCAGAACCATGCTGTTGTCGGGCATCTGCACCTCGCCGGTCTGACGCCCGCCATAGATGATCGGCGTCGGCGTGCCGCCCAGCGCGCGTTCCAGCGCCATCATTTCCAGTCGGTCATAACCCTCGGCCAGCGCCTCGGCCCAGGCGGCGCGAAAACCGGCATCGCGCTGACGCAATTTGTAGAGGCCGGTCTCGCTCATCCCCACCGCGCGCACCGATGCGCGGACATTACAGGTAACCGCCAGATGAGCGAGGAAAGTCTCGCGCTTCTTGATGCTCCAGGCGCCGTCGCGCTGCTTGCGACCCAGGATGTTGGCTTCCTTCATCTTGGCCATCGCCCGCTCTCCAGAACGAAATCGGGCCGGCGGTGATCGCTCACCCCGGCCCGGACGCATTTTTCCAGCTTGCCCTCTATGTGCCATAACAGCGCGGCGCTGTCAAGCATATTTAACCTATTTGGTTTCTTGTCTCACTTTTTCGAAAAAGGCCTGCTCGCGCTTGATCCACGACGCGAGTGATGGCCGGGCGTGGATCGCCGCCAGATAGGCCGAAACCTTGGGATGCCGGACCGCATCGATCGCGCAGCCGACATGGCCGAAATTGACGAAGGGCTGCACCATCGCAATGTCGGCCAGCGTCAGCCGGTCATCGACCAGGAAACCCGATTCGGGGATACGTTCCTCCAGGAAATCGATCAGCGGCGGCAGTTCGTTCGCCTGGGCATGGTCGGCCTCGGCCAGATTGCCCGGCTTCTTCAGGAACATCGGGCTGACGACCCGGTTGAAGAACATCTTGCGCATGCAGTTGGTGAAAACGGTGTCGGCCACCTCGTCCCACCAGATCGCCCGCGCGCGTGATCGCGGCTCCGCCGGGATCAGCGCCGGTTCCGGCTTGATCGCTTCCAGATAGGCAACGATCGCCGAGGAATCGGAGATCGCGAAATCGCCGTCGCGGAATCCCGGCATCAGCCCGAACGGGCTCGCCTCGCGGAATTCGGGGTCGGTGGATTGCAGCCCGTGCGCTTTCAACTCGATCTCGATGCCCTTCTCCGCCGCAAACATCAGCACCTTGCGCACGAACGGCGACATCGAGCTTCCATAAACGATCATGGCGCATCCTCTCCGGCTTGTGACGCGATCCTACACATTGCCCCCCGTCCGTGGCAAAGGCGCCCCGCGCAAAGAGGAGTTTGCCATGCAGATCGCGGTGCTCACGTTCGACGGCTTCAACGAGCTGGATTCGTTCGTCGCCGCCGCAATCCTCAACCGGCTGCGCGGCGAAGGCTGGGCGGCGTACATCACCTCGCCCGATGGCCGCATCACCTCGATGAACGGCGTCACCGTCGAACGCCAGCGCCCGCTCGATTTCGTCGAGGAGGCCGACGCCGTCATCATCGGCAGCGGCATCAAGACGCGCGAGATCGCCGCCGATGCAGGTCTCCTCGGCCAACTCCGCCTCGATCCCGCCCGCCAGCTCATCGGCGCTCAATGCTCGGGCACGCTGCTGCTGGCCAAGCTCGGCCTGATCGGCGATGTACCGGCCTGCACCGATCTCACGAGCAAGCCCTGGGTGGTCGAAGCCGGCATCACCGTCATCGACGCGCCCTTCCACGCCGCCGGCAATATCGCCACCGCGGGCGGCTGCCTCGCTTCACCCTATCTCGCGACGTGGCTCATCCTCCGCGGCGCCGGCCGCGCCGCCGCCGAAGCCGCGATCCACTATATCGCGCCGGTAGGCGAGAAGGAGGCGTGGGTGAAACGCGCGATCGACACGGTGACGCCCTTCCTGCCGGCCGAAATGCGGGCGGCATAGCCATGGCCGTCAGGGAATTCTTTTTGTCCGCCTGATTCTGTGGCTTGGCCCGCGCACCAGGCACTCGCTAAGGGCTGCGGCATGAGCATTGTCGCCACGATCATGAATGCCGCCACCGGGCAGCCCATCCAGAAGATGACCTTTGGCCGCATGCCAAAGCCCTGGATCAGCCTCACGCTGGAATCCGGGGAAAGGGTCACCGCCGAACGGATCGATGTCGGCAAGCCCGCGCCCGGCAAGTTTGTCGCGCCCGTCGAAATCTGGGTCCGCTCGAATAGCTGATCCCGCCGTCAGCAGGCGATGCCACCGCTGACGACCGGCCACGGGCACCAAGCTTTTCAGCTCGATCGCGTCGGATCGGTCATCGGGTCCGCCAGTTCCCGCGCGCCCAGCGGCCGCATCCACGGCAGCGATCCCGTCTGCCGCTCGATCATGCGGTGGACGACGGGCTTGTCCGGCCCTTCGTGCAGCGCGCGGATGCGGTCGCTATTCTCGGCATCCGCCTGCGTGCGCCGCTCATTGTGGCGCACATATTCCAGCCAGGTCGGCACATTGTAGCGCTCGATCCACAGCTCCGGATCGCCCAGATCGCGCGCCAACGTCCAGTGCCGCGCGCCGTCGCGAATGCGGATACGGCGGCGCTCGTTCATCGCCGCCAGGAAATGAATCACATTGGCCGGCGCGATCCGATATTCGATGGTGACGACGATCGGCCCGCTCGATGGCTGCACGGGCACCGCTGTCGTCGGTTCGGTCCACCGGCTCAGCGGGTCCATGTTGAGGTGCCCCACCTCCGCCAGCGGCAGCCGCAGCCCGAGCAGCAAGCCCAGCCCCTGCGCCGCGCCCGCCGCAATCAAGGCGATATGCACGCCATGTTCCTCGGCCAGTTCGCCAAAGCCCCACGCGCCCAGCGCCATGCCGCCGAACGCCGCCATCTGGTAGATAGCGAGCGCGCGGGCGACCACCCAGCGCGGCGTCGAGAGCTGGACCGACACGTTGAAGCTCGAAAGCGCCAGCACCCAGCCGCCGCCTGCCACCGCCAGCGCCAAGACCGTCAGCACCGTGAAACGGCTCACCCCCACCACCACCGCGCCCACCGCCAGCGCCAGCGTCGCAACCCGGACGATCGTCTCGGTCGAAAATCTTGCCCGCAGCCGCCCGCTGCTGATCGCACCGCCCACTGCGCCCAGGCCGAAGGCGCCCAGCAACATGCCGTAGATCAGCGGGCCACCCGCAACCAGATCGCGCGCCACCAGCGGCATCATCGCGGGCACGGCGCTGGCGGCTAGGCCGAACAGCCCGGCGCGCAGCATCACCACGCGCAGCGCCGGCGACATCGCGACATAGCGCACGCCCGCCGCCATCGCGACGCCCAGCGTCTCGCGCGGCAGCAGCCGGGGCGGGCGTTGCGGCCGCCAGCGTGAAAGTACCGCAATCAACCCGACATAGCTTACCGCATTGACCGCGAACGCCGCTGCCGGCCCCGCCGCCGCCACGATCATGCCGCCAATCGCCGGCCCCACGCTCCGCGCCAGGTTGAAGCCCATGCTGTTGTAAGCGACGGCGCCGGGCAGCACCGGCCGCGGCACCATGTCCCCCACCGATGCCTGCCACGCCGGTCCATTCAGCGCGGTGCCGCACCCGATCAGGAAGGTGAAGGCCAACAGCAGCCACGGCGTCAGCACGCCTGTCCACGCGCAGACCGCCAGTGCCAGCGAAACGGCCAGCATGAAGCCCTGCGCGCACAGCATCACGATCCGCCGGTCGAGATTATCGGCGATGGCACCCGCCCACAGCGAAAACAGCATGATCGGCAGCGTCGTCGAAGATTGCACCAGCGCCACCAGTGTCGGCGACTTGGCGAGCCCGGTCATCATCCACGACGCGCCAACCGACTGGATCAGCCCGCCGAAATTGCTCGCCATGCTGGCGATCCAGACCGCGCGGAATATCTCGATCGAAAGCGGCGACGGGGGTTCGGAAGAAGAAGCCTGGCCTTCCATATTCCCCCGATGCGACATTGAACCTTCTCCCGCAAGCGGGAGAAGGATACGAAGCCTTATGAGCGCAGCGAATTAGGCGAAGTTGGATGGGGGCAAGTGCCCCCTCACAACGCCTTCACCAACACCGCGAAGGTCAGCGGCGGCTCCACCACCACCGGGAATGGCCTTTTCTCGTCAGTCACAACATAGCCGCGCCGCTCATAATAACGGATCAGTTCGGCGCGGAGGTCGATCACCGTCATCTCCATCCGTTCCGCCGCGAAACCACGCCGCGCTTCCGCCTCGGCCGCCGCCACCAGCAACTTGCCCAGCCCGCCCGCCTGCAAATCGGGATCGACGCACAGCAGCCCCAGATAACTGGTGCCTTCGCCTTTGTCGGTGATCTGCACGCAGCCGATGATCGCACCGTCCCGCTCCGCCACCAGCAGCCGCGTCTCGGGGTTCGCCAGGATCGCCTCCAGCGTCGCCATGTCGGTGCGCTGGTCGTCGAGCAGATCCGCCTCATGCGTCCAACCCTTGCGCGCGCTGTCGCCGCGATAGGCCCGCTCGATCACGGGATGGAGCGCGGCCAGGTCGGCCGCCGTGGCAAAGCGAATAGCGATGGGCGCATCGGTCATGCCGCTTCCCTAATCCGGAACGTCCCGAACGGGAATGCCCACCCGATCGAACGGGCCGATCTACGCCGCGGCCGGGCCAGATCGCCTTTCCCGGCTTGCTCGTCCGCCCAACCTCCCGAAAATGCGCCGCAATCACCATAGCAGCGGACGGGGTTCAGGGATGAAGCAGAGTTTCAGCGCATCGGTCATGCTGGCCGTCACGATGCTCGCCGGCTGCGCGAAGAGTGAGGCGGACAAGGCCGCGGCCCCCGCGACGCCGGTCTATCAGGTGGTGGATCGCATCAAGGGCGCCGACGGCAAATATGATTATGCCTCGGTCGACAGCGCCGCCAACCGCCTGTTCGTCGGCCGCGGTTATGGCGTGATGACCGTGGATCTCGCCACCAACGAGATGAGGACGCTGATCGAACGCGACAATGTCGCCGCCGTCCTCCTCATCCCCGGCACCAACCTGCTGCTCAGCACCAATGCCGAGACCAACAATGCGACGCTGCTCGATCGCACCACCGGCGCGGTCCAGGCGGACATCCCCACCGGTCGCGACCCCGATGGCGCGTTGTTCGATGCGCAGAGCGGCCTCGCCTTCGTGATGAACGGCGACAGCGAGGACATCACCCTAATCGACATCGCCACCGCGACCGCGGTCGCCACCATCCCCGCCGGCGGCAAGCCCGAAGCCGCAACCAGCAACGGCAAGGGCCGCGCCTTCGTCAATATCGAGGACGCCAACGCGATCGCGGTGATCGACATCGCCGCCCGCAAGGTTGCGACGCGCTATCCGCTGGCCGGGTGCAACGAACCGACCGGCATCGCTTATGACGCCGCGACCAATCTGCTGATCTCGGTCTGCCACAACAATATCGCCCGGCTGGTCGATGCCGATACCGGCGCCGACCGCGGCAGCTTCGCGGTCGGGGCGGGTGCCGATGGCGTGTTGTTCGATGCGGACAAGCGGATCGGCTTCGTCCCCTGCATCGATGGCACGCTGACCGTCTTCGCGCTCGATGCGAAGGGCAAGGCCACCGTCCTCCAGACGATCAAGACTGCCGATGGCGCCCGCACGGCGGCCTATGACGCGAAGACCGGCCGCCTCTATCTCCCCGCCGCCACCGTCGAACGCGACGACAAGGGCGAATATCTCACCGCGGCGCGCGATTTCAGCATCGTCGTGGTCGCTCCGCGCTAGAATATATCGTCCAGCCGCAGCGCCCCCGCCCCGACCCGGTCGATCACCGATAATCGACTTCAGGAAAGGGGGCGCGGGTCGCTCCGCGGCTCTTGGCGAAGGCGTTGGCACTGCGCCGCCCCTCGTCGAAGGCTTCACGCGCCAGCGCCCGGATCGCCTCATTCTGTCGCGCCCCGAAGCTCTGCTTGAAGTTCACGAACTCCGCGATCATCGCAGCACCGCCAGGCTTCCGGGCCAGTTGCTCGATATGGGCCTGCGTCTGGCCTTGCGCCGCTTGCGCAGCCGGATCGCCCTCCAGACGGGCCATCGCCTGCGTCGCCGTGTCGCCAGGCTCGAAGCTGATCTTCATCTGTCCCAGATAATCGTGCAGCGGGCGCAGTGCCGCCGCCAGTTCCAGCAATTGGCCGTCCTTCAGATCGCCTCCGAAGCTGCTGCGGATCTCGCCCTGAAGCCCGGCCGTCACCGTGGCCGATCTTTGCCGGACATGGGCGATCGACGCCGCGATGACGACATCCACGATGCCGGGATATTGTTTCTCCAGCTTCGTGATCTCGGGCGTGTCGATCAGGCGCTTTTTCAGGCCGCTGTCGATCATGCCTGCGCCAAGCTGCTCGATCGCCGTGTCCGGCACGATGGTTTGCGCGACGATCGCCAGCGATTGATCGCGCGATACCGACGTCCGCTCCAACTGGGCCAAGGCCGGGGACGCCGCGAGTATCGGCGCTGCCAGGCAATAGAGGATCGCCAGTCCGATTTTCATGCCGCCCCCCGCCGTGCTTTCCCTACCAGGCGCCTTCCGATTTCTCGGCCGCCACCAGCTTCATCTGCTGCGCCTCCACCCAGCGTGCATAACCGTCGGGGTCGATCCACCCACTCACGCCCTTTTTCGCGGCAAGCGCACGCTTTGCCTCGAAATTCGCGGCCTCGGGATGCGGCGTCAGCCAAATGTCCGGCTTCAGCGCCTGCAATATGTGGAATGTGCGCCGATAATCCTCATCGATGCCGGGATAGGACGGATCCTTGATCAGCCGATAGCCGGGGTTGACGCCGGTGCCGTCGGGAAAGGCGATGGTCAGCTTGCGGCCGTCCTCCTGCAGTTTCATCACCCAGCTCGTCGTACCGCGGGTGTGGCCGGGGGTCAGCCGCGCTGCCATCACCACATTGCCCAGCTTCACCGTGTCGCCGTCGCGCAGCACGCGATCGACCTTCACCGGATCGAAAGCGAAGTCGGATACCCCGCCATAGCGGAAGTCCGTGGCCCCGCCCGATTGGATCAGTTCGACCTCTGCGGCCATCATCGCCACCTCGGCCCCCGAAATATGCTGCAGATAGGCATGGCCGCCGACATGATCGACATGCGCATGGCCCGCTATCATCACCCGTATATCCTCGGGCCTGAAACCCAGCTTGCGGATCGACGCCGCGATCATCGGCCCCGATCCCGGCATACCGCTGTTGAGCAGGATATGCCCTTCCGTCGTCGTGATCAGCCAGGCGGAAAGCCCGCGCGTGCCGACGAAATATACCGGCCCGGCCACCCGCACCGGATCGACCGGCTCGTTCCAGTGGAGCGCCACAGCGGTCTTGTCGATCGCGAAGCCTGCGTCGGGCGCCGCCATGACCGGCGATGCCACGCAGGCCAGGCCCATCAGCAGCCGGACGGGAAATGGGATGCTCATGCGCTTCACCTACCATGCCGCCCGATCGGTGACGAGCCACCGCTCCACCCGGCAGGCCGGCCGCCCATCGCGCTGGCGATTTCCCTGACAGATGATCAAGCTATTCGCATGTCTAATCCGATCGCACTTCAGATCGTCTCCAGAAAATCTGAGCATCTCCTGAAATTCGTTGACGCACCGATATTTATTGATAGTCGGCCAACCCAAAGAACAGGGGGCGTCTGACCTTCTGGAGGGTCGCGGAAGGTTCGTTTTACTTTTCGCAGGGGGGTATTAATGCAGGTTAAAATTCTAACCGCCGCGCTTGCGGCGATGGGTTCGCTGTGCGCTTTTTCTTCGGCTGCCCAGGCGCAGGATGAGGCAGCGGAAAAATGGTCGGTGACGATCACGCCACGCTATCAGCAGCTTTTCTTCGACGCGAGCGGTGGCGAGGGCGACGCCATCACCTCGATGCCGACCTATGGCGGCTCGGTCGCGGTGCGCACGCCCGATACGCGCTGGGGCGTCATGGCCACCTACCTCACGGGGGACAAGAAGGGCGACTATGAATATGACAACGGCCCGAGCGTCTACAAATTCGATGCCGAGCGCGAGGAATATAGCCTGACCGGCGAATATACGCCGTCCGAAACCGGCATCACCCTGCTGTTCGGCTATCGCCATTTCAAGGCGGGCGCGGACGAGGTGCTGACCAACCCGCTGCCGGGCAATAGCGAAACCAACAGCAACACCTACAAGATCGACGCTGCCGAAATCGGCTTCCGCCTCTCCAGCCGTCTAGGCGTGGAAAGCAGCCAGTCGCTCTCGGCGCAGTTCACCGTCGGCATCGGCGGCGGCAAGCTCAACCGCAGCGAGGTGGAAGTGTTCGGCACCGGCACCAACTCGGATATCCGCAAGGATAGCGGCACCGGCTACACCGGTGAAATGGCGATCGGCTACAACATCTTCCTGACCAACAACCTGTCGCTCGGCGCTCGCGCTCGCGCCTATATCTTCTATGTCGACGTCAGCGACGCGGATCCGATATTCGCGCTGGCGCCGGAAGCCAATCTCTCGTTCCGCTTCTGATTCAGCCCGGCACCTGGAAGGGCGGCCTGGCCGGATTCTTTGGCTTGGGCGGCCCTGCCAGATAGATCGGCTGGCCCAGCGACCCCTGGCTCCAGGGGGATTGGGCGCCTTGGGTCACGCTCACGACATCGCCGGTCGTGAGCGTGATCACATCGTCCAGGCTGCGCCGTTCGCTCAATCGCTGGGCGATCGCCGTCGCGAACGGGCTGTTGGCGTCATAGGCCGATACATAATCGGCGGCCGTATTCTGCGGGTCGGTCGCAAAGACGACGCGCACGCCGGTGCCGCGCAGCTCGAACGCGCCCACCTTGCCGACGCCGCCTGATCGCGCCCCGAATGCGGTGAAGTTGAAATCGAGGCCCGCCGCATCGCCCGGCGCGGCGATGCTGCCCGCCGCCAGCGCACGGCTCGCGCCGCGGATCGCGCGCACGCCGGTCGCGTCACTGGGCAGGGCGCGGAACGGGTTGTTGCGGCACATATCGAGCATGAACACGGACGTGCCCGTCGCCGGCCGCACCGTCTCGATGATCGATTGCATGTCGATGAAGGTCTTGCCGTCGGCCAGCAGCAGATAATTGGCGCCGTCGATCTGCACGCCATGGCCGGCGATATAGACGAAGGCCAGCCCATCGCTGCGCAATTGCCCGACGAAGCTCGCGAGCAGGGCCTCCAGTTTCGTCAGGTCGGCATCTTCCACGCGCACGACCTGGCCGAACTTCAGCGCCTTCAGCCGCCGTTCGACCAGCGCCGCATCGGCGCGCGTATTGGCCAGCGCCAGATCGGCATGGCCGGCATAGCCGAACGCCAGCAACAGCGCCGAATGCTTGCGGTTATCCGCTTCCTGCGCGGCCAGCAACGGCCGCCCGAACATCAAGGCCGCCCCGCCGCCGAATATCACGCCCCGTCTCGAAACCACGCCCCCGCCCCGTCCGCTTCGCGATCAATCATCCCTTGTAGAGATGGACTATTAACGAGCCTGCCGGCCACCGCCAGTGGCTGAGGCGCGATACGGCTGACGACGCTCCATCGAAGCTGTGTTAGCTTCGGGCTTCCAGCGGGGGGCCTTGAAGCATGCGAGCGAGGGTCTGGGCAGCCATTACGGCCGGTGCGGCGGCGATCGCCGCGATCGCGGCTCTTCTCACCAATGTCGACACGATCCTGTCCAAACCGGATTCGATCCTGACCAAGAGCGGGCTGAAGAAGCCGTCCGCCGTCGCCGTCACCGTGCGGCTGGCCGATATCTCGCAGAAGGATCGCGAGACGCTGGTGCTCGGCTCGATCGCCAAGGATGTGGATGCGTCGCTCGTCACTTTCCTGGATTATGCGCAGGTGGGCGACGAATTCTGCCTGCAGGGCAAGCCGATGGACGGGTGCACCGGCGCGCCGGCAATCCTCTACCAGCCTCCGTATGACGCGATCGACTATTTCGACGGAGACGAGCCGCTGGTCGGGCCGTGGGGGCCGGCGGTGCCGGTGTTCGACGTGGTTTCGGTCCGCAGCGACGAGCGCGATATCCTGCTCGTCCAGCAATCGGTGGAATATGAGCTGGTCGCGGCGGATGATCGGCCGTTCATCCAGATCATGGGCAATGCCAACCGCGAAGGCACGGTGACGCTGGTCAACCAGTCATCGGCCAGGATCGACCATGTCGAGATCGACTATAAATTCGCCGATATCATCAATGCCGAAGCCGTCGAGACATGGCAGAAGGCCGAACGGAAGCGGATCGACTTCACCGGTTTCGATCACCAGGCGCGACTGGATGCGGGCTTCTTCACCGCCGCCAATTTGGTGCGCGATATCGAAACCGGCGAACCGATGACTGAGCGGGCTGCCTATACGCTGGACCTCAGCGGCGAGATATTGAAGGCTTATCCGGGCGCCCATTGGGAGGGCTATGCCGGGCCCTACGCCCCTGGCGGCGCGATCAAGCCGAAATATCTGACCGGGGTCGGGGAAACCCGGAAATATGCGCTGCCGAAGGAAGCGAGTTCCTGCGGCGAGGGCCGGGAATGCGACCGGGTGGTGATGATCGTCGGGCAGATCCGCGCCGTTTCAGCCAAGGGCGTCGCGTTCCGGTCCAACTTCGTGACGCCGGTCTACGTCTATTCCAACCGCGAATTCGGCGCGGGCGATGTGACGGTCGACAATTCGCAGCTGATGATGATCGGCGGCGATCGCGGCACCGTCACCAGGCCCGTCAATCTCGTGCTCAATGACGCCAGCCCGACGGTGCGCAGCCAGGTCGCTTTGATGTTCCGGCAAAGCGGCAAATATCGTGTCCGCTTCCTGTTCGGCACCAATGAGAAGAAGGAATATATGGCGAGCGACTGGCTGACGGTGCAGGCTTTTGCTCCGCCGGCCTTCATCGCCACCTATGATGCGATGCTGGCCGAGCGCGGGCAGAGCGGCGGCGAGGATTGAGCGGGGCGGATCAGGTGGACGCCACCTCGTCCGCCTCCGCCTCGCACGTCTTGCCGACCTCGCCGGTCGCCGCGACCTGATCGTAGAGCTGGCGCTGGCGTTCGCGCAGCTTCTCGCCGATCGCGTCGAGGTCGATCTTGCCCTTGGCATGCGCCTCTTTCGCGTCGGCGAACAGATCCTCGTCCTCCTCGTCGATATGGTGGATGGTTTCTTCGCCCAGCACATGCACCTTGGCCGCGAACAGTTCCTCGCTGCCATCGAGCTGTTCGAGCTCGGCGACGATGCGCTTGGCGGATTGGTGCTCGACGATGCCTTCATTCACCTCGTCATCGCCGATCACCGGCTTCAGCGCCGGGTAGAGGATCTCCTCCTCGATCGTCATATGGACGGTGAGGCGCAGGCAAAGCTCGGCGGCGATGTTGGCGAGTGCCGCCCCCTTTGTCCCTTCGGCCTGGTCGAACAATTCGCGAAAGCGGTGATGCTCCTCCTTCAATATCTCCAGCGCCAGGGGATCGTCCTTGGCAATGGCATGATCTCCCTGGCCATTCCGTGCCGCATATTTTCCAGCCATTCCCGTTCATCCCACCGTTGATATTTCCTCCAGAACGGAGGCGATTGGCCGGAGTTCCCGCATGACCATCCGGAACGGATATGGAACGAGGTTGAAATATCCAGAATGATGCGGGATTTGATCGGAGATGGACAAGATCGCCGACTATATCCCGCACGAACCGGTGGATTACCGGATGCCTTCGCTGCTCGCGGTCGGGGATGATATCCTCCTGCTAAGCGACATGGCGGATGCAGGCCGCGGGCTCGGCCTGCTGGTGGAAACGATCGCGCTCGACGATGCCGGGCTGCGCCGGATGGCGGAGGCCGGGCCCGGCGTGACCATGATGCTGGCGCTGGCCGCCGCTGATGGGCCAGCGACGGAGACGGCACTGGCGATCCTGCGGCAGCGTGCGGACCGCGGCATGGCCGGCCTGATCTGTGTGCCGCTGGCGGCGATCGATCGGGTGCAGGCAGGCGCCGAGCATCCCGGCATTCTGCTGCTGTGCGAGCCTTCGACAACGGATCTCGCCGCGGCGCTCGCCATCACCCATGCGCCGCCGCCGGCGCGGCTGAACGACAGCGGCAAGGCGGCCTCGCTCTATCCCCAGCTTCAGCAGCTGAGCGAACAGATGAGCCAGATCGCGCGGGCGCTGGCAAGCATATCGGGGGAAGAAGGGGGCGCCGCGGCTTCCACCGCGGCGCCCATACCGGCTTATGCGCCGGCACGTTGGCCCGCCCTGGAGGGGGCGGACGGGGAGCAACCCCCGGTGCGACCCGAAGGAGATGCAGCCCATGTTCGCGCCATCATTCGTGGACGGCGCTTGCGAGACAGCTATTTCCCCGCGGACCTGTTTGCCGATCCTGCCTGGGATATGCTGCTCGATCTGACAGCTGCCCGCCTGGAGGGGCGGCACGTCGCTGTTTCAAGCCTTTGTATCGCGGCCGCCGTTCCGCCGACGACGGCGCTCCGCTGGATCAAGACGCTCACCGAAGCGGGCACCTTCATCCGTATTGCCGATCCGCATGATGGCCGGCGCGTCTTCATCACGCTGTCCGATCCCGCGGCCGACGCGGTATTGAATTATCTCGCGGCGGCGCGGCGGATGACCTGCCCGGTGGTGTGATAGCTGCCGTTACGGCTCATGATATCGAGCTGAGCGCTGAACGCTTCCGCCAGCTTCGCATGCGCTTCCCGCAATTCCGGGCATTCAGCTTCGCACGCGCGCTTGGCTTCCTCCTGGTAGCGCTTCCAAAGATAATCCCAATTATAACGCATTACGCCCCTGCCCGCCGTCGGCGATCGATACACGGGGGCCGATCACCAGATTGCCCCCACGGCAGGCGGGGCTATTGCACCCGCCCCGGCGATTCGCGATTACGTAGAGTCCCTGAGCCGGATTCAATTTGTGGCTGATGCCGTAGCGGAAGGTGCGCGGAACACAGGCAAAACAATCTCGTAATGAAACTGATCGATGTCGTGGCGCGGTATGGCGGCGGGCGTATGGTGGGGCATTGGCGTCAGGGGTTTGCAAGCATAGCGCCAGCCTTGGGGAAGCTGCCGCTTGGAATGTGGAGGAGGCTTCCATGCCTGGTACCAACAGCGATTATTATGAACGGCGGCGGCAGCAATGCCTGCAATCCGCTGATAGTGCTGCGGATGCAGCGGTGGCCAAGGTGCATCGGAACTTCGCCGCCCATTACCGGACGGCAGCCAAATTGGCCGCGCGGCAGGAGGTATCGGGCCGGGCACCCAACGAATAAGGCCCGCCAATCGGCGAGTCGCGCGGGCGACTCGCCGGCGCCCGTGAAACAGGGCTTGGCGATCGGGAAAATGACGCTAAAACGCCCCGCACTTCATGGCGTGGGCGGTTAGCTCAGCGGTAGAGCGCCTCGTTTACACCGAGGATGTCGGGGGTTCGAAACCCTCACCGCCCACCATTTCCGACAAACCGACAGCAATCAGAGCGCGCGGACGAGCCGCGTGGCGACGGCGATCCAGGCCGGATCGGCGACGACCTGTTGGCGCGATCCCGCGCCAGGCGGCAGGATCAGCAGCTTGCCGCCCTCGCGCCCGATCAGCCGGCCGAAGACGAAGCGGCCTGCGGGGCGCGGCACCAGCACGTCGCGGTTGAGTGCATTGGCAAAGGCTTCGGGCGCGAGCCGGTCGCACCAGATCTCGTCCCCGCTGCGATAATCGCCCACCGCCGATTCGACGCGCAGGGCGAGCGCGCCATCGCCCGGCACCGGCGGGACGGCGGCGAGCGTCCGCCGCGGCGCGTGGGCGCCGTCCGCGCCGATCAATGCAGCCACCGGCAGATCGGTACGATCGGGCAATTGCACGAGATCGGCGGCGGCCACCCCCAGCGCATCGGCGATACGGTTGAGCCAGCCGACCGAAACCGTGCGCGTGCCGGTTTCCAGCCGGCCGATCGTCTGCGCCGTCGTCGGCGGCACGCAGCGATCGGCCACATCTTGAAGCGTCAAACCCTTGGCACGGCGTACATCACGGATACAGGTAATCATGACGTCTAACCTATCTGGTTCACAACTTTCCTACACCAACACCCCTATGGCAAGTCAATCCCGAACCATGGGAGAATCGGAAAATGGCTATGCCGATCGGCGCTGAAGCGAGGCGGATCATCGCAGCCCTGGAGGAAGGACAGCCGGCAAGGCGCCAGGCGGCCGGTTGGCGGGTGGGTGCGATCGACGCGCCTGACGATGTGATCGAACAGCTTTCGCGCGCCGACCTGGTGAAACAGACGCCGACCCGGCTGGCGCTGACGCCGGCGGGCCGCGGCTTCACCGCGCGCGCCACCCGGCCCGAAGCCGCGAACCGGCTGCTGACGGAAAAGGCGCTGCCGGGCGACGGCGCGGCACGGAACAGGCGCCCCGCCCGCAGCGTGACGGTGAACGGGGCAGAGTCGCCATTGGGCTGGCTGATGGCACGTGGGCTGGTCAGCCGCCGCCAGTTCGACGCGGGCGAACGGCTGCGGGCCGATTGGGAGATGGCCGGGCTATCGCCGCGGGTTACGATGCGCTGGGATGCGGCGCCGGTGGCGCGCGGCGCCAGGGGAGCCGACGCACCGCTCGATCCCACGCTTGCCCAGATCGCCGCCCGCCGCCGCTTCGACGCCGCGATCGCTGCAGCGGGGCCGGGACTTTCCGATATAGGCTGGCGGGTGGTGTGCGCCGGCGAGGGCCTGGAAGCCGCCGAACGCGCCCTCGCCTGGCCCAAGCGCGCGGGGAAGCTGGTTCTACTGCTGGCGCTCGACCGGGTAGCGGATTTCTACGGGATCGGGTGAGAGGGGCCGGGATACCGGCGGGCGCCACTTAGCCCCTCTCCCGCTTTCGCGGGAGAGGTTGGGTGAGGGTCTTCTTCTTACTTCTTTCCAACAAGAAATAAGAAGACCCTCATCCCCCCACCGCCTCTGGCGGCGGGTCCCTCCTTCTCCCGCGAACGCGAGAGAAGGCAGCTAACGCCCAAGACAGATCCCACGTCCCCAAAACAAGCCGGCAGGTCACCCCGCCGGCCGTCTGTTCATCAGTGGGCCATTGCCTTGACGATGTCGTCGACCATCTTCTTGGCGTCGGCGAGCAGCATCATGGTGTTGTCCATGTAGAAGACGTCGTTGTCGACGCCGGCATAGCCGACACCGCCCATTGAGCGTTTCACGAACAATACGGTCTTGGCCTTTTCGACGTCGAGCACCGGCATGCCGTAGATCGGCGAGGTCTTGTCGGTCTTGGCGGCCGGGTTGGTGACGTCGTTGGCACCGATCACGAAGGCCACGTCGGTCTGCGCGAACTCGCCGTTGATGTCCTCCAGCTCGAACACCTCGTCATAAGGCACCGATGCTTCGGCCAGCAGCACGTTCATGTGGCCGGGCATGCGGCCGGCGACCGGGTGGATGGCATATTTCACCTTCACGCCCTCGGCCTTCAGCAAGTCGCCCATTTCGCGCAGCGCATGCTGCGCCTGGGCGACGGCCATGCCGTAACCGGGGACGATGATGACCTGTTCGGCCTGCTTCATCAGGAAGGCGGCGTCTTCGGCCGAGCCGCGCTTCCACGGGCGCTGCTCCTTCGCCTCGCCACCGGCAGACGACGTATCAGCGCCGAAGCCGCCGGCGATCACCGAGATGAAGCTGCGGTTCATCGCCTTGCACATGATGTAGCTGAGGATGGCGCCCGACGAGCCGACCAGCGCGCCGGTGACGATCATCGCGGTGTTGTGGAGCGTGAAGCCCATCGCCGCCGCGGCCCAGCCCGAATAGGAATTGAGCATCGAGACGACGACCGGCATGTCTGCGCCACCGATCGGGATGATCAGCAGGAAGCCGATGACGAAGCTGAGCGCCGTCACGGTCCAGAACACCCAAGGTGCCTGATCGGTCAGGAAATAGGCGACGAGGCCGATGATCGCGGCGAGCGTGCCGAGGTTGATGACATGGCGCGCCGGCAGCATGATCGGCTTGCCGCTCATATTGCCGTTGAGCTTCAGGAAGGCGATCACCGAGCCTGAGAAGGTGATGGCGCCGATGGCGATGCCCAGGCCCATCTCGACGCGGCTGACCAGATGGATCAGCGGCCGTCCGACCGAATCCACGACGTCGGGCGAGGCGATGCCGAACGCCACCGGGTTGAGGTAGGCGGCCGCCGCCACCAGCACCGCGGCCAGGCCGACGAGCGAGTGGAAGGCGGCGACGAGCTGGGGCATCGCCGTCATCGCGATGCGCTTGGCGATCACGAAGCCGATGCCGCCGCCGACCGCGATGGCGATGGCGATCTCGATCAGCCCGGTATTGTGCAGGATCAGCGTGGTCGCGACCGCAATCAGCATGCCGATCATGCCGAAGCGGTTGCCCCGGCGCGAGCTGGTCGGGCTCGAAAGGCCGCGCAGCGCCAGGATGAACAGCACGCCCGCCACGAGATAGGCGAGCGCCGCCCAGCTCGGCACCGCGATATGTTCGGCCGCGGCGTGGGCCACATTGGTAGCGGCTTCGTTCATCTTCCTACTTCCCCCTCGTCACCCCCGGATTTCCGGGGGCCGGTCCCGCCGCCGGCGCGTCTCGCCGGCTGCGGGTGAGTTTGCTTCAGGCGAAGGGCCTCAGCCCTTCTTCTCCTTCTTCTTGTACATCGCCAGCATCCGCTCGGTGACTGCGAAGCCGCCGAAGATGTTGACGCTCGCCAGCGCCACCGCGATCAGCCCGAGCCATTTGGCGCCCGGCGCCTCGCTCGCCGCCGCCGCGATCAGCGCGCCGACGATGATGACCGACGAAATCGCATTGGTGACGGCCATCAGCGGCGTGTGCAGCGCCGGCGTCACCGACCAGACGACGTAATAGCCCACGAAGCAGGCCAGCACGAAGATCGACAGGATCGATATGAAGTCCATTGGGTCTTCCTCGCCTCAATCCCCCTCCCACTTGCGGGAGGGGTTAGGGGTGGGCAACCACCTCGAAACCTAGTTCAACCCTGGTCGGGGAGCCCACTCCCGACCCCTCCCGCAAGCGGGAGGGGAGCAATTCACCCCAGCAGCCGCTCGTGGACGACCTTGCCGTCCTTGGTCAGGCGGATGCCCTGCGTGATTTCGTCCTCGTCGGGCAGCACCGGGCCGCCTTTCTCCTTGTCCCAGAAAGCGGACAGGAAGTTGAAGAGGTTGCGCGCGAACAGCGCCGACGCGTCCGACGCGAGCCGGCCCGGCACGTTCCTGAAGCCGACGATCTTCACGCCATGCTTCTCGACGATCTCGCCGGCGACGGCGCCTTCGACGTTGCCACCGGCTTCGACCGCGAGATCGACGATCACGCTGCCGGGACGCATCGTCGCGATCTGCGCGTCCGAAATCAGGCGCGGCGCGGGCCGCCCCGGGATCAGCGCAGTCGTAATGACGATGTCCTGCTTGGCGAGGTGTCCGGAAACCAGCTCGGCCTGCGCCTTCTGATATTCCTCGGACATTTCGGTGGCATAGCCGCCCGCGCCCTCACCCTCGATGCCCGCGACATTCTCGACGAAGATCGGCTTGGCGCCCAAGGACATGATCTGTTCCTTGGTCGCGGAACGCACGTCTGTGGCGGAAACCTGCGCGCCCAGGCGGCGCGCGGTGGCGATCGCCTGGAGGCCGGCGACGCCGACGCCCATGATGAAGGCGCGCGCGGCCGAAACCGTGCCCGCCGCGGTCATCATCATCGGGAAGGCGCGGCCATAGACCGAGGCCGCGTCCACCACCGCCTTGTATCCGGCGAGGTTCGACTGCGACGACAGGATGTCCATCGACTGCGCACGGGTGATGCGCGGCATGAACTCCATCGCCAGCGCCTCGATGCCGGCTGCGGCATAAGCGTCCACGCGGGCGCGTTCACCGAACGGGTTGAGGCCGGCGACCAGCCACGCGCCCGGCTTGGCGCCGTTGAGCGATGCCGGCTCCGGCCCCTGCACGCCGAGCAGGATGTCGGCATCCTTGAGCACCGAAGCGCGGTCGGCGACGGTGGCGCCGGCGGCGGCATAGTCGGCGTCAGCGATCTTCGCGCCTTCGCCCGCACCCGACTCGACCGCCAGCGTCGCGCCGAGACCGATGAACTTCTTCACCGTCTCGGGCGAGGCGGCGACGCGGGGCTCACCCGCTGCGGTCTCCTTCAGGACCGCGATCTTCACGCCCGCCACTATCAGTTGGAGATCAGATAGATGACGAGCGCGGCGATGATCACGCACGCGATGGTGCCGATCTTCAGCAGCGAAAGAAATCCGCCATAAGTGCCCTCATGCGGCTTCATATCGTTCCCGGCGTCTTTATTTTCCGCCATTTTGTTTCCCCCAAGGGTAGTCGAGTGGGTGGGCCATAACGCCGCTCCTTGCCTGCCTCAAGCCTTAAGCGATGCCATGAAACTCTGATGTCCGCTTAAGCGTAGCTTTACCTGACTGGCATATTGGTGTGCGGACGGGTAATAATATTCGTTGGGGATAGGGGACTCGGATGGGGCGGGAAACGACGCGTGCGTTGCTGCTGATCGACGATGAGCCGGCACAGGGCCGCCTTGTCGCCGCGATCGCTGCGCGCGCGGGCTGGCGCACCCTCGTCGCCCGCGACGGCGCAGCCGCGCTCGCGGCGATCGAAAATGGCCCGCTGCCGATCGATGTCGTCCTCCTGGATTGCTGGTCACCCGAAGCCAATGGCGGCAATATCATCGCCACGTTGCGCACCGGCCACCCCAACCTGCCTATCGTCATGCTCACCGCACGTTCCTCCGTTGCCGCTGCGGTGGAAGCTATGCGAGCCGGCGCCAGCGACTTCCTCGTAAAACCGATAGCTCCCGATCGGCTGCTTGCCGCACTCGATGCCGCGGCCGATGGCAAGCCGGGCGAATTGCGGCCGATGGCGGAAAAGATCGGCAAGCTGCTCGCCTTCGATGAAGTGGTTGGCTCCGCTCCCGAATTCCGCGCCGCACTGGCGATCGCCGCCAAGGCCGCGCGGGCCCGCGTGCCGGTGCTGATCGAAGGCGAAAGCGGCGTCGGCAAGGAAGTGGTGGCGCAGGCGATTCACGCCGCCTCCCCGCGTGCACGGCGCCCTCTGGTCGCCGTCAACTGCGGCGCGATCTCCGCGAATCTCGTCGAATCGGAATTGTTCGGTCATGAAAAGGGCGCCTTCACCGGCGCCTTCGATCGCCATATCGGCAAGTTTCAGGAGGCCGACGGCGGCACCCTCTTCCTCGACGAGGTGGGCGAGCTTCCCTTCGACGCGCAGGTCAAGCTGCTCCGCGTCCTCCAGACCGGGGAGATCCAGCCGATCGGCGGCCGCGCCCAGCGCCATGTCGATGTCCGCGTCATCGCCGCCACGAATCGAACCCTGGTGGACGAGGTCGCGGCCGGCCGCTTCCGCGAGGATCTCTATTACCGCCTCAACGTCGTCCAGGTGACGATCCCGCCGCTGCGTGATCGCCCCGCGGACATCCCCGCGCTCACCCGTCACCTGCTCGCACGCATCGCCCAGCAGCCCGGCCTGCGCGGCCTCGGCATCACCGATGAAGCGCTCAAGCTGCTGATGGGTTTTTCCTGGCCGGGCAATGTCCGCCAACTCCAGAACGCTTTGTTCCGCGCCGCCGTGCTGTGCGACGGCGATGCGCTCACCATCACCGATTTCCCGCAGATCGCCTTCGAGACGCTGACGCCGACCACCAGCAGCGTGAACGGCAATTCGCTCCCCAACGCGGCCGGCGTCACCCTGTTCGAAGCGAACGGCCATATGCGCTCGCTCGAAGATATCGAGGCCGATGTCATCCGCCTCGCCATCGGCCATTATCGCGGCCGCATGACGGAAGTCGCACGCCGCCTCGGCATCGGCCGCTCGACGCTCTATCGCAAGCTCGGCGAACTCGGCATCGATCACGCGGCCTGACAGGCGCCGTCGCCGACGAAATCGCCTTCCTGCTGTCCAACACCTGCGCCCATATGACCGGCACGACCTTCGCGAGCGACGGCGGCTATTTGCTCTAGGCTGTGCGGACAGAATTCCGATGGTGAACGACCGTCGGATTTCAGGAGGCTACACCAAACCCCCGAACATCGGCAATGTCGGGGGTGGCGAATGTCCCTTCTTCGTCACCCCGGACTTGTTCCGGGGTCCACCGCCACGCAAGCGACACCCGCAACGGCTCTAGCCCGAACAGCGCCACAAGATCGTTCTATGGCGGATTGTCCCACTCGATCATCAATGTCGATTTGCGCGTCACGGTGGACCCCGGAACAAGTCCGGGGTGACGAGTGAGTGGAGCGATCTCCGATCACCCGCCCGACAGGCTCAGCACATTCCCGTCCGGATCGTTGAACCACGCCACCTTCGCCCCGTCCGGCGAAGTCCACACGCCCAGTTCGTCCTGCCCCATGCCGTCATAGATGGTCAGCTTGACGCCGCGTTCGCCCAACGCCTGCGCGACGGCGCGAACATCGTCGACATCCCAGCCGAACACCGGATGCGGGCCGCCCTTGTAATCGGGCATCACCGTCATCCGGATCAGCCCTTTGCCATTGCCGATGAAGTCGCCGAACCCGTCGGAGCTTTTCAGCGCCAGCCCCAGCGTGTCGCAGTAAAAGCCGATCGCCCGCTCGCGATCCGCCACATAGAGGAATGCCACCGGCGTGCTCGATTGCAGATCCATGGCTGCCCGCTCCTTCCCAGGCGGCGTGGACAAATACAAATCATGGCCGCTCTCGGTAATTTCTACACAATTGCCGCCTGTCAGGACACGCGGACCTTGCGGACCTTCTACTCCCCTCCCTGAAAGGGAGGGGTTGGGGGTGGGTTGGCGTGCGGAGCGCGCCTTACTAACCTTGCGTCATGTCGCGGGTGCCCGAGCATATGACAGCCAATGCGCGTGCCCTGCGCAACGGCCAACCGAAGCCGAACGCATGATCTGGCGACGGCTGTCACGTTTTCGACCGCGCTTCACCCGGCAATTGGTGGTTGGCCCCTACATTCTCGACCTCACCTGCCGATCGGTAAAACTGGCGGTCGAGTTCGACGGTAGCCAGCACCTCGGCGCCGAGGACTATGATGCGCGGCGCTCCCAATTCCTGGCGGACAATGGCTGGACCGTCATTCGCTTCTGGAACGGCGACGTTCTCGCCAATCCCGACGGTGTGGCTGAGGCAATCCTTGCAAAGACCGCCGAGTGCCTCGGCGGAACCCACCCCCAGCCCCTCCCTTCCAGGGAGGGGAGGAAGAGGGGCTAACGTCCACTCCCCCCGACACTCCAGCCCGTCGGGCGGCATTCGGCACATCCCGAAAGCTGACAATCGTTCACCAACCCCACCGCCAGCCACGAAATGCCGCTTTCGGGCCACCTGCCACACGCCGCTGACCATAATTTCAAACCTAAATATTTCATACTTGAACTTTCTCGCTCGCCAGCTATCCTCACCCCACTCATTCGGAAAGGTTGACGATGCGGATTGCGTGCGTGGGCGGTGGCCCGGCGGGGCTCTATTTCGCGATTGCGATGAAGCTCAAGAATCCGGCGCACGAGATCGTCGTGCTCGAACGCAACCAGCCCGATGACACGTTCGGCTGGGGCGTCGTCTTCTCCGATCAGACGATGGAAAATCTGAAGGCCGTCGATCCCGTCAGCGCGCAGACGATGATCGATGAACTCGCCCATTGGGACGATGTCGAAGTCGAGGTGAATGACGGCGAGACGACGACCAAGATCGGCTCGGGCGGCCACGGCTTCATCGGCATCGGCCGCAAGCGGCTGCTCAACATCCTGCAGGAACGCGCGGCCGAACTGGGCGCGGAGCTGCGCTACGGCGTCGAGGTCGATCCCGATCCGGAATCGGACCAGCTCAAGGATTTCGATCTCATCATCGCGTCCGACGGCCTCAACAGCCGTTTCCGCAAGAAATATGCGGATGAGTTCGCCGTCGACATCGACGTCAAGCGCAACCATTTCGTCTGGCTCGGCACACACCAGACCTTCGATGCGTTCAAGTTCCTGTTCCGCAAAACCGAACATGGCTGGATCTGGGCGCACGCCTATCAGTTTGCGCCGGATCTCTCGACCTTCATCGTCGAATGCGATCCCGAAACCTACGAAAGCTTCGGCTTCGCCAATATGTCGCAGGAAGAAACCTGCCGCACCGCGGAGGAGATTTTCGGCCAGTGGCTCGGCGGTCATGAACTGATGACCAATTCCAAGCATATCCGCGGTTCGGCCTGGATCAACTTCCCCCGCGTGATCTGCAACACCTGGCATCACCGCAACATCATCCTGCTCGGCGATGCTGCGCACACCGCGCATTTCTCGATCGGCTCGGGCACCAAGCTGGCGCTGGAAGATGCGATCAAGCTGGCCGAGGTGCTGAGCGACAATACGCATTCGCTGGAAGACGGCCTCGTCAATTATCGCGAGGAACGCCAGCTTGAAGTGCTGAAGCTGCAGAGCGCGGCGCGCAACTCGACCGAATGGTTCGAGACGCTGGACCGCTATCTCCCCTTCCACCCGATGCAGTTCACTTATTCGCTGCTCACCCGCAGCCAGCGCGTCAGCCACGAAAATCTGCGCCTGCGCGATCCCGCATGGTTGGACAAGCTCGAACGCTGGTTTGCCGAGGATGCAGGGCTGAAGACCGAGGTGGCGACGCCGCCGATGTTCACGCCGTTCCGCTTGCGCGGCATGGAGTTGCGCAACCGCATCGTCGTCTCGCCGATGGCGACCTATTCCGCGGTCGATGGCATGCCCAACGACTTCCACATGGTCCATTATGGCGCCCGCGCGCTGGGCGGCGCGGCTTTGGTCTATACCGAGATGACCTGCGTTTCGCCGACGGCGCGGATCACGCCCGGCTGCACCGGTATCTGGAATGACGAGCAGGCGGCCGAATGGGCGAATATCGTCCGCTTCGTGCAGGGTCAGGGTGGCGCGCAGATGTGCATGCAGCTCGGCCATTCCGGTTCCAAGGGCTCTACCCGCATCGGCTGGGAGGGGATGGACGAGCCGCTGGCCGACGGCAACTGGCCGCTGATCGCCGCCTCCGACGTCGCCTGGTCGGGCGGCAACGCCACCCCGCGGCCGATGACGCGCGCCGACATGGACGAGGTGCGCGACCAGTTCGTCGCCGCGACCGAGCGCGCCCACAAGGCCGGCTTCGCGATGGTCGAGCTGCATTGCGCGCACGGCTATCTGCTCTCCGGCTTCATCAGCCCGACGCAGAACAAGCGCAGCGACGAATATGGCGGCAGCCTCGAAAACCGGCTGCGTTACCCGCTGGAAATATTCCGCGCGATGCGCGCGGTGTGGCCGATCGACAAGCCGATGTCGGTGCGCATCTCCGCGCATGACTGGGTTGGCGAAAATGGCGTCACCCCGGCCGAGGCGGTCGAGATCAGCCGCGCCTTCATCCTCGCGGGCGTCGACCTGGTCGACGTGTCGACGGGGCAGGTGACCAAGGATCAGAAGCCGGTCTACGGCCGCATGTATCAGACGCCTTTCTCAGATCTGATCCGCAACGAACTCAAATGCGCCACCATGGCGGTCGGCAACATCTTCGAGGTCGATCATGTCAACTCGATCCTCGCCGCCGGCCGCGCCGATCTCTGCGCACTCGCCCGCCCGCATCTGATCGATCCGCAATGGACCTTGCGCGCCGCGGCCGAGCAGCGCTTCGCCGCCCCTCCCGTGCCGCCGCAATATGATGGCGGCTATCGACAGCTCGCGACAAATCTGGAACGCGCAGCCCAGATGGCGAAGCTGGGATAAGGGGCAAGGCGATGGGGACGCATGCAGTCGTAACCGGGGGTGGCAGCGGCATCGGCCTCGCCATTGCGCGCGCGCTGTTGGGCGCCGGCCATGCGGTCACGATCATGGGCCGCAACCAGGCGCGGCTGGATGAGGCGCTGGCCGCCCTTCCCGGCGCGCGGGCGATCGCCTGCGACGTCACCGATCCCGCCGATGTGGAACGCGCCTTTGCGGACGCCGTCGCGGCCGCGGGGCCGGTCGCGATCCTCGTCAACAATGCCGGCGCCGCGCCCTCCGCGCCCTTCGGCAAGACCAGCCTCGCCGACTGGCGCCAGACCATCGACGTAAACCTGATGGGCGCGGTCCACGCGATCCAACAGGTGTTGGATCCGATGCGCGAACTGCCGTCCGGCCGGATCATCAACATCGCCAGCACCGCCGCGCTCAAGGGTTATGCCTATGTTTCGGCCTATGCCGCTGCAAAACATGCACTTTTAGGGCTTACCCGGTCCCTCGCGCTGGAGCTTTCCAGTCTCAACCTGACGATCAACGCGATCTGCCCCGGCTTCGCCGACACCGACATCATCCGCGACTCCGTTGCCCGCATCGTCGCCAAGACCGGCCGCACCGAAGCCGAGGCGATGGCCGCCTTCACCTCGGCCAATCCGCAGAAGCGGCTGATCGATCCTGAAGAGGTCGCCGCCACCGTCCTCTGGCTCGTCTCCGATGCCGCGCGCTCAGTGACCGGTCAGGCCATCGCCATCGCCGGTGGAGAAGTGATGTGATCGAGAAGCATGGCGGCGCTCCGCACTCCAAGCTCTCGCTGCGCCTCTGGCTGCGCCTCCTCTCCTGCTCGACAGTGATCGAGAAGCGCATCCGCCAGAAGCTGATCGACGACTTCGACACCACCCTCCCCCGCTTCGACGTGCTCGCCACGCTGGCCCGCGCACCCGATGGCCTGACGATGGGCGAGCTTTCGACCGCGCTCCTCGTCTCCGGCGGCAACGTCACCACCGTCGTCCAGCGCCTGATCGAGGACGGCCATGTCGAACGCATCGCCAACAAGGCCGATCGCCGCAGCATCACCGTCCGCCTCACCAAGCGCGGCCGCGCCGATTTCCAGGCGATGGCCGAAGCGCATGAAGCGTGGATCGAAGCTTATCTCGCCGATCTCGGCGACGCCGAAATCGAAGCGTTGCTGGACGGCCTCAATCGCGTGCGCGCATCCGTCGAGAGGAACAAGTCATGACGTTCGATCCCACCAGTTTCGCGCCCACGCATTTCCGCTGGGCCTTTGCCGATGGCGTGGCGACCGTCACGATCGACAAGCCGTCGCAGAAGAACCCGCTCACCTTCGAAAGCTATGCCGAGCTGCGCGATACGTTCCGCGCGCTCGTCTATGTCCCGGCGGTGAAGGTGGTGGTCATCACCGGGGCCGAGGGCAATTTCTGTTCGGGCGGCAATGTTCATGATATCATCGGCCCGCTGACCAGAATGGCGATGCCCGAGCTGCTCGCCTTCACCCGCATGACCGGCGATCTCGTCAAGGCGATCCGCGGCTGCCCGCAGCCCGTGATCGCGGCGATCGACGGTGTGTGCGCCGGCGCCGGCGCGATCATCGCCATGTCTTCTGACCTGCGCATCGCCACCCCGCGCGCCAAGACCGCTTTCCTGTTCACCCGCGTTGGCCTTGCCGGCTGCGACATGGGCGCCTGTGCGATCCTGCCGCGGATCATCGGCCAGGGCCGCGCCTCCGACCTGCTCTACACCGGACGCGCGCTGGGCGCCGAGGAAGGCGAGCGCTGGGGCTTCCACAACCGGCTGGTCGAACCGGAGACGCTGCTCGACGAAGCGCTCGCCACCGCCCGCGCGCTGGCCGCCGGGCCGACTTTCGCGCACGGCATGACCAAGACCCAGCTCAACATGGAATGGAATGTCAGCCTCGAAACCGCGATCGAGATGGAGGCGCAGGCGCAGGCGATCTGCATGCAGACGCAGGATTTCACGCGTGCTTATGACGCCTTCGTCGCCAAGCAGCAGCCGGTGTTCGAAGGAAACTGACGATGGCCGACACGAGCTTCCTCGACTGGCCGTTCCTCGACCAGCATCATCGCGACCTCCATGGCCGCCTGTCCAAATGGTGCGCGGATCATGACACGCAGCTCCACCACGAGACCGGCGATGTCGAGGCGGATTGCCGCGCGCTGGTGAAGCTGCTCGGCAAGGCGGGCTGGCTGCGCCTCGCGGTGCCGGCGGCGCATGGCGGCCTGACCGAGAAGCTCGACGTCCGCTCGCTTTGCCTCGCCCGCCAGACACTCGGATACCATTCGGGCCTCGCCGATTTCGCCTTCGCCATGCAGGGTCTCGGCACCGGCGCAATCAGCCTGTTCGGGTCCGAGGCGATCAAGGGGCGCTATCTGCGCAAGGTGGCGCGCGGCGAGCTGATCGCGGGCTTTGCGTTGTCGGAACTGGAAGCCGGATCGGACGTGGCGGCGATGGCCACCACCGCCACCAGGGTCGACGGCGGCTATCTGATCAATGGCGAAAAGACCTGGATCTCGAACGGCGGCATCGCCGACATATTGACGCTCTTCGCCCGCACCGGCGGCGCGCCGGGCGCCAAGGGGCTTTCGGCCTTCGCCTTCCCGACCAGCACGCCGGGCTTCGAGGTGGTGGAGCGGATCGACGTGATCGCGCCGCATCCGCTGGCGACTTTGCGCTTCACCGATTGCTTCGTCCCCGACGACCATCTGATCGGTGGTGAGGGCGACGGCTTCCGCATCGCCATGGCGACGCTCGACGTGTTCCGATCGACCGTCGGCGCCGCCGCGCTCGGCTTTGCCCGCCGCGCGGCGGACGAGGCGCTGGAGCGTGCGTCCACCCGTCAGCTTTTCGGCAAGCCGCTGGCCGACCTGCAACTGACGCAGGCCGCGCTCGCCGATATGGCGCTCGGCATCGACGCCAGCCAGCTCCTGATCCTGCGCGCCGCCTGGGCCAAGGATCGGGGGCAGGAACGCGTGACACGCGAAGCGGCGATGGCCAAGCTCCACGCGACCGATGGCGCCCAGCAGATCATCGACCAGGCCGTCCAGATCTTCGGCGGCATGGGGGTGAAGAGCGGCACGATGGTCGAGCGACTCTATCGCGAGATCCGGGCGCTACGTATCTATGAAGGCGCCAGCGAGGTGCAGAAGGTGGTCATCGCCCGCGCGGCCCTCACCGCCCATCAAGCCGGTAAATAAGGACAAGACATATGCGCACGCTGCAACCCGCCGGCTGGCCGCGCCCCAAGGGCTATGCCAACGGCATCGAGGCTTCGGGCCGTACCATCTTCGTCGCGGGCCAGATCGGCTGGGACGAGACCGAGACCTTCCATGCCAAGGACTTTGCCGGCCAGTTCGAACAGGCCCTCCGCAATATCCTCGCGGTCCTGGCCGAGGCTGAGGCAGGCCCGGAGCATATCGTCCGCCTCACCTGGTTCATTACCGACAAGCAAGCCTATCTGTCGGACGCCAAGCGCGTCGGCGAAATCTATCGCGAAGTGATCGGCCGCAACTATCCCGTGATGTCCGTGGTCCAGGTCACGGCGCTGATGGAGGACGAGGCGCTGGTCGAAATCGAGGCGACGGCGGTGGTGTCCGCCTGATTTCTGTTCCTCCCCAAGCTCGCTTGGGGAGGGGGACCATGCGCAGCATGGTGGTGGGGCAATCCGACCGTTGCACAATGCCCCTCCACCGCTCTTCGAGCGGTCCCCCTCCCCGAGCAAGCTCAGGGAGGATAAGGACTCTAAGCCCGCCCGCCGCCGGCCTTGATCCAGTCGAGGATCTTCGCCTCCAGCACCGCCATCGGCAGCGCGCCGGTATCGAGCACCTGATGGTGATAATCGCGCACGTCGAACTTCGTCCCCAGCGCCTTGGTCGCGCGTTCGCGCAGCTCGCGGAACTTCAGTTCGCCGATCTTGTAGGCGCAGGCCTGCCCCGGATAGGAAATGTAGCGATCGATCTCGACCGCGACGTCGCGCGGCGCCATCGAGGTGTTGTCGAGCATATAATCGATCGCCTGCTGGCGCCCCCAGTGCTTGGCGTGGATGCCGGTATCGACGACGAGACGGACGGCGCGCAGCATCTCCATGTCGAGATGGCCGAACCACTGCATCGGATCGGTGAACATGCCGAGTTCCGGCCCGAGCGATTCCGCATAGAGGCCCCAGCCCTCGGTGTAAGCGGTCGACTGGCCGCTCCGCAGCAGCGGCGGCAGCTTCATATTTTCCTGCGCCAAGGTCAGCTGGAAATGGTGTCCGGGAATGCCCTCGTGCAGTGTCAGCGTCTCCAGCGTGGGGATCGGCCGCGTGTTGAGCATCGACATGTTGAAGAACAGGATACCCGGCGAAACCCCGTCCGGCGGGCCAGGCCGATAATAGCCGGTGCCGCGCTGATCGCCGAGCGCGGGCAGCGGCCGCACTTCGAACGGGGCCTTGGGCCGTTCGTGGAACAGCTTGGGGATGCCCGGCCAGATCTTCGCCTCGATCGCCTTGAAGCGCGCGAGCAGGTCTTCGGGCTTGGTGTAATAATATTTCGGGTCGGTGCGGACATGCTCGAAGAAGGCCTTGAGGTCGCCCTGGAAGCCGACCTTGGCCCGCACCGCCTCCATCTCGCCGCGGATGCGTGCGACTTCGGACAGGCCGAGCGCGTGAATATCCTCGGCCGAACGCGTGGTCGTGGTGTGGCGGGCGAGATCGCGCGCATAGAGCGCCGCGCCATCCTTCATCGCCCAACGGCCCGGCGCCTCGGTCGCTGCCGGCAGATAGGTATCGCGCAGATAGGACTGCCAATTGCGGTAGCCAGGATAGACCTTGTCGGCGATCATCGCGCGATAGTCGGTGGTCAGCCGCTGGCGATCCGCGCCGCCGATCGCTTCCGGCATCCGCTTGATCGCTGCGTAGAAGGGGCTCTCCTCCACCGGCAGCTTCAGCATCGCATCGACCTGCGCCAGCACGTTGGTGACGATGATCTTCGGCTGGACATAGCCTTCGGCCTTGCCCTGCTTCAGCCTGGCGACCGTGTTGTCGAGGAAACCGACAAAGCCTTCGAGCCGCTTCAGGCCATTCTCATAGTCCGCGACGCTCGCGAACGGCGCGCCGGCGCCGGATACGAAATCCGGCAGCTCGACCTGCAACCCGAAGGAGGCATCGAGCGGCGCCTTGCGCTGCACATCGAACAAACCGCTTTCGAACAGTTCGAGCGTCTGGCGGGTGCGATAATCGAAGACATCATAAGCGATGCGATCTTCCGCCGGCAGCGCCGCACGGTCGATCCCGCGAAGCGCGGCCAGCTCGCGCGTCTTGTTGGCACGCAGCGTCTGCGCATAGCTGTCGGACAGAGGATCGACGAAAACCGCCTCGACCTTCTTGCCCTTGCCCGCCGCCGCGATCGGATCGAGCGCGTCATCGGCGGCCGCACTCTGATCGAGCAGCGCACGAAGCTGCGTCGAAACATTGTTCCCCTGCGCCAGCGCCGGCGCGAACGGGATCGCCGCGCCTGCCATCAGCAGCCCCAGCGCATGACGCCGCGAAAGGCCGGTTTGTCCGTCGAGCATATTCAACCCCCTCAACCGCTTGATCGAGTGATCCTGCGCATCCCTTGCTCAATACGGAACAACCGGATGAATAATTTGCGTCAATCGCAACGATATCAGGAAAGGTTGCGCATTGTGCCCGGCCCGCGCAATCCCGCACTGTCAAAAACCGAAGCCGTGGCCGCCGCGATCGTGATCGGCCGGTTATCGATGAGGGGTCAGCATGAAATTCTCGCGTTTCACCATCGCATTGGCCGCGTCGGCCGCATTCGCCTTGCCCGCGCTGGCGCAGTCTCCCGCCAAGCCCGTTACCGCCATCGTCGGCGGTAATGTCGTCTCGGTCGACGGTGCCGCACCGATCCAGAACGCGACCGTGCTGATCGAGGGCGAACGTATCGTCCAGGTCGGCCCCTCTTCTTCCGTCATGGTGCCGGCGGGTGCCACCGTCATCCCGATGCAGGGCAAGTGGCTCGTGCCCGGCCTGATGAACATGCACACCCATCTTGGCCTCAAGCTGCCGGGCGCGCAGGGCAACGCGCTGCTCAACGAGACCGACGCCGAAGAAGCGCTGCGCATGGCCGACAATGCGCGCAAGACGCTGCAGGCCGGCGTCACCACCGTGAGGCTGACGCATGAGGACCATGGCATCGATTTCGCGCTCGATCGTTCGATCAAGGCGGGCGAAGCGATCGGCCCGCGCATCCAGTCCGCCGGCGAACTGATCGTGCCGACCGGCGGCCACGGATTCCTGGAAGCGGACGGTCCGGCGGAATTCTCCAAGGCGGCGCGCACCCAGATCAAGCGCGGCGCGACCTGGATCAAGATCGCCATTTCGGGCGGCATTTCCGACACGCACGGCAGCATTTCGGCGGCACCGATGACCGATGAGGAACTGTCCACCCTGATCGATGTCGCCCACCGCAACGGCGTGAAGGTGACCGCGCATAACGGCTCCACCGAAGCGGCCCTGCAGGCGCTGAAGTTCGGCATCGACTGCTTCGAGCATGGCTATCACCTCAATGACGAGGTGCTGAAGCAGATGAAGGCCAAGGGGGTATGGCTGGTGCCGACGATGGTCGTCAGCCAATCCGGCGCCTACGAATTCTACCGGAAGATCGGATCGCCCGACTGGTATATGGAGCGCGTCGCCTCGACGGGCAAAGATCATTGGGCGATGATCCAGAAGGCGATCAAGATGAACATCAACATCGCGCTTGGCACCGATCAATTCCCCTATGAACCCAATAGCGGCACCACCGCGACCGTCGCCGAGGCAGAACTCTATGTGAAGGCCGGGATGTCGCCGCTGCAGGCGCTGCAGGCCGCCACCATCCAGCCGGCGAAGATGCTGGGCATGGACAAGGATGTCGGCCGTATCCAGACCGGCCAATATGCCGACATCATCGCGGTCGACGGCGATCCCACCAAGGATATCGGCACGCTGCGCACCATCGGCTTCGTGATGAAGGGCGGCACCGTCTATCGCGACGACGCCGATCCCGCGCGCATCGCGCATTGATCGGGGGCGGTTTGATGAAGAAGCATCTCGCATCCATCGCGGCGATCGCGGTCGCCCTCACCCCGCTTCCGGCCTTCGCGCAGGTCACCGCGCTCGTTGGCGGCAATGTCGTCGATATGGGCGGCAAGGCGCCGATCCGCGATGCGGTCGTCCTGATCGAAGGCGACCGGATCAAGGCGGTCGGCCCGGCTGCCACGACACCCGTTCCGGCCGACGCCAAGGTCGTGCAGATGCAGGGCAAGTGGCTGGCGCCCGGCCTGATGAACATGCACGTCCATCTCGGCCTCAACCTGCCCGGCGCGGGGCGGCTTTATAATGAGAGCCCCGAGGCCAAAGGCCTGCGCATGCTCAACAATGCGCAGAAGTCGCTTTACGCGGGCACCACCACCGTCCGGCTGACCGGCGAGGATGGCGGGATCGACTTCGCGGTGAAGAAGGCGATCGACAACGGCACCTTCGATGGCCCACGCATCCATACGGCGGGTGAATCGCTGGTGCCGACCGGCGGCCACGGCAAGCTTGAGGTCGACGGCCCCTATGCCTTCGCCAAGGGCGTGCGTGAGCAGGCGAAGCGCGGCGCGACGTGGATCAAGCTCGGCATCTCCGGCGGTATCTCCGACACGCATGGCGACATCGCCGCCTCGCCCTTCACCGACGAGGAAATGAAGACCGCGATCGAGGTCGCCCATCGCAACGGACTGAAGGTGACCGGCCACACCGGATCGCCCCAGGCGTCCGAATATGCGCTGGAGCAGGGCATCGACTGCTTCGAACATGGCTATTGGTTCACGCCCGAACTGCTCAGGAAGATGAAGGCCAAGGGCACCTGGTATGTGCCGACGATCGTCGTCAGCCAGAAGGGCGCACTGGAATTCTACAAGAAGATCGGCTCGCCGCCCTGGTATCTCGAGCGACAGGCGTCGGTCGGCAAGATCCACTGGGAGACGCTGAAGTCCGCGATCAAGGAAGGCGTGAACATCGCGCTGGGATCGGACCAATTCCCGTTCGAGCCCAATGAAGGCACCACCGCCACCGTGCGCGAGGCGGAGCTTTATGCGGAAGCGGGGATGACGTCGCTGCAGGCGTTGCGTGCCGCGACGACCGAGCCGGCGCGCATGCTGGGCGTAGAAAAGGAAGTGGGCGATCTCAAGCCGGGCTTCTACGCCGATATCATCGCCGTCGATGCAGACCCGTCCGCCGATATCCGCGCGCTCCGCACGATCGGCTTCGTGATGAAGGGCGGCAAGACAGTCCGCAACGACTGGACCGACTGACCCGTCCGTCCGGCCTCTTCCGAAAAATAATTGCCGTCGCGGTGTCGTAACCGCGGCGGCAATCCCGTCTTCAAGGCGGAGGCCGACGCTCACGGTCTGTTCGATGCGCTCGCCGAAGTTCGAGATTCGCTGGATGATCAACTGCGAGGCCGCGGATTGTTGGGATCTGGCCCGGCTCTCGCCAAGCCGACAGTCGAGCTAATTTGCATCAAACGCAACGATCATCACTTTGCAATGCCGTTGCAACAACACTGCAACTAACGGACACTCCCCTTCAAGAAATCGCCGCCGAAAGCGCGGTCGCAACAACGAAATAAGGGGGTTGGACGATGAAGATGCGAGTGCTCCTGTGCGCGGCAGCCATGCTCGGCCTCGCTGGACCGGCCTATGCCGAAAAGCCCGCGACCGACGCGGTTTCCAAGATGTTCATCTGGTGGAACCAGGCGTTCAAGACGCCGGGAGCCTACACGCCGGAAAATTTCGCCAAGCACTTCACGCCAGATGCCACGCTGACGCTCGAAGGCCGCACCGTGATCAACGGCGTCGAGGAGTGGGCGAAGCACTTCCAGAAGATTCAGGCGAGCGGCGCTGAAGTCGAGATCGTCGTGCCGTTCAAGGAAGTCTTCGAGAAGGACGGCATGATCTATAATTATCATGTCATCCGTTCGCGCCGCGGCGGCAAGCCGAGCTGCGCGCTGGCCGCCGGCCACGCAGTGCTGCGCGACGGCAAGATCGCGTCGATCACTCTCGTCCGCCACACGATCGATCCGGCGAAGGAGCCGCTCGACCCGCAGTGCTGGACGAACTGAACAGAAAGAGACGGCCGCGTCGCATGAAGGCGCGTCCTGGAGAGGCTGAAAACTTGGTGCCGACGGCAAAGTCCGCGGCAGGCGAAGGGGGTTTTGAAGTTATGATGGGTGCAAACAAGCAGGGCCGTACCGCCCAATTCTTCGGCAAGGCCGCGCTGATCGCGATCGCCGCTGGCATCTCCGCCACGCCGGCGTTCGCGCAGGAAGAAGCCGCCGCGGCAGACACCGGCGCCGCCGACGACATCGTCGTCACCGCACAGCGCCGCTCGGAATCGATTCAGAACGTGCCGATTTCGATCACCGCCGTCACCGCGGACACGCTGAAGAAGCAGAACGTGCAGAGCGTGGAGGATTATTTCGCGCTCACGCCGAACGTCAGCTTCCAGTCCAACGGCTCGCGCGACCGCAAGGATCTGGCGATCCGTGGCATCTCGAACCAGCTCAATCCCTACGCGGACGTGCGCCAGGCGACCTCTGCGCTCTACATCGACGACTTCAACGTCTCGGCCGCGACCAGCAACCCGCAGATCGTCGATCTCGAGCGGATCGAAATCCTGCGCGGCCCGCAGGGCACCTATTTCGGCCGCAACTCGGTCGGCGGCGCCATCAACGTCAGCACCAAGAAGCCGGTCAACGAGTTCGAGGGCGAGATCGAGCTCGATTATTCGAGCTTCGACACCAAGCGCATCCAGGGCACCGTGAACGTGCCCGTGATCGACGGCATCCTCGCCCTTCGCGCCTCGGGCCAGTATGAAAAGTCCGACGGCAATATCGAGAATATCAACCCGATCGGCGGCGGCAACGACAGCAAGTTCTACACCGGCCGCATCCAGGCGCGCTTCACGCCGACCGACGCCATCACCTGGGACTTCCTCTACAACTACTCGAAGGAAACGCTGGGCATGCGCGCCGGCGTTCCGACCGGGTTCGTCACGCGCACCTGGGCCGGTGCCTATTACGGCCAGCCGGCCGGCTATGTCGGTGATCCGGATGGTGTCGGCTTCTTCCCGGAGAATGACGATCAGGTGAACTTCAACCGCCCGCAGAGCGTCGGCACCAAATATGATTATCTGACGTCGCGCCTGCAGTGGGATTTCGACATCGCCACGCTGACGGCGGTGGTCGGTCACCTGGAATCCGACGTCTTCAACTATGGTGACGTCGATGGCGGCAGCCGCGACTTCTTTTACGAAGATCTGAAGCTGACCCGTAAATCGACCAGCGGCGAAGTCCGCCTGCAATCGAACGGCAAGAACTTCCTCGATTGGAGCATCGGCACCGCCTACGGCAAGGATTCGGGCGTTACCAACCAGAGCACCTTCAACGGCACCGAGATCACCTTCGCCTGCCCCGGCGGCGTGTCGTGCAATGGCCTGGAAGTCACCGGCCTCGATTCCAAAAGCTCCACCCGCTATTTCGCGCTGTTCGGGCAGGGAACTCTGAATTTCACGGATCAACTGTCCTTCACGGCAGGCGTCCGCTATTCGTGGGAAAAGACGAGCAATCTGGCGGAGACCCGCTCGAGTGAGGTTGTGACCGGCGTCAACGACCGTTCTGCGGCTTTCGAGGACGTTTCGCCGAAGTTCACGCTCAGCTACAAGGCCGACACGAACTGGCTGCTCTTCGCGACGGCTTCGCGTGGGTTCAAGTCGGGCGGCACGCAGACCAGCACGAGCGCATTCCTGCAGAACGAATTCGATCCGGAAACGCTGTGGAACTATGAACTCGGCACCAAGTTCGATCTGTTCGACCGCCGCGTTCGTATCGACATCACCGGCTTCTACATGGATTGGAAGGACGTCCAGCAGACCATCAACTTCCAGTTCAATGACAATGGCCAGTTCCGCAGCGTCAGCGGTATCGCCAATGCGGCGGCGGCTGAAAGCTATGGCATCGAGGGCAGCTTCGACGCGAAGATCACGCCGGAATGGACGCTTTCGGGCCAGGCCGGCTACAACAAGTCGAAGTTCAAGGACTACCCGAACGCGCTGATCAACGGCACCGTGCTGGACATTTCCGGCCGTCCGCTGGTGAACGCTCCGAAGTGGACCCTCGGTGCGCAGACCCAATACACCCAGCCGATCATGGACAATCTCGAAGGCTTCGGCCGGCTCGAGTGGAACTATCGCAGCCGCACGCTGTCGCACCCGTTCGGCTATCTCTACGCTGACTCGCCCTTCTGGGCGCCCAGCTACAACAATGTGAACGTGCGTCTCGGCGTCGAAACCGAGAAGTACAACGTCACTTTCTATGTCGAGAACCTGTTCAAGGAAAAATACTACGCCAACGCCTATGAGAAGGCGTTCTACTCGGGCGTTCAGGTCGAGCCGTCCTACCGCCGCATCGGCGTCAACGCCGGCTACAAGTTCTAAGTCCCCCCTGGGCGGTTTCCGGCGACGGGAACCGCCCTTGTCTTTCGCCTCTCCCGTCGTCACGAGAGGCCTCGCTATCTTTTCTCGGAGAATGCCATGATCGACCGTCGTCGCTTCCTGGAGGCCTCGGCGGCCGGCGCATTGTTCGGCGTCGCCGGCGCACCGCAATTCGCTTTTGCACAAGGTTCGGCCGATGCCGCCCTGGAAGCGCTGCTCCAGCGCCACGCCGAAGCCTATCTCCACCGTTCGCCCGAAGAGGCGACCAGCAACAATTATGATGTCGGCGCGAACGCGAACCTGCGCGCGCTGCTAGACGATCGCTCGCTTGCCGCCCGCGCCAGTGATCGCGCCGCCATCGCGCAGGCTCTAGCCGACCTGAAGCGGATCGACCGCGCGGCGCTCGGCCAGCGCGCCGCGCTCGATTATGATGTCGCCGCCTTCGTCTATGAAACGCTGGCCGATCTGCTCGGCCGCTATGGCTATGTCGACGGCAATCTGCGGCCCAGCCCCTATGTGGTGAGCCAGATGAACGGCGCCTATTATTGGCTGCCGGATTTCATCGGCGGCCGCCACCCGATCGACACCAAGGCCGATGCCGAAGCGTGGCTGCTGCGCGTCGCAGCGCTCGCCACCGCGCTCGACCAGGAAACTGACCGCATCCGCCACGACGCCGGGATCGGCATCATCCCGCCCACCTTCGTGATCCAGAAGACGATCGCGCAGATCAAGGGCCTGCGCGACGGCGCGCCGTTGCAATCGGCGTTGATCGCGCCTGCACTGGCAAAGATAACGGCCAAGGGCTTTGGCGACTATGGCGCCCGCGCCGAAAAGATCTTCCGGACCCGCATCGCCCCCGCCCTTTCGCGCCAGATCGCCGCGCTGGAAGCGGTTGCGCCTAAGGCCGTCGACACCGCAGGCGTATGGCGCCTGCCCGATGGCGACGCTTATTATGCGGCCTCTGTGCGATCGAACACGACCGCGGACATCGCGCCCGGCGAACTCCACAAGGTCGGCCTCGCCCAATGCCAGCAGTTGATCGCCGAGATCGACACGCTGCTGAAAGCGCAAGGGCTGAACCAGGGCAGTGTCGGTCAGCGGATCGCCGCGCTGAATGTCGATCCGCGCTTCAAGGTCTCGGACGATGATGCCGGCCGGGCGAAGCTGATCGCGCTTGCGGAAAGCTCGCTCAAGGATGTCACCAGCCGGTTGCCGCAGGCGTTCGGCAACACTTCGCTCAACCCTATCGTCGTCCGCCGCATTCCGCCGGCGATCGAGGCAGGCGCGCCCGGCGCCTTCTATTCGGAAGGCGCGCCGGGGCAGCCTGGCGTCTATTCGCTGAACCTGAAGGATCCCGGCGAGCACGCAACCTGGCGACTGCCGACGCTTACCCACCATGAGGGGATTCCCGGCCACCACTTCCAATATAGCGTTCTGGCGCACGCGCCGGAGATGCCGCTGTTCCGCAAGATGGTCCGCTTCTCGGCCTACACCGAGGGTTGGGCGCTCTACGCACAGCAGGTGGCAGATGAACTCGGCGTGTATGAGAACAACCCGTTCGGACGGATCGGCTATCTCCAGTCGGAACTGTTCCGCGCAGCGCGGATCGTGGTCGATACCGGCATCCATCATGAGCGCTGGACCAAGGACCAGGCGGTCAAGTGGATGGTCGAGAATGCGGGCGAGCAGCCCATCGCGACCGAGCGCGAAGTGACGCGCTACGCCGTCTATCCGGGCCAGGCCTGCAGCTTCAAGGTGGGCGCGAACCGCATCGTTGCCGCGCGGGAAGCCGCACGCAAGGCGATGGGCGCGGGCTTCGACGTGCGCAAGTTCCACGATCTTGTGCTGGAATCGGGACCGGTGCCGCTCGCCGTGCTGGAGAAGGCGGTCGCGGCCTGGGCGGCTACCCCGCCCCGTTGATGGCGTCGAGATTGTCCTGGAGCTTGCCGAGCAGGCCAACCAGGCGATCGAACTCGCGGGCGGAGAAACCACGGATCAGCCGGGCATAGACCGGCGCCGTGGTGGCGCGGGCCAGCGCGAGCTTCTCTTCCCCCGCGGGCGCCAGATGGACGTCGGTGACGCGGGCGTCGTCGGGATTTGGGCCGGTCTCGACGAGGCCGGCATTCCGCATCCGTTCTATGATCCGCATCATCGTCGAAAGATTGATGACCGCCGACTCGGCGATGCGGCCGACGCTGCGCGGCGCCTGTTCGCCAAGGATCATCAACACACGCCAGGTGGGGACATCGATGCCGATGGTGCGAAGCCGCGCCTCGATCAGGATGTTGTACCGACTGGCTGCGCGATTGAGCAGGTAGAACGGATATTTGTCGAGCTGAAAGGCCGGGGTGCCGGGATCGCCGAGGGTCCGGTTGTCACACAGGTTCACACTCATTCGCCCCACTCCCTTGCGAGCGCAGCAACAATATAATGGTTGCATATGCAAGTGAATATGACATTCTGATCCGCATATTTCGCGGGAGAGACAAAAATGGCCAGCCAAGGCGCCGATACCCTGACAGCTTTGACGAGCGGCATCGCATCCGGTGCGATCCGCACGGTCGACCTGACGCAGACGCTCTCGTCCGACACGCCGACGCTGGTGCTGCCGCCGGAGTTCGGCCAGTGCAGCCCGTTCGTGGTCGAGGAGATCAGCCGCTACGACGAGCGCGGCGTCGCCTGGTACTGGAACAATTTCACGGTGAGCGAGCATACCGGCACGCATTTCGATGCGCCGGTGCATTGGGTGACGGGCAAGGATCTGCCCAACAATGCGGTCGACACCGTGGCCCCCGCCGATTTCGTCGCGCCCGCAGTGGTGATCGATATCTCCGCCAAATGCGCCGCCGATCCCGATTATCTGCTGACAGTGGCCGATATCGAGGCATGGGAAGCGGACCATGGCCGCATCCCGCCGCGCCACTGGATCTTGCTGCGCACCGACTGGTCGAAGCGTTCGGTGGACGATTACACCAACCGTCGCGAGGACGGCGCGCACACGCCGGGGCCGTCGACCGAGGCGGTGCAGTTCCTGGTCGACAAGCGCGATGCGCATGGCCTGGGGGTCGAGACGATCGGCACCGATGCCGGCCAGGCGCATCTGCTCACCCCGCCCTACCCCGCCCACACATTGTTCCACGCGGCCGGCCGCTATGGCTTGCAATGCCTGGAGAACCTGGACCAGCTTCCGGCGACGGGTGCGGTGATCGTGGCCGCGCCGCTGAAGATCAAGGGCGGTTCGGGCAGTCCCTTGCGCGTGCTCGCGCTCGTCGCAGGCTGAGCCATGGCCGAGCGCTCGTTCAAGAAGGAAGTCGAGAAGCTGCGCGTCGGCGCGGGCGAGACGTTCGAGGGTGAGGGCATCCTGGCCGTCACCAAGGGCCTGCTGCAGGCAGGCGTGGCCTATGTCGGCGGCTATCAGGGTTCGCCGATCAGCCATTTGATGGACGTGTTCGCCGATGCCGATCCGCTGCTGAAGGAACTCGGCGTCCATTTCGAGACGAGCGCCAGCGAAGCGACCGCGGCAGCGATGCTGGCGGCGTCAGTGAACTACCCGTTGCGCGGCGCGGTCGCGTGGAAATCGGTGGTCGGGACCAATGTTGCGTCCGACGCGCTGTCCAACGTCGCTTCGGGCGGCGTCACCGGCGGCGCGCTGGTGATCGTCGGCGAGGATTATGGCGAAGGCTCCTCGATCATGCAGGAGCGGACCCATGCCTTCGCGATGAAATCGCAGATGTGGCTGCTCGATCCGCGGCCGAACCTGACCAGCATCGTCGATATGGTGGAACGGGGCTTCGAGCTTTCCGAGGCATCGAACACGCCCGTCATGCTGGAACTGCGCGTGCGCGCCTGCCACGTCACCGGCAAGTTCACCGCCAAGGATAACAAGCGCCCGGCGATGACGGTGGGCGACGCCGCCAACAATCCCAACCGCGATACCGACCGGATCGTGCTGCCGCCCGCCAACTTCTTGCACGAAGTGGAGAAGATCGAGAAGCGCTGGCCGGCGGCGGTGCAGTTCGTGCGCGACCGCAAACTCAACGAGCGTTTCGGCCCCGCAGCGGGCGACGTCGGCATCATCGTGCAGGGCGGGCTGTTCAACACGCTCAACCGCGCGCTCGAACTGGTCGGTCTGTCCGACGCCGAAGGCAATGCGCAGGTTCCGATCTATTGCCTGAACGTCACCTATCCGCTGATCCCCGAGGAAGTGACCGCCTTCTGTCGCGGCAAATCCGCGGTGCTGATCGTCGAGGAAGGCCAGCCCGAGTTCATCGAGCATGAGCTGAACACGATGCTGCGCAAGGCTGACCTGCAGACGCGGATCATCGGCAAGGACGTGCTGCCGCGCGCGGGCGAATATTCGGGCGCGGTGCTGCGCGACGGCGTGGCGAAGTTCCTGCGCCAATGGGCGCCGGAGATCGCGCCAGCCGAGGACGCACTGCCCGCACCCAATGTGGGGCCGAAGGATATTCCGCAGCGGCCCGCGGGTTTCTGCACCGGCTGCCCGGAACGGCCGATCTTCACCGCGATGAAGCTGGTGGAGCGCGAGTTGGGGCCGAGCCACGTGTCGGCCGACATTGGCTGCCACCTGTTTTCGATCCTGCCGCCGTTCAACATCGGCAACACGACGATGGGCTATGGGCTGGGGCCGGCGGGCGCATCCGCCTTCCGCCCCGACGGCAAGCGCGCGATCGCGATCATGGGCGACGGCGGTTTCTGGCATAACGGGCTGACTTCCGGCATCGGCAATGCCGTCTTCAACAAGGACGACACCGTCACGCTGATCGTCGACAATGGCTATTCGGCGGCCACGGGCGGGCAGGACATCTTGTCATCCCGCGCGACCAATCCGGTGCGCACCACCAACCACCCGATCGAACGCGCGGTGCGTGGCGTCGGCGCGGACTGGGTGCGGACGATCGACCGCACGTATGACATCAAACGGATGCGCGACACGCTGAAGGAAGCGCTGACGACCGAGACCAAGGGCCCGAAGGTCATCGTCGCTTCGTCCGAGTGCATGTTGAACCGCCAGCGGCGCGAGAAGCCGATCAAGGCCAAGGCGATGAAGGAGGGCAAGCGCGTGGTGCGCGAGCGTTTCGGCGTCGACCCCGATACCTGCACCGGCGACCATAGCTGCATCCGCATTTCCGGCTGCCCATCGCTGACGATCAAGCCCAATCCCGATCCGCTACGCCGCGACCCGGTGGCGCATGTCGACAATAGCTGTGTCGGTTGCGGGCTGTGCGGCGAGGCAAGCCATGCCGCCGTGCTGTGCCCCAGCTTCTACCGCGCGAGCATCGTGACGAACCCGAGCGGGTGGGACCGGTTCAAGCAGAAGGTGAGCGGGGCTGTGATCGGGTGGATGCAGCGGCGGTTCGATGCGGCGCGCGCGGCGAGGGCGTTTTGATGAGCAGCGCCTACGCCACCCACCACCGTCACCCTGAACTTGTTTCAGGGTCCACCTTTCCACTCGCACCGAAATCGCCTGTGGCGCGGTGGACCCTGAAACAAGTTCAGGGTGACGAGGGAAATATTGGAAAGGTGATCGCACAATGACCCGGCAGCGTATCACCCTCGCCATCCTCGCGCTGGGCGGACAGGGCGGCGGCGTGCTCGCCGACTGGATCCTCGACCTTGCCAAGCATCAGGGTTGGCGCGGTCAGGGCACGTCGGTTCCCGGCGTCGCGCAGCGGACCGGATCGACCGTCTATTATGTCGAGATGCTGCCCGAAAGCGTGGCGGCCGATCCGGTGCTAGCACTGATGCCGGTGCCGGGTGACGTCGACGTGGTCATCGCATCCGAACTGATGGAAGCAGGCCGCGCGATCCTGCGCGGCTTCGTGACCAAGGATCGCACGACCCTGATCGGATCGACCCACCGGATCTTCGCGGTTTCCGAGAAATCGGCGATGGGTGACGGCCGCGCATCGAGCGAGCGGATCGCCGCGGCGTGCGAAGAGCGCGCCCGGCGCTTCATCGGCTTCGACATGGACGCCGTTACTGAAGCATCGGGCAGCGTCATCAGCTCGATCATGTTCGGCGCGCTGGCGGGGAGCGGCACATTGCCCTTCCCCCGCGAAGCATTTGAGGATGCGATCCGCGCGAGCGGAATCGCCGTCGATTCCAATCTGCGCGGGTTCGAAGCGGGTTATCAGGCGGCAGGCGCCGGCAAGATCGTGCTGCCGCCGGTGGCGACAAGCGACGTGCCCGTGCCGACCACCGAGGCCGGCCGTGCGCTTGCCCATCGCGTCGGCACGCTGCCGATCGCGGCCCATGCCAATGCGCTGCACGGTGTCGCCCGGCTGACCGACTATCAGGATGCGGCCTATGCCCATCTTTATCTCGACCGGCTGGAACCGATCGCCGCCTTTGGCGACGCCGAACTGACCGCCGAGACCGCGCGGCATCTCGCGCTCTGGATGAGCTATGAGGATACGGTGCGCGTCGCCGACCTCAAGATCCGCGCCAGCCGCATCGACCGTGTGCGCAAGGAAGTGCGGGCGAAGGACGATCAGATACTGGGCGTGACCGAATTCATGCATCCGCGCCTGCGCGAGGTGTGCGAGACGCTGCCCGCGGGCATCGGCCGTTTCGTGTTGAACAGCCCCGGCCTGTCGAAGCTGCTGGAGCCCTTCTTCCGCGCAGGCCGCCATGTCGAGACGACCAGCCTGCGCTGGTTTCTGATGCTGCGGCTGCTGGCGGGGATGCGGCGCTTCCGCCGATCCTCGCTGCGTTTCCATGAGGAACAGGAACGCATTGAAGGCTGGCTGGCGGCGATCCGCCAGGTGGCCGCGCGGGATACTGTGCTTGCGACCGAGGTGGCGCGGGCGCAGGGGTTGGTGAAGGGTTATGGCGACACGTTCGAGCGTGGCTTGGCCAATTTCGCGACGGTGATGGCGGCCGTGGATACTGTGGATGCAGCCGGCTTGGCACGGCTGCGCGCGGCCGCGCTTGCCGACGACAAGGGACAAAAGCTGGCCGAAGAGCTGGCGGCATCGGGTACGCAAAGGGCAATTGCATGAGTAACCAAGAACCGGCGGCGGCGCGCAGCTTTGCGCATCGCTGGCTGCTGCTGATCCCCTTCCTTTGGCAGGTCGGCATGGTGCCCTTCGTCAACGATGTGGCGTGGCGGCCGCTCTCGCTCCCCTTCCCGATGGTGTGGCAGATGGTGGGGATCGTCATCACCTCGATCCTCATCGCGATCGTCTTCAAGATCGACCAGGCCCAGGAAGGGCCTGAGCCAGAGGACGTGGCCGCACGCCCCAGCGGCGGCGACCTGCATTGATCCTCGCCCTCACTCTCGCGATCGTGCTCGGCACGATGGCCGGCGCCATGCTCTATGGCCAGCGCCAGGCGCGCGCCAAGACGATGGCCGAATGGGCGGTCGGCGGCCGCAAGTTCGGTGTGCTGATCTTCTGGTTTTTGAACGCCGGCGAGATCTACACGACCTTCGCGGTGCTCGGCATCTCGGGCTATGCCTGGGCCTATGGCGCGCCGGCCTATCTGGCTTTCTGTTCCGTCTCGCTGTCGGCAACACTCGGCTATTGGCTGATGCCGCGCATCTGGGAGGCGGGGCGGAAATATGACCTTGTCACCCAGGCCGATTTCTTCGCGACGCATTACAAGGCGACTTGGCTGGGCGTGGTCGTCGGCGTGTCGGGCATCTGCGCGCTGGTCGTCTATGTGCAGATCCAGATTGTCGCGCTCAGCATGATCGTGCGGCTGACGCTGGGGCCGGAGGTGGCGCCGCTGACCGCCGCCTTGATCGCGGCCGGCGTGATGTTGGCCTTCGTCTATGTCGCCGGCTTGCGCTCCGCAGCCTTCGCGGCGGGGGTGAAGGACGTGCTGATGGTCGTCATCATGATCGGCCTGTGCGCGACCGTCGCCTCCAAGGTCGGCGCAGGTTCGATGCTCGACGTCTACCGGCTGGCGCAGGACACGCATCCCGGCATTGGCAGCTTCCCTGGCCTGCAGCCGGAAGCGGGGCTATCGACGACCTGGCTGATGACGGCGGCGCTCAACGTGGCGCTGGGCAACTGGATCTTGCCGCATATGTTCCAGCTCTGCTTTTCTGCCGGGAGCAAAGCGACGATCCGCCGCAACGCGATCTGGCAGCCGCTTTATTCGCTGTCCTATTTCTTCATCATCCTGATGGGCTTCGGCGCGCTGCTCGCCGGCACGCAACCTGCGGGCGGCGACACCAATGCGGTGCTGCTGCAATTCGTGTCGGACAGCTATCCGGCCTGGGCGGTCGGGCTGTTTGCGGGCACCGCCTGCTTGCTGGCGCTGGTGCCGGGATCGGTGCTGCTGCTGACCTCGGGCTCGATCTTCAGCCGCAATGTCGTGCTGCCGTTCAAGCCGGACCTGACTGAGCGGCAGACCTTGCTCATCTCGCGCCTGTCGATGGTGGCATTTGCGGGTGTGGCGGTGTGGCTGACCTTGGGCGGATCGAAGTCGCTCGTCGAGATCGGCCTGTCCGCTTATGCCGCGGTCGGCATGCTGGCGCCGGGCGTGTTCCTGGCCTTCACATGGCCGCGCGCGCATGCCGCGGGTGTGTTCGCGGGGATCGTTGCAGGCTATTGCGCGCTGCTGCTGCCGCAGGCGCAGGAGCTGTGGAACCTGATCCTGCCGCAATGGGACCATGGCCTGATCGCCATGGCCGTGGATGGCGCGGTGGCGGTGGTCGCCTGCCTCGCGATCCCGGCGCGGCGGGCAGCGACACCCGCCATCGCCTGAGCTGTCAGGCCGCGACCACCCGGTCTGCCTCCGTCCACGTCTTGAGCTTGGCTTCGAGGATGCCGAGCAGCCGCGCCGGTGCGCCGTCGAGCTGACGGCCGAGGCGGTGGATCAGGCTGACGGTGCTGTGCTCCAGTTCGGCTTCGAGCAGCGGCCGGGCGACCAAGCTGCCCTCCTCGATCTCGGTCAGCGCGGAGATGCGCGGCAGCACCGTCACCGCACGGCCGGCCTTGGCGGTATCGCGCATCATCGCCAGCGAGGTGGTGACGAGCCGCGGTTCCAGCCAGGTCTGCGCACGCTTTTCCGCATCGTTCAGGATGGTGCGGATGCGGAAGCCCTTGGGCGGCAGGCAGAGATCGAAGCGAGCGAGATCCGCCAGCGTAAGCGAGGATAGCCCCGCCGCCGGGTGCCGCGGCGCGCACACCACCATCAGCGGCTGCGAGACCGCGGTGCGCGTGCGGATCTTGGGTTCGCTGGTGGTGTTGAGGATCATGCCGATATGGGCTTCGTCGTCGAGCACCATGCGCACCAGATCGGTCGTAGTGCCGCTGGTGACGGTGACGGCGATGCCGGGGTTGCGGCGCTGGAAGCCGTCGATGATCGCGGTGAAGGCGGCGCCAAGGAAACCTTCGCCGACGGCGAGGTCGATGCGGCCGGTCTTCACCTCGCGCAATTCCTGAAGCTGATTCATCAGCGCCTCGCGATCGGCGAGCTGATTGCGGTGATATTCGAAGGCCAGCCGCCCCGCATCCGTCAGCCGGATCGAGCGGCGACCGCGTTCGATCAGCGCGATTCCCATGTCCGCTTCGAGCTGGGCGATCTGACGACTGATCGACGATACCGCCACGCCGATCTTGTCGCTGGCGAGACGCATTGATCCGAGACTCGCGGCCTCGTAGAAATAATTCAAAGCGTTATCCCACATGGGTACGTGCTCCCCGATATTGTGAACAGACGGCCTTTCTGGCTCTATGTGACCATGCTGCGTCATCTTTGCAGCAAGCGCAATGATATTCGCCCTTTGTTGCTCTTGCCGCGAATGACGTAACATCGCAACACAGGCTGACCGGCGGGTGGGACTGCACGCCGGACACGCTTTCCAGGGGGTGTTTGCGTTTTGACGACCAAGCGATCCCGCGTCGATTGGCGCGGCTATATTCCTGCCATCACGACGCCGTTCGACGCCGCGCACAACCTTGATCTCCAGGGTCTCGGCCGCTTGCTCGAATGGCTGCACGGCGAAGGCATGCACGGGCTGGTGATTGCCGGCACGACCGGCGAATGGCCGAGCCTTTGCAGTGCCGAACGCAAGCAGCTTTTTCAGGCCGTTGGTGCGCAGCTTGGAGGCAAGTTGCCGCTGCTGGCGGGATGCACGGCGTTCACCGCGCGCGAAGTGCTGGAATTTGCCGAGGTCGCGGCGGAAAACAGGTTCGACGGCATTCTCGTCACCCCCCCACCCTATTTCCGCCCGAACGCCGATGAGATCGTCGGCTTCTACGAGGATATCTCCAGGGGATCGCGCCTGCCGATCTGCGTCTATAACTGGCCGCCGGGCACGGGTATCGACCTGCCGCTCGAGGTGTTGAAGCGGATCGCCGACATCGAGAATGTCGTCGCGATCAAGCAATCAACCGGCGACCTGCGCCGCTTCGTCAACACCTTCTTCGCGCTCAATGAACAGGTGCGCGTGTTCGGCCATTCGATGGACGAGCATGGTCTGGCTCTGCTGGAAGCGCGTGGCGGCGACGGCACAATGGGCGCGGGCGCGGTGCTCGGCCGCACGCATCCCGACTTCTACAACCATCTCTGGGCGGGCGATGTGGATGCCGCACGCGCCTGCGGTGCCAGGGATCGCGTGATCCTGGACGAATGGTACACCCAGGATCTGGTCGGCCGCTTCGGCTCCGGCCCCGCCATCCTGAAGGCGGCGCTGAATGCGCAAGGGCTGCCCGGCGGGCATGTCCGCCGGCCGCTGCATGATGTGTCCGCGGAAGACAGCGCGCGCATCCGGAAAACGCTGGTTTCGCTCGGGCGGATCTGATCCGCGGTTGACTTTACCCCGGCGCTTCCCGTTCGTGTCGAGCGTAGTCGAGACACGCAGCTTAACGCCTGCGGTACGTCCCTCGACTTCGCTCGGGACGAACGGATAGGGGGAATTGGTGACGGTAGCGAAGGCGGACGTGCTGGTGATCGGCGGTGGCCTGATCGGCTGTGCCACCGCCTGGCGCCTTGCCCGCACCGGCGTTCGCGTCACCTTGCTGGAGGCCGGCGACATCAACGCCGGCTCCTCCGGCCAGAATGCCGGATCGCTGCATTTCCAGATCGAGCGCCGTTTCATCGAGAATGGCGAGGCGCTGGCCGATCAGGCCGCGCGGATCGTGGCGCTCAACCGGCTGGCGATCGAGGACTGGCGCGGGCTGGAGGCCGAGCTTGGCGCCGACCTGCACGTCACCATGGCGGGCGGACTGATGGTCGCCGAGACGCCCGAGCAGGTGGCGATGCTCGAATCCAAGGCGCGGCGCGAAAGCGCCGAGGGGCTGGCGAGCCGGCTGGTCGACGGAGACGAAGCGAGAAGCATCGCCCCCTATCTCGCCCCCCATATCCTTGCCGCCTGCCATCTGCCCGATGAAGGCCACGCCGATCCGCGCGCGGTGACACCGGCCTTCGCCGCGGCGGCGCGGGCCGCGGGCACCGACATCTACACGGGCGCAGCCGTGCGGACGATCGCGTGTGAGGCGGGTGGTTTCCGGGTGCGGACGGTCGATGCGGAGTTCCGGGCAGACAAATTGCTGATCGCGGCGGGCGCATGGATCGCGCGCATCGCCGCGCTCGCCAACCTGCACATGCCGCTCTACCCGGTGGCGCTGCTGATGAACGCGACCGAGCGAACGTCGGCCGCCCTGCCACAGCTCATTCAGCATGTCGGACGACGGCTTTCGATGAAGCAGACGCATGCCGGCAACATATTGATCGGCGGCGGCTGGCCTTCGCGGCTGGCACAGAAGCGGGACGGCGGGTTCGATCTTTCGGCGAAGGCGAGGATGATCGAGACGTCGCTGGCAGGCAATCTGCGCGCCGCGATCGACACGGTGCCAATGGTGGAACGGCTCAACCTGATCCGAAGCTGGACCGGCGTGACCGCGATCAGCGCCGACCAGTTGCCGATCGTCGGTGAGGTGCCGCGCACGCCCGGCCTGTTCGTCGCCGGTGGCGGATCGGCCTTCACGCTGGGACCGACCTTCGCCCGGCTGCTGGCTCGCGCGATTGCGGGCGAGCGGGTGGCGGAACTCGACCTGCTCTCGCCGGCGCGGTTCGAGCATCTCAACAGTTTCATGGGGTGATGGGGATGGAGAACAACATCTCTCGTCACCCTGAACTTGTTTCAGGGTCCACCGTGCGACAGGCGGTGCCGGCGCATGTGGAACAGTGGATCCCCGCCTTCGCGGGGATGACGGATTTGGCAGGGGCGCCGGATGCGGGTTGAGGCCAACGTCGAACGCGGCACCGCCGTCACCATCATCGTCGACGGCGCGGCGGTGCCGGCCTTTGCTGGCGAGACGGTGGCAACCGCGATGCTGGCGTCGGAGCGGCTGGACTTCCGCGCCGACACCGCCGGCCAGCCGCGCGGGCTTTATTGTAACATGGGGACGTGCAGCGAATGCCTCGTCACGCTGGTCGCGAGCGGGCGGCGCGTGCGGGCGTGCCTAACGGAAGTGCAGGATGGGCTGGAGGTCGCGACCCGTGGCTGACGCCTTCGACCTCGTCATTATCGGTGGTGGACCGGCGGGCCAAGCGGCGGCGCTGGCGCTCGACGGGCATGGCCTATCGATTGCCGTGGTCGACGAACAGCTCCGGCCGGGAGGGCAGATATTGCGCCAGCCGCCAGCCACCTTCCGCGTGGCGAACTGGCTGCCGGGGAAGACCTATGACCCGTTGAAGGCGCAGCTCGCCCGGTTCGCGGCGCTGGACAGTGTCGAGTGGCTGGGCGGCCATAGCGCTATCGGATTGCTGCGCGACGGCGAGGGCTTCGCGGTGCAGGCCAGTGGGCCGGAGGGCGCGCGGCGATTGGCGACACGGCGCGTGCTGGTGGCGGCGGGATGCCAGGATCTGGCTGTACCCCTGCCGGGCTGGACCCTGCCCGGCGTATATGCGGCGGGCGGCATCCAGGCTTTCGTGAAGAGCCAGCAGATAGTGCCGGGCGAACGGGTGGTGTTGGCGGGGACCCATCCGCTCATGCTGATGATCGCGGCACAGATCGTCGCGGCGGGCGGCACCGTCGCGAGCGTGCTATTCGCGCAGGACATGGGGACGATGGTCCGGAGCGTGCTGGCGCGAACCGGCGCGGCCCTGGGCTATGCCACGGACCTGATGGCGGCCGCCGGCGCGATGATGGCGCTACGACGGGCGGGCGTGCCGGTGCGCTTCGGCGTGGGGCTGGAAGCGGTGCTGGGCGATACGCGGGTGACGGCCGTGCGGACCAGCGCAGGCGAGATCGCCTGCGATGCCGTGGGGCTGTGTTACGGCTTCGTACCGCAATCGGCGTTGCCGCGGATGGCGGGCGCCAGGGTGCGGCCTGCCGGACCTGCGGGCGGCTGGGCGGTACTTGCCGACGAATGGATGGAATCCTCGATCCCCGGTCTGTTCGTCGCCGGCGAGACGACCGGCGTGGCCGGCGCGCCGGCGGCAATGGCGGCGGGCGAACTGGCCGGGATCGGCATTGCACGCAAGATGGGCCTGATCGACGCAACCACCGCATCGCGTAGCGCCGGAACACCCCGTCGCGCCCATGCCGACCGGCTGGAGTTCGCGGCCTTGCTCGATGCCGTGGCCGATCCGACCGGCCACCTCCCCCGCCCTGCCCCGGACACGATCGCCTGCCGCTGCGAAGATGTGACCTTCGCCGCGATCGACGCGGAGATCGCGGGCGGCGGATCGGCCAATGCCGTCAAGCTGGTCACGCGCTGCGGCATGGGGCCGTGCCAAGGGCGCAATTGCGAGCCAACATTGCTCCGCCGCATCGGCCGCGCCGACGACCCCGGCTTCACCCAGCGATTCCCGGCCCGCCCCGTGACGATCGGCGATCTGGCGGGACCGGCCTGACGTTGCAGACGTTCCTCCCCTCCCTGGAAGGGAGGGGATCAAGGGGTGGGTTGGCGAGCGTCAGCGAGCCTTTATCATGTGACGCGTAAAGCTACGCCGGCGGGCATCGAGCCCGTCGGCTTCGCGACCCACCCCCAACCCCTCCCTTCCAGGGAGGGGAGGAAGAAGGATGAGCCAGCGTTGCGCGCGCAGCAACGATCTTTGCCCATCCGTTGCGTTGCGGCCTGCCGCACCGCCCGACACATTCGCCATACCCTCAACCGGAGTTCGCCATGACCGCCGCGCCCGAAAAGCCCAAGATACTTGCCGTCGACCATATCAGTTGGACGGTGCCCGATCTTGAGGAGGCGCTTGCCTTCTATTGCGGCGTGCTGGGCGCGGAGGAGCTGTTCCGGCTGGGGCCGCTCGACGCCGCCGACATTCCGCCGGAAGCGGATGGGCGCGACTGGATGGAGGCGCATGTCGGTGTGCCCGGCGCGAAGCTGACGCTCGTCATGCTGAAGCTCACCGACAATATGAACTTCCAGCTCGTCCAATATGACAAGCCTGCCGATCGCCGGCAGGATCTGCCACGCAACTGCGACCGCGGCGGCCATCATCTCGGCCTCAAGGTCGACGATGTCGACAAGGCGATCGCCTATCTGGAAGCCCATGGCTGCAAGGCTTCGGAGATCATCCACATCACCGACGGGCCGATGGCGGGGAAGAAGAATGTCTATGTGCTCGATCCATTCGGGCACCAGCTTGAGATTGTGGACTGAGCTTTCAAGGGAAATCCGAACATGCCCAACAGCAAGATTAACCCCGCCGGCCTCTATGACGCGGTCGGCTATGGATTCTCCCACGCGGCGCTGCAGGAGGGCGGCAGGACGCTGCACCTCGCCGGGCAGGTGGCTTGGGACAAGGAATGCAATGTCGTGGGCGGTGATGACCTTGGTGCACAGACGCGCCAGGCGCTCGCCAATCTGAAGGCGGTGCTGGCCGAGGCCGGAGCGACGCCCGCCGATATCGTCCGGCTGCGGACCTATGTGGTGAACCACAGCCCCGACAAATTGGGCGTGGTGCTGCCCGAGATCGGCGCCTTCTATGGCGACACGACGCCCGCGCCCAACACCTTCCTCGGCGTTGCCGCACTGGCGCTGCCGGACTTCCTGATCGAGATCGAGGCGACGGCCGCGCTGCCGGGCTAGAGCCTGATCGATTGAGGTGGAAGCGCTTTGCGCTTCCGCCGAAATCGTGAATCAGGCTCTATTCATATGGTTGAGACCTTGATTCACGTTTCAGGCTGATCCAGCCTGAAACGATCAAGGTCTAAGCCAAGAGGGCTGTTCACCCACGGCATCGCGGGGTAGAGGGGCGCCATGCCTCCGCTTCTTCTCGTGATGCTGGGCGGCGCGATCGGCGCCGGCCTGCGCTATCAGGTCACGCACATCGCCTATCAGATCATGGGCCCCGGCTTCCCCTGGGGTACATGGATCATCAACCTTGTCGGCGGCCTGCTGATGGGCATCCTGGTCGGCGCGCTGAGCGTCGGCGACCCCGGCGCCACGGCGCCGCTGCGCCTGATGCTGGGCGCGGGCGTGCTCGGTGGCTTCACCACTTTCTCGGCCTTCAGCCTGGAGACGGTGGGGATGCTGCAATCGGGCGGGCATGTGATGGCGGCGGCCTATGCGGTGTCCTCCGTCGCGGGATCGGTGGTGCTGTGCATCATCGGCCTGTTCATCGGGAGGGCGCTGGCATGAGCAAGGATGCGGAGAATGTCCGCCAGTTCACCGTCGGCGACGATGATCATGGCATCAGGCTCGATCGCTGGTTCAAGCGCCATCTGCCGGATGCGAGCTTCAACACCGTGTCGCGCTGGGCACGGACCGGGCAGCTCCGCGTCGACGGCAAGCGGATCGCGCCGGGCGACCGGATCGAGGCCGGGCAGATCATCCGCGTTCCCCCGGCGGACAGCGCGCCGGCGCCTGCCGCCAAGCCCAAGAAGGTGCGGCCGCCGCTTTCGCCCGAGGATACGGAACTCGCGCAATCGATGGTGATCCACCGCGACAAGGCGGCGATCGTGCTCAACAAGCCGCCCGGTCTCGCCACGCAGGGCGGGACCAAGACCGAGCGGCATGTCGACGGGATGCTCGACGCGCTTGTCTTCGAGGCGGAGGGGCGGCCGAAGCTGGTCCACCGGCTCGACAAGGATACGTCGGGCGTGCTGCTGGTCGCGCGATCGGCCAATGCCGCGGGCCATTTCGCCAAGGCGTTCAGCAGCCGCACCGCGCGCAAGGTCTATTGGGCGCTCATCACCGGCGTGCCTTCGATCGAGGACGGCATGGTCGAACTGCCGATCGGCAAGCAGCCCGGCACCGGCGGCGAGAAGATGCATGTCGACGAGAAGGAAGGCTCGCCGGCCCGCACCCGCTATCGCGTGATCGAGCGGGCGGGGAACCGCGCCGCCTGGGTGGAGTTGCAGCCTTATACCGGCCGCACCCATCAGTTGCGCGTCCATATGGCAGCGATCGGCCATCCCATTGTTGGGGACGGCAAATATGGCGGTCAGGAAGCCTTTCTGACCGGGGGCGTCAGCCGCAAGATGCACCTCCACGCGCGGCGGCTGCGCGTGGATCATCCCGACGGCGGGCAGATCGACGTGAAGGCGGAATTGCCGGCGCATTTCAGCGAGAGCCTTGAGCTGCTGGGCTTTGATCTTGCCGATGGCGACGCCCTGCCGCTGGACGAACCCAAGTTCAGCGAGACCGCCGAAGGCAAACGCCGCGCGATCAGCGCCGCCGCCAAGGCACGCCGAAAGGATCGCAAGGGGGAGCGACGCGGACGGGGTCGGAAGTGAGCAACTTCCTCGCCGTATTCGATTGCGACGGTACGCTCGTCGATAGCCAGGCCAATATCTGCGACGCGATGGAGGAGACCTTCGTGCGTGCGGGGCTGGTCGTGCCGAGCCGCGATGCGGTGCGGCGGATCGTGGGGCTGAGCCTGGTCGAGGCGGTGCGCGAACTTCACCCCGAGGGCGAGCCCGAGCTGCACCATGCGATGGCGCAGAGCTACAAGAGCTGTTTCCACGATCTGCGTGCACGGGGAATGGTGGCGGAGCCGCTGTTCGACGGGATCGTCGAGACGATCGTGGCACTTGAGACGGACGGCTGGCTGCTGGGCGTCGCGACCGGCAAGTCCGATCGCGGGCTGAACCTGTGCCTTGCCCATCATGGCATTGCCGAACGCTTCGTGACGTTGCAGACGGCGGATCGCCATCCGAGCAAGCCGCACCCGTCCATGCTGATCCAGGCGATGGCCGATGCCGGGGCGGAACCGGCGACGACGGCGATGATCGGCGACACGCGCTACGACATCGCCATGGCCCAGGCAGTCGGCGCGATCGCGATCGGCGTCGCCTGGGGCTATCATGAGGCGGACGAGCTTTTTGCCGAAGGTGCGGACCGCGTGGCGCTCCACCCGCAGGAGCTGACCGCGATCCTGAAGGAGATGAGATGACACCCGACGAACGCGACCGGCTGGCGCGGACGCGCTACGCCATATTGTCGGCGATGCGGGCGAGCGGCGTGCTGCTGATGGTGCTGGGCCTGTGGATCTGGAACGGCAACATCCTGCGCGAAGGCGGCATGCCGATCCTGGGCGTGCCGCTGTTTGCGATCGGCTTCGTGGAATCGCTGCTGCTGCCGCAGGTCTTCGCACGCAAATGGCGGACCCCGCCCGAGCCATGAAGCGCTTCTACAAGCAGGTGGCGGCCGTTCCCGGGCCAGACGGGATCGCGATTCATCTCGACGGACGGCCGGTGAAGACGCCCGCGCGCAATGCGCTAACGCTGCCGACCGCGGCGCTGGGCGACGCAGTGGCTGCGGAATGGGAGGCGCAGGGCGAGACGATCGACCCGCGCTCGATGCCGCTGACCGGCCTCGCCAATGCCGCGATCGACCAGGTGGGGCCCGATCCGGCGAAGTTCGCGCGTGATATCGCCGCTTATGGCGAGACCGACCTCACCTGCTATCGCGCCGACGAGCCCGAGGATCTGGTCGCGCGGCAGACCGAGAAATGGGACGCGCTGCTCGATTGGGCGCGGGGGCGCTACGACGTTCATTTCGAGATCGTGACCGGGATCATGCACAAGCCGCAGTCGACGGCGACGGTCGCCCGGCTGGCCGAGGCGGTGGCAGCGCAGGACGCCTTCACGCTTACGGCCCTGTCGCCGCTGACGACGATCGGCGGATCGCTGGTCGCGGCGCTCGCGGTGATTGAGGGTGCGGTTGCGGCCGAGGATGCCTTCGCCACCACCCATCTCGACGAACTATGGCAGGCCGAGCAATGGGGCGAGGACTATCTCGCCACCGAGGCGCGCGAGATACGACAGCGCGATTTCCTGGCGGCGGCACGGTTCGTGGCGTTGCTTGAAAGCTGATCGTTCAGGCTTCGACCAGCTTCTTTGCCACGGCTTCGGCGACCTTGATGCCGTCGATCGCGGCGGAGAGGATGCCGCCGGCATAGCCCGCGCCCTCCCCCGCCGGGTAAAGGCCGGCGAGGTTGAGGCTCTGGCCGTCGGGGCCGCGGGTGATGCGGATCGGTGAGGAGGTGCGGGTTTCGACGCCGGTCATCACCGCATCGGGATGATCATAATTGGCGATCTGTCGGCCAAAGACGGGCAGCGCCTCGCGCAGCGCCTCGATCGCGAAGGGCGGCAGGCATTGCGACAGATCGGTGAGGTGGACGCCCGGCTTGTAGGAGGGCACCACCTCGCCCAGCTCGGTCGATGGGCGACCGGCGAGGAAATCGCCGACTTTCTGCCCCGGCGCGGCATAGCTGGAGCCGCCGGCGACATAGGCAAGCGATTCCCAATGCCGCTGGAATTCGATGCCGGCGAGCGCATCGCCGGGATAATCGCGTTCGGGATCGATGGTGACGACAAGACCCGAATTGGCGTTGAACTCGGCGCGCGAATATTGGCTCATGCCGTTGGTGACGACACGACCTTCTTCCGATGTGGCGGCGACCACGCGGCCGCCGGGGCACATGCAGAAGCTGTAGACCGTCCGCCCGTTCGCCGCCTGATGCGAGAGGCTGTAGGCGGCCGCGCCCAGATCGGGATGCCTGGCGCAATCGCCGAACCGCGCCTTGTCGATCCAGGATTGCGGATGTTCGATGCGCACGCCGATCGCGAAGGGCTTGGCCTCGATATGGACACCGCGATCGTGGAGCATGTGGAAAGTGTCGCGCGCGCTGTGCCCGACCGCCATCACGACATGATCGGCGGCAAGGTAGTCGCCATTGTGGAAATGGAGGCCACGGAGCCGACGGCTGCCATCGGCGAGAGTTTCGATGTCGAGATCATCGACGCGGTGGCCGAAGCGATATTCGCCGCCCAGTTGCTCGATGGTGTCGCGGATGCTTTCCACCATCGTCACCAGCCGGAAGGTGCCGATATGGGGGTGCGCATCGGTGAGGATTTCGGGCGGCGCGCCGGCCTTGACGAATTCGGTCAGAACCTTGCGGCCGAGGAAGCGGGGGTCCTTGACCCGGCTGTAGAGCTTGCCGTCGGAGAAGGTGCCCGCCCCGCCCTCGCCGAACTGGACGTTCGATTCGGGGTCGAGCACCGAGCGGCGCCACAGCCCCCACGTATCCTTGGTGCGTTCGCGCACCACCCTGCCGCGATCGACGATGATCGGCCGGAAGCCCATCTGGGCGAGGATGAGGCCGGCGAGCAGGCCGCAGGGGCCGGCGCCGATCACCACCGGGCGCGGGCCGGCATAATCCGCGGGCGCTTGTGCCACGAAGCGATATTCGGTGTCGGGCGCGCGGTTTACATGGCTGTCGGCGGCGAAGCGGGTCAGCACCGCATCCTCGTCCTTCACCGTCACGTCGATTGAATAAACGAGCTGGATCGCCGACTTGCGGCGAGCATCATTGCCGCGGCGGGCGACGGTGAAGTCGATCAGATCCGTCGCCGGTATGTCCAGCCGCGTGAGGATGGCGGCGGGCAGGTCCTCGGCCGGATGATCGAGCGGCAGCTTGAGTTCGGTGATGCGCAGCATCCGCCGCCTTTAGCCGTGCGGGTTGCAGAGCGCCATCGGGGAACGCCCCATCCCTCGAACCACCAGACCACGATTGCGCTTCATGCAATCGTACGGTTGCATTTTCTAATCGCTTTCTACCGCATCAGTAGACTATCTATTGTGCAGCGCACAAAAAAGACGATCCGAACCATCTGGTAGCCTTGCCAGGCGGGCGTTTCGCTCTTTTGCGCACCGCGGCTATTCCGCCGCGCAACGGAGACTGATCATGCGTATGTTCGAAGCGGCAACCAGCCTCGCGCTGGCAATTGCCTCGCAGGCGCTCGCGGTCGGGGTGATCCTCACCTTCTGACCCGAACCTGTTGATGAAGGCGCCCCGCCCGGCAATGCCGGCGGGGAATGCCCCCTTCCGCAGGCCCGACTCTCCGCCTAAGTTACCGGTGTGACGACGAACCCACCGATCAGCGAACTTTCCGCCAGGGCGCGCGACATCTTCCGCGTCGTCGTCGAAAGCTATCTCGATACCGGCGCACCCGTGGGATCGCGCACCATATCGCGCCTCGCCGGGCTCAACCTTTCCCCCGCCTCGATCCGCAACGTCATGCAGGATCTGGAGGAGCTGGGACTTCTTGCTGCACCGCACACATCGGCCGGACGAATGCCCACAGAAAGCGGGCTGCGCCTGTTCGTCGACGGGATGATGCAGGCAGCCGAGCCGTCGCCCGAGGAACGCGCCGCGATCGAGGCCAGGATCAGCGGCGGCCCGGTGGAGGACGCGCTGACCGCGGCCAGCGCCGTCCTGTCCGGTCTCTCCTCCTGCGCGGGCATCGTGCTGGTGCCGCGGCGTGAACCGGTGCTGCGCCAATTCGGTTTCGTCCCGCTTTCCAGCCAGCAGGCGCTGGCCGTCCTGGTCGGTGCCGACGGATCGGTAGAGAATCGCGTGGTCGAGCTGCCGCCTGGCATGCCGCCGCATCTGCTGGCCGAGGCCGGCAATTATGTCAGCAGCCAGCTTGCCGGGCTGACCTTGCGCGAGGCCGAGGACAAGCTGCGCAACGAAATCGGCCGCGGCCGGACGATGCTGGATGCCGCCGCGGCCGACCTGATCGCCCGCGGCCTTGCCATCTGGTCTGAAGACGGCGCCGCCCGCCCGGTGCTGATCGTGCGTGGCCAAGCCAATCTGATCGACCCGGCGGCCGCCGCCGACCTCGAACGCGTGCGGCAATTGCTGGAGGAACTGGAGAGCAAGGAGGAGATCGCCCGTCTGCTCGACAGCGCGCGCGCCGGCCAGGGGATGAAGATCTTCATCGGATCAGAGAACAAACTATTCTCACTTTCCGGCTCATCCGTGATAGCGGCCCCCTATCGCGGCGGCGACGGCCGCGTGGTCGGCGTGGTCGGCGTGATCGGGCCGACCCGGTTGAACTATGCGCGCGTCGTTCCCATGGTGGACTTCACTGCACAGACACTGACGAGATTGATGGCATGAGCGACGAAAACACCCCTGAAACCAACGCCACCGAGGCGAAGGAAGCGATGCCCGAGGGCAGCATGCGCAACCCGCTGGCGGATCTCGAGGCCGATATCGAGAAGTTCAGGACCGATCTGCTCTACGCCCAGGCCGAGACGCAGAATGTGCGCCGCCGCCTGGAAAAGGAGAAGGCCGACGCAATTGCCTATGCCGCGACCGGCTTTGCCCGCGACATGCTTTCGGTCGCCGACAATCTCGCCCGCGCGCTCGCCGCGATCCCGGCCGAACTGGCGAGCGACGAGAAGCTGAAGCCGCTCGTGACCGGCATCGAGATGACCGCGCGCGAGCTGGAAAATGTGTTCCAGCGCAATGGTGTCACCAAAATCGCCGCGATGGGCGAGCCGCTCGACCCCAATCGCCACCAGGCAATCATGGAGATGGAAAGCGCCAGCGCCGCGCCGGGCACGATCGTCCACGAAATGCAGTCCGGCTACATGATCAAGGATCGGCTGCTGCGCCCGGCGATGGTGGGCGTGGCCAAGGCACCGGCCGGCCAAAGCGTCGACACCCAGGCCTGATCCCAGACACGAAGGGGCGGCCGATGTCACGATCCTGGTATCGCGCGGCCGCCGACCTGCTGCACTGCATGCATGAGGCCGATGCCGAAACGGTGATGCCTTGAACGCTTCGCGCGGCGCACCCGCCAATCGCCATGTCGCCCGCCTGCTGGAACTGGCAGCGCGTCCGTCGAGCCTGATCCTCGTTTCGCTGATCATCCAGAATGGTCTGCGGCTGATCAGCTCGGCGATCCTGACCCGCCTGCTCGACGTTCATGATTTCGGCGTGATGGGGATCATCGTCTCATGGACGGTGATCCTCGTCATGGTTTCGGACATCGGCTTCTTTTCGCTGATTACCCGCGACCGACGCTTTTCGGATTCGCATTTCCTCGACGCGATATGGTCCTTCCGCGTGATCCGCGGCTTCGTACTCGCGGTCGCCATGGGGCTGCTCTGCCTGCCGATCGCCTCCTTTTCCGGAAAGCCGGAAATCGCCGCGCCATTGATGGTTTCGTCGCTGGTGCTGATTTTCGAAGGCGCGCAATCGCTATTCTACGCGACCGGCCCGCGCCAAGGGCGGCTGCTGCAATTGACGATCCTGGAGATCAGCTGCGCGGTGTTCCAGCTCTTCTTCACGATCGGGCTGGCGCTGCTGATGCCGAGCTATTGGGCGCTGGTGTGGGGCTATATCGCATCGACCGGCGCGAAGGCGGTGGGTAGCTTCCTGGTCAGCGGCACGCGGCGACGGTTCCGCATCGACATGCCGATCGTCCGCGAACTGATCCGCGATGGGCGGCCCTTCTTCGTTTCGAGCGTGGCCACCGTGTTCGTCCGCCAGATCGACAAGGTGCTGCTGTCGCGCTTCATGCTGCTGGCACAGTTCGGCCTCTATACGCTCGCGTCCAACCTGCTGGCCTTTCCGATCACGGTCGCCGATTCCTATTCGCGGCGATCGCTCTATGTCGCCTATGTCGACCGGCGGGCGGAAGACAGCGGGCCGATCCATGATTTCTACCGATCGTTCGGGCGGAATTTCACCCGCCTTTACATCATGGGCGTCGCCGCACTGACGGGCGCGGCCGAGGCGATCACGCACATCCTCTATGACAGCCGTTACTGGAATGCGGCGACTTATATGTATCTGCTCGCGCCATCGATCTTCCTGCGGCTGCCGGCATCGCGGATCGAGCAATATCTGCTGGCGCATGGAGAGGACTGGCCGCAGAGCGTCGCCAATCTGATCCGGGCGGGATGGCTCGTGATCAGCCTGCCGCTGGCTTATTCCCATGGCGGGCAGTTCTGGATGATCGCGGTAATCGGTCTCGTCGAAGTGCCGGTCTATGGCTATCTGACGATCCGTGCCCGCAAGATCGCGGGCGGCTTCCACTGGCGCGAAAAGATCATCTGTACGGCGCTTGCCGCGGTGACGCTGGCAGCGGCGGTGGCCGCGAGCGGACTGGGCCTGAAACTGGTCGAAGGCCAAAGCTTCCCCTGACCGCAAAGCTTGACAGGAGCCCGTAAAAAAGGCTCTAGGCACCGACGTTTGCGCGGCTGGCGAAGGTTGCGCCCCTGCCTCCCCTTTTCAGGGGAAGCCCGTGAAAATCGAGGTCGATGATGTCCCAAGCCCCCGGCGTTCACGGCGGCTCGCCTTCGTTCCGCATGAGTTTCCGCGAATTCGTCGGGCTCGTCGCGATGCTGATGGCGATCAATGCATTGGGCATCGATTCCATGCTGCCGGCGCTGCCGGCGATGGGCCATGCGCTCGACATTGCGAGCGAGAACCAGCGGCAGTGGATCATCGCGGCCTATGTGTTCGGCTTCGGATCGACGCAGCTGATCTATGGTCCACTGGCCGACCGCTATGGCCGCAAGCCGGTCCTGATCATCAGCATGAGCCTGTTCGTCGCGACCAGCGTCCTTGCCGCCTTCGCCTGGGATTTCCAGTCGATCATCGCCGCGCGCGTGTTGCAGGGCGTGTGCGCCGCCGCTTCCCGCGTCCTCGCCATCTCGATCGTCCGCGACCGTTTCGAAGGGCGGCAGATGGCGCGGGTGATGTCGCTGTCGTTCATCGTCTTCCTGGCGGTGCCGATCCTGGCACCGAGCATCGGCCAGTTGATCCTGCTGGTCGCCCCCTGGCCGGCCATCTTCCTGTTCCTGGCGCTGTTCGGCGCGACCCTGGTCGCCTGGGCCAGCCTGCGCCTGCCCGAGACGCTGCACCCCGAAGACCGGCGGCCGATATCGGTGGCGAAGATCACCAGCGCTGCGCGGGTGGTACTCGGCAACCGTTATTCGCTGGGCTACACATTGGCTTCGACCATGTTGTTCGGCTCGCTGCTGGGCTTCATCAACTCGTCCCAGCAGATCTTTGCCGACACCTTCCGCCAGCCGACTTTGTTCCCCATCATCTTCGCCGGCATCGCCGCGTCGATGGGCATCACATCCTATACCAACTCGCGGATCGTCGAGCGGCTGGGCACCCGCCTGGTTTCGCACGCCGCGCTGATCGGCTTCATCACGATTTCGGTAATCCATGTCACGGTCGCAGCAACGGGCCATGAGACTTTGGTCAGCTTCGCCGTGCTGCAGGCGCTGACGATGGGCTGTTTCGGCCTGGCGGGATCGAACTTCGGATCGATGGCGATGGAACCGGTGGGCCATATCGCCGGCACGGCCTCCTCGATCCAGGGCTTCATCTCCACCGTCGGCGGCGCGCTGCTCGGCATCGTGATCGGCCAGAATTATGACGGCACGACCGTGCCCGTGGTCGCCGGATATACGGTGCTCGGGCTGGTATCGCTGGTGATCGTGCTGATCGTCGAGCGGGGTCGATTGTTCCGCCCGCACCATCCGCCCGTTGCCAGTGAGCCGGCTCAATAATCCTTCGACACGCGGACGTTGCCGCTGGTCCGGCCGATCGTCGAGATGCTGGACAATAAAGACAGCCAGCGCGTGATCTGGAACTCGATCCGGGTGGCCGAATAACCCTGCCCGTCGGTGATCAGCTCAACATAGGTTTTGCGGGTGATATATTTGCCCGCCGCGATCGAGGCCTGCTGGCCGGTGGTGGTATCCGCCGGCAGGATGCGCAGGCGATCGAGCCCGGCGGCCTGACGAACCGCATTGATGGGGTTGAGCCCCGTACCGCCGCCCTGCAGCGACGCGACCGCGGCGGCAAGCTGCAAGGCTTCCGGCGCCGACAGGTTAGTGATGGAGGTGCCGAACAGCAGCCGCGACAGCAACTCATCCTCCGGCAGCGCAGGGATGCTGGCGAAGTTGATCTCCGGCCGCTGGCCGGTGCCCGACACCCGGATGGTGGCGTTGATCCCCTGCGCGTCGGCGCGCGCGACGATATCCAGCACGGGATCGGGCGGCGCTTCGCCGAGGAAGCGGATCGACCCGCGTTCGAGATCGAAGCGTCGGCCGGCAAATTCATAGCCGCCGCGCACCAGATCGGCCCGCCCGCTGATCGCGGGATTGTCGATCGTCCCCTTGATGACGAGATCCGCGCGCCATTCGGAATCCAGGCCGAGCCCCGTGACGACAAGGCGGTTGCGCGCATTGGCCTTGAGATCGAGCCGCCAGGGCATCGGCGGCGTATCCAGCTCGCCTTCATCAACCGGACGGTTGAGTTCGGTCACCTTGAGCCGGGGGATTTCCGCCGCGGCAGCACGACCCAGGCGGAAGCGCGAGCGATCGAGCGAGACATCGCCGCCGATCACCCCGCCACCCTTGTCAGCGGTGATGCGGAGCGGGCCGGTGACGGTGGCGCCGATATCGTCGCGGTTGATCAGCACCGCATCCTTGGCATCGACTGCGATATCCATGCCGAAGACGCCGCCCGCAAAATCGAAGCTGCCGCGGCCGGAGACGCTGCCATCGTCACGCGTCGCGCCGGTAAAGCTGTCGATCACCAGCCGCGAGCCGCCGAAACGGCCTGCGGCCTTGACCCCGGTGATGATCGTGCCGCTGACCGCGCTTTCGAGCCGGGCATTGTCAGTGCGCAGCGAACCGCGGATCTGCGGATCGGCAAGCTTGCCGGTAATGTCGGCGCCGACGGCCAGCGGGCCGGATACGTCGATCGTGCCGATCCCTGTCAGCCGCCACAGCGTATCGGCGGGGCCGTCGTAGCGGAGTTGCGCGAACAGGGGCGCGCTCATCAGGCGATCGCCAAAGTTGCCTTCACCGGACAGCGGCGCGATCCGGGCCTGGGCGCGACCAAGCGTCTTGCCGCCGCTTGCCACCACCGCGCGGGCCACGGCACGATCGCCGGTCAAGGCCGCAGCGATGCCGAGATCGACCGGCGTCGAGGAGAGGACGAGACCCGAACGGGTTAGCCCGCGGACCTTGAGATCGGCGCGGCCGGTCGGCTGGCTGCCTTCGGCCGCACGATAGCTGAGCTTGCCCGTCGCCTGTCCGCCCAACGCCAGCCGCGGCACGACGATATCGAGCACCGACAGCGGCATCTTCTCCAGCCCGGCATCGACCTCCACCGCGTTGGACGCATAGAGACCGCCCAAGGTGGCCGCGCCGCCGTTGAATTGCAGCCGCGTCGTCGCGAGACGCCAGCCTTCGCCTTCCTTGCTGATCGTCGCTGGGGAAACGAGCCGCAGCGGCCGGCCGTCGAGCGTGCCCTGCCCCGTCAAGGTGACGCGGCCAGGCGCGACATCCGCCTCGGTATTGAAGGCGAAGGCGCGGCCGCGGGTGCCGGCCAGCATCGCCGTCACCTTGCCATGGCCGCCTTCCAGCTCTGCCTCCGCCCGCAAGCGGCCGAGCGTGACGTTGCCGCGCCGCACGCCCTGGGCCGCGATCCGGCCGTTGATCGAATTGCCCACAGGATCGAGCCGGATCGACCCGTCGATACGGCCGCGGCGAACGAGGATTTCAGGCGGACCGGGGAAGCTCGCGTCGCGCAACGCGACATGCGCCTCGATCTGCTGCTGGCCGACAACCGGCCGGAAGATCAGTTCGCCATCAAGCCCGCCACCATCCAACGCGAGCCGGCCGAGGAAGCCCCCCGTCTGCGACTGGAGCGCGCCGCTGGCATGCGTGTTGGCGACGTCGAGCGAAGTGATGCCGATGGTCGCCGGGCTTCCCGCCGGCAGCAGGATCTGGCCGTTGCTGGTGAACGGCCCGAGCATCGAGCCGCCATTGGCACGATAGGCGAAGCCCTGCGGATTGGGATCGAGGAACAGCTTCACGTCGCTGAGGCCCAGCGCATCCATCGGCCTTGCCAGAGCGAGGTCGATCTTCGGGCGGCTGATGTCGCCATCGAGCGTCATCGTGAAGGGGCCATATTCGCCCTGCGTGCCGCTCCCTTCGAAATAGAAGGTGCCGTCGCGCCGCCGCATGCCGTTGCCGGTGATGGTGATGGTGGGTCCACGCAGCTTGAGGTTGCGCAGCAGCAGGATGCCGTCGGGGCCACGGACCAAGCCGGTTTCGATCGTCGGCAGGCCACCGGCGAGGCCGGCGAAGAAGGCATTGTCGAACCGGCGTACCCAGGCGCGGCCGGTGCCCTGGACGATCGTGCCGCGTCCATTGGGACCGGGCACGACCTTGAGGTCGCTGGTCACGTCGACGAGGCCGATGCCCGGGATCAGATAGCGCGTCATGCCGCCCGAGACGGTGACGTCGTAGCGACCGGTGACGAGATCGAGATAGAGAGCGAGCTTGCCCTTGAGCTTGTCCGACGAGAGCCGCAGGCCGTTGCCGCGTACCTCCTTCGCCGTCACGTCGAGCACGCCATCCACCGCGAGATTGGCGAGGATGCCACCGGCCACATCGCCCACGCCCGTAACCCGCCGCGCGGTGAGGCGGACGGGTAGCTTGACCGGCGGATCGGACAACTTGCCGCGGCCCTGCGCACGCACCACCTCGAAGCCGGTCTGGTCGAAGGCGGCGCGATCGGCGGTGAGGAGATAATCGAACTCCGCGGCCTTGAACGCACCGTTGAGCAACACCCGAAGACGGATATTGGTGCCCGTCATGTTGGGGAACATCGCGGGCGGCTTGAGCAGTCGGGCGTTGACCTGCACCCCATCGAACGCGCTTTCGGCGAGATCGAGCACGCCGGTCATGTCCATGGTGAGCGCGGGCGAACGCAGCGACAGTGTGGAATCGAGCCGGCGGTTGGCGAGTTTCGCCTCACCGGTGACGAGGATGCGTGGGTCGGTCAGGCGCTGGAGCTTGCCCTTGAGCAAAGGCGAAGGTGCGAGCACGCCCGATAGCGAATAGGCCCCCTCGCGGACGCCGAGCTTGAGATCGACGGCATGAACCGCGCCGATATCGAGCTTGGCGGCGCCGTTCCATATCTTCCACGTCCCATCGCCGGTGACGGCGAGTGCGATCGGACGGTTGGTGCCGGCGATCTTGCCGACCACGCCGCCCGAGGGCGAGGCGAGTTTCGCATCGAGATCGAAGCGATCGCTATCGGGCTCGGCATCCAGCAACAGGCGAAGCTTGTCCCCGGCGTTGGTGCTCGCCGCCAGATCCACCAGCGCGCGGCCATTGCGTATGTCCGCCTTGCCCTTGATCCGGCCCACGCGCCGCTGGCCGGCGACGCCGGGTTCGAGCCGGATCGTCGCGATGTCGAGATCGCCGATATAGATGTCGAAGCCGGGCAGGATCGGTCCGGGCTTCTTGCTGGGATTGAGCTTGGGCAGGTGGTGGAGGATGGCGATGTCGGTCGCCAACCGATCTATATGAAGCGTGTTAGCGAGCCAGGCGCGCGGCCGCCAGTCGAGATCCACTTCCGGCACCTCAAGGAACAGCCCGCGCGGATCATAGAGGCGCAGATCGCGCAGCTTGGTGCGCCCCCAGATCGACCCGTCGATCCGGCCGATGCGAATCTTGAGGCCAGAAGAGGGCGAGAGCGCGGCGATGCGATCGGCCAGGAAGCGATGGCCGGGATCACTATCCACGGCGAGCAGGGCCGCGCCGATGAGCGCGAGGATGCCGAGCAGCCCGAACAACAGCCAGCGCAGCGGCGCCCACAAACGGCGGCGACGACGCGGCGGCGGCGCGGCTTCCTCGGGAAGCATGTCAGCCGGGGGGAGGTCGCTGCTCAAAACGCCTGCCCCAAGGAGACATAGACCGCGACCTTGGCGTCACCGGGCTGCGGGTTGAGCGGCGTGCCGATATCGACGCGGATCGGGCCGAAGCTGCTGTAATAGCGCGCACCGATGCCCGCGCCGTAACGCAGGCCGGTGAATTTCGGCAGGGATTCGGTGTAGATGTTGCCGGCGTCGATGAAGGGCACGACCCCGAAATTGCCGAACCGTACGCGCGCTTCCAGCGAGAATTCGGCGAGGCTGATGCCGCCGATCGGATCGTTGTCGGCATCGCGCGGACCGATATCCTGATAGCCATAGCCGCGCACCGAGCCGCCGCCGCCGGCATAGAAACGCCGCGACGGCGCGATGCGATCACGGCTGGCACCGACGATCGAGCCGACCCGAACGCGCCCGGCGATCGTCGCGCGATCGTTGATCGGATAATAGCCGCTGCCATCGACCTGCATCTTTGCATAGCCGAAGGGGCTGCCCTGGAAGGATAGTTCGGGCGAGACCCGGCCCGACAGGCGGAAGCCGCGCATCGGATTGAGCAGATCGTCCGACCCGTCATAAGCGAGCGTGGTGGGGAGTGCGGCGATGAAGAAGGTGCGCCGCCGCGGCTCGGCCGTGTCGCCGACGACGTCGCGTTCGTCCGAAGCGACCAGTTCGGCCCCGAGCGACCAGGTCCATTTCTTCTGCCAGATCAGGTTGGTCTGGCGTTCGAGCGCCGCGCCGATGGTGAAGGTGCGGGCTTCATAGGCATCGCGATCGGTGTGGCTGGCGACGACCTGCCCGGTCAGCACGCGATCGCGCGCCTTGTAATTGTTCCGACGGAGCACGGCGCCGAGCAACTGTTCCTGCGTACCGCCGACCGCGCGGAAGGTGACCGCGCCTTCGGGCTTGATGAGATTACGGTGCTGCCAGCTCACTTCGGCCCGGAACCCTTCGCTCGTGCCGTAACCGAGTTCACCGGCGATCGTGCGCAGCGGTGCGGGCTCGAGCGCCACAGCCATGTCCACCGTATCGGGCGTATCGCCCATTTCGGGCGTGATTGAGACTGAGGAGACCAGGCTCGTCTGGATCAGCGCGCGGCGGAAATCGTCGACCTTGGCGCTGTCGTAGGCATCGCCGGGATGGAAGCGGGCGATGCGGCCGAGATGCTTGGTCGAGAAGAGCGGCTTGCCGCGGATCTCGATCTCGCCGAAGCGCTTGGCGCCGCCCGGTTCGACGTCGATCGCGATCGATGCGCCATGCGTGTCGTGATCGACGACGATATCCGGCGCGCCGACCTTGCCGAAGGGAAAACCCTCCCGCCCCAGCGACAGGTTGAGATTGGCGACCGCAGCGTTGACTGCGGCGGCATCGACCACATCATCCTGTTTCACGCCGAAGGCGTTGCGCAGCGCGACCGCCTTGTCCCCCGCCGCTTCGAGACCGGTGATGTTGACTTTAGTGAAGCGGAAGACATCGCCCGGATCGGCCGTCAGGGTGACGGTGATCATGCCCGCGCGCTGCCCTTCGACCCGCGTGCGCACGGTCGCGTCATAATAGCCATGCGCGCGCAATATATCGCGCAAGGTTGCCTCATCCTCACGCGCGCGGCGGTCGATCTGGGCGACGTTGGCATCCTTGTCGTCCCCAGCCTCCAGCGAGGAGACCGCGTCGAACTGCGCGCGCAGTTTTTCCTTGTCGGCAGTCAGGCCCTCCAGGCCGGCGACTATGACATGGTAGCGGCGTTCCGCCGCGGCATCGATCTGCTCGGCGGGCGCGGACGACACGGCCTCCGGCGGTTTGGCCGCTTCGCCAGTAACGCCCGGTTGCGGCGGCACCTGGGGTGCGGGTTCGGCCATGTCGACAGGCGCCTCATCCGGAGCGTCCAGATCTGGCCAGGCAATGCCGATATCGGGCATGTCCTGCAGCGGCGACGCGGGATCGAGCGCGTCTCCCGACGGCAGATCGGCAGCGGGAGGAGCCGGCGCCGGCGGTGCAGTTTCAGTCTGCGCCTCGACTGGCACCGACCACGCCAGCAAGGCCGTTGCCAGCGCAAGGCCACCCGTTCTGCGCCGGCGAGTTTCCAACTGCATAAGGCCGGTAACTAGCGCCGCCTGTCGCCGCCCGCCAGCAGGGAAACGCGCGTTCGTCGCCGGTCGGGCCAGAAAGCGCGCCGGGCCATGCGTCGATGCCTCAAATTGCGATCGGGCAACCCCAAATCCGCCGAAACGAAATTGGGGGCGGACAGGTTGCCGACACACAGGTTGATTATAGTCATCGCATCCGCCAGAAGCGCCGCGAGCAAAGCCTTTTCGGCCGTTACTTGAATGACGCCGGCCAGGCCGCGATCGACGGGTCCGGTTTTACTGCCTCAGCGCTGTCTTCCACCCATTGCAAATCATGAGCTTGTCCTGCCCGGAATTTCCGCGGCCGGAAATTGTGGAATATTTTGAGAGAGTTGGAATGAACAACGATCGTCTCCGCGAGATCATCGCTGAAACCAGGGCTTTGCTGGCGGTTCAGGCCGGTGCGGTGAAGAAGCATAGCGACGAAGCCTTCCGGCTGCGTCAGATCGCCGATCAGGTCGAAAAGCTCGACGCGGCAGCGCTGGAACAGGACGCCAATCCCATGCGCGCGGCGGCGTAACGATCGCCGTCAGATCGGCAGCGCGACTTCGTTCTTCACTTCTTCCAGCACGGCATAGGTACGGGTCTCGCGCACGCCGGGCATCTGCACCAGCGTTTCGGCGAGGAAGTTGCGATAGGCGACCATGTCGCGGACGCGGACCTTGATCAGATAATCGAAGCCGCCGGCGACCATGTGGCATTCCAGCACTTCGGGAAGCGCGATCACGGCGGTGGCGAAATCCTTGATCGTCTCGCGCGTGGTGCGGTCCAGCAGCACCTCAATGAACATCATCAGCGAACGATCGAGCTTGGCGGGGTTCAGGAGCGCGGTGAAGCCGGTGATGTAGCCCTGCTCCCGCAAGCGCCGCAGGCGATCGAGGCAGGCCGATGCGGAAAGGCCGCAACGGCTGGCCAGTTCCTGATTGGTGATCCTGCCGTCCTTCTGGACTTCCCGCAGGATCCGACGATCGCTCTCGTTCAGCATGGCCGCGCTTTACTTATCCTCCCGCAAGTGAGGTTCGGGGCGCGACACATGGCCGCGCCCCGTCCTCGGCGCTCACTGGTTGGGGTTGGGCGCCGGGGCACCTGGTTGATTGAGCCGTGCCTTTTCGGACGCGACCATGTCGGCCACTTCGGCGAGCAGCTTCTTGGCGTCGTAAACCACGCCGTCCTTGATCGTGTAGCTGACGCCGCCGACCATCTCCTGCTTGTTGGTTTCCGGGTTCAGGCGCGAATGGCCGGTGCCATAGAGCGTCTTGAGATTGGCGAGCGGGTTTTCCTTCACGATCACCATGTCGGCGAGCATGCCCGGCCGCACCACCCCGGTCGGTGCCGGAACGCCCTTGGGACCCCAAGCCTCTTCCGCGCCCCACATGGTTGCCGAACGCAGGATTTCGAGCGGCGAGAAGCCGGCTTCGCGGAACAGCTCCAGTTCCTCGACATAGGCGAAGCCATAGACCTTGAAGATAAAGCCGGAATCGGTGCCGACCGTCACCCGGCCGCCGATATTCTTGTAGCCGTTCACCAGGTCGAAGAAGTTGCGGTAGAAGCGGTTCCAGGCGAACTCGTTCTCGGTCGTCCAGTCGTAGAAATAGGAACCGTGATTATCACGCGTCGACTGGAAATAATTCCAGAGCTGCGGCGTCGTATATTTGTTCTGCCAATCGGCGTTGCGCGCGCGCATCAGATCCCGCGACGCCGCGTAGATGTTGAACGTCGGGTTGAAGGTGACGTGGTTTTCCTTCTGGTGCTCCAGATATTCCTGCCACTGCGGCGAGTTCGCCGGATAGACCTCGTCCCAGATCTCGGCGATGTCGCCGAAGCGGTGCTGCTCATTATTGTAATTATAATCGAGCGGGAATTTCTGGATCGTCGATCCGTTCAGCAGTGACTCCATATGCCCGTAATAATGGGTGATGGTGTCGAGATGCGCGTCGCCGGCATTGCGGCCGTTGAAATTGGCGACGCCGGTCTGCGCGAGGTGGGCGACGGTGCCCATCTTGTTCTTGTGCGCCTCGTCGATCGCGGCCGTGATGATCTCCGGCGTTTCCTCCGGGCGATTGAAGAACTTGATGCCGTCGATATTGTTCTTGGCGGCCCAGCGCACCCAGAGGCGTGCTTTTTCAGCGGAATCGATGGGGCCGCCGCTCCAGCCCGCACCCAGCGTCTGATAGTTGAAGATGCGCGGCGCCGCGATCTCGTTGGCGGCCGAACGGTTCTTCTCGGAGCTCGCGACCGCCGGATCGGCGAGCGGCACGCCACGCACCGTCGTCACGCCATGGGCGAGCCACAGCTTGTAGGCGTAGCTGACGTCGGGCGCCTTGTCGTTCGCGGGCGTGTGGACATGCGTGTCGACGAAACCGGGCATCACATACATGCCGGTCGCATCGATCTCATAGTCGAAGTCGCGCGGCTCGCGGTCCGCCTTCTGCGGCAGGCCGGGCCAGCCCGCCTGGGTGACGGCGGTGATGCGATTGCCTTCGACGACGATGTCCATCGGCCCGCGCGGCGGCGCACCGGTGCCGTCGATCAGGGTTGCACCACGGATCACGAACTTGCGGAACGGCCCCTTGCTTTCGGCCGAGGTGCGCGGCGGCGCCGGCACGAAATGCGGCTTCGCCCCGGCGACGGCGCCGGTGGCGCCGCCTGCATACCATTCGTCCGGATCATGTGCCGACGCGACACTGGCAAGCCCGGTCGTGGCGAGCGCCAGCGCCGTCAGACGGAGGATCATCTTTCTCATCATGCAACCCCTGCTCAGGAAATCCTGCCGCCCTCTCCCGGCCCGGCAGGATGTGAAACGAAAAGGGGGCGGCCGACACGCCGCCCCAAGTCAATCACGGATGCGGCAAGCCTTCTTCCGGCATGCCCATGCGGCGCTTCTCGGCCTTCACCATCTCCGCGACTTCAGCCAAGAGCTTCTTGGCGTCGTAGATGATGCCGTCCTTCACCGTGTAGTTGACGCCGCCGACCCGCTCGAGCTTCTGGGTCTGCTCGTTCAGCCGCAGAGCGCCCGTGCCGTAGAGCGTCTTGAAATTCTGGAGCGGGTTTTCCTTCACGATGACGAGATCGGCGAGCTTGCCGACCCGCACCGATCCGATCGGCGGCACCGGCTGCCCCTTGGGCTCGTAAAGCGTGAGCGCGCCGTTGAGCGTCGCCGCCATCACCACCTGGTTGGGGTTGAAGCCGGCTTCCTGCAGCATCTCCAGTTCTTGGATATAGCCAAAGCCATAGGGTTCGAAGATGAAGCCCGAGTCCGAACCCGCAGTCACGCGGCCGCCGATATTCTTGTAGTCGTTCAGCAGGCGCATGAACTTGTGGTAGAAATTGCGCCACTTGATCTCGGTGCCCACGGTCCAGTCGTAGAAATAGGAACCGTGATTCTCGCGTGACGATTGGTAGAATTCCCAGAGCTGCGGCATCGTATATTTGTCATGCCAGTCGGCATTGCGGGCGTGCATCAGATCGCGGCCGGCCGCATAGATCGTCATCGTCGGATCGAAGGTGACGTGGTTTTCCTTCTGATGCTCCAGATAGGCCCACCACTGCGGCGACCCTTCCTCGACGCTTTCCGCATAGAGGTTGGCGACATCGCCGAACCGGTCCTGCTCGTCGGCATAGTTGTAATCATGCCGCCAGTTCTGGACCTGGCCGTTCTTCAGCATGGATTCGAAGTGGCCGTAGAAATGGGTGACGGTGCCAAGGCCCGCGTCGCCCGCCTGCTCGGCATTCATCCGGCCGACGCCGATCTGGGAAAGATGGGCGACGGTGCCAAGCTTCAGCTTCTTGGCCTCGTCCATGATCGCCGCCATCACCTCCGGCGGCTGATCCTCATTGTTGATCAGCTTGATGCCGTCGATGCCCTGCTTGGCCGCCCATTGCACCCAGGCGCGCGCCTTTTCGGGCGTGTTCGTCCGGCCGCCGGTCCAGCCCTTGCCCTGGCCGGGCCGCTGATAGGCGAAGATGCGGGGTGCGACGATCTCGTTGCGGGCCGAACGCGCGCGTTCGCTCAGTGAGGTTTCGAGCGGGGCGAGATCGACGCCGCGAACCGTGGTAACGCCATGGGCGAGCCACAGCTTGTAGGAATAGCTGAGGTCCGGCGCCTTGTCGTCGGTCGAACCATGGACGTGCATGTCGACGAAGCCGGGCAGCACATACATGCCTGTCGCATCCAGCTCATAATCGAAATCCCGCGGCTCGCGCCCGGGCTTCGGCGCCAGGCCCGGCGTGCCGGCGGGCAGGATATCGGCGATGACGTTATTTTCGATGACGATGTCGACCGGACCGCGCGGCGGTGCGCCGGTGCCGTCGATCACGGTGACGCCGCGGATCACGACCTTGCGGAACGGACCCGCGCCTTCGCCGGCCTGCCGGGCCGGGGCAGGCTTGGCGCCTGCGCGCGGCTTCACCGCCTCCACTTTCGCCGGCCCCGCCTCATGCGCGACGGCCATCGATCCGGCGACGAGCGCGGCACCGGCCGCACCCAGCACAAAACCCATGCGAACAAGCTTGTTGATCTTCACCATTTGCTAGACCCCTCTTCCCGGAAAACCGACGCTGGAAGGCGGGCTTGCCGGCGTGGAAAGCCGGCAAGCCCAGTTCCGTCAGCGGAACTGCTTCGTCAGGGTCAGGCCAATGGTGCGCGGCGGCGCGCTGTAGGTGATCGTCTTGCCGCCGGTATTCGCGCTCGATGAGCGGCTGTTGATCGCCGCCGCATTGAACACGTTGTTGACGAACAGAACCGCGCTCCATTCGCTGTCCGGCGCCTGGATGCCGAAGCGGGCGTTGACCAGTTCGAAGCCATCGATCTTGCGACGATAGATGTCGAGCGGCGACAACGTGCTGTAGGAGTTGCTGGTATAAGCGGCATCCGCCCGCACCAGGCCCTCGAAGCTGTCCGTCAGCGGGAAGACATATTCAGCCGAACCGCTGACATTCCACTTCGGCACGAAGGCGAGGCGATCGCCCTTGCGGCCGGTCGCAACCACGACGGTGCTGACCTGATCTTCCGACAGCTTGGCATCCGTGTAGCCGACATTGCCGACGAGCGAGAGGCCGTGGATCGGCGTCGCGTTCAGCTCGACCTCGACACCTTCGATCCGCGCCGCACCGGCGTTGGAGATCAGCCCGAAGACCGATCCCGTGCCCGCCGTACGGCCCGAAACCTGCAGGTCGTCCCAATCGATGCGATAGCCGGTGACGTTGAAGTAGAGCCCCTGGGTGAGCTTGGTCTTCACACCCAGCTCATAGTTCCACAGGCTGTCCGACTTGTAGGCGGCCAGTTCCGCCGGCAGGCCGATCACCTGGTTCACGCCACCTGGACGAAAGCCCTGCGCGGCCTGGGCATAGACCATCACGTCCGGATTGATCTCATAGGACGCGTTGAACTTGAAGACGAAGCCGTCCTCGCTGGAGCTTTCCTCCGTATACGGCGTTACCTTCGAGGAGTAATGTTCCTGCCCCTTGTCGATGCGGCCGCCCACCGTCTTTTTATAATCATAATAGCGGGTGCCGGCCGTCAGGGTCAGCTTGTCGAAGAACTTGTAGGAGACCTCCGCAAAAGCAGCCTTCTGCTTCAGGCGATCGTTGATCGTGCGATCGTAGAAGATATTCTCATCCACGAAATCCTGAAGCTGGCCCGTGGTGGGATCTGCCGTCAGCAGAGTGCTGCGCACCGTGGTCTTGCGATCTTCCGAGAACACGCCGACCGTCCAGTTGAACGGGCCATCGCTGGTCGAGCTCAGGCGCAGTTCGTTGGTCCAGTTCTTGATCGACTGCGGCTGATAGAGGCTCGAATAGAGGATACGATCGGTCTGCTCGAGATAGGTCGCAAGCTCGGCCGGTGAGCAGGTCGCGGGGTTAGTGGGGTTGGTAATACCGAGATGGTAGCGCTTGCAGCCAGCGGGATTATCGCGACCGTTGAAGGTGTCGCTGACGTCGCCCACCTGGGTGCGATCACGATCGAAATAGGTGGTGACGCCGGTCACGCTGACGGTTTCGAACTCGTAATTGACGGTCGCGCTGTAGATGCGGTTCTCGTCATAATTACCCGATTCCGAGCGGCCATCGGTGACGTAGCGCTTGCCGGTTTCACCGATCCAGCGCGGGCTGTCCGTCGCGACCTTCTCATAATAGCCGGCGAGATCGATTGTCAGTTCGTCGGTCGGCGTGAAGCGCAGCAATGCGCGGCCACCATAGGACGTGCCGTCATTGATGTTCTTGGTGCCGTAGAACTCATTGTCCACATAGCCGGCGAAGACATTGTAATTGCCGACCACGCGCAGCGCGAGCTTGTCCTCGACGATCGGCACGTTGATCATGCCATCAACCGAACCGCCGACGCCGCCGCCATCGACCGCCGACATGGTGCCGGAAACCGCCGCCTCAAGACGATCGGCCCGCGGCTTTTCATAGATGATACGGACGGTGCCGCCCATCGATCCCGAGCCGTAGATCGTGCCCTGCGGGCCGCGCAGCACTTCGGCGCGCTCGACGTCGAACAGGCGCATGTCGGGCGTGGAGCTGGCGGCGTCGCTGGTGGTGCTCACCGAACCCGAAACCGGCGATTCGTCGTAATAGACGCCGACGGTCGGCTCGCCCGCCGCGGTGACACCGCGCAGGATAACCCGGCGGTTGCCCGGACCGCTGTCGACGATGCGCAGGCTGGGCGTATTGCGGGTCAGATCGGTGAAACTGGTGGTCCCGCCGCGCTGCAGCGAGTCGCCAGACACCGCGGAAATGGCGATCGGCGTATCCTGAAGTTTCGTGTCGCGCTTCAGTGCAGTAACGACGATGTCACCCGAATTATCTGCATCCTGAGCAGAAGCAACTTGGGGGAAAATTATAATTGAAGCACCCATCATCAATGCAATCTTGCTCGAAGAACGAGCAAAATAGCCAAGATCAAAATATTTCGTAAAACTGCTCTGCATTGCGACCCCCTCGTTTAGGCGCGAATTTTTAGCGCAAATTCCTCCTGCTCACAGAAAGCTGCCCTCAGCGTTCTGCGACAATCTCTTTTCTTAGTTTTTATGACGGTAACACCCATCCGATCGAATGTGCGTTGTTTTTTCTGGGAAAAATCGAATTAAATTTTGCAACACAAGTGTCACATCGAATTATCTGCGGAAGGGGCCGCCTTGGTGCATTGCAGCGAATCCTCGCGGGCTAACGAGGTTGCTCCCTCGTTGCACCGTCGGTGCAACCTTGCGGTCGGAAGCGTTGCACATTGTTCGGCAATGTCCCTGTCGATTCGACGCGGATCGATGCCGAAGCGGGGCCTGGCGGCCCAAATCGAGCATTTGGATGAAGACGCTGGTGGGCCCGGCAGGACTCGAACCCGCAACCTAGCCGTTATGAGCGGCCAGCTCTAACCATTGAGCTACAGGCCCCGACCAACGTCGCCTGGCGATAGCGGAGTGAGACGGCGACTGGCAAGCGCGAGAATAGCGGGAGGTTCAGGCCTTTTCCTTGCCAGCCTGTGCCGCTTCGTCGCGGGCCGGAAGGCGCAGCTCGAAGCTGTCCGTGCCGATGTCGAGCCCGCCCCGTGCCGCCACAGCGAGATTGCGGATCAGCCGGAGCGCGAAGCCGAGGCCGAGTACCGGCGCGTCGGGCCAGTCGCCGTCGGGACTGTAGCCAGGATCGAGCAGCGCTCGTTCGTCGCGGGCCTCCAGCAGGCGCGGACGCGATACCGAGAGGCGCACCTGGCCGCCATCGCTTCTGAGCGTGGCGAAGATCGTCTCGCCACGTTCGGCGAGGCCGATCGTTGCGGCCAGCAGCCGCGCGAACATCCGTTCGACTGCGACCGGATCGGCATCGACCGAGGGCAGGCCCTGCGCGACGCGGAAAGCGAGTTTCACGCCGCGCGGACTGGCGGCAGCTTCATAATCGTCATGCAGCCGCTCGATCAGCATCGCCGCGTCGACGGCGGTAGCGGCGCTCCGCACGCGGCGCGATTCGAGGCGCGCCGCCATGTCGAGATCGTCGACGGCCGCCAGGAGGCGATGCCCCTGATCGAGGATGTCCGCCGCGCGATCGCGATAATCGAAGCCGGCGGGCCCCAACATCTGCCGCTCGATCATCTCGGCAAAGCCGACGATGGCGTTCAGGGGGGTCCGCAATTCGTGGACCAGCTGGCGCAGTGCATCCGGTGCGAGGCCCGAACCATAGAGGCCGGCCGCCATTGCCGGCTGGGCGGCGATCTCATCCGCACGCGGACGGCGGGCGGTGCCGCGATAGCCGGTAAAGCGGCCGTCATGGTGATCGAAGAAGGGCACGGCGGAAATCCGCCACTCGCCTGATGCTTCCCCATCGCCCGGCACGCTGAGCCGCGCGTCGCGGAACGAGGCACGGCGGCGGAACGCGCCTGCCGCATGGCCGTCCACGCCATGACCATATTGTTCCGCCGCCACGGCGATGACGATGCCGACCAGCGGCCCGCGCGGCGCACCATCGACCCAGCGGATCATGCCATCCGGACCGGTTTCGAAGCGGAAATCGGCAATGCGATCCTCGGCATCGGCGGCGGTCCGCGGCTCAGGCGTTCGCGGATCGGCCCGATCGCGATAGGCCGCGATGCGATCGAGCAGGTCACGGATCTGCATGTCGCCATCGGCGGCTTGCGAAACCGGTGTCTCCTCGAAAGCCTGGCTGACGGGCGATTCGACGGAACCGATCGCTTCGTTGGCGGCAACCGGCGCCATATCCGCCGCAACCCGCGTGCCGATCACGAAGTCGCTGGTGCCGAAGCTGTCGAGCGCGGACTGCACGGATGACGGCAGATCGCGGCGATGGCGCAGCAAGGCGCGGGCGGCGGGCGCCAGCTTGGGCAGCAGTTCCAGCCATTCTTCCTTGCGGAGTTCCACCGAAGAAATCAGCGGCGCGGCGATCGCCGGCGTATCCTCGGCCACCAGAGCGACCAGCTTCGCCGGCACCCGCCGGCCGGCGATGATGCGCACGCTTTCGGCCCGCACCGCGGCTGGCACGTCGCCACGGATGCTGCGCAGCATGGCAAAGGCTTCGCGCGCGCGCCGCCCGCGAACCGCGCCATCGCGATCCTGCGCCAATATGTCGACGATCTGCCGCCAGGCAGCGGTGCGCGCGCCTTCGTCGGCCAAAGGCCGTGCAAGCACTGTCGCAAGCTTGTCGTCGAAGCGCACCCAAATCAGTCCGTTTTATGAGGCGGCCGGATAGGTCGCCATGCCCCGTTGTTTGAACCTCGTTAGCCCCATGGGCGGCAGGGGAAAAGACGCTTTTATGGGACGTCGCATAGTGGGACAATTGCACAAACGCGAAATATTCTTATGTTCGCGACAACTTAGATGGAAGGAAATGCCGTGGCTGCGAGGTTTCCCCTCGATTCTATCGACAGAACTATTCTGTCGGCGTTGCAGAGCGAGGGACGGATCACCAATGTCGACCTGGCGCGCCAGGCCGGGCTGACCGCGCCGCCCTGCCTGCGCCGAGTCCGCGCGTTGGAGCAGGCGGGGGTGATCGAGAGCTACCACGCCAGGCTGAACGCGCCGGCATTGGGCTATGGCATCATGGTGTTCGCGCTCGTCAGCCTGAAAAGCCAGGCCGAGGACGAGTTGCGCGCGTTCGAGGAGCATGTCGCGGCTCTGCCCGAAGTGCGCGAATGCCACATGCTCAATGGCGAGATCGATTTCATCCTGAAGATCGTCGCGCACGACCTGCAGGCCTTCCAGAGCTTCCTGACCTCGAAGCTGACCCCGGCGCCCAATGTCGCCAGCGTCAAGACCTCGCTGACGATCCGCACCTCGAAGGACGATCCCGGCATTCCGGTGGACGCCGACTGAGAGACAAAAGAAAAGGCGGCCGGACCGAAGCCCGACCGCCCCTTCTAACGGATAGTTCCGGATCAGCCCTGCTGGTCGATCCAGATGATCCAATATTTGGCAAGCGCCTGGCGCGGGCCGGTGATGGACGAGAAGACCTGCTTGGCCTCGTCCTTCTGGCCCGAGCGGGCCAGCGCCATGCCCAGACGGGTGTTCACGACATTGGCGTCGACGCCGCCCTTCTGCAGCGCGAGCTTGTAGAGCTCAGCCGCCTTGGCATAGTCGCCATAGCCGAGATAAGAGTCGGCGGTCGCGCGGGCCGCAACGCCGTTCGCCGCCTTGGCGGCCGAGGCCGCCGCCGCCGGCAGATCGGCCTTGTCGGCCGCGATGCGCGAATTTGCCTGATCGCTGAACGCCTTGACGTTGCCGCCCGGCGTCAGCTTCAGCATGCCGGCCGCGACACCCTCGTCGATGACGGCCTTAGCCTCGCCCGGATACTTGATGTAGATCTGCTCAGCATAGCTGTAATAATCGGCCTCGCCCTTCATCGCCTTGGCCGTCCGCATCAGGCGCATCAGATCGAGTTCATAATCGGCGTCGATCTTGTTGAGATCACGATAGGTGATCAGCGAGTCGCGCCAATTATCCTGGGTCGGGTAGGCCTTCAGCCAGGCCTGGCTGATGCGCTCCACCTGCGGGCCGAGCTTTGCCTTGTAGCCGATGGCGATGCCGCGGCCATAATAGTCGCTCGGCAGCGGCGTGCCGGATGCTTCGGCGCCGGTGATCGCCTGGTCGAGCAGGGTCAACGCTTCCGCCGGCTTGCCCAGCCGGTCCTTGGTGTCGGCCGAAAGCGCGTAGACGTCGTTCGACTTTTCGCCCGACTGGATTGCCTGGGTGAACGCCTGATCCGCCTTGGTGTAATCCTTGCCGTCATAAGCGAGCAGGCCGCGCACCTTCCAGAAGTTGCCGGCGTTGGCTTCGGGCACCTTGCCGCTGGCGAGCATCAGATCGAGCGCCTCGGCCTGCAGCTTCTTGTCACTGGTCTGGCGGGCGATGTCGTAGGAGATCGAACCCGCATAGAATTTGTCGTCAGGGGTCACCGCACCGGCGCGGGCCTCGGCCGCCTTGGGCGCCGCCGTGGCGACATCCTTGGGCTCCTTGGCCATCGCAGCCTGCGCCGCCGCCAGCGCTTCGCGCACGGCCGGGGTCAGTTCCGCCTTGGGCGCCTTCTTTTCCTTCGCGGCCAGCACGGGCTGGACGCCGACCACCGCCACGCTGGACACCGCGAGCGCAAGGCCCAGCGTGATCGTCGAAACCATCTTCATGTCTTCAAGCCTCCTCTGGGACCGGGGGACGTCCCTTTCGCGCGCCTGACTACCCTGCCACCGCACGCCGCACAAGATTTCGCCACCGTCGCCGGCGGCTATGATGGAATGCCGGTGAACCGCGCTTTAACCAGAAACAGCACGCGACCGCGCCCACGGTTTCCTCTTTTGCCCGGCGCGGCTCTGCGATAGGCGCAGACGATGCTCGCCTTATTGTCTCCCGCCAAGTCGCTCGATTACCAGCGGCCCGTCCCTCCCTTCGCCACCACCGCCGCCCGCTTCGCGGGGGAGGCGGATGTGCTGGCCACTGCCGCCGCCAAGCTAAGCGCCCGCAAACTCGGCGAACTGATGCATATTTCAGATAAGTTGGCGACGTTGAACGCCGATCGGTTCCGCGGTTTCGCCGCTGCCGAGGAACGGCCGGCACTCTATGCCTTCAATGGCGACGTCTATATCGGCTTCGAGGCGCGGAGCTTGGACGACGCGGCGATCGCCTTCGCTCAGGATCATGTCCGCATCCTTTCCGGCCTCTATGGCCTGCTTCGCCCGCTGGATCTGATCCGGCCCTATCGGCTGGAAATGGGCACGCGCTGGGCGCCGGGACGGGCGAAGAATCTCTACGGCTGGTGGGGCGACCGCGTAAGCGTGGCCATCGCCGACGATCTGGCGGCGGCCGATACCGACGTCCTGATCAACCTCGCCAGCCAGGAATATTGGGGCGTGGTCGCCCAGCATCCGCCGGTAGACGCGCGAATCATCACGATCGATTTCAAGGAGCATGGCCCCAACGGCCTGCGATTCAACAGCTTCGCCGCAAAGCGCGCGCGCGGCATGATGGCCCGCTGGATGTGCGAACACCGCATCGCTCGACCGGAGCATCTGAAAGCTTTCGACAGCGACGGTTATGCGTTCGACACGGCGGGTTCGGAAGACGATCGCTGGCTGTTCGTCCGCGGGGAAGTAATCGCCTGATCCATCGATCCGGCCGCATCGCAACACTTAACCCAGCAACCAGAGCAACGATAAAAACGGTAGCGAATCGATAGTTAGCAGAATCGCAATTGCTGACCGCTATAAAAATGGTGCATTGCAACCAAGATGAAGTGCCAAAGGGAGCACTACCGTGGCGCGACTTCGCAGCGGCCTGGCAGGAATTTGTGCGGCTGCCGTCCTGATGGTCGGCGGCGCGTCTTCTGCTGACGCGGCATTATTCGTGAAGGTGGAGAGCGATGTCCCTGTCCCGACATCCAATGACGTCGCGCCATCCTCAAACCAACTTGAGGAGGCCGGCGCCAGTTCTGATCCGAGCAATCCCGCTCAGCAGTTGCTTGCCGAGAACGGCTCCCCTGCCCAGCCCTCTCGCGCCGGTTGGGTCCCGCTGGTTGGCGCCCTGATTCTCGTGGCCTATCGCATGCGCCGGCCCGACGGGCGCAAGCGTATCGCGTCGGCGGTGTAACAAGACCGATATTTCATGCCGGAATCGCCGCCTGGGCTGGCGCGGAGGCGGCGCTTGGGCTAGGGGCATGAGGTCGCGCCCCCGCGCGCGCAATTGCCTTTTCACGACACACGGATTTCATCTTGGCCAGCGTCCCGCCGTCCACCGAAAACAGCGACATTTCCCCCGTCTCGATCATCGACGAGATGAAGTCGAGCTATCTCGACTATGCCATGTCGGTGATCGTCAGCCGCGCGCTGCCCGACGTGCGCGACGGGCTGAAACCGGTGCACCGGCGCATCCTCTATGCCAGCCAGGAAGGTGGCTTCGTCCCCGGCCGGCCGTATCGCAAGTCGGCCAAGATCGTCGGCGACGTGATGGGTAATTATCACCCGCACGGTGACGCCCCGATCTACATGGCGCTCGCGCGCATGGCGCAGGATTGGTCGATGCGCGTGCCGCTGGTCGACGGCCAGGGCAATTTCGGGTCGATGGACCCCGATATGCCGGCGTCGATGCGCTACACCGAGGCACGGCTTGCCAAGCCCGCGATGGCGCTGCTGCAGGACATCGACAAGGATACGGTCGATTTCGGCCCCAATTATGACGGTTCGCTGCAGGAGCCGCTGGTGCTGCCGGCGCGCTTCCCGAACCTGCTGGTCAACGGATCGGGCGGCATCGCCGTCGGCATGGCCACCAACATCCCGCCGCACAATCTGGGCGAGGTGATCGCGGCCTGCAAAGCCTATATCGCCAATGGCGGCATCACGTCTGAAGAACTGCATGAGATCATCCCCGGCCCGGATTTCCCGACCGGCGCGTTGATCCTCGGCAAGGGCGGCGCCCGTAATGCCTATCTGAACGGCAAGGGCTCGATCATCATGCGTTCGCGCCATGTGGTCGAGGAGGGCCGCGGCGACAAGCGTTCGATCGTGCTGACCGAAATTCCCTACCAGACGGGCAAGAACGCGCTCGTCGAGGGCATTGCCGAGGCCGCCAAGGACAAGCGGATCGAAGGCGTTTCGGACATCCGCGACGAATCCAACCGGCTCGGCGTCCGCATCGTCATCGATCTCAAGCGCGATGCGACGCCGGATGTGGTGCTCAACCAGTTGTGGCGCCACACCAGCGCGCAGACCAGCTTCCCGGCGAACATGCTCGCGATCCGCGGCGGCCGCCCGGAAGTGCTCTCGCTGCGCGACATCATCGAGGCGTTCGTCAAGTTCCGCGAAGAGGTCATCACCCGCCGCTCGAAGTTCGAGCTGTTCAAGGCGCGCGAGCGGGCGCACATCTTGCTCGGCCTCGTTATCGCGGTGACCAATCTCGACGAGGTGGTCCGCATCATCCGCGCTTCGTCCAGCCCGGCGCAGGCCCGCGCATCCTTGCTCGCGCGCGAATGGCCGGTTGCCGAGATCGCTTCCTATATCCGGCTGGTCGAAGCCGTCGAACATGAGGTGGAAGGCGACAGCTACCAGCTCAGCGACGCACAGGTCCGCGCGATCCTCGACCTTCGCCTCCACCGCCTGACCGCGCTCGGCCGCGACGAGATCGGTGACGAGTTGGCCAAGCTTGCCACCTCGATCGGCGAGCTCCTGGAAATCCTCGGCAACCGCGCGCGGCTCTACGAGGTGCTCGAAGGCGAGCTCGACCTGATCGCCGCCGAGTTCGCGACCCCGCGCAAGTCAACGATCGCGCCCGCCGGCGACGATATCGACGACGAGGATCTGATCGAGCGCGAGGAGATGGTCGTCACCGTCACGCTCGGCGGCTACATCAAGCGCACCCCGCTTGAGGCGTTCCGTGCGCAACGCCGCGGCGGCAAGGGCCGTTCGGGCATGGGCACCAAGGAAGAGGATGCCGTCGGCGAACTGTTCGTCACCTCGACGCACACGCCGGTTTTGTTCTTCTCCAACCACGGCAAGGTCTATCGCAAGAAGGTGTGGCGTCTGCCCGAAGGCGCGCCGCAGGCCCGCGGCCGGCCGATGATCAACCTGCTGCCGCTGGCGGCAGGCGAAGTCATCACCACCGTCCTGCCGCTCCCCGAGGATGAGGCGGAGTGGGGCAAGCTGCATGTGATGTTCGCGACCGCCAAGGGCACGGTACGGCGCAATTCGATGGACGCGTTCACCAACGTGCCGTCGAACGGCAAGATCGCGATGCGCTTCGACGAGGAGAGCGAGGACCGCCTGATCGGCGTCGCCTTGCTGACCGAGGAAGATGACGTGCTGCTCGCCACCCGCCAGGGCAAGGCGATCCGCTTTGCCGCGACCGACGTGCGCGAGTTCCAGAGCCGCACCTCGACCGGTGTGCGCGGCATGACCCTGAAGGACAGCGACGAGGTGATCTCGCTCTCGATCCTCCGCGGCTTCGAGGCCACCACCGAGGAGCGCGACGCCTATCTGCGCGCTGCCCCTTGGAAGGAGAATGAGAACGAGTCGACGCTCGACGCCGCCCGCATGGCGCAGTTCGTGGACGCGGAGGAATTCATCCTCACGGTCTGCGCCAACGGCTATGGCAAGGTGAGCTCGGCCTATGAATATCGCCGCACCGGCCGCGGCGGCCAGGGCATCGGCAATATCGACAATATCGCCCGCAACGGCCCCGTTGTCGCCAGCTTCCCGGCGCATCATGGCGAACAGCTCATGCTCGTCACCGATCAGGCGAAGATGATCCGCATGGGCCTCGATTCGCTCCGCGTCATCGGCCGCAACAGCGCCGGCGTCCGCCTGTTCAACGTCGCCGATGACGAACATGTCGTCTCGGCCGCGAAGATCGCGGAAAGCGACGAGGATCAGGCCGAAGGCGAAGGCGATGCCGAAGCGCCCGAGGCCGGCGAGGCCCCGTCGCAGGATTGATCGGTGACTGGCCGTGACGGCTTGAACCCATGGCAGCCCGCATGGAACGGGCTGCCATGAACCCGAACGGCCAGCGCCCCGTCCGCCATGTCGCGATCATCGGCGCGGGCTTTTCGGGTGCGTTGCAGGCGATCAACCTGCTGCGGCATGAAGGCCCTTCGGCCACGCTGATCGAACGGCGCGGCCATCTCGCGCGGGGTGTCGCTTATTCGGCGGCGCATCCCGATCATCTGCTGAACGTCCGCGCCGCGAACATGAGCGCGCTGCCCGACGATCCCGGCCATTTCGCGCGCTGGCTGGCCGCCACCCATCCCGAACATGCCGACGGTTTCGCGCCGCGCATCGTCTATGGCGACTATCTCGGCGAACTGCTCGGCAACGCCGCCCGATCCGCGCCGCAGCGGCTGGCGATCCGCTCCGGCGAAGCGGTGGATGTCGCCTTCTCGCCCGACGGCGCGACCGTGCAACTGGCGGATGGAAGCCAGATCGCCGCCGATGCGGTGATCCTCGCCCCCGGCAATCTGCCGCCGCACCAACCGCCCGAGCTTGCCGCCGCGGCGCTCGATCCTGATCTTTATGCCCCCGATCCCTGGGCGGGCGACATTGCCGAGGGGTTGGCCGACGATGATGTCGTGCTGGTGATCGGCAGCGGCCTCACCATGGTCGATGTCGCGCTGCTGCTCGATGCGCGGGGCTTTCGCGGACGGATCATCGCCTTGTCGCGGCGCGGCCTGCTGCCGCGCGCCCATGCCCCGATCCCGCCCTCCCCCACACCGCGCCTAAGCGAGCGGCCGAGCCTGTGCGCCACCGAGCTGCTAGGCTTCGTGCGCGATCGCGCCGAGGCGATCGGCTGGCGCGCGGCGGTGGATGAGCTGCGCCCCTACACTCAGGACATGTGGCTCGCCGCCGCCCCCGAGGATCGTGGCCGCTTCCTCCGCCATCTGCGGCCATGGTGGGATGTGCATCGCCACCGCCTCGCCCCGCAGGTCGCAGCACGGGTCGCCGCGTTGCAGGCGAGCGGGCGGCTGGAGGTGGTGGCCGGAAAGCTCGCCTCTGTGAGCGCCAATGGCCGCACCACGCGCGTCGCCTGGCGCGCCCGCGGCAGGGACGATCTGGTCGAGGTCGCAACCCGGCGGATCGTCAATTGCAGCGGCCCGCAAGGTGATCTCAACCGCACCGCCGAACCTCTGCTCCGCGCGCTGATCGATCGCGGCCTGATCCAGCCTGATCCGCTGCGGCTTGGCATCCAGGTCAACCAGCAGGCAGAGGTGATCGACGCCACCGGCAACGCCAATCCGCGTCTGCTGGCGCTGGGGCCGATGACACGCGGTGCATTCTGGGAAATCGTCGCGGTGCCGGATATCCGCGTTCAGACCTGGTCGGTCGCGCGCCGACTATCCAATGCCCATTGGGTCGGCGGCGAGGGACTTTAAGGCTGACATCGCTGTCAGAACAAGTTTCCACGGCCCGTCCACAGGTAAAGCCTCGAAGAAAAGCTGTCCGAAATCCAGGAGCTTAATGAGGCTTTACCTTGCGGGTCGGACGGCAGCGTCCACCCCACTTATGGCAGCCACGAAACGGGATTATTTGCCCTAATTAATGTATGTAAATGTTATCGTTAATCCCATATTATTGACTATGCCGCGAAAGCGGGTCCATATCGCCGCTGACAGCTTGGGGACAGCAGTTAATATGGTAGCCAAAATAGCGCATTGGCGGCGATCGCCATGAAGCGCGGCTCATCGGCAGCCGAAAATGGCGCCCGCCGCAACGTCGGCAAATTAAGGAGCAGGATCGCCGCGTCGCAGGATATCCTGATCGACCGCCATCGTGCGACCGTTTTTCCCAACACTATTCGGGATCATCGCAAGCGGTGCGGTTATCCGAAATTGCTGGGGCTCGCCCAGACGATCCCGGATATCCCATATATCCGCCTGTCCAAGATCGAACGCGGTGAAGTGTTCGCCAAGCCCGAGGAATTGGCGGTCATCGCCAAGGCGTTGCGCTGCAACCCGCAGCAATTACTTGTCGATATCGACGATCCGGACTTCGACATCGCCGCATGGGCTGCCGACATGCAGGACCCCGCTGACTATGACGCGGCGGAAGATCGCTTCGCCGTGCTGCTCGCCGCCGCGCTCCGCGCCCGCCGCGAAGCGGACCCGGCGCTGTCGATCGCCGCGCTCGAAAGCGTTCATGGCATTCCGCCAGTCATCCTTTCGCGGCTCGAAAATGCCTTCAAGACGATCGACCGCTGGAACGATGCCACGGTCGAGTCCATCTGCCGCATCTTCGGCGTGGCCGACGTCGCGGCACTGCGCAAGCATGTCGCGAAGGCCCATCAGGACGGTGCGCTTGCCGGCCATGTCGATGCCGTGGCCCATCCTGATCTGCGCATCGCCAAGACGCGCGGCCGGGTCGCCGCCATCCGAGACGCGCTGAGCGGCAAGCCCGCGAAGACGGTGACGACCAAGACGCCTCCACCGCTTCGCATCGTCAGCGCCGATACCGTGCCGGACACCGCATCTGTGCCCACCACCGAATTGCCGCCCGTGCTCGCCGCCATCCAGGCGGCCGACAACGCGACGGTGCGGCTGGTGCCCGTATTCGGCACACCGTTCGGTGACGGCCTGATCGCGCGGACGCCGACCGGCGACACGGTCGAGGCACCACGCAGCGCCGGCCCGCGGGCTTATGGCCTGCGCGTCTGCCGTCCGACGCTGGGCCCCGCCTTGCCCGCCCGCGCGACCGTGATCGTCGATCCGGATCGCTTTCCTTCGGCCGGCGGCATTGCCGTGGTCCGCGAGGCGGATGGGCTCCGCCTGCTGACGATCAGCTTCGGCCGCGACGGGCGGATGATCGGCTATAGCCAGCATCCCGACCGCGAGATCGCGATCGACGCGGTGGATCCGGCCGATGTAGCGACGGTGATCGGGGCGCTTTTCGAATAAGCCGGCATTGATTCCGCCGAACCGCCCCCGGAACGTCCATCCCATCCTATAATGGTCCTGATAGTATGAGTCAGGACGCCGGCATGCGTGAACCCCGCGTTGCGGAATGGAAATGGGTAAGCGCGGTTCGGACGCTCGCGGCGAACATTCTGTCCCCGTCGCCCGCCGAGCAGGCGCGCCCCGTCGAGCGGCGCCTGCTCTCGGCCACGGTCGACGCGGCCCGGACAGCCGCACCCGCCGACACGATCTCGATGCTGGTCGTCAATCTCGATCGCTTCCGCCAGGTCAACGCGGTGTCCGGCCACGCCGCGGGTGACAGGGTGCTCGCAGTCACGACCGACCGGATCGCGCAACTGGCCCACGCCGCCGGCGGGCAGCTCGCCCGCCTGGGCGGCGATGAATTCGCCTGCATCATCGGCCATGCCGACGGCGGCGACGCGCCCTTCGCGCTCGCGCGGCGCATCGTCGAGGATATCGCGCGGCCGATCGAACTTGCCGGCCGCAGCGTCGAACTGGGCGCATCGATCGGCATAGTCCAGGGCGAGGCGGCACAGTCGGCCGACGATCTGCTCCGCGCCGCGAGCATCGCCATGGGTCGCGCAAAGCGGGAGGGCGGCGCCACCTTCCGCCTGTTCGAGCCGACGATGGATTTCGACCTGCGTGACCGCGCCGCGCTGGAGGACGATCTCCGCGGTGCGATCCGCAACGACCAGTTCCTGCCCTTTTTCCAGCCGATCTTCGCGCTGCGCTCGGGCGATCTCGTCGGCTTCGAAAGCCTGGCGCGGTGGCGCCATCCCACGCGCGGTCTGATCGATCCTTCGGTCTTCATCCCGATCGCCGAGGATCTCGACCAGATCAACGAGATGTGCTTCGCGCTGCTCCGTCAGGCCTGCCGCGATGCGCGCGACTGGCCGGCGCATCTGACCTTGTCGATCAACGTCTCGCCGCTGCAGATCTCGAACCCCGATCTGCCGCTGCGCATCCTCCAGATCCTCTATGCTGGCGGCCTCGCGCCGGGGCGCCTGATCGTCGAGATCACCGAAAGCGCGCTCGTCCACGATCTCGACGCCGCGCGGAGCTCGATCGCATCGCTGCGCAATGCCGGCATCAAGGTCGCGCTCGACGATTTCGGCACCGGCTATTCCAGTCTGCACCATCTGCGCGAACTGCAGTTCGATCGCATCAAGATCGACCGCTCCTTCATCGAAACGCTCGACAGCTTCGCCGGCGACAAGATCGTCCGCGCCATCGTCGATCTCGGCCACGGCCTCGGCATGCCGGTCACCGCCGAGGGCGTGGAAACGATCGAGCAGGCCGACAGCCTCTCACGGCTGGGTTGCGCTTATGGCCAGGGTTTCCTGTTCGGGCGCCCGATGCCGGCCCACGCCACCCTCGCGCTGATCGCCGAAGCAGAAACCGCCAATGGCGAGCGTCGCGCAACGGCTTGAGGGTCGTCCCAGTTGCCGAATCGCGGACATTCTCCCCTCCTGAAAGGGAGGGGTTGGGGGTGGATTGCGAAGCCGATGGGCTCAATGCCCGTCGGCGTAGCTCCGCACCGCGCTGGATGGGCTCGCTCCGCTCGCTACCCACCCCTCGATCCCCTCCCTTTCAGGGAGGGGAGAAATAGCTCCGCCTCGCCTCAATATTCCGAGTTCACCGAAATCGGCGCCGCGAGATCGGCGTTGGTCAGCCCACCCGCGGCCGAATAGGTGGCGGCACGGCGGTTGGCAAGGCGGCGGGCCTCACTGGCGACGGCGCCCATCATCTCGATCGAAAGGTCGATCTGCCGCTCAAGGATGGCTGCGTTGGCGGCGGATGCGTCGCCCAGCGCCAGCAAGGTCGCGGTCAGTTGCTCGCGGCCTTCCTCATCCATCGCCTTGGCCCAGTCCGGCCGCTCGCGCTCCAGCCGCGCAAGCTCGGTTTCGAGCACGCCGACCAGCCGCACCTTGGCAGCCGCGAGTTCGGCGAGATCGCGGCCGCGCTCGCGCATGCCCAGCCGCTCGGTTTCCTCGTTCATGATCAGCGTGAGTGACGCCATGACGTCCATCGCATTATTGGCCATTAGCGGCGCCCCCCCTGCATCTTGATGATCTGATCGAGCACCGCGGGTGCGAGGCCGACGCCGCCGCGCTTCGCGATCTCGTTGCCCATCTGCTCGGCCAGCACGCCGCGGAACATCTCCTCGCCATGCCCGCCGGAAAATTCGTCTCCGGTCTCGACCATCTCCATCATCAGCTTGGTCATCTGGCCGATGAACACGGCTTCGAACTCGCGCGCGGTGGCCGCGGCGTCGGCGCGCGGCTTGGGCATTTGCGGCCCCGTCGGCGCGGCCATCGTCGCGGATGAAATGTCGCTCATCCTATTGCACCTCGATTTCGGCCTGGAGCGCGCCGGCGCCCTTCAGCGCCTGCAAGATGGTGATCAGGTCGCGCGGGCTGACGCCGAGCGCGTTCAGGCCCGACACCAATGATCGCAGCGACGCCCCTTCGAGCACCGCCAGCGATCGGCCGCTGCCGTCGTCCACGTCGATGCTCGTGCGTGGCAGCACCACCGTCTCCCCGCCCTTGGAGAAGGGTTCGGGCTGCGACGCGATCGGCGTCTCGCTGACGCTGATGGTGAGCCCGCCCTGCGCGATCGCGACCGGGCTGATGCGGACGTCCGCGCCCATCACGACGGTGCCCGCCGCCTCGTTGATGACGATCTTGGCCGGCTGGTCGACCGCGACGGGCAGATTCTCGATCCGCGCCACCAGTTCGATCAACGAGCCCGAATAGCCGCGGCCACCGATCTCGACGGTCGACGGGTCGAGCACTTCGGCCACGCCCGGCTGCGCACTATTGATGCTCTCGGCGATGCGGTGCGCCGTGGTGAAATCGGGGTTCTTGAGCGCGAGTTTCAGGCTCGTCGCCGACTTCAGATTATAGGGCACTTCACGCTCGATGATCGCGCCGCCCGCGATCCGCGCGGAGGTGGAAACACCCCGGCTGACGCTCGCGGCCGCGCCTTGCGCCTTGAAGCCGGACACCGCCACCGGCCCCTGCGCCACGGCGTAAATCTCGCCATCGAGCGCGCGGAGCGAGGAGACCAGCAAGGTTCCGCCTTGCAGGCTGGTGGCATCGCCCAGCGCGGACACCTGCACGTCGATCTTGGAGCCCGAGCGCGCGAAGGGCGGCATCGTCGCCGTCACCGATACGGCCGCGACATTCTGCGTCCGCATCTGGGTGCCGCGGATGTTGACGCCCATCCGCTCCAGCATCGCCTGCATCGTCTCTTCGGTGAAGGGCGTGTTGCGGATGCGATCGCCGGTGCCCGGCAGGCCGACCACCAGGCCGTAGCCGACAAGCTGGTTGCCGCGGACATTTTCGATATCGACGATGTCCTTGATCCGCGGCGCGGCCACAGTCGGGGCCGCCGCCAGCAATGCGGCCGAAGCCAGCAGCAGGGCGCGCGCCCCGAAGGTCAGAGAGGTTCGCATCATATTCCTTATAGGAAGAAGCGGCGGCCGGGACGGCGACCAGGCGGGGATTTTGCGGGCGATCATGCCAGCCGCCGGGCGAGCCGCATGACGTAGCCGATAATTTCCGCGACCGCGGCATAATGCTCGACCGGGATCGGGTGATCGATCTCGACCGCGGCATAAAGCGCGCGGGCGAGCGGCGGGCTTTCGACGATCGGCACCTTGGCGCCGGCCGCCACCTCGCGGATCTTGAGCGCGACCGCATCGACACCCTTGGCGACCACCACCGGCGCGGCCATCGCGCCATGATCATATTTCAGCGCGACCGCATAATGGGTCGGGTTTGTGATGATCACGCTGGCGGTCGGCACCGCCGTCATCATCCGCCGCCGCGCGCGCTGCATGCGGATCTGGCGGATGCGCGCCTTGATCTTGGGGTCGCCGTCGCTCTGCTTGATCTCGTCCTTCAGCTCCTGAAGGCTCATCCGCATCTTCTGCATGTAAGCACGGCGCTGATAGATGAAGTCGAACAAGGCGAGCAGGAGGACGAGGATCGCCACCGTCTTGATCATGCGATAGACGATCTCGCCCGCCGCCTGCCCGATCGCGCCTGGGCCGGAACCGATAAGCTGGTCGAGCGCCACCGCCTTGGGCCAGGCGACGATGATGGCGACCGTGATGATCACCGCGAACTTGGCGAGCGTCTTGCCGAACTCGACGATGGCGCGCTTGCCGAACAGGCGGTTCGCGCCGTTGAGCGGCGACAGCTTCGACCATTTCAGCCCAACGCGCGACCAGTTGAAGGACGGGCGTCCCTGCAGGAACAAGGTCAGGAACGCGCAGCCGACCAGCAGCCCGGCGATCGGCGCGAGCGAAACCGCAAAATGCGCCATCACGCCGCCCATCAGATTCTGCGCGCCCGCGGGTTCGAGCGAGAAATCGTCGGCATTGCCCCACAGTCGCACGAACATCGTGCCGAGCCGCGCGAGCGTCCACGCCGCCAGCCCGCCGGCGACGACGATCATCGCGACGAACATCGCCGCGTGCCGCATTTCCGGCGCGGTGAAGATGTCGCCCTTGGCGCGGGCGTCGTCGAGCTTCTTCTGGGTCGGCTCTTCGGTCTTCTGGTCCTTGTCCGTCTCGGCCATGGCTCAGAGGCTCCAACCATTTTGCAGGAAGCTCGCCATCGCTTGGGCAAAGGTGGTGAGCATGGTGCCGATCACTACCGCGAACAGCGACAGGCCGAGCAGGATGTTGAGCGGCTGGGTGATGAAGAAGACCTGGATCGCCGGCGCCATGCGCGCGGCCAGGCCCAGGGCAACGTTGAAGAGGATGCCATAGACGAGCAAAGGCGCGGCGAGGCTGAGCGCGAGGCCCATGGACTGCCCGACCGTCGTCATCGCCAGCCGCGCGAAATCCTCCGCCGGCGGCAGCCCGCCGACCGGGAAGATCGCATAGGACTGGACGATCGACGCGATCCACAGATGGTGCACACCCAGCGCCATGCACGTCACCACCGCCGCGACGCTGACGAAGCGGGCGAGCAGCGGGGACTGTCCCCCCATCGACGGATCGGCGATCAGCGCGGAAGACAGGCCCACCTGCATGCTGACGATCGACCCCGCCATCGCAGCGGCGTGAAACAGCATGCGGATGATCATGCCCATGCCGATCCCGACCATCGCCTCGGCAATGATGATGCCGGGCAGCGCGCGATCCGATTGCAGCACCGGCGTCACCTGCCCGTTCAACAACCCGAACAGTCCGGCGGTGAAGCCGAGGCCGAGCATCAGTCGCACGCGCGGCGGAACGGCGTCCTCCGAAAAGGCCGGGAGCAGCATCAGCACCGCCCCGACCCGCGCGAACAGGATCAGGAAGGCCGTCGCGTCGAAGGGGAGGTCAGCCATGGATCAGCCGGCGACGATGATGTCCGCGATCCGGTCCATAAACGCGGATAGCGCCTGGCCGATCATCGGCAGGGAAAGCAGGAGGACGATGCCCAGCACCAGCAGCTTCGGCACGAAAGTCAGCGTCATTTCCTGGATCTGGGTCAGTGCCTGGAACAGGCCGATGGCGACACCGACGATCAGCGAGGCGATCAGCATCGGCCCGACGATCGTCAGTGTCAGCAGCAGCCCGGCCTTCGCCAGTTCCATCGCCTGAAAGGAGTCCATCGGACGTCAGATCTGCATGCGCATGATTTCGGTATAGGCGTTCACCACCCGATCGCGGACGGCAACCACGGTGTCGAGCGCGGTTTCGGCCGCGCCGATCGCGGTGACGACGTCGATCAGGTCGCCCTTGCCGGCAACCTGCTGGGCGCTGGCGGCCTCGGCGGTGCGCAGCGAGGTGGCGGCGTCGGTGACGAAATGTTCGATCATCCCGCCGAAGCCGCCCGATGCGGGCGCCTCGCCGGCACTTTCCATTGCGCCGGCCTTGGGCGCGGCAGTGTTCATCGCGCGGCCATAAGCGGCCACGGCGTCAAGGGCTCCAATGGACATGATGGTCTTCCTTATTTGATCAGATCGATGGTGCGCATCGTCAGGTTGCGCGCGGATTCGATGGCGTTGAGATTGGCTTCATAGGATCGCTGCGCCGCCTTCATGTCGGCGCCTTCGACCAGGCCGTTGACGTTGGGGCGCAGCACATAGCCGGCGGTGTCCGCGGCCGGGTTGCCTGGCTGATAGACACGGCTGAAGGCCGTCTTGTCCCCTTCGATCGACTTCACCTTGACGTTGGTCGCGCCCGTCGCGCGATCGACCTCCGTGGTGAAGGTGGCGACGCGCCGACGATAGGGATCGCCGCCCGCCGTGCGCGCGACGGAATCCGAGTTGGCAAGATTTTCGGCGATGACGCGCATCCGGAGCGACTGCGCACGCAGGCCTGAGGCGGAAACGCCGATCGATGACTTCAAATCCATGCTTTCCTCCGGCCGGCTCAGGCGCCGGCTTTTCTCTTATAGGCATTTTTTGCCTACCCCGGCCGTTCTCCCAAAAATTAATCCTATAAAAACTCTGAAGGAGACGCCTCATGTCCGTCCTGGAAGGAATACCGATCGATATGTCGATCGTGCTCGGATCGACGAGCCTGCCCATCCGGCAGGTGCTGAAAATGGGCCGCGGCGCGATGATCCCGCTCGATTGCGGGCATAGCGATCCGACGCTCGTCTATGTGAACAACCAGTTGGTGGCGAAGGGCAAGGTGCTCGTCGACGGCGAGCATATGTCGCTGGAGATCACCGAAGTCGTGCAGCGGTCGCGCTGATGGACTTCCTCTCGCTGCTGCGCACTTTGGGGTCGCTGGGCATCGTGCTCGGCCTCCTCTGGGGCGCGCTCTGGGCGGTCCGCCGCTACGATCTCAAGCTCCCCGGCTCGCTGATGGGCAGCCTCGGCGGCCTGATGGGCCAGAACGCCGCCCCCCGCCGCGTCGAAGTGATCGAGCGCCTCGCGATCGACACGCGCCGCTCGGTCGCGCTGATCCGCCGCGACAATAAGGAACATCTCGTGATGATCACCCCCGAAGGTCTGCTGATGATCGAGGCCGGCATCCCCGTGAACATGAAGGCCAAGGCCAATGCGTAAACTCCTCGGCCTGGCCGCGATCACGCTGATGATGGGGCTACCTGAAGTCGCCATGGCGCAGAGCGTGACCGCCAATCTCGGCGAAGGCTCGATCTCGGGCCGCGCCATCCAACTCGTGCTGATGCTGACGGTGCTCAGCCTCGCGCCCGGCATCCTTATGACGGTGACGAGCTTCACCCGCATCGTCGTCGCCCTCTCGCTGCTCCGCACCGGCCTCGGCGCGCCCGGCGTGCCGCCCAATCCGGTGATCATCAGCCTCGCGATGTTCCTGTCCTTCTTCGTGATGGGGCCAACCTTCGACACCGCCTGGAAGCAGGGCGTGACGCCCTATAATGAGGGTCGGATCAACGAAGCGCAGGCGTTCGAGCGGACGTCGAAACCCTTTCACGGCTTTATGCTGAAGCATGTCCGCGATGAGGATGTCCGCCTGTTCGTCGAGCTTTCCGGCAAGAAACCCACGCCGCGCGCCGAACTGCCGATGACGACCTTGATGCCGGCCTTCATGATCTCCGAACTGCGCCGCGCGTTCGAGATCGGCTTCCTGCTGCTCCTCCCCTTCCTCATCATCGATCTCGCCGTCGCGGCGGTGCTGATGGCGATGGGCATGATGATGCTGCCGCCCGCCACCATATCCTTGCCGATGAAGATCATCTTCTTCGTGCTGGTCGACGGCTGGGCACTGATCGCAGGATCACTGGTCAAGAGTTTCGGCGGGCCGGGTTGATCTCGGCCCGACCGCATTCCCAAGATAAAAACGGGCGCAGCACTCAGGTGCCGCGCCCGCCTTCATTTATTCGATCGGTTCGAACAATCAGCCCAGCCGCGCCCCGTCATAACGCACCTTGGGATCGTTCAGCCATTCGGCCAGCGTCGCGAAAGCGATCGACTGCATGAAGGCGATGCCCACCGCTTCACCCCGCACCCAACGGACCACCGCGCGCATCGGCTCGAGGCCCGGCACGGCCAGGGTCAGCATATCGTCCTTGGCCAGCGGAACCTTGGTCTCCAGCTTGGCTCCGCCCTGCGACAGATCCGTCAGCGCGACCCGATGGCTCTTGCCGGTGACGCGGATCTCCGCGCGGCAATTGGTCGGCATGCGCGGCGAACGCGGCTGGGGCAGGTTGCTCGGCCGGCGGACGGTCGAGGATTCGGCCAGCAGGCGATCGACGTCGATCGGCGAATCGAACTGGACGCCGATCGATTTGCGATCGGTCCAGCGCACCGCCCCCGTAACGACATCGCCGTTGCGGAATTCGATTCGAATCGCTTCACCGATGGTGAATTTCGCGCGCACCTCGGCCTTCAGGCCACCTTCGGAAAGGTTACGGATGCAGCACAATGCATCGAAACGGTCGCTCGTTACGCGTCCGATCAGCAGCAGCGTCATCGTTCGCGGCGCGCGCGGGGTTAACAAAGGCGCCGTGCGCGCGGGCATCCACGCGTCGTCGGCGGCGTCGAAATTATTGTGGGGCAAGGGATTCATGGCGTTCACCTCGTCCAAATGCTCGTAAAATCCTTACGTTTTCGTTGACCGAAAACGCGATTAAGCGGGTGAAGCCTGCGTCACCACCGCGCGCCGCACGACATCCTTGCCATAGGCTTCGGCCGCCGCCTCCAGCACGACCTTGCGGAACGCGCTTAGGCTGGGCACCAGTCCGTCCGGTCCGCTCGCCATCGGCGTGCGATAGGTCCGCATGTTGATGGCGTTCAGCAGCACCGGCAGCTTGGCCTCGACAATTTCCCTTTTGTCGCCAGCCACTTCAAGCTGCACTTCGAACGACACATAGGAAGCCAGCCGACCGTCGCCGAACACCAGAGGCGCCAGCACCGGGCCGGTCGGCACGAATTCCAGCGGCGGCTGGGCCTTCTGCTTGGGGCCGAGCACCAGGCTCGTCCCGTAAGCGGCACCACCGCCCACGCCCATGCCGACTGTCAGCACCAGCGCCCCCAGGATCAGTTTCTTCATCGGAAAGCTCCTCCTAGAACTTGAAGCTCGCGTCGCGCGGCAGCGCCGGCGGCTCGGCCAGGATCACGATGGTGATGCGCCGGTTTTCCGGGCGATCGGGCTGGTCGGGATAGACGGGCTGGGTGCCGGCCTTGGCCACCACCTCCGAAAAACGGTCGGCAGGCAGGCCCGCGTCGATCATCGCGGCGCGCGCGGCCAGCGCGCGGTCGCTCGAAAGCCGCCAATTGGCCAGGCTCTGCCCGCCGGTGGAATCGGTATGCCCTTCGATCGCGACCTGCGCGCCCGCCTTGATCAGCTTGCGGGCAACCTGGCCGAGCATCTGGCGCGCATAATCGTTGAGCTCCGCCGTGGGGCCGCGGAACATCGAGCGATTGGCGCTGTCCATCAGATGGACGCGCAGCCCGTCACGCGAGGATTCGACGCGAACGCTGCGCGCCTCGCTCGGATTTTCGGGCGGTTTTTCCAGCGAGATCATCATTTCGTCGGCGAGCACGCGCAGCGCCGCTTCGGGCACCTCGGCGGTGCCGCCGCGCGCCGCGCCGTTGACGCCCGATTCCGCCGATGGCTGGCCGAGCGACTGTTGCTGATCGGCCTGGGCGCGACGCCCCCGCCCGCCCAGCCCCGGCTGGTTACCGGGCGAAGTGGTGAGCGTCGCCGCCGGCGCATCGCGCGCGGGCGCCGGGGAGAAATATTCGGCCAACCCCTTGAGCTGCGCCTTGTTGGGGTTGGCCAGCAGCCAGAGGAGCATGAAGAAGGCCATCATCGCCGTCACGAAATCGGCATAGGCAACCTTCCACGCGCCGCCATGATGGCCGGCATGCTTGTGCTTCTTGACCTTGCGCACGATGATCGGCGCAACGTCCTCGCTTTGTCCGACGGCCATGACCGTCCTCAGCCGATCGCGGCGCGCAGCCGCTCCTGAACGACGGTCAGCCGCACGCGATCGATGGCATCCGGAATCGCCTGCCCCTGTGCCACGCGATCCAGCAGATCGGCGCTTTCATCGGCATGTTGTATGACCAGATCGAACGACTGGAGCTGATCCATATAGTCCATGCAGAAGCGCTCGTCGGCGACGAGGATTTCGGCAAGCTGTTCGATCAGCGCCCGCACGCCGCGGATCTCGTCCGCCACCGCCGCGCACAGCGATGTCGCTTCCTGGCCAATCTGCGTCATCATCATTGCTCGACCGATCTTTCGTTCGTGAATTGCTCAAAACAGTTCGACATCGCCGTCGGGCAGCGCCACCGGCTTCACGGGCATCACCGGCGCGGCATCGGCGACGAGCTGGGATCGGACCCGCCCTTCATAGGGCATGAACTCCACCTTGCGGGCGCGCGTGCCGCCCAGCTCGCACCGGCCGATCTCGATGCCCTCCGTCTCCATGAAACGGCGGGCGAAGGCGGCATTGCTGCTGCCGATCGATCCCAGCCCCGCGATGATGTTGGCACCCCCATAAAGATGGGCGCGCAGCCGCGTGCGCGTGGCGCCCCGCTGCATCATCGCGTTGATCAGCAGTTCCATGGCGTGGACGCCATAGCGTTCCTGCCCGGCGCGTTGGCCCGCATCGTCCAAGCCGGGCTCGCCCAGCAGGAAGTGGTTCATGCCGCCGACGCGCGCCACTGGATCCTGCAGGCACACGGCCACGCAGGAACCGAGCAGTGTCGAGATGATGACGCCGGGTTCCGCCGTCACCCGATGCTCACCCTGGATGATGGGGATGCGTCGCATGGGATCAGGTCAGCTCGCCGAAGACGCGCTCGATCTTTTCCTTGAGCGCCGCGGGCGCAAAGGGCTTCACGACATAATTGTTGACGCCCAGTGCCGCGGCCTTCTGGACGATCTCCTTGTCGGCGGAGCCGGTGAGCATGATGAACACCGTCTTGCCGATCACCGGGTCCTGTCGCACCGCCTCCAGGAACTGGAGCCCGTCCATATCGGGCATGTTATAGTCCGAGATGATGAGGTGGACGCGATCGGTCTTCACCGAAGGCAGCGCCTCGACGGCGCCCGCCTTGTCGCGAATATCCTTGAAGCCGAGATCCTGGAGGGCGCGACGGATCATCGCGCGCATGCTCGTCTGATCGTCGACCACCATAACCTTAATTGCAGACGCTGCCGGCATGAACCGCTCCCAAACCCTACTTCCTGCACGCCGCGAGGATCGCCTCGGGCATCGCCGTCAAACTCAGTTCCCGCTCGACCGCCCCAAGTTCGAAGGCGGCGCGCGGCATTCCGTAAACCACGCAACTCGACTGGTTTTGCCCCATCGTCCGTGCGCCCGCCTGGCGCATGGCCATGAGGCCGGCCGCGCCGTCACTGCCCATGCCGGTGAGGATGACCCCCACCGCCCGGGCACCGAGCGCCGCAACCGAGTGAAACAGCACATCGACGGAAGGCCGATGGCCACCGACCGGATCGGTCGGGCGGAGGCGGATATGGCCGGCAGTGCCGCCGACCAGTTCCATATGATTGGCCCCCCCTGGTGCAATATAGACGGTGCCACGCTGGATCGGCATTCCGGCGACCGCTTCCACCACCGAAACCCGCGATTCCCGGTCGAGCCGGGCTGCGAAACCGTTGGTGAAGGCCGCCGGCATATGCTGGACGACCAGCACCGGCGGGCAATCGGGCGGCAGCGCGCCGATTACCGAGAACAGGGCTTCCACCCCGCCCGTCGACGCACCGATCGCGATCACGACATCGCGCTGGCCGGGGCCGGAGGAAGCGACCGGCGCCAGCCGCGTCGGCCCCTGCCGCACCGATGACCGGGCGGCCGCCTTCACCATCGCGCGCAGCGCATCACCGTCGCGCGCGATTTCCAGCGGATTGCCGGCCGGCTTGGCGATGCAGTCGACCGCACCCAGGCGCAGCGCCTCGATCGTCACTTCCGCACCGCGCGCCGTCAGCGTCGAACACATGATCACCGGCATCGGCCGGAGGCGCATGATCTTTTCCAGGAAGGACAGGCCGTCCATCCCCGGCATCTCGACATCGAGCGTCACGACGTCGGGGTTGAGCTCCTTGATCATCTCGCGCGCGGCATGCGGCTCGGGCGCCTGGCCGACGACCTCGATTTCGGGGTCGGCGGAAAGGATGCGGTTGAGCACCGCGCGCATCGACGCACTGTCGTCGACGATCAGGACACGGGTGGCGCGGCTCATCGGCTGCCTCCCCCGGCCTTGACGTAGATCGTCTGCCCGACCGACTCCATCGCCGCCGCCGCCGGCCCGATCAGCCGTTCGGAATGGCCGATATAGAGGTGGCCGCCCGGCGCGAGCATCTCGACGAAGCGCGCCTCGAGCTCGGCTTTCGCCTTGTCGTCGAAATAGATCATGACGTTGCGGCAGAAGATCACGTCATATTGCTGTCGCATCGGCCAGCGATCGAAGAGGTTGAGCACGCGCGCCGTCACCAGTTCGCGCAGCTCGTCCGCCACCACGAAATCGCTGCCCTGCGGCCGCAGCCAGCGGTCGCGATAGGCGGCCGGGATCGGCTGCACGGTCGATGCCGAATAGACGCCCTTCGCGACGGACTCGACCACGGGTGGCGAGATGTCGGTCGCGAGCAGCTTCACGTCGCCCTGGCGCAACCAGGACGCGCTCGCGGTCCCGTCGCCCGCCAGGCACATCGCGATCGAATAGACCTCCTCGCCGCTGGAGCAGCCGGCCGACCAGATCCGCACCGGCTTGCGCGCGCGGGCACTGGCCTGCAGTTGCGGCAGCACGTGGCGGCGGAGGTGATCGAAATGATGGTCCTCGCGGAAGAAGTGCGTGTGGTTGGTGGTCAGCGCCACCACCATCGCCGCCCGCTCGGTCGCATCCCTGCGCACCAGCGCGACATAGTCCGAAAAGCGCGTCAGGCCATGATCGCGCAGGCGCCGGCTGAGCCGCGAATGCACGAGCACGATCTTGCTTTCGACGAGGTGGATGCGCGCATCCTCCATCATGATCGCGGCGATCGCGCGGAACTCGGGCAGGCCAAGCTCCGCGGTCGCCGCGAGCGTGGAGGATTCCGCTCCCTCGCCGGACGCCGGGACAGGGGCGACGCCGTGTTTCACGCGGCGAGATCCATCAGCGGGCGGGTGAGGCTGAGCGATTCCAGATCGAGCAGCAGCACCATGGTTTCGGCATCCTCGCTGTCCTGAACGCGGCGCTCGATCTTCACGAGGCCGGCGATCATGCTCGGCTCGATCGATTCCACATGCGGCGCGGGCTGGATCTCGCTGGCCTGGATGGCGACGATGTCGGCCACCTCATCGACCAGGAAACCCGCCTGCCGCCCGGCGATGCTGACCACCAAGATGCAGGACCGCGAATGGAGCGCGCTAGGCGACCAGCCCATGCGTTCGGCGAGGCCGATCACCGGGATCACCGAACCGCGCAGATTGGTGACGCCCTTGATGTAGGATGCGACGCCCGGCAGCGGGGTCGGTTCTTCCCACTCGCGAATTTCGATCAGCGAGCGCATGTCGATGCCGAACATCTGCTTGTCGAGAGTGAAGGTGACGATCTTGCGCTCGTCCTGCTGTTCGATGCTGCTCATGCTGCCATTCCTTTCAGGGCATATTTCGCTTGAGGCCCGGTGGCGGTGACGAGGGCGTCGATATCGAGGATCAGGCCGATGGAGCCGTCGCCAAGGATCGTCGCGCCGCCAAGGCCGCGGATCGGGTGCAGATTGTCCTCGAGGCTCTTGATCACGACCTCGCGGCGGTTCTCGATCGTGTCGACCATCAGGCCGACATGCCCAGCGCTCTCGCTCTCGACGATGATGACCAGTGACTCTTCCGGGCTGCGGCGGTCATTGGCCTCCATGCTGAAGATCTGGCTGACCCGCCGGATCGGCAGATAGGTGCCGCGCAGTTCGATCACCTCCGTATTGGGTGATGTCGGCTTCACCTGCCCGGGTTCGGGCTGGACGGTCTCGATCACATTGGCGAGCGGCAGCACGAAGCGCTGCTGGCCGAGCCGGACGATCATGCCGTCCAGGATCGCGAGCGTCAGCGGCAGCGCCATCGTGAAGACCGTGCCTTCGCCCGGCACCGACTGGATCTCGACCCTACCGCCGAGCGCCTCGACGTTCGATCGCACCACGTCCATGCCGACGCCGCGGCCGGAGATGTTGGAGATAGTCTCCGCCGTCGAGAAGCCGGGCGCACAGATCAGGCTGTCGATCTCCTCGTCCGACAGCTGGGCGTCGGCGCTGATAATCCCCTTCTCGATCGCTTTGGCGCGGACGCGCTCGCGATTGATGCCGCGGCCGTCATCGGACACGCGAACGATGATGCGCGCGCCCCTCTGTTCGGCCGAAAGGCGGATCGTGCCTTCGGCGGGCTTGCCCTTGGCCACCCGCTCCTCGGGGGATTCGATACCATGATCGACGGCATTGCGGATCATGTGGGTCAGCGGGTCGCCGATCTTCTCGATCACGCCCTTGTCCACTTCGGTCGTCTCGCCGCTCGTCTCCAGCACCACCTGCTTGCCGGTTTCGACCATCAGGTCGCGCAACATGCGGGGCACGCGGGAGAAGGCCTGGCGGATCGGCTGGGCGCGCAGCGACATCACATTGTCCTGGATCTGGCGCGTCAGCCGCGACAGTTCGGGCAGTTCGACGCGCTGCTGGTCGGCCGGTGCCAGCCGGTCGGCCAGGATCGAGCCATGGATGACAAGCTCACCCACCAGGTTGAGCAACTGATCGAGCTTGGTGAGATCGACACGGATCGACTGCGCCACCTGCGCCGCAGGCGCGTCGCCTGCGGGGGCGACAGCAGCGACGGCCGCTGCGACAACGGGGGCAGGCGCGGCCGACGCCACCACTTCGACGACGGCAGCGGGGGCATCCACGCGCACCGGCTCGGGTGCCGCCATCACCAACGGTTCCGCCGCCGCGGCCCGGCCGATCTCGATCACCGAATCCGGCGCGACGAAGTCGAAGCAATCGCGAATGTCCTGCTCCTCGACGCTCGCCGGCAGCTCGATCGTCCAGCCGAAATAGGCTTCTTCGGGATCGAGATCGCGCAAGCCCGGCAGCGTGGAGGCATCGACGGCTATGATCTTGCCGCCCATCGCCTCCAGCTCGCGGACGATGAACAAGGGCTCGCTGCCATTGGCCAGCGCCGCACGCGATGGGCCGAAGCGCACCGTCCACGGGGCGGGGGCGGCAGCTTCGGCAGCGCCGAAATCGTCGAGATCGACCGACACCGGCTCGAAGCCGAAGGGATCGAACTCCTCGACCATCGCGGCGACCGGCGTGAAGCCGAAATCATCCTCCTCGGCGGCCGGAGCGGACGCCGCCACCGGTGCCGGTGCCGGCGCGGGAGCCGCAGCCTCGCCGCCGGGCGCGCCCTTGGCTTCAAGCACCGCGTCGAGCGCCGCCAGCATCGCCGCATCGGCCGGCAGCGGAACCTGCCCCTGCGCCGCTGCAACATGGTCCGAAAGGATGTCGAAAGCGCCGAGCATGATGCGCGTGACTTCGGCGGTCGGCGCGATCTTGCCGCCACGCACCTCGTCCAGCACATTTTCGAAGCGGTGCGAGAATGCGAGCAGAGCGGCATGGCCGAACGCGCCCGATCCACCCTTGATCGAATGGACAGCGCGGAACACACCGGCGATCACATCCGCCGAAACATCGCCTGCGGCCATCGCCGACAGCCCCTGTTCGGCAACCGCCAGGCCCTCGGCACATTCCTCGAAGAAGATTCCCTGGATCTCGTCCAGTTCGTCGTTGCCGCTGCTCACGGGCACACGCGGCGGATCGCCGCCCCCAGCTTGGTCGCGTCGAACGGCTTGGTGATCCAGCCGGTGGCGCCGGCCTCGCGGGCGCGGGCCTTCTTCTCGTCCGAAAATTCGGTGGAGAGCACCAGGATCGGCGTGCCGCGGAACTCGGGCACGACGCGGACCGCCTCGATCAGCTCGAACCCGTCCATCTTCGGCATGTTGATGTCGGTGATCAGCAGATCGGGCTTTACCTCGTGCATCCGCTCAAGACCGTGAACACCGTCATTGGCGCCCTCGATGCGGAAGCCCTGGGCGGTGAGCGACGTCTTGAGCAGCATCCGCATGCTGGCCGAGTCATCGACGGTCAGGATCAACTTGCTCACTGGATGGTTTCCTCATGGGCGCTGAGGCCGAGCGCATCGGCCAGCCGGCAGGCGTTGACGCGGTCGACGAACGCCGCGCTGGGATTGATGATGGCGAAGGCCTGGCCGTTCTGGTCGGCCTCCGCCTTCGCGGCGACGAGAAGCTGGAGCACGGCCTGGCCGACACTTTCGACCTCGTCGGCGTCGATCACCATCTCGCCATCGAAATCGGCAGCAAGGACAAGGCGGACGCGAAGGTCTTCGGCCGTGACGGTGGAACCGTGGACGGGCAGGCGGAGCGAGCGATCCTCGCCGGCCATTTCCGCCGGATCAGACGGCAGTGGCATACATTTCATCCTTGGCTTGATCGAGGGCGGTCTCGAGTTCCTGGAAAGAGGGGGCGTAGCTGGACGGCGTCATGCGGCGCGCCAGTTCGATCGCCACCTGCGTCGGCAGCCCCTGGGCGTGGGCGATGATCGCGGTCTTGACGATCGAATAGGGTTTGAAGTCGGCGTCGATGACCTGGTGCAGCTTCGACGCGATCGGCCCGACCAGACAGTAAGCGAGCAGCACGCCCAGGAAGGTGCCGACCAGCGCGCCGCCGATCATGGCGCCCAGGACTTCGGTGGGCTGATCGATCGAGCTCATCGTCTTGATGACGCCAAGCACGGCCGCGACGATGCCGAGCGCGGGCAGGCCGTCCGCCATCATCTGCAGCGAATGTTGCGGCAGCAGTTCCTCGGCATGATGCCGCTCGATGTCATTTTCCATGGCTTCGGCGATCTGGTGGGGATCCTCGAAGTTCACGGTCATCATCCGCAGATAGTCGCAGATGAATTCGATCAGTCCCTTGTCGGCCAGCAGGCGCGGATAGCGGCTGAAGATGGTGCTCTCGTCAGGCACGTCGAGGTGTCGTTCGATCGCCGTCGCTCCACCTTTGCGAAAGGTGGAAAGCAGGGTGAACATCACCGCGAGCAGGTCGCGATAGTCGTTCTCGGTCCAGCGCGATCCCTTGAACACGCGCATGACGCCCTTCCAGGCCTTCTTGGCTGTGGGCAGCGAATTGCCGAGGATGAAGGCGCCGATGGCGGCGCCGGCGATCGCCATCATCTCATGCGGCAACGCATGAAGGATCACCATCAGGTTGCCGCCCGAAATCAGGAAACTGCCGAAGACGCAGACCAGGATGACGACGAGGCCGATACCGTTGAGCATGTGGGAAACCTGAAAAGTGGAGGCCGAGGCCGGTTCCCTGATTATAGGATGAACTCGGATGGGTCGGCGCAGCGACATCGCTTTTTCCGCGGCGGCGCGGATTTCTCGGCGGAATGCACACGAATATTGCCGCGCTTCATCCGCGGCCCGCGGCTTCGTCCTAAAATGGTAGCTGGACAATCCAGGGAGTAACCATGTCGCTGAACGCCTATCGTCGCGCCCAGTCGATCGTCGAAACGCCGCGCGCGACCGAACATCGCCTGATGAGCCAGATCACCGGCGAGCTGATAGAGGCGCGCGATGCCGGGCTGTACGGCGCCGCGCTGATGCCCGCCCTGCATCGCAATCGCGAGGTGTGGGGCACCTTCGCCACGCTCTGCGGCGCCCCCGGCAACCGCCTGCCCGACGAACTGCGCGCGACGATCATCTCGCTCGCTCTGTGGGTCGAACGCTATAGCAGCGCCGTGGCGACCGGCCGGGATTCGATCGACGATCTGATCCAGGTCAACCGCGCGATCATCGACGGCCTCGCCGGAATTCCGCAGGCCGCCTGATCGTCTGGAAGTATTGCATTTTATTTCATATGGTTACTGAAATATAGCGGCGGCATCAGATCGGCCGGGTGGATTCTACCCATCAGTCTATTCTGACCCAAACCTAAAGTCCGGTTTGCAATCAACCTTTGTTGCGTTAGCCCTTTATCCGGGCGGTTTGTAACGGGTAGCATATCGGATGCATGGATCGGATCCATTGCAGCGAAGGATGGACTCCGATGTCGGCCAATGGCCGGGATGGACGCCCTATGGCTGCATCGGCCTGGCATTCTTCATCTGCGTTCTCGTGCTGTTCGGCTGGGGTCTCGGCAATCTCACCGTGGCCGGCTTCGGCAGCTCGATCTATGTGATGCAGCCGCTGACGGCGGTCAGCTACATCTTCATTGCGTTGGCATTGCTGGCCTCGATCCGCCAGCAAAGCGGGCTTGTCATCCTGCTGGCCGTGCCTGCCCTGGGCATCGCGGGATCGGCGCTGCTGCAATATGTCACCGGCCTCGAACTGGGGGTCGATCGCCTGCTATTCGGCGACAAGGTGGTGGGCTTGCCACGCCTCAACCCCGGTCGCCCGGGACCGATGCCAACGGCGACGATATTGCTCCTCGGCACGGCGGCCCTGCTGTCGGTCAAGGCGGGGCATCGCCGCAGCCAGATCATCGTCCTGATCGCCAGTCTGACCTTCGGCATCTCGATCATCGCCGGCATGGCCCTGCCGCTCGGCGTGGTCGGGCACATGCCCCATACCCGCAGCGTCATGGTTTCGGTGCCCACCTGCATCACCACGCTCGCGCTCGCGGCGGTGCTGATCGCCTGGCGCCACCAGTCGGGATGGCCCGGTCTGCTCTCCGCCCGCGGCGTCGAGGGGCGGACGCTCAGGACGGTCTTCGTCCTCGTCCTCCTCGCCCCGGCGCTGATGGCCCTGGCCAGCCTTTGGGCGCTGACGCTGCCCGGCAGCACGCCGGCCGTCGTCGAGATGGCGGAGGCCGGCGCCTTCATCGTGCTGGCGACGGGTATCCTGTTCTGGGCCTGGACGCGGATCGCGCGGGAAAATGGCGAGCGCTGGGCCGTCACCCGCGCGCTCGATTCCGCGCCGATCGTGCTCACCAACGAAGCCGGCACCATCCTCCATTGGTCCAAGGGCGCCGAGCGGCTCTACCAATGGACTGCCGAGGAGGCGATCGGCCGCAACAAGCACGAACTGCTGGTCGCCCGCGGCGCCGATCATTTGGCTGACGTCGTCGGCTGCCTGAATTCGGGCGAAGCGCGCGAGAAGGAGATCGTCGAATATCGCCGCGACGGGTCCGAACTGCATGTGCTGGAACAGGCGCGGCTGCTGCCGATCCGCAGCCAGGACGCGCCGCTGATCGTGCTGTCGATGACCGACGTCACCGAACGCGAGCAGCGCGCCGCCGTGCTTGCTGCCCGCGAATCCGAAATCCGTTCGATCCTGGAGGCCTCGCCCGACGGCATCCTCACCATCGATGCGGATGGGCGCATCCGATCCTTCAACCCCACCGCCGAACGCCTCTTCGGCTACGCCGCCAAGGATGTCCTTGGCCACGATCGGCGGATGCTCCTTCCTGTCCGCTTCCGCACGGATTTCGATGCCGACTTTTCGCGGCTCATCGCCGACAAGGCCCACCCCGGTCCGACCCTCCAGCACATCATCGGCCTGCGCAGCGACGGCAGCGAATTTCCCGTCGAGCTCGCGATGGGCACGGCACAGCTGGGCGACGAGCGCATCTTCACCATCTTCATCCGCGACGTGACCGAGAAGATCGCGGCGCAGGACCGGCAGACCGAACTGCGCGAGGAATTGCTCCACGTCTCGCGTCTCAGTGCGATGGGCGAGATGGCGGCCGGCCTTGCCCATGAGCTGAACCAGCCGCTTGCCGCCGCCACCAACTTCCTCGGCGCGGTGGAAATGCTGCTCGCGGCAGATGAAGCCAGCTCGCCCCGCGTGCGCGAACTGGTCGGACTCGCCAGCAGCCAGACATTGCGAGCGGGCGACATCATCCAGCGCCTGCGCGCCTTCGTCTCCAAGGGTGAAGTCGACGTCCGGGCCGAGCCCATCGCGGATATCATGGCGGATGCGATCGGCCTTGCGCTCACCAGCATGGAACAGCAGCGGGTGGACATCCGCTACGATCTCGATGCCGCGCGGCCCGTGATCCTCGCCGATCGCGTCCAGATCCAGCAGGTTCTCGTCAACCTGATCCGCAACGCCATTGATGCGCAGGAAGATCAGGTCGGCGTTCATCCGGAGATCCTGCTGATCTCGCGCGGTGCGACCGACGGGATGATCGAGATCAGCGTGTGCGACAATGGCCCCGGCATCGCCCCGGAAATCCTGCAGCGTCCCTATGAGCCCTTCATGTCCACCAAGGCCGGCGGAATGGGCATCGGCCTGTCGATCTGCCGCCGCATCGTGGAATTTCACGGCGGTCAGCTTCGTGCGGAGAACCGGGCCGAAGGCGGCGCCTGTGTCCGCTTCACCGTGCCCGCCTTCCAGCAAAATGCCGAGCTCGCCGCATGACCCGCCGCAACATCTATATCGTCGAGGATGACGATCTCGTGCGCTCATCGCTGGAAAGCCTGGTGTCCGTGCGGCCTGACGTCGACGTTCGCAGCTTTGCGTCCGGCGATGCCTTCCTGGCCGAAATCGAGAGGTTGGCGCCGGGTTGCCTGGTGCTCGATCTCCATATGCCCGGCAAATCGGGGATCGATGTCCTGAAAGTGATCGGTGACGATCCCGCGCGCTTTGTCGCGATCGTGTTGACCGGTCAGGGCGACGTCTCGCTCGCCGTGCAGGCGATGAAGGCGGGCGCGGTCGATTTCCTGGAGAAGCCGTGCAGCCATCGCGCGCTGATGCAGGCGCTAGACACGGCGATCGCGCGGCTCGAACATTCGAGCCAGGAAGCGATGCGCGTCGAAACCGCGACCGCAAAACTCGCCTTGCTATCCGCGCGCGAACGCGATGTGCTCAAGGGCCTGGTCGAAGGGCGATCGAACAAGGTGATCGCCTTCGATCTCGACATCAGCCCTCGCACTGTCGAGATCTATCGGGCCAAGTTGATGGAAAAGCTTGAAGTCCGCAGCCTTTCCGAAGCGCTGGGCATCGCGTTTGCAGCCGGCATGTTCCCCGGCACCTCATCGACGGGGGAGCCGCACCCCCTGGCCTGATCGGTCGAACGCCGCAGCGGTGGCGGGTTTTCGTCCCCGCTCGCGCCCGCCCGTCCGTCCTTCATCCTATAATGTTTGTGGCTGCGAGCGTCCGCCCGGAGCTGAACGGTCGGACCGGCGTCGATCCGTGGGGGCTTTCAGCTCCGGATCGGTGCCGCGCACAAACAAATCTCATGAAGGAACCGAGATGCTGGAACTTGTCCAGAACTGGCGCCTGCCTCGAAAGATGCTGGTCGCATTCACATTGATCGCCGTATTGGTCGTCGCTCTCGGCGTCTCGGGCGTGATCGCCAACCGCAAGCTCGGCAAGATCGCCGACGAACATGTCGCGTCGAGCCTCGCCGGCGCCAGCGCGATGTCGGATATCCGGGGCTATATCCGCGAATATCGCATCCTCGTTTATTCGGTCGTCACCGCGCGCAGCGACAGCGAGCGCGCCGAGCTCAGCAATCGCCTTGAAAAGAATCACGAGAATATCGACAAGGGCATCGAGGATTATGATGCCGTGATGGGCGAGGAGTTCGCCGCCGACATCACCGCTTTCAAGACGACCGTCGAAACGCTCAAGTCCGTCAACGAGCGTGTCTTCACCCTCGCCAAGAGCAACCAGCCCGAAGCCGCGATGGAAGTGCTCAAGACCGACGGCAAGAAGGCGTCACACGCCGCCATCGGCGCCACCAACGCGATGATGGAAAAGGTGCTGAAACTCGCCCACGATCGTGGCGACGAGGGCAATGCCTTCTCCAGCAACGCGCTGATCTTCATGTCGGTGATGATGCTGCTGTCGGTCGGCCTGCTGGTGGTGATCTGGAACCTGCTCAACCGCACGCTCGCCAAGCCCATGGCCGAACTGACTACCGTCACCACCAACCTTGCCGAAGGCCGTGAAGCGGTCGTGCCGCATCGCAACCGCCTGGATGAGCTTGGCGAAATCGCCAAGGCCGTCGAGCAGTTCCGCCTCGCCGCCGTCGCCCGCCAGGAGGCCGATCGCAAGCAGGCGGAGGAGCAGGCGCTCGTAACCGCCACGCTCGGCGATAGCCTCGCCGCGCTGGCGCAGGGCGATCTCACCGCCGAGGTGAAGGCCGATTTCCCGGCCGGCGTCGCCACGCTCAAGACGAACTTCAACGATGCGATCGAGAAATTGCGCGAGATGATCGGCGCGGTTTCGGTGAGCGCCGCCGGCATCCGCACCGGATCGCAGGAAATCGCCCAGGCGTCCGAAGATCTCGCCCGCCGTACCGAGGGCAATGCCGCCAGCCTGGAGGAAACCTCCGCCGCGATCGTCCAGATCGACGATCGTCTGAAGGCAAGCGCCACCGCCGCCGGCAAGACCGTCGAGCGGGCCGATGAAGCGCTGGCCACCGTCACCGGCGGCCGCGCCATCGCCGAGGAAGCCGTCCAGGCCATGGACCGGGTCAGCCTCAGCGCCAAGGGCATCGACCAGGTGATCGAAGGCGTCGACAAGATCGCCTTCCAGACCCGCGTTCTCGCCATGAACGCCGCGGTCGAAGCCGGTCGCGCCGGCGATGCCGGCCGTGGCTTCGCGGTCGTCGCCGATCTCGTCAGCGCGCTCGCCATGCGCGCCGAGGAGGAAGCCAAGCGCGCCCGCGATCAGCTCACCGTCACCCAGACCGACATCGTCACCGCCGTGGACGCCGTGCAGCGGGTCGATAATGCGCTGCAGAACATCTCGGGCGGCGTCGGCGAAGTCCACGGTTTGCTCGGCCAGATGGCCGACGACAACCAGGCGCAGTCCGCCGCGATCAGCCAGATCAGCGTCGCGATCAGCACCATGGACCAGTCGACCCAGCAGAATGCCGCGATGGTCGAGGAAACCTCGGCTGCCGCGCGCAACCTGACGACCGAAGTCACCTCGCTCGCCGAGCAGGCAGCCTTGTTCCGCGTCGACAATGGCGCCCGCCGCCCGGCCGCCCGTGCGGTCGCCAGCTCGCCCGTAACCAAGGCCGTCCCGTCCAGACCGGCCGCCAAGTCCTATGTCTCGCCGGTGAAGGCCCTGCCCGTCCCAGCAATGGCCCAGGCCAATGCCGCCCGGCGCCTGAATGGCACCAATAATGAGGACTGGTCGGACTTCTGATCCGATCCCGTCCTCCAAGGAAATTGCGCCCGGTGGCTCCCAGCCGCCGGGCCTTTTCTTTTTGGCCTGGGCTGCGTGGATACATTCCGATGCTGAACGATCGTCGGGTTTCGAGAAGTGTCTAGCCGCGCCCGAAAGGCAGGAAAGTCGGGAGTCCGGACTGTCTGCTTAGGGAACGAGAGCCGCGAAAGCTGACGCTGACGTGATCTCGAAGACGATCATTTGCAACCGTCTTAGGCAGACGATAGTCATCGGGCGATCGCGCGCATGGCAGGTAATGTTGATGCTCTGGATTTTGGCAATTCTATCAGCCGATTACCAACCGGATTATGTGGAACGAGAACTCATTGCCAAATGCGCCATTGATGTGCCTCGGCAAGCCAGGATGTCGTACGCAGGCGACCTGTGGCGTGTTATGTATGACCCTGCGCTCTCATCCGCCCAGCTAAAATGCTTGGATGATTGGGCAAGGAATTTCCCAAAGTTGCAGGGTATAATTCCTTGGGCGCATCCTGATCTCGATTGCTCCAACGAAGCATGGGGCCGGAGAGCAGACGAATTTCCGCACCGTCCCGAAGAGATAAGTCGGATTCGTACCAAATATGATGCATGCGTCATGCGCAAAGGGAAAAGCCGATAAAAGCTTGCTCTGCGTGCCGCGCGTGAACCCCTCCTTTTGAAAAAGACAGCGCGAATAATCCGGATGGCCCGAACCGGCGGCGGCTTTGGGGAGTTATCCGTTCGTGCTCGATCGGCAGCAATGTCGGCGTGTCCTGACAGGCAGGAATTTGGCAGAAATTACGGATAGCTGCCATTTCGAGAGGCTGTGCCGGGCCGCCGCCCGCATCGGCCGACAACATCCCTTCACGCCCGCGACTTCTGAACCCCCGCCAGTATCAGCAAGCAAGCATGACCAAAATCGTTTAGGATCGCCATCGCACGAAAGGCCAACGGCCGCGGGAAGCGGGGTGGGCGATGAGGATTGCATCTGCTCTGACGCTGGCCGCCCTGTTGGGCGCGTTCCCCCTGTTCGCGCAGACCGCACCGCTGCCTGAGGAAGCGCCCTATCTGGATGATCAGGGCGAAGAAGTCTTCGGCCCCAATTATCAACCCGCCTCTCCCACAGACAGCGGCACACCTTTGCTCGTCGGCCAGCCGGCGGGCGGCGCCGTCGTCGATCAGGCGGTGGAGGCGATGAACCAGCAGGAGGCAGCGCGCACGATCCAGCCCGAGGCCGCGTCGCCCGAAGCCTCGCGTTCGCCGCAGCCCATGCCCTTCCCCCTGCTGCGCTCCGTGCGCGAAACGGCCAACATGCCGCGCTGGCGCTCCCGCCCTGCCGCCAGCCGCTCTCACCCAGGCCCGGCGGCCGCGCCCGCCGCGCTCGATCAGGAGATGATCGTCCACTTCGTCTATGTCGGCCAGGGCGCGGGGGCGATCGTCGAGTTTCCCTGCGGCGTCACCGTGATCGACACCGGCGGCGAATATCGCAGTGGAGACAATGGCGGCAAAATGTTCACCGCCTATCTCGAATCCTTCTTCGCCGCCCGCCCGGCGCTCAACCGCACGATCGACGTGCTATTCACCTCGCATCCCCACAAGGACCATCTTTTCGGCCTGTCGCTGATGGGTTTCGGCGACGCGGCCGGCGCGTTCAAGATCCGCAACATCGTCGACAATGGCCAGACCGGCACCGAAGGCTCGCTCGCCGCGCAGACCAAAGCGCGGGAAGCCGCACGCGCCGCGGGCGCCAATTACAGCGCGGTCGAATTCGCCAACCAGACCTCCGCCACCGGCTCCACCAATGCGGTCATCGATCCCATATCCTGCCCGACGATCGACCCCAAGATCACCGCCTTCTGGGGCAGCCGCAACGATGCGCTTGTCGGCGCGAGCGCCGCCGAAGCCCGGCGCTACATCTCCCCCAACAACCACAGCGTCGTCGTGCGGATCGATTTCGGCAAGGCCAGCCTGCTCTTCATGGGCGATCTGCAGCAGGAAGGGATCGACGACATGCTCACGGAATATGAGGATAACCTCAGCGCGTTCGACGTCGATGTCCTCCACGTCTCGCACCATGGCGCCGAGAACGGCATGTCGGACCGGCTGATCGAGGTGACATCGCCCAGGATCGCAATCCTCTCGATGGGCGACCGCTCCTCCACTGCCGCCTCCACCGCCTTCGACCACGGCCACCCCCGGCTCAGCACGATCGCGCTGATGCAGAAGCAGCCCGAAATCGTCTCGAGCCGGCGATCCCCCAAAACCTTCTGGGGCGCGGAGAAGGAAGAAACGCCCTTCAAGGATGTCGTCATCCGCCGTGCCATCTACGGCACCGGCTGGGAAGGCACACTGCGGCTGAAGGCCAAGGCCGACGGGACGTATCGGTTCGTGAAGCCGTAGCCAACGGGACGGCCCCGCACGGCGTGAGCCGGCGGGGCCGTTGGGCGCACGGGGCCGTCGCCCCGCGGCAGAAGGGTGAGGGGTCAGGCGGCCGGGGAGGCGTCGCCGGCAGCCGCGGTCTTGCGGACGCGGGCGCGGACGGCGCCTGGGCGGCGATATTCGGCCATCATCATGAACTTGGGTTCGCTGCCGGCGAGCTCGGCCATCGTCTTGGCGGCGCGCTTGGTGATCTGGCGGATGCGTTCCTTGGTGACACCAGCTTCCTCTTCGACCGCGAAGGGCATCGTCTCGAACAGGCGGCGCTCGACGATCTCGCGGTTGCGGGTCAGGCGCTGCTCCAGCTTCTCCAGCTCTTCCGGATCGATGCCGTGGATGCGGGGCTTGGGGCGCGCCGGCAGGTTGTGCTCGATCTCGCACGGCTGGTTGAGCACGCGCTTCTTGGCGCGCGGACGGCGGCGGAGTTGACCCATTGCGGTGGTCCGCAGATGATCGACATAGCTGTCGACCAGCGACGCGGTGGCGCGGCCCGCCAGATAGTCCGACGCCGCGGATTCGGTGAGCGACAGCGCGTCCTCGTCCTCGATGATCGCTTCCAGCGAGGCTTCCTCGCCATCGACACCGTGGACGACCGCGTTGATCGAGATGGTGGTCGCATCGACCTTCTTCGCCGACGGACGCTGATCGGTCATCAGCCGGAAACGAAGGCTCTGCAGTTCCCCCCGGATCTGCCAGTTAACGAATGTGGTGAACTGCGCCTTTTCCGGCTCATAGGCCTGGATGGCGCGGTGGACGGCGATGGCGCAGGCCTGCTCGGCATCGTCCCAGTGCGCGGCCAGACCGTACTGGCGGATGAAGTGGCGGATGCGCGGCGCAATCAGCTTCAGGATGCGCGCGAAAGCCCGATCGACCTCGACGCGCTGTCGGGCCGTGGGCTTGGCGCCCTCCGCGGCCGTGTTGGCGATAACCGCGGCAACAGCCGCTTCCAGTGCGATCGTCGTCTTAGACATTGGATGCCCTCCCGTTTGTGGGGACGAGACGCCGACCGTCTGTTCCCCCTCACCGAGGACAAGATTCGCCGGAAAAGGTTAACAAACGATATTCTCCCATATTGCCTACGTATTTATCCTATAAGTGACGTCAGCAGGAATCGCGGAACCCCGCCAATTCCGCGGAGTTTCCGTCAGCCGACGGAGACGTCTTTCTGGAAGCGAGCGGTCTGCAGATTGCGGCCGACATAGTCGTTCAACCACGCACGATGGGCGCTGGGCGCATCGCCGGCCGCACTGATTCGCTGTTCGGCCGCGGCACGGCCGACCTGCGCGTCGAGCAACAGGCGCGCCCGTTCGGGATCGAGCCCGCCCTTGAGGTAACGGATGGCGTCGCCCAGGCCGAGATGATGGCCGAGATAAGCGAGTTCAGCCACGCGAGCTTCGCCCGCGCCGGGATCGACACCGACGCGCTTCAGCTTGTCGAGATTCGACCGTGAATAGTCCGCAATCGCCTGGATCGAGGCATCGCCGTCATAGCGCAACGCCAGCAATTCCGCGCGCGCATGGGCGCGCACCTTGCCATTGGTGTCCAGCCAGCCGCGGTCGCGCGCCGTGGCGTTGAGCCAACTGCCGCGACGCTCGGTCTCGCCTTGCCATGTGCCGCTCAGGAACTGGCCCAGCCCTGCCGCGCTGGATCGCGGGTTGCGTGAATAGACCAGCCAGCGGCCGTCCGCACCCTTGGCGGATTCGGCATGAACGATCGCAGCCAGTGCCGCGGCCGGTATGCCGGTGCGCTCCGCCGCTGCCTTCAACGTGCCGGCATAGACCGAATTAACTCCAAGCCCACCGACCCCATCCTTATTATAGGATGATCGCAATGAGCGCTCCTCATCGGGCTCGACGAAGGCGCGCGGCTGCGGCGGTGCCGCCATCAGCGTCGCACGGGGCGCAGCCGGCTGACCCGTCTCCAGCACCGCCAGCAGCGAATCCATGCTGAATTCGGGCGCCGCGGCATCCATGGATCGCTCCGTCCCACCCGTGGCCTCGCCGCCCAGTGCGGCCTGCCACAATCGGTTGGAAAGTTCGGACCGCGCCTGCTGAAAGATCAGCTCGGCCTTTTGCTGGGTGTCGAGGCGCGTCGAATCGATGCGGCTGATCATGCCCGCGCGCGGCGCTGTGCGTATCGCGTACGGATGAAGGCGCTCGCGGCGCGATCGTCGATCTGCGCCTGCTCGGCATTGGCGATGGCGCGCTCGGCCGATGAACGGAAGCCATCGGCGGCGGTTTCGATCGCCTTGAACGATCCGTAAGCGGCGGCGGCCTTGGTGCGCAGCCGCGCCAACTGCGCATCGATCAGCGCCTGATCCTCGCGCAGCCGCGCCCGCTCGGCACACATCCGCGCGACATAATTATGGTAGGAAAAATTCAGGTCGTCGGCCGCGGCCGCCGTCTCTCGCTCGATCGTGGCGTCCACCGCCGCGCGCGAATTTTCGATCTGGACGAGCTGGTTGACCTGCACGTTGATCGCGACGCGAACATCGTCGATCTCGCGCTGCTGCACGCGCAACGCGCCATCAAACGGGGTCTTCATCCTGGCCCTCCAAAATCGCCGCGAGAGCCGCGAAGCTCTCCTCGGCAAAGCCGCGGTCATTCTTGCCCTGGGTGAGCAACGCCTCGATCTGCGGCGCGAGCAGCACCGCCTGATCCACCTCGGGGCTGGCGCCGGCGCGGTAAGCGCCGAGCCGGACCATCTCCTCCATGTCATTATAGGTGGAAAGCGCGCGGCGGGCGGCGACACGCACGCAATTTTCCTCATCGCTATGCGCGTGCGGCAGGGTACGCGACACCGATTTGAGGATGTCGATCGCCGGATAGCGGCCGCGTTCGGCGATCCGCCGGGTGATGACGATATGCCCGTCGAGAATGCCGCGCACCGCGTCCGCCACCGGCTCATTATGGTCGTCGCCATCGACGAGAACCGTGAACAGTCCGGTGATCGATCCCTGCCCCGCCAGCCCCGGCCCTGCCCGCTCCAGCAGGCGCGGCAGCTCCGCGAACACGGTCGGCGTATAGCCCTTGGTCGCCGGCGGCTCGCCGCTCGCCAGACCGATCTCGCGCTGCGCCATCGCAAAGCGCGTCACCGAATCCATCAGGCAGAGCACGTTGAGACCCTGGTCGCGGAAATATTCGGCGACGGCCAATGTCGTCCATGCCGCCTGCCGCCGCATCAGCGCGGGCTCGTCCGATGTCGCGACGACGACGACGCTGCGGGCAAGCCCCTCCGGCCCCAGATCGTCCTCGACAAATTCCTGCACCTCGCGGCCGCGCTCACCGATCAGGCCGATCACCGCGACATCGCATTGGGTCCAGCGGGCGAGCATCGACAGCAGTACCGATTTGCCGACGCCCGAACCGGCGAACAGGCCCAAGCGCTGGCCGCGGCACAACGGCGCGAAGATATCGAGCGCACGCACGCCGGTTTCGACCTTGGCACCGACGCGGGCGCGAGCGGAGGCAAGCGGCGGCATCGCCTTGATCGGCCGCGGCTCGGCTCCGCACAGCAGCACGCCCTTGCCATCGACCGGCCGGCCGAGCCCGTCGATCATCCGGCCGAGCCAGGCCGATGACGGCCGCAGCGAGAATTGCCCCGCGCCAAGATCCGCCCGCGCGCCCGAGGCGATACCCTGCGGATCGCTGAACGGCAGGCAATGCGCGACGCCACGGTCGAGCCCAGTGACTTCGGCATCGACCACGCCGCCCGGCGCGGCGAGGCTGAGGCGCGATCCGATCTGGGCGGCGCCCGCCAGCCCTTCGACCTCGATCAGCGCGCCGCGCACGGCGACGACGCGGCCGAAGCGCCGGTCGGGCGAAAGCGCGCGCAGCCCGGCTGCGGCGGAAGCAAGTGTCAGCATGACCAGGCGCCGGTCAGGCGGCGGCGGTCGCGATCGGCCGGGCCATCGCCGCGGCCTCATAATTCATCAGCCAGCGGCAATCGGCCAGCGCGCGATAGAAATCGGACATCGCCGCCTTCTGGGCAAAGCTGATGCACATCGCGCGGGCCTCGGCCGACGACAAGGCGTCCATCAGTTCGCGGACCAAGGTGACGATGGCATCCTGATGGCGCGTCTGATTGGCGGGGTCGATATAGGCCATCATGCATGCGAAATAGAGCCGGCGGGCGGGCGTGTTCGCTTCGTCCGGGTTCATCACGTCGCGGCCGCGCAGCAGCGCGACATTATTTTCCACCGCCAATTCGGTGCGGCCCACGGCGCGCAGCACCGCGCCGTTGACGATGATCTTTTCGCCATCGCGAAGGGTAATCCGAAGCGCCATCTGTCCCTCGATATCCGTTTTCCTCATTATAGGATCACGGCGCGGCATCGGCCTGACAGCTAGGAAAATTTTGCCGATATTTGGTCGGCCCTTCCGTCCTCCTATTATGGCTGTGGATCAGGCAGGCGCTCCCAGGCGGCTGGCCGGCCACCACGCACGGGAGAATTTTGTGAGCCTTTATTCCGCACTTTACGCCGGCGTTTCGGGTCTCGGTGCACAGGCCAGCGCGATGGCAACCGTCGCCGACAATATCACCAACGTGAACACCATCGGCTACAAGGGCGTCTCGGCGGATTTCCGCACGCTCGTCACCGACGGTCGCGTCCGTACCAGCTATTCCGCGGGCGGCGTCTCGGCCGCGCCGCAGGCGATGATCTCGAAGCAGGGTCTGCTCCAGGCATCAAGCAGCCTCACCGATATCGGCATCGACGGCGCCGGCTTCTTCGTCGTCCGCTCATCATCCGATCCCAATGCGGAGATCGCCTTCACCCGCGCCGGATCGTTCAAGCCCGATCCCGCCGGTTTTCTGCGCAACACCAGCGGCTTCTACCTTCAGGGCTGGCCGCTCGACGCGCAGGGCAATTACGTCAACACCGGCAATCTCAATGCGCTCGAACCGATCCGGCCGAACTCGCTGACCGGTGCGGCGCTGCCGTCGACCAAGGTGCAGCTCCGCGCCAACCTCCAGTCCACGACGACGCCGGTCGCCGCCTACACCGCGGGCGATATGGCCTCGGGCACGGTGACGCCGCAATTCTCGCGCTCGGTCGACGTCTATGATCAGCAGGGCAATCCGCACCGCATCACCTTCGGCTTCGTCAAGACCGGCGTGAACCAGTGGTCGACGGAAATCTATGCTGATCCGGCCAGCGACGTCACCGCACCTGGCGGCCTGCTCGCGAGCGGCGACGTGATGTTCAACGCCGACGGCAGCCTCGATCTCGCGGGCTCGACCGCGGCTCTGTTCGCCGATCTCAACCCGACCTGGACGAACGGTGCGGGCTCGGTGCCGATTGCGCTCCAGCTCGGCGATGATGGCGGCCTCAACGGCCTCACCCAGTTCAGCGGTGAATCCGCCCTCCTCTCCTCTTCGGTCGATGGCGGCATGCTCGGCACCGTCGCCTCGGTCGAGATTTCGGCGGAAGGCGTCGTCAGCGCCATCTTCGAAGACGGCACCTCGCGCGCCATCTACCAGTTGCCGCTCGCCACCTTCCAGAACCCGGACGGCCTCACCCGCCTGGGTGGCAACGCCTATGCGATGTCGCAGGAATCGGGCAATTTCGCGATCAACAAGCCGGGCTCGCTGGGCTCGGGTGCGATCGCGGCAAGCTCGCTCGAAGCCTCCAACGTCGATCTGGCGCAGGAATTCACCAACATGATCCGCTTCCAGCGGGCCTACAGCGCATCGTCGAAGATCATCACCACGGTCGACGACATGCTCCAGGAAGTCAGCAACCTGAAACGCTGATCCGATTACCGACCGCATCCGCAATCTGCCAGCCAAAGGATAGTTTCCCTTGTCTTTGAACGAGATCCTCGGTTCCGCCATGTCCGGCCTCGCCGCGTCGCAGGCGGGGATGCGGTCGGTATCCAACAATATCGCCAATGTCGGCACCGCCGGTTACGCCCGCGAACGCGTGGCGCTCAGCACCGGCGTCACCAGTGGGCGCGTCAATGGCGTCGTCGTCGGCGAGCCTGAGCGCGTCGCCGACAAATTCCTCGAAAGCGCGGTCTATCGCCGCGCCGGCGATATGGGGCGGTCCGAAGCCGCCTCCTCCTATCTCGATCGGCTGCAATCCTTGCTCGGCGCGCCGGGCGCGGAATCGGGCCTTGCCGCGCGTCTGTCCGCCATCGCCACTTCGGCCCAGCAGATGACGGGCCTGCAGGGATCGGCCCAGGCGACGGCGAAGTTCACCGCCGACGTGCAGGATACGATCAGTTCGCTCAACCAGCTCGACCGTGACGTCGCCAGCCTGCGCGCCGATGTGGAATCCGAAGTCGGCTACACGGTCGAACGGGCAAATGTGCTGCTGCGTCAGATCCACGATCTCAATGACGAGGTCGCGCGTCTCGACGGTCTCGGCCGCAGTTCCGCGGGCGCCGCCGATCGCCGCATGATCGCGCTTGAGGAACTGAGCGGGATGATGAAGGTCAATATCCGCGAACAGCCCGACGGCCGCGTCACGATCGATTCCGCCTCCGGCCAGGTGCTGCTCGACAAAAGGCTGCGCCAGCTCGTCTATCCGGGCGGCTCGGGCGCGTCGCAGCCGACCTATCCGGCGATCGACATCCGCTTCGCCGATGCCGACGGCAAGACCGGCGCTTCGACCGGCGAGAAGATCGATTCCGCCGCGATCGGCGGCAAGCTGGGCGGGCTGATCGACATGCGCGATCGCGCGCTCCCCGAATTTTCCGAGAAGCTGGGCGTGCTGTTCAGCGGGCTGGCCGAGGCGCTGAACTCCGCCTCCAACGGCAGCACCACCATGCCGCCGCCCGCCTCGCTCACCGGCCGTTCGACCGGCCTCACCAACACGGATCGGCTCGGCTTCACCGGCAAGGCGGTGTTCGCGGTCGTCGGCAATGATGGCACGCTGATTGCCAAGACCACCGTCGATTTCGACGCGCTCGGCGCCGGCGCTACGGTCGACGATGCGGTGAACGCGATCAACGCCGGGCTCGCCCCCGATGCCAGCGCCACCTTCGCGGGCGGCAAGCTGACGATCAGCGCGACCGCCGCCAATGCCGGCATCGCAATCGCGCAGGACCCGACCACCCCCAGCGATCGCGCGGGTGTCGGCTTCTCGCAATATTTCGGCCTCAACGATCTTATCCGCAGCGAAACCAGCGCGCTCGTCCCCTCCGGCCTGATCGCCAGCGATCCGCACGGCTTCCCGGTGGGCGAAACTGCCGAGATCGTGCTGCGCGACGCCAGCGGCCGGGCGCTGACCAGCTACACCCTCACCGGTTCGGCGGGCTCGACTTGGGGCGACCTCGTGACGGAGCTGAACGCGAGTCCGCTCGGCGGCTTCGGCAGCTTCGCGCTCGACGATCGCGGCCGCATCCAGTTCCAGCCGACCGTCGCTGCAACCGGCGCGACGATCCAGATTCCCTCGGATTCGACCAACCGCTACGGCACCGGCCTCTCTTTCTCGACGCTGTCGGGCCTGACCGGCGACGCCAGCGGCCTCAAGAGTGCCGAGGTACGCCCCGACATCCTCGCCAGCGCCGCGCGCCTGCCGCTCGCCATGCTCCAGCTCAACGCCGCCGTCGGCGAAAAGGCGATCGGCGCGGGCGACGTGCGCGGCGCCACCGCCATCATCGACAGCCTCGCCAAGGCGGTCGATCTCGGCAAGGACGGCGTCATCACCGTCGATCGCTTTTCCAGCCAGTTGCTGGGCCGCGTCGGCGCGCAGTCCGCCCAGGCGCAGACCGCATATGAAGACGCCGCCGCCCGGCGCGACGATGCCGTCAACCGCCGCGACAGTTTCGCCGGCGTCAATGTCGATGAAGAACTCGCCCAGATGGTCGTGCTGCAGAACAGCTATTCGGCCGCGGCGCGGGTGATGACCACTGCGAGCGAGATGTACGACACGCTCATCGGTATGTTGAAATAAGGGAGATCCGCCATGACACGCGTAGCCACCATTCCGCTGCAGCGGACCATGTCCGGCGCGATCCAAAAGTCGCAGCAGGGCCTGGCGATCAGCCAGATGCAGCTCAACACCCGCAAGAAGGCGCATGATTATGCGGGCCTCGGCACCGATGCGGTGCGGACGCTCTCCGCCCGCGCGATGCTTGCCCAGCAGGAAGCGCATAAGTCGGTCGCGACCCGCGTCGGCACGACGACCGATCTCTATGCAGCGCATCTCAACCAGGTCGACGACAGCATGGCCAAGTTGCGCGAGCAATTGCTCACCGCGGTCGGCACCGGCGACGGGCCGGGCCTGCAGGAAGCGATCGAGGCCGCCTTCACCGATTTCCGCAACGCGATGAACGCGCGCGAAGGCGGCCTCCCCCTCTTCGCCGGTGCGCAGACCGACACGGACCCGCTGAAACCGCAGACGCTGGCCGACACGATCGGTCTCGATCCGGCCGATGCCTTCGCCAATGATCAGGTGCGCCTGTCCGCCCGCGTCGGCGACGGCATCGACGTCGAATATGGCGTTGTCGCCAGCGATGTCGGGCCCGATCTCATCCGCGCCTTCCGCACGCTGGCCGAAGCCGGCCCGATCGGTGAAAAGCCGACCGACGCGCAGAAGCTGGCGATGCGCCAGGCGATCGGTGAGCTCGACGCGGGCGTGACCGATCTCCGCGCCGTCAATGGCGAGGTCGGCCGCAAGCAGAACCAGATCGAAACCATGGGCGTCCGCGCCGAAGACCGCGCACTGCTGCTGGAGGAGGTGATCGGCAGCGTCGAAGACGCCGATCTCGGTCAGGTCGCGATCGACATCGCCCAGCGCAAATCGATCCTCGAAGCCTCCTACTCGGTCTTCTCGCAGCTTTCCGGCCTGTCGCTCGCCAACTTCCTGCGCTGATCGCGGTTACGGCATGAGAAAAGGGGCGCCCCGGTCGATCCGGGGCGCCCTTTTTGTGGGTGGGTGCGAAACTTAGATCCTCCCCGAGCTTGTCTCGGGGGTGGGGGACCATGCGCAGCATGGTGGAGGGGTAATTCCACCGTTGCGTAATGCCCCTCCGTCGCGCTTCGCGCGCCACCTCCCCGAGACAAGCTCGGGGAGGATCAAGCTTGGTCAAGATTTCGCCTGCGGCCCCGCGTCGATCAGATCGGCGATCTCGCCGGCCGGGCTCACGCTCGGGATCGCGGCCATCGCCCGCGCCACATCGGCGGGGTCGACCGTGCCGACCGCGGCTGTGAGCATGTCGAACACGGGCCGCGTCGCAAGCTTGGCGAAGGTCGGGGCGTAGCGCACACGCAACTCGACCAATTTGTCCTCCTGCCCCAGCATCGCCAGCGAGATGGCGTAGCGCAGCACCATTGCCTGATCGACGTCGCTCATCCGCCCGACCGGCGGCAGCCCCGGCGCCATTTCACCGGCGAGCGCCGCCCAGTCGCGCCGCTTCCACAGGATTTCGGCGCGCAGCGCCGCGGCGCCGGGCACGTCCTGCAGCACCGCAAAGGCTTCGGCCACCTTGCCGACCTGGGCGAGCGCCACCGCCTCGACCCGCTGGCGGGCGTGGAGCATGTCCGGCGGATAGGGGTTGCCGGCGGTCTTGCGCAGCGCGATCAGCGCGCGATCGGGCCGCCCGGCGAGGATGTGGAGCGTCGCCACCTTGGCCGAAAGCGGCCCCTGCGTGATGTCTTGCGCGCGGACGAAAAGCTGATGTTCCAGCAGATCCGCCGCGCGACCATAGAGGCCGGCCGCCTGCAACCGTTCGCCCAGCCGGCTCACCAGCAGGTCGCCCGCAGCCCCGCTCGGCGCGAGATCGCGATAATCCCAATAGAGGCCCGCCGCCTGGTCGATCGAAAGCTTGCTGGCCGGGTCGAGCGCCGCCGTAAGCTGCGCCTGCACACCCGCCAGGAAGTCCGGCCCCTGCCGGCCCGGATCGAAGAAGCGGAACAGCGACGCGCCGGCCTGGAGCGCCCCGCGCAGATCGTCGCTTTCGACGCTCAGCCGATAGCTCAGTTGCAGCGCGCGTTCCTCGACATGATCGCCGCGCCACACATAACGCAGCGCCTCCAGCCGCTTGAGCGCCGCCGTCGGCCCCAATGTCCGGTTGGCGACCTCGGCCTCGATCGCGCTCAGCCGCGCGTCCATGCGCAGGCCCATGCCCCCGCTTTTCTCGACGCGCGCGAAGCGCAGCCGCGCCTGATCGGGCTGGCGCATCGCCAGCAGCGCGCGGCCGCGATAGAGATTGGCGGCAGGGTCGCGATCGGGCAGTTGCGCCAGCCAGCGCATCGCCAGATCCGGCTTGCCGCTTTCTATTCCAGCCCGCGCCACCGCAATGACGAACGCCGCGCGATCGCCCGGCGTGCGTGCCCGCAACGCCGGCTCCGCACAGCCAAGCTGGCTCAGCGCCTGATCGGCAAAGCCGGTCTCGGCCAATGTCCGCAGCCGCCAGGCACACGCCTCAGCATTGTTGACGAGGCCGGGGGCGGAAAGCTCGCCAAAGCCGTCGGCTGGCCGCGCCATCATCGCCAGCGCAATCCCGCGGGCGAGCTTAAAGGCATCGACCATCGCCAGATCGGGATCGTCCTGGCGCATCACGTCGAGCACGCCATTCGCCTCGGCGCCGCGCCCCCGCGCGATCAGGCTGCGAACATATTCCCAGCGCACCTGCTGACGATCCGAAGCGGTCGCCCGCGCCAGCGCCTGCCACGCCTTGTCCTCTGGAATCGCAACCCAGGCCGACGGCATCGCCATCGGCGGCCGCTGGGCGAGTTCCGCCGCGAAGCCCGGCAGCCGGGCCATCGGCGTAGAGGTGGGGGCCGGGCCGGACAGCGGCGCAGTCGATACCGGCGGCGCAGGCGGTGCGGCAGGCGTGGAAGCCGTCGCATCGGCCCGCGAAAGCGGCAGCGCCGGCGCCGCCAGCACCGCCGCCGAAGCGAGCAGGAAGGGTATCTTCATGCGATCCCCACGTCGAACAGGCCGAGCGCCGCGATCAGCCCGCCGCCAAGGCCGCAGCCGATCACGAACAGCAGCACCAGCATGACGCGCGAGACGGCGGGCGCAGCGGCCGCGGCGACCATCGGCCGCACCGCGCCCGGCATGGCTTCATCTGCCGATCCGGCCGCCCCCGCATTCGGGTTCGCGTCGACATCGCCGCGCCGCCGCTGCGGCGGTTCGGGCGGGCGGCCCGAAGAAATGACCCTTACCCTGCCGGGCCGTTGATCGCGGCTCATCCATGCACCTGCTTCGTGAGATTTCATTCTATTATAGGATGAGGAACAGCCGCAGGAGCCGATGGTGCGCAGAACAATCCTGGCCGTGGGCGTCGCGACAAGCGCGATCGCCGCCGGCCCCGCCGCGATCGCGGCCGATGCTGCGCCCGCCGCCGCCAGCGGCAAGCCCGCCACCGCCGGCCCGCAATTCCTGACGATGGAAGAAATCACCGCACCGATCTTCAGCGCCAGCCGCATCGAAGGCTCGCTCAGCGTCACCCTGGTGATCGAGGCGACCACCCCCGCCGCCGCCACGGAACTGGGCAAGGACATGCCCCGCCTGCGCGCCACCTCGCTCGCCACCGCAATCGAATTCTCGCGCCTCTACGCCTCCGGCCTGACCCCGGTGAATGTCGCAAAGCTCAGCGCCGACCTCAACGCCGCCCTGAAAAGCGCCCACCCCGGCATCGCCCGCGTGCTGATCGTGAAGGTGGCTGCGGTCCCGGCTTGAGGGGTGGGGTGGTGGGGTTGCAGGCTAGCGTCGATGATGCGGATGGCGGCATGCAAACGGGCAGTTCCTGTTTGCTGAAATGAGCACGGCGAAGGCTCAGGACGACACAGCGGGTCAGCGCCTTATGAACGGGTTGCACATAATCCGCTACGAAGAGCGCTCGTGAGCACCCATGTTCAAATAGATATGCATAGACTTGCGCCGCTCCTGACTGGCCAAGTCTTTGACGCCCGACGAGCATTGTGCCCCGCCATTATCCTGACCTAGACTGTCGGCATGGTAACGGGGGAGCCCAACGGGCATGGCAAAGGTCATTCTGACGGATCGTGAAGTTGCACTCATAAAAGGCTTGATCCAACACAAAGCCTTAAACGATCAGCAGGCTTTAGCGATTTTCAGCTTTCTAGAGCGCAATTTCAACCATCGCGAGATAGGCGGCATACGGAAGGGTACGAGCCCTCGTTATCGAGCAATTGCGGCAGCGTCGAAAATTGATGTCGACGCCCTTCTGTATCAGTATTCTAAAATTTCATCCTTGGCAGAGCAGCTTGGATTCTATGAAACCAGCTACGTCGTAGCTCAAGTTCGCAAATCCGTTGAAATATTTAAGACCGCCGTTCTCATATATAATAATAATATACTATTTACCAGGTCAGAAACTTTTGTCGTCCTGTCCATCATTGCATGGACCTATCTCCTTCACGCTCGCCTGACGGATCAAGGCGTCGCCCCGGTTTATAGGAATCCGGACGGAACGACCATAATGATAGATGGTCAGGAAAAACTATGGGAGCTTAGCTACTGTATCGAACGGACAGAATCTGGGTTATCCGCGGGAGAGAAGGCAAATCTCAAATATCTTATCGCCATACGTAACGCCATTGAGCATCGTTCAAGCGAGGATATCAATGAGGCTATTCAGGCAAAGATACAGGCTAATGCGTTAAATTTTCTAAGATATGCCAGAGAAAACTTCGGAAACAAATACGATTTCTCTCATGATCTTTCTTTCACGATCCAACTTCAGGCGCTCACACTGAAATCTCCGAACGTGCTCAAAGGGGCGATACCGGTCGCCAAAACCGTTGCAGCTGTGAACGCCCTATTAGAAGCACCGATGTCATCGGCCGAGTTTAACGATCCAGCTTACGCTTTCCGCGTGTATGTTGTTCCGAAAGTCACGAACAACTTAAAAAAGGCTGATCAGGCAGTTATCTACAGCCCGGTCGGGTCCGATGTGGAGGTAGCAATTAAGCACGTCGAACGTCCTAAGTTTCGCATGAAGGAATCTATTAAAAAGCTTGAGGACGACTACGGTTTGATTGTGACTAGCTACGAATTTCAGCAAGCTTGGAAGCTTAATGATCTCAAGAGCGCCGCGAAGGGACTTGCAATTGAACTTGGTGGTCAATGGTTTTGGTATCAGGAAGGCATTGATAAGATAAAAGAGATCGTTACCGCTTGAGAGTCGCACCCCTGATGGATCGGGCGACGGATCGTGCGATATGATGGTGACTTACAAGATTGTGCCTCCCAATCCCTTACGGACGAATCGTCGCTTCGGTGCCGCTCTTTCGCGGCGCTACTGTCGCACGGGTGCCTCGTCACTGTCGCGCTGGCATAGCGTCCCGTCGCCTGACTATCGCGCCGCAGGCGCATTCCTGTCGCTTCGTGGCTCGAACCGGTCGCGTCCCTGTCGCGCCCGCCTCACGCTGTCCTACAAGGGCTCATATTGCTATAATCACCGGAAAGGCGCGGATTTCCGCGCTTTCCCGCTCTTTCCCATCGTCGGATGCCGCTTTGCGGAGGATTGCGAAAATGCGCTCGCAACCCTCAACTTCCTCAACTTCGCTTATCGCGCCTCCACCGCCGGCCGCGGCTTCGCGCCCCTGCCTGCCAGCGCCATGCTGAGTTGCACCGCCGCGTCGGGCTTCATGTTCGACACGATCAAAGCGGTCGATCGCTCGCGCATCCGCTTGGCGATCTCGGTCTGCACGTCGAGGTCCAGCCGTTCGAAGATCACCGCCGCCTTGGCGGGCTTCATCGTCTGGTAGATGCGGGCAAGCTCGTCATAGGGCTCGTCCGCCGCCACAGCCGCCTTGCCGCCTGCCGCTGCCGATCCGGCCGGCGCCGCCTGCGCCTGGCGCGCCTCAAGGTCGGCCTTCAGCCGCGCCTCGGTCGCGCGCGCTGCCTGCTCGCGCAGTTCCAGCACGCGCTTCTGCTGCGCCAGCGCCTGATCGCGCTCACGCACGCTCTGCTGGATCGAGGTGCCGAGCCGGGTCGCCGGCTGCTGATCCGCCGGGGGCGTCGTCGCGGCGACGGCGTTGGCGACAGCCGAGATGGCCGCGACGCCCGCGGTCAGCGACAGCAAGGTCGGCCGGCGGCGCGTCATCGCCCGGACCATCCCCGGCACCTGCGACGCGAGATCGCCGGCGCGGGACATGAGCGACGGGGACGATGACGATGACGGCGACGAGGACGGGGGCATCACGCCGCCTCCGCCAGCGCCGCTTCGACGATCGCGGCTTCGGCCGGCGTCGGCTTGGTCCGCGCGCGCTTCGGCTTGGCCGGTGCCGCGACGGCGCGCTTGCGGGGCGCCTTGGCCGGCGCTGCCGCTTCGCTTTCCTTGCTGCGTTCACCGGCAACCGCGGCCGCATCCATGATGCGTTCGGCCACGGCATTGCCGATACCGACCATCACCGAAAGCTCGTCGCGCAGCGATTCACCCGACTGGATGGTGCGCACGCTGGCGGCGCCATCGGTCGCAAGGATCGTCTTCAGCTCGGCCAGCACCGCGCGGGCCTGGGCCGTCGCATTGTCGAGCTGCTTCACCGTCTCGCCGAGATCGCCCGACTTGATGGCATCGAAGCTCCGTATCATCCGCGCGCTCTGCACGAGCACGGCGACACACAGCAGCATGAGGAGGATGTTGATGAAGGTCGCGAACGTCATTTGGGGAAACCCTTCGAAATGTCGGTGGCCATGCGGATGGCAATGTTGCTGCAGCGCTGGCCGATATGGGCGTGGCCCAGCGCGACGCCGCCACAATGCACCTCCAGCGGATCGTCCGGCCCGCGGTTGAGGGGGATGGTCTGGCCGACGGCGAGCGCCATCACGTCGTGGACGCGCATATGCTTTTCGCCCAGCACGACATCGACCATCACCTCGGTATGGCGCAGCTCCGTCGCCATATGCGTTTCCCAGATGCGGTCGCGGCCAAGCTTTTCGCCCATGAAGCGCTGGAGCAGCTTTTCGCGGACCGGCTCGATCGTCGCATAAGGCAGCAGGATGCTGAACTTGCCGCCGCGCCCTTCCATGTCGACGCGGAAGGTGGCGACCGCGGCGATGTTGCTGGGCCCGGCGATCGCGGCAAAGCGCGGGCTCGCCTCGACGCGTTCCAGTTCCATCGTCACCGGCTCGATCGCCTCGAACGAGGCGGAGAATTCGTCGAGCGCGAGCTGGATCATCTTGGATACCAGCATGGTTTCGATCGTGGTGAAGGCGCGGCCGTCGATGCGGAGCGAGCTGTTGCCCTTGCGCCCGCCGAGCAGGGCATCGACAACCGCGTAGATCAGGCTCGAATCCACGGTGACGACACCGTAATTCTCCCATTCGACGACCTTGAACACCCCCAGCATCGCCGGCAGCGCCACCCGGTTCATAAACTCGCCGAAGCGCGTGGAGGTAATCTCCTCCAGGCTGACGTCGATCGCGTCCGACGTGAGGTTGCGCATGCTGGTGGCGAAGGTGCGCACCATGCGTTCGCACACGACCTCCAGCATCGGCAGCCGTTCATGGCTGATGACATTGGATTCGATGACGGCCTTGAGGCCGCTCTTCTGCGGAGCCGGCGACCCGCCGTCGAAGCCGAACAAGGCGTCGATGCCGGCCTGGTCGAACGTGACCTCCGCGCCCACCGGCATGACCGGCGGGTCGGGCAGCGCGAAATCCTCGAAATCCTCGAAATCGTCGCTCATTGCTGCACCAGATCCTGGATGAGGATGTCGCGGACCGCGCCGGCACCGATGGCGCTCGCCGCGCGGGCCATCATTTCTTCCTTGACGCGGAACACCGCCGCCGATCCGTTGAGATCCTCGGGCCGCAGCTCGCGCAGGAAGGGCTGCAGCGCATCGAGGATGACGGGCAGCCGTTCCTTGATCTCGTCGGTGCGCGCGGCATCCGCGGCGACGACGATGAAGCGCAGCTTCAGGAAGCGGACATGGCCGTCGCTGCTGCGCAGATTGACGATCATCGGCGGCACTTCGACATAGGCTTCGGACGATGCGTCGCCGGCAGCCACCACCTTCTCCTCCTCGCCCTCGCCGCCGAGGAAGGCGAAGCCCGCACCGACGCCGCCAAGCAGCAGCGCCGCGCCGGCGGCAATGATGATGCCGCGCTTGCCGAAGCGCGGGCGCGGCGCGGGCAGCGCAGCCTGCGTCGCCGGTGCCGGTTCACTGATTGCATTGGTCTGCACGCATTCACCCCCTTGAGGCTCCCGGGGCACCACCATCGAAAAGGGGGCAGCGCGTCCGGTCTCACGATTTCCCTCCTATTATAGGATGAGCGATCGGCAATTTTTGCCTGCTCGACATTTATCGCCGAATTTTTCGAGGTGGTTTGATGGACGTGTCATCCTATGTGCTGCTGAGCCATGAGCAGGCGCTCCGCCGCCGGCTCGACGTCGCGGCGAATAATATGGCCAACAGCAGCACCGTGGGCTTCAAGCGCGAACAGCCGCTGTTCCATGAATATGTGGAAAATGCGCGCGAGGCCCTGGTCGAGGACGCCAGGAAGACGAGCTTCGTGCTCGATTATGGCGCGATCCACGATACCGCCCAGGGCGCCTTCCAGGCGACCGGCAATCCGCTCGACGTGATGATCGACGGCCCCGGCTATATCAATGTCGAAACGCCCGAAGGCGGCGTCGCCTACACGCGCGCCGGCTTTATCAAGATATTGGAATCCGGCGATCTCGCCATTTCGAGCGGCCAGCGCATCCTGGGCGACAATGGCCGCCCGATCAATGTGCCGGAAGATCAGCAATCATCGGTGACGATCGCCGCCGACGGCACCGTCATGGGCCGCGAAGGCCCGCTCGGCCGCATCGCCGTCACCAATTTCGCCGACGAGAATATGGTCTCGCCGCGCGGCGACGGGATGATGACCGGCACCGGCGGCCGCCCCCTCGCCGCCCGCGAAACCAGGCTCAAGGTCGGCGGCGTCGAGGCGTCCAACGTCCAGCCGATCGTCGAGACCACCAACATGGTCGAGATTCTGCGATCCTATCAGAATAGCATGCGGATGACCGAAAGCCTGAACGACATCCGCAAGCAGGCGATCAGCCGGCTCGGCCGCGTGAACTGATCCCGACCGCCTTCCCCTCATATTCTCCCAGAAAGGTTCGACCGACATGCGCTCTCTTTCCATCGCCGCCACCGGCATGCTTGCCCAGCAGACCAATGTCGACGTGGTCTCGAACAACATCGCCAACATGAACACGACCGCTTTCAAGCGGCAGCGTGCCGAGTTTCAGGATCTGCTCTACCAGCAGGTTTCGCGCCCCGGCGCCGCATCGAGCGCGGACGGCACTAAGGTTCCCTCGGGCATCCAGATCGGCGCCGGCGTCCGCACCGGCGGCGTCTATCGCATTACCGAACAGGGGCCGATGACCAACACCGGCAACCGCTATGACATCGCCATCGACGGCACCGGCTATTTCCAGATCCAGTTGCCCTCGGGCGAGATCGGCTACACCCGCGCAGGTTCGTTCCAGCCTTCGGACCAAGGCGAGCTTGTCACCGCGGACGGCTATCGCGTCCAGCCCGATATCACCATCCCGCAGGGCGCGATCGATGTCGTCGTGTCCAAGACGGGCGAGGTGCAGGTCAAGCTCGCTGGTCAGCCCGAACTACAGACCGTCGGCCAGCTCGAACTCGCGACCTTCGTCAATGAAGGCGGTCTGGAAGCGATCGGCGGCAATCTCTTCCTCGAAACCGCAGCCTCCGGCCAGCCGACTGTGGCAGTCCCCGGCGAACCCGGCTTTGGCACGCTGACGCAAGGTTTCCTGGAAGCGTCGAACGTCAATCCCGTCTCCGAAATCACCGCGCTCATTACCGCTCAGCGTGCCTATGAGATGAACAGCCGCGTGGTGAAGACGGCGGACGAGATGCTCGCCACCTCCAGCCAGCTCCGCTGATCGTCATGGCGAGCTTGTTCATCGCGGCGCTGCTCGCCGGTGCCGCGCCGGCCGCGGCGGCGACGGTCGATGCGCCCGTGCTCGCCCGCACGGTCGAGAAAGGCGAGATATTGTCGGCCGGCGACTTCGTTGTCGCCCCCGTGATGGCGAGCATCGCCCGCAGCGCCATCCAGCCGCAGGCCGCGGCTGGCAAGGAAGCCGTGCGGCGGCTGGCCGCGGGTGCGCCCGTCCGTACCAACGACGTCGTCCGCCCGCGGCTCGTGCGTCGTGGCGAGGCGGTGACGATCGCCTTGGTCTCCGGCCCGCTCACCATTACCAGCGCCGGCCGCGCGATGACCGACGGCGGCGCCGGCGACAATGTGCGCGTGCTCAACACGAGCACCAACCGCACGCTCGACGGCATTGTCGAGCCATCGGGCCGCGTCCGCGTCGCCGGCCAATAGGAGAGTTTCGATGAAGCCCATTCTGCCCGTGCTGCTGGTCGCGACCTTGCTGTCCGGCTGCAACATCCCGGAACGGCTGACCAATGTCGGCCGCGCGCCCAAGATGACGCCGATGGACGATCCGGCCGCACCGCTGATCGAACCCTCGCTCGGCAACCAGGCCGCCGCCCATCGCTCGGGCCAGTCCCCCGCCGCCGTGCCGCCGCCGCCCAGCGCCTCGCTGTTCCGTACTGGCGCCGGTGCCTTCCTGCGCGATCAGCGCGCGTCGCAGGTGGGCGACATCCTGACGATCCGGGTCAACGTCCAGGATCGCGCCGTCGTCGGCAACACCACCACCCGTTCGCGAGACGGCGCGGAAAGCGCCAATCTCGGTAAATTGTTCGGGCTGGAGCCGGCCAACCCCAATCTGGTGCGTGCGGATTCCACGTCCACCTCCAACGGCGCGGGCAACACGTCGCGCAGCGAACAGATCAACATGACGATCGCTGCGATCGTCACCGGCGTCCTCCCCAACGGCAATTTGCTGATCCGTGGACGACAGGAGATGCGCGTCAATTTCGAACTGCGCGAGCTGATCGTCTCCGGTGTCGTCCGTCCAGAGGATATCGCCCGCGACAACAGCATCGCCCACAGCAAGATCGCCGAGGCGCGGATCAGCTATGGCGGCCGCGGCCAGTTAACCGACGCGCAGCAGGCGCGCTGGGGCCAGCAGATCTACGACGCGCTCTTCCCCTTCTGATCCCCGGCCCACCGGCGTCGCACCGGCCCACGCCTCCTTCCGATCCCGGTCGGCAGGAGGCGTGGGCCGCTTCTCGTTCCGGCCCCGACACATTCGTCGTCAACGCTTTGTTAAGGATAAATAAAAAGTGCACGTCGCTTTGGCATCCCATAATTCCTTCCCAGAATGAAAGGCGACCCAAGGGGTTGGGATCGTCGCGGGCCAGCGCACTGGCCCAGGCCGAAGAAGTCGGCCTCTATTCTAGAAGGAATGAAAAATGGCGTTTTCCGTAAACACCAATGTCGGCGCGATGGCAGCTCTCCAGAGCCTCAACGCGACCAACCGCGGCCTGTCGACCGTGCAGAACCGGATCAACACCGGTATGTCGGTCGCCTCGACCAAGGATGACTCGGCCAAGTACACGATCGCCCAGACGCTTCGCGGCGACCTGGGCGGCCTGAAGGCCGTCACCTCCTCGCTCAACAACGCGAAGAGCGTGACCGACACCGCGATTGCCGGTGCAGAGCAGATCTCCGACGTCCTCAACCAGATGAAGTCGAAGGCCTATGAGGCGGCTGATGCCGGTCTCGATGCCGATAGCCGCACGGCGATCGACAAGGACTTCACGGCTCTGAAGGAACAGATCACCACGATCATCGAGGCTTCGGAGTTCAACAACACCAACCTGCTCGACGGCGCCTTCACGGGCACCACGGCGGTTGCGGCTCTCCAGTCGCTCAACGTCGACACCGGCGGCACCACCGACACGCTGAACGTCGCCAACCAGGGTTTCGAAACCTCGGTCACCGCGGCGATCACGACCGGTATTGCTTCGCAGACCGACGCCGAGACGATGGTCGGCACGCTCGACGGCATCATCACCGACGTCAACACCAGCCTCAGCGATCTCGGCGCGGCTTCGCGCAAGATCGACGGCCAGCTGCAGTTCACCAGCAAGCTGTCCGACGTGGTTGAAAGCGGCATCGGCAACTTGGTCGACGCCGATCTGGCGAAGGAATCGGCGCGTCTCCAGGCCCTGCAGGTCCAGCAGCAGCTGGGCGTTCAGGCTCTGGGCATCGCCAACCAGGCGCCGCAGACGATCCTGTCGCTGTTCCGCTAAGGGCTGTGACTGGTTCCACCCCTCCCCTCACCCCCACGGGGTGGAACCGATCGTTCGGGAAGGCCGGGATGTTCGTCATCCCGGCCTTTTCGCGTGGGGCCGCTCCGGCGCTCCCGCTCGGGAAGGCCGTGCCGGCATTAACCCTCTATCCCGCGGGAATGACGATTCATTCCACAGATAAGGGAATTCCCTTAGTTGGTTATCGGGAAGTTATGAATGACAGGCCCTGGCATGCGCACGGCACCACCGAGGCCGCGCCATCGTCTATTTGGGGGGGCGAGGCCAGAAATTCGGATCGAGTTCGAATGAGGTTCTTTTAATGGACGCCTGCGTTGCTGCCGATGTTTCTGCTGTCGCTGTCGTGAACAGAAAACCCGCCCGACAATATCAACTTACACTGATGTTGGCAGTGGATGACGTAACGGCATTATGGAATGCCGCGGCGCGCCGCTGTGCCGAGACGCCGGGCCTGACGCTCGCCGATATCGAGGACATGATCGGCCCGCGGGAAGATCCCTCGGTCGAGGATTGCCTGACCATGCTAACGCTGCCGTCCAGCATTGCCGGCTGCCACATGGTCGATTTCGGCCTGCGCCCGCTGACGTCGATCGACACGGTCACCTCGATCGCCGAACGCCGTTCGAGCTAGACGCACGCTACATCGCTTCAGCAGCAAAAACCCCTCGCCGACATCGCCGGCAAGGGGTGCAGGATCAGAGAGACGGCGCCCGCAGGCGCCGTTTTTCGTATCAGCTCGCCGCGGCGGAAATCGCCACCAGGCCGCTCATCGGCATGCGGATACCGTTCACGCCCAGCAGCACGTTCGCGCCGTCGGTCACCACATCCTTGACGGTGGCGACCGAATTGATCGTGACCGGCATCACCGTGCCGTTGGCATCCACCGCCTTCAGCGACAGCGTATAGGCGCCATCGGCTGCCTTGCTGCCGTCGGCCAGCTTGCCGTCCCATTCGTAGCGCCCCTGCGAGGTCGGATCGATAGTCGTCTCGCTGACCACCTTGCCCGATGAATCCTTGATCGTCGCGGTGATCGCGGTCGGTGTGCCATCGGCATAATAGGTCCAGGTCGCCGGGGCGGAACCCAAGCCGGCGACGGGAGAATCGAACCGCGCCTCGCGGCCGATGAAGTTCGACGCCTGGGCCATGTCCTGCGACGCCAGCCGCGCGACGATCTCCTCGAGCGTGCTGGTCTGCTGGATCGACTGTTCGACCTGCGAATATTGCACGAGCTGCTGGGTATATTCCGACGTATCCATTGGATCGAGCGGGTCCTGGTTCTGCATCTGCGCCGTCAGCAGTTTCAGGAACATGTTGAAATCCGCGCCGATCGTGCTCTTGGCCGCGGTATTGGCGGCGCCGGCGATCGTCTGCGCGACATCGCTGCCATAAACTGTCGTCATGTCGGTTGATCCTTAAGCCATCAGGTCCACGCGGCCGCTCGCGCGGAGCTGCCGGTAAACGGGTTGATCTTCGCCATTGTCCTTGCCGCGGCCGGTCTGGCCGCCGGGATTGCCCCGGCCGTCCGATCCCTGCCACGAACGCTGGCCGGACTGGCCAGCATCCGCACCGCGGCTGTCAAAGCGGAGCGATTGCGAGTCCGCACGCACGCCGGCATCGGCCAGCGCGCGGGTAAGGTCGCCGGCGTCCCGCCGCAGCATATCGAGCGCCGCCGGGCTGTCGGCCGCCATCACGGCCCGTAAGCCCCCATCGCGGTCGAAGGAGAGGCGGACGTCGATCCGCCCCATCTCGGCTGGATCGAGCCGGATCATCACCTCGTCCTTGCCGGCCGAAACGCTGCGCGCAATCGCGACGCCCATCTCGCGGCCGATCTGGCCCGGCTGGGCGGTCACGACATGCTCGACGGGCGCGTGATGCGCGACCGGATAGGGCTGGCCCACGGGGCGCGCCGCGACATTGGGCAGCGCCTGGCTCAGCAGAGGTGAGGGCAGCACATCGGGCGCATCACCCGCCGGGGCCGCACTGGCCATGTCCATGAGAGGAATAGCGTCCGCCGCCTTCTTGATCGCCAGAGCGGGCTGGTCGACGGTGATCTGGGACGCATCGTCCACAGGCGCGTCGTCCGCCGCCGCCATATCATTGGCCGCGATCTGAATCGGTGCCGCAACGGGCTTGTTCGGAGCGGGAGGCACGTTGGCTGTCACCACCGGCGGCGCCGCATCAGCCGGAGCATCACTCTCGTCGGCCGGTGCCGGCGCATCCTCCGCGTCACCATCGACGATGGCAACCGTCACTATGGTTTCATCCGCGGTCGCCGGCGCAACATCGACCGCACCTGCCACGACATTTCCCGCCGGCACGATGGCAGCCGCATCCGCATCGACGATGATTTCGGTCGGCGCAGTCTGCTTGGGGCCAGGCTTGGCGGGCGGCGGCGCGATGGGATCGGGCTCCGGCAGCGGCGCGACGACCGCCCCCTCACCTTCGGCCATCACCGCCTCTTCCGCCGCGATCGGCTGGGTCGCGACCGCCGGCATCTGCGGCATTCGATCCACCGCCATTCCCGGCGTCGGGGTCGGCGCGATCCGGGACGCTGCCGTGGCAGGCGGAGCCGGAGTAGCGATTTCGATCAATCCACCAAATTCTCCGGCTACCACCGTTCCGGCAGCGGTGCCGGCGCTGGCGCCAGTCCCGCCCTCGCTGGTCGTCGTGCCGCCGGCAGGGCGGCCTGGAGTAAGGATGGCAGCAATCGTCGCTATGTTCATTCGGCGCTCCGTGTGGCGCTAAGCCGCGTCATTTCCATCATTATAGGATAAAAGTCGGCGGTCGGGAGGTTCAGCCGATCGTTCCGAGCGTGCGGATGCGCGCGCGGGCGTGGATCTCGTTCTGCGAAAGCACCACGGTCGCCGGCCGCACCCGCTCGATGATCGAGCGCACGAACGGGCGGATCGCCGGGCTCGTCAGCATGCAGGGGATTTCCCCGTCGGAGGCGAGCTTGTCATAGGTCTCGCGGACCGAAGCGATGAAGCCCTGCAGGCTCGACGGCGCCATGGCGAGATGGCGGTCGTCGCCATGGCCGACGATGCTTTCGGTGAACTCGGTGTCCCAGCGCGGCGACAAGGTGACGATCGGGATCGTACCGTCGCGGGTTTGCTGCGCGGAGATCTGCCGCGCCAGCCGGCTGCGGGCATGTTCGGTCATCTGCGTGATATTCTGGGTGAAGGCCGTCGCTTCGGCCACACCCTCCAGGATCGTCGGGATGTCGCGGATCGACACGCCTTCGGACAGCAGATTCTGCAGGATGCGCTGCACGCCCGACACCGAAACCTTGGACGGCACGATATCGGCCACCAGCTTCTCGGATTCCTTATGCACTTCGGTCAGTAGCTTCTGCGCCTCGGTGTAGGACAGGAGATCCGCGATATTGTCCTTCACGATCTCGGTCAGGTGCGTCGTGACGACGGTGCCGCTTGCGACGACGGTGAGGCCGCGGAAGCCCGCTTCGTCGCGCAGGTCGCGGTCGATCCACAGCGCCGGCAGGCCGAACACCGGCTCGCGCGTCTCCTCGCCGGCAATGCCCACCGATCCGCCACCAGGATTGATGACGAGCAATTTGTCGAGCCGGATCTCGCCGCGCGCAGCCTCGGTTTCCTTGACGTAGACGACATATTCATTGGCCTGCAGCGCCATATTGTCGAGGATGCGGACCGCCGGCAGCACGAAGCCGAAATCAATCGCCATCTGGCGGCGGAGCGCGCGAACCTGATCGTCCAGCCGCGGCTCGGCCTGGGAATCGTTGATCAGCGGCAGCAACCCATAGCCAAGTTCGATACGGATCGCATCCATCGCCAGCGTGCGCGTGATCGGCTCCTCGGTCTGCGCGTTCTGCTGCTGCGCAATCGATTCCTCGATCCGCGCGCGGGCGGCCTCCGCCTCGTTGCGCTGGTTCATCTTCCACGCCAGCCAGCCGCACAGCCCGCCCAGCACTGCGAAGGGCAGGAAGGGCATGCCGGGGACCAGGCCGAGCACCAGCATCAGCGCGGCGACCATGCCGAACGCCTTGGGATAGCGGCCGAGCTGATCGCTCAGCGCCGCGCCGGTCTTGCCGGCGACGCCGCCCTTGGAAACCAGCAGACCCGCCGCCGTCGACACGATCAGCGCCGGGATCTGGCTTACCAGGCCATCGCCGACCGTCAGAATCGTATAGGTGTGGAACGCCTCGCCGAACGGCACGCCATGGATGACGACGCCGACGATCAGGCCGACGATGATGTTGATCGCGGTGATCAGCAGCGCGGCGACGGCGTCGCCCTTCACGAACTTCGATGCACCGTCCATCGCGCCATAAAAGCCGCTTTCCGCTTCGATCTCGGCACGGCGTTCGCGCGCCTGCACCTCGGTGATCATGCCGGCCGAAAGATCGGCGTCGATCGCCATCTGCTTGCCCGGCATCGCGTCCAGGCTGAAGCGCGCGCCAACCTCGGCGATGCGGCCCGCACCCTTGGTAATGACGACGAAATTGATGACGATCAGGATGATGAAGATGGTGAGGCCGATCACCGTCTCGCCACCCATCAGGAACTCGCCGAACGCCGCGATCACGCCGCCGGCGGCATGATGCCCTTCATGCCCATGCCCCAGGATCAGCCGCGTCGAGGCGAGGTTGAGGCCCAGTCGCAACATCGTCACGATCAGCAGGATCGTCGGAAAGCTCGAAAGCTGGAGCGGCTTGTCGATGAACAAGGCCGTCATCATGATCAACACCGACGCCGTGATCGACAAAGCGAGCCCGAAATCGAGCAGCCAGCCGGGCATCGGCAGGATCAGCATCGCGATAATCGCGATCACGCCCAGCGCGAGCGCGAGATCGCGCCCCGGCCCGAGCCGCTTCAGGAACTGGTCGATCTGGGTGGGCATGAAAGGCTCCGAAAGCATGGACTAGCTGGCGGGCGCGACCGGGATGCCGTCTTCGATGAAGGTGCGCAGCTTGTTGCGCATCGTCCGGACGGAGATACCGAGGATCGTCGAGGCGGAGGTGCGGTTGCCGCGGCAATGAGCGAGCGTCCGCAGGATCAGCGCGCGCTCCACTTCCGCCACGGTGCGGCCGACCAGCCCGTCGATGCTCGGCAGGCTTTCGGCCGGCGCCGCGCGGTCGCCGCGCAGCCGGGCCAGGATGTCGGGCACGTCGACGGGAACATCGATCATCACCAGATCACCGCGCATCCGCCACAGCCGTTCCAGCGCTTCGCTGCTCGTGCTGCACACCGCGAGCGATGCGCCGGACACACCGGCCATTTCCTTCGCCACGCCAAGCGCGCTGTCGGCATCGCCGACCAGCAGCAGGCGCGCGGGATCGCTTGCACAATCCGGCATCAACGATCCTGCCGAACGATTTCGGTGAGGGTAACGCCAAGCGCGCTGTCGATCAGCACGACTTCGCCGCGCGCGATCAGGCGGTTGTTGACGAAGATGTCGACCGGCTCGCCGACGCGGCGATCAAGCTCCACCACCGCACCCTGCTTCAGCCGCAGCAGTTCGCCAATGTCCATCCGCGATCGGCCGAGCACCGCCTGCACCTTGACCGGCACGTCGAACACCGCATGCAGATCGTCGGGCGTGGCCGGGCCGGTCGGGCGTTCATAATTCCAATCTTCCGCCTGGCCGCCGGCGTCATCGCCTTCGCCGCCGAACTGCGTGGGCGCAAGCAACCGGGCTTCGGCGTCGTTGGTCATCAGATCATCCTTCATGCGTTCATCCATTGGCGGATTACCGAGGCAGCCTCGGCCGGGTTGCTGGCGACGGCGTCACCGATGCGGCGCAGCGCCGAGAGTTTGATGCGGCCGTCGACCTGGGCCAGCGCGATCTCCTGATCGAGCAGCGGCACGTCGGGGTCGCCCTCGCGCATCGCTTCAAGCTGACGCATCGCCTCTTCGTCGCCGTCGGCGGCGCGGGTGGCGAGGTCGAGCATTTCGGGCGTCTGCGCGGTCAGTTGCTCGGGCACCGCTTCGTTCGCGGGCAAGGGGGTGACGATCCTGGGGCGCAGCATTCGCACCGCGACCAGCGCCACGCCGGCGATCACCAATATCTTCAACAGGCCGATCAGATGGTCGGTGGTGATGCCGAAGGGCAGCGCGCTTTCGGTCGCGTCGGCGTCGGTCGGCGTGGCAAAGGCCATGCTCTCCACGACCACGCTGTCGCCACGCTCGGCATCGAAGCCGACCGTATTCTCGACCAGCCGGGTCAGCCGCTGGATCTGCGGCTGCGGCAGGCCATTGGGGCCGCCATCGACCATCACGGCCACCGTCAGCCGGTTGATCTTGCCCGGCGTGCGCACACTCACCGTCTGGGTACGGCTGTTCTGGAAGGTGATGTCTTCGGAGGATTCGTTGCGGGCCGAACGGCGGGTCTCGCCACCATTGCCGGTGATCGCACCCTCATTCTCGGGCAACTGGGTGCCGACTGTGACGCCTTCCGCACCGGCCGCGCTCTCGTCATTCTGGTCGTTCGATTCCACCGTCACCTGATGCGCGATGACCTGCTTGTCGGGATCGAACGTCTCGGCTTCCTCGCGCATCTGATCGCGATCGAGCATCGCGGAAACCTCGGCGCGAACCTTGCCCGCACCGACGATCGGCTCGATCATCGCCTCGATCTGCGAACGCAGCCGCGCTTCCACCGCCGCCTGGCGTTCCTCGATCTCGGACGATCCGGCGCCGCCGCCTTCGCCGGCACGGGCCAGCAGCGCGCCCGACTGGTCGACGATCGATACGCTTTCGGGCGCAAGTTCGGGAACCGAGGAGGAGACGAGGTAGCGGATCGCCTGCACCGTCTCGCCGGTCAGCCGGCCGTTGGTCTTGACCGTCACCGCTGCCGTCGCCTTGCGCGGTTCGGCCGCGAACATCGCGCGTTCCGGCATGACGATATGGACGCGCGCCTTCGACACCCGTTCGAGGCTTTCGATCGATCGGGACAGTTCGCCTTCGATCGCGCGCGTCTCGTTCATCTTGGCGCGGGAGGAGGAGACGCCGAACGGCTCCTCGGCATCTAGCACGTCATAGCCGATCTTGCCGCCCAGCCGTTCGGAGGCCATCGCCATCCGTAGTTCGGCGAGCTTTTCGACCGGCGCCATCACCGAAGTGCCGTCAGGCGAAAGCTGGAAGGGAACGCCCTGCGCGTTCAGTTTCTCGGTGATCGTCTGCGCCGCCGCCGGATCGAGATCGGTGTAAAGATACCCCATCTCCGCCGATGGGCTGCGCATCGCGAGAGCACCGAGCCCGAGAAGCAGGACAAGCGCTACGCCGCCCATCATCATCAGGCGGCGCGGCCCAAGCTGCGCGATCAGATTCCGCATTCCGTCCAAGGCAGGCCTCGTGTTTCGAAAAACAAAGGCCCCTGCCCTTGCACCTCCATTATAGGAGGATATCGACTAGGCAAGACTTGCCGGGCGAGAATATCTTACGCTTCAGCCCCATTATTCAGAAGCGGCCCGATTTCGGCCAGAACGGCGGCGCGACGCGCCTCGGCATCGACGCCAAGGCCACCCTCATCCCAGAAAATCTGGGCGTCACCCGGTGCCATGTCCGCATCTTCCAGCACGACGAGCGCGAGCTTGCGGCGCTCCTGGCTGCGGCGCTTGGCGATGAGTTCCTCCATATCCGCCGCCAGCGACGGATGGACGCGGATGCCGATCTGCGTCCCGCGCGTGACCTGCTGGAGCACGCGGCCCAATGCCTCGTCGATTGCACGCTCAGGCGCACGCGCAACCGCATGGCCAGCGAGGACATCGGCCGCCATGTAAGCGAGGTCCGCCGCGTCGCGCATCATCGTCTCGGCGGTCGATGCCAGCCGCGCATCGACATCGTCAAGCGCGGCGTGCAGCGCATCGGTCGCCGCCAGCAGCGCGGTGTCGCGCTCGGCCCGCGCCTGCATTAGCCCCGCTTCATATCCTTCGGCGCGGATGCGCAGGATCTCGACGGCATGAACCTCTCTCAAAGCCGCGATCTGCGCCTCAAGGTCGGCAATCTGCTGGTGAAGTTCGCCATTGTTCGTCTTCGGCGGCGGCTCTCCCGCCGCAAATCGAAACACGCGATCGAACCCGAACGGCTTCACGTTGATGGCAGCCTCCATCATCAAACCTCAGCCCCCTTCATCTTCATCCGGCGATCAATAGATCATCGCGTCATTGCTCTTCGGATCGACGAGCATGATCTCGCCCCGATCGCCGAGCGACTTGGCAAGCCGGACGAGATTGGCCTGCGCCTCTTCGCATTCGCGCGCACGCACCGGCCCCATCGCGGCCATGTCGTCGCGCATCAGCTTGGCGGCGCGCTCGGTCATGCCGGCGAAGAACATCTGCTTCATCTCTTCGGGCGCACCCTTCAGCGCCAGCGCCAGCTCGCGCTTGGCGCAGTTGCGGACGATCGTCTGGATCGCCGCCGGCAACAGGTTCGCCAGATCCTCGAAGGTGAACATCAGTGCGCGGATGCGCTCCGCGGATTCCGGCGCCTTCTCGTCAAGCGCGGTCAGCATCGCTTCCTCGGTCGAACGGTCGAGCGCGTTGAACACCTCGGCCATCGTCTCGTGCGGATCGCGGCGCTGCGCGCGCGAAAGATTGCTCATGAACTCGCTCTTCAGCGTCTGTTCGACCTGCAGGATCACGTCCTTCTGCACGGTATCCATGCGCAGCATCCGCATCACGACATCGGTCGCCAGTTCCTGCGGCAGTTCCGCCAGCACGCGCGCGGCATGATCGGATCGGAGCTTGTGGAGGATCACCGCCACCGTCTGCGGATATTCATTCTTCAGATACCCGGCGAGCACGGTTTCGCTGACGTTGGAAAGCTTGTCCCACATCGTCCGGCCGGAAGGCCCGCGAATATCCTCCATGATCTCCTTCACGCGCTCGGGCGGAAGGATGCCGTCGAGCAGCCGCTCGGTCGTCTCGAACGAGCCATGGAAAGTGGCCATGCTCGAAACCTCGCCCGAAAACTGGACGAGCAGATGTTCGACCACGACGGAAGGCACCCGGCCAAGCTGGGCGATGCAGGACGACAATTCCTTGATCTCGTCGGTCGTCAACTGATCCCAGATCGGCGCGCCATGATCCTTGCCGAGCGCCAGCATCAGCGCACCGGCGCGCTGCAGGCCCGAATATTTCTTCAGCTCGGGCGGTTCGCCGACCGGCACCATCACGCTCATGCACTGCTCCCAAAAAAATGGCGCGTTTGCGGCCAAGGAGGCCCTGTTCCCTCTATCTTATAGGAGAAGGCGGGGTGAGCCGGCTCGCGGAGGTGAATTTGACGATAAATTTCAACAACGGCCTGATCGGCTTGAGCATGCTCACCGGCAGCAACAGCTTCTTGACCAGCGGCATCGACACGACGTTCGAAAGCGCCGCCGTCCGCGTGGCCAAACTGGCCTTCACAACCCCGGAAACCACGCCGCCCTGGAAGGAGGCCCCCTCCACCGATCCGGTTTCCTCGCAGATCGCCACGATCAAGCGGCTGAAGTCGATCATCGACAAGTCGGCCAGCGACGAGATCAGCGACCTGCCCGATATCCAGACCGCCTTCACCAGCTACAAGGCGCTCGACAAGCTTCGCCTGCTGGCGGAAAGCGCCGCGAAGAAGACCACGTCATCCAGCGAGCGCAAATCGCTGGAGGCGGCGTTTGCCAAGGGCCTCGCCGATCTCCAGACCTATCTGGGCCAGGCGCCGACCGACAAGGTCGCACTATCCTTCGGCTTGCCCGCCCGCACCGCGCAAAGTGTCGGCATGGCCGCCGGCTCGTCGAACAACAAGACGGTCGCCACCGGCGTCGTCACCGCCCGCGATGCCGCCATCCCCGGCCTCACCGGCAATGAAGTGCTGAAGATCGAGCTGACCCGCGGTTCGATCAAGGATACCGTCACCGTCGATCTGTCGCAGGGCACGCAACCGCCGACGCTCGATTCCGTGACAGCGCAGCTCAACGCCGCGATCACCTCCGTGCCGATGCTCGACGTGAACGGCGATCCCGTCACCGATGCCGGCGGCAATGTCTTGCCGCGCTGGCAGACCCGCTTCGCCGTCGAGAAGAATGACGGAAAATGGGGCCTGGTGATGAAGTCGGCGGGCACCGAAAAGCTCGCGCTCGATCAGGTCAATGCCGGCGATGCGTTGATGGTCGTCAGCGGACAGACCGCGCTCGATGCGCCGTCCACCGCCCAGATCCTGCGCTTCGACGATCCTACCGGCGCGCTCGACCGCAACATTATCGGCTCGATCGCCGCGATCGATCGCACCGCGACCGAACAGGCGCAGCTCACGGCGAAGCCTTCAACCGACAAGGACGCCGCCCCCGTCCAGGTCTTCGCCGCCACCACCGCCCGCGCCATCGCCACCGATGCGCAGGGCTTCAGCTATGTCGTCGGCACCACCGCGGGCGATCTCGGTGCCAATCTCTCCGATGGCGGCAATGACCTGTTCCTCACCAAGCTCGACAGCGAGGGCAAGGTCGTCTGGCAACGCACTCTGGGCGTCGCCGGCGAAGCGGAAGGGGCCGCGGTCAGCATCGCCGCCAATGGCGATGTCGTCGTCGCCGGCACGGTGAAGGGGCCGTTCAACGGCAGTCTCGGCACCGACAGCGACATGCTCGTCGCCAAATTCGATGCCAATGGCGACGAGAAATTCTCCACCTCGGTACGCCAGCTCGGCAACGACACCGCCAACGCCGTCACCGTTGGCGCCGACGGGTCGGTCTATGTCGGCGGCAAGTCCGCGACCGGCGGCGGCGATGCCTTCGTCGCGCGGCTCGATACCAATGGCAAGTTGCAGGAACGCCGCACGATCGACAGTGGCGGCAGCGACAGCGTCGCGGCGCTCGCCATCGACAGCTCGGGCGAATTGCTCGCCCTCACCCGCGAAAATGGCGTGGCCACGCTCCGCCGTCTCGATGCGTCGGCACTCTCGTCCGATCTCGGCTCGATCGCACTGGGCAGCGCCGATGCGCGCGCCATCGCGGTTTCCGCCACCGGCGAGATCGCCGTGGTCGGTGCGACCCAGGCTGCCCTTTCTGGCACGCAGGTGAATGGCCTCAGCGGCGGGCGCGACGGCTTCGTCACCCGTATCGACAGCGCACTCTCGGGTGCCAGCACCACCTATATCGGCTCGGCCGACAGTGACGAGGTGGACAGCGTCACCTTCATGGGTGGCGCGCTCTATATCGGCGGCCGCACCACCGGCGCGATCGGCGCCGCTCGCGTCGGCGCGACCGACGGTTTCGTCAGCCGCATCGACACCGCCACCGGCGCGATCGAGAACACCTCGCAATTCGGCCGCCCGACCCATCGGACCGAGCCGGTGCGGATCGCGGCCGCCACCGGCGGCGCCAGCGTGCTCGGCGCGCTCGGCCTGCGCCGTGGCACGGTGAACGTCACCGAATCCACGTCGCTGACAGCGCAGACCAGCCTCCGCGCCGGTGACGAGTTCAGTATCAGCGTAGCCGGCGGCCGGGTGAAGAAGATCACCATCGCCGCCAACGAAACGCTGACCACCCTCGCCGACAAGATCCGCAAGATCACCGGCGCCAATGCCGCGATCACCACGCCCAAGATCAACGGCAAGGCCACGCTCCGGATCAACGCCAAGGAAGGCTATGCGATCGAACTGATCGCGGGAGTCGACGGCAAGGATGCGCTGGCGAAGCTCGGCATGGAGCCGGCCCGCCTGTCCGTCCCCACGCCGGCCGGGCCAAAGGATCCCAAGGTGCGGCCCGGCGGCAATTTCGGCCTCGCGCTCGACGATGCCCTCAACCTCAACACCGCAGCGAGCGCGTCGGTCGCGCTCGAGAAGATCAAGTCGGCGCTGTCGATGACGCAAACCGCCTATCGCTCGCTCTATTGGGATACGGGCAAAGCCAATTTGGTCGATGGCGCCACCGGCAACGGCTCAGCCTATCAACAGGCCCAACTCGCCAACTATCAGGCCGCACTCGATCGCCTGACCACCGGCAGCTGAGGAATTCCATCATGGCCACCACTCCACCGCTCCTGACCGGCATCGGCCTGTCGATGAAGCATCTCTCCGAACGCCAGCGCGTAATTTCGGAAAATATCGCCAATAGCGAAACCCCGCGCTTCAAGGCGCGCGAGGTCAAGGCGCCCGATTTCTCGGCACTGCTCGCGGCGCAGGGCACTGCCGCCGGCGCGCCGCGCGTCGCTCGCCCCCGCATTCAGATCACCAGCGGCATGGTCGCGCTCGGCGCCAGTCCACCGCAGGCCGGCGGCAATGTCGTGATGGACAAGGACACCAGCGAAACCAAGCCCGACGGCAATAACGTCACGCTGGAAGAACAATTGCTCAAGATGGGCGAGGTGCAGGCCGACTTCGCGGCGATGACCAATCTTTATCGCAAGCAGATCGGCCTGCTGAAAGCCGCCATCGGCCGCAACTGACGATCCGGTGTGACGCAATAATATTGCCGCAGATCATTTCGGAACATTGCCGAATTTTTGCCGGTTCCGACCTGCTCACCTGCAGCTCATCTATAATGAACGGGTGCCGCTTTTGCCGATGACCGGGCTGGATACACAGTCGGGCGGGGCTGCGGGCAGGAAGGGGAGCGGATGACCGTCCGGCCCCGAAGCAGGGGAACCCTCATGCATGCAATGTTCAACCGGATGGCCATCGCCGGTAAGTTGATGTCGGTGGCGGGTCTGTCGATCGGCCTTTTGCTGATCGTCGGATTCTCGGTCGTCATCTTCCAATCGAATGCGGTCGTGGACACGCTTTCGCGCGACGCGACGACGGCACAGGCGGATTCCGAAACCAACGCCCTCGAAACCGATATCACCGCGATCGAGGCGGCGGCGCAGTCGATGGCCGCTTCGCTCACGGCCCTCCATCAGTCGGGCAATCGCGACCGCAATCTCGCGATGTCGGTGCTCAAGCCCAACGTCAATGCGTCGCCGATGGTGCTCGGCAGTTGGTTCTTCGCCGAACCCAACGGCTATGACGGCCAGGATGCCAATATGACGGCCCATTCGGGCTCGCGCGCCGATGGCGCCTTCATGCCTTACTGGATCAAGCAGGACGGCGGCGTCGCGATGCAGCCCAATACCGAGACGGGCGTCTATTCGGCCGACTATTACAAGCTCGCGCATGACAGCGGTCGCGGCGCGATCACCGAACCCTATCCCTATCAGGTCGGCGGCAAGACGATCACGATGACGTCGGTCGCCTTCCCGGTGAAGGCTGGCGGGAAGGTCATCGGCGTCGCCGGGCTCGACATCGCGCTCGATGACATATCGGAACGCCTGGCAGCGCTGAAACCGTTCGGAACGGGCAAGGTGATGCTGCTTTCGGGCAATGGCTTGTGGGTTGCGCATCACGATCCGGCGCTCCGCATGAAGCCCTATGCCGATACCGGGCTCGATCGCGTGAAGGCCGCCATCGCCAGCGGCAAGACGGATACCCTCGACAATATCGAGATCGACGGCGTGGCCGTTGAACGGACAATCCGGCCGATCAAGTTCAAGGGCCTCGATGCCACCTGGGCGCTCGTGCTCGACGTGCCTGAAGCGACGATCAGCGCGCCTGCGCGCAGTCTTGCGTGGCAGCTCATTGTCGGCGGCATCCTGATTGTCGGCGCATCGCTCGCGGGACTTTTCTACGCCGCACGTTCGATCATCGGTCGGCCGATGGCTGCGCTCAGCGGAACCGTCGATCGGCTCGCCAAGGGCGAAAATCTCGCCGTGCCGGAAACGGACCGGCATGACGAGATTGGCACGATGGCCCGCGCGGCCGACGTGTTCCGCCAGGCTGCGGCCGATCGCGCCGCCGCCGACGCCCGCTCGGCGCAGGAGCAGAAGCTGATCACCTCCGCGATCGGCGAAGGGCTCTCCGCCCTCACCGATGGCGACCTCACGACCGAGATCCGCGCGGACTTCCCCGGTGCCTACGCCGTGCTCAAGACCAACTTCAACGAAGCGGTCACGGGCCTGCGCCAGATGATCGGCACCGTCACCGACAGCGCCACTGCCATCCGCACCGGATCGCAGGAAATCGCCCAGGCGTCGGAAGATCTTGCCCGTCGCACGGAAGCCAATGCCGCGAGCCTGGAGGAAACCTCCGCCGCGCTCGTGCAGATCGACGATCGCCTGAAGGCGAGCGCCGTAAACGCGTCCAAGACGGTCGAGCGTGCCGACGAGGCGATCTCGACGGTCAGCGGCGGCCGCTCCGTCGCCGATGAGGCGGTGCAGGCGATGGACCGCGTCCGCGGCAGCGCCAAGGGCATCGACGAGGTGATCGAGGGCGTCGACAAGATCGCCTTCCAGACCCGCGTCCTCGCCATGAACGCGGCGGTGGAAGCGGGTCGTGCGGGTGAAGCGGGCCGCGGCTTCGCGGTCGTCGCCGATCTCGTCAGCGCGCTCGCTATGCGCGCCGAGGAGGAAGCCAAGAAGGCGCGCGATCAGCTCACCCTGACGCAGACCGACATCGGCACCGCGGTCGAGGCCGTCCAGCGCGTCGACAATGCGCTCGCCAGCATCGCCGACGGCGTGGGCGAAGTGCATTCGCTGCTCGGTGAGATGGCGCGCGACAACCAGGCGCAATCCTCCGCGATCACGCAGATCAGCGTCGCGGTGGGCACGATGGACCAGGCGACGCAGCAGAATGCGGCGATGGTCGAAGAAACCTCGGCCGCTGCGCGCAACCTCAACAGCGAAGTGGCATCATTGACCGAGCAGGCCGCGCAGTTCCGCACCGATGCCGGCCAGCCCGTCGCGGCTGCGGCCCGTTCGGAACGGCTCGCCGCCTGATAGGATCGGGCCTCATCGCCGGCGCGAGCCGGGGGTGAGGCCCATCATCCCATCAATGCTTATGGTCGCCGTCACGGGATGGCGGCTCGGCGAGGTTGGCATAGACCGTCGCCACGAAATCGTCGGGCTTGATGAAGTCGCCCGGCTTCGCCGGCCATTCGCGCGTCGGCTTGCTCGCCTGGATCTGGGCGAGCGTCTGCCCCGCCTTCCGCCCCGCCGCGACACGATCCATGATCGTCTTCAGCATGTCGCGATAGGCGATCATGTCGTCACGGGTGGCCATTTCGCCATGCCCCGGAATGACCTTGGTATTGGCATCCGCCATCGCGATCGCCTTGTCCACGCCTGCGATCATGCCCTGGATGCTGCCGCCCGATCCCACGTCGATGAAGGGCAATCCATAGCGCACGAACACGTCGCCGCCGTGGAGGACGTTCGCCTTCTGCCACTTCACCAGCGCGTCGCCATCGGTGTGGGCATGTTCGACATGCACCACGCTCAACGTGTCGCCGTTGAGGTGCAGCGCGACGCCTTCGGCGAAGGTGACGACCGGCAGTGCGCCCGCTGGTGACGCCGGCACGCGTTCGTTGAACTGCTTCATAAACTGTTCGGTCGACATCCGCGCGCGGACATTGTCGTGCGCGACGATAACGGCGCCCGCCTTGCCGAGATTCTCGTTCCCGCCGGTATGGTCGCCATGCCAGTGCGTGTTGATGACGAAGCGGACGGGCTTCGCGCCCAACCCGTTCACCGCCTGATTGATCTTGTCGGTCAGCGGGGCGAACTGGTCGTCTATCAGCACCGTGCCGTCCGCCCCATGGCTGACGCCGATATTGCCGCCTGCGCCGAACAGCACGGCGACACCCGGCGCCAGCGTGACCGATCGGATATTCACCTTGGCGGGATCGACCGGTTGTGCGGCCACCGCGGTCGACATCAGCAATGTCAGGCCCGTCACGATAAAGCGCATGATCGCCCTCCCCTATTTCCGGGGAATGTCGATCAATCAGGCGGTTGAGGCAAGCCTGTGACGGCTTGCCTCACTCCGTTCAGAACTTCGCGGAAAGCTCGATCCCATAGGTACGGCCGCGATCATAGATGGCGGTGAGGCCGATCACCGGTGCGCCGAACGGATAATAACGCTCGTTGAACAGATTCTGGCCGTAGAAGGACAGATCGAAACTGCCGCCGCCAATTTCCAGCGATGAGATACCGATGCGGCCATCGACCAGCCAATAGGCCTTGGTGACGGCGAGATCCGCCAGCACCGGGTCCGCTGGCAGCGGGTTGACGATGTTCGAATCTGACCGCCAGCGCGCATCGATCCGCGCGAAGGGCGTGCCGCCGTTGCTGCCGATCTCCGGCAGGTCGACCTGCGCCGAAAGCCGGGTCGTCCAGTTCGACAGATAGGCCGGCTTCGCGATGTCGGCGATATCCACCCCGTTGAGGACGAATTCCTTATATTTGAAATCCGAATAGCCGACATTGCCGCTCAAGGTCAGCCAGTCGGTCGGCCTGGCATCCACCTCCAGCTCGAAACCCGGGATCTCGGCCTTGCCGGCATTGTTGAACGCCTGCACGCCGTTGACGAAATTGTTGACCTGCAGATCCTTATAATCGTTGAAATAGGCCGCGAAATTGGCGCGCACGCGGTTGTTCAGGAACTGCGATTTGATGCCGATCTCGTAGGAGGTCAGCGATTCCGGGTCATAAGGGATCGCGTTCATGATCCCGCCCGCGACATAGGCCGTGGAAATCTTGGCGTAGGCGGTGATGTCCGAATTGGGCTTCCAGGTCAGGATGCCCGCATAGTTCACGCGGCTGTAATCGCTCTTATAGGTGCCGGGTTTGAGCATGCCGCCCTGCGCGCCCGAAACAGCGATGAGCTGCGTCTCGCGATCGTCGATGGTGAAGCGGATGCCGCCCGTCAGGTCGATCTGGTCATTGATGTGCCAGGTGCCCTGGCCATACATCGCCATGGAATCGTTGATGGCGACGGTGCGGGTGGTGCCGCTGCCGAACGCGGCGTCGATGGGCGTGGTGATGACGACGCCATTGGCGATCGGCTGGAAGATGCCGAGCACGTCCACCGCGGGCGACTTTTCGTGGAAGTAGAAGACACCGGCGACAAGGTCCCACGCGTCCTGCGTGACGGTGAACTGCACTTCCTGGGTGAACTGCTTCTGGCTGGTCGATCGCGCCGTCAGCAGCGAATAGAAATAGTCGTTTGGCCCCGGCTGGTTGGCGGGGTTGAACACCTGGCCGATCTGGCCCGGCGTGATCAGGCCGAAGAACTGCGGCAGCGTGAATTTCAGCCCGCCGCTCGCCGCCAGATCATAGACCACCGGCTTCTGCGTGAACTTGCGATAGGCGGTGATGCTCTTGACCGAGATGATGTCGCCGGGGTCCCAATTGATCGTCAGGCTGTGGCCCTGGATCTTCATATGATCGGTGCTGGTGCCGGCCGCGAGCGCGTCGAACCGTTCAGTGCCGAGATTGGTGATGCCCCCGGTCAGCCCCTGGAAACCCAGGATGGCGCGCTGCAAATTGCCGGCGCTGCCCGGCAGCGGCCCGAAAAGCTGGGCGCCACGGCCCACCGTGCGGGAATCGGTGTAGTCGTACCGATAGTCGATGGTGAGCGCGTCGCTCGCGTCGATCCGCGCGGCGACCTGCACCGCATCGACATTACGGCCACCCAGCTTGTCCGCCATCTTCAGCGTGCCGAAATCGGGCGCGCGCGGCGTGAAATCGAGTGTGGTGCCGCCGATCAGATTGTCGACATCGCCCTCGATCTCGTCATGCAGATAAGCGATCTTGAGGCTGAGCGGCCCGAGCGCTGGCAGGTCGAGCACGGTGCGCGATCGGAACGCATCGAAATTGCCGTAGGACATGGTTTGCTTCAGCCCGAACTCGCCGGTCGGGGTGGCGGTGATCAGGCTCAGCGCGCCGCCCGTCGCATTGCGGCCAAACAGAGTGCCCTGCGGCCCGCGCAGCACCTCCACCCGCTCGATATCCGCCAGATCGAAGATCGCGCCGACTGAACGGCCGACATAGACGCCGTCCAGATAGATGCCGACCTTGGGATCGACCGAGTTGGTCGACGTGCCGGACGATATGCCGCGGATGCTGATCAGCGGGATCGATTGCTGCCCCTGTGCCGTCACCTGCAGGCTGGGCGCGAGGCCGGAAAGGTTGCGGATATTGGCGACGCGCAGCGCGGCCAGCGTCTCGCTGCCCACCGCGGTGACGGCCACCGGCACGCTCTGCAGGCTTTCCTCGCGGCGCTGCGCGGTGACGACGATGTCCTCAAGGCCACCATCCGCTGCCCCCTCTACCGCGGGTGCCGCCGCTGCCGAAACAGCCGTCGCCTCCGCAGCCAGCGCCGGTGTTGTGGCGAGCGCAGTGCCCGCCGCAAGCGCAATCAGATAGGTCTTGGTCATTCGTCTCTCTCCCTGGGATGCGCCCGCCCTGTCGGTTCGGCCGGTGCGCGGTTTCACGAATTGCCGGTGTGTCGGGGCGCCGCTCAGTCGCGCATCGCCATCCCGCCGTTGACGCTGATCACCTGCCCGGTGATCCATTCCGCATCGTCGGACATCAGGAATGTCGCCATCGCGGCGATGTCCTTCGCTTCGCCGAGGCGCGGGCTGGCGGCGCGCTTCAGCCCCGCTTCCCGATAGTCTTCGTTGAGATGTTCCATCGCCGCTTCGGTCAGCACCAGGCCGGGGCAGACGACATTGGCGCGCACGCTTTGCTTGCCGTAGCGCGCGGCGACGTGACGCATCAGCGCATGGACGCCATTCTTGGCGACCGGATAGGCCACCTGCCACGGCGCGCCGCCATAGGCCGCACCCGAACTGGTGTAGAGCATGGCGCCGCCGCCGCGTTCCAGCATCGCCGGCACCGCGGCCTGCGTGCAGATCAGATAGGAACGGAGGTTGAGCGCGATCGAGCGGTCGAACGTGTCGAGGTCGATCGTCAGCGCATCAATGTCGCCCTGCGTTCCACCCGCCGCATTGGCGTGGAAATAATCGAGGCGACCGAAGCTTTCGAGGCAGGTCTGGACAAGCTCGCCGACCGAGGCGGGATCACAGATGTTGAAGCCGAGCCCGATCGCGCGGCCACCCGCGTCACGAATGCGCGCCGCGGTCGCCTCCGCCCATTCGCCCTCGATATCACCTATGACGACGGCGGCGCCTTCTTCCGCCAGCCGGGTCGCGGTCGCTGCGCCGATGCCCCGTCCGCCGCCGGCGATCACACCGGCCTTTCCACTCAAGCCACGCATCCATCATCCCCGCTCACGTGACGGCAGGATGCCGCCCGCGAATCTTTATGGACGATGGTCTATCTTTATATTGAAGTCCAAATCAAGACCGATGTCTCAACATTCCGCCGATCCAGCACGCCGCCTCCCCCAGCCGATCGGCCAGCGGATAATCCTCGTTGAGCCGCCAGTTGTGGATCATGCCGATGAAGATGCCCGCCATCATCTCGGCCACGACCCGGCGATCATGCAGTTGCCGCTTGGATGGCTTTCCCGGCGTTTCCAGAAGTCTTTCAAAGCTTTCGGTCAGCCGTTCGAGCCGACTGACGATGCCGCTTTCGTTCCACCCCAGTTCGGAATAGCCGACGATCGGGCGCAGCCGCACTGCGTCCCGCTCCATCGCCTCCCCCGTCTCGACGAAACACAGGCGCACCCGCTCGATCGGATCGTTGATCGTCGAATAGCTGGCGAGTCGGGCGAAGAAATGCAGATGCATCTCCTCGACGAGATGATCGAGGATCTCGCCCTTGCCGGTGAAATAATTGAACAGAGTCGCGCGGGAGACCTCCGCAGTCGCCGCGATCTCGTCCATCGTCGTCCCCTGCACGCCATGCTGGGCAAAGCCGGCGCGGGCGGCATCGAGGATCGCGGTGCGGGTGCGGACCTTGTTGAGTTCTCGGCGGGACAGCGTTTGGGACATGGATCGATCCGTGTGGGCGTTTCAGTCTAGACTTGGACGGCAGTATAAATTTATGTTCGCTACAAATCGAGAGCATTGGATACGAGGGCGGATACAGCCCCGGCCGATCGCCAGCAACGATTGGAGAGAGACGCCATGGCGAGCCGGGATCTTGCCCTCGACGGCCAAGCTGCGCCCGCAGCAGGACGAGTTTCCAGCGCATGGTATGCGCTGGCGATCCTGCTCGTGGTCTATAGCTTCAATTATGCCGATCGCTATCTGATCGCTGGCCTTGCCGAACCGATCCGCCATGATCTCGGCCTCGACGATCGCTTCATCGGCCTGCTGATGGGGCCGGCCTTCGCGCTTCTCTACTCGATCGCCTCGGTGCCGCTCGCGCGCGCCGCCGATCGCTGGTCGCGCGTCGCGATCATGGCCGGCGGGTGCCTGGTGTGGAGCGGTTTCACCTTCCTGTCCGGCATGGCGGAAACCGGCTGGACGCTGGCGGCGATGCGTGTCGGCGTCGGCATTGGCGAGGCCGCGTTCATCGCGCCGGCTTATTCGATCCTCGCCGATCGCTTCGCTCCACATCGCCGCGGACTCGCCTTCGCGATTCTCGGCCTCGGCATCTATCTTGGTCAGATGGGCGGCTATATCGTCGGCCCCGCCATCGCCGCGACCGGCGACTGGCGTGACGCCTTCTTCTGGGTCGGCGGAATCGGCGCGGCCGTGGCGCTCACCGCATGGCTAACAATGGCCGAGCCGCCCCGCTCCACGCAAAAGGCGGACGCCGAACGGCCCGGCCTGTGGGCGACCTTCCTCCGCCTGTGGCGCCTGCCGGTCTATCGCCAGATGAATATCGGCATAGCACTCGGCAGCTTTTCAGGCATGGCGTTCGGCATGTGGGCGCCCAGCCTGCTGGTCCGCCGCTTCGATGTGCCCTTGGCCGAAGCGACCGGCCTGTTCGGCACCGCCTTCGGCCTCTCCGCGATCGCCGGCATGATCGGTTTCGGCTTCCTCTCCGATCGGCTGGTGCTGCGCGACGGACGCTGGCCGCTACGTCTGTCAGCGATCGCTCTCGCCATCGCCACGCTGGCGATCAGCGGCGCGACGCTGGCCCCGGATATGACGATGGTCGCCCTCCTCGCCATTCCCTCGGGCCTGCTTGGTGGCGGCTGGTCGATCGGTGTCATGACGTCAGTCCAGCACGTCTTCGACGATCGCATCCGCGCCACCGGCGTCGCCTTGTTCACGTTGTTCAACATGCTCGCCGGTATCTTGCTCGGCCCGTTCATCGTCGGCCTGATCAGCGATCCGCTAGGCGGTGAGGCCACGGGGCTGCAGATGGCGCTCCTCATTACCATCGCCGCGGGCTTCCCCGGCGCCCTGCTGCTATGGCGCGCCGCCGATCGCCTGCTGGTGGATACTAGCGCCTAGCTGAGCGGCAGGTTGGCGATCATGGCCGCTATCGGCGTTTTTCTGCTCAATTGCAGCCTGTCGGGACACGCCGACGAAGGGGCCATGGCAGGACACGCCCCCTCCTTCGTCACCCCGGACTTGTTCCGGGGTCCACTGTGCAGCAAACATCGTCTTTGATGATCGAGCGCCAGCCTTGCGTCTACATTCTCACCAGCGGCCTGAACGGACGCTTTATGTCGGCGTCACCTCCGATCTTCTTCGCCGCATCGTCCAGCATCGCGAAGGCGTGCTCGACGGCTTCACGAAGCGATATGGCATCAAGACGCTCGTTTATTGGGATATGCCGGCTCAATGGAAGCCGCGATCCTGCGCGAGAAGCAGATCAAACGGTGGCGTCGGGACTGGAAACGCAATCTGATCGAGCGGGACAATCCATCGTGGAATGACTTGGCCGTGTCGTTCGGACTGGTTCCGCTGACGGTGTCGTTTGCGTAACGGTGGACCCCGGAACAAGTCCGGGGTGACGAAAAGGTGCTGTCCGCTTCCCCGACCTCTTCGGACTTTCGGCCCTTAGTACCTTCCACCCAGAACCCGACCATCGTTCATCCTCGGAATCCGTCCTCGCGCTCCAGCTGCACCCGATCGCCCTCGCGCACTACGCCCGGCCGCGCCGTCGAGGCGTACATCGTGAAGGCATTGCCGAACTCCTGCGCCACGGTGCGCAATATGGTCGGGTCGCGATCGGCAGTGGCCGGGTCGATCGTCACCATCGCGCAGCGCCCAACCGGGCAGGCGACCAGCAGTTCCGCGGCATCGTCGCCATCGCCGAAGCGGACGCGGCCGCCCTGCCAGTCCTCGTCGCGCATATCGCTCTCGATGACGATATTGGCGCGAAAGCGATGGCGGTCGATCGCGCTGCCATGGCGGCCTTCCAGCGCGGCCAGGCTGGCGGTGGTGACGATCGACACCGGCATCGCATCATAGGCGCCGATGCCGAGTTGCAGCAGTTGCAACTCGATCCCGGCCGCGCGCTCCAGCTCCGCGCGCAGCGCCGCGTCCTGCAACGAAAGACTGTGCCCGTCCGGCGTCGTCACCTGCACCGGCGATGTGCGCGGCCGATCGGGATCGTCATAGTGCGGGCGATAGCGCACCAGTTCTGAATGGTCGCGTGCCGTAAACCAGGGGAAGCGCGTGGCGTTGCCCTTGCGCACGAAGCCATATTGGCGATCGCCTTCCAGCCCCTGCCAGTCGATCTCGGTCGCGGAACGCCGCTCGCCGGCCATCGACTTGACCGGGTAGCGCATGATTTCGATCACCCGGCCAACCACTTCGCTCATCAGGCTGGCGTAAAGAAAGCGGGACCGCGGTTCAACCGTCGCCCGCGGGCCACGAACCCGCGGCGCCCCGCGCTGCCTTGCGAAAGGCAGGCGGAACGCCGCGAGACCGTCGAACCTACATCTTCAGGGAAGCCCGCGCGTAGAAATAGCGCCCGGGCAGGTCATAGGTCGTCGGATCGAAATTGTTGATGTCGCAGGTCACGCATCCCGGCGCCTTGACGTTGAACATGTTGTTCACGCCCAGCGCGAAGCCGAAATCCTTGTCCTCGCCGATCATCAGGCGAAGCTGGAGGTCGGTGTAGAAGCGGGCCTTCATCACATTGCCGCCGGCTTCCTTCAGCTTGGAGACATAGCGGCCGGTCAGCGTCGCGCCGAAATCATCCTTGTCCCAGTCGAGGATGCCGATCGCCTTCCAGTCGGGGAAACCCTGGGACGGGCTGCCCTGTTCGGTTCCTTCGCGGCTGATCGTCTGGGTGCCGGTCGCGGTGGGGACGATCACGTCATAATTGAACAGGAAGGTGTTGTTCCAGGTGAAGCCGAAATTGCCCCAGTCGGTCTCGCCGGTGCGATAGGTCAGGTTGACATCCAGCCCGTCCGTATCGATGCCGGCGATATTCTGGAGCAGGCCGACCACCTGGGTCAGCTGGCCGCCGCCCGCGCGGGTGACGAGGCCGCAGGCCGTGGGATCATTGTTGACCGCGCAGTTGGTGACAGTCACCTCCGCGTCGATCGACTGGATCGCGCCGCGGACCTTGATGTCGTAATAATCGACCTCGAGCGACAGCCCCGTAAAGAAGGACGGGCTGTAGACCGCGCCGAAATTCCAGCTCTTCGACGTTTCCGGCGAAAGATCCTCGTTACCGCCGACCAGCACCGATATCTGCGGGTTGGCCTGCTGATAGCTGCCACTGGCCGGCACGCCCGCCGCGATGCAGTTTGCGCGCACCGTGGCGTCGTTCTGGAAATTGCGTGCCGCCGTGGTGTCGGGATGCGACGAGCAGGGATCGTCGAGCTGCTGGTCGAAACGCGATTGCGTGCCGAACAGTTCGCCTATCGACGGCGCCCGGAAGCCTTCCGAATAGGAACCCCGCAGGCGCAGGTCGGTAATCGGCTTCCAGTTGACGCCGCCCTTGAACGTCGTCGTCGACCCCGACTTGGAATAATCGGAGAAGCGCACGGCGCCGTTGAGCTCGAGCAACTGGGCGAAGGGCTTGTCGGAGATCAACGGCGCGTTGAGCTCCAGATAGCCTTCCCACACCGAATAGCTGCCCTTGGTCGGCAGCGCCGGAATGTCGGAGCTGAAGCCCGCGGCGACGATCGGATCGGGGTCGAAGCGGCCCTTGAGATCGCGATATTCGACGCCCGCGGCAATGCCGAGCGGACCACCGGGCAAGGTCAGCAGCTTGCCGGTGATGTTGCCGGTCAGGTCCAGCGTCTCCTGCTTGCTCTTGTCCTGCTGCACGAAGGTGACGAAATCCATCATCTCCTGGGTGATGGAGCCCGCCCCGCCGAACAGGTTGAAGGGCACGCAGGGCGCGGTGCAATCGGCGATCGGGCCCAGCGCCTGGCGCAGATTGCCCGAATTGATATTGCCGAACATCTTCTGCTTGGCCTTGTTCTCGCCATAGGCCGCATTGACGTCCCAATACCAATCGCCGCCGAACCGGCCGTCGAGGGTCGCCACGCCATAGATGGTGTCGACATCCTGGTGGAACTGGCGCGGCCCGCCTTCGACGAAGCGGCGATAGATGAAGTCCGTGTTGGATGCGTCGAGCGTCACCCCGAACGGATTGAACGGGTTGGTGGCGTCGACGCTGGTGCCGTCCAGCACCGGGGTGATGCCCGCGGCCTGGCCGACGCCGAACGGCAGGGGCGCCGCCTGATTCTTCGATTTACGCTGGTTCCACAGCAATTTGGCCGAAAGGTTCACCGCGTCCGAAACCTCGTAGCGGAAATTGCCGAACAGGCCGTAGCGTTCGAGCGGGATCTGCAGATAGTTGAACGGACCGAAATTGAACCGGTCGTCGGGGCTCACGAAATCGCGGAAGTCGGCAGGAGTCGCGACGCGGCCGAGCACCGGGTTGATGAGCGTCAGATCCTGGCCGAAGATCGCGTAGCGGCCATTGGGCAGGAAGCCCGAGCAGCCGCCGTCGGCGCAGGTGTCGGAATAAGGCGCCGGGAAGCGGGAAATGGCGCGGTCACCCGCCGACACGCTGCGCTGCCGGTTGTAATTGCCGCCGATGACGACCTGGAACGGCCCGTCGGTGCCATTGCCCCAACTCAGCTGGAAATTCTCGCTGGCGCCGTCGCCCTGTTCATAAAGGCCGATCTGCGCCGATCCGATGAAGCCGGCCTGGCCCTTCTTGGTGATGATGTTGACGACGCCGGCGATCGCGTCCGAACCGTAGATCGCCGATGCGCCATCCTGCAGCACCTCGATCCGTTCGATCGCGCTTTCGGGGATGGAGTTGAGGTCGGTCGATCCCGGCACGCCGCTCGCCGATGCGCCGTTCACGTAACGGATGCCGTCGACCAGCACGAGCACGCGCCGCGAGCCAAGATAGCGCAGGTCGACTTCGGCCGCGCCCGCGCCCACGCCGCCGCCATCGGGCGGGTTGCCCAGATTGCCGCTATTGTTGAACTTGCCGTTCAGGCCACCGCCCGAACTCGGCAGACGCTGCAGCACATCGCCCACCGAATTGAGGCCGGTCTTGGCGATGTCGCTCTGGTCGACAAAGACGATCGGCGCATCCTGTTGCAACGGATCGCGGCGGATGCGCGATCCGGTAACGACGATGTCGGCTTGCGAAGATTCCGTAGCGGCAGATGTATTGGTGGGCAGCGTCGATTGCGCCCAGGCAACCTGGCTATTGAAGCCCGCAACAAGGGCAAAGGATGCACAGGATATCCAAAGATGTTTCGGCTGTTTCGACATGATTTTCCCCCAAGAAAAAACATGCAGGTAGGCGCCCTGACACCTCGCCACGGCACCTTTGATGGCGGAGAGAAACATAAGGAAACAAATGATGCTAAGCCGAACTTGATCACCAAGTCATTTTGGAAACAACTTGTGACATTCAAGATACAGGTCTTTGGGCATAATTTTGCCCCAGCCAATCTTGCCCGACAGCAATCATAGAAGCTCGGTAAAATTAAAATATCTCATTGTAATATAATCCCAATTATCGATGTATCTGCGGCCGGACGCTTACCCCAGAACCGCTTTTCAATAGCTTGCGCCGCGCGGAACCAACCAGCGGCCGCGCGGTTGGCATCGCATCGCAATCGAGGAGCCAGGCATGGAAGCCCATAAACTTCATCGCGGCCGCCTGATCGATCATGTGCAACTTGTCGTCCGCGATCTCGCCGCCAGCCGCCGCTTCTATGAAGCCGTGCTCGAACCGCTCGGCATCCCGATCGGCGGCAGCGGCGACGATTATTTCTGGGTCGACGAACTTTTCGTCTCGACTGCCGACAGCCAGGCGGCGCTGGGCGAACTGACTGGCCGCCATCACCTCGCCTTCCAGGCGCGCGACCGCGCCGCGGTCGAGGCGTTCCACAAGGCGGCGATTGCCTCCGGCGGGAAAGATAATGGCGCGCCGGGCGAACGGCCTTACCATCCCGGCTATTTCGCGGCCTTCGCGATCGACCCCGACGGCAACAATATCGAGGCCGTCTATCACGGCCCGGCCGAACGCTCCGCGGAAAGCGTGACGATCGAATTCAGCATGTGAGCAGCAGCCCACGCCGTCGGGGCGCGCCACTGCGGTGGAAGCCAAGGGGCTTTCACCGTCGATCAGCCTTTAGGCCGTCAAAGTCGCCCGCCCGGCCGGCCGTCGCAGCGCGGACCCCACCATGCCGAATCCGCAAATCATCATCGCCCATGTCGACGGTTCCGGCACGAACCCAAGTCGCAGCGTCAAACCACGGATATCGTCGGCGCCGATCGCGCCCACGGCGGTCGCCGCTCCGGTGGTCAGATTGACCGTATAAAGTTGGTCGTTGAGCGCCAGATATGCCGTATTGACGCCCGAACTGGTGAACACGTCAAAGCCGACCCGCGCATCCGTGCCGATGGCGCCAAGCCCCAGCGAGCCGACACTGATATAAGTGCCCGCGTTCGGGTTGGTGCTGCGCACCAGCGACGCGGTCAGCGAATCGATGCCGAACAAGGTCGTCGCGGTCGCCCCGGCGAAGTTGTTGATATAAGCGGAACCGATCAGGTTCAGATCACTCGGGTTGATCGACCCATCGGTGAGGGTGACCGCATTGTTGGGGTTGATCCGCAAATTCTGATCGCCGTCGCTCACGAACCGCAGCCGATCGGGCACCGGATTGAAATCGATCCCGAAATTGCTGCCGATAATGGGCGTCCCGATATTACCGACGAGCGTCGCCGCATAGGCGCCGGGCCCCGAACTCAGGCTGTAAAGATTGCCCGATGTCGCCACCGTATAGATCAGGCCATTGGCCGGTCTGATATCGATGCCGGTCAGCACCTCGCCCGCGCCCAGGCCAGTGATTGCCTGGTTCGTAATGATGGTGCCTGGCGCCGCTGCATCGAACGTGACGATCCGGTCCGAACCTAGCAAGCCATAGGCCGTCTGCGCCTGTGCTGCGGAGGTCGGGGCTAAAATCGCCAACGTGATTGCACAAAGGGCGGACCTACGCATGCAAGCCTCCTCTCAATCGTCGGCATTCGGAAAGGTCGATTGCTATCCCTGGAAGCCGACGAGCGCCCTTTTAGCACAAATTGCTTGGATCGGGGCCGCCGATAGCCATCTCATTTTGATACAGGCCGGATTGCGCCGGATCGTTGTTTCACCCACGGCCGCCAAACATGCTGATCGTCACCCCGGCGCAGGCCGGGGTCCACCGGGAAGCAGACGCCGCGCCCAGCCTCCAGCCAATGTATCTGCCGCACAGTGGACCCCGGCCTGCGCCGGGGTGACGGCACGGGAGGCTTCCTAGTCCCGCACCATCTCGAACACGCTCACCGGTTCGGTGACGACGCCCACCTCGACGACGTAGCGATCCCACGCGGCCATCATCTCGGCGAGGACATCGGCACGGTTTTCCGCCAGGTCGGTCGTCTCCCCCGGGTCGGCGCCAAGATCATAAAGCTGCCAGCGTCCCGGCCCTTCCGGCGGATCGAGCCACAGCGCCTTCCAATCATCCCGCCGGATCGCGCGTCGGCCGAACAACTCCCAGCCTGTCTCGGTGCCTGCCGGATGCACCTCACCCATCTCGTCGGCCAGATGCGGCGCCAGCGATCGCCCGCGCTGCGGCACGATCGCGCGGCCTTCCCATTCCGCCGGCTGGGCGATGCCGGCCACGTCGAGGATCGTCGCCGCCACGTCCATCGCGGTGGCAAACGCCCCACTCGCCCGCCCACGACCGGCAATACCGGGGCCGCTGGCGAAGAAGGGAACGCGGATGCCGCCCTCGGCCGTGTAGGATTTGTGCAGCCGCGACGGCGCGGTCGCCGCCTGCGCCCAGCGCGGGCCGTACCAGAAGCAACTCGTCGGGCTTCCCAGATTGTCGATGCTGTTGTCGAACAGCCGGTTCACCCGGTCGGCGATGATCGGCCCGAAGATCGGCATCGCCTCGACCATCGCGCCCTCCGCACCATTGTCGGAGAGGAACAGGATCAGCGTATTATCAAGTTCGCCCGTCTCCCGCAGATGATCGACGATGCGCCCGACATTCCAGTCTATGCGATCGACCATGCCGGCATAGGCTTCCATCGCGCGGGCCGACCAGGCGCGCTCCTCGGCCGACAGCGTGTCCCAGGGCTCGCCGCCGACAAAATCATGCGCGATCACGTCCGCCGGGCAAAGCCCCATCGCCACCTGCCGCTCCAGTCGCTCGGCGCGCAGCACTTCCGGCCCCGCGTCATAACGCCCGCGATATTTGGCGATGCACTCCGCCGGCGCCTGGATCGGCCAATGTGGCGCGGTGAAAGGCAGATAAGCGAAGAAAGGCTGCCCCGCGGGTCGTTCGCCCAGGTAGCCAATCAGCCGATCGGTATAATAATCGCTCGAATAGAAATCGGCAGGCAACTCCGCGACCGCGACGCCATCCTCCTGATAGGCCGTCTCGACCACGGAGAAGGCATCGGCCTCCGCGCCCGAATAATGACTCGCCCCCGCTGGCATCAAAGCGAAGCTGCGGTCGAAGCCACGCGCCGCAGGAATGCTCGTTGCCGTGTCGCCCAGATGCCATTTGCCCGAAAGGATCGTGTGCCATCCCGCCGCCTGCAGCAGTTCGGCCACCGTCACCACCCGGTGGTTCAGATGCCCCTCATATCCCGGCGCCCCCTGAAAGCCGGGGCGCGCCACTTCCAGCATGGTGCCGATGCCGGCGATATGCGGGTCCGTGCCCGTCATCAGCATCGCCCGCGTCGGCGAACAGGCGGGCGCGGAATGGAAGGCGGTGAAGCGGACCCCCGCCATGGCCAGAGCGTCAAGATGCGGCGTCGCAATCTCCCCACCGAAAGCACCGAGGTCCGAATAACCGAGATCGTCCGCCAGGATCAGCAGGATGTTGGGGCGCCGCACCGCCATCAGAAGCTCGCTTTCAGGGTCACGCCATAGGTGCGCGGATCGCCCAGGATCGCGGTCGACTGGCCGGTGTTGAAGGCGGAAGGGTTGATGATGCTGATATAGTTGGTGTCGAACAGGTTGCGGGCGAAGATCGACAGATCCCACCCTTCGCCGATGCCGCGAATGCCGATCCGCGCATTGGTGACGCCATAGCCCGACGCCAGCGAGTCCATCGCCAGATTGTAGGTCGTGTAGAAATCCGACCGATAGGCATAATCCATGTTCACATAGGCCCGCATGTCATCGCCGACATCGAAGGCATATTCGCCGCCGGCGCTGAACGAATATTTGGAAACGCCCGGCAGGCGGCGGCCGGAAAGGTCGCAGGTCGGCTGCAGCCCCAGATATTCGACCGGGCATGGCGCATTCTTGAAGCTGCGATAGGTCGCGTCGATATAGGCGCCGTTGGCGAACAGATTGAGCCCGTCCATCGGCCGCAGGCTGGCGTCGAGTTCCAGCCCGCGCGAGCGCACCGTGCCGACATTGGCGATATAGGCGGTCTGCGCCACCGCCGTGTCGATCTGCTGGCTCTGATAATTGCGCACCTTCTGGGTGAAGGCGGCGAGGTTGATCGTCAGTTTGCGATCGAGGAACTGCGTCTTGAACCCGCCCTCGAAACTTTCGACCTTTTCGGGGTCGATCACCGGCGGCGCGCCCGTCGCATTGAGGTTGAGGCCGCCCGATTTGAAGCCGCGCGCATACGTCGCATAGGCCATCACGTCGGGCGTGATCTTGTAGGAAAGGGTCGCCCGCCCCGACAGATTATCCTCGGTCGTCGCGGCGTCGAAGGTCGGGATATTGGGGGCGAAGACATTGCGGATCGCCTGCGCCCCGAACAGGATTTCCGTCGGCGTCAGCGCCGGCCCGCGCTGCACCTGCCCGAAGAAACCGTCCTTCTTCTCATGGGTGTAGCGAAGCCCGCCGGTCAGATCCAAACTGTCGGTGACATGCCAGGTCGCCTCGCCGAACGCCGCATAGCTGCGCGTCCGCGCGCTCGCCGTGCCGTCCGCGAACAGGCCGTTGAGCGCCGCCTGCCCACCGATCGAAGGGCCGGTTGAACCCTGCGCCGGCCCCAATATCCACAGCGCCGCGTCCTTGCCGTAGATCGTGAAGAATTTGTCGTCGATCCGCTGCCAGAAATAATAGAGGCCGGCGACATAATCGACCGCGTTGGTGCCGTTCGATGCGACACGCAGTTCCTGGCTGAACTGTTCCTGCGTCTCGTTCACCCCGGCATTCACGAAGATGTCGAGGCCGATGACGTCGCCATCGGTGGCGGGGCGATATTCCAGCTTCCGCCATCCCGTGACGGAGGTCAGCGTCACCGCACCCAGATCCCAGTCGGCGATGCCCGTCGCGCCATAGGTCTTGAGGTTGACGTAGAAGAGCCGGTTGGTGTCGATCTCCCGCGCATAGGGGTCGATCGGCGTCGGCACATAGCCGAAGCGCGCGGTGCGGATGTTGAAGTTGGCGGGCAGCACCGATCCGTCGATGCGCGTCGTCCGCACCGATGTCGTGACGCCCGAACAGCAATTCTGGTCGAGGTCGCTATAATCGCCGATCAGCCGCAGCTTCAGCGTTTCGGTCGCGTTGAACAGCAATTGGCCGCGCACGCCCATGCTGTGCAGATCATGCACGCGCTGGCCGGTCCGCGGGATGGTCACGAAGCCCTTCTCCCGCACCGTATCGGAGAAAGTGATCCTGAGCGCTGCGCGGTCGGAAATCGGCGCCGATCCCGTGGCGCGGATCTGGATCGAATCATAATTGCCGAAGCTGATCTCGCCCCGGCCCGACGGCGTGAATTCCGGCTCCTGAGTGGTGATGTTGATCGCGCCCGCGGTCGTGTTCTTGCCGAACAAGGTTCCCTGCGGCCCGCGCAGCACCTCCACCCGCTCCAGATCATAAAGGTCGAAGGCCGATTGCGCCGGCCGGCTGTAGAGCACCTGATCGACATAGACGCCGACGCCATATTCCAGCCCCAGGCTGGCAAAGGCCGGCGTCGCGCCAAGGCCGCGGATGTTGATATTGGTCTGGCGGGGATTGGTGGCGGTCAACTGCAGGCTCGGCGCAAGCTGGGCGACCTGAACCAGGCCGATCGCGCCCGGAACCGACACCTGCTCCCCCGAAAGCGACGTGAGCGCAATCGGCACGTCCTGCGCGCGCTCCGTCCGGCGCCGCGCGGTGACGACGATATCGCCATCGGCAGCGTCCGCCTGCTCGGTCGCGGGAACCGGTGCCTCCTGCGCCATCGCCGCACCGCTGGCCAAGAGAGCCGTAACGGCAACGCCTGCCGCAAAAAGGCGCAATTCCGTCATCCCGTTTCTCCATCTCGACCCTTTGGGACGCTATGGAGGGGTGCAAAAGGATGACCAAACTCCGAGAGTTGCGGCTTCGCGCCCTATTGGGCCGATGGTGACTCGATCGCGCCCGCCATGATCCGCGGGATCAGCATCAAGAGGTCGCTCGCCAGGAAGCCGATCGGGCCGATCGTCCGGCTGGCCTGGTGCCCCGCCTCGGCATGGATGGCGACGCCCCAGGCCGCGGCCTCCTGCGGCGGCGTGCCGCGCGACAGCAGCCCGCCGATGATCCCGGCCAGCACATCGCCCGATCCACCGGTGGCGAGCCCGATACATTCACTGGCAAACGCCAGCGGCTCCGCGCCCGGCGCCGTGACGAACGTCGCCGCCGATTTGATTGCCACCACTGCTCCCAAATCCTCGGCTGTACGTTGCGCGATCCCCAGCGGATCGGCGGCCACCTCTTCTATCGATCGGCCGGTCAGCGCCGCCATCTCGCCATGATGCGGGGTCAACAGCACGCGGCCCTCATGCCGGCGTATCTCGTCCGCCAGTTCGGCCGCGCAGGTGGCGGCCGCCGCGTCGAGCACGATCGACAGGTCCGGCCGCGGCGCGGCCAGCATCTGGCGGACGAGATCGGTCGTCCGCGCATGCTCGCTCATCCCCGGCCCCAGGATCAACGTGTCGCAATGATCCAACGCCTCGCTCAATATCTCCGCCCCGGCCACGGAAATCTCGCCGCTCTCCTCGGCCGGCAGCGCGATCATCGCCGCCTCGGGCATCAGCACGCCCAGTGCCATCGCGACATGGGCGACGGTGGCGAGCTGCAATTTGCCGCAGCCCGCGCGCAACGCCGCCTCACCCGACAGGCGGAGCGCGCCCGGCACGAATTCCGCCCCGCCGACCAGCAGCACGCGGCCCCGTTCATTCTTGTCGGTGCCGCGCGCATGGACGGGCAGCGGATGCGCCCGCCGCCACGCCGCGTCGATGGGTCGCGCGCCCATCACCCCCGCGCCGCTACGATCGGATCGGGCGCGCGTGTCACCGGCACATCCTCCTTCTCGACCGGCAAGGTCGCGTTATAGCGGACGAGCTTCATCTGCCCGCGCGACCCCGCCTGCGGATCGAAACGATATTCGGTGACCGAGCAATTGGCGACATCGCCCTCTTTGTCGATTGCCAGGATCGTCGCCTCGTCGAGATTGTCGATGATGTAGCGCATGCACAGCACCACCACCTGATGCGCGAAGATCATCACCCGGCAGCCGGCATAATGGAGCGCGATCGTGTCGAGCAGCGATCGCAGCCGGAAGATTACATCGCACCAGCTCTCGCCGCCCGGCGGCCGGTGATAGAATTTGCCGAGCAGCTTGCGGAACTCCGCCTGCTCCGGAAAAGTCTCGGCAACACCGAAGGTCGTGAGGCCATCCAATATGCCGAATTCCTTCTCGCGCAGCCGTTCATCGACGCAGATCGGCTCGTCGGCATCGGCGCCACCCTGGTCACGGAACAGCTTCGCCGTCTCCACCGCGCGCAGATAGGGCGAGGCGAGGATCACATCCGGCCGTTCCGCCGCCGACAAGGCTGCGAAGGACCGCCCCAGCGCCGCGGCCTGCTGCATGCCGAGTTCGCTCAGCGGCACATCGACGTCACGCCCGGTCAGCGCGATCCGCCCCAGCCCCTCCTCATGCGCCAGATCGCGCGCGACATTGCCGGCGCTCTGGCCGTGCCGCACCAGCCATAATGTCGCCGGCCATCGCCCTGCCATGCCTGTCTCCTCGCCATAACAAAGCCGATGCCCGGAATTGGTTGCCCGCCGAGATCACTCGTCGCCGTGATGGCGCCATCCATGCAGGCGCTGCAAAAGCCCCGGCCGGTCGAGCGTCTCGAACATGTCGTCGGGGCTTTCCGGGTCCAGCACCTCATTGTCGGCCAGCCATTTCTCCACCTCGGCGAGATCGGGCGTCTGGTAGGCGCGCAGCGTCCGCCCGCCGCCGCCGCTCAGCGTTTCGATCGCGGCGATCAGCGATCCAGTCTGCGCGATCGTCGCCGCAACACGCTGCGGCGTGACGCCCAGATGCTCCGCCAGCAGCCCGTCCCGCACCGCGATGATGGTGTCGCTGCACGCGTCATTGCCTGGCCGCCGCGTGTCGATGGTGACGTCGCATTCGGTGTCGAGGCCGAGCGACCGGTTGTTCATGTTCGACGATCCGACCCGCAATATCCGGTCGTCGACGATCAATATCTTGGCGTGGACATAGATCGGCACGTCATTGGCGGTGAAGGGATGGTACATGCGCAAATGGCCATGATTGTCGCGCCGCCGCAGCGCCTCGAACAATCGCGCGCGTGCGGTGTCCATCGCGATCGGCTCCAGCCAACCCTGTGCCGACTGCGGGTTGACGAGGATGATCTCGGGCCCGTCCTTCTCGTCGAGCCGCTTCGCCAGCGCCTCGGCAATGCGCCGCGACGCGAAATATTGGCTTTCGGCATAGATGAACCGCTCGGCCGCCGCGATCTGGTCGAGATAGAGCTTCTCGATCTCGTCGATCGGTTCCTGATCGTCCATCTTCGGCACGGTCCGCGCGATCGCAACTTCGACGTGGGTGAACTGGGGCTCCAGCGGGTCCGGCCAGCAGTCATTGGGGGAGGTCACGGGCGCCAGCTCATGCCCGCCCGCCCGGTGCCAGCGGTCGCGCGCCAGCTCGCCCAGCGCGGCCGCCACCGGCCCTTCCAGCGCCGTCGTCGCGTCGTGCCAGGGATCGTAGAGCTTGCCATTGGGCCGCTTGCGCCGCGGATCATCATCGCGATGCTCGCGCGTGTCCCAGCGGTCGCCGGTCATGTCGATCCCGCCGCAGAAGGCGAAGCAATCGTCGATCACCACAATCTTCTGATGGTGCGACGCGCCCGGCGGATGCATCCCGTCCAGCTTGGTATGGATGCGATCATGCGTCATCCACTTCATCACCGTGAAGATGGTCGACCCGCGAAACAAGGTCTTCACCGCGCCCAGGTCCCAGCGCAGCAGGAACACCTCCAGCTCGGGATTGCGCTCGACCAGCCAGTAGATGAAGTCGCCGATCGTCTCCGGCCCGTCATCGCCCTTATTCTCGCCAAAGGCGATGCGCGCGTCGAAATCCCAGCCGATCAACATGATGCGCCGCCGCGCCTTCAGGAATGCGGCCCGCGCGGCGTTGAAATAATCGTCTGCGTCGATGATCGTCGCAGCGCGGACCGCCTGTTCGATCCGCCAGCAATTCTCGCCTGTCTTGAGCATTCCGGCCTCGCCATGCCCCGTCCGACCGTTTCGCGGGCGGAGCGGTGTTGTCGAGCGTCAAACTCCCAGCGCCGCCAGTTGATCCACGCCCATCAACGGCAACGGAACGAACCGCGCTCCAGCGCCGTTTGAAAGGTCGATGCCAGACCAGTTTGATCTCCTTCCCCACCTCTTCGCGCTGGCCGCCGCTTATGCGCTGGCGCTGCCGATCGGATGGAACCGGGAAGTTGAGGAACGCAGCGCCGGCCTGCGCATCTTCCCGCTGGTGGCGCTGGCGAGTTGCGGCTTCGTTCAGGCGGTCGAAACGCTCACGGCAGACGATCCCGCGGCGATGGCGCGCGTGCTGGAAGGGGTGATCGCCGGCATCGGCTTCCTCGGCGGCGGCGCGATCCTGCAACAGCGCAAATCGGTAAAGGGCACCGCGACCGCGGCCAGCCTGTGGGTGACGGGCGCAATCGGCGTCGCCGCAGGGCTCGGCAGCTATGATGTCGCGGTGGTGCTGGCGGTGCTGACGATGGCGACGCTCTGGTTCATGCGCCCGCTGAAACCCCGCGAGAATGAACGGGGCGATGACCCGGCCGAAGACCGGCCGGGCGGTTGATTCAGTGGTGTCACGCCGACTTAAATCTTTCTCGTCACCCCGGGCTTGACCCGGGGTCCCGCTTAACCGGGGACATCAACTCAGGTCTTGCCAGTCCGATTGCCCCGCTTGAACAAAACACTCCCCCCATCAGCGCGCAAGCGCCTCAGGAGCGGAAGAAGCGGGACCCCGGGTCAAGCCCGGGGTGACGAGCCTTCTGTGATGCTGCTCCCTCAGAAATGCACCCGCGCCTCAACCCCCAGCGTCATCGGCTCGCCATAGGCCTTCATGTTGGTCGACCAGGGGAAGCTGCCCACCGCGTCGATCACATAGGCCTTGTCGGTAAGGTTGCGGCCCCACACCGCCAGGTCCACCGTGCCCGCGCCCAGCGGCAGCTGTTTCAGCTCCAGCCGGCCATTCAGCAGGCCATAAGCGCCGATCCGCGCGCCCGGCCGCTCGATATAGGGCGCGGTCGTCACCACCTTGTCCTGCCAGGCATAGTTCAGGATCAGGTGCAGCGGCGCATCGCCCAACCGCGCAAGCTCGGCATCCGCGGTGATGCTGAAGCTGTGCTTCGGCGCGTTGGGGAATTTGAACAAGTCGGTCACATCCGCGCCGGTCTGCGGATCGAGCACCTCGGTATATTTGGCGTTGAGATAAGCGTAGCTGAGGTCGAAGCGGATCGCCTCGATCGGCAGGACGGTCAGATCCAGTTCCGCGCCATAGATGCGCGCGCGGCCGGCATTGAAGCTGGCGACGAACTGTGGCGCCCCCAGCACCGCCAGGTCGATCAGAATGTCCTTATATTTGGAATAGAAGAAGGCGCTGTTGAACTGCAGCCGGCGATCCCAGCCCTGCAACTTCACGCCCGCTTCGAACGAGGTCAGATTTTCCTCGTCGAACCCGCGCTCGAAATCCTCCTTCGATGCCGATCCCGTGCCGAACCCGCCGGAGCGATAGCCCGTCACCACCTTCGCATAGAGGTTCACATCCTCGCTGGGCTGCCAGGAGATGTTGGCGGACGGATTAAACTTGGAGAAGTCCTTGTCGCCATTGCCGATGAAGGCGAACGGCGGCGCTCCCGTCACCGGATCGGGGACGGTGAAGTCGACATTGTCCTTGGTCGCGCGCCGCTGATCCCAGGAATAACGCCCGCCGACCGTCAGCTTCACTTGCTCGTTGAATGCCCAGGTCGCATTGGCGAACAGCGCCTGCGCCTTGTTCTTGGCGTAGATGAAGCGGTTGCTGATGATGAAGGGGCCGGCGTCATAATCCTCGGTCTGATCGGCCTTCTCGGAGAAGAGATAGCCGCCGATGATATATTCGAGCCGATCGTCGAACCCGCCGCCGAGCAACTGCACTTCCTGGCTGAACTGGTGGTGATCGGTGTCCTGCCGGTTGGTGCGGAACAGGGTCGCCACCGGATTGCCGGAAAAATCGGCATAGACGCTGGCGTTGAACGCGCGATAGCCGGTGATCGATTTCAGGGTCAGATCATCCGACGGCTTCCACGTCAGCGTCAGCGCCAGGCCATCGGTGCGCAGCCGGCTCTGCTCCACCGGCGCGGCCAGCGTCGCGCGCTTCACCCGTTTCGGCGCCACGGGAATGAAGGTTTCGAACCCCGGCGCCACATCCTGCGCCTGGTAATAGAAGGGCGCATTATGTTCGAGTGAATGGTCGAAGCTGAAGAAGGCGTCGAAATTGTCCGACAGGTCGGCCGCCGCCACGAAGCGCAGACCCCAGCGGTCATTCTCGCCGAAATCCTTGCCGACGCCGGTATTCTCCACCAGCCCGTCACGCTCCGAATAGACCGCGGTCAGGCTGGTCGCGATGCCAGCGAATTCAGGGAATTCGATACGGCCGAGCGCGCGGAAATAATCCTTGGTGCCATAGCCCACTTCCACATCCGCGCTGGCTTCGCCGCTTGGCCTCCGCGTGACGATGTTGATCGCGCCGCCCGTGGTGTTGCGGCCATAGAGCGTGCCCTGCGGACCGCGCAGCACCTCCACCCGCTCGGCATCGCCGAAGTCGAAGGCAAGGCCGGTTGATCGCGCGATATAGACGCCGTCGACATAGACGCCAACCGCCGGGTCCTGCGTCACCTGCGCATCATTATTGCCGATGCCGCGGATGAACAGCCGCGTCGAAAAGGGTGTGGTCGGATGCTGGCTCAGCCGCAGGCCGGGCACGGTGAAGCCGACATCGGTGAAGCGATCGATATTGAGATCGGTCAGCTTCTCATTGCTCATCGAGACGATCGAAATCGGCACTTCCTGCAGATTTTCGGCCCGCTTCTGGGCGGTGACGACGATCTCTTCCAGCCCGCTTTGGGGCGATGGCGCCGGCGCGGACGTGCCCGTCTCCTGGGCGTGGGCCGTGGTGACCGTGAACGCCACGCAACTGACGGCAGCAAGCAACTTCTGGATTTTCATTCTACCCTCCCTTTTGCCCGGAGGGTTCTGGCGACCCCCATCAGACGGCGATGGACTTCAGCACTTCGGCAAGCATGGCCTCCTGCTCGGCCGCACCGATCGCTCCGCCATTGGCGAGCGCGGCGACGGCGATGCCGGATACGGCGGCGGACAGGCGCTGATAGGTGAGCGCCGGATCGAGGTCGGCGCGGACCTCGCCCTTCGCCTGGCAGGCGCGGACATCGGCCACGCCGATCTCGGCAAGCTCGCGGCCATGTTCGGCCAGATAGGCCTGCATGTCCGGATCGTTATGCGCATAGACGTAGAGCGACAGGCGCACGCGCCATTCGTCGGCGCGTTTCTCGTCGGTCGGCAGCACCGCAAAGAGGCGTCGGCTGAGCGTCGCGAACGGATCGTCGGCGTCGGGATCGCCGGGGACCGGCCGGGCGCGTTCCGCACGCTCGCCCGAAACCCATTTGAGCGCGCCGAACATGAGCGAGGCCTTGTCCGGAAAATAATGCTGCACATTGCCTTTGGATCGGCCGCTGAGCGCCGCGACGTTGCGCTGGGACAGCGTTTCCAGGCCATGGCTCGCGATCCAGCGCACCGCGGCCGCAGCGATGATGCGGCGCTGTTCGTCATGGTCGACGATCTTCGGCATTCCGTCCCTCCCCGATTCGACAGGCGCAGCACGCCGTCGATCCGCTCCTAAAGGCGCCGGCGGGGAATAGGGAAGATGTCATGCGATTTTAATCGTCCACTCGGACGATAAAGTCAATGGCGATCCAACTGGACGAAAACCACCTAGGAAACCAGTCTCAACCTATCTCTCAACCGGTCCCGGATTTCGGGCTCCAGCCCCAGCGCCTCGAAATAGTCCGCGATCGACCCCACCGCCTCCAGCGCCGCCCGCAGATAAGCCGGGTCCGCCGCCATCAGCGCATCGACGATCGGCCCGCTCGGCATGCCGAAGGTCGAAAGCTTCGCGCTCACGTCCCACACGCTCTGCCGCGCTTCCCCGGTCAGCATCGCATTGGTCATCGCATAGTCCGCCTCGATCTCAGTTGCCTCCAGATCGAGCGCCGCCAGTACCAGTGCGGACAATATCCCCGTCCGGTCCTTACCCGCCGTGCAGAACAATACCGCCGGCATGGTCTCCAGTTCGGCCAGCAGACGAACCACCCGGCCGATCTCCGCGCGATGCTCGCTCACGATATGGCGATAGGCTTGGCCGATCATCTCCGCGGCCGACATGCCATCGCTCGCCGTGCTGAAGCGCCGGCCATCGCCCGGCTGCAACGGCACCGATACCAGCCGCATCCCGGCGGGCGGCGTCACCGGCATCCGCTCGATCTCCTGCGTTCCTCGAAGGTCGATCAAGGTGCGGATACCCAGCGCCGCCATCGCTTCCCAAGCCGCCCCATCGAGCCGCGTCAATTCCCCCGATCGGTAAAGCAATCCCGGCGCGATCATCCCCTCGCCAACCGGCCGGAAGTTTGGAGCATGGCGACGGATGGCCGCAAAGTCGGTCACAGTTCGACCCGCCGACCGTGCAGCGGGCCTAGCATGTCGCGCATCAGCACCTCCCGCCACAGCGCTTCGGTCAGGAAGTCCTGCAGCGTCGCGCGGATCTCTCCGGTCGCGATCTGCTCCGCATATAGCTTGCGCAACGTCTCTCGGTCCGCCCGCTCCGACGGCGTCTCGGTGCCGAGTGCCGCGCCAAGATAATTGATCAGACCGATCGCGCCGTCGAGGCGGTATCCGACATAGGGATCATCCACCGCCGGCTTGACGATATTGCCAAGCACATCGCGCAGATATTCGAACTCGAAATCGATCGGCGGCCTCGCGCCCGCGGTCGGCACGCTTTCATCGAGCGCGACATTCTCAGCCCGCGCGATCAGTCGGACGAGCGATATCTGCGACAGACGGAAATAGCTGTTGGTCAGCCCATAATCCAAGCCAGTGTGCCGGCTTTCCAGCGCCAGCGCGATCGGCACGCTGAACCGCGCCATCACCAGCACCGTAACGTAGAGCAGTTCCTCGCGCCTCCACACCGCGCCGGATGCCTGGCGATACAAGGCCAGCAACCGATCCGCGCTCGTCATCGGCTGCACCAGCGATCGCGCCAGAACGCATCCCAGATCCTCGAGCGGATGGCCGAGATGCGTCATCTCCCAATCGACCAGGCCCGTCACCCGCTCATCGTCGAACAGGAAGTTGCCCGGCCCCGCATCGCCCTGGACCAGCACAGCGGGGCGATCATCCGCCGGCAGGCGATGATGCAGCCAGCGGAAGGCGAACAATGTCAGCGGATCGGGATCGGCCACCCGTTCGTCGAGCAGCGCCTCCCACATCGCCAATTCCTGCTCGATCGCCTGTCGGATCGACAGCCCGGCAGGTAGATGATCGAGCGCAAGCGATGCGATGTCGATCGCGTGGCATTCCACCAGCGCCTCGGCGAAGGACCGTTCGATCCGCTCGCGATGCGCATCGTCCCGGATCTTGGCATAGACCGCCTCTCCCGGCAGACAGTGCATCGCCATGGCGGTCGCGCCTTCGTGCCACCCGATCGTCCGCGGGGCGCGCGCGTGTCCGTCGAGCCGGGCAAGAAGGCCATGCTCCCGCCGCAGATCGAACGGCGTCTTGGGTGCCGAGCCCAGATCGATCTTCAGGAAGGCACAGCCCTGCCGATCGCCCGGCCCGACAAGCTCCACCAGGCTGCTCGTGCGAAAGGCGCCACCGCTGACCCGGTGGATGGCCTTTATGCTGGCACCGGTCGTCGCCTCGATCCAGGTGCGGAGCGCCACATCCTTCGCCTGATCATCGACGATCCCGATCATGCGGCCGCCCCATGTGCCAGTGCGAAGGCACGGTAACCGTCAGGATGCCAGGTATCCTGCAATTCGCCATGGGCCTTCACGCCATCCCATTCCCACTCCGCAAAGCTCGACCAATTGAACATACCGGGCTGAACCTGCACCGCCATCCGGGTGATGCTGCGTCCCTGGGCCACCAACTGCCGGCCCTGAGCATCCCGCGCCTCGACCACACATCCCGCCGGCGAAAGATCCGCGCCGCGCACCATCTTCGCCGTTCCTTCGACCAGCGGGGCATGCACCCCATCGCGGATCAGATAGCCGGACAGCATGGAAAAGCTTTCGCTGTCGGCACCGCCATGCGTGACGATCAGGAAGGCGTCCTTTCCCGAAGCCGTGGCGTGGAAATAACCGATATGCATGTCGATCATGTCATCGCGACGCGGACCCCAACTACGATCGCGGACACAATGGCAATCCACCTCCAGTCGCTCGTCGCCCACACGAACCCACCCGGTGTAGCGCCCGGGTTGATCGATATGGCCTTTGAAGACGCCGGGGTCCGGTGTCTTGGCCGAGGTGGCCGCGACATCGGCAGTGGCGGAGAAATGCACGTCGAACCCCAGCGAAGGATGATCGTAACGGATGCGATAGCCATGTCCGCTCTCGATGACGTCGATCACCACACCTTGCGGCATCGTCAGGCGCGTACCATCCAGCATCGCCGCTTCGCCATCGTAACGCCGGCTCCAGCCATAATCATGGTGGAGCATCGTCCAGGCCAGCGAGCCCCGATCGTCCCAGGCGAACACGCCACCGCCGCAGATGCCGAGGTTGGGGCGGAACCAGGGATAGACATAAACCGTGAGTTTTCGGGCCGGGACGTAGAAGGCAAACCACCAGGATTCGAACCAGCTTTCGTCCGAACCAGGCTGATGCATCCTGTCTTCTTCGCGTAGCATGGTCCGCCTCTCCGTTTATCGTCCGTATGGACTAAAAAAATCAGAGGGGATTGGCAAGGCCGGCAATGGGAAGCGGCCAATGGTCATCTGCGGTGAAAGTCCCCTACACTATGGGAAGTCGCTATAGTGCTTGGACGAAAGGCTTTGTCCGGTCGCCGGCATCCGGCGGGTCGATGCTGCAACTTGCCGGCCGGTTGCGGGTTGTCATGTTTCGGGGAGCCGCGCATCCGGAGTATAGGTTCCCCGTTTCTTGTTCGGGAATTGCATGCGCAAAGATCGTCCGCTCACCGTCCCGATCACCCAATTTGCCGTCAGCGAGCAGGATGACGCCACGCCCGTTGGAATGGTGATGTGCGATTGCGACGGCCGGCTGATCGCGATCAATGCCGCCTTTTCCCGGCTGATCGGGCGGACGGCGGACGCTCTGGTCGGCGCGCCGATCACCGACCTGTTCGTGCCGGCCGATCGCGCCAGCGTGGCCCGACGCCTGTCCTCGCTGTCCGATGGCGAACCGGGTGTGAAGATGACGCTCACGCTGCTGAAATCCTGTGGCGCGGAATGCAATGCATCCATCTATGCGGAAAGGGCTTCCCTGCCCTTCGCACCGCCCGGCTCGGTCATCATGCTGGCCGACGATATCTCGGGGCGGCAGGCCGTGGAGGCGGAGCTTCGCGAAAGCCTGGCGCATCACCGCTTCTCGGTCGCGCTCAACCCACAGATCCTGTGGACGGCCAATCCCGATGGCTCGATCGACGAGGTGGGACCGCGCTGGCAGGAACTGACCGGGCACCCTACGGAAAGTGCGCGCGGGGCCGGGTGGCTTGCCTCGCTGAACCCCGACGATGTCGCCCCGACGATGGCCGCATGGGTGGCCGCGCTCGAATCAGGCAATCCAGTCGACGTCACCTATCGCGTGCATACCGCGTCGGGCGATTGGCGCTGGATGCGGGCACGCGCCTCGGCCCGCTTCGATTCCGAAGGCCGCATCATCCGCTGGTACGGTACGTTGGAAGACGTTCATAACGAGAAGATGGCAACGGATGCCCTGGCGGAGAGCGAGGAACGCCTGCGCCTCGCCATCCAGTCGTCGCGGCTAGGCATTTGGGATTATGATCCTCACAGCGGCAGGCGAAGCTGGTCGGACGAGTTCAAGGCCATGCTCGGGCTACCCGCGGATGCGGAACCGACTATCGAACTCGCTCTGTCACTGCTCCACCCGGAGGATCGCCGCCACCTCGAATCGATCGTCGCTGCCGTTTCGAACCGGGCCGTGCCACGCCAGTTTGAATCCATGATTCGCATACGCCGTGCCGACAATGGGGAGCAACGCTGGCTCAAAAGCGCCGGCTGGAATATTCGGTCACAATCCGGGGTGCTGGAAAGGCTGCTCGTCACCTTCCAGGACGTGACCGAAGAACGCACTGCGAAGGAATTGCTGCGCTGGACGGCGATGCACGATGCGCTGACCTCGCTCCCCAACCGCAATCTTCTTTACGAAACGCTGGATCAGAAAGCGGAGCAGGCGGAGGAGACCGCGACCCGTTTTGGGCTGCTGTTATGCGATGTCGATGACCTCAAGATCACCAACGACACGCTCGGCCACGATGCCGGCGACGCATTGTTGCGGACCTTCGCCGAAAGGCTGGCGAAACTGGCTCCGTCGGGTGCGATCGTCGGCCGGCTGGCGGGCGACGAATTCGCGGTCATCATCCCCGACGTGGCCAGCCGCCCCGAACTCGAAACCATCGCGGCCCACCTGATTGAAGGGCTGCGCGTTCCCTTCCAGCATGACGGACGCAGCCTGGACTGTGCCGCGAGCATCGGCGCCAGCCTGTTTCCCGATGACGGGACGAACGCATCGGAGCTTCTGAAGTCGGCCGATCTCGCTCTTTATAGCGCCAAGACTTCGGGTCGCGGGCGCCTCACCATGTTCCAGCCCAACATGCGTGCCGTCAGCCAGAAGCGCGCGTCGATGCTCAACATGGCGCGCAGTGCGCTCAACAGCCAGTTGATCGTTCCCTATTACCAGCCAAAGGTTCTGCTCGATTCCGGGCGAATCTCGGGCTTCGAGGCATTGTTGCGGTGGCGGCATCCCTTGCTCGGCCTGCAGATGCCGCGGACCATCACCGCCGCGTTCGAGGATTTCGACCTTGCCGTGGCGATCACCGAAACCATGCTGAAGGCCGTTACGGATGATGTTCGCCGATGGCTGGATCGCGGCTTCGATCCCGGCAGCATCGCCATCAATGCTTCGGCCGCGGACTTCAAATATGATGATTTCGCCGAGCGCGTGCTGGAGCGCCTGGCGGCATGCGAAATCCCCCCCGAATATCTGGAGATCGAGATCACCGAGACCGTATTCCTCGGCCGGGGCGCCGAATATGTCGAACGGGCGCTCCGCCTGCTGAGCGCGGAAAACGTCCGCATCGCGCTTGATGATTTCGGCACGGGTTTCGCCTCGCTCAGCCACCTCAAGCAATATCCGGTGGACACGCTCAAGATCGACCGCAGCTTTGTCAGCAATGTCGAGCATGACCGCGACGATGCCGCGATCGTCGATGCGATCATCAATCTCGGCCGCGCCATGCGGATGACAGTCGTCGCCGAAGGGATCGAGACCGACGGCCAGGCCCAATATCTACGCGCAAATGGGTGCAGAGTCGGCCAGGGTTTCCTGTTCGGCGCGCCTCAACCTGCTGAAGAGGTGGAACAAAGCTGCATCGGCCAGATGCTCGACCGCAGGCTCGGCATCTGAACGGATCGCGCCATCCAGAGCCTTGGCGAGCTGCACGATATAAACGGCGCCTTAATTTGTGCCGACCATATTTCTTGCCGATGGCCACCGGTGGCAGCGCCCGCATATTGGCAGCTTCCCCATTTCATGTCATCGCAGGTGAAATAGGTCGCAATAGGGCGCCGTAGCGTAAGCACGGACGTTGAGGGATGGAGAAGTCGACGGCACAGCTCGATCGTTTGCAGGCGTTTGTCCGCGCCTCCGAACGTGCGTCCTGCGTTGCCGAACTCAAGGAGGTGATCGAACAGTCGCTGCCGGAGTTCGGCGTCGATTGTTATCTGATGACCCATCACACGGACTTTGGTGTCCCTGAGCCCGGCCTCGTGCAGCTTGGCAATTATCCCCGCGAACTCGTGGCGTTAGATCGCGAACGCGGAAATTGGCGCAACGATGCGATCCTGAAGGCATGCGAGCGCCGCACGACTGGCTTCCTGTGGGACGATGTCGCCTCGATCATCGCCGAACGGCCCGAACATCGCCGCCGCGCCGAGGAAATCGCGCGTTTCGGCCTGTCGGACGGCTTCGTCGTGCCGAACCATCTGCCGGGCGACCATCTTGGTTCGACTCACTTCACCGTGACCAACGGCAAGCATTTCCCGCGCGAACAGATCGGCGTGCTCCAGTCCTTCGCCAGCTTCGCCTTTGAGGCTGCGCGGCGCCTGAGTCGCGAGTTGGAAGGCCCCGAGGTTTTCGACGCCCCGCTGACCGACCGCCAGCGCGAATGCCTGATCTTGTGGGCTGCGGGAAAAAGCGACACCGTGATCGGCCAGTTGCTCGATCTGAAGCCGGGCACGGTCAACAAATATATGGAAAGCGCCAAGCGTCGATATTGCGTGGCAACCCGCCAGCAATTGATGGTCCGCGCGCTCTATTCCTCGCAGGTCACCTTCCAGGAATTCTTTCGGTCACTGAAATTGCCAGCGGAGCCCGTGGCTTCGCATTCGGCCAGTGCGTCCAGGCGACCGGCATTGCGTTCGCGGGCGCAAGCGTCGAACGGCGCAGCAGCGCAACCATAAAGATCCGTGCCTGCTGCTGGGCGAAATGCATGCCCAGGCATTTGTGGACCCCGCCCCCGAACGGCACATAAGCGAAGCGATGCCGCCGCGCTTCGGCCGCTGCGGTGAAGCGCATCGGGTTGAACCGATCGGGTTCGGGCCAGATCGATTCCAGCCGGTGGGTCAGCAACGGATTGACCGCAACCATCGCGTTGGCGGGAATATCGAAACCATAGATCGAAAAAGGCTGACGCGCACGACGCCACACCACCGGCGCCGGCGCATTCAGCCGCAGCGCCTCCTTGAACACCATGTCATGGAAGGGCAGCGCAACCTCGCTCACCGACGCGATATCGTCGATGCGGGCATCCTCCGCCTCGCTCCGCAGCCGCTCGGCCCATATCGGATAACGGGCGAGATAATCGGCGGTCGAAGTGAGCGCCGAGGACAAAGTGTCCTGCGCGGCCGACAACAGGAAGATCGTGACGCCCTGGATCTCATGCTCGCTGAGCAATGCGCCTTCGTCGTCGCGCAGCAGGCAGATGCGGGAGAAGATGTCTTCGCCCGGCGCGCGGCGCCGATCGCGGATCAGCTCGGCGATCAGCGCTTCCAGCCGCCGCTTGCCGCGCACTGCGCGGGCATAGGTGGGGCTCAGCCAGGGTGATTGGAAGGTCGCGAGCACGCCATCCACCATGTCCGCAAGCGCGCGGACGATCGACGGAGCGCGGATATCGTCGGGGAGACCCAGGAAAGTCGACACCGCGATGCTCAGCGTCAGCCGCCGCGCCTCGGCATAGATGTCGATCGACTTGCCCTGCCAGCTTTCGACGGCGCGCTCGATGTCGTTCGCAAAGATGCGCTGATAAGCTTCGACCCGCGCAGGCTTGAACGCTTCGCCCAGGATGCGGCGCGAGGCCCGATGGTCGGCCCCGTCCTTCAGCAGCAGCGCACCGGGAAACAGCCCGCCGATCAGGCGATGCCAGCCACCTTCGGCCGAAAACAGATTCTGTCGATCGAACAGTACGAGCTCATTGGCTTCCGGCCCGATGAGCTGCACGTTCCAGCTGCCGCAAGCGTAGAAGCGATGCACCGGCCCGAACCGCTCGTACATCTGCTCGGTCCACCGCAGGGGATTGAGCATCGCTTCGGGCATGATGCCGACCAGCGGCAGGCCCGCGCGGCCCGGGATATGGCTGAGCTCCGAAAGTCCCGCGGCAGATGCAAGGCTGCCCGGCTGGGGCCGATCCACCCAGCGCGGTGATGGTTCATACGCGCTAGGCGCACTGCCGAGATCGGCCGCAAACTGCATCTTCTATTCCTTCGCTTCCCGCTCCCTTTTCCCTCCGCGTCGGCCTTCGCTCCATATGGGTAATTACCCACATGGATGCGGCGTCCCGGAAAGGTGATGCTGTTTGTGGAGGTGAATTCATGCACATCGAGATTGTCCAGCCAACCAGCCGTTGGGCGCATGCCCAGCGCCTCATGCAGATGCACCATCATCGTAAGCGCGTATTTGTTGATGAGCTTGGCTGGGAATTGCCCGTTCGCGGCAGCTGGCTGGAGGTCGATGAATTCGACAGCGACTATGCCGTCTATATGATGGCGTGCTGCGAGGAGACGGGCGACCATCTCGGCTCGGTTCGTCTGTTGCCGAGCGAGCGCCCGCACATGTTTGAAACCACCTTCCGCAGCCTGTGCCCGGACGGCCCGGTGATCGGCCCGGATTGCTGGGAGATTTCGCGTCTCGTCTGCGATCCGGAATCGGTTTCTGGTGGCGAGGCTATCCGCGTGATGCGCAGGCTGGCGCTCGCGCTCACCGAATTTGCCGAGCTCAACGGCATCCGCCGCTATACGCTGCTGGCCGAATCCTCGCGCCTTCCGGCCTTGCTTTCGATGGGCTGGGACGTGCTTCCCATTTCGCTTCCCACCCCCTGGAATGGCGTCGATGTGCAGGCGCTGATGATCCGTATCGGCGCCGAAACGCTTCCCCGCATGCGCCGCCGGCTCGGCATGGGCCAGCCCCTCCTTCGCGCCGCGCCGACCGAACTGGCGGCCGTGGCATGATTCCCGGCCGCTTCGCATCGCTCGTCGAACGCGGCGGCCTCTCCGCAGATGCCACGCGGCTGCTGGAGGATGGCTACACGATCGTCCGCAACGCCATGCCGTCCGGTTACATGGCGGTGATGAGCGAGGAACTGGACGAACGCTTCATCGACACGCCCTTCTCGGTCGGCGCCTTCCATGGCGAACGTACCAAGCGCTTCCATCAGCTTCTTTCACGGTCGAGCTATTCGCATCGGCTGGTGCTGCACCAACGCATCATGGCGATGGTGCGCACGGTGCTTTCGCCCTGGACCGACTTTCCCCAGCTCAACCTCAGCCAGGCGGTCGAGATCCATCCCGGTGCGCCAGGCCAGATCCCGCATCGCGACCAGGCGATGTTTCCCTTGCCCAAGGGCAGCGTCGAATTTTCGGTGAACGTGCTGTGGCCGCTCTGCACCTTCTCCGAAACCAATGGCGCGACGCAGGTCTGGCCCAACAGCCATGGCGACGAGATGGGGCATGCCCCCGCGACGGGCCAGCCGCTCGTCTGCTCGATGGTGCCGGGCGATGCGCTGGTCTTCCTCGGCTCGACCCAGCATGCCGCCGGTGCCAACCGCTCCGGCCTGCCGCGCCGTGGCATCATCGTCAGCTACTGCCTTGGCTGCCTGAACCCCTACGAGAATCAGGCGCTGGCCTATTCGCGCGATTTCGCGAAGACCCTCGATCCGGAACTGGCCGCGATGATCGGCTATCGTTGGCACCGGCCCAATCTCGGCACGTTCGACGGCCAATGCCCGTCGATCCTGCTCAATGATGAAGTGCCAGATCATCTTGCCACCGTCGACGCGCTGATTCCCGAGCATGCGCGGCTGGTGGAACGGCACCGCGAAGTTCAGCAGATGGCCTGAGGAACGGGGCCTGGGCGGGTCGGCGACACACGGCCCGCCCTAAATTTCAACTCACGCCGCGGCCAATTGCCCCATCGTCACATAATCGAGCTTGCCGGTTCCCAGCACCGGCAGCGCGTCCACCACACGGATGTCGCGCGGGATGGCAAGCTCGGTCACGCCATTGGCGCGGCCCCAGGATTGCAGATCGGCAGCCTTGGCGGCCTTGTGCGTGGTGAACAGAACAAGCTGCTCGCCCTTGCGCGGATCGGCGCGGGTGACGATGGCGTGTTCGGCATCGGGCCAGAGCGCGGCCGCATAGCCCTCCACCGCCGGCAGCGACACCATCTCGCCGCCGATCTTGGCGAAGCGTTTGGCGCGGCCGCGAATCGTGACGAAGCCCTGGTCGTCGATGGTGACGATGTCGCCGCTGTCGTGCCAGCCGCCCTCGGGGGGCTGCAGCTCGCCGGGCCGGTCGGCCTTCATATAGCCGGCCATGATATTGGGCCCGCGGATCGAAAGCCGGCCGCCTTCAGTGATGCCCGGCACCTCGTCGAGCTTCGCCTCGATGCCCGGCAGCAGGCGGCCGACGGTGCCGGCGCGGAAGTGCATCGGCGTATTGACCGCGATCACCGGCCCCGCCTCCGTCGCGCCATAGCCTTCGAGGATGCGCAGCCCGAACTTCTCGGCATAGGTGCGCCGCGTCTCGTCACGCACCCGCTCGGCGCCCGCGAAGATGTAGCGCAGCGAATAGAAATCGTAGCTGTGGGCCATCCGCGCGTAGCCGGCCAAGAAGGTATCGGTGCCGAACAGGATCGTCGCATTCGCATCATAAGCGAGTGCCGGCACGATCCGGTAATGCAGCGGGCTTGGATAGAGCAGCGTCTTCACGCCGTGCAGGATCGGCAGCAACGTGCCGCCGGTCAGCCCGAAGCTGTGGAACACCGGCAACGCGTTCAGCACCACATCGGATGAATTGAAGTCGATGCGCGCCGCAAGCTGACGGCAGTTGGAGAGCAGGTTGCGGTGGCTGAGTACCACGCCCTTGGGCAGACCTTCCGATCCGCTGGTGAACAGGATCACCGCCGGCTGATCGGGCGATATCGCAAGCCGCCGGTGGCTGCGGCGCGCGAACGGCCGCGCGATCAGCGCGTGCAGCTTCGCGCCCGCACCGATCGAAGCACCGATATCCTCCAGATAGAGGATCGCGACGCCATCCGCCTCCAGCCCGGCGACCACCTCGCCAAGCTTGGCCTGCGTGACAAAGGCACGCGCCGTCACGATCGTCTTGATCCGCGCCGCGGTGCAGGCCGCCTTTAGATTGGTAAGCCCCGCTGTATAGTTCAGCATCGCCGGCACCCGGCCATGCGCCTGCAGCGCGAAGAAGGTGACGACCACGCCGGCAATATTGGGCAGCAGCACGCCAACCGCCTCGCCTTGCTGGCTGACACGTGCGAGCGGCCGGCCGAGCGCCAGGCTGGCGGTGATCAGCCGGTCATAGCCCAGCGGCTCGCGCTTGATGTCCTCGACGACCAGCGCCTTGCCGCCATGGATATGGCGCGCCTCGATCAACGCATCGAACAAGGTCCGGTCCGTGTCCGACGTGTCGAAGATCATCTGGCTCATTTCATCATAGAGCCTGCGGCCAGCGATCGCGCGGCGTGCGCGCGCCGTCATCTCGCCGTCGATCGCGAAGCGACGCGGCGGCAGCACGGTGATGCGAATCTTGGGGAAGGTGCGCAGCCGCACCTTGCCGCGCAGGCGCGAGAAGGGGGTATATTGCGCGCCATCGATCCGCACCGGCACGATCGGCGCGTCCGCCTTGTCCGCCACCATGCCGGGGCCATCGAACACCTTCATCAATGCGCCGGTGACGGTGATGCGACCTTCGGGAAAGATTACCAGCGTGCGGCCTTCGCGCACCGCCTTGACCATCGCCTTGGCCGAAAGCGGATTGGTGGGATCGACCGGAAAGGCGTGGAATAGCGAGAGGAAGGGCTTCACCCACCAGGCCTGCGCGATCCGCGTGTGGACCGCGAAGGTCGGCTTGCCGGGCAGGAAGGCAGCGAGCAGCAGGCCGTCGAGGAAGGAGACGTGGTTCACCACCACCACCGCGCGCTCACCCGGCGCCGGCATGTTCGCCTCACCCACCACTTCGACGCGGTAGAGGAGCTTGAGGAACCCGCGCGTCATCGCCTTGATGACGGTTTCAGGCAGCAGCCAGCAGGAGATCAGGGCAATGGCCAGCGTCGCGAAGCCGAGCGCGCCGATGATGCCGGGCACGCTCTCCCCCCGCGCCAGCATCAGCGTCACCACGGCGACCAGCGCGACAGTGATCGCGGCATTGACGATGTTGTTGGCAGCGATGGTGCGCGAACGCTCCTCCGCCGGAGCATGGGTCTGCAGAATCGCGTAGAGCGGCACGATGAACATGCCGCCGGCAAAGGCAATGCCGGACAGGTCTAGCATGATCCGCCAGTTGGCCGGCACGGCCACGAATTCACGGACACCCGCATCGGCCACAGCAGGGCGATAGCCGCGCGTCGCCAGCCAGAGGTCGATCATGAAGCCGGACAAAGCGAGCGCGGAAACCGGTACGTAGCGCGCCGAGACCTCGCCGCCGAGCAGCTTGTTCACCAGCAGCGATCCCAGAGCGACGCTGATCGAAAAGATGAACAGGAACAGCGTCGCAACGTCCTGTCGTGAATCGAGCACGTTGCTGACCAGCGGGCCGAATTCGGACAGCAGCACTGCGCCAACCGCAAAAAACCAGCTTATGCCGAGGATGCTCAGCCAGACGCCGCGGCCATGGCGTGCGGACTTCAGGATATTCCAGCTGCTTCTGAAGATATTGGCGTCCACGCCGATCCCCGGTGCGGTCGCAGGCGCCGACGGCACCGCGAGGCTGGCGCAGAAACCGATAACGGCAAGGCCCGTGGCCACCAGCCCAGCCTGCCAGGGCAAGATAAGCCCCGCCAGCAATTGCCCGCCCAGGATCGCCAGAAAGGTGCCGGCCTCGATCATCCCGGTGCCGCCCATGATCTCGTTGGGGCCAAGATGCTGCGGCAGAATCGAATATTTTACCGGTCCGAAGATCGTCGAATGCAGCCCCATCAGGAACAGGGCCAGCAACAGCGCGGGGATGGAAGACGCCCAAAAGCCGGCGAGCGCCAGCGCCATGATGCCGATTTCCGCCGCCTTCACGATGCGGACCAGCTTCGCCTTGTCCCACGCATCCGCAATCTGTCCGGCGAGCGCCGAGAACAGAAAATACGGCAGGATGAACAAGCCGGTGGCAATCGTTGCCAGAAGTTCGGCCTTGTCAGGTTCTGCCGCGTAGAGACCGAAATTGGCCAGGAACAACAGCGCGAACTTGAGGAGATTGTCGTTGAAGGCCCCGAGGAACTGGACGGCGAACAGCGGGCCGAAACGCTTCTTGCCGAGCAAGGACAGGTCAGGAGCGGACATGGATCACCCTCATCATTCGGGCTGCTCATTATCGGGGAAGGTTTAAGCCGCTGTTATCGGGAATGCGCCCGACCTTCGAATATGCCCCAACCCCACGATTCGAGCGGCCGGCGCATCATCTGCCATTGAATTGAACGGTGATCAATAAAAAATTGGACACTGTTCAATTATAGTCCTAACACTAGGCCATGGCGCGACGATCAGATCATAGCCGGGAAGAACTGCGACACCTGATCATCCAGGAAGGCCATAAACATATGGCGGAGGTCGGCTTTGCTCGTTTCTCCGCGCGCGAGGTGGCCAAGCGGATCGGCTATTCCGTCGGCACGGTCTACAATGTGTTCGGCACTTATGACCGGCTGATCTTGGCGATCAACACGCGGACTTTCACGCTGTGGGCCGCCTTCTTGCGCGATCGGTTGGCCGCAGCCTCGGCGGATCGCATCGCGGCCCTCGTCGAGGGTTATTTCGATTTCGCTACCGCCAATTCCAGCCTGTGGATGGCGATCTACGACCATCGCCTGCCCCCCGACGAGCCGATGCCCGAAGCGGACGATCAGGAGCGTGCAGAACTCACCAACATCGTCATGGCGGAGATCGCCACGGTGCTGCCGCCAACTGCGGGCGAAGCCATTCCTCGCCTCGCCCGATCATTGGTCGCCACCGTCCACGGCCATTGCACCTTCGCTCTCAACGGCAGCTTCGCCTTGATGGGCGAAGGTGATCCCAAGGCGTTGGCGCTGGCCCGCGTCCGCGAAGCATTGTCGGCGGCGTCCGCGCTCGCGGATTGAATCGCCGCCCCTATCACTTATATATGCATCCAAGATACATGATTAGGCCGATAGGATGATCGCGACCGCAATCGACGAGCCGATGCTGGAAAGGCTGATCCCCGCTTTCTATCGTCGCATTCGCCAGGATGATGTGCTGGGGCCACTGTTCGACGCGGCGGTGGATGACTGGCCAGCCCATCTCGAGAAGCTGGTCGCCTTCTGGTCTTCCGTGATGCTGACCAGCGGCCGTTACAAGGGCAGCCCGATGCAGGCGCATATGCTGCATCGCGCTGCGATCACCCCCGCCATGTTCGATCGCTGGCTTGCGATCTGGGCGGAAACGACCGACGCGCTGATGCCGTCCGATGCGGCCGCAGCGCTCCAGGCGAAGGCCGCAAAAATCGCCGAAAGCCTGAAGCTCGGACTGTTCTTCCGTCTGGAATCTTCATCACGCGCCGCCGGCTGAGGAACGCGCGACGTCGGGGGCTCGTCAAAGACTATCGTTCGGGCGGATCGCCCCACTTTCCGCCATCGGGGCACGAACGAAGCGACCGATCTACGAAATCTACTCAAATGTAGACTATTGCATTCTCGTTCCGCATATCGCAATCACGCGCCCAAATTGAAGCGCTTTGCGCAGATATGTTGGGAGGATTGAATGCAAATCACAGTTTCGGCGTTGCGGTTCGGTGCGCTGGTTTCGGCCGCGATGATGGTAGCGGCGCCTGCTTTCGCGCAGGAAGCGCCGGCTGCCGAGGCCGAATCCGGTGGCCTTGAGGACATCGTCGTCACCGCCCAGAAGCGTTCGGAAAGCCTGCAGGACACGCCGCTCGCCATCAGCGCCGTGACCGCCGACACAATCGAGGCCCGCGGCATCCGCGACATCAGCAACCTGACCGCGATTGCGCCGAGCATCAACGTCGCGACCGCTCCGGGCTCCAGTTCCAACACCAACATCTTCATCCGCGGCATCGGCGATCAGGAACCGATCCTGACCTCCGACGCGCCCGTCAGCCTCTATGTCGACGGTATCGTGCTGGGCCGTTCGACCGGCGCGGTGTTCGATCTGGTCGATCTGGAACGCATTGAGGTGCTGCGCGGGCCGCAGGGCACGCTTTACGGCCGCAACACGATCGGCGGCGCGGTCAACCTGATTTCCGCCAAGCCGGCCAAGGAGTTCGGCGGCAAGCTCAAATTCTCCTATGGCAGCTTCGATCAGTGGCTGGCCCGCGGCTCGATCGACACCGGCGAGTTCGGCGACAGCGGTATCGCGATGAAATTCTCCTACATCCACCGCGAGCAGGATGGTTATGTCAACGATCTGAATGCGCCCGACAATCGCGATCCGGGCGCGCTCAATGTCGACGCGCTGCGCGCCGCCGTCTCCTATGACAAGGGTGGCGCCGTGCGGATCGACTATGCGTTCGATTTCAACCAGCGCGAGAGCATCGCCCCGGCCTTCCAGGCGACGATCATCCGCCCCGACGTGCTCGCCTACCTCAACAATTCGGTGAATTTCGGCGGCAACGGCCCGCAGGTTTCGACCGACCGGCTCGGCAGCTATTTCGCCGACGATGCGGGCCTGTTGACCGACCGCGTCTATGGCCACACGCTCACCGCCGAGATCGACCTCAGCGACAATCTGACGCTGCGTTCGCTGACCGGCTATCGCAAATGGCGTAATATCGACCGTGGCGACGAACTGGACGGCCAGGGCGGCGTGCTCGGCTTCCAGCTCGATCCGATCCTGTTCGTCGACGGCACTGTGCAGCCGCTGGGCGTGCTGCCGGTCAGCCTGTTCACGTCGAACAATGATCGCGGCCAGCACCAGTGGACCCAGGAATTCAACCTGCTCGGCCAGTTGGGCGACAAGTTCGAATATGTCGCGGGCCTCTTCTACTTCAGCGAGAAGAGCTTTGAGAACAACAACCAGTTCCCGCTGATCGTCATCTCCGACCAGGCCGCGGTGCCGCTGTCGACACCCTTGATCTATCGCCACAATTCCAAGTCGGTGGCTGGCTTCGCGCAGGGCAAATACAAGTTCAGCGATCAGCTCAGCCTGACCGGCGGCATCCGTTACACCGAGGACAAGAAGCACCTCATCCAGCAGACGCCGTTGACGCGCGACCTGACCGCCAAGTTCAACAAATTCAACTGGGCGGTCTCGCTCGATTTCCAGGCGACCGACGACGTGCTGGCTTATGCCCGCGCCTCGACCGGCTACAAGGCCGGCGGCTTCAACGCGCGGTCGACCAATGACGGCTACAAGCCCGAAAACCTGACTTCGTTCGAAATCGGCGTGAAGTCCGAACTGCTCGACCGCCGCCTGCGCCTGAATGCCGCGACCTATTATTCGATCCACGATGACCTGCAGCTCCAGCAGTTCCAGGCGGGCACCGCCGGCGCATCGAGCGTCACGGTGAACGCCGGCAAGGCGGAATATTGGGGCGTCGAGGCGGAAGTGCAGGCGCTGCCGGTGGACGGCCTGACGCTGAGTTCCTCGGTCGGCTATATCGACCGCAAATATAAGGAGTTCCTGATCCTCGACCCGATCTCGAACACTGTGGTCGACGTGAAGGATACCGCCCGCTTCCCCTTCTCGTCGAAGTGGACGCTGAACGCGAGCGCGCAATATGACGTGCCCGAATTCGATTTCGGCCAGCTCAGCTTCCGCGTCGATTACAATTATCGCAGCAAGATCTACTTCCACCCGACGACGGTGGGCACGCCCTATAACGACCAGATCGCCGGCGCGAAGCGCGGCCTGCTCGACGGGCGGATCACCTTGTCCAAGCTGGCGCTGGGCGAGAATGAGGCGTCGATTGCGGTGTGGGGCAAGAACCTCACCAAGAAGGAATATCGCGTCAACGGCATCGATTTCGGCGGGCTCGGCTATGCCGGCAATGTCTATGGCGAGCCGCGCAGCTTCGGCGTCGACCTCAACTACGAATTCTAAGCTTCGGCCTCCCCGCCGATCTTTTGGGCGCGTCGTATTACGACGCGCCCTTTTTTATTGCCGCAAATTCCGGTTGTTAGAAGGCAGTGTGACGCCTGCGCAACAATCCGGCCAAAGCGGTCCTACCTTGGCGTAGGGCACTTGTTTTCGTATTCCGCATAAATCAATCTCACACCCATAAAAATAAGCGTTTGCGCAATATAAATGGGGAGGATTGAATGCAAAGCATGCGTGCCGCGCTATGCTGCGGAGCCTTTGTTTCCAGTGGGATAGTTGCTTTCCCGGCCCTTGCACAGGACAGCGCAACAACTGGCGGGGGACTGGAAGAAATCGTCGTTACTGCCCAAAAAAGGGAAGAAAGACTGCAGGATACGCCTCTGGCGGTGAGCGCGGTAACCGCCGATACGATCGAGGCGCGCGGCATCACCGACGTCAGCAACCTGACCGCGATCGCGCCAAGCATCACCGTCACCACGGCGCCGGCATCCTCCTCCAACACGACGATCTTCATCCGCGGCGTCGGCAATGGCGAACCGATCCTCACCGCCGACGCGCCCGTCAGCCTCTATGTCGACGGCATCGTCCTCGGTCGATCGACCGGCGCAGTGTTCGATCTGGTCGATCTGGAGCGCATCGAAGTGCTGCGCGGGCCGCAAGGCACGCTTTACGGCCGCAACACGATCGGCGGCGCGGTCAACCTGATCACCGCCAAACCCGCCGACGAGTTCGGCGGCTCGTTGAAATTCAGCTATGGCAGCTTCAACCAGTGGCAAGCCCGCGGATCGGTCGACAGCGGCGAATTCGGCGACAGCGGGATCAAGCTGAAACTGTCCTACGTCCACCGCGAGCAGGACGGTTATGTCAACGACACGACCGCACCCGGCGACGAGGACCCCGGCGCACTCAACATCGACGCGCTGCGCGCGGCGGTGCGCTTTGACAAGGGCGGCGCGTTCCGCGCGGATTATGCCTTCGACTATAATCATCGCGAGAGCTTCGCGCCCTTCTTCCAGGCGACGGTGATGCGGCCGGACGTGCTGGCCTATCTCAACAGCTCGCCCTTCTTTGGCGGCAACCCACCTTTGATCTCGACCAAGCGGTTGAAGGACGTGATCGCCGACGATGACGGGCTGCTGACCGACCGCGTCTATGGCCACACGCTGACGCTCGAATGGGATATCGGCGAGAACACCACGCTGCGGTCGCTGACCGGCTATCGCGACTGGCACAATGTCGATCGCGGCGACGAACTGGACGGCCAGGGCGGCATATTGGGCTTCCAGGTGAGTCCGGCGATCCTCGGTCCGGGCAATCCCTTCATCCCGCTGGGCGTGCGGCCGGTCAGCCTGTTCACGTCGAGCAACGATCGCGGCCAGCACCAGTGGACGCAGGAATTCAACCTGCTCGGCCAGATCGGCGACAGCTTCGATTATGTGGTGGGCTTCTTCTATTTCGACGAGAAGAGCTTCGAGGCCAACCAGCAATTCCCACTGCTCGTCCTCACCTTCCCGCCCAACCCGCCGTTCGGCGTGCCACTGTCCACACCTTTGATCTACAAGCATAAATCTGAATCGGTGGCAGGCTTCGCGCAGGGCACCTACCGCTTTACCGATCAACTGAGCCTGATCGCCGGTATCCGCTATACCGAGGACAAGAAGACGCTGACCCAGACGGCGCCGGTCGTACGCTCCCCCGATCCGGCGAAGTTCGATCGCGTCAACTGGGCCGTCTCGCTCAACTATCAGGCGACCGACGACATCCTTGCCTATGGCCGGATCGCCACGGGCTACAAGGCTGGCGGCTTCAATGCCCGTTCGCTGGGCAGCAACAGCTTCAAGCCGGAAGATCTCACCAATTTCGAGCTCGGCCTGAAATCGGAACTGTGGGATCGGCGGCTCCGGCTGAACCTTGCGGCCTTCTACACCGACCACAAGGATCTGCAGATCAACCAGTTCGTGTCCGGCACCGGCGGCGCGGCGAGCAACACGGTGAACGCCGGCAAGGCCCAATATTACGGCCTCGAAGGCGAGATGCAGGTGGCCCCCACTGACGGGCTGCTGCTCGGCGGGTCGTTCGGCTATCTCCACCGCAAATATAAGGAGTTCCTGCTGCTCGATCCGGTGACGAACCAGCTTGTCGACGTGTCCGACACCGCCCACTTCCCATATTCGGCAAAGTGGACCGCCAATGCGATGGCGCAATATACGGTGCCGGAATTCGATTTCGGCCAGCTCGCCTTCCGCATGGATTATAATTATCGCAGCGGCGTCTATTTCTTCCCGAGCACGATCGGCACGCCGTTCAACGAGGAGATCAAGGCGGGCGGGCGCGGTCTGTTCGACGGGCGCATCACGCTTTCCAAGGTGAAGCTCGGCTCCAACGAGGCATCGATCGCCGTGTGGGGCAAGAATCTCTTTGACAAGAAATACCGCGTCCACGGCATCGACTTTGGCGGCCTGGGCTTCGCCGGCAACGTCTATGGCGAACCGCAGAGCTTCGGCGTGGACGTGAATTTCGACTTCTGAACTCGGCCCCCCGGCCGATCATGGGCGCGCTGCTTGCGGCGCGCCCTTTTTGTTTGGGCGAGTGATTGATCGCATTTCGATTTCAAAATTGCTGAAATCGCTATTGGCGCGATGAGGATCGCGGCGGACAATGGCGCCGAACCAATTCCGACGAGAGGCAAGGCGATTATGGCTGGCATGGGCAAGTTCGACTGGGCGGATCCTTTCCTGCTGGACGACCAGCTGACCGAGGATGAGCGGATGATCCGCGACACCGCGCGGGCCTATGCGCAGGACAAATTGCAGCCGCGTGTGATCGAGGCGTTCGCCAATGAGGTGACCGACCCCGAAATCTTCCGCGAGATGGGCGCGCTCGGCCTGCTCGGCGTCACCATTCCCGGCGAATATGGCGGCGTCGGCGCATCCTATGTCGCTTATGGCCTCGTCGCGCGCGAAGTGGAGCGGGTGGACTCCGGCTACCGTTCGATGATGTCGGTGCAGTCCTCGCTCGTGATGTATCCGATCTATGCTTATGGTTCGGAGGCGCAGAAGCAGAAATATCTGCCCAAGCTCGCGACCGGCGAATGGATCGGCTGCTTCGGCCTGACCGAGCCGGATGCGGGTTCCGACCCCGCCGGCATGCGCACGCGGGCCGAGAAGATCGACGGCGGCTATCGCATCACCGGATCGAAGACCTGGATCTCCAACTCGCCGATCGCCGACGTGTTCGTGATCTGGGCGAAGTCCGACGCGCATGGTGGCGCGATCCGCGGCTTCGTGCTCGACAAGGGGACCAAGGGGCTGTCCGCGCCCAAGATCGAAGGCAAGCTTTCGCTGCGCGCCTCGATAACCGGCATGCTGGTGTTCGATGATGTCGAGGTCGGCGAGGATGCGCTGCTGCCGAACGTCGAGGGGCTGAAGGGGCCGTTCGGCTGCCTCAACCGCGCGCGTTACGGCATTTCGTGGGGCTCGCTGGGCGCGGCGGAATTCTGCCTGCACGCCGCGCGCCAATATGGCCTCGATCGCAAGCAGTTCGGCCGGCCGCTCGCCGCGACCCAGCTCTACCAGAAGAAGCTGGCCGACATGATGAGCGACATCGCGCTCGGTTTGCAGGCATCGCTTCGTGTCGGGCGGTTGATGGACGAGGGCCGCTTCGCGCCGGAGATGGTCTCGATCGTCAAGCGCAACAATGTCGGCAAGGCGCTCGATATCGCACGGCAAGCCCGCGACATGCACGGCGGCAACGGCATTTCCGGCGAATATCAGGTGATGCGCCACGCGATGAACCTGGAAACGGTGAACACCTATGAGGGCGCGCATGACGTGCATGCACTGATCATCGGCCGCGCCATCACCGATATCCCGGCCTTCTGATGGCTGGCGCGCCGCTCGCCGGGCTCAAGGTCGTCGAGCTCGCGCGCATCCTCGCCGGGCCGTGGATCGGCCAGACCTTGGCCGATCTCGGCGCCGAGGTGATCAAAGTGGAGGCCCCGGCCGGCGACGATACGCGCCGCTGGGGCCCGCCCTTCATCGCGAATGCCGACGGCAGCCACGACGCCGCTTATTTCCACGCGACCAACCGCGGCAAGAGATCGGTGGTCATCGATTTCACCACGCCGGAAGGCCAGGCGGAGGTGAAGCGGCTGGCGGCGGACGCCGACGTGCTGATCGAGAATTTCAAGGTCGGCGGGCTCGCCAAATATGGGCTGGATTATGCAAGCCTGTCGGCGATCAACCCGCGGCTCGTCTACTGCTCGATCACCGGCTTCGGGCAGGACGGCCCTTATGCGCCGCGTGCGGGCTATGACTTCATCATCCAGGGGATGAGCGGGATGATGGACCTGACCGGCGATCCGGCAGGCCAGCCGCAGAAGATCGGCGTGGCGCTCGCCGACATCATCACCGGCCTCTATGGCGTGATCGGCATCCAGGCGGCGCTGGCGCAGCGGGAGGTGACGGGGCGCGGCCAGCAGGTCGATATGGCGCTCTATGACGTGATGGTGGGCGTGCTCGCCAATCAGGCGTTGAATTATCTGGTGTCGGGCACGGCGCCAACGCGGCTGGGCAATGCCCACCCCAATATCGCGCCTTATGAGGTGTTCCCGACCAGCGACGGCTGGTTCATCCTCGCGGTCGGCAATGACGGCCAGTTCCGCCGCTTCTGCGAGATCGCCGGGATTGCCGAGGATGCGCGCTTTGCGTCGAACGCGGAGCGCGTGGCGCATCGCGCGGACCTGAGCGCGCTGGTGGGTGCGGCGACCAAGCGCTGGGAGCGCGATGCGCTGCTGGCGAAGCTGGAGGAAGCGGGCGTGCCGGCGGGACCGATCAACACTGTGGCGCAGGCCTTCGCCGATCCGCAGATCCTGCATCGGCAAATGGCGCTGGCGATGGATCGCGGGGATGGCACCCCACTCATTCCCGGCGTGCGCACGCCGATCCGCTTTTCGGATGCGGAGCTTGCCCTCGGCACGCCGTCACCCGCCTTGCCAAAATAATCATATTTCGCTGCCGAAACTTGATCGAGCGCAAAGCGCGGCTGCCAGCCGGTTGATAGGCTTCCGGCAGGAGAGCGATATGCAACTAAAGAGCATGACCTATACGAGCCGCGCGCGGCTCGACCTGGACGACACGGACGTCAACGAGATTTACCAGGCGGCGCGGCACCTGAACGCGCTCGACGGCATCACCGGCCTGCTGCTGTTCGACGGCGTCCGTTTCCTCCAGATCGTCGAAGGCGTGGAAGCGGCCGTCGACGACTTGATGGCGCGGCTGAGGCACGATCCGCGCCATTCGGCAATCGAGGTGCGCGATGAGCGCGCGATCGATGCGCGATCCTTCGCCGACTGGTCGATGGAATTGTTCCGCGTCTCCCCCGGCTATGGCGCCGCGCGGCGCGAGATCGGTCAGTTGCTGCCGGAGGATACCACGCCCGCAGTGCGCGAACTGATCCTGCGCATGGCGGATGCGATGGCGGATACGGCGGCCTGAGGGGGCATTTTCTCCCCTCCCTGGAAGGGAGGGGGCGGGGGTGGGTCGCGCAGCCGGCGGGCTCGATGCCCGTCGGCGAAGCTCTACGCTGCACCCGAAGAAGCTCGCTCCGCTCGCCACCCACCCCCAACCCTCCCTTCCAGGGAGGGGAGATTAATCCGCCCGCGCACATTCCAGAAATGCCGCCACCGCCGGGCCGGGCTGGCGGTCGGCGTAAGCGAGCGAGAGCGGCGCTTCGAGATCATCGGCGCCGTCGAGCGGCCGCATCACCACATCGTCGCCGGCCAGGCGGCGCACCGCATCAGGCACCAGTGCCACGCCATAGCCGCCGCCGACCAGCCCGACGACGGTGAGGAAATCGCGCACCGGGCGGATCGCCGCGGGCGCGAAGCCGTCGCGGCCGGAGAGGCGGGCAAGCATGTTGCCGAAACCGGTGAGCGCATCGAAATGCGGGGAGATCAGCGTTTCGCGGGAAAGCTCGTTGAGGGCGATGCGGTCGGCCGCGGCGAGGGGATGATCCGCGGGGAGCAGCACATGCATCTTCTCGCGCCGGAGGACGTGGAGCTTCACGCCCGCGGGCGGATCGCTGCGCGCGCGGACGATGCCGATGTCGATCAGCCCGTCCTCGATCATCGCGAACTGGCGCGGCGTCTCCATTTCGCTGATCTCGACCTCGACATCGGGATGCATGCCGCGGAAGCGGCGCAGCAGGCCGGGCAGCAGACCGGAAAAGACGGCCGACGCGACAAAGCCGATCGCGACATGGCCAACCTCACCCTGCCCCGCGCGCCGGCCGACGCTCTCCGCCTGCTCCGCCGCCTGGACGACGCGACGCGCCTCGGCAAGGAACAGCTCGCCCGCCTGCGTCAGCCGCACCGCCGATCGCTTCGAACGCGCAAACAAACGCGCACCGAGCCGATCTTCGAGCTGGCGGATGCGGACGCTGAGCGCGGATTGGGCGACATGCAGCCGATCGGCCGCGCGGCTGAAGTGAAGGTCTTCGGCAACGGCGATGAAATAGACGAGCGATTTGAGATCGAGCATGGCCCCGTCCGCGCCGAAAATGTTGGCCGCCTTATAGGCAAGCACAGCCTCCGCGGCAAAGCGGCGCACGGGACTTCCTGCTAAATATCCAAGATATTATCCGAAATACGACTTCGTCGCTGGATCGCGCAGCTTCGTCATGTCACGCTTGTCTGTGCAACCAAATGGGACGATCCTCCGTATCGAAGGAATGCGATTCCGGCGTGGGGCCAGCATCGTTCCCGGTAGTAAAGCGTTCGAAAGCGGATCGGCCATGGCAAGGGTGCTGACGATCATCACTGCAGCGACGGCACTGGCCTGCTGCTGCCTGAGCGTCGCTTCGCCGGCCGAGGCGAAGAAGGAAAAGGCGCCCAAGGCGACCGAACTTTCGACGCCGATCCAGCCTTATACCGGGCCAGTGCTGAAAGCCTATAAGCGCGATCCGCTGCCGATCTACGACAATGAGGGGCTGAAGACCCGCGATCTGATGCGCGCGTCGCTGCCCGCTATCGGATCGGAGGGCGCGCGCGTCATCGGCGTCAAGCCCGGCTTCGTCGCGATCATGCTGGAAGGCGAACAGGTTTGGCTGCGCATGTCGACCGTCGATTATGCGGGCGACATCAAGCAGATCAAATCGGCGAAGTGCGATCAGGTCGCGCTGAAATTCGCCAAGCTGGAAGAAGATGGGCTCGATCAGTCGCTGGGGCTTGGCTGCGGCAAATAGCGGCAACCGTCGGGGCGACCATGGAAGAGAGGGGCGGTAATATGAAAGCCGGGAATCTGCTTGCGATGGCAGGCATAGCGATGCTCGTTCTCGGGCCGGCCGCGGAAGCGGCACCCAAGAAGAAGCGCAAACCCGCGGCCGCCGCGCTCGCCAAGCCCGATGGCCCGCCACCCGAACCGCAGGTGTTCGTGCCCGAGCCGGCCTTCGTGCCGTTGAACGGCTGCCCGGCGCCGGCGGCCGGCGCGCTGCCCGCGGCGAAGAAGGTGGACAAGAAGGCCAAGGGCAAATTCTCCGTCGCCAAGGCGCCCTTGATCTCGACGCTGCCCGCGGCCGATGTCTGCGCCAACAACCAGAAGATGCGATCGGGCGCCGGCGGCAATGCCAGTTCGCTGGGCCTGTCGAGCCAGGTTATGAACACGCGATCGGCGCGCATGGACCTGTTCGCCATGCCCGCGACCGAGCTGGAATTGCGCGCGATCCTCGATAAGTTCGCTGCCGCCTGGCCCTATGCGCCGCTGGAACGCACGCCCAAGATCCTGTTCCGCGCGAGCGACGCTTATGAGGCGCAGGCGCTGCCCGACAACACCATCGTCGTATCGCTGGGGCTGCTGGAAGCCGCGGAATCGGACTCGGAAGTGCTGTTCGTGCTGGCGCATGAATATGCGCATCTGCTGCTCGGCCATTTCACCAAGGCGGATACGATCGCCGGCACCAAGAACACCATGAAGGCGATGTCGCAGGTCTATCAGGTCGGCAGCTTCGCTTATTCGATGCGCAACACGTCGGCTTCGGGTGCATTGTCCAACGCGAGTTCCAACATGGCCAAATCCGGCCGTGACGCGGCGACATTGTCGCAGGCGCTGCAGTTCGCGGTGGATGACGTGATCGCGCCATCGTGGAACCGCGACCAGGAGGATCAGGCCGACGCGCTGGCGATCGACCTGCTGATCGCGTCCAACTCGACCATCGACACTTATGCGAACGTGTTCGAACGGCTGCAAAAGGCGTTTGAGACCGAGAAGGCATCGCGCGACAAGCGCGCGGCCGCGGCTAACACCTTGCAGAACGCGCTGGCGGATTCGCTGAAATCGGTGGCGACGCCGGGCAACGCCGCCAGCCTGGCTTCGGGCGGCGGCGTAAGCGGGATGGGGACCAGCCTGTTGAAGGGGGTCGGCAATTCGCTGCTCGCCAATATGGGCTCGGTCACCAAGGCGATCGGCGGCGACACCCATCTGCCGCCGGAGGAACGGCGCAAGGGCCTCGCGGCCTATTATCAGGCCGGCTATCCAACCGCCGATCCGCCGATCGACACCGGCGCGATGCTGACGCGGATCAAGGGCCGGACGGAGTTCCAGCGCGCCTCCACCATGAAGGCCAAATATGTCCAGGCGCGGCAGACCTATTTCGACGGCAATTATGGCGGTGCGGACCAGCAGTTGCGCGCACTCGGCGCAGGCCAGCGCACCGCGCCGACCTTCGTCAATTATGTCGCCGGCCTGTCTGCGCGCGACGCGGGCAACCTGACCGGCGCGCAGACCTATTTCGATGCGGGCCGCACCGGCACGGGCATCCAGAATCTCCAGCTTTATGAAAGCTATGCCGAGATGGAGATCAATGCGCGCGACGCGGCGGGCGCCCAGGCGGTGATCGGCGACGGGGTGAACAAGTTCAAGGACCCCGATCATTTCAAGAGCATCGAGATCAAGCGCGATCTCGCCGCCGGGGATCAGGCATCGGCCGAGGCCACCTACACGTCCTGCATGCAGGTGAAGGGGCGCGACTATATCCCCGAGCGCTGCAAGGCGGCGATGCCGCAGGCGGCCGCGAAGAAGGACCCGCTCGGCATCGGCCTGCCGTTCGGAAACTGAGCCCTGCTGCGCGAGGAGCCCCGCATGACGACCAGCCGACCGGCGGCCGCGCGCCGCCATGCCCTGCTGCTTTCTGCCTGCCTGATCGCACTGGCCGGCCCGATCGCGACGCCGGCCTTCGCGCAATCGGCCCCGGCTCGTGCCAAGCCGGTCGATCCCTCGACGATCCCGCCCGCGATCCGAGCGCCCAATGCGGCGGAGCAGGCGCAGATCGAGAAGATCAGCGCCGGGCTGGAGAAGGCAACGGCGGAGCGGCGCTGGGCGGATGCGGTGGTGCTGGGCAAACAAGCGCTGGCGATCGAGGAAGCGACGAGCGGCCCCGAGCATCCCGAGGTGGCGGGCACGCTGGGGCTGATCGCCGGCTGGCTGGGCGAGCAGGACAAGTTCGCCGAGGCGACCCCGCTCTACCAGCGATCACTCGCTATCTTCGAGAAGAGCCTGGGCCAGGGTCATCCGCTGACCGCCACCGCGGCGACCAACCTCGCGAGCAACTATCAGCAACTCGGCCGCTATGCCGATGCCCAGCCGATCTTCCAGAGAGTGCTGGATGCCAGCATCGCCAGCTATGGCGAAAAGAGCCGGCGGGTGGCGCTGGCCTATAATAATCTCGGCAATAATCTCGCCCGCCAGGGCCGCCATGACGACGCCAAGACTTATTATGACAAGGCGCTCGCCACGGCCAATGCCGCGCTCGACGGCAATGATGCGGATCGCGCGCTGATCCTCAACAATGTCGCCGCCAGCCTCGACGCGCTCGGCCGCCATATCGAGGCGGAGCCGATCTACCGCCAGGTGCTGGCAATGCGCATCGCCGCCTTTGGCGAGAAGGACCCGCGCGTCGCCACCAGCTATAACAATCTCGGCTATAATCTGAACGCGCAGGGGCGCTATGCCGAAGCGGGCCCGGCCTATCGCAAGGCGCTCGACATTCGCGTGGAGCGCGATCCGCAGGGCCGCGCAACGGCGACCAGCTACAATAATGTCGCGCACAACCTGAACCGCCGGGGCGATTATGCGGCCGCCCAGCCGCTCTATCAGCGGGCGCTGGCGATCTGGGAGAAGATCTACGGTCCCGACCATCCGATCACCGCGATTGGCTATTCCAACGTCGCGGTGAACCTCGAACGGCAGGGCAAGGCCGCGGAAGCGCAGCCCTTGTTCGAGAAAGCGCTGAAGATCCGCCAGGCGAAGCTTGCCCCCAACCATCCCGACATCGCCACCGGCCAGATCAAGCTGGCGCACGATCTCGCGTCGCAGAAGAAATATGCGCAGGCCGCCCCGCTCTATGACAAGGGCGTCGCATCCCGCCGCACCCTGTTCGGCCCCACCCATCCGGCGCTCGCCGAGGCGCTGACCGATCAGGCGAACCTGCTGTCCGACATGGGGCCGGCACAGCGGGCCAAGGCGGTGACCACCGCGCGGGAAGCGACCGGCATCGTCCGCGAACGCCGCGCCGCGCGGCTTTCGGGCGAAGCGGCGGGCGATGCGGGCGGCATCCAGCAGACGATCGCACGCGCGGGCGCCGAGGATGCGACGCGGATCGATCCACTGGCCGGTGCCTTCGGGGCGCTGGTCCGCGCGTCCTGGCTGCGCGCCGCCGATGCCCCGACGGAAGCGAACGCGCTGCGCGGCGAGGCCTTCACCTCCGCGCAAGATCTCGGCACGTCGGCCGCGGCGATGACGATGGCGCAGACGGCGGCGCGCGCCGCCGCCGGCAGCGATGCGCTGGCCGGGCTGGTCCGCAAGCAGCAGGATCTTTCGAGCAAGGTGCGCGAGGCGGACGAGCGCCTGCTCGATGCGCTCACCAAGAGCGACACCCAGCGCGCCAACGCCGCCCGCAGCGAATTGGCGAGCACCGCCACCGCGCTCGCCGGCGTGAACCGCCAGCTCCGCAAGGATTATCCCGATTATGCCGAGCTAGTGCAGCCCGGCGCCTTGTCCTTCGCCGACACGCAGGCGCGGCTGGGTGAGGATGAGGCGGTGCTGATGATCGTTTCGTCGGGCGCCGACGTCTACAGCTTCGCGGTGACGAAGAGTGCGACGAACTGGTCGCGGGCGGAAGGCGCGTCGGCGCGCGTCGCCAAGGGCGTCGAGCGGCTGCGCTGCCAGGTCGACACGCTCACCTGCCCGCGCACCGCGACGGTGGCGGACCTCAACGCCGGCGCGACGCCCAATTCCCCCTTCGTCGCGAAGAATTATGCGGCGTTCGACCGCCCGACCGCGTTCGCGCTCTATCGCGATCTGGTGGCCCCGGTCGAAGCGACCTTTCAGGGCAAGAAACTGGTCTATGTCGTGACGTCGGGCGCGCTCGCCGGCCTGCCGCTCGGCCTGCTGCCGACCGCCGCTCCCAAGCCGGGCGAGGACGGCGCCGATCCGAAGGTGCTGGAAGCGACGCCGTGGCTCGCCGATCGCTATGCGCTATCGAGCCTGCCGTCCGTATCGGTGTTGCGCGCTTTGCGGCGGCAGACGGCTGCGGCGGGATCGGGCTTTGTCGGCTATGGCGCGCCCGTGCTTGACGGGCCGGACAAGTCCGGGCGCGGGCTCGACCCGACGATCAGCGCGTTCAGCCCTGCCGGGCCGGACGGCATCCCGCTCGCCAACCCGGTGATGCTGCGCACGCTGAGCCCGCTGCCCGGCACCGCGACCGAGCTTTCGGCGATGGCCAAGACGCTGAAGGCCAGCGCCAAGGAAATCCATCTCGGCCCCAAGGCGACCGAAGGATCGGTGCGGAGCGACCCTGCCATCCGCAAGACGCGTGTGCTCGCCTTCGCCACCCACGGCATCCTGCCCGGCGAACTGAGCGGGCTGGAGGAGCCGGGGCTGGTGTTCACGCCACCCGCCACGCCGTCCAGTCGCGACGACGGACTGCTGACGGCGTCGGAAGTTTCCAAGCTCAACCTTTCGGCCGACTGGGTGATCCTGTCGGCGTGCAACACGGCGTCCACCGACGGCACGCCCGGCGCGGACAGCCTTTCAAGCCTCGCCCGCTCCTTCCTCTATGCCGGCGCCTCCTCGCTGCTGGCGAGCCATTGGCGGGTCGCGGACGATTCCACCGCGGCGCTGACGGTCGAGACGCTCGGCCTGCGCCAGACCGGTAGCGGCCGCGCCGATGCACTCAAGACCGCGATGGCGGCGATCCGCACCGGCAAGCGCGCAGATGGGTCCGCGGTATCGGGCTGGACCGACGCCTGGGTCCACCCTGCGGCGTGGGCCCCCTTCACGGTGATTTCGAACGGGGAGTGAGGAGATCAGTGGCGCTTCACCAGCTTGAGCGCGCCGACAATCACCCCGCCGACGATCAGGCCGACAATGCCCGATCCGATCGCCTGGACGAGCCATTCGACCACGCCATGCGCGGCCGGCACCGCATTGGCGGCAGCGACGGCGGTGCCATGGACCCAATGCGGGACCGGCGTCAGGTGGAAATGCTCCAACCCGTGGACGATGATGCCGCCGCCGACCCAGATCATCGCCGCGATGCCGATGGTCGAGAGCGCGCTCAGCACGAACGGCATGCCCTTGACCAAGCCACGCCCCGTTGCGCGCACTGGCGCGCTGTCCTTCTTGGCCAGATGCAGGCCGATATCGTCCATCTTCACGATCAACCCGACCAGGCCGTAAACGCCGGCCGTGACGAGAAGGGCGACGACGGCAAGCACTGTCGCCTGCGTGCCGAGTGACTGGTCTGCGACATCAGCCAGCGCGATCGCCATGATTTCGGCCGACAGGATCAGATCGGTGCGGATGGCCCCACCGACCATTTGCTTTTCGACCTCCGCCGGCTCCTCGAACACCGGCACGGTGTCCTCATGGCCTCCCGACAGGCCGTGGACGATCTTTTCGACCCCTTCGAAGCAGAGATAGCCGCCACCCAGCATCAAGAGCGGCGTGATCGCCCAATCGGCGAAGGCGCTGAGGCCGATCGCCGCCGGAAGCAGGATCAGGAGCTTGTTGCGGATCGACCCCAAAGCGATCTTGCCGATCATCGGCAGTTCGCGATCGGGCGAGAAGCCGGTGACGTAGCGCGGCGTCACGGCGGTATCGTCGATCACCACGCCCGCCGCCTTGGCACCCGCACGGCCGGCAGCCGCGGTGACATCATCCAGTGAGGACGCCGCCAGCTTCGTGATGGCCGCGACATCGTCCAGCAGCGCTACCAATCCCGTCGGCATTCCGTGGTTTTCCCCTGTCCGTGTCGATCGCACTGGTAGCGCAGTCGTGTTGCGATGCAATGCCGCGGCGGCGCGAATCCGTGAATGACGGTCCGCACTGTGGTAGGTTCCCGCATCCCGCGAATCGATGGAGAAATGGCCATGGCCAGCACCCGTCCGGTCGATCAAGCGAAGCTGGAATCCTTCATGGGCAAGATGGTTGGCGACATGGGCGCCGCGATGAGCGGCGCGCTGGTGATCGTCGGCGCGAAGCTCGGCCTATACAAAGCGCTCGCCGAAAGCGGGCCGATCGCCAGCGAGGCACTGGCCGCCAAGACCCGCCTTGCCGAACGCTATGTCCGCGAATGGCTGGCCGCGCAGGCGGCATCCGGCTTCATCGAATATGACAAGGCAACCGGCCGGTTTGAGATGACGCCCGAACAGGCGATGGCGCTCGCCGACGAGGATTCGCCCGTCTATGTGGCGAGCGCGTTCGAGCTGATCGCGTCGGGCTATATCGACGAGCCCAAGATCACCGCCGCCTTCCAGTCCGGCGGCGGCGTCGGCTGGCACGAGCATCACGAATGCCTGTTCCGCGGCACCGAGCGTTTCTTCCGCCCCGGCTATCGCGCCAACCTCGTCCAGACCTGGCTACCGGCGCTGGATGGCGTGGTCGATCGGCTGAAGGGCCATGCCAAGGTGGCGGATATCGGCTGCGGCGCCGGCGCCTCCACCGTCATCATGGCGCAGGCCTTCCCCGATAGCGAGTTCGTGGGCTTCGATTATCATGGCGCCTCGATCGATCGCGCACGCGAGGCCGCAAAGGAAGCCGGCTCGCCCGCCAATCTGACGTTCGAGGTCGCGTCGGCCAAGGAAGCGCCGGGCGGCGATTATGATCTGGTCGCCTGTTTCGATTGCCTGCACGACATGGGCGATCCCGTGGGTGCTGCGCGCCATATCCGCGAGATGCTGAAACCCGACGGCACCTTCATGCTGGTCGAGCCCTTTGCCGGCGACAGCGTGGACGCCAACATGAACCCGGTCGGCCGCATGTATTATTCGGCATCGACGATGATCTGCACGCCGGGATCGCTGGCGCAGGAGGTCGGCCTCGCGCTCGGCGCGCAGGCGGGCGAGGCCCGGCTGACCGACGTGCTGCGCGACGCGGGCTTCAGCAAGGTCCGCCGCGCGGCCGAAACGCCGTTCAACCTGGTGCTGGAAGCGCGACCCTAGCTGCGGCTGGGTTTCGGCCGGGCGCGATTATCGTCTTCTTCCTGCTGCAGCCGCCGGCCGAGAGCAGGATCGCTGTTTTCGGGTGTGTTCACCGGCTTGCGATCGCCATGAACGCCGTGGATGTCGGACGAAACGGCCTTTTCGCCGGCCGGATCTTTTGGTGGTTTTGCCATTCGGGGACCTCGCTTTCGGACCCTAACCCACCGGATGCGACGAGGGTTGCGACGAGCGGTGTAAATTTTTTTTACAATGCGTGGAACCGAGGCGCGCCCGGCTCGTTCCCGCAATTCGGATAGCGACCTTATGCCCCCCCGCTCACGCTATCCGAACCCAGGGCCCGGAAGCTGTCGATCCTCCCCCCGACGACGGCTTCCGGGCCCGCATTATTTCTGGATTCAGCCACTTGTCCCGCTTTGCGACGAACCGTTGAAGACGGGATCGGCAGCGGAACAATGATGTGCGCCCGCGCATTGATTGGCCTGCGTTCCATTGGGAACAGTTGGACAGGAGCAATTCGATGCGGAAGATTTTCACCCTCGCGCTTGTTGCCAGTGCGCTCATCGTTTCGGCGTGCAACACAGTGGAAGGTGCCGGCAAGGACGTGCAATCGGCCGGTGAGACCGTGGAAGACGCGGCGAAGTAACGCTCCGTCCATCCCAGTTCTTTTCGAGGGCGTCGCCTGTTCGGGCGGCGCCCTTTCGATTCAGGCGGCGATATCCTCAGCCTGCTTCTCTCGCGCGCGCCGTTTCTCGGTAAACCAGATCGCGATCAAGGCGAGTTCATAGAGCAGCACCAGCGGGATCGCGAGCATAAGCTGGGAGACGACGTCGGGCGGCGTCAGCACCGCGGCGATGGCGAAGGCCCCAACGATCGCATAGCGCCGGCCGGACTTGAGCTGCTGCCGCGTGACGATGCCGGCGCGTTCCAGCAGCATCAGCAGCACCGGCAGCAGGAAGGCGACCCCGAAGCCGAAGATGAACTTGGTGACGAAATCCAGATAATTGCCGACGCCGGGCAATGCCTCCTGGCTGACCCCACCGACATTGCCTTGGTAGCTCAGCAGGAAATGCAGTGCGACCGGCATCGCGAAATAATAAGCCATCGCCGCACCCGCCAGGAACAGGATCGGCGTGAAGGCAAGAAACGGCAGCAGTGCGCGCTTTTCCTTGGCGTAGAGGCCGGGTGCCACGAACTGCCAGAGCTGGTTGGCGACGACGGGGAAGGCCAGCATCAGCGCCGAGAAGAAGGCCACCTTGATCTCGGCGAAGAAGGCCTCGAAGATATTCGTGTAAATGAGCTTGCCCTGCCCCGCTTTCAGCAGCGGCTGGACGAGGAAGGCGAAGATCGGCTTGGCGAAATAGAGGCAGAGCGCGAAGGCCGCACCCAGCGCCGCGAAACTCCACAACAGGCGCCTGCGCAGTTCGACCAGATGATCGAGCAAAGGCGCCTTGGTCTCGTCAATGTCGTTGATCATGCCGGCTTGTCCGTCGCCGGGCGGTGATCGGACAGCGGCAATTCAGGCTGCGGCAGATCGAATTGCGGCATATCCGGCGCCGGCTTTTCCACCGCCGGCGGGCCGACATCAGGTGTCGAGGTTTCGGGCGGGGCGATTTCAGAAGAAGCGACATCGGCTGCCGTAGCATCGGGCAGCGGCGTCATCTGCGGCGCGCCTTCATCACGGAGCACGGGATGTTCGCGCATGATGCGGGCATTTTCCTCGGCCCACTTCTTCTCCATCTCCTCAATTTCCGACTGGCGGATCATCTCGTCCATGCCGGACCGGAAATGGCGGGCCATGCCGCGGGCCTTGGCGACCCACTGGCCGACGATCCGCATCAGGCGCGGCAGGTCCTTGGGGCCGATCACGACCAGCGCGACCAGCGCGACCAGCATCAGCTCGGTTGGGGCAACATCAAACATGCGGGTGCTGGGTTACTCTCGCGGCGGGCCGTAATCCATAGGCGCTACGCTGGCGCTCTTTTCAGCGCCGCCGGAGGCATGGATCCCCGCCGGTTGCGGGGACGTGGAACAGAAGGCGGCCGGGCTTATTGCGCCGGCCGGTCGTCCTGCATCGGCTGGAGGTTGCGATCGGCATTGGGCTCCAGCGGCGGCTGTGCCTGGAGGCGCGGCGCGGGCTTGGCCGCATCGTCCTCTTCGGCCATGCCCTTTTTGAAGCTTTTGATGCCCTTGGCGACATCGCCCATCATGTCGGAGAAGCGCCCCTTGCCGAACAGCAGCAGGACGATCACGCCAACAACGAGCCAATGCCAGATACTGAGGCCACCCATGTAAATTCTCCTGGTAAGCTTCCTATCTAGTCGTCTGCGTCGCTGCTTTCCACCTCTAGCTGCGCGAAGGCCAAATCGACCGGATCGAGCAGCCCCGCGGCCTTGAGATCGTCGATGCCCGGCAGGTCGCGGCGGCTGGAAAGGCCGAAATGCGCGAGAAATGCTGGCGTCGTCGCATAAATGAGTGGCCGGCCCGGCACTTCGCGGCGGCCCGCGGGGCGGATCCAGCCCGCTTCCATCAGCACGTCGAGCGTACCCTTGCTGATCTGGACGCCACGAATCGCCTCGATCTCGGCGCGGCTGACCGGCTCATGATAGGCGATGATCGCCAGCGTCTCGACGCCGGCGCGGCTGAGGCGGCGGGCTTCCTCGCGATCGCGGCGGAGGATGTGGGCGAGATCGGCCGCCGTCTGGAAATGCCAGCGGCCGCCGCGTTCGACCAGGTTGATGCCGCGCCCGGCATAATCCTCCTGCAACCGCGCGAGCGTGCGGCGGACATCGCCCACCTCGCCCACCGCCGCCATGATCTCGGTCAGCGACAACGGCGCTTCCGCGGCAAACAGCGCAGCTTCGATAGCGCGGAGGAGATCGTCGGGCGGGTTCATGCGGCGCGGATCATCAGCGGGGCGAAGGGTTCCGCCTGGTCGAGTTGCGCCTTGCCCAGCCGCGCCAGTTCCAGCGCGGCGACGAAGCTGGAGGCGAGCGCGGAGCGGCGATACTCCTCGTCGGGCGTGGCCGGCAGGAAGCTTTCGAGCGCCGCCCAGTCGAGCGAGACGCCGATCAGCCGCTCCACCCGCCGCATCGCTTCATCGAGCGTCATCACCGGCCGGCGCGAGACGACGTGGAAGACAGGCTCGGACCGCGCGCGGATCGCGCCATAGGCCGAGATCAGATCGTAAAGTTCGACCTGCCAGGCGGCCTTGCGGACGACCTTCAACCCCTCCGGCGCCCCGCGCTGGAAAACGTCGCGGCCGAGCCGGTCCCGCCCCATCAACCGCGCCCCCGCCTCGCGCATCGCATCCAGCCGTTGCAAGCGGAGCTGGAGCCGGAGCGCCAGTTCCTCGGGGCTCGGATCGATTTCCGGGTCCTTGGGCAGCAGCAGCCCGGATTTGAGATAAGCAAGCCAGGCCGCCATCACGAGATAATCGGCGGCGATTTCCAGCTTGAGCGCCTTCGCATCCTCGATGAAGGCGAGATATTGCTCGACGAGCGCAAGGATCGAGATTTCGCGCAGATCGACCTTCTGCGCGCGCGCAAGATTGAGCAGCAGATCGAGCGGCCCTTCCCACCCGTCCAGCATCAGATTGAGCGTGTCGGGTGAGCCGAGCGGAAGTTCGAAATCGTCGGCGACGTCAGGCATGGCGCCACGCTAGCCTGCCTCTTCGTGTCATGCCAGCGAAGGCTGACACGACGGCTCAGGCATATTCCAGCAGCGCATCCCGCTTGGCGACGAGTTCGGCAAAGCCGGTGCCGGGCGTCCGCCCCGCAACCGTCGCCATCGCGCGATCGAGACGCGTCTTGGCTTCCTCCCCGATCGGGCCGACCGCGTCGGCGATCGCCTGCATCTCGGCCATGTCGCCCGAGCAATGAAGCGCGATGTCGCAGCCCGCCGCAAGCACACCCGCCGCGCGCTGGCCGAAATCGCCCTGCAAGGCGTGCATGCCGAGATCGTCCGACATCAGCAGCCCATCGAAACCGATGCGGCCACGGATGATCCCGCCAATCACCTTAGCGGAGAGGCTGGCGCATTCGTCCGCATCCCAGGCGGTGTAGACGACATGCGCGGTCATCCCCATCGGCGCGCCGTTGAGCGTGATGAAGGGCGCCAAATCCTTTTCCAACTCCGCTTCATCGGCGGTGACGACGGGCAGTTCGACATGGCTGTCGGCCATCGCGCGGCCATGGCCGGGGATATGCTTGACGACGCCGACCACGCCGGCCGCCTGCATCCCTTCCAGCACCGCGCGGCCCAGCGCGGCGACACGCAGCGGTTCCGCACCCAGCGCCCGATCGCCGATGATGTCATGCGCGTCCGGCTGGCGGACATCGAGCAAGGGCAGGCAGTTCACGTTGATGCCGGCTTCGAACAGCATCGTCGCGATCGCCTGCGCGTTCGCCCGCGCCGCCTCGATCGCCGAGGCGGGGGCGACGCCATAAAGCCGGTCGAACAGCTCCGCCTTGGGGAAGGCGGGCCATACCGGCGGCTGCATCCGCGCGACACGGCCGCCTTCCTGATCGATCAGGATCGGCACGTCGGCGCGGCCGACGATTTCGCGCAAGGCGTCGGTCAGCGCGCGGAGCTGATCGGCGGTTTCCACATTGCGGCGGAACAGGATGAAGCCCGCGGGATCGACATCAGCGAAGAAGGCGCGCTCTTCGGCGGAGAGTGAGGTGCCGGCGAGGCCGAGGATCAGGGGGGTCATGGCTTCAGCCTCTTTCGATCGTCATTCCCGCGCAGGCGGGAATCCATATTCTCTGACGTCGCGAACCCATCGACGCGCTGTTTATGGATCCCCGCCTGCGCGGGGATGACGTTGGTTATGTCAAACCGCGTTGCAGGGCTTGCCGGCGGACTTCAGCGTCTTGCACGCTTCGCGCGCGCCGATGCCGCTGGCACGGAGGCGATAGAGCGTCTTGCCGCCGACCTCGACCGTGGTGATCGAGCGGCTGAGCTTACCGAGTTCGGGGAACGACTTGGAAAGTTTGCCCCATTCACCCGCCGCAATCGCTTCCGAATTGAAGGCGCCGAGCTGGATCGTCCCGCCCGCCATCGCCGGCTTGGGCGTAGGCGTCGCGGCCGCAGGCAGCAGGTTGGTCGGTTGGCTGACCGGCTTGGTGGCTGCGGGCGCGACCGGCTTCGCCTCGGCGACCTTGGTCGGCGCCGGGGTGGCGGGCTTCACCTGAGCCGGGATGGGTGCAGCGTTCTGCGCCACCTGCGACGGCGGCAGGGTGGTCGTCCGCACCGGCGACACGTCCACCGACACGCCGGCGACCGGCGCTTCGGGCTGGGCGTTGGGGTTGATCGCCGAATCGAGCTGCTGCCCCTCGCTGGTCGCGAAGGCCGCATCGCCCTCGCCCGCAACGGCCATGCCGTTTGCGGTGACGCCTTCGGCGGGCACCTTGTAATCGCCTTCCGGCGCCGCGATCAGCTCGCCCGATCCCGCCGGGGCGTTGCGTTCGCGCATCCAGAAGATGCCGCCGACGACAAGGCCGATGAAGACCAAGGCCGCAATCACCGCGGCAATCAGCTTGCCCGCGCCGACGCCGCCATGCTCATGCTCATCCTCGACCGCTTCGAGCCAGGGCAGACGATCCTCGTCCGCGAGGCCGAAGCGTCCCCGATCAGCGTCCGTCATCAATGCATCTCCTCGGCCGCAGCGACCCCCATGACGGCCAGGCCGTTTCGGATAATCTGCCCGATCGCATCGGCAAGGGCCAGACGGGCCGACGTGATTTCCGGCGCATCCACCTGCAAAAAGCGGCGGGTCGGGTCATCATTGCCACGGTTCCACAGCGCATGGAGCGCGGCGGCGAGATCGTAGAGATAGAAAGCGATGCGGTGCGGCTCATGATTCGCCGCGGCGCTCTCCACGATCCGCGGGAACTGCGCGGCGAGCTTCACCAACGCCAGTTCCTCGGCATCGAGCCGCGAGAGATCGGGCGCGGAGAGCTGCATCTTCGCTTCCGCCAGGCGGCGATGGAGCGAGCAGATGCGGGCATGGGCGTATTGGACGTAGAAGACCGGATTGTCCTTCGACGCTTCCACCACCTTGGCGAAATCGAAGTCCATCTGCGCATCCGCCTTGCGGGTGAGCATGGTGAAACGGACGACATCCTTGCCGACCTCACGCACCACATCCGCCAGCGTGACGAAGCTGCCCGAACGCTTGGACATCTTCACCGGCTCACCGCCGCGGAGCAGCCGGACCATCTGGACGAGCTTGACGTCGAACGGCTTGGTGCCACCGGTCAGCGCCTTCACCGCGGCCTGGATGCGCTTGACGGTGCCGGCATGGTCGGCGCCCCAGATGTCGATCAGCTGATCGGCGCTCTCCGCCTTCTGGGCATGATAAGCGAGATCGGTGCCGAAATAGGTGAGGCTGCCGTCGGCCTTCATCACCGGCCGGTCGCTATCGTCGCCGAACTGGGTGGCGCGGAACAGCGTCATCTCGACCGGTTCCCAGTCGTCGGGAACCTCACCCTTGGGCGCTTCGAGCACGCCTTCATAGACGAGGCCGTCGGCCCGCAGCTTGTCGAGCGCGGTCTTCACCCGGCCATCGGTCTGCACCTTGGCTTCAGACGCGAAGACGTCGTGATGGATGCCGAGCAATGCGAGATCGGCGCGGATCAGGTCCATCATCGCCGCGACCGTCTTCTCGCGGAACAGGGTCAGCCATTCGCTGTCGGGCGCATTAACGTAACGATCGCCGAATTCGGCGGCGAGCTTCTCGCCGATCGGGATCAGATAATCGCCGGGATACAGGCCCTCGGGGATGGTGATCCCCTGCTCGCCCAGCGCCTGCCGGTAGCGCAGATGTGCCGAGCGGGCGAGCGTCTCCACCTGGCTGCCGGCATCGTTGATATAATATTCGCGGGTGACGGCGTAGCCGGCATATTCGAGCAGGCTCGCCAGCGCATCGCCGACAACCGCGCCGCGGCAATGGCCCATATGCATCGGACCCGTCGGGTTGGCCGAGACATATTCGACATTGACCCGCTGGCCCGCACCCAGCTTCGACCGGCCATAATCGCCGCCGTCAGCGAGGATCGCGGCCAGTTCCTCGCGCCACGTCTGATCGGTCAGCCGCACGTTGATAAAGCCCGGGCCGGCCACCTCGGCCGACGCGATCTCCGGCAAGCGCGCGAGCTTGGGCGCGATCAGGTTAGCGAGGTCACGCGGATTCTTGCCCGCGGGCTTGGCCAGCACCATCGCCGCGTTGGTCGCCAGATCGCCATGCGCCGGATCGCGCGGCGGCTCCACCGTGACATTGCGCCGATCGAGTCCCGCCGGCAGATCGCCAGCAGCGGCAAGCTCATCAAGGATCTGGCCGATGCGATCGGCAAAACGGGCGTAAAGAGTCACAAGGCATATCCGCGAAGGAGAGAATTGCGGCGGCCTTAGCGGAAACAACCGCTCCCCGTCCACATTCACAGCCCCTCGGGCATCTCCACCGGCCCAACCACCTCGCAATGGCGGGCGACGGCGTAGCGATCGGTCATGCCGGCGATGAAATCGGCGATGTGGCGGGTGCGCTCCGGCTCGGCGGCGGGCAGCGTTGCGCGCCAATGTTCGGGCAGCAGCGACGGATCGGCGCGATAGGCGGCGGCGAGGCCGGCGACGATCTGTCCGGCCTTCTCGGCGACGGCAAGCTGGCTCGGATGATGATAGAGGCGCGCATACATGAAGCGCTTGAACGCGCGCTCGTCGGCCGCCATCGCGTCCGAAAAGCCGACCAGCGGCCGGCCGGCGGCGCGGACATCTTCGACACTCGCGGGCCGCAACTCCGCCAGCTGGGCGCGGGTCGCGACCAGCAGATCATTGACCATCCGGCCGATCTGTTCGCGCACCAGCTCGGCGATCAGGCGCGGCCGCGGCGCATTCGGATGGCGTGCGATGACCGCCGCCCAGCCCGGCGCGACCAGCGGCTGCGCCACCACATCGTCCAGATCGATCAGGCCCGCGCGCAGGCCATCGTCGATATCGTGATTGTCATAGGCGATGTCGTCGGCAATCGCCGCGACCTGTGCCTCGAGTGAAGCGTAGGTGGAAAGATCGAGCGGGAAATCCGCATCCTCCTCGGCCATCGCCCAGGTGGGCGAAAGGATCGGGCCATTATGCTTGGCCAGCCCCTCCAGCGTTTCCCATGAAAGATTGAGGCCGTCCCAGGAGGGGTAAGGCGTTTCCAGCCGGGTCAGCACCCGCAGCGTATGGGCATTATGATCGAAACCGCCCGCATCGGCCGTCGCCGCCTTCAGCGCATCCTCGCCCGAATGGCCGAAGGGCGGATGGCCGATGTCGTGCGCAAGGCACAGGGCCTCGGTCAGATCCTCGTTGAGGTTGAGCGCGCGGGCGATGGTGCGGCCGATCTGCGCGACTTCGAGACTGTGGGTCAACCGGACGCGGAAATGATCGCCGTCGGGCGCCACGAACACCTGCGTCTTGTGGCGCAGCCGGCGGAAGGCGATCGAATGGATGATGCGATCGCGATCGCGCTGGAAAGCGTCACGCGGCCCCCGCGTCTCCCCGCCCGGCTCGACATGGCGACGCCCGCGCGAACGAGCGGGATCGGCGGCATAAGGGGCGAGTTCAGCCATGGCCGCGGCTTTGCCGGGGGCGGGCGGACAAGTCCACCCGTCTATTTGGTCGACAGCTTCTCCACGGGTACGCCCGCGCGGGAGGTGAACTGGAAGGTCGACATGCCGGCGCCGGCAAGCTTGTTGACGAACGCCTGGGCCTCCGCGTCCGTCTTGAACGGGCCGACGAGCAGGCGGTTGGACGCGCGCCAGGACGACACCCAGGGCGAGCGGCCGTTGAAGAAGCTCGGCTTGTCAGCCTTGAGCTTGGCCCAGACCTTGGGGAGATCGGCCTTGTTCTTGCCCGACGCGACCTGCACCCAATAACGCTCCGGCGCGGCCGCCTTGGCCTTGGCTTCCGCTTTCGCCTTGGCATCCGCTTCGGCCTTGAGTTTGGCGTCGGCCTTGGCCTTGGCGTCCGCCTTGGCCTTCGCGTCGGCCTTTGCCTTAGCCCGTGCGTCCGCCTTCACCTTGGCGGCGGCATCGGCCTTGGCTTTCGCGTCTGCATCGGCCTTCGCCTTGGCTTCCGCTTCGGCCCGAGCCTTCGCTTCGACGGCGGCGGGATCGGCGGTGGACAGTTCCGAGGTCGGGCCGACGAGCGCCGCCATCCGGGTGGGTGGAGCCGGGATCGCGATCACGGGCGGCGTGGGCTGCGGCGCAGTGGCAGTGACCTGCGTCGGCGTCTGCGGCTTGGCCGTGGTCTTGGCAGATTTGCTGGCTGGCTTGGTCGTGGTGGTCGCCGCCGCATTCGCGTCCGCGCCCGGCCGGCGGCGGGGGGCCTTACCGGCGGGATCGAGCTGGCTGGCGACGCGATCCGCGGCGGGCGGCTGCGTCGTTGTGCCCAGAGCGGGGCCGGTGGGGATCAGCGGCGTATCCGCGGCGGGCGTGGCCGGGCGCGGCTGGCCCTGCGGGGTCGAAAGCACCGCATCGGCAAAAAGTTCAGCCTCGCTATAGCGCCGGCCGTCGGACGGCAGCCGGCCGAAATGGACGGCGAGCGCCTTCTGCGTCGGCTTCAGATCGCCCAGCCGGCCGAAGAACTGGCCCATCGCGGCGGCCTGGCCGGCAGGCATCATCGCATCGGCCAGGCGCTGCGCCCCGGCGCGATCGCCGCTCATCGCCAGCACGAACGCCCGGACGCGAAAGGCGGATCGATCGCCCTTGCGCAGCAGCGGATCGAGCACGGTCAACGCGCCTGGGCGATCGCCGGCAATCGCCATCGACAGCGCCAGCCGTTCGGTGATCTCGGGGTCGTCGCGCTGGCGCAGCGCCAAATTGTAATCCATCTGCGCGCGCTTGTTGTCGCCGCGCAGATCATGGGCGAGGCCGCGGTCGCCGGCGATATCGGCCTCGGGCACGCCGAGCGAGACCGCCTCGTCGAACAATTTGAGCGCCGCGCGGGGCTGTTCCATCTGGACGAGCGAAGAAGCGAGACCCGCCTTGATGCGTCCGTTGCGCGGCGAAATCTCCTCCGCGCGAGCGAAGAAGCCCAGCGCCGCGGCCGGATCGCCGACCATCAGCGCCGCCCGTCCTGCCCCGATCAGCGAATTAAGATCGCGCGGATTGGCCGCGAGCATCCTGAGATAGCGGCTCAGCGATTCCGCGGGATCGCCCGGCGCAATGAGGTCGGGCAGCGGCTGCGCGGCCTGTGCGAAGGCAGGCGTCGCGGGCGCGACCACGAACAACGCCAGCGGCGCAACGCATGCCAGCAGACGAGCGATCGACGGGAATCGAATGTGCATGATCGGGCCACATAGAGGTTGCACGCGAGCGAACCGCAAGAGGTTCGTTACACGCCCACGCCGATCCGGTTGAGCAGGGCGACGAGGCGGGTGCGCCAGAAACAGGCCGGCCCCGGTGATCGACCATCCTTTCGATGGCGATCGCCGGGGCCGGAAAAGCCGGAGCGAGCCTGGCTTACTGGTTGTTCTGGCGGTTCAGGAAGCGCGGCACATCGGCCGCTGCGTCATCCTCCACCTGCGCCTTGGCGGCGCCGCGGGCGATGTTCGACATCCGCTCGAACAGGGTCGCGCCCTCGCGCGCTTTCGGCGCGGCGGCAGTTTCGGGCGCCGGCGTCAGCCAGGGGCGGGTGGCGCCATCATCACCGATTTCCGCGCGCGGCGGCAGCGGGTTGCCCGTCACCGGCGGCGTCAGCGTTTCACTGAGCAGCAGTTCGTCCGCCGGCGGCGCGACGATGTCGCTGGCCGAAAGATCGAGCGCGTCGACTTCTTCCACCACCGGCGCTTCGAGCTTGATTTCCGGCTCGGCCGCTTCGGCGACGGGCGGCGCTACGGGTGCGGGCTGCACCGGGGCGGCCGCGGGCGCCGCTTCCTTGCGGGCGGCCGGGAAGGTGAAGAGCTTGGCCGGTTCCGGCGCTGCGACCGATTCCGCCTCGATGCCGGTGGCGACCACCGACACGCGGATCTTGCCTTCCAGATCGTTGTTGAACGCCGAACCCCAAATGATGTTCGCGTCGGGGTCCACCAGTTCCTTGATGTGATTGGCAGCCTCGTCGACTTCCATCAGGCGCATGTCCTCGCCACCGACGATCGAGATGATGACACCCTTGGCGCCCTTCATCGAAACGCCGTCGAGCAGCGGGTTGGCGATCGCCTTTTCGGCGGCCTCGATCGCGCGGTTGTCGCCGGAGGCTTCGCCGGTGCCCATCATCGCCTTGCCCATCTCGCCCATCACCGAACGGACGTCGGCGAAGTCGAGGTTGATGAGGCCCGGCATCACCATCAGGTCGGTGATCGAGCGGACGCCCTGCTGGAGCACCTCGTCCGCCATCTTGAACGCGTCCTTGAAGGTCGTGTTCGGGTTGGCGACCAGGAACAGGTTCTGGTTCGGGATGACGATCAGCGTGTCGACATGCTTCTGCAACTCCTCGATGCCCGCATCGGCGGACTTGGAGCGGCGATTGCCTTCGAAGCTGAACGGCTTGGTGACGACACCGACGGTCAGGATGCCCTTGTCACGCGCGAGCTTGGCGATCACCGGCGCGGCTCCGGTGCCCGTGCCGCCGCCCATGCCGGCGGTGATGAAGCACATATGCGCGCCGTTCAGCGCTTCCTCGATATGCTCGAGCGCTTCCTCGGCAGCGGCGCGGCCGATTTCGGGGCGGGCGCCGGCACCCAGCCCTTGCGTGATCTTGAGGCCGAGCTGGATGCGCTGTTCCGCGGCGCTGGCGTTCAGCGCCTGCGCGTCGGTGTTCGCGACGATGAAATCGACCCCCTGCACGTCGGACGTGATCATGTTCGCGATGGCGTTGCCCCCGGCGCCGCCCACCCCGATCACACTGATGCGGGGCCGCAATTCATCAACTTCCGGACGCATGAACTCGATCGTCATAACTTCAACTCCGCTCTGCCGCGCGCATCGACGCGCCCCCCGAATAAAGAATCTAGCATCACCTGATTCGCCGACGCACGCGAAAAGTTAATGTTGGCGTCTATTTGACCGTTAATTTCTCAATATCCGTTCCGAAAAGCCGCAATCATGCGCTGGATCGCGTTTCCACCGCTCACGCGATGGACCGTCTGGGCGCCCGGCACGATCGTTCTGAGGTCGATCGGATCGGATGCCGCATAGTGGATCAGCCCCGCGAGCGTCGCGAAGGCCGGGCCGCTATGCGCTTCGGGCAGGCCCGCAAGCCCGCGCGGCTTGCCGACGCGAACCGACTGGCCGAGCAACCCTTGCGCATAATCCGCAATCCCCTTCATCTCCGCACCGCCGCCGGTCAGCACGATCTGCCGGCTGACCGGACCGCTGAAGCCCAATGCCTTCAAGGTCGAGCCGATCTCCCCCATCCAGCGTTCGAGCTGCTGGCGGATGATGGCGATAAGCTGCGCGCGGGTGATCCGCATGGGATCGGCGCCGTCCTGCGCGCCGGCGACCGGAACGACATCGATCATGTCGTGATTGTCGCGTGGGCTAGTCATCGCCGATCCATAGAAGGTCTTCAATCGCTCCGCGTCGAAGCGACGGGTGCCGAGCGCCGAGGCGATGTTGTCGGTGATGTCCGCCGCCCCCATCGGCAGCGAGGCGAGGCCGACCAGCATCCCGCCGGCGAACAGCGAGACGTTGGTGACGCCCGCGCCCATCTCGACCAGCGCCACGCCGAGATCGCGTTCTTCTTCCGACAGACAGGCCATGCCCGCCGCGATCGGCGAGGCGACGATCGACTTCACTGCCAGATGCGCGGAGCGGACGCAGAGATCGACATTGCGGACCGGCGAGGCCTCTGCCGCGACGACATGGATGTCGACGCCGAGGCGATCGGCATGGAGGCCGAGCGGCGTGCGCGTGCCCTTTAGGCCGTCGAGCGTGTAGAGCGTCGGCTGCGCGTGGAGGACCATGCGGCCTTCGGGGTCGATGGCGTTGCGACCCGCGTTCAGCAGCGCATCAATGTCCTGCTGCTCGATGCGATGGCCGCCGAGATCGACCTCGACCGCCGCCAGCTTGCTCACCAGCCCCCCGGCCGAGAAGCTGACCCACACATCCTCGATATTGGTGCGGGCGATGCGCTCGGCCTGCTCCACCGCCTCGCGGATCGCGGCCTCGGTGCGCTCCATGTCGGCGACATAGCCGTGGCGCACGCCCTTGCTCTCGCGCTGGCCGGTGCCGAGCACCTGGATTTCGCCGCCGCCGTCGGGCACTTCGGCGATCAACGCGCAGACCTTGGACGAGCCGATGTCCAGCGCGGTGATCAGATTGTCGCTGCGGGCCTGCGCCATAAACCTATGTCCCCCAAAAAACTCGCCCCTTCAGATGCTCCGTGCGTCCGCCACTTTCGCCGGTGGCGGATCGGCGCTGTCGTCACGTTCGACGGCAGGCCGCACCGATGCCGCCGCCTGTTCCGTCGTCGGCTTCGGCGCCGGGCGGACGATGATCCGCCCCGGATTGCGCATGTCGAAGCGCAACATCCCCTGCCCCAGCAGCCGCATATTGCCGTCGCGTTCTGCGAAGTCCGCCAGCGCCGCACGCGCCTGCCCCTCGCCTTCGGGCAGCGACAAGGTCTCGCCCGAACGGAAGCGGATGTCCCAGCGGCGATCACCCACCCAGCTCGCGCCGTCCAGCATCGGCTTCAACTGCGGTGATGCCTGCAGCAGCCGATCGAGCGCGGCGACCTGATAATTGGCGTTGGGGCCGATCAGGATCGGCAGATCGGGCAGTGGCGATCCCGACAAGCGGAGCTGTTCGATCACGCGGCCATCGGCGTCGATCAGATGGAGGCGCTGGCGATGCTGCCAGATCGCCGCCGGCTCGCGCTCGACGATGTCGATCACCAGGGTATCGGGCAGGCGACGCGACACGCGCGCATCCTTCACCCAGCCCTGCTGGAGCAGCTTGCCGCGGATATCCCCGATATCGACCAGCGGCATCGCCAGTTCCTGCGCGGAGAAAGCGGCGTCCTCCACGGGGGCGCGGTCCATCCGGTCGATGCCGGTGATCTCGACCTTCTTGACCGCGAAGCCGGCCTTGCCGATGCCTTCGCCGATCTCGATGCCGATCATCTGCGGCAGGCCCATCGCGATGACGCCGGCGACGACGCCACCGATCAGCGCGGCCACCAGCGCATAATTGGCGGCACGGCGGGCGACCGCGGCCACGGGCGGCGGCAGCGTGGCGAGCAGGCTTTTCCTGACGACCGGCTTCTTCGCCCGGCCCTTGGGCGCGGCACGTTTGCGCGGCTGGGTGCCGCGGCGAATGGTCGCGCGATCGTTGCCCCGCCCCGCCGCTGCCGTCATAGCGCCTCCTCGACGATCCGCTGGACGAGCTCCGCATAGCTCATGCCCAGATGGCGCGCCTGTTCGGGGACGAGGCTCAACGGCGTCATCCCCGGCTGGGTGTTGACTTCGAGCAGATAGAGACCGGCCTCGCCACGTTCGTCATCCCAGCGGAAATCCGATCGCGACGTTCCCTTGCAGCCGAGCAGCTGGTGCGCCTTCAGCGCCATCGCCTTGGCAGCCGCGGCAATGTCAGCGGGGATTTCGGCGGGGCAGACGTGAACCGTCATCCCGTCGGTATATTTGGCGTCATAGTCATAGAAGCCGCTCTTGGGGCAGAGCTCGGTGACCGCGAGCGCCTCTTCCCCCAGCACCGCCACCGTCAGTTCGCGCCCCTTGATGAAGGGTTCGGCGAGGAGATGATCGAAATGCTTCCACGGCCCTTCGCTGTCGCGCGCGATCGGCTTGCCGTAATTGCCATCCTCCATGACGATCGCGACGCCGACGGACGAACCTTCATTGACCGGCTTCAGCACGAACGGACGCGGCATCGGGTCGGCCGCATAGAGGCTCTCCGACGCGACGATCACGCCCTCGGGCATCCGCACGCCATGCGGCACCAGCTCATTCTTCGTAAGCTGCTTGTCGATCGCGATCACGGAGGTGGCGAGGCCGCTATGGGTATATTTGAGGCCCATGATGTCGAGCAGGCCCTGGATGGTGCCATCTTCGCCGGGCGTGCCGTGGAGCGCGTTGAACACGACGTCCGGCTTCGCTTCATGGAGCTTCAGCGCAACATCGCGGCCCATGTCGATCCGCGTGACCTTGTGGCCGAGCGATTCCAGCGCATCGGCAACACCGGCGCCGGAGGTTAGCGAAACCTCGCGCTCGGAGGACCAGCCGCCCATCAGCACCGCGACATGGAGGGGCTTCACACTCACTTTGGCTCCTCCTGACCGCTTTGGCCCACGCGCTGAATCTCCCATTCCAGTGTCACGCCAGAGTGCGCCTTCACCTTGTCCCGCACCTCCTCGCCCAACGCCTCGATGTCGGCGGAGCTGGCGCTGCCGAGATTGAGGAGGAAGTTGCAATGCTTTTCCGAAACCTGTGCGTCGCCGCGCTTGAGGCCGCGACAGCCGGCCGCGTCGACCAGCGCCCAGGCCTTGTGGCCCGGCGGGTTCTTGAAGGTCGATCCGCCCGTCTTGGAACGCAGCGGCTGCGATGCCTCGCGCTCAGCCGAGATGCGGTCCATCTCGGCCTGGATGATCGCCGGGTCCGCCTCATGCCCGCGGAAGGTGGCGCTGACGACGATCGCCCCTTCGGGCAGTTCCGAATGGCGATAGGTGTAGCCGAGATCGGCGAGCGCCAACGTCTTGCGCTCGCCCGAGCGCAGGACGACGTCGCATTCGACCAGCACGTCCTTCACCTCGCGGCCATAAGCGCCGCCGTTCATGCGAACGAAGCCGCCGACCGTGCCGGGGATCGAGCGCAGGAATTCGACCCCGCCGATGCCGGCGTCGCGCGCCGAGGAGGAGACGAGGATGCCGCTCGCGCCGCCGCCACAGCGGAGCGTCGTGCGATCCGCCTGCTCGACCTTGGCGAAAGCCTTGCCCAGTCGCACGACCACGCCCGGCACGCCGCCATCACGGACGATCATGTTGGAGCCTAGGCCGAGGCCCATCACCGGCACTGCGGGATCGAGATCAGCCAGGAAGTGCGCCAGATCGTCCACGTCCTTCGGCTCAAACAGCCATTCGGCCGTGCCGCCGCTCTTGAACCAGACGAGCGGCGCCAGCGGCGCATCGGCCGTCAGCTTGCCGCGCACCGTCGGCATCCGATCGGAAGAATATGCCTGCGCGGCGTTCACTTGATCCCCCACAGGTGGAACCAGCTTTTCCACGCCTTGATCCCGGCGTCGGTCGCCTGGGCAGCCGCCTTCTGCGTCGCGACCGCATCGGCCCCGGCGTCGATCATCTGCTTCGTCGCGTCGAGCTGGGCGCGCTGAAGCTTCAGCATCTCCTCCTGAAAATCGACCCAGGCGGTGAAGGGCTCCATCAGGCGGGCACCTTCCGCGCGGCGGTGATGCCATCGGCGAGGCCCGCCGCCCATTTGGTGATGTCGCCCGCGCCCAGACAGATGATCATGTCATCGGGCTGGGCGACCTTCGCCATTTCGGCCGCGAGCGCATCGGCGCCGGCAATCTCGTGCGCGGCACGGTGGCCGCGGGTCTTCAGACCCTTGACCAGCGCCGCCGCATCCACGCCCTCGATCGGCGCCTCGCCGGCCGCATAGACCGGCGCGACATAGACGATGTCGGCGTCGTTGAAGGCCGACTGGAACTCATCCATCAGATCGTGGAGGCGGGTGAAGCGGTGCGGCTGGACGACCGCAATCACGCGGTTCTGCGCGCCCTCGCGCGCGGCCGAAAGCACGGCGCGGATCTCGACGGGGTGGTGGCCATAATCGTCGATGACGGTGACGCCATCCACCTCGCCCACCTTGGTGAAGCGCCGCTTGACCCCGCCGAACTTGGCGAAGCCGGTGCGGATCACGTCATCGGGCACGCCCATTTCGAGCGCCACGCCGATCGCGGCAAGCGCGTTCTGGACATTGTGGCGGCCGGGCATCGGCAGCTCGATCCCCTCGATCGAACGGCTGGTGCCATCGCGCTCACGAACGATCGTCTCGAAGCGGTTGCCGCCGGGGATCGGCGTCACATTGACGCCGCGAACGTCCGCCTGCGCCGAGAAGCCATAGGTGACGACGCGGCGGTCGCGCACGCGCGGGATGATCGCTTGCACTTCGGGGTGGTCGAGGCAGAGCAAAGCCGCGCCATAGAAGGGCACATTCTCGACGAACTCGACGAAAGCATCCTTTACCGCATCGAACGATCCATAATGGTCGAGATGCTCGGGATCGATGTTGGTGACGACCGCGATCGTGCCGTCGAGGCGCAGGAAGCTGCCGTCGCTCTCGTCGGCCTCCACCACCATCCAGTCCGACGCACCCAGGCGGGCGTTCGAGCCGTAGCTGTTGATGATGCCGCCATTGATGACGGTCGGATCGACGCCGCCGGCATCGAGCAAGGCCGCGACCATCGAGGTCGTCGTGGTCTTGCCGTGCGTGCCGGCCACCGCGACGGTGGACTTCAGCCGCATCAGTTCGGCCAGCATCTCGGCGCGGCGGACGACAGGGACACGCCGTTCGAGGGCGAGTTCAACCTCCGGATTGCCACGTTTGATCGCGGTCGAGGTCACGACCACCGCGGCGTCACCCAGATTTTCCGCCTTGTGGCCGATCGCGACGGGGATGCCGCGCTTGCGCAAGCCTTCGACGACATAGCCTTCGGCCACGTCCGATCCCTGCACCTTGTAGCCAAGATTGTGCATCACCTCGGCGATGCCGGACATGCCGATCCCGCCGATGCCGATGAAATGGATGGTGCCGATATCCTTGGCGACGCCCTTCACGCAAATGCCTCCCGGCCGCCCGCAGACGGCGATACTTCGGCCGGCTTCACCGGCAATGGATCCATGATCGGCGTGCGACCCAGGCTTTCGACCAGGTCGGCCAATGCTTCCGCCGCATCCGGACGGCCGCAGGCCCATGCACGCTTGGCGGCATTCTGGAGCGAACCGGGCTCCAATGCCAGCTTCTGCATCTGCTTGGCGAGCTCGACCGCCGTGAAATTACGCTGGTTGATCGCCCGCGCGCCGCCCGCTTCATGGAGTTCGCGCGCATTGGCGGTCTGGTGATCGTCGGTCGCCGACGGCAGCGGAATGAGGATGGCGGGCCGCCCCGCGACCGTAAGCTCCGCGATCGTCGACGCACCGGCGCGCGCGATCACCAGGTGCGACCAGGCGAGCCGATCGGGCATGTCGGGCAGATAGGTGGCGAGATCGGCGGGAATGCCGAGCGCCGCATATTTCGCGCGGACATCCTCGATATCTTCAGGCCGGCACTGCTGCGTCACCTGGATACGGCGGCGGAAATTGAGCGGCAAGAGGCCCAGCCCCTCGGGCACTACCTGCGAAAGCACGCTCGCGCCCTGGCTGCCGCCGGTGACGAGCACGCGAAACACGCCATCCTCGGTCAGCGGCGGGAAGGGCTGGTCGCGTAAGCTCCGAACCTCGTCGCGCACCGGATTGCCGACCAGATGAGTCTTGATCTCATGGCGCGGCGCCAGCCGCTCGACATGGGGGTAAGCCGTCGCGATCGCGTCCACCTTGCGCGCGAGCAGCCGGTTGACCCGGCCGAGCACGGCATTCTGTTCATGGATAGCGGTCGGGATCTTGTCCTTGAACGCCGCCAGCATCGACGGCAGCGCCGGATAGCCGCCGAAGCCGACGACGGCAGACGGCTCGAACGCATCATAAAGCCGCCGCGCCATATCGCGCCCGGCCATGATCGAGCGGCCGGCGCGCATCCAGCCGATCGGCCCGCCGGAAACGCGGCCGGCCGGCAGCACATGGGTCTGCACGCCCTGGAACAGGCCGGGGATCTTGGCGCCGCGATCGTCGGTGACGAGCGCCACGCGATGGCCGCGGCGCATCAGTTCCGACGCCAGCGCATGCGCCGGAATCATATGGCCGCCGGTGCCGCCGGCGGCGAGGACGAAGTGGCGGGTAACGCTCATGCGAGAAATCTCATTTTCCGCTCCACGTCACCACATAGGGCGACCGCTTGAGGAACGGATTGCGTTTGGTGAATGCAAGCAGCAGCCCGAAGCCCATCGACACCGCGAGCAGCGACGAACCGCCATAGCTGATGAAGGGCAAGGTCATGCCCTTGGACGGCACGAGCTGGACGTTGACCGCCATGTTGATCACGGCCTGCAGCCCGAACTGGATGGCGAGGCCGGAAGCCGCGAGGATGATGAACTGATCCTCCTCGTCGAGCAGCTTCAGGAACACGCGGACCATGATCGCCAGATAGATGATGGCGATGACGATGCAGGAGATCAGGCCAAACTCCTCCCCGATCACGGAAAAGATATAGTCGTTATGCGCTTCGGGCAGGCGGAACTTCTGGATGCCGCCGCCCGGCCCCAGGCCGACAAGGCCGCCGTTGGTGATCGTCGCATAGCCGACATCGACATGATAGGTATCGCCGGTGCCGGTCAGGAACTCGATCACGCGGTCGCGGCCGTTCGCGTAGAAGGTGAACATCAAGGCGAGCAGGCCGATGCCGGCGCCGCCCAGCATCATCAGGAAGCGCATCTGCACGCCCGAGATGACCAGCAAGGCTGCCCATACGGCGCAGAAGATCACGGTCTGGCCGAAATCGGGCTGCTTCATCAACAAGGCTGCGATGATCGCGACGAGCAGACCGGTGAGCGGCACGACCGGCAGGTTGCGATCCTGCGCGCGCAGCGACAGCATCCACGCCACCGCGACGACGAAGAAGGGCTTGAGGAACTCGGACGGCTGGAAGCGGAAGGGATCGACACCTAGCCAGCGCACCGCACCATTCACCTCGGTGCCGACCAAAGGCACCAGCGCCAGCATCACTGTGAAAAAGGTCGCGGCGCCGATCGAGATCCGCTTCGCCAGGCCCTGCGGCAGCATCGACACCGCGATCATCAGCGGCACGCCGAGCCCGGCCCAGAGGATCTGCCGCCAGAAATAATGGAGCGCCGGCACGCCATCCTTAGCCGCCGCGGACGGCGAGGCGGCGGCGACGGCGATCAGGCCGATGCCGACGAGCATCGCCACCAGCAGCAAGAGGACACGGTCGATTTCCCAGAACCAGGTCGCGTACCAGCTCCGGTCGGCGCGGCCGAGCCGCACCACCTGCGAGGGTTTCTGGCGATAGACCGTCGATCCCGTCATCCCAGCGCCTCCACGGCCGCGCGGAAGGCATCGCCCCGCGCCTCGAAATCGCGGAACTGATCGAAGGAGGCGCAGGCGGGCGAGAGCATGACGACCTCGCCCGGCTTGGCGGCAGCGGCCGCGTCCTTCACCGCCTGCTCCAGCGTGCCGCTTTCCGTCACCGGCTTGCCGGCATCGCGCAGGATGCGCGCGAACATCTGCCCCGCCTCGCCGATCGTGTAGCCGGCGGCGACATGATCATAATAAGGCGCGCAATCATTCAGCTCGTCGCTCTTGGGCAGGCCGCCGAGGATCCAGTGGATCTTCGGATAGGCTGCAAGCGCGGGCGCGGTGGACATGGCGTTGGTGGCCTTGCTGTCGTTGACGAACAGCACACCGTTCTTCTCGCCCACCCGCTCCATGCGGTGCGGCAGGCCGGGATAGGAAGCGACGCCCTGGTCGATCTTATCGCCGGGCACGCCGAGCAGATGGGCCACGTTCGCGGCGGCCACGACATTCTGCGCGTTGTGCGGCCCCTGCAGCGACGGCCAGTTGCTCTGATCGCCCACCTGCCGGCGGCTGAACCGGCGCAGCTGGCCGCGGCCGAGCCGGTCGACCATGTCCGCAATCGCCGTGCTCACCTCGTCATCCACGCCGATCACGGCGTAGCCGCTGATGTTCTGCATCCCGAACAGCCGGGTCTTGGACGCGGCATAGCCTTCGAAATCGGGATAGCGATCGAGATGATCGGGCGAGACGTTGAGCAGCACCGCGACATCGCAGGCGAGGTTGTAGGTCAGATCGATCTGGTAGCTCGACAGTTCGAGCACATAGACGCCACCCGCCGGCAGCGGATCACGGCTTAGGATCGGCAGGCCGATATTGCCGCCCATCAAGGTCGGCACGCCTGCCGTTTCGAGGATGTGGGTGACGAGCGCCGTCGTCGTCGACTTGCCGTTGGTGCCGGTGATGCCGACCACGCGATGCGGCGGCAGGGTCCGCCGGGCGAGCGCAAACAGTTCGATATCGCCTATCAGCGGAACGCCGGCCTCGGTGGCCTTGGCGCGGATCGGGTGGCGGATGATCGGCACGCCCGGCGACACGATCACACCGTCAAAACCCTTGAGGTCGATCGCCAGCGGATCGGCCAGGGTCGCGCGGCCCTCCACCTTGGCGCGGGCCTCTTCCTTCTCGTCCCACGCGACCACGTCGGCGCCGCTCGCCAGCAGCGCGTCGACCGTCGCCAGCCCCGAACGCGCGAGGCCGAGGACGGCGTATTTCTTGCCCGAAAAGACGGAACTAGTGATCATCTGAGCTTCAACGTGGCAAGGCCGGCGAGCGCCAGCACGAAGGAAATGATCCAGAAACGGATGACGACGGTCGGCTCCGACCAGCCCAATTGTTCGAAATGGTGGTGGATCGGCGCCATTCGGAACACCCGCTTGCCGGTGCGCTTGTAATAATAAACCTGGATTATGACGGATACGGCCTCCAGCACGAACAGCCCGCCGACGATGGCAAGCACGATTTCATGGTGGGTGACGACCGCCAGCGCGCCGAGCGCGCCGCCGAGTGCGAGGCTGCCGGTATCGCCCATGAATACGGCCGCGGGGGGCGCATTGAACCATAGGAAGGCGAGTCCCGCGCCGATGATGCAGGCGGTCAGGATGATCAGGTCGCCCGCACCCGGAACGTGCGGGATGCCGAGATAGGTCGCGAACTTCACGTTGCCGACCATGTAGGCGATGACGAAGAAAGCCAGACTGGCGATGATCACCGGCATGGTGGCAAGGCCGTCCAGCCCGTCCGTCAGGTTCACGGCATTGCCCGCGCCGACGATCACGAAGGCGGCGAACAGCACATAGAAGGGTCCAAGGTCGATCACCGGGCCGTTATAGAAGGGCACGTAAAGCTCGGTGCCGTTGCCCGATACGATCAGCCAGCTCGCAATGCCGGCGATGGCGAATTCCGCCAGCAGCCGCACCTTGCCCGAAACGCCCTTGTGGCTGCGCTTCTTCACCTTGTCATAATCGTCGAGGAAGCCGATCGCGCCGAAGCCAAGCGTCACGAAGATGCAGGCCCAGACATAGCGGTTGCCGAGGTCCATCCACAGCAGCATCGAGATCGCGATCGCGGTCAGGATCATCAGCCCGCCCATGGTCGGCGTGCCGACCTTGGCAAGGTGGGTCTGCGGGCCGTCCGAGCGAATCGGCTGTCCCTTGCCCTGGCGGATGCGCAGCCAGCCGATGAACTTCGGCCCGATGATCAGGCCGATGACGAGCGCCGTGATCGCCGCCGCGCCCGCGCGGAACGTCAGATAACGGATGAGGTTGAGAACGCCCGGAAATCCGAGCTGATCGGCGATCAGGTAGAGCATGGCAAATTCCCGGCCGCGACCGCCCCAGAGCCGAGATGCTCGACGAGGCGGGCGAGCCCGATGGCGTTGGACCCTTTAATCAGCACCGCATCGCCGGCTTCGATGACGTCTACAAGGCGTTCGAGGGCAGCGGCGGCGTCGGGCACATGCGCGAAATCGATCCGGCCCTCAAGCTCATTTGCGAGCGCGGCCATCTCTGGGCCGACCAGCAGAGCGAAATCGACGCCGGCCCGCAGCAGCGGCTGGGCCAGGCCGGCATGATAAAGTGGCGACTTCTCACCCAGTTCGCGCATGTCGCCGAGCACGACGATGCGGCGATTGGCCTGTTCTTCGCCCAGCAGCGAAATCGTCGCCGCCATCGACGCGGGATTGGCGTTGTAGCTTTCGTCGACCACCAGCGCCTCGCCGCCCGGCACGGCGGCCATGACACGGCGTCCCCGCCCTGCCAGCCCGGCCATGTCGGCAAGCGCAAGCCCCGTCGCACCCAGATCGCCGTCGACGGCGTGGACAGCCGCCAGCACCGCCATCGCGTTCGACACCCAATGCTCACCCGGAGGCGCCAGCGTGAAGGTGAGCTCCGCGCCAGGCAGCACGGCCGCGATCAGCGTGCCGCGCGGCCCCCGCAGCGCTTCGCGCGCCCGGATGTCGGCGCCCTCGCCCCGCCCGAAGGTCCAGATGCGGTCGGCAAAAGGCCGGGCCGCGGCAATCAGCCGCTCGCGGTGCGGGCTGTCATAGGGGATGATCGCTGTGCCGCCGGGTTCGAGCCCCTGAAAGATCTCGCCCTTGGCGTCGGCGATGGCTTCCTCGCCCGCGAAGAAAGCGCTGTGCGCTGGCGCGATCGCCGTGACCAAAGCGACGTGCGGGCGGACCATGCGGGTGAGCTGCGCCAGTTCGCCCGCGGCACTCATCCCCATTTCGAACACACCATAACGGGTGGCGGCCGGCATCCGCGCCAGGCTGAGCGGCACGCCGACATGGTTGTTGTAGCTTTTGAGCGAGCGGTGCGCTGCGCCGGGCACCGCGCGATCGAAGGCGGCAAACAAGGCTTCCTTCGTGCCCGTCTTGCCCACCGATCCGGTAACGCCGATGATGCGCGCGGCGGTCCGCAACCGGCTTGCCCGGCCGAGTGCGTCGAGCGCGGCAGTGGTGTCCTGCACCAGCACATGCGGCCCTTCGACCGGCTGGCTGACGATCGCGCCCGCAGCCCCCGCCGCGAACGCCTTGTCGACGAAGCGGTGGCCGTCGGTCGCCTCGCCCTTCATCGCTACGAACAGGTCGCCCGGCCCTACCTCACGGGAATCGAAAGCGACGCCGTTGGCGGAGAAATCGCCGAACACCTCGCCTTCGACCGCCGCCGCAATCTCGAAGGCGGTCCAGAGCGGTCGCATGCTTGCCTCCTGGGGACGGGATAAAGCGGCGCCGGTCATGCCGCGCACTCCCGCGCGACCGTCACGTCGTCGAAGGGGAGCACAAGGTCTCCCACGATCTGGCCCTGTTCGTGCCCCTTGCCCGCGATCAGAACGATATCGTCCGCGCCCGCCGCGGCGATGGCGGCGGCGATGGCTTCCCGGCGGCCGCCAATCTCGATCGCGCCCGCCGCCCCCGCCAGCACGTCGCGCCGGATCGCCGACGGATCTTCGCTGCGGGGATTGTCATCGGTCACGATCACCTGGTCGGACAATCTGACCGCCACTTCGCCCATTTGCGGGCGCTTGCCGGTATCCCGGTCGCCGCCGGCGCCGAACACGGTGATCAGTCGCCCCTTGGCATGGGGCTTGAGCGCCTGGATCGCCGCCTCCAGCCCGTCGGGCGTATGGGCATAATCGACATAGACCGGCGCGCCGGCGCGGGTGATGACCGCGCGTTCGAGCCGCCCGCGAACCGGCTGAAGCCGGGCCAGGTTGGATAGCGTCGTCGCCAGCTCGCCGCCCGTGGCCAAGGCCAGACCAAGCGCCGTCAGCGCATTGGCCGCCTGATAGGCGCCGATCAGCGGCAGCTTGACCATGTGCCGCGTGCCCTCGATCTCCAGCACCAGCGTCTGTCCGAGATGGGTCGGCGTGCGCTCGACCAGCCGGATCGCCTCGCCCTTGACGCCGACGTCGATGATCTTGAGGCCGCGCTCGCGGGCCAGTTCGATGACGCGGGCCGACGCGATATCGTCCGCCCACACCACCGCGGTGCCGTCATGGTCGACGACCTCGGTGAACAGGCGGAGCTTGGCCTCGAGATAGGCCTCCATCGTCTCGTGATAATCGAGATGATCGCGGCTGAGATTGGTGAAGGCGGCGGCCTGCACCGGCAGCCCTTCGGTACGGAACTGCGACAGGCCGTGGCTCGACGCCTCGAACGCGACATGGGTCACGCCCTCGCGCCGCAGCCCCGCCACATTGGACAGGAAGGTCGCGACATCGGGCGTGGTGAGGCCGGTCGAAACCTGATCCTCCGCCGTGGTGACCCCCAGCGTGCCGATGGACGCGGCATGATGGCCGGCCGCGCGCCAGAGCTGGCGGGTAAGCTCGACCGTCGATGTCTTGCCGTTGGTGCCGGTGACGGCGACCACGGTTTCCGGGAAGGGCGCGAAGAATTTGGCGGCGAGGCGGGCAAAGGCGCGCCGCGGTTCGGCATCGGCGATATGGACCGCGCCGTCCACCGTCGCCTCGGGTCGCGCGACCACGGCGACAGCACCGGCGGCAATCGCGGCCGGGATGAAGTCCTCGCCATTGAAGCGCGTGCCGGTGAACGCCCCGAACACCGTGCCGGGGGCGACCTTGCGGTGGTCGATCGCAAACCCGGTCACGGCCGGGCCGCCGTCAGTCCCGGTCAACGCGCCAAGTCGCATATTCCTACTTGCCCTTTTCGGGACGGACGTACTGAAGCACGTTCGTCAGATCCACATCCCGCCCCTCGTCAGGAGCCACGCCCAGCAGCGGGCCGATCCGGCCCACCACCTGCTTCACCACCGGGGCGACGTTCCAGCCCGCGGTGTGGAAGCCATAGGTTTCCTTGGTCGCCTTCGGCTCGTCCAGCATCACCACCACCACATAGCGCGGCGCGTCCATCGGGAACACGCCGGCGAAGGTGGTGACGACGGCGCCACCGGTATAGCGGCCCGAGACGATCTTTTCAGCCGTGCCCGTCTTGCCGCCGACGCGATAGCCGATCGCATTGGCGTTCTTGCCGGTGCCATTGGTGACGACGAGCCGCAGCAGCGCGCGCATCTGATCCGACGTCTGTTCGGTGAACACGCGGCGGCCGGCCGGCACGGGATGGCGCGGCCCCGTCTTCATCAGGGTTGCCGGGCGCCAGACGCCGCCGTTGAACAAAGTGGCATAGCCGGTGGCGAGATGAAGCGGCGTCACCGCGATGCCGTGGCCATAGCCCACCGTCATAGTCGCGATCTCGCCCCAGTTGGCGCCCGGCGAAAGCGTGCGGCCGCGCTCGCCCAGTTCGATCGACACCGGTTCCAGGAAGCCCATCCGCTTCAGGAAAGCGCGCTGCCGCTCCGCCCCCACCTCGGCCGCGATCTGCGCGGTGCCGATGTTGGACGATTCCTTCATGATCTCGGCGACGCTGCAACGCCGGCCGAACGGATGGGTATCGGTGATCGTGAAGCGGCCGGCCTTCAGCCCCTTGGGGCAATCATACATCTTGCCGAAGCTGGTGATGATGCCCGCATCCATCGCCATCGCGACGGTGAAGGGCTTGAAGGTCGATCCCAGTTCATAGACGCCCAAGGTCGCCCGGTTGAAACCGGCTTCGGGCGAGGATTTACCCGGCGCGTTGGGGTTCATCTCGGGCAAAGATGTCAGCGCCAGAACTTCGCTGGTGTGGACGTCCATGATGATGCCCGCGGCGCCGATCGCGCTGAAATGCGCCATCGCCTCCCCAAGCTGCGATTCCAGCGCCTGCTGGACACGCGCATCGATCGAAAGCTGCAGCGGCCGGCTGCGCATCGTCGGATCGATCAGCTGCTTATCATATTCGCGCTCCAGCCCCGCGGCGCCGGCGCCGTCGAGATCGGTAAAGCCGATGACATGGGCGGCGAGCGGACCCTGCGGATAGAGTCGCTCCGGCTCACGGCCGAGCGCGATGCCCGGCTCGCCGATCGCGTTCACCGCGCGCACCAGCTCTGGCAGCGCGCGGCGGCGCAGATAGATGAAGCGCTTGCCCGAATTGAGGATCGCCAGATACTGCGCGGCGCTGCGTTCAGGCATCAGCTCGGCCAGCTGGATCGCCAGCGCCTTGCGATCGCCCAGGATCTTTTCAGGATGGACGGCGATCGACCAGGCATCGAAGGTCCGCGCCAGCGGCATGCCGTTGCGATCGACAATGTCCGCGCGCAGCGGGACGAGCGCATTGCCATTGCCGCCGCCGCCGGCCGGCTCGGCAAACACCGCCATCCAGATCAGCTTGAGGACGATCAGCAGGGTGACGAAGGCAAAGGCCAGCATCACCACCATCAGCCGCAAATGGGCGACAGCAACGCCCATTTCGCGCTGATCGGCGATACGGATTCTGTTGGGAGAGGCGGCGACCGCCGTCACTGGGCGGCGGCGCTCTGCTCGGTCCGGGCGATCCGGCCGAGTTCGGCGACGGCATCGGCATCGAGCAGCGAACCGCTCCGGGCAGAAACCTTCCGCTCCAGATCGGCGACGCGATCTGGCGCCGGCTTCATATAGGTGGCGTGGCGCAGCAAGGGCTCGCCATCGCCGACCGCATCAGGGGCGGCAGGCGTGGGCGGCGCGACCGGCTTGGCCGCGGCGACCTGCACAAGCTTGGCCTCCATCGCCGGCATTTGCGGCTGGCCGAGGCTGGCAAGCTGGACATTACCGTTCAGATATTGCTTCGCTTCGGGCGCCTTGAGCGCGAGCACCTGCGCGTTCCAGCGCTCCATCTGCGCCATGCTGCCGCGGGCGCCAAGTTCGGTCTCAAGATCGCGGATGGCGACGCGATTGGCCAGGATCGCGCGTTCCGTGCGCGACAGTTCGGCCCGTTCGGCGGCGACACCCTGGGTCACGAGATAGCAGCCGAGGCCTGCCGTCGAAGCTGCGGCAACCCACAGGACTGAACGGAAACGCGCGGCGGCAATCATGACGATGCTCCTTTGTACGAAACTGGCCAGGGCTGCGCGGCGGTACGACGGGCGACGCGCAGCGTGGCGGAACGGGCACGGGGATTACGGGCAAGCTCGGCCTCACCGGCGCGAACCGGCTTGGCGACCGCCTCGAAGCTCGGCGCGGGCCCCGCGGCACCGGCATCCGGGCGGTGGCGCGATCCGGCGGGCATCGAGCCCGAACGCTCCCGCAGGAAGCGCTTGACGATGCGATCCTCCAGCGAGTGGAAGGAGACGATGGCCAGCCGGCCACCGGGCGCGAGCACGCGTTCGGCCGCGGCAAGGCCGTCCTCCAGTTCTTCCAACTCGCGATTGAGGTGGATGCGGATCGCCTGGAAGGTGCGGGTCGCCGGGTCCTTCTTCTCGTGCGGCTTGTGGCCAAGCGCGCGACGGACGATTTCGGCCAGTTCGGCGGTGCGCGTGATCGGCCGGGCGGCGACGATCGCACGGGCGACGCGACGCGCGCGCGGCTCCTCGCCCAGCGCGAACAGCACGTCGGCGATGGTCGATTCATCGGCATGGTTGACGAAGTCGGCAGCGCTTTCGCCGTCCTGCTCCATGCGCATGTCGAGCGGGCCGTCCGCCTGGAAGGAAAAGCCGCGTTCGGCCCGGTCGAGTTGCATGGACGAGACGCCGATATCCAGCGTCACGCCGTCGACCGGGCCGACCCCGTGCTCCGCCAAGGCTTCCCCCATGCGGGAAAAGCGCTCAGCGATCAGGTGCAGCCGGCCGTCATTGGCGGCGACCAGCGGCTGACCTTCACGAATCGCGTCAGGATCGCGATCGAAGGCAAAGACGCGCGCGCCGGCGGCGAGCAGCGCCTTGGTATATCCGCCCGCGCCGAACGTGCCGTCGACATGCGTCTCGCCCGGGGCGGGGGCAAGTCCGGCGACGACTTCGTTCAGCAGCACAGGATCATGGCGGGGATCGGGGGTCATGCCTTGGCCCCCTTTTCCTTCAGCATGAATTCGAGCGCGCGCGTGACACGGGGCTTGTCCTGGCAATGCTCGAGGAACTTGTAGGGGTTCCAGATCTGGAAGGTCGCGCCCGCGCCGAGGAAGAAGGCCAGGCCATCGATCTCGGCAATGGCGCGGAACATCGGCGACAGCACCATGCGGCCGGCATCGTCGTAATTCGCCTGCAGATAGGCGCCGAACACGTCCATCTGCTCGAAATCCATGGCCGACATGCGATCCATGCCGTCGTCGCGATTGTCGACGCGATCGCCGACATAAGCGTGCAATTCCGGCGAATAAGCGGGGTCGAACGCCTGCAGGCAGGGCAGGCGCTCATGTTCGCCGAGCAGGATGAACTTTTCGGGCGACGGGAATTCGCCGGGCATCAGGGCGCGATGCGTGCGGCGATCGATGACCGTGCGGAAAGGTGCGGGGAGCGAGACTCGGCCCTTCGCGTCGACCGCGTTGAGAGCACTACCGTGGAAAAAGTCCCTGATTTCCACGTCCCAAGACCCCGTTGCGACGGAGCCAAGGACCAATTCCCCGCACACGCCGTCGCGTCTCCCACGGCGCAGGTTTCCGAAAAGATGGAATCTCCCCCGCGCCCCGGAGAAACAACGGGGTATCAGGGGATCATATGGTTTTCAATACCACTGGATGGGAATCCTGTGGATTTCAGTGGGAGATTTGGGTCGCTCTACCGATCATCATGACGGAAATCCGCCATTGTTCCTCCTTTGTGCCTGTTGGCTGCCTGTGGATAAGTTTGTGAGGAATCCGTGACAAGTGCTGCGTTCATGCCACGCCTTCTGCGGGCAAAGGCCAGCAGCAGCAGCGCAAAACCCGGTGCGAGCGCGATCAACCAGCCCGAATCCGGGCCGCCCGAGTCGATCCACAGCACGCGATCTCCGGGTTGCGCGGCCGTTTTGCCGCGCAGATCGTCCAGCAGGGTGATCAGGAAGGGGCCATTGTCGGCGGTGCGGCGGAATCGACCGGTGCCATTCAATCCCACTCCCACCCACAGATCATCGAGCAGCAGATCGGCATCGGCCAGGATCAGCGCCCGGCCGTTGCCGATCCGGCAGTCGGCGACCAGGCCGTCGCCGCGGACGGCGCACCTGTCGGACGACAATGTGCCGGGTGCGCCCAGGCGGACATGATGCTCCACGCCGCTTTGCCCCACCGTGCGGATCGCCAGCGGTTCCCCGGTATCGCGCGCAAGGGCGACGCCCCAATGCGCCAGCAGCGGCGCCAACGGCGTCGCGTCGGGCGGATGGCCGGGGTCGTCCGGCGGCAGCCGCGTCGGCCAGCGCAGATCGGGATCGGTCAGGATCAGCGCCCGTCCGCCGGCGCGCACCCAGCTATCCAGTGCGACCAGCCCCGAAGGGCCGATGCGCGGCTGCGCCACCAGCAGCAGCCCGCCGCCGGGTTTCGGCAAGTCGCTCTCGCCCGCGGCGATCGGCTGCACCCTATAGTTGCGGGCCAGGAGCGCCATGATCGCCGGCGGCCGAGCATCGAAGGTTCCGGCAACGCCAGCTTCGCTCCACGCCAGCGGCAATCCGCTCAACAAGGCGAGGGGCGGTCGCTCCTTTCTGGCGGGCGACTCGGCCGGCCCCAGCGCCATCCGATCCAGGGCGGGCAACAGTCCGGGCCATAATAACAGCCCTGCACCCAGCAGGCCGGCCAGCAAGCGCGACCAGCCGCCGCCGATCCACCCGGCGAGCCGGATCAACACCTCGCCCAACGCGACCAGCGCCAGGCCAGCGGCGAGCGCGCGCAAGACCGGCCCCAACTCACCGCCACCATGCCAACCGAGCCAGGCCCATTCGTCAAGGCTCGCCGCGATCAGCCCGCAAACCGCCGCGGTCAGGCGGGCACGGGCATCCCACCGCGCCAGCGCCACCATCAGGATAAGGAGAAGCCAGGGCCGCACCGCGACGAAGGGCGCGAGATCGGCACGGCCATGCTCGCCGAGGACGAGCAACAACAGGCCCGTCGCGACTTCCGCCAGCGCAAGGCCGGCCGCCGCGATCAGGTCAGGACGGGAAATGGGGTCAGTCTTGGGCGGGGACCGTCGGGGGGACGACATTGTCAGCGGCATCCACGGCCGGGTCGGCCTCCGGCGCGGCGCCGGGGGCGACGCCCAGCTCGGCCAGCGGCTCCTTCGGCGGGCCGGCGTCCGCGAGCGTGTTGACCGTTTCCTGGATCACCACATTCCCGGTCTCGTCCGTCACGACCTTCGGCTCCTTGCTCACGACGCCGAAGATGGCGGCGGCAACCAATACGAGCACGAAAACCCCGGCAAGACCGGTCAAACCAATGCGAACCCGCTGCATTCATTCCCTTCCACGACTGGAATTGAGGCGAACGCAAATCACTTTGTCGAAAGCCTAACTCAGCCAATCGCGCTTGTCGAACAGCTTATCGCACCAGCCAGGGCGGCGTCACCAGGCCTTTTTCCGCCAACCAGTCTGGATTGAAAAGCGTTGAAAGATAACGAAATCCAGAGTCGCAAAGGATGGTCACAATGGTGTGGCCCGGCCCCATCCTGCGCGCCAGCGCAATAGCACCTGCCACATTAATCCCCGATGAAAGGCCGACGCACAGCCCCTCCTCCATCAGCAGCCGATGGACCTGTTCCAGCCCCTCCGCGTCGGAGATGCGGAACTGCGTGTCGACCGGCGCACCTTCCAGATTGGCGGTGATCCGCCCCTGGCCGATGCCTTCGGCGACCGAAGTGCCTTCGGACTTCAATTCGCCCGTCTCATAAAAGCTGTAGAGCGCCGCGCCATGCGGGTCGCTCAACGCGATCACGATATCCTCGCGACGCTCCTTCAGGCCCAGGCCGACGCCGGCCAGCGTGCCGCCGGTGCCGACCGCGCAGGTGAAGCCGTCGATCTTGCCGCCGGTCTGCTCCCAGATCTCCGCCGCGGTGGTGCGGATATGCGCCATGCGGTTGGCGATATTGTCGAACTGGTTCGCCCACAGCGCATTCTCGGTCTCCTCAGCGATCCGGCGCGAGGTGTGGACGAAATGCGCGGAGGAGGAATAAGGCGCCGCGGGGACGAGGACGAGCTCGGCGCCGAGCGCCCGCAACGTGTCCTTCTTCTCCTGGCTCTGCGTCTCGGGCATCACGATGATCGTGCGATAGCCCTTGGCATTGCCGACCAGCGCCAGGCCGATGCCGGTATTGCCGGCCGTCCCTTCGACGATCACGCCGCCGGGCGTCAACTGGCCCTGCTCCTCGGCATCCTCGACGATGAACAGCGCCGCGCGGTCCTTCACCGATCCGCCGGGGTTCATGAATTCGCATTTGGCGAGGATCTCGCAGCCGGTTTCGGCGCTGGGGCCTTTCAGCCGGACGAGGGGCGTGTTGCCGATCAGTGCGAGCGCGTTCGGCGTGAGGGGGGCGATGGCCATGGCCGCGGAGATAGCCGAGCCTTTACCAAGGCGGCAAGCAGGCTTCTCTAGCAAGGCCAACAGAGCAACTTCGGGGCGGGCCGACAGAACCCGCCCCGAACGCCTTCAGGCGAAGGCCACGCGGACGCGCTGGCGCCGCATCGCACCGCCGACCAGGCCGAAACCGCCGATCATCATCGCCCAGGTCGCGGGCTCGGGCACCGGCGCGGCAGTGCCGTCGAAGCGGACTTCCGACAGGCCGGTCCAGGTCCACTGGTCGCCATAATTGTTGAGGAGGTCGAGCCGGACGTAACGCGCGGCGCCGTCGAGCGAGACACTCTGCGCCGCGGCCGGCTGGCCGGTTGCCCGGGCAAGCGTGCTCGCCGCCACCTGCGCCCAGTTCACGCCATCCGACGACAGCGAGACGGTGATATCCTTCGCACCCCGGTCGAGGCCGAAATCGACATTATACTGCCAGATCGAAGCCGCCGAGAGATCGTAGGAGGCGCCGAGATCGAAGACGAGCCAGGATGGCACGCCGGTCGTGTCGGTGATCCAGGCATGGTTATAGTCGCCATCGTGCAGGCCGCCCGAAAGGCCGCTGCCGTTGATCAGATTCTGGACGTCATAGGTCCACAGCGTGCTCGACGCGGTGACACCGATCGGGGCAATGGTCGCGGCCGAGGCCGGCGCAACCGCAGCGACGGACGCAGCCGCCGCGAGCAAAAAGGCGCGGGTCATGAAGGATCCTTCCGGAATCGCCGGGCGATGGATGCCGCCCGCCGTGACCGGCGCTTAGCCATTGAGCATGGGACTTTTTTTGCGGGGATATGACTCGTTGATGGCATGACGTCATGACGCCGGCCGACAATCCCCGCCCCGTCGGCGCGCAAGGTGCTCGAAGCCGCCTCTATCGGGGCTTTTCTACGCGATCCGGCCGGGCATCCGCGTCCATGCGCCCGGATAGTGCAACGATCCGACGCATCTGCAACAAAACTCCGACTTGACGGAACGCTGCGCTGCGGCGAGAATCGAGCCCGCCATGCAAAAAACCCCCTTGACCCTCGCGGCCGTCTCGCTGGCGGCCCTCATGTCCCTTGCAGCCTGCAATTCGGAACCCGAAACCGTCTCCGGCGGCCCGGCCGATCCGGATGCGGCGAATGTTGCCGCGGCGCCGCCCGTGACGCTGCCGCCGGCGCTGACCGCCAGCCGCACCTATCGCTGCAAGGACAACAGCCTCGCCTATATCGACTTCTTCGCCGACGGCACCTCTGCTGACGTGCGTGCCGAGAAGACCGGCCCGGCCACCCGCCTCACCGCCCCGACCAAGGGCGAGCCCTTCGTCGCGGCCGGCTACAAGCTCACCGGCGACGGCACGACCGTCACGCTCGAGCAGCCCGGCAAGGGCAGCCAGAGCTGCAAGGCCTGATCCACCCCATCTGATCACCAACGGGGCCGGCGGAGCGATCCGCCGGCCCTTTTTCATTCCGGTTTCAACTCAGGCCGATTCCATCGCCGCCATTCTCCGCTCACATTCCTCGATCGAGACATCCTCGACATGGGTGGCCAGCGTCCATTGATGGCCGAAGGGATCGACCAGGGTTCCCGTCCGGTCGCCATAGAATTGGTCGGCAACCGGCCGCTGCACCGTGCCGCCGGCCGTGATCGCCCGATCGAACGCCGCATCGACATCGGGCACATAGATCATCAGGCCCACCGTGGTGCCGCCGCGCGTCTTCGGCCCACGATAATCCATCTCGGGATATTCGTCGGACAGCATCACGAACGAATCGCCGATCTTGATCTCGGCATGGCCGATCCGGTCGCCATGCGGAAACCGCAGGATCTCGGTCGCGCCGAACGCATTCTTGTAGAATTCCAGCGCAGCGGCCGCGCCGTCGATCATCAGATAGGGCGTGACGCTGTGATACCCCTCGGGAATCGGACTCACCATGATTACCTCCCGTATCGGAACATAAAGCGAACATAAACACGATTCCGTCGCGGAGTCGAATCTGAATCGACCGTCCTGCGTGATTCCGGCGACGGGTGGTTCAAACCGCGCGCGATTTGCTCTAGAGGGCGCGCGCATGAGCGCTATCACCCCCCAGATCGTCGCCGAACACGGCCTGTCCCCCGAAGAATATGAGCGCGTCCTCCACGCGCTCGGCCGCGAGCCCAATCTGACGGAGCTCGGCATCTTCTCGGTGATGTGGTCGGAGCACTGCTCCTACAAGTCGAGCCGCATCCACCTGAAGAAGCTGCCGACCGAGGCGCCCTGGGTAATCTGCGGCCCCGGCGAGAATGCCGGCGTCGTCGACATCGGCGACGGCCAGGCCGCCATCTTCAAGATGGAGAGCCACAACCACCCGTCCTACATCGAACCTTATCAGGGCGCGGCGACCGGCGTCGGCGGCATCCTGCGCGACGTGTTCACCATGGGCGCGCGCCCGATCGCCAACATGAACGCGCTGCGCTTCGGCCGGCCGGATCATCCCAAGATGCGCCACCTGATCGCGGGCGTCGTCCACGGCATCGGCGGCTATGGCAATTGCGTCGGCGTGCCCACCGTGGGTGGCGAGGTCAATTTTCACCGCGCCTATGACGGCAACATACTCGTCAACGCGATGACGGTGGGCGTGGCCGAAACCAACAAGATCTTCTATTCGGCGGCTTCGGGCGTCGGCAATCCGATCGTCTATGTCGGCTCCAAGACCGGCCGCGACGGCATCCACGGCGCCACGATGGCGAGCGCGGATTTCGGCGAGGATGCGGACGAGAAGCGCCCGACCGTGCAGGTTGGCGACCCCTTCACCGAAAAGCTGCTGATCGAGGCCTGCCTGGAACTGATGGCGTCCGACGCGATCGTCGCGATCCAGGATATGGGCGCCGCCGGCCTCACCTCCTCCTCGGTCGAAATGGCGTCCAAGGGCGGCGTCGGCCTGCTGCTCGACATGAACAAGGTGCCCCAGCGCGAAGAGGGCATGACGGCCTATGAGATGATGCTGTCGGAAAGCCAGGAGCGGATGCTCATGGTGCTGAAGCCCGGCAAGGAAGCCTTCGCCGAGGCGATCTTCAAGAAGTGGGAACTGGATTTCGCGGTGATCGGCGAAGTCACCGACACTGGCCGCATGGTCCTCGTCCACAATGGCGAAACCGTCTGCGACATTCCGCTGGCACCACTGGCCGACGAAGCCCCGCTCTACGATCGCCCGGCGCTCAGCCGCGAGGATTATCAGGCCTGGGCGAAGATCGCGCCGCTCGGCGACGTGCCGGCATCCTCCGATCTCGGCGCCGATCTGCTGACCTTGATAGCGTCGCCCGACATCGCCTCGCGCCGCTGGATCTGGGAGCAATATGACCACATGGTCGGCGCCGACACAGTGCAGCGCCCCGGCGGCGACGCCGCGGTGGTGCGCGTCCACGGCACCAGCAAGGGCATCGCGATCTCGACCGATTGCACGCCGCGCTACTGCTATGCCGATCCCTATGAAGGCGGCAAGCAGGCGATCGCCGAATGCTATCGCAACCTTTCGGCGGTGGGTTCGCTCCCGCTCGCCGTCACCAACTGCCTCAACTTCGCCAACCCGCAGCGGCCGGAAATCATGGCGCAGTTCACCGGCTGCCTCGACGGCATGGGCGAAGCCTGCCGCGCACTGGCCTTCCCGATCGTCTCGGGCAATGTCTCGCTCTACAACGAAAGCAAGGCGACCGGCGGTGGCTCGGCGATCCTGCCCACCCCCGCAATCGGCGCGATCGGCCTGCTTTCCGACTGGTCCAAGTCGGCCACGATCGCCTTCAAGGCTGAGGGCGAGGCGATCCTGCTGATCGGCTCGACCGCCGGCCATCTCGGCCAGTCGGTCTGGCTGCGCGAAGTCCATGGTCGTGAGGACGGCACCCCGCCCCCGGTCGATCTCGCCAAGGAAAAGGCGGCAGGCGATTTCGTCCGCAAGCTGATCGCCAGCGGCAAGGTTTCGGCGGTCCACGACATTTCGGACGGCGGCCTGCTGGTCGCGGTCGCGGAAATGGCGCTCGCCGGCAGGATCGGCGCGACGCTCGACGGCATCGACAGCGCTGCGGCCGCCTTCGGCGAAGATCAGGGCGTCTATATCGTCACCACCGCCAACCCCGACGCGATCGTCGCGGCCGGCGTGCCGGTGAAGCGGATCGGCACCACCGGCGGCAGCAGCGTCGCCGGCATCACGCTGGACGATCTGCGCACCGCCCACGAAGGCTTCTTCCCGAAGCTGATGGGCGCAGACGCGGCGCTCGCCTGAACGAACTATTGCGGACTGGCGTCGCCTCGGCACGATGGGGGCGACGCCGAGGACCGTCAACGGATTATTCGTTCGTCACCCCGGACGTGTTCCGGGGTCCACCCTGCCGCGCACACTGCCACAGACGCTCGAGCGCCGGCATCGCATCTACAATCTCGCGGTTTCGCTCAGTACCCGCGCACCCCCGAATCCACCCAATTACTGACTGTCGGGACACGCCGACAAAGGGGCCATTGCAGGACACGCCCCCTCCTTCGTCACCCCGGACTTGTTCCGGGGTCCACTGTGCAGCAAACATCGCCTTTGATGATCGAGCGCCAGCCTTGCGTCTACATTCTCATCAGCGGCCTGAACGGAACGCTTTATGTCGGCGTCACCTCCGATCTTCTTCGCCGCATCGTCCAGCATCGAAGGCGTGTTCGACGGCTTCACGAAGCGATATGGCATCAAGACGCTCGTTTATTGGGAATATGCCGGCTCAATGGAAGCCGCGATCCTGCGCGAGAAGCAGATCAAGCGCTGGCGGCGGGACTGGAAACGGAACCTGATCGAACGGGACAACCCCTCATGGAATGATCTGGCTGTAGCGTTCGGGTTGGAACCTCTGGCCGCGTCGCCCGCGTGACGGTGGACCCCGGAACAAGTCCGGGGTGACGAAGAGCGGATATCCCCTCCCCCCGACATTCCCGCCTATCGGGCGTTGATCGACATATCCCCAAACCTGCCGTTCGTTCAGATCCCAATATGCCCGCGCCTCTACCGGTCGCCCCATCGGCCCAAGGCTTTCAATGTAGGACTTTTTCTGTTCTATCCTGACCGATGAAACAGCACGCCCCACGCCATCTGAAGATCACCGCCCGCCCTGCTTCGTCGCCTGGCTGGAACGCCAGTGATGCATGGGGGAGGCGAACGTGTCGCGCCCTTGGCGCGCAAGTGTCGCGCCCCTGGCGCGCTGGTGTCGCGTTGGCGGCGCGTCAGTGTATCCCCGCTGTCGCTTCGTGGGCGCAGTTGGCAGAAAAAGCATGGCAAATACGCCCTGAGCCCTCAACTTCCTCAACTTCGCCGCCGCGGCTCGCGACGCGATTGACTTTGCATCGACGGCCGCGAACCTCCGGTCGGCGTGAGGGAGAGCAGACATGCTGAAGCCCATCGTCCTGGGAACGCTGATCGCCGGCACGCTCGATCTGCTGTCCGCCTTCGTCTTTGCGGGCATGGCGGGGATGGCGCCCGTGCCGGTGCTGCAATTCGTCGCCAGCGGCCCGTTCGGCGATGCGCCGACGGCCACCGCAGGCTGGGCGGTGGTCGGCACGCTGGTTCATTACGGCATCATGGCCTGCATGGTCGCGGCCTATATGCTGGTAGCGCCGCGCATTCCCGCGCTGTTGCGGCATCCCATCCCCGCCGGGCTCGCTTATGGCGTGCTGCTGTGGCTAATCATGTATTGGTTGGTGCGGCCGATGCGCTGGCCGGACATGCCCTTGCCGCACACGCTCTGGGGGATTTCAAATCAGCTTTTCTCGCACTGTATTCTCGTCGGCCTTCCCATCGCGCTGATTGCCGCGCGCCATTTTGGAAGCCATGCGCGAAGAGGGAGTTGAGACGCTATCCTCAACTCCCTCTGCTTCGGTCAGGCCAGCTTGAAGCCCTCACGATTGGCGGAGCTGGTCAGCGTCTTGTTCTTCTCTTCACTGAGCGCCGCATGGAGCTGCGGGAAGATCTGCTCTTCCTCCTCATGGATATGGGCCTCCAGCGTTTCGCGGAATTCCGACACCTGCAGAAGGAAATCGGGTGAATCCTTGGCCATGCTGTCGAGTGTGTAGAGGAACTGCTTCACATAGCCGTGATCGTGGTTGAGCTTGTCGGCATCGGCCTTGTCGCCCCACTCGCGCAGCGCGGGGTAGATCACATTCTCCTCGGTGAAGGCATGTTTGGCGAGCGCGTGTTTGAGCTGCATCAGCAGGAAACCGCGGCGACGGACCTGAACCTCCTCGGTGGCTTCGATCGCGTCGAACAAAGCGAGCGCGGCCCTGTGCTCGGCCTTGATCGCTTCGAACCAGTCACCGGCGAGCGCGCTGGGCGCCTGCACGGCGACCTTGCGGCCGAGATTGGCGAGCAGGCCGGTGGCGAGGCCAGCGGCGGCTACGCCGAACATTGTCGCCGTGTTGGTCCGGCTTCTGCGTTGCGCTGCCGTGCGCGGGGCGCGGGTGGTCGTCTTGGTGGGATGGGTACGAGTCTCCTGTGCCTTGGTGGCCATGTGACGCTCCTGTTCTGCTGGGATGTTGGGAGGAAAAACCATTGGCAAACCGGCATGTTCCGCGGTTGACCGCATCGTCGGCGCGGCACATGGCAGCGGCGATGCAAGCCTTGTCTCCGCGCCTGATCACGCTCGACGGCCTTCGCGGCCTCGCCGTGATGGGCATATTGCTGATGAATATCGCGGGCTTTGCCCTGCCCGACGCCGCGTATTTCAACCCTTTGGCCTATGGCCCCGGCGACCCAGCGGACCTGCTGCTCTGGGTGGGTGAATTCGTTCTGGTCGATGGCAAGATGCGCGCGCTCTTTTCATTGCTGTTCGGCGCCAGCCTGCTGCTGGTGCTGGACCGCGCCCGCGCCGCCGGGGAGGACAGCGAACGCGCCCATTTCCGCCGCATGGGCTGGCTACTGTTCTTCGGCCTCGTGCATTTCTACCTGATCTGGCATGGCGACATATTGGTGCTTTATGCCGTCATCGGCTGTGCCGCCTGGTTCTTCAGCGAGGCTTCCACGCGCAATCTCCTCCGCTGGGGCATCGCGCTGATCGCGCTGCAGGCGGTCATCCACGGCGCAGCCTTTGCCGGCACGCTTGCCGCGGGGCAGGGCAGCGCCGCTTGGCAGGCCGTGCAGGAGGATTTCGGCATCCCGTCCGCCTCCGCCATTGCCAGGGATCTCGCGCTCCACCGCGGCAGCTATGCCGGCCTCGTCTGGCATCGCGTGTCGGAAAGCGGCTTGATGCCGTTTACGCAGATCTTCCTGTTCGGCGCGGAAACGCTCGGCTTCATGCTGCTGGGCATGGCGGGCCTGCGCAGCGGCTTCCTGACCGGCCAGTGGGATCTTGCGCGTTACCGCCGCTGCCTGGCGATTGGCTATGGCATCGGCCTGCCCTTGTCGCTGCTGCTCGCGGGCGCCTGCTGGTGGAGCGGCTTCGATGCCTGGATGATGTTCGCGGCAGCGCTTCCGCTCGGCGTGCCAGCGCGGCCCTTCCTGCTGCTGGGCCATGTCGCACTCGGATTGCTGTGGCTGACCGGCGGCACGTCGTCGCTGCGGCATCGCGTGGCGGCCGCGGGCCGGGCGGCCTTCACCAACTATCTCGGGGCGAGCCTGCTGATGACCGGACTGTTCTACGGCTATGGCGCCGGCCTGTTCGGCAAGGTCGACCGATTCGGGCTGTTGGCGATCGTGGTCGCTATCTGGGCCTTGATGCTCCTCTGGAGTCCATTCTGGCTCGATCGCTGCCGCTATGGCCCGCTTGAGTGGCTCTGGCGCTCGCTCGCCCGGGGCCAAATCCAGTCGATGCGAAAATAGGTTATTGCGAGGCAGTCTCAGTAGCGCTATCAAAGCCTCGATAAGCGGAGAGGCGTTGATGGTCGTTTGCGTTTGCAATGCGATTCGCGAGAAGGATGTCCGGCAGGCGGCGCGCGCGGGGTATGAATCCCCGTGTCAGGCCTATGCCTCGATGGGACGCCGGGCTCGCTGCGGCCAATGCGTGCCATTCGCACGGGAAATCATCGCCTCTGAACGTGCGAGTGCGTAACGGTCGCATGTAAAAAGTGGCGGATTTCCGCCGTTTTTCAGTGATTTCCCAAGTCATTCCGGCTATAATCGCGTCCGTATAGCCGGAGAATTACCATGAAGGGCGACCCCAAGGTCATCGATTATCTGAACGAGGTGCTCAAGAACGAGCTCACCGCGATCAATCAATATTTCCTCCATTACCGCATGCTCGAACATTGGGGCGTCAAGAAGCTCGCCAAGTTCGAATATGAGGAATCGATCGATGAGATGAAGCACGCCGACAAGCTGGCGGAGCGCATTCTCTTCCTCGATGGCCTTCCCAACTTCCAGCTCCTCGGCCGCCTCAAGATCGGCGAAACCGTCGAGGAAATCCTCAAGGCGGATCTCGATCTCGAGAATGAGGCGATCCCGGTGCTGCGCGATGGCATCGCGCATTGCGAAACGGTGCGCGACTTCGTCACCCGCGATCTGCTGCTACACATCCTCGACAGCGAGGAAGAGCATGTCGATTCGCTCGAAACGCAGATGGAGCTGATCGAACGCATGGGCATCCAGAATTACATCCAGCTTCAGTCTGAGCCGGCCGGCGAAAGCTAAGATACCGAACGAGCCCGCCGGCGATCAGTCGTCGCGGGCTCTTCTCCGGGCCGCCAGCAGTTTGTCGATCTTGCGACCGTCCATGTCGACGATCTCGAAGCGCCAACCGTCCTCGACGAAGGATTCGCCCACCGTGGGCAGATGCTTGAGGACGGACAGCGCAAAGCCCGCGGCGGTCGCATAGTCGCGATCCTCCGGCAGGATCAGGCCCAGCCGCTCGGCCACCATATCGGCCGCCGCCGAACCCGATATCAGCCAGCTTCCGTCCTCGCGCTCGAACAGCGGCGGATCGGTCCCCTCTTCCTGATCGGACGCGAAGACGCCGGCGATCGCGGCGAGCAGGTCGGCCGGCGTCACCACGCCTTCGAAATGACCATATTCGTCATGAACCAGCGCCATCGGTACAGGCGCCTCGCGCAATGTCTCCAGCGCGTTCATCGCGTCCATCTGATCGGGCACGATCGGCGCGGCAAGGGTGAGCGCCCGGATGTCGATGGCGCGGCCGTCGAGCAGCGCGGCAACGATGTCGCGCGCCTGCACCACGCCGAAGATCGCGTCGACCGATCCCTCGGCCACAGGCATGCGGCTGTGCGGCATCTCCAGCAGCCGGGCGCGGATCGTATCGGCATCGGCGGTCGCGTCGATCCATTCGATTTCGGTGCGCGGCGTCATCACCTCGCGCACCGGGCGATCGGCCAGCCGCACGACGCCGGAGATGATGGCGCGCTCGCTTTCCTCGATGACGCCCGCGCTTGATGCCTCGGCGACGATCAGATGCAATTCCTCGGCCGTGACATGATTTTCGGATTCGCGATTGAGCCCGATCAGCCGGAAGATGAGCGCGCTCGACTTGTCGAGCAGCCAGACGATCGGCGCGGTGATCCGCGACAGCCAGAGCATCGGCAGCGCGACGATGACCGCAATCGGCTCAGGCGAGCGGAGCGCGAACTGCTTGGGCACCAGCTCACCGATGATCAGCGAGAGATAGGTGGTGACCGCGATGACAAGGCCGAAGCCGATCTCCTCGGCAGCGTCGGCCGGCACGCCCAGCCAGGCGAGGCGTTCGCCCACCGGGCCGCCCAGGCTCGCGCCCGAATAGGCACCTGCGAGGATGCCGATCAGGGTGATACCGATCTGGACGGTCGACAGGAACTTGCCCGGATCCGATGCCAGATCCAGCGCGCAACGCGCCGTCTTGCGTCCGGCCCGCGCCATCGCCTCCAGCCGCGGCTTGCGCGACGAAACGATGGCGAGCTCCGACATCGCGAAGACGCCATTGAGCGCGACCAGCGCAAGGATGATCGCGCAATCGGCCCAAGGGAATGGATGGAGGGGAATATCCGGCGGCATGGCGCAATTTCCCCATAGAACGGAATCTTGCTGGCCCACAACAGTCACATCAGATTAGGTTCAGCACGGAAGCGGAACAAGCGGCCCTAGCTATCGGTTTTGACGATCAGCAACCAAGGGAAAGGGAATTTATGCGGAGCATGACCAAGTTCACGGGCATGAGCCTCGCGCTCGCGGCGCTGATGACAACGGCCTGCACCACCGATCCGGTGACCGGTGAAAAGAAGATGTCGAAGGCCGGCATCGGTGCACTCGGCGGCGCGGCAGTGGGGCTTGGCCTGGGCGCATTGGTCGGCGGCAGCCATAATCGCACCGAGATGATCGTCGGTGCCGGCATCGGCGCCATCGCCGGCGGCGCGATCGGCTCCTACATGGACAAGCAGGAGCGCGAGCTGCGCGAGAAGACCGCCGGCACCGGCGTCGAGGTCAAGCGCGAAGGCGACGAGATCCTGCTCAACATCCCGTCGGGGATCACCTTCGCCACCAACAGCTATGCGATCGAACCCGGGTTCCGCAGCACATTGGATCAGGTCGCGCAGACCTTGGCGAGCTACAACCAGACGTTCGTCGACGTCTATGGCCACACCGATTCGACCGGCAATGATGGGATCAATATCCCGCTGTCGCAGAACCGCGCAAAGTCGGTGGCCGATTATCTGACGACGCGCGGCGTCACCAGCGCCCGCATCGGCACGCAGGGCTTCGGATCGAGCCAGCCGATCGCGTCGAACGCGACTCCGGAAGGCCGCGCGCAGAACCGCCGTGTGGAAATCAAGATCGTCCCGATCAAGACCACCGAGGGCTGAACGACCTCGGCAAAAAGAAGAGGCGCCTGGATCGCATCCGGGCGCCTTTTCCTTTGTCAGCGGCGCTCGGCGAAAAAGCCCCTGAGCATCCGCGCCGCCTCGACCTCGCCGATCCCCGCATAGACTTCCGGACGGTGATGGCAGGTCGGCTGGTTGAAGAACATCGGGCCGTGGGCGACCGCCCCACCCTTGGGATCGGGCGCGGCGTAATACAGCCGGCGGATGCGCGAAAGCGAGATCGCGCCCGCGCACATGGCACAGGGCTCCAGCGTCACCCACAGATCGCAATCGCCGAGCCGTTCATTGCCGATCGTCGCCGCGGCATTGCGGATCGCCACCATTTCGGCATGAGCGGTAGGATCCTTGTCGATCCGCATGGCATTGGCCGATGTCGCTATGATAACGCCATCGCGCACGATCACCGCGCCGACCGGCACCTCGTCGGCCGCCGCGGCGGCACTGGCGAGATCGAGCGCGACGCGCATCGGTTCCGGTAGGGGGAAGGCCATGCCCGCGCTCTAGCGGGCTGTAAGCGCCGGCGCGAGAGGCTTCAGCTTCGCGCGAGGCGCGGTGCAAGGATGGTGGCGAGGGCGTAGATGACGCCCGGCACGAAAAATAGCAGCGTCAGGCCGACGCAAATCCAGAAGGCGGGGGTGATTCCACGATCAAGGAATACCCCCAAGGGCGGGAGGAAGAGTGCCGCGATAGCTGCGACGACCGGCATGGCACCCGCCTCCCGCACGATTATTCGGCCTTCTTCACGTCGACCGTCGGCAGCTTCACCTCTTCCTTGGTGGTGCCGACTTCGACCTTGGGCACCTCGATGCTGGTATTCTTGGTGCCAACCTCGACGTCCGCGGTCTTCACGTCAAACGCAGGCGCCTGCCCGCCCTGGACGGCGACTTCCGGCAATTTGGTCTCCTTCGTCTGGTTGATATCGATCAGGCCAAAAGCAAAGGCGGCAATGATCGCAACAACCGCGACAATGGCGACAATGATTCCACTACGCATTGTGAAATGCTCCTCGTCCGTGTAACGGGACCATAACGAAGCGATGGCGCGAGGGTTGCATAGTCTGCACCTTGAGCTGCCATGGCGGTTGACGAATCTCTCAGCGGCGGTTATCCGCCCGCACTTTCCGGGCAACCGAACACCTAGGACGAAGCATCATGGCGCGCATCTGCGAACTGACCGGCAAGGGCCGGCAGGTGGGACACAATGTTTCCCACGCGAACAACAAGACCAAGCGGACCTTTCTGCCGAACCTGCAGAATGTGACGCTGATCTCGGACGCGCTGGGCGAAGGCGTCAAGCTGCGCGTCTCGACGCATGGCCTGCGTTCGGTCGAGCATGTCGGCGGCCTCGACAACTGGCTGCTCAAGACCAGCGACGACAAGCTGTCGCTGCGCGCTCGTCGCCTGAAGCGCGAAGTCGCGAAGAAGGCAGCGGCCTGATTGCCGCGCGGGCGGCATGCCGCCCGCGACCTTCTCAATCGAGACGGAAACGTAACAGCAGCGTCCGCTGGGCGCTGCTGAAATTGTCGTCGGATGCGATCCAGAGGATCGTCCGGCCCTTTTCCCGCGTCACCGCGACCGCCTCCATATTGTCGACGGTGAGCGGCGGCGCGAGGCGCGCAATCTCCTGGCCCGATACCGACGCGCCGGCGCGGATGCCGTGCGGATCGATGATCGTCACGATCGCCGATGCGCCATCCAGCGGCGTGAAGCGCCGATGCAGCGCGACAAGCCGGCCATCGGGCAAGGCGCAGATGTCGGTGATGACATAACCTGCGGGCGGACGATAATCGAAGCTGGCGGGTTCGCCGCCTTCCACGGGATCGCCTGGAAAGATCAGCGCGCGATAGCTGCCGGGGCCGCCTGAGCCCTCGGCTTCTTCCGAAAAGACCAGGAAGCGGCCGTCATCGAGCCGCACCATCGCCTCCGCCCCGCCATTGCGCGGCCAATCCCCCATGGCCGGCGGCGCGACATGGCCGGTGGCGCGGCGGACAGCCGCATCATAGCGCCAGATCTGGTCCGCATCCTCGAACCCGACCCACAGGCTGCCGTCGGGCCCGCGGATCGACGATTCGCTATCGCGATCGGCGTGGCCAATGCCGGCCTGCGGGCCATCGGGCAGCAGGCCGATAACATGGCCCACCGGCGGGCGCTGGCCGCGTGGCACGATACGGACAAGGCCGCCGCGATCGCTGACGCCCAGCAAACCGTCGCTGTCGACGGTGAGCGAGGAAAGCCCACCGAAGCGGCGATCACTGCTCGTCAGCACCCAGCCGCCCTGGAAGCTGAGCCGGCCGAGCCGGACGCGGGCGGGATCGCGCGGATCGAGCGCGACGGGCGCGGTGCGGATCAGGGCGCTGCCATCGGCGGGAGGCAGCGCCGGTGCGCTCGTCAGCAATCCAGCAAGCAACGCCAATAAGGTCCGCATGGACATGGCCTAACCCAGCCTCGGGCCGTAGCCAAGCTGAACCGCGGCTAACGACCGCGTTCAGGACCAACTCACGCGAATCACTTCATAAGGGCAGCATCGAACAAGCCGATGCGGGGACTGCTCCCGCTCCCGGCGCCGAACGACAAGGGAGAACGATAATGTTCAAGATGATCGCAGGTGCGGCCGTCGCGGCGCTGGCAGCAGCGACGATGGTTCCCGCAGAGGCAGATGCCCGGCCGCGGGGCGACCGCTATCATGATGGCGGCCGTTATTATCAGGGCGGCCAGCGTTATTATCGCGGAGACCGTTATTACGGAAACCGGGGCTATTATAACGGCAATCGCAGCTATTACGGCAACCGCGGCAATTATTACGGAAATCGCGGCTATAATGGCGGCAAGCACTATCGCTACGGCTGCCGCGACAGCGGCACCGGCGGCACCATCATAGGCGCGATCGCGGGTGGCCTGCTGGGCAACGAGGTTGCCAAGAACGGCTATGGCGACGGCACCACCGGCGCAATTCTGGGCGCTGGCGTCGGCGCGCTCGCCGGCCGGGCGATCGACCGGGATTGCTGACTTAGCTTAACCCTCGGGTCGCGTATCGAGGGCGGGCCGGGCCTCCTTAGCGGAGGTCCGGCCCTATTTTATCTGGGACGCGCCTGGTCTCTCAATGGCTTCGACCTCAACGCTGCTGCAGGTCGAAAAGACCGGCGAGCTGTTCGACCATCGTGCCGCCCAATTGCTCGGCGTCCATGATTGTCACCGCGCGGGCATAATAGCGCGTCACATCATGGCCAATGCCGATCGCCACCAGTTCGACGGGCGAGCGATTCTCGATCCAGGCGATCACCTGGCGGAGGTGCTTTTCGAGATAGGAGCCGCTGTTCACCGACAGCGTCGAATCATCGACCGGGGCGCCGTCCGAGATCACCATCAGGATCTTGCGCTCCTCGACCCGGCCGATCATCCGGTTGTGCGCCCACATCAGCGCCTCGCCGTCGATATTCTCCTTCAGCAGACCTTCGCGCATCATCAGGCCGAGCGACTTGCGCGCGTGCCGCCACGGCTCGTCGGCACGCTTATAGACGATGTGGCGAAGATCATTGAGGCGGCCGGGCGATGGCGGGCGCCCGTGCGACAGCCATTTTTCGCGCGACTGGCCGCCCTTCCACGCCCGCGTGGTGAAACCGAGAATCTCGGTCTTCACGCCACAGCGTTCGAGCGTGCGGGCCATGATGTCCGCCGAGATCGCCGCGATCGAGATCGGCCGACCCCGCATCGAGCCTGAATTGTCGATCAGCAACGTGACCACGGTATCGCGGAAATCGGTCTCGCGCTCGATCTTGTAGGAAAGCGAATGCGCCGGGTTGATGACGACGCGGGCGAGCCGCGCCGCATCGAGCAGCCCTTCCTCCTGATCGAAATCCCAGCTGCGGTTCTGCTGTGCCATCAGCCGCCGCTGCAGCCGGTTGGCGAGTTTGGTGACGGCGCCCTGGAGATGGATGAGCTGTTGATCGAGATAGGCGCGCAGCCGCGTCAGTTCTTCTTCGTCGCACAGCTCGTTCGCGGCGACGACCTCGTCAAACTCTTCCGAATAGGCCTTGTAATCGAATTGCGGGCCGGGATCGGCAGGCGGTCGATTGGGGCGGACGGGCATGGTGCCTTGCTCGCCTTCATCGCCCATATCGCTTTCCATCTCGGAAAGCGCATCCTCGTCCATGTCGACGCTTTCGCCGTCATCCTCGGCGTCTTCGCTGGACTCGGCGCGGGCTTCCATCGGCGCGTCGGACTGGCCGGAACCATCGTCCTGCTGGTCCTCGCCGTCCTCGCCCTGGTCCTGATCGTCGCCCTCGCCTTCCTCGCCCGATTCCTTCTCGTCATCGGGCTGCATCTCGCCGTCGACCAGTTCGAGATCCTCGAGCAGCCGGGTGGCGAGCTTTGCGAAGGCCGACTGGTCGTCGAGCGTGAGGCTGAGCGCATCGAGATCGTGCCCGGCTTTCTCCTCGATCCAGTCGCGGATCAGCGACAAGCCGTTGCGGGCGATCTCCGGCGGGGCATCGCCGGTCAGCCGTTCCCGCACCAGCAGGCCGAGCGCGGAAGATAGCGGCACCTCGTCGCGCGAGCGGGCGCGGGTCAGCGGATCGGACTTGAGCCGGAGATCGAGCGCATGGCCGAGATTGGCGCGCACGCCGGCCATCGCGCGGGCACCCAGCGCCTCGATCCGCGCCTGCTCGATCGCATCGAAGGCGGCGCGAGCGACCGCTTCGGCCGGCGCGTTGCGCTGATGGAGCGCGGCATTGTGGTGGCGGAGCTTCAAGGCCGCACTGTCGGCAAAGCCACGCGCCTCGGCCACCTGATCGGCCGGCAGCGAGCGCGCGGGCATCGGCACCTTGATGGCCTTGCCGAGCGACTGCGGCGTCTCCGCCGCATAACCGACCTCGACCTCCGGCTCGTGCGACAGCGCGCGTGCCGTGCCGCCGAGCACCTGCCGGAAGGCTTCGAGGGGAGTCTGCTGGCTCACAATTCCGGATCCCGGCGATCGACCGCGATCGTCTCGATCTCGGTGCGAACCTCGGTCATCAATTTGTGGATCGGGCATTTGCCCGCAACGCCGACCAGCTTGTCATGCTGTTCGTCACTGAGCGGGCCGCCGAGCGCTATGCGGGTCTTGAGGCGATAGACCCCCTGCCGCTCCTCGCTCGCATCGCGGCTGACGCCGACATGGATGTCCTCGAGCGGGATGCCATTGCGCTGGGCATACCAGAGCATCGTCAGCGCCTTGCAGGCGCCGAGCGCCGCATCATAAAGATCGTGCGGATCCGGCCCTTCGCCTTCGGGCGGCGTCAGATCGGCGACGATCTCGTGCAGGCCGATCGAGATGCGGTGTGCGGTGCCGTCCGGCGCGATGCGTTCGACGACGATCATGAATGCTCCCCTGACGCGGCCGTCCGCGCCGTCACGCCTTCCCCACCACGCTTTCGGGCAGATCCTTGCCGAACACGCGCTGATAATATTCGGCGACCAGCGGCCGCTCCGCCTCATCGCACTTGTTCAGGAACGAAAGGCGGAAGGCGAAGCCGACATCGTTGAAGATGAGCGCATTCTGCGCCCACGAGATCACCGTGCGGGGCGACATGACGGTGGAGATGTCGCCGGCGATGAAGCCCTGGCGGGTCATGTCCGCCACCTTCACCATATTTTCGACCACCTTCTTGCCGTCCGGCTTGTCATATTCGCCCGATTTGGCGAGCACGATCTGCGCCTCGATCGCGGCCGGCAGATAGTTAAGCGTCACGACGATGTTCCAGCGGTCCATCTGGCCCTGATTGATCTGCTGGGTGCCGTGATAGAGGCCGGTCGTGTCGCCCAGGCCCACCGTGTTGGCGGTGGAGAACAAGCGGAACCAGGGATTCGGGCGGATCACCCGGTTCTGATCGAGCAGGGTCAGCTTGCCCTCGGTTTCCAGCACGCGCTGGATCACGAACATCACGTCGGGGCGGCCGGCGTCATATTCGTCGAAGACGAGCGCGGTCGGCGTCTGCAACGCCCAGGGCAGCAGGCCTTCCCGGAATTCGGTGATCTGCTGGCCGTCGCGCAACACGATCGCGTCGCGACCGATCAGGTCGATACGGCTGATATGCGCGTCGAGGTTGATGCGGATGCAGGGCCAGTTGAGGCGCGCCGCCACCTGCTCGATGTGGCTCGACTTGCCGGTGCCGTGATAGCCCTGGATCATCACGCGGCGGTTGTGCGCGAAGCCCGCGGCGATCGCGATCGTCGTCTCCGGATCGAACACATAGGCCGGATCGAGATCGGGCACGCGCTCATCGGCTTCGGAGAAGGCCGGCACTTCCATGTCGCTGTCGATGCCGAACACCTCGCGCACCTTGACCATCTTGTCGGGCGCTTCGAGCACCGTGGCGGTGCGGCTGTCGGGCTGGATGTTCGGCAGGTCGGTCATGGGCTCTACTCTTGAACTGAATCAGGCGAAGGCAGGGGCGGACTTGAGATGCGTATAGGCGCTGATCACGTCCTGCAAAGCCTTCTCATGTGTGCGGTCGCCACCATTGCGGTCAGGATGATAGCGGCGGACGAGTTCCGTATAGCGTTTGCGGATGGTCTTTCGATCCGCATCGGCGGTCAGGCCGAGCGTCCGGAGCGCCTTGCGATCGGCATCAGCGAGCGGCCGGCCATCGGGGCGGACCTGTCGTGCCTCGGCGAAGCGCGCGTTGATTGCGTCCAGCGGATCGACAAAATCGCTCCACCTGGGGCCGGCGCTGCCACCGGCGGTCGAAAAGGCCCGCGTTTCGCGCTCCCAGCCGGCGAAGGGGCGCTGCGCGTCCTGAATCTCATCGGCGGTCATCCCGTCGAAGAAATTATAGCCTGCGTTGAAGGCGCGAATATGATCGAGGCAGAACCAGCGCCACTCGCCCGGGCCGTCGAAGCCGGGGCGACTGACGCCCGGCGCGCGGAACTCGCCCGGCTCCGTACAGCCGGGGTGCGCGCAAAGCTGCTCGCCCGAGCCGATCCGCCCGTGGAAGCGATCCTGCCTGCGCTGTGGGTTGCCGTCCGCCAATTTACGTCTCTGCTGCTTTCCTGATTCGGCTATATAGGGCCGATGAACGACATTCCCAGCAGCCCGACCCTTGGCCCCGTCGCGGCCGAAATCACCCGCCGCCTGACCGCCGCCCTGTCGCCCGAACGGCTCGCCGTGATCGACGACAGCGAGAAGCATCGCGGCCACGCCGGGCACGATGCACGGGGCGAATCGCACTTCACGGTCGAGATCGTCGCCGCCGTGTTCGAGGGCCAGAATCGCGTCGCCCGCCAGCGCGCCGTAAATGCCGCACTGGCTGAACTGCTCCATGAACGGGTCCACGCGCTTGCGATCAAGGCACGCGCTCCGTCGGAAGCGGCGTGAGGGAACTCCGCATCGAGCGATTCGCGCTGCCGACCGGCGTCGAGCTGGACGTCACGCTGGGCGGTGCGGGTGATCCGATCCTTTTCCTCCACGGCTTTCCCGAATCGGCGCGGACCTGGCGGCACCAGATGGCCGACCTTGCGACCGACCATTTCGTCGCCGCAGCCGACCAGCGCGGTTTCGTCCGATCGTCCAAGCCACCGGCGGTGGAGGATTATGCGGTCGAGCATATCGTCGCCGACCTGGTCGCGCTCGCCGACGCGCTGGGCGTCGGCCGCTTCACATTGGTCGGGCATGACTGGGGCGGGGCGGCTGCCTGGGCGGCGGCGCTCAGGCATCCCGATCGGATCGCGCGCCTGGTGATCTGCAACGCGCCGCATCCCTTGATCTTCCAGCGGACTTTGATCGACGATCCCGCCCAGCGCGCCGCATCCCAATATATGCGCGCCTTCCGCGACCCCGGCATGGAGGTGCGGCTGGCGGAAATGGGCCTTGCGACCTTCTTCGCCAAGACCTTCGCAAGCCATCTGCCCGAAGGCGCGATCGGGCCCGGCGAGCGCGAAATCTATCTCGACCAGTGGAGTCAGCCCGGTGCGTTGACGGCCATGCTCAACTGGTATCGCGCGTCGAAGATATTGGTGCCGGCCGTGGACGAAGACGTGGCGCGGCCGGAGTGGATCGACCGCCCCTTCCCCCGCCTCGCCATGCCGACGCTCGTCATCTGGGGGATGCGCGACAAGGCGCTGCTGCCCTGTCAGCTCGACGGGCTGGAGGACGCGGTGCCGGACCTGCGCATCGTGGCCGTAGCGGATGCCGGCCATTTCGTGCCTTGGGAAAAGCCCGCCGCGGTGACGGCGGCGATCCGCGCTTTCCTTGCTGAAGTGGATGGCAGAGGCTGACGGAAGCTACGAAGCGAATGTTGGAATGCGCATGTAGGCCTTACCTGCTGCGCGCGAAAGGTCCGCGATGAGATCTTTGAGTAGGATGTTGGCCGCCTCCGGTTTGCTTCTTGCCCCGATCCACAACGTGGGCGACGCGCATGTTCTCCGTGAATTTCGCCCGCTGAATGCTGACGAAATACGAATGGCCTTAGCGAATCAGACCATCGTTCCGGACGAAAGCACCGATCAGTTGGCACTTGATTTCAGCGAGACCTTTCATGCCGATGGACGCTGGACGTCATCAAGAGCGGAGCGAAGCCTCGTTCAACTCTCCGGACGATGGACCATAACAAACGATCAGGTTTGCGTGGCAATCGATAAGGCCCCGCTGGGCCGGTCGCAGAGCGATTGTCGCAAGGTTTGGCGGAACATTCGGACGGGACAACTGATGATGCCCGATCGCGACCGGATGAGTGACGGGCCTATCGTTTTGCTCGGGAGGCAGGCCGACTAACAGCTCACTCATTCGCCATGCCGCCATTGCGCGCATCTGCCAGCACAAGTAAAGCCGCCCGCGCCATGGCCGAGCCGATCATCATCGCGATTCCGAAAGGGCGCATCCTCGTCGAGACGCTGCCGATGCTGGCGCGCGTCGGTATTGTGCCCGAGGACGCCTTCGCCGACGAGGACAGCCGCGCGCTGCGCTTCGCCACCAACGATCCAAATATCGGGCTGATCCGGGTGCGCGCGTTCGACGTCGCCACCTTCGTCGCGCATGGCGCGGCGCAGATCGGCATCGTCGGATCGGACGTGCTCGACGAGTTCGATTATTCCGAAATCTATGCGCCGGTCGATCTCGACATCGGCCGCTGCCGGCTTTCGGTGGCCGAGCCGGTGGAGATGGCCGCGGGCGACGATCCGCGCGAGTGGAGCCATGTTCGCGTCGCGACCAAATATCCCGGCCTCACTCGCCGCCACTTCGCCGCGCGCGGGGTGCAGGCGGAATGCGTGAAGCTCAATGGCGCGATGGAGATTGCGCCGGTGCTGGGGTTGGCCAGCCGCATCGTCGATCTCGTTTCCTCGGGCCGGACGCTCAAGGAGAATGGCCTGGTCGAGGTGGAGACTATCTGCGAGGTTTCCGCCCGGCTGATCGTCAACCGCGCCGCGTTCAAGACACGCGCTGCCGAGATCGCACCGCTGGTCGATGCGTTCCGCGCGATGGTGGCCGAGGGGGCGAAGGATGCCGCTTAGGCTCGATGCGGGCCATGCCGGCTTCGCCGCTGCGTTCGACGATCTGGTCAATGCCCGGCGCGAGGCGGACGAGGATGTCTCGCGCGCCGTCACCGAAATCCGGACCGATGTCCGCAAGCGGGGCGATGCCGCGCTCAAGGATCTGACCGCGAAGTTCGACGGGCACGATCTGGACGTCACCGGCTGGCAGGTACCGCGCGAGGAGCGCCGCGCGGCGCTCGAGGGGTTGCCCAAGGATCTGCGCGCCGCGCTGGAACTCGCGGCGGAGCGCATCCGCGCTTACCATGCCGCGCAGAAGCCGGCTGACAGCGAGACGGTGGATGCCGCCGGTGTGCGGATGGGCGCGCGCTGGCGGGGCGTGGATGCGGCGGGGCTTTATGTACCGGGTGGACGCGCGGCTTATCCGTCGTCGGTGCTGATGAATGCGATCCCCGCCAAGGTGGCGGGCGTGGGCCGGCTCGCGATGGTGACGCCGACGCCGCGGGGCGAGACTAATGCGCTGGTGCTGGCGGCGGCCGAGATTGCGGGCGTCGACGAGGTGTGGCGGGTCGGCGGGGCGCAGGCGATTGCGGCGCTCGCTTATGGCACCGATCGGATCGCGCCGGTGGATGTGATCGTCGGCCCCGGCAATGCCTGGGTGGCGGAGGCCAAGCGCCAGCTTTACGGCGTGGTCGGGATCGACATGGTGGCGGGGCCGTCCGAGATCGTGGTGGTGGCCGATGGCGCCAACGATCCGGCCTGGATCGCCGCCGATCTGCTGAGCCAGGCCGAGCATGACCCGACCAGCCAGTCGATCCTGTTCACCGACGATGCTGCCTTCGCCGATGCGGTGGCGGCCGAGGTGGAGAGACAGATACAGACGCTTTCCACGGGGGAAACGGCCTCAACCAGTTGGAATGCCAACGGGGCGATCATCCTTGTTGGACAATTGTTGGACACCGCGCCGCTGGTCGACCGGCTCGCGCCCGAGCATCTCGAAATCGCGACCGACGATCCCGAACCGCTGTTCGCAGCCGTGCGGCATGCGGGATCGGTGTTCCTGGGCCGGCATACCCCTGAAGCGGTGGGCGATTATGTCGGCGGGCCGAACCATGTGCTGCCGACGGGGCGCCGCGCGCGCTTTTCGTCCGGCCTGTCGGTACTCGACTTCATGAAGCGGACCAGTTTCCTTGCCTGCGACCCGGCCTCGATCGCCAAGATCGGCCCCGCCGCGGTGGCGCTGGCGCAAGCAGAGGGCTTGCCTGCGCACGCGCGCAGTGTAGCGGTGAGATTATGACCAAGACCAACGAACGCTCCCGCGCGCGATCGGCCGCGCGGCTCTTCGCCGTGCAGGCGCTCTACCAGCACGAGATGGAGAAGACCCCCATCCCCAAGCTGCTGGACGAGTTCCACCAGCACCGGCTGGGCCGCACGATCGAGGAAGTAACCTACGCCCACGCCGAGACCGATTTCTTCGACGATCTGGTGCGTGGCGTCGATGCGCGGCGCGAGGAGATCGACGGCGCGATCACCGCGAAGCTTGCGGCCGGCTGGTCGCTCGACCGGCTCGACAAGCCGATGCGCCAGATATTGCGCGCCGGCACCTATGAGCTGATCGCGCGGATCGACGTGCCGACCGCGACGGTGATCAGCGAATATGTCGACGTGGCCGACGCCTTCTACGAGAAGCGCGAAAAGGGTTTCGTGAACGGCCTGCTCGACGCCGTGGCGAAGGCGGTTCGGGGGTGACAACTCCGCCGTCACCCTGAACTCGTTTCAGGGTCCACCCCTCCACAAGCGCTGCCAGTACGGGCGGTGAGGTGGATGCTGAAACAAGTTCAGCATGACGGTTGAAAACTCGCGATCCGACGCCGTGCGCGCTACACCCGCCAAGTGACCCGCGAATCCGACTTCATCGCCCGTGTGCGCGAGCTGGCGACCCATCCCGCGGCGCGGGCGCTGGCCGATGATGCGGCGGTGCTGGCCGTGGATGGCGAGATCGTGCTGACCCACGACATGCTGGTCGAAGACGTGCATTTCCTGCCCGGCGACCCGCCGGCTGACGTCGCGTGGAAGCTGGTCGCGGTGAACATGTCCGACCTGGCCGCCAAGGGGGCGAGCCCGATCGGCGTGCTGATGGGCTATGGCTTTGGCGCGGATGCCAGCTGGGATGCGGCGTTCGTCGCCGGGCTGGGGCAAGCCCTGGAAGCGATGGACGTGGCGCTGCTGGGCGGCGACACGGTTTCCATGCCCAAGGGCGGCCCGCGCACCCTGGGGCTGACGGCAATCGGCCGCGCGCCGGCGACGGGTGCGCCTTCGCGCGGCGGGGCCAAGCCCGGCGATCGTCTGTGGGTGACGGGCACGATCGGCGATGCCGGGCTGGGCCTTGCCATCGCCCAGGGCGAGCGCAGCGGCCCGGCCACCTTGGCGCAGCGTTATCGGCGCCCTTCCCCCCGCCTCGCCTTCGGTCAGGCGATAGCGCTGTGGGTGCACGCCATGGCCGATATTTCGGATGGGCTGCTGATCGATGCGGCGCGGATGGCGGGCGCAAGCGGGCTGGCCGCAACCATCGACCTCGCCCTGGTGCCGCTTTCGGCCGACCTGCTCTCCATCATGCCCGGCGACCGCGCCACACGCATCGCTGCGGCGACGGCGGGCGACGATTATGAGCTGCTGTTTGCCGCGCCAGCCGAGGCGGAAGAGGCGATCCGCGCTGTATCGACGCGGTGCGGGCTGACGGTGACGATGGTGGGACGCCTTGCAACCGGCGACGGAATTGCCCTGACCGAAAGCGGCAGCGCGGTGCCCTTACCGCAACGACTGGGGTTCGAGCATGGCGCGAGCGGATAATATGTCGGTTCTGAGCCGGGAAATCGCCCGCACCGCCTAATTGCCGAAAATCTGCTTGCTGTAATCCATCGCCGTCCGCTCGACCGCGGGGCCGCGGCCGGGCAGCAACATGCCATGTTCGGCCAGCAGGCGGCGAACCTGGTTCACGGTCATCGGCTTGCCATAATGCCAGCCCTGCCCCTTGTGGCAGCCGATCGCCTTCAACTGTTCGATGATCCCCGCATCCTCAATGCCTTCCGCCGTGATCGGCAGGCTCAGGCTTTCGCCAAGACGCGTGATCGCGTTCACGATCGCCGCACTTTCGGGATTGTCGGTCATCGACAGGACGAAGCTCTTGTCGATCTTGATCCGATCGAAGGGCAAAGCCCGCAAATGCGCGAGTGACGAATAGCCCGTTCCGAAATCGTCGAGCGCCAGGCGGATGCCCTGATTCTTGAGGCTGCCGATGATCGACTGGGCGAGGCCCAGATTTTCGAACAGCGAGCTTTCGGTGATCTCGATCTCGAGACGGCTTGCCGGGAAGCCGGTTTCGACCAGCAGCTTGACGATCTTCTGGGCGAGCCACGGGTCCTTGAGCTGGGTCGGTGAGATGTTGACGGAAATGGAGAGCGACGGGTCCCATCCCTTCGCTTCTTCGAACGCCTGGCGCATCACCGACGTCGATAGATCCCCGATCAGCCCCGATTCCTCGGCGATCGGGATGAAGATGTCGGGGCCGACCACGCCCTGCAGCGGGTGATCCCAGCGGGCCAGCACCTCGAAGCCCTGAATGCGGCCGCTCGCGAGGTCGATCTGCTGTTCGTAATAGGGCACGAACTCGCCGCGCGGAATGCCGTCGCGCAGGCCGGCCTCGATCGCGTTGCGGAGCTGCAGTTCGCGCTCCATCGACGTGTCGAACCAGGCCATGCGATTGCGACCGCCCTTCTTGGCGGCATACATGGCGATGTCGGCACGGCGCATCAGCGCGTCGATCGTGTCGCAATCGGCCTCCGACCGGGCGATGCCGATCGAGGCGGAAACATGGGCACGGGCGCCACCCAGATCGAACGGGGTCGCCAGCCGGCTGACGATGGCGTCGGCGATCGCGTCCACCTCCCCACAGCCGCGCTGATCGACGATGACGGCGCAGGCGAACTCGTCGCCACCCAGGCGCGCGGCGAGCGCATGGGGCGGCAGCATGTCGCGGATGGCGGTGGAACAGGCCTTGAGCAGCCGATCGCCGATACCATGGCCGTGGAGATCGTTGACGGTCTTGAAATGATCGAGGTCGATCATCAGCACGGCGACCGCGCGGCCCCGCCCCTTGGCGCTGCCGATCATGTCGCCGCCGAGTTCGGCCAGCGAACGGCGATTGAGCAGGCCGGTCAAGGGGTCGCTGGCCGCAAGCGTCTGGGCGCGCTCCTCGGCAGCGGTCCGTTCGTTCACCACCTGCTGCAGATCGCGATAGCGGCGCCAGCCGAACAGCAGCAGCGCGACGTTGAGGATGACCGCGGTGGTGAGCACGCGATCGACCCCGCCGCCGCCTTCGGTGACGATCTTGATGAAATTGCTGACGACGGTGCCGCCGGTGCCGGCAAACAGGATGATCGCCGCAACGGTGATGCCACCGGTCACGACGTCGCGGCGCGCCGCGGCCACGGTCAAAGCCCTGCGTTCCTTGCGTTGCCAGATGCGCCAGGCCAAAAGCGGCACTCCCAAAATCATTCGATCCCCTTCTGTGCCGCCCAAGCAGTGCAGAATGTGTTAAAAGCTTTCGATAAAGCCGTCCCGCTTGCCTTGTCGGGCGGGATCGGCTAACCGCCCGCCGTTCGTTCCGCTTTGAACGTGACGCTGAAGCGCCCGAGGGTGCACGCTGGCCGGCGAGGTTTCGCCCGCCGGCGTATTTTGCGTTTTAGGCGGTCGAGTGTGGTTTTGACGGCCGGAGTGTGGCGATGTTCGAAAGTCTGAGCGAGCGGCTTGGCGGCGTATTCGACCGTCTGCGTGGCCGTGGCGCGCTCAACGAAGCAGACGTCCGCGCGGCCATGCGCGAAGTCCGCATCGCGCTGCTCGAAGCCGATGTCGCGCTGCCGGTAGTCCGCGAATTTGTCGACAAGGCGACCGAGCAGGCCGTTGGCCATCAGGTTCTGAAGTCGATCACGCCCGGCCAGCAGGTCGTCAAGATCGTCAATGACGCGCTGGTCGAGATGCTCGGCGCCGAAGCGTCGGAGCTTGAGATCGACGTCACCCCGCCTGCCGTGGTGATGATGGTCGGCCTTCAGGGCTCGGGTAAGACGACCACGACCGCCAAGATCGCCAAGCGCCTGACCGAAAAAGGTCGCAAGAAGGTGCTGATGGCGTCGCTCGACGTCAATCGCCCCGCCGCGCAGGAACAGTTGGCGACGCTCGGCACCCAAGCTTCGGTCGCGACCTTGCCGATCGTCGCCGGCCAGCAGCCGGTCGATATCGCCAAGCGCGCGCTGCAGTCGGCGAAGCTCCAGGGCTTCGACGTCGTCCTGCTCGACACCGCCGGCCGCCTCCATGTCGATCAGGCGCTGATGGAGGAGATGAAGGCGGTCGCCGACGTCTCCCAGCCGCACGAAATCCTCCTCGTCGTCGACTCGCTGACCGGCCAGGACGCCGTCAACGTCGCCAAGAGCTTCTCCGAACAGGTGCCGCTGACCGGCGTCGTGCTGACCCGTATGGACGGCGACGCCCGTGGCGGTGCGGCGCTGTCGATGCGCGCCGTTACCGGCAAGCCGATCAAGTTTGCCGGCACCGGCGAAAAGCTGGATGGGCTGGAGCCGTTCAACCCGTCGCGCGTCGCCGGCCGTATCCTCGGCATGGGCGATGTCGTCAGCCTCGTCGAGAAGGCGGCCGAGACGATCAAGGTCGAGGAGGCGGAAGCGCTCGCGGCCAAGATGGCCAAGGGCCTGTTCGACATGAACGACCTGCGCGCGCAGCTCGCCCAGATGAGCCGCATGGGCGGCCTCGGCGCGCTCGCCGGCATGCTGCCGGGCGTCAAGCAGGTGAAGCAGGCGATGGCCAATGGCGCCGTCGACGACAAGATCCTCGTCCGCATGGACGCGATGATCACGTCGATGACGCCCAAGGAGCGCACCAAGCCTGAAATCATCAACGCCAAGCGCAAGATCCGCATCGCCAAGGGCAGCGGCACGACCGTGCAGGAAGTGAACAAGCTCCTGAAGATGCATCAGGAAATGTCCACGGCGATGAAGAAGATCCGCAAGATGGGCGGCCTCAAGGGCCTCGGTGCGCTGTTCGGCAAGGGCGGCGGTCTCGGCGGTATGCTGGGTGGCGCGGGGGGAATGCCCCAGCTTCCCCCCGGCGGTGGTCTGCCCGGCCTTGGCGGTGGCGGCCTTCCCGGTCTCGGCGGCCTGCCCCCCGGTTTCGACAAGTTCGGCAAGAAATAAGCGTTTTCAACAAGATCAGTAGAAGGAAGAAGTCATGTCCGTTTCCATCCGTCTCGCCCGCGGCGGCGCCAAGAAGCGTCCGTATTACCGCATCGTCGTCGCCAACTCGCGCGCTCCGCGTGATGGCGCCTTCATCGAGAAGATCGGCACCTACAACCCGCTGCTCTCGAAGGAAGATCCGGCCCGCGTGACGCTCAATGTCGAGCGCGCCAAGCATTGGCTGTCCGTCGGCGCGCAGCCGACCGACCGCGTTGCCCGTTTCTTCGACGCCGCCGGCGTGAAGGAGCGCGCTGCCCGCAACAACCCGAACAAGGCCGAGCCGGGCGAGAAGGCCAAGGAGCGCGCCGAGGAGCGTGCGGCCAAGATCGCCGCTGCCGAGGAAGCCGCCAAGGCTCCGGTCGAGGAAGCACCCGCAGAGGAGGCTCCCGCCGCCGAGGAAGCTCCTGCCGCTGAAGCGCCTGCTGAAGAAGCGGCCGAAGGCTGATTGCTGTAATGGCCGGTTGCCCCGCCTGCGTGCGGGTGGGGCACCGGCTGCATTATCGGGGATAGAGCGTTGAGCGACCGTCCGGTTACATTGGCCGCGGTGATCGGCGCGCATGGGGTGCAGGGCGAGGTTCGCCTCAAGCTCTTCACCGATGATCTCTCGCCTTATGCGACGCTCGATGCCGGCGGACGGACGCTGACGCTGAAAAGCGTGCGGCCCGGCCCCAACGGCGCCGTCGCGCGCTTCGCCGAGGTCGCCGATCGCGATGCCGCCGAGGCGTTGCGTGGCACCCCGTTGACCGTCCCCCGTTCGGCCCTGCCGCCGCTGGCGGACGGCGAATATTATCACGCCGATCTGATCGGACTGCCCTGCCTTGCCGATGGCCAACCCATCGGCACCGCGGTCGCGATCGAGAATTTCGGCGCAGGCGACATCGTCGAGATCGAGAAGCCGGACGGCAAGCGCTTCATGGCGCCGATCGCGGCCGCCGTCACCGTCGAGCCGGATCGGCTGCTGATCGATCCGGCCTTCGTGGAATGAAGCTCGCCGTCCTTTCGGACATTCACGGCAATCTGCCGGCACTGGAAGCCGTGATCGCCGATGCCGAGGGGCGGGGCTGCGACAGCTTCGTCAATCTCGGCGACAGCCTCTCGGGACCGCTCTGGCCGCGCGAGACCGCCGACCGGCTGATGGCGCTCGGCTGGCCGACGCTCGCCGGCAATCATGAGCGGCAGTTGCTCACTACGCCGGTCGAACGGATGATCCCGTCCGACAGCTATGCGATCGCTGAACTCGCACCGCATCATCTCGAATGGCTCGCCTCGCTGCCGCAGACGATCGCCTGGTCCGACGATCTGTTCCTCTGTCACGGCACGCCCGACAGCGACATCACCTATTTCCTGGAGGATGTCGGCGAGGAGGGGGCCTATCCGGCGAGCCTTGATGCCATGCGCAAAAGGACCGGAGGGCGGCCAGAGCCGATGATCCTCTGCGGCCACACCCATATCCCGCGCGTCCTGTGGCTCGACGGGCAGATCATCGCCAATCCCGGCAGCGTCGGCCTGCCGGCTTATTCGGACGATCGCCCGCTGCCGCACGTCATGGAAACCGGCACCCCGCACGCCCGCTACGCCATCGTCGAGAACGGCGAGGTCGATCTGATCGAAGTCCTCTATGATTTCGTCGCCGCATCCGAAAAGGCACGCGAGGCCGGCCGCCGCGACTGGGCCTTCGCGCTCCGGACAGGGCGGGCGCAATGACCTTCGCCGCCACCATCCTCACCCTTTATCCCGAGATGTTCCCGGGGCCGCTGGGAACCTCGCTCGCCGGCCGCGCGCTGGCGGAGGGGAAATGGACCTGCGATCCCATCCAGATCCGCGACTTCGCGACCGACAAGCATCGTTCGGTCGATGATACGCCCGCGGGCGGCGGGGCAGGGATGGTGATGCGTGCGGACGTCCTCGCCCGCGCCGTCGATCATGCGCTGGAGAAGCGCCCAGACGCGCCCCTGCTGGCGATGACGCCGCGTGGACGGCCGCTCACGCAGGGCCGCGTGCGGGAATTGGCGGCGGGGCCGGGGGTGACGATCCTCTGCGGCCGCTTTGAGGGGATAGACGAGCGCCTGTTCGAAGCCCGCCCGATCGAGCCGGTCTCGATCGGCGACTATATCCTGTCGGGCGGCGAGATGGCGGCCTTGGTGACGCTCGACGCTTGCATTCGGCTGCTTCCCGGCGTAATGGGCGCCGCTTCCAGCGGGGACGAGGAAAGCTTCGAAAGCGGCCTCCTCGAATATCCGCATTATACCCGACCACCTGAGTGGGAAGGACGCACGATCCCCGAAGTGCTGCGATCTGGGGATCATGCGAAGATCGAGGCATGGCGTAAAGCCATGGCCGAGAATGATACAAGGCTAAGGAGGCCGGACCTTTGGGAGCGCCATGAGGGCGCTCGGGTGCAGTCTCCCTCTGGTGCGCGGCAAAAGAAGAAGGAGCGATGAGCATGAACCTCATCCAGACGCTCGAAGCCGAGCAGATTGCCAAGATCACCGAGAACAAGAAGATTCCCGAATTCCGTCCGGGCGACACGCTTCGCGTCGGCGTGAAGGTCGTCGAAGGCGAGCGCACCCGCGTTCAGGCCTATGAAGGCGTCTGCATCGCGCGCGCCAACAAGGGCATGGGTTCGTCCTTCACCGTCCGCAAGATTTCGTTCGGTGAGGGCGTCGAGCGCGTCTTCCCGCTTTACTCGCCGAACGTCGATTCGATCGAGGTCGTCCGCAAGGGCGTCGTCCGTCGCGCCAAGCTCTATTATCTGCGCGGTCGCCGCGGCAAGTCGGCGCGTATCGCCGAACGTCGCGATCCGCGGGCGACCGCCGAGGCCTGATCGCTTCGACGGTACCGGAATTCAGGGCGTGGATGGGATGCCATCCGCGCCCTTTTTCGTCGCCGGGACGGGCTTGATCGCCGGTCGATTCCTTCCGATAAGCGGCCGATGCTCCGCATTCTCCCCGCCGCGCTGATCGCGGCCGTCGCCCTCGTTCCCAATCCCGCCTTCGCCGAGAAACTGACGCTCGAACGGCTGTTTGCGAGCCCCGCGCTCGCCGGCCCGACGCCGCGCTCGCTGAAGCTCTCGCCCGATGGCAGCCTCGCTACCGTACTCCGCAACAGGCCCGACGATGTCGAGCGTTTCGATCTGTGGGCAATCGACACAAGCAGCGGCAAGGTGCGCATGCTGGTCGATTCCAAGAAGGTCGGCACCGGCGCAGCTTTGTCCGAAGCCGAAAAGATGCAGCGCGAGCGCCTCCGCATCGGCGGCTCCAAGGGCATCGTCGCATATGATTGGGCACCCGACGGCAAGCGCCTGCTGGTGCCGCTCGACGGCGATCTCTACCTCGCCGATCCCGCCGGCGGGGTGAAGCGGCTGACCAACAGCCCGGAGACGGAGCTGGACGCCACCGTCAGCCGCAAGGGCCGCTTCGTCTCCTATGTCCGCGACGGCAACCTGCACGTCATCGACATCGCCGGCGGCGGCGATCGCGCGCTCACCAAGGATGGCGGCGCCGCCATCAGCTGGGGTGTCGCCGAATTCGTCGCCAATGAGGAACTGGAACGCCGCCGCGGCCATTGGTGGGCGCCCGATGACAGCCTGATCGCCGTCGCCCGCGTCGACGAAAGCAAGGTCGAAATCTCCTCGCGCGCCGCGATCGGCGCCGAGAGCACGACGGTGATCGAGCAGCGTTACCCCCGCGCCGGCACGCCCAACGCCGCGATCGAACTGTGGCTGGTCAAGCCCGACGGCAGCGGCCAAGTGAAGGCCGATCTCGGCCCGAACCCGGACATCTACCTCGCCCGCGTCGACTGGTTGCCTGATGCCAGCGGCGTGCTCGTCCAGCGGCTCAATCGCGAACAGACCCGGCTCGATATGCTGCGGATCGACGCGAAGACCGGCGCATCGACGCTGCTATTCAGCGAAGCGGCCGATACCTGGGTCAACCTCCACGACAATCTCCGCGCGCTACGCGACGGCAGCCTGATCTGGTCGTCGGAACGTGACGGCTACAGCCATCTTTATCGCTGGGCGGACGGCAAGTTCAGCCAGATCACCCGTGGCCCATGGGCGGTCGAGCGGCTGGTGGGTGTCGATCAGAAGGCCGGCAAGCTGTTCTTTACCGGCTTTGCCGACAGCACGCTCGAACAGCATCTCTACGCCGTCGACTATCGCAACGGGGGCCAGCCGCAGCGGCTGACGGCGCCCGGCAGCTGGAATGATGTCGTGATGGACGACGGCGCAACCCGCGCACTGATCACGACCACACGGCCCAACCAGCCGCGGCAGGTCTGGCTGGCCGACGCCGCGGGCAAGCGGCTTGCCTGGATCGAGGAGAATGCGGTTGCCGGCAAGCATCCGCTGGCACCGTTCGCGGCTGATCTCGTCAAGCCGAGCTATGGCACGATCAAGGCCGCCGATGGGCGGACCGACCTCGATTATGCGATGCTGACGCCACCCGGCCTCAAGCCCGGCGAAAAGGCACCCGCCTTCGTGTTCGTCTATGGCGGCCCGCACGCCCATACGGTGAAGCGCGATTTCTTCGACCTGCGCATGCAATATCTCGCCCAGCGCGGCTGGGTGGTGTTCATGCTCGACAATCGCGGCATGGGCGATCGCGGCAAGGCGTTCGAGGACCCGATCCACCTGAAGATGGGCGGCCCAGAAGTGGCCGATCAGCTCAAGGGCGTGGAATGGCTGAAGACGCAGCCCTTCGTCGATGCCGGCAAGGTGGCGGTGATGGGCTGGTCCTATGGCGGCTATATGACGCTGAAGCTGCTCGAAGCGGCACCCAATGCCTTTGCCGCAGGTGTGGCGGTCGCCCCGGTGACGCGCTGGGAGTTGTACGACACGGCCTATACCGAGCGTTATCTCGGTAATCCCGCGAAGGACAAGGCGCCCTATGAAGCGTCGAGCGCACTCGCCAACGCCACCAGGATCGCCGATCCGCTGCTGCTGATCCACGGCATGGCGGACGATAATGTGCTGTTCGACAATTCGACGGCGCTGATGGCGAAGCTGCAGGATGCGGCCGTCCCGTTCGAGACGATGGTCTATCCGGGCAAGACGCACAGCATCTCAGGACCGACGACGAGTCTGCATCTGTGGCGGACGATCGAGGCTTTCCTGGACCGCACGGTGAAGGCGCCGCGCTGAGCATGGTGGCATAGCGCCAAGGATGGGCAGAAGGCGCGCCACCTTGCCTTTTGCCCGCCCCTGCCCCACATGAAACGCCTGTAACCGTGGAGTATTTGCCGTGAACGACCGGATGGACATCGCGAACCGCCTTGCCCCCTCCCGCTCCACGGTGATCCATGCCTGCCTTTTTGACCTTCGATTCCGTCGCCGCATCCACGCCTGACCAGCGGCCGCTTTTCCATGATCTGACGCTAGCCGTCGGCGCCGAGCGCGTCGGGCTGGTCGGGCGTAACGGATCGGGCAAGTCCACATTGTTGCGCATCGCCGCGGGCGAGATTGAGCCCGTAGCCGGCAGCATCACGCGCGCCGGCACGTGCGGAATGCTGGTGCAGGACTGGCCCGAGACCCTGACGGTCTCGGACGTGCTAGGCGTGAGCGCGATGCTTGCCCGCCTTGCCCGGATCGAGGCGGGCGAGGGCAGCGAGGAGGATTTCTCCGAGGCCGACTGGACGCTCGAGAGCCGGATCGAGGCGGCGCTGGCGCAAGCCGGGTTGCCGGCCGTTGCGCTCGACCGCCGGATCGCGAGTTTCAGCGGTGGCGAGCGGATGCGGATCGGCGTGGCCCGGCTGTTGATCGACGCGGCCGATCTGCTGTTGCTCGACGAGCCGACCAACAATCTCGACGGTGAGGGCCGCGCGGCGATCGCGGCGCTGATCGCGGGCTGGCGTGGTGGCGTGCTCGTCGCCAGCCATGATCGTGCGCTGCTGGAGGGCATGGACCGGATCGTCGAGCTGACGCCGATGGGGGCGCGGATATTCGGCGGTGGCTGGTCCGAATTTGCGGACGCGCGCGATGCCGCGCGGGCGCGGGCGGAGAGTGAGTTCGACCGCGCCGATCAGGCCAGCCGTGCCGCCGATCGCGCGGTGCAGCGCCAGCGCGAGAGGAAGGCGCGGCGTGACAAGGCCGGACGCGCCTTCGCCGCCAGGGGCTCCGAACCGAAGATATTGCTCGGCGCGATGGCCGAGCGGGCGGAGAATAGTGCCGGGCGCGATCAGCGGCTGGCCGACCGGCTGCGCGACGAGGTGGCCGCGCAACTGGCCGAGGCCCGCGCGCAGGTGGAGGTGGTCACGCCGCTGATGATCGCGCTGCCGAAAAGCGGGCTGCCCGCGAATCGCGAGCTGCTGGCGATGGAGGGTGTGACGTTGCGCGCCGGCGCGCGGACGCTCGGGCCGTGGAGCTTCGACGTGCACGGGCCGGAGCGGATCGCCGTGACCGGCCCCAATGGCGCGGGCAAGACGAGCCTGCTGCGCGTCGCGGTGGGGCTGGCGACGCCCGCGTCGGGCACGGTCCGCCGCGCCGAAGGGCGGATCGCCATGCTCGACCAGCATGTCAGCCTGCTCGATCGGGCCGAGACCATCCTCGCCAATTTCCGTCGGCTGAACCCCGCGCTCGACGAACAGGCCGCCCGCGCCGCCTGCGCCCACTTCGCCTTCCGCAACCGCGACGCGCTAAAAACGGTGGGCGCACTATCCGGCGGCGAGCGGCTGCGTGCTGCGCTCGCCTGCGTATTGGCCGGTGAACGGCCGCCCTGGCTGCTGCTGCTCGACGAGCCGACCAACCATCTCGACATGGCTTCGATCGAAGTGCTGGAAAATGCGCTCGCCGAATATGACGGCGCTTTGCTGGTGGTGAGCCACGACCGCGATTTCCTCGATGCGATCGGGGTGGAGCGGCAAATCGCGGTGAAGGGATGACGCGCCCCATGTGATCCGTGTAAGGCTTGCCCTCACATGGTGGCGACGAAGCATTGTGACCTGGCGATCGCAGGGGGCGGGCTGGCTGGCGCGCTGATCGCGCTGGCGCTGGCCGCGCGCCGGCCGGAACTGCGCGTGCTGCTGGTCGAGGAAGGCGAGACGATCGGCGGCAACCATGTCTGGTCCTTCTTCCATTCGGACGTGGCGGACGAGGATCGCTGGCTGCTCGCCCCGCTCGTCTGCCATGGCTGGCGCGGCTACAACATTGCCTTCCCGCAGCGCCGGCGGCGGCTGGGCACGCCTTATTATTCGATCCTGTCCGAACGGCTGGACGCGGTGGTGCGCCGCACGCTCCGCGACGATCTGGTGATGACGGGCCGGCGGATCGCATCGCTCAACAAGACGACGATCCTGATCGACGGCGGGGACCGGGTGCAGGCCAAGGCAGTGATCGACGCACGGGGGCCGGGCGATCTCGGCCACCTCGATCTCGGCTGGCAGAAATTCCTGGGCCAGGTCGTCCGGCTGGAGGAGCCGCACGGGCTGGAGCGGCCGATCCTGATGGACGCCACCGTCGCCCAGGTCGACGGCTATCGCTTCGTCTATGTGCTGCCGATCGACGAGACGCGCCTGCTCATTGAGGACACTTATTATAGCGACGACACCGACCTCGACCCGGAGGTGATCGCCGATCGCATCCTGGCCTATGCGGAGGGCAAGGGCTGGGAGATCGCCGAGATCGAGCGACAGGAAACGGGCGTGCTGCCGGTGGCGCTGGGCGGGGATTTCGACGCTTATTGGCAATCGGGCGGCAAGGATGTGGCGAAGGCGGGCGTGCGCGCCGGGCTGTTCCACCCGACCACCGGCTATTCGCTGCCCGATGCGGTGCGCACGGCGATGTTCGTCGCCGGCCTCGACAAGCCCGCATCGCGCAGCTTGCATGAAGAAATGCACGATTTTGCGCGGAAGACATGGGAGGAGCGCGGTTTCTATCGCCTGCTCGACCGGATGCTGTTCCGCGCCGCCGATCCCGACGCGCGCTACAAGGTGATGCAGCGTTTCTATGGCCTCGATCGCGACCTGATCGAGCGTTTCTATGCCGCGCAATCGACCAAGGGGGATCGTTTCCGCATCCTCGCCGGCCGGCCGCCCGTTCCGGTTACCCGCGCGATCCGGGTGATGAAGGAAAGACCATTGCGGGCATGAGAAATGCGGCCGTAATCGGCGCCGGCTTCGGCGGGCTGGCGCTTGCCATCCGCCTGCAATCCGCAGGCGTGACGACCACGCTGATCGAAGGGCGCGACCGCGTCGGCGGCCGCGCTTATGTGTGGGAGAAGGACGGCTTCGTGTTCGATGCCGGCCCCACCGTCATCACCGACCCCGATTGCCTGCGCGAGCTTTGGGCGCTCTCCGGCCGGGTGATGGACGAGGACGTGACCCTGGTGCCGGTCAGCCCCTTCTACCGGCTCAACTGGCCCGACGGGACGAGCTTCGACTATTCGAACGACGAGGCGGCGCTGATGCGGGAGATCGCCCGCGTCTCACCCTCGGACGCGGTCGGTTACCAGCAGTTCCTGCAATATTCGGCCGGCGTCTATGCCAAGGGCTATGAAGAGCTCGGCCACGTCGCCTTCCTCGATTTCAAGTCGATGGTGAAGGCGGCGCCGTCGCTGGCGCAATATCAGGCCTGGCGATCGGTCTATTCGATCGTTTCCAAATATGTGAAGGACGAGAAGCTTCGCCAGGCGTTCAGTTTTCACACGCTGCTGGTGGGCGGCAATCCGTTCACGACGAGCGCGATCTATGCGCTGATCCACAAGCTCGAAAAGGATGGCGGCGTCTGGTTCGCCAAGGGCGGCACCAACAAACTGGTCGCCGGCATGGCCACGCATTTCGAGCGGCTGGGCGGGACGATCCGGCTCAATGATCCCGTGGTCGAGATCGAGACGCTCGGCGACGAAGTGACGGGTGTGCGCACCGCGAGCGGCTGGCGCGGGGATTTCGCCGCGGTCGCCACCAATGCCGATGTCGTCCACAGCTATCGCGACCTGCTCGGCGGCAATCTGCGCGGGCAGAAGGCGACGCGCGCGCTGGAGGCCAAGCGCTTCTCGCCCTCCTTGTTCCTCGTGCATTTCGGGGTGAAGGGGACGTGGCCGGGCATTCCGCACCACATGATCCTGTTCGGCCCGCGTTATGAGGATCTGCTGAAAGATATCTACGATCATGGCGTGCTGGCGGAGGATTTCTCGCTCTACCTCCACCACCCGACCGTGACCGATCCGAGCATGGCGCCCGAGGGTTGCTCGACCTTCTACGCGCTCGCCCCCGTGCCGCATCTCGGCAAGCTGCCGATCGACTGGGACGAGGTGGCGCCGATCTATGCCGACCGCATTCTGGGCGAGATCGAGCGGCGGCTGATGCCCGGCCTGCGCGACCGGATCATCACATCCTTCCATTACACCCCGGTGGATTTCGCGACCGACCTCAACGCGCATCTGGGCTCGGCCTTCAGCCTGGAGCCGATCCTGACGCAGAGCGCCTGGTTCCGCACCCACAACCGCGACGACCGCATCCCCAACCTCTATTTCGTCGGCGCGGGCACGCATCCAGGCGCGGGCATCCCCGGCGTGGTGGGCTCCGCCAAGGCGACGGCGGCGTTGATGCTGGAGGATCTGAAGGGATGAAGCGCCTGGCCGTCTATTGCGCGTCCAGCCTGGGGGTGGACCCGATCTTCGCCGATGTCGCGCGCCATGTCGGCCGCACGCTGGCGGCGCGCGGGATCGGCATTGTCTATGGCGGCGGACGGCTCGGCCTGATGGGGCTGGTGGCCGATGCCGCGCTGGATGCGGGCGGCGAGGTGATCGGCGTGATTCCAGAGGTGCTGCGCGATGCCGAGGTCGCGCACCATGGCTGCACCCACCTCCACATCGTCGCCAACATGCACCAGCGCAAGGCGATGATGACCGACCTTGCCGATGGCTTCGTCACCATCCCCGGCGGCATCGGCACGATGGACGAACTGTTCGAGGCGCTGAGCTGGGCGCAGCTCGGCTATCATGCCAAACCGTGCGGGTTGCTGAACGTCGCCGGTTTCTACGATCATCTGACCGCCTTCATGAACGGGATGGTCACGGCCGGATTCCTCCGCCAGGCGCACCGCGCCAATCTGATCGAGGCGGGCACGATCGAGGAATTGCTAGACCAGATGGTCGCGCATCGCACCGCACCCAGCATCATCCAGATGGTCCGCGGCGACCTGTGAGCCGGATCATGGACCGGGCCCAGCTCGTCATCCACGCGCGCGACAGCATCGCCAGGGGATCGAAGAGCTTCCGCGCGGCGAGCCAGCTTTTCGGGCGCGAGACGCGCGAGCGCGCCTGGCTGCTTTATGCCTGGTGCCGGCGCGCGGACGACATCGCCGACGGGCAGGATCATGGCCATGGCATGAGCGCGGTGGCGGATGCCCCTGCCCGCCTGGCCGAGATCGAGCGGCTGACCGCGCTGGCGCTGGTCGGCAAGCCGACCAGCGACCCGGCGTTCGACGCGCTGGGGGTGGTGGTGCGGGAATGCGGCATCCCGCACGATCTGCCGCGCGACGTGGTCCGCGGCTTCGCGCTCGACGCCGATGGCTTCCAGCCGCGCCATGCCGACGATCTCTATCGTTATTGCTATCATGTCGCCGGCGCCGTCGGTGTGATGATGGCGATGGTGATGGGTGTTTCTGCCGGTGACGAGGACACGCTCGACCGCGCCTGCGACCTCGGCATCGCTTTCCAGCTCGCCAATATCGCCCGCGACATCAACGAGGATGACGCGGCCGGCCGCTGCTATCTGCCCGACGACTGGCTGGCCGAGGTGGACGTGCCGCCCGGCGAGACGATGCGCCCGCTTTACCGTTCGCGGATCGCGGTGCTGGCGAAACGGCTGGCCAAGCAGGCCGAGGCACATGAGGCGGCGGCCCGCGGCGGCGCTGCTGCGCTGGGTTTTCGCGATGCCTGGGCGGTGCTGTCCGCCGCCGACATCTATACCGGCATCGCCCGCGAGGTGGCGGCGCAGGGCGATCATGCGTGGGACCATCGCGTTGTCATTGGCCGCGCGCAGAAGCTCGCCTGGGGCGCGAAGGCGGCGATGCTGGCGGCGAACCGCAAGCGCATCCCACGGATCGACCGCACTGGGCTGTGGACGCGGCCGCGCTGACGGCGAATTAACCTGTTGGGATTAGCGAGATCCTCCCCGAGCTTGTCTCGGGGAGGGGGACCATGCGCAGCATGGTGGAGGGGCAATTCTCCACGGTGCCGCAATACCCCTCCACCGCCCTTCGGGCGGTCCCCCTCCCCAAGCAAGCTTGGGGAGGAATTTGGAGAGCCTGATGATCCTCGCCGCCTATCTGCTTGCCGCGACCGCACCCGTTTCCGATTTCGCGCGGAAGCAGGGCTTTGCGGTCCAGCAGATCGCGACCAATGACGCCGCCGCTTTGCTGCGCGATTGGGCCGCACCAGGCCGGGCCGCGCAGTCGCCGGTCGTCGACACCATCGCGCGCGAACAGGTGGTCGACAGCTTCATCGTCTTCACCGGCTGCAAGGGCGATCTGGCGCGCCGCTGCAACGTGACCGCCGATTTCGCGCTGATCGGGCCACAGGGCCAGATCTATGCCGAGCATGAGGGGGCGGACGTGTGGGTGGGCAAAGCCCCGCCCGCCGGCGGCGCGCTCACCTTGTCGGACGCGTCGCTCGGCATCTTCATCGACCCGGAAGACCCGGCGGGGGATTATGTGGTGCGGGCGGATGTCACCGACCATGTGGCGGGCATCACGTTGCGCACGGAGAAGACGCTGAAGTTGGTGGAGGGAGAGTAACGCCTCCTACCTCCCCTCCCTGCAAGGGAGGGGCGGGGGTGGGTTCCGCCGAGGCACTCGGCGGCCATGCCCCGCTTTGGCTCGCGCGATAAGGTCGAAAGGGGCGCGCTGTCGCGCACCTACCCACCCCCAACCCCTCCCTTTCAGGGAGGGGAGAAGAGAAGCGACCATCTTCGAAAGACAAAAATAATGCCGGCTTCCGCCGGCAAAGCGCCCTCATTCGGGGCAGGCCGCCCGCCGGGGCGGCAGGCCGTAGGGTTACGGCCTGTCGCTGGCGAGCCAACCGGTGAGGACGTAGAGGAGGATCATCGGTGCGCCGAACACGCAGAGCGTGAGGAGCAGCGCACCGATGCGCACCAGCAATGTATCGACCCCGGTATAGTTGGCGAAGCCCGAGCACACGCCCATCAGCTTGGCGTTGCTCTTGTCGAGATAATAACGGCTCGTCATTTTCATTTCCCCTTGGGGGATGGAGGGGTCAGTAACGCGGCGCGGAGATCGAAGCGGCCTTGACCGGCGCAACAGCGGCAGTGACGCACGCGGCGCTGAGCATCAGGGCACCAACCAGCGAAACGGCGACGCGCTGGACGTTGGATTTGTCGAACTTGAACATGGTCTTCACTCCCTTGGTTTATCCGGCCGGTATGTTCCGTCCGGTGATGCCAGGAAGGATTGCATAGGCCGTGCCAATTGCCCGGAATGGCGGTGAAGGCCGATTTTTTTCTTTCGAGGCGTTACTGTCCGCCAGTGAACTGCGATGATTTGGCAAATTTCACCAATGATCGGCGCGCACCCCTGTCCGTGAGCGGGCACATCATGACCAATTGTCCATTTCCGGACGGTCGCCTCGCCCGCGCTTTGCCTTGTCATCACCGGCTGCTATGCGGATGTCGGCTCGCAAGGCCTTGGGGACGAACAGCACGGGGATCGGATGCCGAATATCGCGATCGTTGGCACCGGCTTCGTCGCCGATCTCTACATGCCCTCGCTCAAGACCTTTCCCGACATCAGGATCGTGGCGGTGTGGGATCGCGATCCCGCGCGGCTGGCGGCCTTCGCCACGCATTGGGGCCTGACGCCGGCGGGGAGCCTGGACGCGCTGCTGGGCGGAGCGCCCGATCTGGTGCTGAACCTCACCAACCCCGGATCGCATTATGACGTCAGCCGTGCGGCACTGGAGGCCGGTTGCCATGTCTGGTCGGAAAAACCGCTGGCCATGGACATGGCCGACGCCCAGGCGCTGATCGCGCTCGCCGCCGCGCGCGGACTGCATATCGGTTCCGCCCCGTGCAGCGTGCTGAGCGAAGTGGCGCAGACGGCATGGGCGGCGCTGCGCGACGGGCGGATCGGCAAGCCGCGACTCGTTTATGCCGAATTGGACGATGATTTCATCCCCCAGGCCCCTTATGCGAAATGGATCAGCGAAAGCGGCGCGCCCTGGCCTGCGGTCGACGAATTTCAGGTCGGCTGCACGCTGGAACATGCCGGCTATTATCTGACCTGGCTGATGGCGATGTTCGGCCCCGTCGCCACGGTGGTTTCGGCATCGGCCAAATTGCTCGACACCGACGCCATCACCGGCGGGACCAGCGCGCCCGATTATTCATCGGCCAGCCTGTTCTTCGAAAGCGGGATGGTGGCGCGGCTGACCTGCAGCATCATCGCCCCGCACGATCATGCGATGCGGATCTTCGGCGACGAAGGCGTGATCGAGATCGGCGAGTGCTGGAGCAACACCGCGCCGGTGAAGATCCGCAGGCGCCATGTGATCCGGCGCCGGCTGATCAACAGCCCGATCGCGCGGAAGGTGCGGCTGAAATCCGGGCCGACGCATCCCACCGTCGGGCGGCGCGGCGCGGCATCGATGAATTTCGCGCTCGGGCCTGCCGAGATGCTGGACGCGGTCGCCGCCGGCCGATCGCCGCGGCTGGCCGGCGATTTCGCGCTGCACCTGACCGAGGTGTCGCTGGCGATCCAGGCGGCGGGCGAGACAGCGGGAGCGCAGCAGATGACGACACGGTTCGATCCGATCGCGCCGATGGAATGGGCCAGGCTGTGAGCGCGCCCGTCCGCATCGGGGTGATCGGCACCGGCGCCATGGCGCGGCTGATGATGCCAAGCCTGCTCGCCGAGCCAGGGCTGGACGTGGTGGCGGTCGCTTCGCGCGATGCCGGCCGGGCCAGTGCCTTCGCGACAGAGCACGGGCTGGCGGGCCATGGCGACGAGGCGAAGCTGCTGGCCGACCCAAGGATCGACGCGGTCTATATCGTCAACGCCACCGCCGACCATGCGACGAGCAGCATCGCCGCATTGCAGGCCGGCAAGGCGGTGTTGTGCGAAAAGCCGTTCGCCACCGATCCCGACGAGGCAGCGCGGGTGATCGCGGCGGCGGAGGCGGCGCAGCGCCCGTTCCTGGAAGCGATATCGACGCCGTTCCTGCCGGCGATCGACCATATGCTGGCCGAAGCGCGATCGGGGCGGATCGGCACGCTCACTCAATTTTCCGCCGATTTCGGCTATCCGGCGAGCCGCGAGGCGCTGCCGCGCCTGTTCGGCGGGCCGGGGGCCGGCGTGCTGCTCGACCGCGCAGTCTATCCGCTGGCTCTGGCGCTATTGGCGCTGGGGCCGGTCGCGCGGACGCAGGCGAGCGTGCGGCGCGAGGACGGGGTCGACGTCCATGCCGCCATCCTGCTGGACCATGAAGGCGGCGGCCTTTCGCAACTGACGGCATCGCTCACCACATTGCTGGGCAATAGCGCGATATTGAGCGGCACAAGCGGCAGTATCAGCGTCGCGCCGCCTTTGCTCAAGGCCGAAAGCCTGCATATCCATGTCACGTCGGCTTTCGGCGTCGACACGCCCGACCGCGGGATCAAGGCGAAGCTGGCGGCGATGCCGGCGATGCGACGGGCGAAAAATCTCGCGGGAAGCCTGAAGGCGAAGCATTATCCCTATGGCGCGAGCCCCTATGCGCCCGAGCTCGCGCACTTCGTCGCGATGGTGCGGGGCCGCCAGCTCGAAAGCCCGGTGCTGCCGCACGCGACATCGCTCGCCATCCAGCGCGTATTGGCAGAGTGCCGATGAAACTCGCTTATCTGCTCAATTCCTACCCGATGACGAGCACGACCTTCATCCGGCGCGAGATCGCGGCGATCGAAGAGACGGGCGTGCCCGTGACGCGCTACGCTGTCCGCCACTGGGACGGGGCACTGGTCGATCCGCTTGATCTGGCCGAGCAGGAGCGAACCCATTATCTGCTGACGGGAAATACGACCGGGCTGTTCCTGGCCTTTCTGGCGGAGCTTCTCACCCGCCCCCACTGCGTCGCGCGAGCGCTGCCTGCCTGGTTCGGGCTGATCCGCGCCGCCAAGGGCCGGCTGGTCCAGCACGTCGCCTATCTGATGCAGGCGGCGGCGCTGCGGCGCGAAACCGCGAAGGCCGGCATCACCCACCTCCATTGCCATTTCAGTACCAATGCGACGGCGGTGGCGATGTTGAGCCGGCTGATGGGCGGCCCGGCCTACAGCTTCACCGTCCATGGCCCCGACGAGCTGATCGACCTGCCCGGCGGCGGTATTCGCGCCAAGATAGAGAATGCGCACGCCGTGATCGCCATCACCCGATATTGCCGCGGGCGGCTGACCGAGCATGTCGGCGAGAATATCTGGGACCGCATCCACATCGTCCATTGCGGGCTGAAGCTGGAGGATTTCCCCGACCGCGACGACGCGCCCGCGGGATCGACGCTGGTCTGCGTCGGCCGGCTGTGCCCGCAAAAGGGGCAGGTGCATATCCCGGCCGCGGTGGCAGAGGTGCGCAAGACCTTCCCCGACCTGCACGTCACCCTGATCGGCGACGGCGAGAGCCGCGCGGCGGTAGAGGCGGAGATTGCCAAGCACGATGTGGCCGACGCGATCACGCTGGCCGGCTGGCGATCCAATGCCGAGGTCCGCACCGCGATCGAGGGTGCACGCAGCCTGTTGCTGCCAAGCTATGCCGAAGGGCTGCCGATCGTCATCATGGAAGCCTTCGCGATGCGCCGCCCCGCGCTCACCACCACCATCGCCGGCATTCCCGAGCTGGTGGACGCAAGTTGCGGCTGGCTGGTCGCGCCCGGTGACCATGACGCGCTGGTCGCAGCGATGAGTGATGCGATGGCGGCACCACCCGAACGGCTGGCGGCAATGGGCGTCGAGGGCCGCAAGCGGGTGGAGGCGGGGCATGACCTCGCCAGGATCGCGCCGGAGCTGGTGCGGGTCTTCGGGGCTTAGCCCCAACATGCTGCCCGTCATGCCCGCGGAGGCTGGCATCCGGCTTATGCCGAAAGAGCCACGGACCCCAGCCTGCGCTGGAGTGACGTTTGAGGGGATGCGCGAAAGAGACGCGTCGTCCCGCAGCGCGCACGCTATCAACGTCCTCTTCTCGTTGGTTTGGCAGGCAAAGCACAGGAACTGTCGCTTCTGACATCTGACGCGCAGGCGTCGGAGGGCCTATGGGCTGAATGGCGCGATCAAGGGAGCATCTGATGACCAAGGCATTCGGCTTCGCATCCACGACAGACGAGGTGCTGGAGGGCGTCGACCTTGCCGGCAAGCGGGCGCTCGTCACCGGCGTATCTGCGGGGCTCGGCGTCGAGACCGCGCGGGCGCTGGCGGCGCATGGCGCCACGGTGGTCGGCACGGCGCGCGATCTCGCCAAGGCGCGGGCAGCGACCGCCGCGATTGCGGGGATCGAGCTTGTCGAACTCGACCTCGCCTCGCTCGCCAGTGCGCGGCAGGCGGCGGACGCGCTCATCGCCAAGGGGGATCGCTTCGATCTCGTCATCGCCAATGCAGGCGTCATGGCCTGTCCGCAGGGCAAGACGGCGGACGGGTTCGAGACGCAGTTCGGCACCAACCATCTCGGCCACTTCCTGTTCGTCAACCGGATCGCGCCGCTGATGAATCCCGGCGCGCGGCTGGTGGTGCTCTCCTCCTCCGGCCATCACTACTCGAACGTCGATCTCGACGATCCCAATTTTGAGCGGACGGCCTATGATCCGTTCATTGCCTATGGTCGCGCCAAGACCGCGAATGCGCTGTTCGCGGTCGAGTTCGACCGGCGCCACCGCGATCGCGGCATCCGGGCGGCATCGGTCCATCCCGGCGGCATCCATACCGAGCTTGGCCGCCACATGACGCCCGAGATCGTCAAGGATCTGGTCGCCGCGATCGAGGCGAGCCAGGCCGAGGGGGCACCGGCCTTCGCCTGGAAGACGATCCCGCAGGGTGCGGCCACCTCCGTCTGGGCCGCTGTCGTCGCCCCGGCCGATGCGGTCGGCGGCCGCTTCTGCGAGGATTGCCATGTCGCCGAGGTAATCCACGGCGATGGCCTCGGCCGCGGTGGCGTGCGGCCCTATGCGCTCGACCCGGACAATGCCCGCGCGCTGTGGGCGAAGAGCGAGGAGATGGTCGGCGAGCGCTTCTGATTTCGACATTTTTTGCAACTCGTCGTCGCCGGCACACGGCACGTCGCGCGCCCCGATCCCGTTGCCTTCCGTTCAGGCGCGGCCGGCCAAGCAAGGGCCGTCCGAACCATAGAAACGATCGCAAAGGGATAAAATCATGCGGAAATTCATGCTCGCGCTGGGCGCCGTCTCGCTCACCATTCCGGTTGCGATGGCGCTGCCGATCGAAGGCGCCGAGGCGCGCAAGCATCACCGCTACAAGGAATGGCGCGGCCGCGACGGGCGGATGTATTGCCGCAAGTCGAACGGCACGACCGGCCTGATCATCGGCGGCGCCGGCGGCGCACTGCTCGGCCGCGCGGTCGACACGCATGGCGATCGCACCACCGGCACGGTGATCGGCGCGGCCGCTGGCGCACTGCTCGGCAAGGAAGTCGACAGCAAGCGCCGCTGCGGGTGATTGGGGCGTAACCACCACGCCTTCCCTCCCCCGTTTGTATCGAGCAGCATCGAGCGAAGCCGAGATGCGGCAGTCGAGATACAGCCCCAAGCGATGCGCTCGCGGAAAGGATGTCTCGACTACGTTCTCGGCTTCGCTCGAACTCCGCTCGACACAAACGGAAGATTGGGCGGAAAGTTAGATTTCAAGCCGGCGGGGCGAGTTCCGGCGGCGCGTTGTGAAAATAGCTTTTCTGTTCGCGCCGCTCGGCGATCCGCCAGCCTTTCTCGGTGCGGACGAGCTTGTCGCAATACCAGAGCCCGACGAAGAACACCTTGTCATTGCCCTTGGGCTCGCTGCCGTCGGGAAACATGATCATCGGGTTGAACAGGATCGTCCGGCTCGTCGCCTTGTCGCCGTCGAGCTTCAATTCGGTCGTCGCGACCATGTGCTGGAAGCCCTTGAAGGCCTTCATCGCCTCCCCCAGCCAGGCCTGCATCTCGCGGAAGGGCAGGCGCGGGCCGCCGACTTCGCTGTAATCGATGATCGCATCCTCGGTGAACACTTCGTCGAGGCCCGCCCAGTTGCGATCGTCGATCGCGAAGGAGTAGCGGGCGAAAAGGTCCTGTATTTCGAGGCGGTCGGAAATCTCCTGCAGGCTGAGCATCGGCACCCTCACTTTTCTGTTTCCGGCCTAGAGACATAGAACGCCCCGCAGGGAGGGGCTATCGCTCGCAATGTGGCCGCGCGGACGCGCAGGCGGAAATGGAGACAGAGATGCTGATCCGCCCCGGCGTGGCGCGCACCCCCGACGATCGTTTCGTAGGCCTGCCCGACTTCCCCTTCGCGCCGCATTATCTGGAGGTGACCGACGAAGCGCTCGGGCGCTTGCGGATGCATTATCTGGACGAAGGCCCGCGTGACGCGCCGGTGATGCTGTTGCTCCATGGCGAGCCGAGTTGGTGCTTCCTCTATCGCAAGATGATCGGCCCGCTGGTGGCGGCCGGCTATCGCGTCGTCGCCCCAGATCACATCGGCTTCGGTCGATCCGACAAGCCCACCGAACGGGCGAGCTACAGCTATGGCAAGCTGGTAGGCTGGCTGGCGGAGTTCGTCCGCGCGCTGGACCTGACGCGGATCACCCTTGTCTGCCAGGATTGGGGCGGGCCGATCGGGCTGCGCGTGCTTTCGGAAATGCCCGATCGCTTCGCCGCGGTGGCGGTCGCCAACACCTTGCTGCCGACCTGCGAGGGGCCACCGAAGGGCGTCGCCGACTGGCCGGGGCCGATCATCGAGGCATGGGCCGAGACCTGCCGGACAAGCGACGACCTGCCCATCAGCGAGATCATCGCCGCGGTCTGCGTCGAGCGGCCCGCGCCTGCGGTACTGTCGGCTTATGACGCGCCCTTCCCCGACGCCGGATACAAGGCAGGGACGTTGCAGATCACCTGCTGCATCCCGCTCGACGACAGCTATCCGGGCGTGACCGAGAACAAGGCCGCGTGGAAGGTGCTGGAACGGTTCGACCGGCCGTTCATCACTTTGTTCAGCGATTCCGACCCGTCGACGATCGCGTGGGAGGCGGTGTTCCAGGGCCGCGTGCCGGGCGCCGCCGGCCAGCCGCATGCGCGGATCGAGTGGGCCGGCCATTTCCTTCAGGAAGAACAAGGCGCGGCGATGGCGGCGCGGATCGTCGATTGGCGGGGGGTGGCAGGGTAAACCGCCCGGCCGCCATCCGGCGCAGGCCGGCTTCTCCCTTCGAAGCGGAACAAAGCCCTCTCCCGCTTGTCAACGCGACCTTTACGATTTTGCGGCAATGCAGTCCCCGTGGAAGCCGTCAGGCAAGGGGAATGGGCAAGTGACCAGTGAAACTGGAGCTTTGGTCGACTGGAGCGTGTTCTCCCGCGCGCGCACCGAGCTGGGCGCGGGTTTTGTCCGCATTCTCGGCTATTTCCGCGAAGACGGCGTGAAGTCGATCAACGCGATCGAGGAAGCGATGCGCGCCCGCAACGCGACCGCATTGGTGATCCCGGCGCACACGCTGAAGGGCGAATCGCTGCAGTTCGGCGCCGAGCATCTCGCGGCGCTTGCCGAACATATCGAGAAGGTTGCCCGCCGCTGCGTCGAAACCCGCAGCGATCCCGACGAGTTGATCCCCGATGTCGTCCGCCTGCGCCCGATGTTCGAACAGACGCTGGAACAGATCGACCGCGAGGCAAGCCCGCTGATGCAGCGCCGGGCCGCCGGCGGCTTCGGCCGCCGTTCACCGACAAGCTTCGGCCAGGCCTGAATCGTCCCGCGGGGTCAGCACCCCGCGAGGATTTCCCCCACCAGATCGGCCTCCGCTGCATCGTTATAGATGTGGAAGGAAAGCCGCAGCACCGGCCCGCGCCGATCGACCTGGCAGCCGCCTGCGCGCAGCGCCGTTTCGACGTCGGCGTCGGCGGTGATGCACAATGTCCCGCCGAAACCGCTGCGATCGGGCGCGAACCAGCGGTCGCCGGTCCGCTCCACCACCCGCGCAATCAGCCGCCGGTTGTGCGCCAGCACCTTCTGTGCGCCGACGCCGGCGATGGTGGTGATCCCGCCCGTCGCCAACGCATAGGGCGCGATCGAAGGCGTGCCGCCCCAGAAGCGCCGCGCGTCAGGCGCGTAGCGGAAATCGCGAATGTCGAAGGCGAAGGGCTCGGCATGGCTGAACCAGCCCACCTCGATCGGCTGCGCACGCGCGGTAAGTGCCGGATCGGCCCACAGCCAGCCCGCGCCGGGGCCGCCGCACAGCCATTTCAGGCAGGACCCGATCGCCGCATCCACACCCCAGGCCGGCAGGTTGACCGGCAGTATACCGGCCGACTGGGCGACGTCGGCAATGGCGATCGCGCCCGCACCATGGGCCAGCGCGACGATGTCGGCGATGGGGGACACCGCGCCGCTGTTGGAATGGACATGCATCGCCACCACCGCGGCGACATCGGGGCCGATCGCCGCCCCCCAGGTCTCGACGTTCGCCGGATCGCCGGTCAGCAGGTCCAGCCGATAGCCGAGCCGATCGAGCGCGCCCATCGCGAAGCCGATCGACGGAAAGCTCTGCTCCGACGCCACCAGCCGGTTGCGGCCCGGCTCCGGCGGCAGGGCCGAAAGCAGCCGGAACAGCGCCGCGCTATTATTGGCCTGCGGGCAATAATCCGCCGCCTGCCCGCCGAGTAGCCCGGCCAGCGAGGCACGGAAATCGTCGATCGCGCCCAGCCAGTCTTCCCACGCGTCCGATCCCTTTATGCCCCAGGGGCCGAGCACCGTCGCTTCCAGCCGGGCGCGGGTCGCCAGCGGCAGCGCGCCGGCCGAATGGGCAAGGAGATAGGGGCCACCTTCGGGAAGCTGGAACAGCGTCCGCGCGCCCGTCACGCGGCGCCCCCCTGCGCCGACAGGCTGTCGCGGACGCGGCCATAATCGCCGCCCCAGGCATCGGTCATCGCGACGCGGACATCCCACAGCTCGGGGAAGAAGCGGTGCTTGGCGCCCGCCTGCAGCAGATCGACCGACCGCCCCTTCAGCGAGGCCGATCCCATACCGATCGACCGGTGGATCAGGAACAAATGATGCCAGCGGAACTTGCCGAACAGCTCGTCGAACTCGATCAGCGCCTCGGCCACGACATAGGCCGCGTCATGCGCATAGCCATCGTCGTAGATCGACCGCACGGTGCGCCCCTCCGGCTCCAGATAGGCGGCGACGAAGCTGGTCCACAGATGCGGCGGCATCTTCAGAAGCGTGCGGAAGCCCGGCGATTCCTGGCCGCTGCCATTGCCGAGCTGCAGCCGGATCTGTTGATATTCCTTGGGCGACATGGTTTCGAGCAGATCTAGTTGATCGGTCATCAACTTCATCAGCCGATGCGCCCGGCCCATCAGCGTGACGACGCGGTGCGTTTCCTTCGCCTGCAGATATTCGTCGACGTCGAGCAGGGTGTAGGCGATCAGCTTCATCCACAGCTCTTCGACCTGGTGGACGATCTGGAACTGCAGCTCGTCGCGATTGGCGAAGGCGTCGAATGGCTTCTGACAGGCCAGCAGCGCGCCGGTGTTGATATAGAGCTCGTAATCGAGCTCCGCGGGCGCATTCATCATCGCGTAGAAGGCCTGACGGTCCATCGCATCCTCAAATCTGATTGAATGGTGAGATTAGCAGGGGGCCGGGCGAACATTGTTCGCGATACGCTGGCTGCGTGGGCAATTCGCAAGCAATCGTTTCATGCGATAGCAATAATCATGGTATTCGTGCTATTTTTTGCCAACAAGGGAGATCGAATGGACCGGATCGACCATAAGCTGCTCAGTCTGCTCGAGGGCGACGCACGCCTCTCCTTTGCCGATCTGGCTGAACGTACCGGGCTCACCAAGACGCCCTGCTGGAAACGCGTGCAGGCACTCGAGCAAATGGGGGCGATTCGTGGCTATCGCGCGATCGTCGATCCGCCGGCGCTCGGCCTCGCCACCAGCGCCTTTGTCCGGGTGACGATCGCGTTCGACAAGCATGATGCGTTCGAAGCGGCCGTGATCCGCCACCCGCTGATCCTGTCCGCCCACGCGACGGTCGGCGACAGCGATTATCTGCTGCATGTGCTGGCGCGGGATCTCACCGCGCTCGACGATTTCCTGCGCGGTCAGTTGTGGCGCTTGCCGGGCGTCGAGCGCTTCTCGACAACGATCGCCACACGCGAGATCAAGACCGACGGTTCGGTGACCGCCTGCGCCGACGGCTGATTCAGCCCACCAGACGCAGGTTGATCTGCGCAAGATAGGCCCGCGCCGTAGCCTCGTCCTGATGCTCGCAGCCGATCGCGTCGCGTAGCCCGTCGAGATAGGGGCGCACGCTCGCGCCGCGGCCACCGCGGGCCAGCGTGTCGCCCAGCCCTGCGGCAAGGCGGCTCACCGGTTCGAGCTGATGATCGCGCGCCACCTGGCGGATGGCCTCGACCCGGCGGCACAACTCGCCGATCGAAAGCAGGCGGAAATCCCGGTCGAGCTGCGCGAGACGCGCGCAAAGCTCGTCGCGGATGGTGGGATCGAGGGGCGATTCGATTCGGGCGGCACTGGCCATAAGCATTCTCCTCAGCGCCATCTTGCGCCTTTCATATTAGCGCCAGATTAAGCGCCCGCGGCCGAACTGCGTCATTTTCCGCGCTTCGGCTTGACTTTCGGGTCGGCCTGCCCCAATGCCCCCGCGGATGGAATCGGGCGGCGGTCACGTCGCCTTATTTTTTCGTGGCACCCAGCTTCGGCTGGCGCCCGCAGCAGCAGAATTCGAAGGATCAAGGGTCATGGCCAAGCCGACCACCGTCAAGATCAAGCTCGTCAGCACGGCCGACACCGGCTTCTTCTACGTCACGAAGAAGAATCCGCGGACCCTGACCGAGAAGCTGAACTTCCGTAAATATGACCCCGTCGTGCGCAAGCATGTCGAGTTCAAGGAAGCCAAGATCAAGTAAGCGCTGGCGGGCCGCTGGCTCGCCACTGCCTGATCGGCAAAAGCGGTCGCCGCGCTGGGGTTCCAGGGCGGCGGCTTTCTTTTGCCTGCTATCCGGGGAGTATCGAGCGCGCGTCAGAGCAGCGCTTCGACCACCTCGACAAAACGCATCACCGAAATCGGCTTGGAAACATAGGCCTCCGCGCCCGCGGCGCGGATGCGTTCCTCGTCGCCTTTGCCGGTATAGGCCGTCACCGCCATGATCGGGATGGCGCGCAGCGTCTCGTCCACCTTGAGCTGTTCGATCAGGTCGATGCCGCTGACATGCGGAAGCTGGATGTCCATGATGATCAGGTCGGGCATGAAGGCGCGCGCGGCATCCACGGCATCGCGGCCATCGCGAACCGCCTCCGCTTCGAAGTCATGAGCCCGCAAAAGATCGCAGAATAACTTCAGGTTGAGTTCGTTGTCCTCGACAACGAGCACTTTCTTGGACACAGGCTGCCCCACACACGCTACAAAGACGGCTTGTAGACGATGCCCCGCTTAGAAACAAACCGAGACCCCGCCGCGATTGCCTTGCGCGCACTCGTCTGGACGCTGGACGAGCCCGGCCGGGCGGATCGCCTGTTGACGCTGACCGGCATCGGCCCGGAAGACCTGCGCGAACGGATCGGCGATCCCGCGCTGCTCGCCGCCACCCTCGCCTTCCTCGAAGCCCATGAGCCCGATCTGATCGCCTGCGCCGCCGCGCTCGATCTCGAACCCCAGGCGCTCGTCCGCGCCCGAATGGAAATGGAAGCATGAACCGTCCGCTGCTGATCACCGATTGCGATGAAGTCCTCCTCCACATGGTTTCGCACTTCGCCGCCTGGCTGGGCGAGGCGCACGAAATCAACTTCGCGCTCGATCGCCATGATTTCGTCGGCGCACTCACCGCGCGGGCCGATGGTGCGCCGGTGCCGCCCGAAAAAGTATGGCCGCTGCTCGACGGCTTCTTCGATACCGAGATGCATCGCCAGACTTTGGTGCCCCATGCGCGCGAGGCGCTGGCCGCTATCGGCGCCGTCGCCGATATCGTCGTCCTCACCAATCTCGGCGATCATCGTCAGCCCGGCCGCGTCGCCCAGCTCGACGCGCATGGCATCCGCCACCGCGTCGTCTGCAACCAGGGCGGCAAGGGCCGGCCGGTGGCGAAGCTGATCGAGGAATTCACCCCCAGCGTCGCCGTCTTCGTCGACGATCTGCCCCAGCATCACGAATCGGTGGCGAAGCACGCGCCCGATGTCTGGCGGCTCCACATGGTCGCCGAGCCGCTGATGGCGCCGCACATCAGCGCTGCGCCCCACGCCCATGTCCGCATCGACGATTGGGCCGTCGCGCAAACCTGGGTACTCGATCGCTTCGCCATGCGCGCGGTCGCCTGAGCCGGCTCAGGCCGGCTGCTCGCCCGACCAGCGCTTCAGCCGCGCGCGCAGGCGGAAGGCGAGGAAGATGAACGCCACGCCCAGCACGATCGCATAGGCGCCGATCCACCAGGTCAGCACCAGCGCGCCCGTCATCGGCGCGATCAGCAGCAACGCGCCATAAGCGAGCGAGGCCACGCCGCCGAGTATCAGCCACCAGCGGCCATGATCGGCATCCACCTTGGCCGCGGCGGCCAGCATGAAAGCGCCCGAAACCAGCGCCCAGACCGCGATCAGCAGCACGAACACCACCACCGTCAGCCCCGGCCACAGGAAAGCGACGATGCCCGCGCCGATATCGACCACGCCGCCCAAGGCCAGCGATCCCCATTGCTCGCCCGCGCGGGCCGATCGCACCGCGCCGATGATCGCGAAGATCCCGTCGGCGATCGCATAGGCGCCGAACAGCCAGACGATCGACAGCATCGTCGCGCCCGGAAAGGTCAGCGCCACCACGCCGAACAGCACGCCCAGCAGGCCGCGAACGGCGAAGGCCCACCAGTTCCTCGCAAGCACTCCGAGCATAAGCATGGCTCCCGAACAGGATGATCGCGCTCAAGCTAGGTGGGGCGGCTGACGATCACTATCGGATAAAACCCCGACGCCGGTTGCGGATTCCCCCGATAGGGCCTGCTCGCCTTACATCCCACGCCAGCAACCGCGCCCCTACCAGATACGCACGCGGTCCGCGGGAGCGAGGTAGAGACGATCGCCCGGCTTCACGCCGAACGCATGGTACCAGGCGTCTATGTTTCGGACGACGCCATTCACCCTGAACCTTGATGGGCTGTGGGGGTTCGATGCGAGATCGCCCCTGAGCGCCGCATCCCTGATATTCTCCCGGTAGGTCTGGGCCCACGAAAGAAAGACGCGCTGGTCGCCCGTCGTGCCGTTCAGAATGAGCGCAGGCTTGCCACGGAGCGCGATACGATAGGCCTCCAGCGCGATGTTGAGGCCGCCAAGATCGCCGATATTCTCGCCGAGCGTCGTCTCGCCATTCACGTGACTGCCCGGGATCGGCTCATAATGCGAATATTGCCCGGCCAGGCGAGAGCCCATGGTCTTGAACCGGGCGGCGTCGGGCTTGTCCCACCAATCGCGCTGGGCGCCTCTTGCATCGGTCTTTGCGCCCTGATCGTCGAAGGCGTGGCTCATCTCGTGGCCGATAACGCCCCCGATGCCGCCGTAATTCACTGCTGGATCGGCCGCGGGATCGAAATAAGGCGGCTGCAGAATCGCGGCGGGAAAGACGATCTCATTGAAGAAGCTGTTGGAGTAGGCGTTGACGTTCTGCGGGGTCATTCCCCACTCGTCGCGATCGGTCGGTTGCCCCAGGCGCGCGATCCGGCGCTCCCAGTCCCACAACAAAGCGCGCTTTCGGTTGCCGACGGGATCGCCGGCGCGAACCTCCAGCGCCGTATAGTCGCGCCAACTGTCGGGATAGCCCACCTTCACGCGGATCGCCGCAAGCTTTGTGAGTGCAGCCTGCTTCGTATCGGTAGACATCCAGTCGAGCCGCTCAATCCGAATGCGGAACGCGGCCCGCAGATTCTCGACGAGCGCCGTGATCTGGGCCTTGGCTTCCGGCGTGAAATGGCGCTGGATATAGAGCTGGCCGACCGCCTCGCCGAGCGCCGCGTTGAGCGCGACGGTGGCGCGTTTCCAGCGCTCGCGCTTCTGCGGCTGGCCGGAAAGCACGCGCCCGTTGAAGTCGAACGCCAGGTCGTCGAAGGCCGCGGGAAGCACATCGGCCATGCCGTTCAGATAACGGAACGTCATATAGGCACGCCACGTCTCGACCGGCGTGTCGCGGAACAGCCTGGTCAGGTCCCGGACCGCGCTGTCCTCCTTGACGACGTAAAAATCGTGGCGGGGTATCCCGAGCGCGGCGAGCGCCGCGTCCCACGGATAATCCGGTGCGAAGGCCTTGAGCTCGGCGCGGGATTTGGGGTGATAGGTCAGGTCGCGATCGGCGCGTTTCTCGCGCGTCCAATGCGCTTGCGCGATCGCCGTCTCCAGCGCCACCACTGCGTCGGCCGCTGCCTCCGGGTTCGGATAATGCCCAAGTCCCAGCATCGCCGCGACATAGGATCGGAACTTGGCCCGCACTTCGACGAACCGTGCGTCGCTGTTCAGATAATAAGTCCGGTCGGGAAGGCTGAGGCCCGACTGGACGATGTTGATCGCATAGCGATCGGGGTTCGCGGCGTCCGGCCAGACGGAGAGCGACAAGGGGCCGCCGAGCCCAAGTTCGGGATGCCCCATCAGCCGCGCGACATCCTTGTGCGATCGGGCGGCGGCAATCAGCGCAAGGTCCGCGCCAACCGGCGCCAGCCCCGCCGCCTCGATCGCCTTGGTGTCGAGATAGGCGTTGTAGGTATCGGCGATCTTGCGCTCGATCGATCCGGCCGGCTGCGGCCGTCCGGCAATGTCATCGACGATCGCCTTGACGTCGCCCTCCGCCTTGGCGCGGAGCATCAGGAAGGGACTCCAGGCGCTGCGGTCCGGCGGGATCGGATTGGCCTGCTTCCAGGCACCGCTGCTATATCGGTCAAAATCATCGCCCGGCTTTACCGACCGGTCCATCCCGCCAAGATCGAATCCCCATGGCGGGATCACCGGCGAGGCGGCGATGAGCATCAGGCCGAGCAGCGTTACAGTGATAAGACGGACGCTTGCGCGACGTTGGGTCACGCCCATGGAAACACCGGGCGTTCATATCGGGCAGCAGCCCGAAAGATGCGCGCGACGACGCACTGGCCATTGATGTGATTGGTAAACACAACGATCCCGGTCTGCGATGGAGGATGTAGATCCTGGCATGAATAGCACCCCCGGATCGTCGGTCCATCACACGGGGGCCATAGCGATTGGACCGACCGAGTTTAGGCCGCGCGGAGATTAGCCATCGTGGGGTTTCGGGAGACCGTACGGGGCGGCGGGATGTCGGCTGTGTCGGGGGGAGTGGACGTTAGCGCCTCTTCCTCCCCTCCCTGGAAGGGAGGGGCTGGGGGTGGGTTCCGCCGAGGCACTCGGCGGTCTTTGCAAGGATTGCCTCAGCCACACCGTCGGGATTGGCGAGAACCTCGCCGTTCCGGAAGCGAATGACGGTCCAGCCATTGTCCGCCAGGAATTGGGAGCGCCGCGCATCATAGTCCTCGGCGCCGAGGTGCTGGCTACCGTCGAACTCGACCGCCAGTTTTACCGATCGGCAGGCGAGGTCGAGAATGTAGGGGCCAACCACCAATTGCCGGGTGAAGCGCGGTCGAAAACGTGACAGCCGTCGCCAGATCATGCGCTCGGCTTCGGTTTGGCCGTTGCGCAGGGCACGCGCATTGGCTGTCATATGCTCGGGCACCCGCGACATGACGCAAGGTTAGTAAGGCGCGCTCCGCACGCCAACCCACCCCCAACCCCTCCCTTTCAGGGAGGGGAGTAGAAGGTCCGCAATGTCAGCGTGTCCTGACAGTCAGCAATTCAGCAGATAACGCGGATAACAGCCTGGCAACGGCAGACGGAATTTGTCCACGCGGCCTAGCCCCCGGCCACTCCCATCGCTACGCCAACCCCATGACAAAGCAGCCGAACACCGCCCGCGCTTATGCCATGCTGGCCTTCGTCATGCTGTTCTGGGCGGGCAATTCGATCGTCGGGCGGGCGGTGCGCGATGATATTCCGCCCTTCACGCTCGCCTTCGTCCGCTGGGCGGTGGCGCTGCTGATCCTGCTGCCCTTTGCCTGGGCCGATCTGCGGCGCGACCTGCCGGCGCTGCGGGCAGGGTGGAAGCCGGTGCTGTTGCTGGGGCTGGTCGGCGTCGCCGGCTTCAACGGCTTTCTCTATTGGGGGCTGGGCTACACCACCGCCACCAACGGCCTGTTGCTGCAAGCCGCGATCCCCGCGCTGGTGCTGGGTTTCAACGCGATCTTCTTCCGCGATCGCGCCGGGCCGTGGCAGATTGCCGGCGTCATCCTGTCGACGGCCGGCGTCCTCCTCGTCATCGTCCGCGCGGACCTCCATGTGCTGGCCGGGTTGCGGCTGGGCTATGGCGATCTCCTCATCTCCTGCGGGGTGCTTGCCTGGGCCTGCTACACTAGCCTGCTGCGCATCCGCCCCGCGGTGCGGCCGTTCAGTTTCCTCGTCGCCACCTTCCTGATCGCTGCGCTGGCGATGCTGCCGCTCAGCATCGGTGAGGCGGAGCGGATCGCCGCGATCGACTGGCGGCCGGGGGTGGTGCTTGCCTTCGCTTATGTCGCCATCTTCCCGTCGGTGATCGCGTATTTCCTGTTCAATTCGGCGGTCGACGCGATCGGTGCGGCGCGCGCCGGCCAGACGATCAGCCTGATGCCCTTGTTCGGCGCGGGGCTGGCGGCGGCGCTGCTGGGCGAGCCGCTGCACAGCTATCATCTCGTCGGCATGGGGCTGATTCTGGCGGGCATCCTGATAGCCGCGCTGCTCCATCGCGCGCCTGCCGCCCCTTGACGCATCCGGCCCGGCGGCAGAAGAGAACGGCCATGAGCATCGAAGCACGCATCGCCGAACTCGGCCTCACCCTTCCCCAGCCCGCCGCCCCCGTCGCCGCTTATGTGCCGGCGGTCGAAGCCAACGGGCTGCTCCACATCTCGGGCCAGCTCCCCTTCCGGCAGGATGGATCACTGATCACCGGCCGGCTGGGTCAGGATGTCGACGTCGATGCCGGTCGCGCCGCGGCCGAACGCTGCGGCATCATGCTGATCGCGCAGATCAAGGCGGCGCTGGGTGGTAATCTCGACCGCGTGGAGCGCGTCGTGAAGCTCGGCGCCTTCATCTCGTCGACTGTGGATTTCACCGATCAGCCCAAGGTCGCCAATGGCGCCTCCGAACTGATGGTCGCCGTGTTCGGCGATGCTGGCCGCCACGCCCGCTCGGCGGTGGGCGTGCCGGTGCTGCCGCTGGGCGCGGCGGTCGAGGTTGATGCGATCATTGCCGTCCGGCCGGCCTGATAGCCGCGCCGCCTTCCTGAAGGGCCGGCGCTACGCGCACCGCGGGTTGCATGGGGCCGGCTTGGTCGAAAACAGCCAGGCCGCGTTCCGCGCCGCGATCGCCAATGGCGACGGCATCGAGCTCGACGTCCAGGAAAGCCGCGACGGGCAGGCGATCGTCTTCCACGATTACACGCTCCACCGCCTGACCGCCGAGACCGGCCCGCTGGCCGATCGCACCGCGGCCGAGCTCGCGCAAATCCAACTTTCCAACACCGCCGAAGGGCTTTCCAGTCTAAACCAGACTCTCAACCTCATCGCCGGCCGCGCCCCCCTCCTCATCGAGATCAAGAGCAGAGAGCGCACCCCCGCCCGCCTCTGCGCCGCAGTGCGCGATGCGCTCGCCGATTATGCCGGTCCGGTCGCGGTGATGTCGTTCAACCCCCAGGCCGCCCGCTGGTTCGCCACCCACGCCCCGCACATCGTCCGCGGGCTGGTCGTTACCGAGGAAGGCAAGAAGTCCTTCCGAGGATGGTGGGAGCGCCACCTTGCACTCTGGCGGGCGAGACCCGATTTTCTGGCCTATGACGTCCGCGACCTGCCCTCGCGCTTCGCCGCCGCCGCCCGCGCCGCCGGCCTGCCCGTGCTGAGCTGGACGGTGCGCAGCCCCGCCGACGAGGCGACCGTCGCGCTCCACGCCGACGCCCCCATCTATGAGCGCACGCTTGGCTGAGCGCGACATCCTCGCCCGCATGGCCGAAGGCGTCTGCGCGGTTCCCGCCGCGGATTGGGATGCCTGCGCCGGCGATGGCAATCCCTTCGTTGCCCACGCCTTCCTGTCCGCGCTGGAGGAATCGGGAAGCGCCACCGCCCAGCGCGGCTGGCAGCCGCTGCCGATCCTGATCGACGGCGCCGACGGCCGCCCCGCCGCGATCGCACCAGCTTATGCCAAGAGCCACAGCCAGGGCGAATATGTCTTCGATCATGCCTGGGCCGATGCCTGGGAGCGGGCCGGCGGGCGCTATTATCCCAAGCTCCAGATCGCGTCGCCGTTCAGCCCGGTCCCCGGCCCGCGGCTGCTGTTGCGCGATGAGGCGCTGGCGCCCGCGCTGATCGGTGCGCTCGAAACGGTGGTGCGCCAGAACGGCCTGTCCTCCGCCCACGCAACCTTCGTCGATCCCGAGCAGGTGCCGCTGTTCGAAGCCGCCGGCTGGCTGATCCGCAGCGACCGCCAGTTCCACTGGGCCAATCACGGCTATGCCTGCTTCGACGACTTCCTGAGCGCCCTCGCCAGCCGCAAGCGCAAGGCGATCCGCAAGGAACGCGCCGCCGCGGTCGAGGGGCTGGAGATCGCACACGTCTCCGGCAGCGACCTGACCGAGGCGTATTGGGATGCCTTCTGGCATTTCTATCAGGATACGGGATCGCGCAAATGGGGCCGGCCCTATCTGACGCGGCAATTCTTCTCGTTGCTGAGCGAGCGGATGTCGGACAAGGTGCTGCTGATCCTCGCTCTGCGCGACGGCCAGCCGATCGCCGGCGCGCTCAACCTGATCGGCATGGACACGCTCTACGGTCGCTATTGGGGCGCGGTGGAGGAGGTGCCCTTCCTCCATTTCGAGCTTTGCTATTATCAGGCGATCGACGCTGCCATCGCCCGTGGCCTCGCCCGCGTCGAAGCCGGCGCGCAGGGTGAACACAAGCTCGCGCGCGGCTATGAGCCGGTGGCCACCTGGTCCGCCCATTTCATTCCCGATCCGGGCTTTCGCCGGGCAGTTGCCGACTATCTGGAAAGCGAGCGCCGCGCCATCGCGAACGAGATCGATGTGCTCGCCGAAATGGGACCGTTCAAGCGCGGCGGCTGATCGTCAGACGGTGAAGCTCTCGCCGCAGCCGCAGGCACCCTTGGCGTTGGGGTTCTGAAAGACGAAGCCGGCGGTGAAATCGTCCTCGACCCACTCCACCGTCGATCCGATCAGATAGAGGATCGAGCCGCCATCGACATAGAAATCGCCGCCGGGGGTGGTGATCTTCTCGTCGAACGGATCGACTTCGGTGACGTAATCGACCGAATAAGCGAGGCCCGAACAACCGCGGCGCGGGGTCGACAGCTTGACGCCCACTGCACCTTCCGGGGCGCGCGCCATCAGGTCCGCAATCCGCTGTTCGGCGGATGGCGTCAGGATCAGCGCGGCAGGGCGGGCGCGGGTCGTCGTGGTCATCACAGCATTCCCAGTTCGAGCTTGGCCTCATCGGACATCTTCTGCGGATCCCATGGCGGATCCCAGACGAGATTGACTTCGGCGACGCCGACGCCCGGCACCGATCCGACACGCAGTTCCACCTCGCCTGGCATGGATTCGGCGACCGGGCAATGCGGCGTCGTCAGCGTCATGGTGACAAGCACATGGTTGTCGCCATCGACATCGACGCCGTAGATCAGCCCGAGATCGTAGATGTTCACCGGAATCTCGGGATCGTAGATTTCCTTGAGAGCGGCGATCACGCCTTCATAGACATCGCCCCCGGGCTCGCCCACACCCTGCTCCACGGGCTTCTGCGACAAGAAGCCCTCGAGATAGTCGCGCGGGCGTTCTTCCACCGCATCCTCCACGCGGGCGCGCGGCGGCGTCGCTACGGCGCTGACCTCTTCGGTCTGGATCTTGGTCTCTTCGTTCATCCGAAAATTCTCGTCACCCGTTCGATCCCCTTGGCCAGCGCATCCACGTCGGCCTGCGAATTATAGACACCGAAGCTCGCCCGCGCGGTGGCAGGCACGCCCAGATGCTCCATCAGCGGCTGCGCGCAATGGTGGCCAGCGCGGATCGCCACATGCGCCTCATCCAATATGGTGCCGATATCGTGGGGATGAACCCCCTCGATCGCAAAGCTGACGATACCAGCCGAATCTTCCGGCCCGAACAGGCGGACACTGTTGATGCCGGACAGCGCATCGCGCGCCGCGCGGACCAGCGCCGTCTCATGCGCATGGATCGCATCGAGGCCGATCGCATCGACATAGTCGATCGCGGCATGGAGGCCGACGACCCCCACGACATGCGGCGTCCCCGCCTCGAACCGCGCCGGCGGCGGCGCATAAGTGGTGCGCTCGAAACTCACCTTGTCGATCATCGATCCGCCGCCATGCCAGGGCGGCATGGATTCGAGCAGTTCCGGTCGCGCCCAGAGCACGCCCAGACCGGTGGGGCCATAAAGCTTGTGGCCAGAGAAGACATAGAAGTCGCAGCCGAGCGCCGCCACGTCGACGCCTAGCCGCGGCACCGCCTGGCAGCCATCGACCAGCAATCGCGCCCCGACAGCATGGGCAAGCTCCGCCGCGCGCCGCACGTCGAGCACTGAGCCCAGCACGTTGGAGACATGGGCGAGCGCGACCAGCTTGTGCGCCGGCGTCAGCATCGCCTCTACCGCATCCAGATCGATCCGGCCGTCAGCGGTCAGCGGCGCGACGTCGATCTCCACACCCACGCGATCGCGCAGCAGCTGCCAGGGGACGATATTCGAATGATGCTCCAGCATCGAGAGCAGGATGCGGTCGCCGGCCTTGAGGTGGGTGTTGCCCCAGCTATTGGCGACAAGGTTGATGCCCTCAGTCGCGCCACGGACGAAGACGATCTCGTCGGCCGAGCCCGCGCCGATGAAGCGCGCGACGCGTTGGCGCGAGGCTTCGAACGCCACCGTCATATCGGCCGAGCGCTGGTAGACGCCGCGGTGGACCGTGGCATAGGTCTCGCCATAGGCCCGCGCGATCGCGTCGATCACCACCTGCGGCTTCTGCGCCGTCGCGGCGGTATCGAGATAGGCCCAGCCTTCGGGGATCGCCGGGAAGTCGGCCAGCCAGTCGAGCGGGCGGGTCTGGGTCATGAGGTTCACAGCAACGCCTCCAGCGCGGCGAGCGCCTTCGCTTCCAGCGTCTCCCGCGCGGCATCGTCGGAAAGTTCAACGAAAGCACCGGCGACGAATGCCTGCAGCAGTAGCGCCTTGGCCTCTGCCGGCGGCAGCCCGCGGCTTTCGAGGTAGAACAGCGCCTGCTTGTCGAGTTCGCCGACGGTCGCGCCATGCGCGCACTTCACGTCGTCGGCGAAAATCTCCAGTTCGGGCTTGGCGTTGGCGGTCGCCGTGCGATCGAGCAGCATCGCCTTCACCGACTGCGCCGCATCCGTCTTCTGTGCATCGCGCGCAACCGCAACCTTGCCGAGGAAGCTGCCGGTCGCCGTCCCCGCCAGCACCGACCGCACGACCTGGTTGCTGGTGGCATTGGGCTCGACATGATTGACGGTGGTCAAGATTTCCAGCGTCTGCCCCGATCCGCCGACGATCGCGCCGCCCAGCTCGAAATGGGCGCCGTCGTGCAGGGTCACGTCGATGGTGACGCGGCCGAGCTTGCCGCCGATGTTCAGCACAAAGAATTCGCACCGTCCCCCAGCCGCGATGTCGACAACATAGTCCTCGATCACCACGGCGTTCGCATCTGCCTGCTGGGCGATGATGCGGGTGACGCTCTCGCCGGCCGCAACGCGGATCGCCTGCGGCGCCCGCACCGGCCACACGCTGGCGACGGCGTCGAGGTCGCTATAGCGCCACGCTTCCAGCTTTGCGGTGGGAAGGGGGAGGCTGGTCACGCCGCGATCGCTCCGTATCCCTCGCGCTCCAGCTCGTGCGCGAGTTCGGGGCCCCCGGAGCGAACGATCCGGCCATTTGCCAGCACATGGACGAAGTCCGGCTTCACATAATCGAGCAGGCGCTGATAGTGGGTGATGAGAAGCACCGCCTTGTCAGGCTTGCGCATGATCGTGTTGATGCCCGCGCCGATCACGCGCAGCGCATCGATGTCGAGGCCGGAGTCCGTCTCGTCGAGGATCGCCATGCGGGGGTCGATGATCCCCATCTGCACCATCTCGTTGCGCTTCTTCTCGCCGCCCGAAAAGCCGACATTCACCGGGCGCTTCAGCATATCCATATTGAGGCCGAGCCCATCGGCCTGGGTGCGCGCGATCTTCAGGAACTCGCCGCCCGAAAGTGCTGCTTCGCCACGACCCTTGCGCTGGGCGTTGAGCGCCTCGCGCAGGAACTGGAGGTTGGAAACGCCCGGAATCTCGACGGGATATTGGAAGCCCAGAAACAGGCCGGCGGCGGCACGCTCGTGCGGTGCCTTGTCGAGCAGATCATCACCATCGAGCGTGGCCGAACCTTCGGTCACCTCATAGCCCGGCCGCCCCGCAAGCACGTAGCTCAGCGTCGACTTGCCCGCGCCGTTAGGCCCCATGATCGCATGGATCTCACCCGCATTTATCGTGAGCGAGAGCCCCTTGAGGATCGGCTTGCCGTCGACTTCGGCGTGGAGGTTATGGATCTTCAACATCTTAAATCGTCATTCCCGCGAAGGCGGGAATCCATATTCCCTGCCGTTGGAGTTTATGGATCCCCGCCTGCGCGGGGATGACGAAAAGGGTCTCAACCAACGCTGCCCTCCAGCGAAATGCCCAGCAGCTTCTGCGCTTCGACGGCGAACTCCATCGGCAACTGCTGCAGCACTTCCTTGGCGAAGCCGTTGACGATCAGCGCCACGGCGCTTTCCTGATCCAGCCCGCGCGACATCGCGTAGAATAGCTGGTCGTCAGAAATCTTGCTGGTGGTTGCCTCATGCTCGATCTGGGCGGAGGGGTTGCGGACCTCGATATAGGGCACGGTGTGCGCCCCACATTTGTCGCCCAACAGCAATGAATCGCACTGGGTGAAGTTGCGCACGCCCTCGGCCGTCGGCCCCACGCGGACGAGGCCGCGATAGGTGTTGTTCGACTTGCCGGCCGAAATGCCTTTCGACACGATCGTCGAGCGGCTACCTTTCCCCAGATGGATCATCTTGGTGCCTGTATCGGCCTGCTGATAATTGTTGGTGACAGCGACCGAGTAGAATTCGCCTACGCTATTCTCGCCCGCCAGCACGCAGCTCGGATATTTCCAGGTGATCGCCGATCCGGTTTCCACCTGCGTCCAGCTCACCTTGCTATTCTTGCCCTGGCACAGCGCGCGCTTGGTGACGAAATTATAGATGCCACCCTTGCCGTTCGCGTCGCCCGGATACCAGTTCTGGACGGTCGAATATTTGATCTCGGCATCATCGAGCGCAACCAGCTCCACCACCGCGGCGTGAAGCTGGTTCTCGTCACGCATCGGCGCGGTGCAGCCTTCGAGATAGGAGACATAGCTCCCTTTGTCGGCGACGATCAAAGTGCGTTCGAACTGGCCGGTATTCTCCGCATTGATGCGGAAATAGGTCGAAAGCTCCATCGGGCAACGGACGCCCTCGGGGATGTAGACGAAGGTGCCGTCCGAAAAGACCGCACAGTTCAAAGTGGCGAAGTAGTTGTCGTGCATCGGCACGACCTTGCCGAGCCACTTCTTCACCATCTCGGGATATTCGCGGATCGCCTCCGAGATGGAGAGGAAGATGACACCCGCGCGCTTCAGCTCCTCGCGGAAGGTGGTGGCAACGGAGACGCTGTCGAACACCGCATCGACGGCCACCTTGCGGCTGCCCTCGACGCCGGCGAGCACCTTCTGTTCCTCGATCGGGATGCCGAGCTTCTCATAGACCTTGAGGATCTCGGGATCGACCTCGTCCAATGAGCCGAGCTTGGGCTTTGCCTTGGGCGCGGCGTAATAATAAGCGTCCTGGTAGTCGATCGGCGGCACGTTGAGCTTCGCCCAGTCGGGCGGCGTCATCGTCTGCCACAGGCGGAAGGCCTTCAGCCGCCAGTCGAGCATCCATTGCGGCTCATTCTTCTTGGCCGAGATGAAGCGGACGGTATCCTCATTGAGGCCTTTGGGTGCGAAATCCTGCTCGACATCGCTGGTGAAGCCCCATTCGTAGGTCGACGCCTTCTGCGCCGCCTCGAACGCTTCGCGGTTGCGGACTTCACTCATGCGGGCACTCCTGCAAGACTGGCGAGGCTGACGCCGCCGAGCGCGCCCTTTACCGCGCCGTTCACCGCCGTCCAGTGCGGACGGACGCGGCAATCGGCTTCGAACCCGCAATCATGGCGGCCATGCTCGGTGCAGGCCGTCATCGCGATCGGACCTTCGACCGCCTCAATGATTTCGGCGAGGTTGATTTCGGCCGGATCACGCGCGAGGCGGAAGCCGCCACCGGTGCCGCGGGCGGAGGTCAACAACCCCGCCCCCGCAAGCCGCCCCATCAACTTCTGCGCGGTCGGCAGCGGCACCCCGGTCTCTTCCGAGAGCAGGGTCGCCGACAGCCGGGTCTCCGCATCGCTGTGACGCGCGGCGGCAGTCAACATCACGACCGCATAATCGGCGAGGCTCGAAAGGCGCATGGTCTCCAATCGGACTGATTCGTTCCGATTGGCAATTGGGGGCGCGGCGCGCCTACGTCAAGGGATGAAACCTATCAGCTAAGCAAGGTCAGCCGCGGCATATCGATAAGTTCGCGCCGGCGCAGCGTCAGCCGCGTCACCGGCGTCGGCGCGCGCTGGAACTGGAGCGGCGTGTGGCCGGTAAAGCGCTTGAATTCGCGAATGAAGTGCGACTGATCATAAAAGGCGTCGCCCGCAGCCTCCGCCCAACCGGTGCCAGCCGCTGCGAAGCGCGCGGCAGCGCGGAGTGCGCGATATTTGCGGGCGAGCAGCTTGGGCGGCGCGCCATAAATGCGCCGCGCCAGCCTTTCCACCTGCCGCGCCGACACGCCGGATTCGCTCACCAGGGCGTCGATCGACGGCGACGGCGCATCGGTCAGCCAGTGATCGGTCAGACGGGTGAACCAGTAAGGCGCATCCACCGCATCGGCGAGCAGGCCCCGCATCACTGCATCGATCACCGCGATCATGCGCGAGGCCCGGCCGTCGAAGCGCATAGCGTCCAGCGCGTCTTCCAGCAGCCCGCCGAAGACATCCACAGCATCGACCACCGAATCGGAAAAGAGGCTGGCATCCTCTTCCACCAGCGCCGCCCATCCGGTCGGCAATATGCCGACGCCGAAGACGAGGACGGGGCCGGTGACGTCGAAACGGCTGGCGGCCGTGGTGGGACCGAGCAGCGATACTTCGGGCGTTTCGATGCGGCGCCCGTCTACGAACTGATAGCGGCCAGTGCCCGAAACCATGAAGCGCAATTGCGCGACATCGGCGCGAACCACGTCCGACATCTGCGCCACGTCGGCGCGAAAAATATAATAGGATGAGAGATGTCGGCGCAAATCCGGAGCCGGCGCAAAATAGCGCAGGCCAACGGCAGCCCCGTCCCCCGAATATCCAGTCCCCACGTCCGTCCAACTCCCCACGTCGTCCGTACAGAACGCTCGGTCGCACCATCGGCCGCGGAAGTCACGTGCAAAAAAGAGGCCCGGCCGGAAAAATCCGGCCGGGCCATAGGAAAAGGTCTCTCCATCCAAGGATGGTGAGCCCTTCGGGTCGCAGAAATCCCCTAGCGCACAATTGTTTACAATAATTGGATGGAATCGACTCGATCCTTGCTCAAAAGATCAACCTGCCTTGCGTGATGCTATCCATGCGTCGACCTGCTCTTCGAGCACGTCGAGCGGGACAGGGCCACTTTTCAACACGGTATCATGGAAGCCGCGAACATCGAATCGGTCGCCAAGCTGCTTTTGAGCCTTGTCGCGCAACTCGCTGATCTTGAGACGACCGACCAGATAGGCGGTCGCCTGCCCCGGATAGACGATGTAGCGCTCGATCGCCTTGACGATTCCCCCCGGCGCATCGGCCGAATTGTCCTCGACATATTTGATCGCCTGCTCGCGCGTCCAACGCTTGTGATGCAGCCCCGAATCGACGACGAGCCGGATCGCGCGGTGGAGTTCGAGCTGGAGTCGCCCGAAATCGCGATAGGGATCGGTATATAGCCCCATGTCCTTGGCGAGCTTTTCGGAATACAGGCCCCACCCCTCCGAATAGACCGTGACGCCGCCGAACTGACGGAACGGCGGCACGTCCTTCAGCTCGGTCTGGATCGTCCGCTGCAGGTGATGGCCCGGCAGGCCTTCATGGTAGAACAAGGCCTCGACCTCGAAGAGCGGCATGTCAGCCATGTCATAGAGGTTGGCATAATAGGTGCCGGGGCGAGAACCGTCAGGGGCCGGGCTCTGGTAGAAGGCCTTGCCGGCGGACTTCTCACGGAACGGCTCGACCCGCTTCACCACGAGCGGCGCCTGCGGCAGCACGCCGAACCATTGCGGCAGCTTGGCGGTCACCCACTGCTTCGCCTTCTCGGTCTCCGCCAGGTAGAGCGCGCGGCCCTCGTCGGTGTTGGCTGCATAGAATTGCTTGTCGGTGCGCATGAACTGGAAGAAGGCCTGCAGGTCGCCCTTGAAGCCGGTCTTGTCCATGATCGCCTTCATCTCGCCGTGGATGCGAGCGACATTATCGAGACCGATCTGGTGGATCTGATCGGGCGTCAGCGCGGTCGTCGTGTAATTGGACAGCCGCTCGGCATAATAAGCCGCGCCGTCCTTGAACCGCCACACGCCGTCGTCGGTGCCGGCCTTCGTCTCCTGCGCGGCCATCTCGGCCATCAGCCGCTCATAAGCGGGCTTCACCGAGGTGGTGAGCGCCCTGGCGCCGGCCGCGATCAGCGCGTCCTTTTCGGCCTGCGGAATTTCGAGCTTGGCGACCTTGGCCTTGAGGTCCGCATAAAGCGGCGCATCCTCGCCGGCATCGAAGGGCGCGCCCTTGATGACATTCTTCGCGTCGGAGATGACGTAGGGATAGACCCACTTGGGCGGCATCAGCCCCTTGCCGGCCCGTGCCCCGGATTCGACCACGACCTGATCGATCGCCGTGCCCAAGCCCTGGAGGCGGCTGACATAGGCTTCGGCATCACCCTTGGTCGTAACGCGGTGGATGTTGATCAGGAAGGCGGGCAACTGGCTCTGCGCGCCGTTCATCTGGTCGAAGGCATATTCATAGTCGCGATAGGGGAAGGCCCGGTCGCGGCGCTCGATCATCTTTTCGAACAGGTGAAAGGACAGGCGGTTATTTTCGTCCAGCCTGGCCAGATCGAAGCGCTTGCGCATTTCGGCGAGCGCCGCCTTTTCGGCCTGGTGCTGGCGCACTTCGGCCGCGTCGGAGAAATCGTTCCATTTGCCATAATCGCCGTCGCGGATGCCGCGATAGGCCTTGCTCATCGGCGCGCGGGCGAGCTCGCCCTTGTCGAAATCGACGAAGAACTGCTGGATGGCAGCATTCTGATCGGCCGTGGCGGCCGCCGGTGCTGCCGGCGTCTGCGCGAACGCCGGCGCCGCCGTGGCCGCGACCAGCACGGTCGAGGCGAGAAGAAGCGTGCGGAACATGGGAACTCCCTGAACGGATGTTTGCGTTTCTCTGGTCTGGGAGTGTGTTAGCGCGCTCAAACGCCGCGTCAAATGGACAGATGACGCAAGGACCGCGAAGCGCTAGGCGGCGCGGCATGGCCCTTTATCCGCTGCTCCGCCCGCTGGTGTTCCGCCTGGACGCCGAGACCGCCCATCGCGCGACGATCAGCGCGCTGCGCCTGAAGCCGTCGAGCGGGCGGCCCACGCCCGATCCGCGGCTGGAAGTGAAGTTGGCGGGGCTCCGCTTCCCCAATCCCGTCGGCCTCGCCGCCGGCTTCGACAAGGACGCGCAGGTGCCCGATGCGATGCTGTCGCTCGGCTTCGGCTTTGTCGAGGTGGGCACCCTCACGCCCTTCCCGCAGGACGGCAATCCGCGGCCCCGGCTGTTCCGGCTGGCCGAGGACCGCGCGGTCATCAACCGCATGGGCTTCAACAATGGCGGGCAGGCCGCCGCGCTGGAACGGTTGCTGAAGCGCGGCCATCGCCCGGGCATCGTTGGGGTCAACATAGGTGCAAACAAGGATGCGGTGGATCGCATCGCCGATTATGCCAAGGGCGTGACGGTGATGAAGGATGTGGCGGATTATCTGACCGTCAATATCTCGTCCCCCAACACGCCGGGCCTGCGTGCGCTCCAATCGCGGGCATCGCTCGACGAACTGCTGGCAGGGGTGATGGAAGCGCGCGGCGCCGCGCGGCCGCCGGTGTTCCTTAAGGTCGCACCCGATCTGGAGCCGGCAGACATCGACGACATCGCGGCCGTGGCGCACGACCGCAAGCTCGACGCGCTGATCGTAGCCAACACCACGATCACCCGGCCGCCGCTGCAATCGCGCCATGCAGCCGAAACCGGCGGCCTATCGGGCGCGCCGCTGCACGATCTCGCCGCGCAACGGCTCAGGGATTTCCGGAGCGCGACGGGCGGCGCGATCCCGCTGATTGCCGCGGGCGGCATCGCCAGCGCCGAGCAAGCCTATGCCCGCATCCGCGCGGGCGCGAGCCTGGTCCAGCTCTACAGCGCGATGGCCTATGAAGGGCCGGGCCTTGCCGCGCGCATCGTCCGCGGCCTGCCGGCGCTGCTGGCGCGCGACGGCTTCGAGCGGATCGAGCAGGCGATCGGCGCGGATTGATCGATCAGAGCGATCATTCTCAATGGAATGATCGGCTTGATCTTATTGCGAGCGATTCGCATATTGACGGCGAAGGGAATGCCGCCATGCCGCTCGAATATATCAAGACGCTGACTTATCTCGCGATTCACCTGACGGTGGGGTTCACGGTCGCCTATCTGCTCACCGGATCGGTCCAGATCGCCGGCGGCATCGCGCTGATCGAACCTTGCTTGAACGCGGTCGCCTTCTTCTTCCATGAACGCGCTTGGGCGGGGCGGCTGCGCCTGCCGGGCTTCGGCGGACCGGCGGCCGCCTGAATCATTTTCCAGCGCCGTAAAGCGCATCCAGCCGCTCGCCATAGGTCTTGCGGATTACATGGCGGCGGATCTTGAGCGACGGGGTCAGCATCTCGTTCTCGATCGTGAAGGCCTCGTCTGCGATCAGGATACGGCGCACCTTCTCGATCACCGACAGGCTGGTGTTCACCCGATCGACCGCCGCCATCAGCGCCTTCTGCAATCGGGGATCGGCCCGCAACGTCGCGGGGTCAAGGTCCAGCCCTTCACCTCTTGCCCATTCGCGTACCCATTCGGGATCGGGGACGATCAGGCCGACGAGATGCGGCCGGCGGTCCCCCGCAACCATCGCCTGAAGAATCTCCGGCTCCAGGGTCAGCATCCCTTCGACCTTCTGGGGCGCGACATTGTCGCCCTTGTCGTTGACGATGATGTCCTTCTTGCGATCGGTGATGACGATCCGGCCGCGATCGTCGATATGGCCGACGTCGCCGGTGTGGAGCCATCCATCCTTCAGGACGCGCGCCGTCTCCTCCTCATTACGCCAATAGCCGTGCATGACGAGTTCGCCGCGCACGAGTATCTCCCCGTCCTCGGCGATGCGCACCTCGACATCTTTCAGCGGGGGGCCGACCGTATCCATCTTGATGCCTGCCGACGGACGATTGCACGAGATCACCGGTGCCGCTTCCGTCTGGCCATAGCCCTGGAGGAAGGTGAGCCCGAGCGAATGGAAGAAGAGGCCGACTTCGGGTGTGAGCGGCGCGCCGCCCGACACCATCGCCTTCATCCGCCCGCCGAAACGCTTGCCGACCTTGGGCTTGATCGTGCGGCGCAGAATCAGTTCCATCGGCCAGTCAATCAGGCTCATGCGGCCGTCATAATCCTTCTCGCCGATCGCAAGCGCGCGGCGCATCAGATATTGCGCGACCTTGCCCTGTTTCTCGACCGACTTGAGCACACGGGCGCGCAGCACCTCGAACAGACGGGGGACGACGACCATGATCGTCGGCCGAACTTCCTCGATGTTCGAAGCCAGCTTCTCCAACCCTTCGGAATAATAGATCTGCGCCCCCAGCCCGATCGGGAAGTGCTGGCCACCGCTATGCTCATAGGCATGGGAGAGCGGGAGGAAGGACAGGAAGACTTCGTCGTCCCAGCCGAAATCCTCCGAGATGACGGTGGTGCAGCCGGCGACATTGTGGAGGATCGCCCCATGATGCTGCCGCACGCCGCGCGGAGCGCCGCCCGTGCCCGATGTGTAGATGATGCAGGCGAGATCCTCGCGCGTGAAATCGGCGACCGCCTCTGCTGCTGCGACGTCCGCAGGATGAGCATCGATCAGCGCACGCCAGTCGTGGAAGCAGGCGTCGCCTGACTGCCCGATCCGCAGCGATTCTATGCCGATGACGTGACGGCAGCCCGACGAACGCATCACCGCCGGCATCAATGCCTTGGCGAGCTTGGCGGTCGAGACGATCACAGCACGCGCGCCGCTATTTTCCAGAATATGGGCGTGATCGCGCTCGGTATTGGTAGTGTAGGTCGGCACCGTCACCAACCCGGCCGCCATGATCGCGAGATCGGCGATGCACCATTCGGGGCGGTTCTCGGACACCAGCATCACGCGGTCGCCGCGCTGCAACCCCAGCGCCTTGAGCGCGACGGAAAGCGACGCAACCTGCACCGCCGCCTCAGCCCAGCTCGTCGATACCCAGGCGCCTTCGCGCTTGGCCCAGAGAAATGGCAGATCGCCCTTCTCGCGGGCGCGGGTGAAGAACATCGTCACGAGGTTGGGAAAGTGCTCAAGCGTGCGCATGCCGGTTCTGGGCCTCTCCGGGGCTTGTCTTTGGCTCACTTGTAACCGGGTTTATGCGTCGGTCCAGCTACGGAACGTTCGGTTTTTCACATATTCAACCGATCGGTTGACTCTTCGCAGCGCGTCGCAATATTAAACCATATGGTTGAGAATCACGTGGAGCTCGATGCGACCTTCCTGGCGCTGGCCGATCCCACCCGGCGGGCGATGCTGGCGAGCCTCGCCGGTGGCGAACGATCGGTCGGCGAACTTGCCGCCCCGCACGCGATGAGCCTGGCCGGCGCATCCAAGCATGTGCGGATGCTGGAGCGCGCCGGACTGGTCGAGCGCCGCAAGCTCGGCCGCAGCCAGCTTTGCCGGTTACGCGCCGGGCCGCTCAAGGAAGCCGATCGCTGGCTCAAGCATTATGAGCGCTTCTGGCTGGCGCGGCTCGACGCGCTGGAAGCTCTGATCGAGGCGGAAAATGCCGCCCGCGACCGAGGAGAGGATTGAACCATGTCGACCGGCACCCCCGTGCTCCTCAAAGTCTCCCGCTTCTATCGCACGACGCCCGAGGCGCTGTTCGATGCCTGGCTCGATCCCGAACGCGCCCGCCACTTCCTGTTCGCGACCGACGATGGCGAGATGCAGACCGTGGAGATCGATGCCCGCGTCGGCGGCGGCTTCCATATCGTCGAGCGGCGCCCTTCCGGCGATGCGGCGCATCATGGGCGATTTGTCGCGATCGATCGCCCGCGCTGGCTGGAATTCCTGTTCCTCGACGGGCCCGATGCCGAGACGGGCGATCGCGTGACGGTAGCGATCGTGCCGGAAGGCGACGGTGCGCGGCTGACGCTTACCCACGCGATGCGTGCGGACATGGTCGAATATGAGGATCGCACCCGCACGGGCTGGACGACGATCCTCGACAAGCTGGCCCCGGTCGCCGAGCCCGAGGACGATCATGGCCGCGAGATCGCGCCGGAGACATTGCGCTTCGAACGGCTTCTGCCCGCCTCGGTCGATCGCGTCTGGCGCTGGCTGATCGAGGATGAAAGGCGCAGCCAGTGGTTCGCCGCGGGGACGATCGAGCCGCAGCCGGGCGGTGCGGTCCGCCTCGTTTTCGATCATGACAATCTTTCGACCGAGGATGTGCCCTATCCGGTGCGATTTCTGGAAACCAAGGGCTTCATTGCGCCCGGCGAGGTGATCGAGTGCGATCCGCCACGCATGATCGCCTTCCATTGGGGCGGCGGGGACGATCTGACGCGATTCGAACTGGAAGATGCCGGATCGGGCCAGACCCGGCTGATCCTCACCCATACACGGCTCAAGAGCCGCCAGGATCGTGTCGGCACCGCGGCGGGCTGGCACGCGCATCTCGCGGTGCTGGCGGCGAAGCTCGCGGATGGCGGCATCCGCGACTTCTGGGCAATCCACGAACAGGCCGAGCGCGATTATGAGCGGTTGCTGAGCTGAGCCTATTCCGCCAGCGCCACGCCTTCGGTGCGCGGATCGGCGACGCCGCGCCAGCCATCACCGACCCGCTCGATTGCGTTCAGCTTGGATGTCACATCGGCCGCGGTGACGGGCTGGCCGAGCTTCTCCAGTTCGGGACGCATCGCATCCAGGCTGGTGCCCTTTTCGACCAGCAGCGATCCGCCGCCGAAATAGAGGTTGGGGAGCGCAACAGCGTCAGCCGCCGAAAGCTTCCAGTCGAGCACGCCGACCAGCGCCTTCATCACATGCATGATGATCCGCTTGCCGCCCGCCGAACCGACCGCCAGCACGACCTTGCCGTCCGGCCCATAGACGATCGTCGGCGACATCGAGGAGAGCGGCCGCTTGCCGGGCTCGACGCGGTTGGCGACGGGCGCGCCATTCTGTTCGGGCGCGAAGGTGAAGTCGGTAAGCTCATTATTGAGCATCGTACCGCTGACGAGGATCTGGCTGCCGAACGGGCCTTCGACGGTCGACGTCATCGACACGACATCGCCATTGCCGTCGACCGCGACGAAATGGGTGGTGCCCGAAACCTCGCCGGAAATCGCCGCGGTACGCGCTTCGGCGCCGGGAGGCGTGCCCGCCTCATAAGCGGCAAGCGCGCGGACGGGTGAAATCAGCGCCGAACGTCGGGTGAGATAATCGCGGTTCACCAGCCCCGCGACGGGCACGGACACGAAATCGGCGTCGGCGAGATATTTCTCGCGATCGGCATAAGCGAGTTGCATCGCCTCGCCGATCAGGTGCCAGGCCTCGGGGCTGTCCTTGCCGAGCTTGCCGATGTCGAACCGCTCGATCATCCCCAGCATCTGCAGGATGGTCACTGCGCCGGACGACGGCGGCCCCATGCCGCAGACGCGATACTGACGATATTCGCCGCACAGCGCCGGCCGTTCCTTGGCCTGATAGGCGGCGAGATCGGCAAGCGTCATCGGCACCGGGTTGCGCGGGGCCTTGCTGACGGCCGCCGCGATCGCGGCGGCATGCGGGCCCTTGTAGAAGGCGTCCGGTCCTTGCTTGGCGATATCCTTGAGCAGCTTGGCCAGCGCCGGGTTGCGGATGATCGTGCCGACCGGCGCGGCCTTGCCGTCGCGCATGTAGAGCGCCGCGGTCTCGGGGAAATCCTTCCAGACCGGCGTCACATAACCCATGAAGGTGTTGAGCCGCGGGCTGACGGCGAAGCCACCTTCCGCCAGCCGGATCGCGGGATCGAACAGTTTCGCCCAGGGGAGCTTGCCCCATTTGGCGTGCGCCTCCGCCATCAGCCGGATATTGCCGGGCACGCCCACCGATTTCCCGCCCGGCACCGCATCGCGATATGACATGGGCTGGCCGCCCGCCATGAAGCGATCGGGTGTCGCGGCGGCAGGCGCTGTCTCCCGCCCGTCGATCGTGCTGATGGCATTGGTCTTGCCGTCATGATGGACCAGGAAGCCGCCGCCGCCGATGCCCGAGGATTGCGGCTCGACCACGGTGAGCGCGAGCATGATCGCCAGTGCGGCGTCACTGGCGCTGCCGCCGGCGCGGAGCATTTCCTGCCCCGCCGCGGCTGCGCGCGGGTCCGCCGCACTCACGACGCCGCCGGCGGCGTTGGCGCAGATCGGGGTGAGGAGAAGGGCGAGGAGGAAGCAGAGGCGCGCGATCATGCTGCCTGCCTTAGAGCAGGCAATAGCCGATTGGGAACCCGTCGCCCGCGGATCAGGCTTCCAGCTCGATGTCCCAATAAAGCCAGTCGCGCCAGCTCTGGTGGAGATAGTTGGGCGGGAAGGCGCGGCCATTTTCCTGAAGCTGCCAGCTCGTCGGGCGGATCGGTTCCTCGGCCAGCTTCATATGTGCCTGCTTCGGCGTGCGGCCGCCTTTCTTGAGGTTGCAGGGCGCGCAAGCGGTGGCGACATTCTCCCATGTCGTGCGGCCGCCCTGGGCGCGCGGGATGACATGATCGAAGGTCAGATCCCTGGGTGTGCCGCAATATTGGCACACGAAGCGATCGCGCAGGAACAGGTTGAACCGCGTGAAAGCCGGATGCTCGGACGGGCGCACATATTGCCGGAGCGCGATCACTGAAGGCAGTTGCATCGCGAAATTGGGGCTATGCACCTCGCGCTGATAATGGGCGACGATATCGACGCGTTCGAGGAACACCGCCTTGATCGCAGTCTGCCAGGACCACAGGCTGAGTGGATAATAGCTGAGCGGCGTGTAATCGGCATTGAGCACAAGCGCCGGACAACTGTCCGGATGTCGCAGGAGATCAGGATGGTACATGGAACGGACGGTCCTCCCTGTGGTGGAAGACCACCCGGCGGCTTCGGTCCCGTCGCACTCGGGACGCGTGGGCCGAACCGGCTCGCGTCTCCCGACGTCGCGCTTCTACCTCAAGAAGCGTGACGGGGGCATGACAGCATTGTTCCCGACTCGCGGTCAAGAGCCAGTTTTCGCATGAGCGAGATCATTTCGCGCTTTGCGCCTAGCCCCACCGGGCAGCTTCACCTCGGCCACGCCTTTTCGGCGATCCGCGCGTATGATCTGGCGAGGACGAACAATGGCCGTTTTCTGCTGCGGATCGAGGATATCGACCCCGGCCGGACGCGGGAGGAGCATGTCGCGGGCATCCTGGCCGACCTCGAATGGCTGGGCCTGGGCTGGGACGGCGAAGTGGTGCGCCAATCGGACCGGCTGCACCTTTATGCCGCCGCGCTGGAGCGGCTGAAGGTTGAGAGGCTGGTTTATACATGTTTTTGCACCCGTGCCGAGATCGCCGCGAGCGCAGCGGCGCCGCATGGGGATGAAAATCCTATCTATCCAGGTACTTGCCGACACATTGATCCAACAAGGCGGGCGGAGCGCATGACAACCGAGCCCTATGCCTGGCGGATCGACATGGCGGCGGCGACCCAGCAGGCGAGGCCGCTCGACTGGTGGGACGAGACGGCGGGAAGCGTGCGCGCGGTGCCCGAGCGGCAGGGCGACGTGGTGCTGGCGCGCAAGGATGCGCCGGTTTCCTATCACCTCGCCGTCACCATCGATGACGCCGCGCAGGGCGTGACCGACGTCGTGCGCGGCGAAGATCTGTTCGCCGCCACCCACATCCATCGTCTGCTGCAGGCGCTGCTCGGACTGCCGACACCGCTTTATCACCACCACCCGCTGCTGATGGGGCCGGACGGCAAGCGGCTCGCCAAGCGGGACGGGGCACCGGCGCTGGCGGAGCTGCGCGCGCAAGGGGCGGACGGCCTCGCGATTGCGCAAGAGCTGCGCCAAGGCATAATCCCTGCTGGATTTTCCGCGGGAAAGGCATAGACTGGAACGATTATGGCGACCTTCCTCACCATCCTTCTCGTGCTGGCAATGATCGCGACCGTGATCGCGCTCAGCCGCGGCGTCATCACCTTCGCGAAGACCCCGCGGTCCGACACGGCGGACGAAGCGACGATGCTCTCGTCCGGCGAGAAGCAGAACAAGATGATGCAGGCGCGCATCGGCTTCCAGGCGGCCGCCATCATCGTCGTCATCCTGATCCTGCTGATGGCCCGCGGCGGCAGCTAAGCCCGCAAAGCGGGGGCCTCCATAATATGGTGAAAATCAACAAGATATACACGCGCACCGGTGACGCCGGCACGACCGGCCTTGTCGACGGATCGCGCGTGTCCAAGGCCGATCCGCGCATGGCGGCGATCGGCGACGTGGACGAGGCCAATTCGGCCATCGGCGTCGCGATCCAGCAAGTAACCGATCCCGCGCACGCCGCCTTGCTGGGCCGCATCCAGAACGAATTGTTCGATCTCGGCGCCGATCTCGCGACACCAGGCGAAGATTTCACGCCCGGCGAAATGACGCTGCGCATCACCGCTTCGCAGGTCGAACGGCTGGAACGCGAGATCGACATGCTGAACGAGGGGCTGACCCCGCTGCGCAGCTTCATATTGCCGGCCGGGCCGGGCGCGGTGGCGCCGCTCCATCTGGCGCGATCGATCGTGCGCCGGGCGGAGCGTTCGGCGGTCGCCGCCGCACTAGAGGTTTCGCTTAACCCGCAGGCACTTGCCTATATCAACCGACTATCGGATCATCTGTTCGTGCTGGCCCGCCTGACCGCATCCCGCGGGGCCGGCGACGTGCTGTGGCAGCCCGGAGCGACGCGCTAAGCTAGCCCGCCCGTGCAACCATGGCGCGCCTGATCCGTTGGGGCGACCATGGGGTTCCGGCCATGCTGAGCGACGCGGCACACCGCACCCGGGCGCAAGACGACCTTGCGACCCGCTTCATGGCAACCCGCACGCTGAGCGTTTCGCTCACCGCCCCGCTGTCCGATGCGGACGCCACGGTGCAATCCATGCCCGATGCGTCCCCAGCGAAATGGCACCTGGCGCACACCACCTGGTTCTTCGAAAGCTTCGTGCTGCGCGATCATGTGCCGACCTATCGCCTGCACGACGAACGCTGGGCGCATCTGTTCAACAGCTATTATGAAGCCGAAGGCCCGCGCCATCCGCGCCCGCAACGCGGGCTGCTGACGCGGCCGACACTCAACGAGATACTCGGCTGGCGCGCCGAGGTGGATTATGCCGTGACCGCGGCGCTGCCCACGCTGGGCGAGGCGGGCCGCGCGCTGGTCGAGCTCGGCATCCAGCATGAGCAGCAGCATCAGGAATTGCTGCTGACCGATATCCTCCATCTCTTCTCCGCCAATCCGCTGGCCCCGGCGCTGTGGGAGGCACAGGTCCACCCGCCAGCGCCGCCGCCCGGCCCGATCGACTGGATCGAAGGGCGTCACGGCATCGTCGAGATCGGTGCGGGCAGCGACGGCTTCGCCTTCGATTGCGAAGGGCCGCGCCATCCGGTGATGGTGGCGCGCCATGCGCTGGCCGACCGGCTCGCCACCAATGGCGAATGGCGGCAGTTCATCGCCGACGGCGGCTATGCCCGGCCCGAGCTGTGGCTGTCGGACGGTTGGGCCTGGGTGCAGGCCGAAGGGGTCGAGGCCCCGCTCTACTGGCGACGGGAGCGGGATGACTGGGCTGCCTTCGGGCTCGACGGTTTGCGCGCGGTCGAGGACGCAGCGCCCGTCACCCATGTCAGTTTTTATGAGGCCGATGCCTTCGCCCGCTGGAGCGGCGCGCGCCTGCCGACCGAGCCGGAGTGGGAAAGCGCGGCCCAGGCGTTCGATCCGCTGTCGGGCAACCAGCTCGACCGGCCAGGCCCCGCCCAGCCGGCACCCGCGCCCGACGGGCCGGGGCTGCACCAGATGTTCGGCGATGTGTGGGAATGGACTGCCAGCGCCTATCTGGCTTTTCCGGGCTTTCGCCCCGCCGCCGGCGCGGTCGGCGAATATAATGGCAAGTTCATGTCCGGCCAGTTCGTGCTGAAGGGCGGGAGCTGCGTCACGCCGCGCGGCCATGTCCGCGCATCCTATCGCAACTTCTTCTACCCACATCAGCGCTGGCAGTTCACCGGCGTGCGACTGGCACAGGATCGCTGACATGGCCGACGCCCCGACAATCGAACGTCCCAGGAACGCGCTGCAACAAGCCTTTTATCGCGAGGTGCTGGCTGGCCTCTCCGCCCGCCCCCGCGCCATCCCGGCGCGCTGGTTCTATGATCGCCGCGGGTCCGAATTGTTCGAGGCGATCACCGACTTGCCCGAATATTATCCCACCCGCACCGAAACCGCGCTGCTGGCCGCCCATTCCCGCGAAATCGGCACCGTCATCGGGCCGGGCCGCGCGGTGATCGAATTCGGCTCTGGATCGTCGACCAAGACGCCGCATGTGCTGGGCGCGATCGACCCTGCGGCCTATGTGCCGATCGACATCTCCGGGGATTTCCTGCGCCATTCGGCGGAGCAGCTTTCAGAGCGCTTCCCCGAGCTGCCGATCCTGCCGGTGGAGGCGGATTTTCTGAATCCGGTGGAGCTGCCGGCGGGCGTCCGGGGACTGCCCAAGCTGGGTTTCTTTCCAGGTTCGACGATCGGCAATATGAGCGCGCCGGCAGCGGTGGATTTCCTGCGCACCATCCATGCCGAGTTGGGCGAAGGGGCGATGCTGCTGATCGGCATGGACCGGGTGAAATCGACCGAAATCCTGATCCCCGCTTATAATGACGCGGCGGGCGTGACGGCCGCCTTCAACCTCAACCTGCTCCACCGCATCAACCGCGAGCTCGACGGCGATATTCCGGTTGCGGCCTTCCGCCACAATGCGATCTGGAACGATGATGCGGCGCGGATCGAGATGCATCTGGAGGCGATCGTCGACGTCCGCTTCACGGTTGCCGGCCACAGCTTCGCGATGGCGGCGGGCGAGACGATCCATACCGAGAACAGCCACAAATATGGCCCGCGCGGCGCGCGGCTGATGCTGGCCGCGGGCAACTGGACGCCGATCCGCGAATGGATCGACCCGGATGGCCTGTTCGCTTTGCTACTGGCCGAGGCGCGGGCGCCGGAGACTGCACCCTGAGGACAGGTTCGCACCAGCGAATGGCGGCTTTCGGAAACGTCTCGACCGCGGCGAATGGCAGCAATGTCGGAGGAAGCGGACGCCCCTTCTTCGTCACCCCGGACTTGTTCCGGGGTCCACCGTCACGCAGGCGACACGGCCAGCAGCTCCACCGAACGACACAGCCAAGTCATTCCAAGATGGATTGTCCCGCTCGATCAAATTGCGTTTCCAATCCCGACGCCACCGTTTGATCTGCTTCTCGCGCAGGATCGCCGCTTCCATTGAGCCGGCATATTCCCAACGAGCGTCTTGATGCCATATCGCATCGTGAAGCCGTCGAACATGCCTTCACGATGCTGGACAACGCGGCGAAGAAGGTCGGAGGTGACGCCAACATACAGCGTTCCGTTCAAGCAGCTGGCGAGAATGTAGACGCAAGGCTGGCGCTCGATCATTAATCGCGATGTGTGCTGCACAGTGGACCCCGGAACAAGTCCGGGGTGACGGCAGGACGGCCGGCGCCTAGCGCTCGCGCGAGCTTTTCTTCCCCTTGATCCTCCCCTATCGGCGGTCGCAACTGAAGCCGGAAGGGAATGGACATGGACAGCATCGGCGTGATCGGCGCGGGACAGATGGGAGCGGGGATCGCCCAGGTGGCGGCACAGGCGGGTTACAAGGTCTTTCTGTCCGACGTGTCCGTCGAGATCGCCGAAAAGGGCAAGGCCGGCATCGCCAAGATCCTGGGCAAGCAGGTGGAGAAGGGCAAGCTTGCCCAGGCCGACGCGGACGCCGCGGTCGCCCGTATCGAGGCTATCGGCGATCTCGCGCCCATGTCTGCCGCGGGCCTCGTGATCGAGGCGGCGACCGAGCGCGAGGACATCAAGCGCATTATCTTCCAGAATGTCGGCAAGGTTCTGGGGCCGGATGCGGTGCTCGCGTCCAACACCTCGTCCATCTCGATCACGCGCCTCGCCCAGGCTTCGGTCGATCCGACGCGCTTTATCGGCATGCACTTCTTCAACCCGGTGCCGCTGATGCCGCTGATGGAGGTGATCCGCGGCCTTGCGACGTCGGACGCGACCGTCGCGGTGGCGGAAGCTTTCGCCAAGAAGGTGGGCAAGGAAACGGTGATCGCGCAGGATTCGCCCTGCTTCGTCGTCAACCGCATCCTGCTGCCGCTGCTCAACGAAGCCTTTTTCGCCGTCGGTGAAGGCGTCGGTTCGATCGTCGATATCGACAAGGGCGTGAAGCTGGGCCTCGGCCATCCGATGGGGCCGCTGACGCTCGCCGACATGATCGGCCTCGACACCATCCTGCTCATCCTCCGCGTGCTGCAGGAGGATTTCGGCGATCCCAAATATCGCCCGGCGCCGCTGCTGGTGAAATATGTCGAGGCCGGCTGGCTCGGCCGCAAGACCGGCCGGGGCTTCTATGATTATTCGGGGCCGGAGCCGGTTCCCACCCGCTGATCCTGTGATGCGTCGTGCGGCGTGGTGAGGTTGAGGCCCACCGCGCCGGCGACGATCAGCGCCACGCATCCCCATTGCGTGATACTCAGGGGCTGGCGGAACACGGCCAGCCCGATCAGCGCGATCACGACGATGCCGACGCCCGACCAGATGGCATAAGCGACACCCATCGGGATGCGGGTGAGCGTGAAGGACAGAAGCCAGAAGCAGGCCGAATAGAGCGCGATCGCGGCAAGGCCGTAAGCGGGCCGGGCAAAGCCTTCGGACGCCTTGAGCAGGGATGTCGCGGCGATCTCCAGCAGGATCGATCCGCCGAGCATGGCCCAAGGGTTCATCGTCTGCCCCCTATTCGTCGTCGTAGATCGCGATTTCGGGCGGGGCATCGTGCGTCGCCATGCCGCGATACATGCCGGGCGTGTTGAACGCCCAGCCACCCGAGCCGTCGGCGGAAACGACGATTACGCCGCCCTTGCCGCCCATTTCGCCAAGTTCGTGGATCAGTTCGTCCGATGCTTCCTCGATGCTCTCGCCGGCAAGGCGGACGCGCGCGGTGATCTCGTGCGCGAGGCCGAGGCGGATGAAATATTCGCCCGATCCGGTGCAGGACACCGCACAGGCGCGATCATCGGCATAGGTGCCCGCTCCGATCAGCGGGGAATCGCCGACGCGGCCCCATTTCTTGCCGGTGAGGCCGCCGGTCGAGGTGGCGGCGGCGATATGGCCGTCCATGTCGACCGCGACCGCGCCGACGGTGCCATATTTCATCCCCGAATCGAACGCGCCATCGGGCCGGGCGAGAATCTCCTCGAGCTGGCGGCGGCGTTCAGGCGTCTCGAACCATTCAGGCTCAGCGGCTTCGATGTCATGCGCGCGGGCGAAGCCGTCCGCACCTGCGCCGGCGAGGAAGACGTGCGGGCTCTGCTCCATCACCGCACGGGCGAGCGTGATCGGGTTGCGGGTGGTGCGCACGCCGGCGACCGCGCCGGCATCGAGGGTGGCGCCGTCCATGATCGCGGCGTCGCATTCGATCCGCCCCTCGGCGGTGAAGACCGATCCGCGGCCGGCGTTGAACAGGGGATCGTCCTCGAGGATGCGCACCGCCGCCTCGACCGCGTCGAGCGCGGAGCCATGGGCAGAGAGGATCGCCGCGCCAGCGTCGAGTGCGGCCTTCAGCCCGGCGCGCCCGCCCGCATCCTCGGCCTCGGGCAATACGCCGCGGCGCATCGATCCCGATCCGCCATGGATGACAAGGGTCCAGCGCGACGGGTTGGCGGTGGTCATAGGAGGCTCCGGATGGGTGGTTGCGGCCTCACTACACGCTCCCGCCCGTCAAGGCGACGGGGCAGGCCGATCAGCGGACGGAGCGGGCCGATGCGGCGGCCGCCTTCGTAGAATAGCCAGCAGCCGATGGCGGTGCCGACGATGAGGATGATGAATTCCGCCGCCGCGCCCCAATGATGGCGGACGAGCCACCAGCCGATCAGCACGATCAGGGTCTGGTGGATCAGGTAGACCGGAAACACCGCCTGCGTGAGCGGGCCTCGCCAGCGATGATCGTGGTTCCACCAGCGATTGGCGGCGCCCAGCAGCAGCAGGATTGCGCCCCATCCCATCAGCGACGCCGGGCCGAGCTCGACCCGATGATCGGGCAGCAGCCAGGCGGCGCCGGGATGCCCCGCCAGCCGCCAGGCGAGCAACGCATAGCCGACCACGACAAGCCCCAGCGCCGGCCGCCAACTTCGCGCGATATCGGGCCAGAGGCTGGGCGCACGCGCCAGTGCGAAGCCGAACAGGAAGGCGGGGAGATAGATGGCGTGGCCCGCCAGATCGTCGAGCACGCGGTTGGTCGGCATCGCACCCGGCATCAGGACGAGGCGGACGAGGAGGAGCCAGGCGACGGGCAGGATGAGAAGTCGCCAGCCGCTCATCGCGCGCTCGAACAGGCGCTGGCAGCGCGCTTTGGCGCTGGCAGGGAGCAAAGCGGCGGCCGCCGCCACCAGCATCGAATAAACCCAGATATAGGCCACGAACCAGAGGTGGAAGAAGCCGAAGGCGTGATAATCCTTCGTCCCCCAGCCGAAATAATCATGCCGCCAGAAATATAGGAGGCCGTGGGCGTAACTGAGCTTCTGCTGGATTTCGACCCAGGGCTGGGGAACGACGATGACGCAGGCGCCAAAGGCGAGCGGTATCAGCAACCGGGCGGCGCGGGACCGTGCGAAATCCGCGATGGTCGGCGCGCGGGCCAGTACCGCGCGGGCGGCATAGCCCGAGACGAGGAACAGCAGCAGCATCCGCCACGGGTTCATCGCGACGAGCAGATAGACGATTCCGTCGACCGGATGCTCCGCATTCACGTGCCAGTCCCAGGGCGAGAGCATCAGCCCGACATGATAGACGATGAGGAGCGCGAACGCGGCGATGCGCAGCCAATCCAGGCCGTAATGCCGCGCGGGCAATGCATTTACGGTGATGATCCTGTCCTTTTGCGACCGTGTTTCTTTGAGTCGTCAACGCCAGCCGCTATAGGCGGGTCCATGTCCATTCGCCCATGGCGCGATATCGCGCGCAGAGAATCCCGTCAGATCATGGTCGGCAAGGTGCCGGTAGGCGGCGGCGCGCCCGTCACCGTCCAGACGATGACCAATACGCCGACATCCGACGCGAAGGCGACGATCGACCAGATCCGCCGCTGCGAGGAAGCCGGCGCGGACATCATCCGCGTCTCCTGCCCCGACGTGGAATCGACCGCGGCCTTCCGCGAGATCACCCGCGCCGCGAAGGTACCGATCGTCGCCGACATCCATTTCCACTATAAGCGCGCGCTGGAAGCGGCGGACGCGGGCGCAGCGTGCCTGCGGATCAACCCCGGCAATATCGGATCGAACGAGCGCGTCGCCGAAGTGGTGCGCGCCGCCAAGGCCAATGGCTGCGCGATCCGCATCGGCGTGAATGCCGGCAGCCTCGAACGCGACCTGCTCGAAAAATATGGCGAGCCCTGCCCCGAGGCTCTGGTCGAAAGCGCGCTCGACCATATCAAGCTGCTGCAGGACCATGATTTCCACGATTACAAGGTGGCGGTGAAGGCGTCGGACGTCTTCCTCGCGGTTGCAGCCTATATGCAGCTCGCCGACGCGGTGGATTGCCCGCTGCATCTGGGCATCACCGAAGCCGGCGGACTGATCGGCGGTACGGTGAAGTCCGCCATCGGCATCGGCAATTTGCTGTGGGCAGGGATCGGAGACACCATCCGCGTCTCGCTTTCGGCCGAGCCTGAAGAGGAAGTGCGGGTCGGTTACGAGATATTGAAGTCGCTCGGCATCCGCACCCGCGGCGTCCGCGTCGTTTCCTGCCCGAGCTGCGCGCGGCAGGGTTTCGATGTGATCCGTACCGTCGAGAAGCTGGAGGAGCGGCTCAAGCATATCTCAACGCCAATGTCGCTTTCGGTGCTGGGCTGCGTCGTCAACGGCCCCGGCGAGGCGCGCGAGACCGATATCGGCATCACCGGCGGCGGCAATGGCAAGCACATGGTCTATCTGTCCGGCGTCACCGACCATCATGTCGAGGATGCGGGCATGATCGAGCATATCGTCAAGCTGGTCGAGGCGAAGGCCGCCGAGATCCAGGCCGCGAACGCCGAAGCCGAGACGGCGGCCCAGGCGGCCGAATGAGCGACTGCTGCTCCGCCAAGGGCTGCGAGCTCGAAAAGCTTGCCCAACAGGCGGAGCAACGCCGCGTGCTGATCGCGGTGCTGGCGATCAACCTCGTCATGTTCGTGGTCGAGTTCGGCGCCGGCTTCATCGCCGGATCGGCCGCCCTGATGGCGGATTCGGTCGACATGCTGGGCGACGCTCTGGTCTATGGCGTCAGCCTCTATGCGCTCGACCGGAGCCTCCGCTGGCGCGCGGGCGCAGCCCTGTTCAAGGGCGGCTTCATCCTGCTGCTCGGCGTCGGCGTGCTCATCCAGATCGGCACGCGGCTGACGACCGGGGTGCCGCCGGCATCGGGGCTGATGCTGGTTTTCGGCGCGCTGGCGCTGGTCGCCAACCTCGTCTGCCTGCGCCTGCTGTGGCGATTCCGCAGCCATGACGTCAACATGGCAAGCACCTTCGAATGCTCGCGCAACGATGTGATCGCCAATGTCGGCGTGCTGGTGGCGGCCGCCGGCGTGGCGGCCTTCGCGTCGCCCTGGCCGGACATCATCGTGGCATCGGCCATCGCGATCATCTTCCTGCGTTCGGCCATCCGCATCCTCATGAGCGGCAGCCGCGAGTTCCGCGCCGCGGGCACGCCGCAGGCGGCGGAGTGACCCGCCCGACAGCGCCGGGCATCGCCTTTGCCGTGGCGACGCTGGGGATCGCCGTATTTTCGTGCATGGACGCGCTGATGAAGGGGCTGACGATCGAGATCGGCGCCTACAACACGATGCTGTGGCGGTCCTTTGCAGGGACGGCGATCGGCGCGGCCGTGCATTTCGCGCGGCGGCCGAGCCGGCCGGCGGGATCGACGCTGCGGCTTCATTTTCAGCGTGGGCTGGTCGCGACGATCATGGCGATCACCTTCTTCTGGGGGCTGGCGCGGGTGCCGATGGCACAGGCGATCGCGCTCACCTTCATCGCGCCTTTGATCGCGATCTTTCTGGCGGGGTTGCTGCTCAAGGAGAGGATCGACCGTAGCGCGATCGTCGCGTCGCTGATCGCCTTCCTGGGCGTGCTGCTGATCCTGGCGGGGCAGGCGCGCGCGGAGTTGGGGCATGAGGCGTTTCTGGGGGCGATTGCCATTCTCTTTTCGGCGGTCTGCTACGCCTACAACATCATCCTGATGCGGCGTCAGGCGCAGGTGGCAGACGGACGCGAGGTCGCCTTCTACCAGAATATGACGGTCGCCATTTTCCTCTCGCTGGCGGCGCCGGTGCTGGCGATCGTGCCCGACACCGAACATGCGCCCGCGCTGGTGGGCGCGGCGGCGCTGGCAACGGCGTCGCTGTTCCTGCTCACCTGGGCCTATGGCCGGGCCGAGGCGAGCTATCTGGCGCCGGTGGAATATACCGCCTTCATCTGGGCGAGCATCCTTGGCTATCTGGTCTTCGACGAGCGGGTCGGCGTCCTCACCGTCGCCGGAGCAGCCCTGATCGCCGGCGGCTGCCTGATGGCCGCGCGCCGCAAGCCCGTGCCGATGGGCAATCTGGAAGGAGCAACGTGAGCACAACTGTCCGCCTCGCCATTCCCGGCGACGCCCCAGAGATTCTGCGCATGATCCGCGCGCTCGCCACTTATGAGCGCGAGCCGGATGCGGTGAAGGCGACCGTCGCTTCGCTCGACGAGATGCTGTTCGGCCCCGATCCCAAGGTGTTCGCGCATATCGCCGAAGTGGATGGCAGGCCCGCGGGGCTGGCCGTCTGGTTCCTCAATTTCTCCACCTGGACGGGCCGGCACGGCATCTATCTGGAGGACCTGTTCGTCGACCCGCAAGTGCGCCGCGCGGGTGTGGCCGGCGCGCTGTTCCGCGCGCTGGCGGCCGAGGCCAAGGCACGCGGCTGCGCGCGGATCGACTGGGCGGTGCTCGACTGGAACGAGGATGCCAAGCGCTTCTACCGCACGCTTGGCGGCTATCATTCTACAGGCTGGGAGCCGTGGCGGCTGGATGGCGAGGGGCTGGAAGCGCTGCAGGACTGAAGACACGTTTCTCCCCTCCCTTTCAGGGAGGGGTTGGGGGTGGGTCAGCGCGCGAAGCGCGCGTTCTTCAACCTCACCTCAAGAACTAAAGTCGGAAGGTCGCCGAGTGCCTCGGCGAACCCACCCCTCGCATCAGGTGAAACAGCCCCCGGCTGTTTCAGATCGTCCGGGGAACGATCGGCCTGAAGCGCCCCTCCCTTCCAGGGAGGGGAGATATTGCGGTTAGCCGCCCAGCACATTGATGCTGAAGGCCAGCACGCCGATGTTGAAGAAGAAGGCGGCGATGCCGTGGACCAACACGGTGCGGCGCATCGAGCGATCGGAAATTTCGACGTCCGACGTCTGGAACGTCATGCCCAAGGTGAAAGCGAAATAGGCGAAGTCCCAATAATCGGGCTCCTCCATCCGCGGGAAGCCGAGGCCGCCCATGTCACCCCCGCCCGGCGCCTCGGTGTAGAACATATGGGCATAGTGCATCGCATAGACGAAGTTGCTGAACAGCCATGCGATCACCAATGTCGCGACGATCAGCACGATCATCGCCCCCGATTCATCGCCTAGTCGCAATTCAGCACCGACCGCGACCAGGATCACCGCCATGACCAGGCCGGTTATGACGAGCAGCCCGACACGGTTTGCGTCATTTTCCTTCGCGGCGCGGCGCATGTCGTCGGCCTCGCGATAGAAGAGCGGCAGGCAACTCAGCAGGAAAACGATCGCCGCGCCGTCAAAGCCCAGCATCACCGCCATGCGCCAATCGTCACCCAGCGACGCTGCGAAATAGCCGCCACCCAGCGCAAAGAGGATGAACGCCAGGAAGCGCGGCGGCGCCACCCTGTTGCCGATGCCGGATTTGCCCTTTGCGCCCCCGCCTGCCATGGCCGCAGACATTATCGCAGGTCGCGGGGATGGTGGAGTAAAATCAATGGCGTGGTTCTGGCTGATCCTGGGCGGCGCATTCGAAGTCGGGTTCACGACCTCGCTGCGTTTCGTCGACGGATTCAAGAATTTGCCATGGACGCTCGCCTTCCTCGTCTCGGTCACGCTGTCGATGGGCCTCCTGGAACTGGCGTCGCGTTCAATCCCGATGGGCACCGCTTATGCCGTATGGGGCGGCATCGGCGCGCTCGGCACCGTCATCGTCGGCATGATATGGTTCGGCGAACCGATCAATGCGCTGCGGCTCGGGCTGATCGTCGCGCTGGTCAGCTGCATCGCGGGCCTCAAGCTGGCACATTGAGATGAGTGGCCTTCTCGCCTGGATCGAGGAAGCACTGGCGCCGCTGGGTACGGTGACCAGTCGGGCGATGATGGGCGGGCGCGTGCTTTATTGCGACGGCACGATCTTCGCGATTCTCGGCGACGAGGAACTGTGGTTCAAGGCCGACGCCGAGAGCGATGCGATATGGGACGAAGCCGGTTGCGATCGCTTCACCTATCAGATGCGAGATCGGCTAGAATCGATGAACTATCGTCGGGCGCCCGGCGATGTGCATGACGATCCGGACGAGATGCGGCGCTGGGCGGAGATCGCCATCGCCGCGGGCGTTCGCGGCCAGGCGAAGAAGAAACCCCGAAAGAAGGTGAAGCAGCCATGAGCGCAGACCTGCCCGTCACCTTCATCGACATCGCGACCGCCGTTTCGCGGATCGAGGGGCATGTCCATCATACCCCGGTGATGCGGTCGCACCGGCTGGACGACATCCTGAAGGCAAAGATCGCGTTCAAGTGCGAGAATTTCCAGCGGATCGGCGCCTTCAAGGCCCGCGGCGCGCACAATGCGGTGCTGGCGCTGGACGAAACGGCGGCCGAACGCGGCGTCGTCACCCATTCGTCGGGCAATCATGCCGCGGCGCTGAGCCTCGCCGCCGCGACGCGGGGCATCCCGGCTTTCATCGTGATGCCGGAAAATGCCCCCCAGGCGAAGGTCGATTCCGTGCGACGGCTGGGCGGGCAGATCGAGTTCTGCGCGCCGACCATCACGGCCCGCGAAGCCGCCGCCGACGCGATCGCCGCCAGCCGCGGCGCGACGCTCGTCCACCCTTATGACGATCCGCTGGTGATTGCGGGCCAGGGGACGGCGGCGCTGGAACTGCTGGAAGAAGTGGGGCCGCTCGACGCGATCGTCGCGCCGGTCGGTGGCGGTGGGCTGATGTCCGGCACGGCGGTGGTCGCCCGGCACATGCAGCCCGGCATCCGTATCATCGCGACCGAACCCGAGCAGGCTGACGATGCCTTTCGTTCGTGGAAAACGGGCGAGCGCACCGCCGGCGATCCGCCGAACACCATCGCGGACGGGTTGCGCACGACGCTTGGCGTCAATGGCTTCCATATTCTGACGGTGTTGCTCGACGATTTCGTCACCGTCAGCGAGGCCGCGATCGTCGATGCGATGCGGCTGGTGTGGGAAGTGATGAAGATCGTCATCGAGCCCAGCGCCGCGGTGCCGGTGGCGGCGCTGCTGGAAGGAAAGGTCGACCTCAAGGACGCGCGGGTGGGCGTGATTCTGTCCGGCGGGAATGTCGATCTCGATCGGCTGCCCTGGCAATAAATTTGACCGTCATCCCAGCGAAAGCTGGGATCTCAGCAGGCAAGGACGACATATTTGCCGCACGAGATCCCAGCTTTCGCTGGGATGACGGCAGCTACGCAAACACCCATTTGCGGTTGAGCCAGAAGACCGCAAGCGGCGTCGCCGTCACCATCAGCGGCATCGGCCACCAGGTCTGGCCGCCCAGATATTCCACCAGCAGCCACACCCAGAAGCTGTTGAGCGCGAGGCCCACGAGATTGACCGCGACGAAGCGCCCGCCCGTCCGCGCGAGGTTGCCGCGCCGGCCATGGCCGCGAAAGCTCCAGCGGCTGTGGATCATGTAGCCGACGATCAGCGCAATGACGAAGCCGATGACGTTCGAGACCAGGGGCGCGATATGAGCCAGCTCAGCCAGCGACCAGTAAAGGCCGAGATGGACCATCGACGAGAGGCCACCGCTGATCGCGTAGCGGACGAGTTGCCCGAACAATTCCCGATGATGCGCCCAGCGGCCGCCTGTGATGTTCATCTTGATCCGCTTGCCCTTTGGCAATGAGCCACTAATGGCGGAAGACGACTATGGGAAGCGCGCAAGACGATCTGCTGGGACGCCACTGGCTGCGGTGGCTACTGCTGTTCTGGGCCGTCACGGCCTTCATGCTGATCGCGATGAAATGGGGTGCGATCCACTGGTTCGCGCTGGGCGACACCGACGATAATCTGCGCATGGCCGAAGTACGCGCCTGGCTGCAGGGCCAGGGCTGGTTCGACCTGCGCCAATATAAGCTCGATCCGCCGGGCGGCGCGAATATCCACTGGTCGCGGCTGGTCGATATTCCGATCGCGGGGCTGATCCTGGCGATCAAGCCCTTCTTCGGCGGCGTTCTCGCGGAAAAATGGGCGGCGGCGATCGCGCCGCTGCTGGCGCTGGGTGGAGCGATGGTCGCGCTGTCGCTCGCCGTGCGGCGGCTGATCGCGCCGTCGGCCTATCCGCTCGCCATCCTGATCCTTGTCTGCACGACACAGACGATGGGCATGTTCACGCCGCTGCGCATCGACCATCATGGCTGGCAGCTTGCCTGCCTGGCGCTGGCGGTCGCAGGAATCGCCGATCCGGCGCGGGCGCGCGGCGGCGTGACGCTGGGCATCGCAACCGCATTGTCGCTGACCATCGGCATGGAGCTTTTCCCCTATTTCGCGCTCGCGGCCGGCATCACCGGCTTACGCTGGGTGATCGACGGCGCGGAAGGTACGCGGCTGCGGGCCTATGGCGCGGCATTGGCGGCAGGGTGCACCCTGGGCTATCTGCTCTTCGCGTCCTACGCCAATCGCGCGCCGGTCTGCGATGCGCTGTCGCCGGTGTGGCTTTCCGCGGCGCTGGGCGGCGGGGCACTGGTCGTCGGCCTGTCCTTCATCCCCGCGAAGAACTGGCCGGTCCGCATGGCGCTGGCGGTCGTGGCGGCGGGCCTGATCCTCGGCTGTTTCGCACTTGCCTGGCCGCATTGCCTGTCGCGCCCCGAAGGCGTGTCGCCCGAGCTCGAAGAACTGTGGCTGAGCCATGTCCGTGAGGCGCGGCCGATCTACCGCCATGACTGGCGGATCGCGGTGCCGCTGGCGACACTGCCGATCATCGGCCTGATCGGGGCGGGCTGGAGCCTGTGGAAGACGCGCGGCACGGAGCGGTTCATTCCCTGGCTCGGCGTCGGGCTGATGGCGCTGAGCGCGGCGGTCCTGCTGCTGTGGCAGTTGCGCGCCGGCGCGGCCGCGCAGATGCTCGCCATACCCGGCGCCACGGCGATCGGCTGGGTGCTGTTGCCGATGGTGCGGCGGAGCACGAACGTCCTCATGCGCGTGGCCGTGCCCGCGCTGATCCTGCTCGTCATCACCGGATCGGCCGTCCGCATGACGGTGGATGCGATACCCACGGCCAAGCCAGGCAAATATCGCAAGGCGGTGAGCAATGCGAACCGCAAATGCCCGACGCTGCCGGCGCTGCGGCCGATCGCGCTGATCCCGCCGGCGACGATCCTGACCTTCGTCGATTTCGGGCCGCGCCTGATCAACGTGACCAAGCATCGCGCGATCGCCGGCCCCTATCACCGCAATGGCGAGGCGATCCTGGATGTGCAGCACGCCTTCCGCGGAACCGCGGACAATGCCCACGCCATCGTCCGCAAGCATGGCGTGACCATGGTGCTGATCTGCCCCGGCATGTCCGAATCCACCGTCTATGCGGCGGAAGCCAAGAACGGCTTCTACGTCCAGCTTCGCGACGGCAAGGTTCCCGCCTGGCTGGAGCCCGTGGCGCTGCCCAAGGAGTCTCCGTTCAAGCTGTGGCGCGTGCGGAGCTAGGTTCAGCCGAAAGAGCCGTGGATACCGTTGATCACGAACTGCGCGGCGAGCGCCGCGAGGATCACGCCCAATAGCCGCGTCACCACCGTTTCGACATTCTGACCGACCAGCCGCATCAGCGGGCCGGCGGCGAGCAAAGCGGCCAGCGTGAGTGCCAGGATCGCGGCCATCGCGCCGAGCACGACCGCACCTTCCGCAAAGCCTTCCGTCTTGCCGATCGCGAGCATGATGCTGGCAATCGATCCCGGCCCCGCGATCATCGGGATCGCCATGGGGAAGATCGACACATCCTCCACATGTTCCTGTTTCACCTTCTCGGCCCGGTCCTCACGCCGCTGGGTGCGCTTTTCGAACACCATTTCCAGCGCGATCAGGAACAGCATGATGCCGCCGGCGATGCGGAAGGCATCGAGGCTGACGCCGAGCGCGCGGAGGAAATCCTCCCCGAACAAGGCGAAGACGATCAGGATGCTCGCGGCGACCAAGACGGCGCGGATCGCCATCGCCCGGCGATGCGCGGGCGCGGCACCAGCGGTGAGGCTGGCGAAGATCGGCGCGCAGCCAGGCGGATCGATCACCACGAAGAAGGTGACGAAGGCGGAGACGAAGAGTTCGATCACAGGCCGGCGGGCGCGGGCAGGCCGGCGCGGCGATAGGCCGCGACCACGGTGTTGCGGAGCAGGACCGCGATCGTCATCGGCCCGACGCCGCCCGGCACCGGCGTGATCGCCGAAGCGACTTCGGCGGCGCTGGCATAATCGACGTCGCCGACCAGCTTCGTCTTGCCTTCTTCCGATCCCGGCACGCGATTGATGCCGACATCGATCACCACCGCGCCCGGCTTCAGCCAGTCGCCCTTCACCATCTCCGGCCGGCCGACGGCGGCGACGACGATATCCGCGCGGCGGACGACGCCAGGCAGATCCTGGGTGCGGGAATGCGCGATGGTGACGGTGCAATTCTCGCCCAGCAGCAATTGCGCCATCGGCTTGCCGACGATGTTGGAACGGCCGATCACCACCGCTTCCTTGCCGGACAGATTGCCGAGCTTGTCCTTGAGCAGCATCAGGCAGCCGAGCGGCGTGCAGGGCACGAAGCCTTCCTGCCCTACGGCCAGCCGGCCGGCATTGGCGATGTGGAAGCCATCGACATCCTTGTCCGGATCGATCGCGGCGATCACGCGCTGCTCGTCGATCTGCTTCGGCAGCGGCAACTGGACCAGGATGCCATCGACCGCATCGTCGCGGTTCAGCCGATCGACGACGGCCAGCAGATCGGCTTCGGACGTGTCGATCGGCAGCTTGTGCTCGAAGCTCTCCATGCCGGCCTCGATCGTCGCCTTGCCCTTGGAGCGGACATAGACGGCGCTTGCCGGATCTTCGCCGACCAGCACGACGGCGAGGCCCGGCACCCGGCCGGTCGCCGTCTTGAAGCCGGGCACTGCCGCCGCCAGCCGATCCCGCAAGCCGGCCGCAAATGCCTTGCCGTCGATCCGATCCGCGCTCATTCCGCCTGTTCCATCTCTGCAAGTTTCGCCGTCAAGGCTGCCGGATCGCCCGTCAGCCGAAATCTCTTTTCCCGCGCCGTCGCCCCGTGGACCAGTTCGACCGCCCCGCGCGCCAGCCCCAGCCGCTTCGCCAGCAGCGCCCTTACCGCATCATTGGCGGCGCCGTCGGCCGGCGCCGCGGCCACCTTCACGCCCAGATAGCATCGGCCCGCAGCATCGCGCCACAGCCCCGTCAGCGCATCGCGACCCCCGCGCGGCGTGACCCGGACAGCGAGTTCGATACCGCCGTCGACGGGCTTCCAGGCGCCTGGCCCTTCCGTGGAGATCAGCCTGCGTAGATTTGCATCGCCAGGCCGGCGAGCACGCGCTGGAGGATGACAAGGCCCAAAATCAGCACCATCGGCGAGAAATCGAGCCCGCCCAGATCAGGCATGAAGCGGCGGATCGGCCGCAAGAGCGGCTCCGTCACGCGATCCAGCGCATACATCAGCCGGCGAACGAATTCGTTGTAGGTGTTGATCACGTTGAACGCGACCAGCAGCGACAGCACCATCTGGACGATGAAGATCGCAACCAGAATGTTGATGAGGAGGTCGATGACGCTGAGCAGCGCCCCTACGAGATACATCAGGTCGTTTCCTTGCGCCCGCTGGTGGATGCCCCGATTAGCGGGGCAAGGCCTTGCGGGCAACATATGGCGCGGTCAGCCGAACGGAAGAGGCGCGAATCAACCATATTCCTGCCGGCTCGACCTCCGAGCCACACGCGCCTGCCAGAGCATCAGCAGTGGGACAACGCCCAATTCCATCACCAGCCCGAAGCGATGGCCCGCCCCCGGCCAGCCGACAATGCCGAGCGAGAGTAGACGGGCAAGACCACCGGCGACGACCATCGCGCCCAACAAGCGAAAGCGCGGGCCGCGCGCCTCGATCGCCGGGACGCAGCTCGCAAAGCCCAGCCCAAGCGCGAGGAAGATACCGGAGAGATAGCGGAAATGGCTGTCGAAGCTTGCGCTGACGGCAAGGCCGCGGGCGATCGCCGACGGTCCAAGCGCCACGCTCGCTGCGCCGATCGTCAGGGGGACGAGGCAGGCGATGGCGACGGCAAGCTGCAACAGCCGCCGTTCGGCTGCGGGCGTCATCGCCGCCAGCTACGGCGATTGGTGCGCTGTTCGAGCAATTCCTCGCGCACGCGGATCGTGGTGAGCGCGACGCGCACCTCGATCAGGAACAGGCCGAGCCCCGAAATCAGCAGCAGCATCGCGATCACGAAACCAACCGCCATCGTCCGCGCGAAGCCCAGGCTGGCCAGATCGGCGATGAACAGGCCGGCGACGACCGCGCAGATCAAGGCCGCGCTCGCCGTGCAGAGGAAGATCGCCCAGTTGGCGAGCATGATCCGCTTGTCGAGCAGACGCAGTTCATGGACCTGCGCTTCATGATCGGGATGATCGTTGGGCGTAAATTCGCGCGCCAACTGGCGGGAACGGTCGACGACGCGGGCCAGTCGCCCGGCCAGCACGTTCAGGATGCTGCCAATGCCGGCCAGCAGGAAGACCGGCGCAACCGCAAGCTGGATGGTATGGGCGATGTCGGCAATGGCGACAGTGGATGGCGGCAGCATGGCGCGGAGGATTGCGGGCGCCGCCCGATGGCGTCAAGCGCCGCCGCCCCGAAAAAGGCGGCGGCGCAGAGAGACGGTGGTTCAGGCCACCGCAGGATAGTCGATATAGCCTTCCGCCCCCTGGCTGTACCACGTCCGCGGATCGTCCTTCTGCAGCGGCAGGCCGTTGGCGAGACGATGCGGCAGATCGGGATTGGCGAGGAAGGTGCGGCCGAAGCTCACCGCGTCGGCGATGCCGGCATCAAGCAGCGCCTGCGCCGTCTGGCCGACATAATCGGAATTGAGCACCAGCGTGCCGGTGAAGGCCTTGCGGATCAGCGGCGCCACCGGCGGTCGATCGGATGCGCCGAACGTGCCGTCGGGGCCGGGCTCACGCAGTTCGAGGAAGGCGAGGCCGAAAGCGTCGAGCGCCTTCGCGGCGGCGGTGAACAGGGCTTCCTGATCGCTGTCGTCGACGCCCTGGATCTCGCCATTGGGCGACAGGCGTACGGCCACGCGATCCGCGCCCACAGCATCGACCAGCGTTTCGACCACTTCGGTCAGCAGGCGGATACGGTTGGCGATCGGGCCGCCATAGGCGTCGTCACGATGGTTGGAGCCATCGCGCAGGAACTGATCGATCAGATAGCCATTGGCGGCGTGAAGCTGGACGCCGTCGAAGCCGGCGGCAATCGCGTTGCGCGCGGCGCGGGCATAATCTTCCAGCAGACGCGGAATCTCGTCGAGGCGGAGCGCGCGTGCCTCCCCATAAGGCTGCTTGCCTTCATAGGTGTGCGCCTTGCCCGGCGCGGTCGTCGCCGAGGCGGAGACGGACGGCTCACCATCGAGGAAACTCGGATGGACGACGCGGCCCATATGCCAGAGCTGCGCGAAGATGCGGCCGCCGGCCTTGTGGACGGCATTGGTCACCGGCTTCCACGCTTCGACCTGCTCGTCGCTCCACAGGCCCGGCGCATGGGGCCAGCCCGTGCCTTCCTGGCTGATGCCGGTCGCTTCGGACAGGATCAGCCCGGCGCTGGCGCGTTGCGCATAATATTCGGCCATGATCGGGGTCGGCACATGATCGCGGGTGGCGCGCGCACGGGTGAGCGGTGCCATGAGAATGCGGTTGTGGGCTTCGACGGCGCCGAGACGGATCGGATCGAACAGCGACGATCTGGTGGGGGAAGGCATAGATCAGTTCCCTTTTGCAACTGGACTGGCGGGAGATAGGGAGCCAGATGGCAGGATGCACGACTCGCCCAGCCCAAAAATAACTTCATCCGCCGATAGCCACGAGCGCAGGACGACCGCGCTCGCCTTCGCGGCGATGGTGGCGGCGAATATCGCGCTGGCCTTCGGTGCCTGGTTCGTGCGGCTGGCCGATGTCGGGCCGGTGGCGGCCGGCTTCTGGCGGCTCGCCATTGCGGCACCGCTGCTGCTGATCCTGTGCCAACTCGCCCGCCAGCCGGTGACGGCGATGCCGCGCCGAATGTGGACGGTGCTGGCACTGGGCGGCCTGTTCTTCGCGGCGGACCTCGCCGCATGGCATGTCGGCATCCTCCACACGACGCTCGCCAACGCCACCCTGTTCGGCAACATCACCAGCCTGACTTTCCCGATCTATGGCTTCATCATCGCCCGCGCGCTGCCGGGGCGGATGCAGGCCTTCGCGCTCGCGCTGGCGGCGGCGGGGGCGGTGCTGCTGATGGGGCGGTCCTACCAGCTCTCGCCGGAGAATTTGATCGGCGATCTGCTCTGCATCCTCGCCGGCATCCTCTACACCTTCTACCTGGTCGCGGTGGGCAGCGCGCGCGGACGGCTGCAGCCGCTGCCGACGATCGCGCTGGCGACGGTCTTCGGCACGCTGCCATTATTGCTGTTCGCTTTTGCCATGGGTGAGACGGTGTGGCCGGGGGCGTGGACGCCGCTATTGCTGCTCGCGATCGGCAGCCAGGTGATCGGCCAGGGGCTGATCGTCTATGCGATCGGCCATTTGCCGCCGCTGGTGATCGGCATCGGCCTGCTGATCCAGCCGGTGGTCGCCGCCGCGGTGGGCTGGTCCGTCTATGACGAGAGGCTGGGCACCGTGGACGCGATCGGCGCCGTGGCGATCGCAGTGGCCCTGGTGCTGGTAAGGCGGCCGGATCGCCGCTGACGGACGATCCGGCCGGACTAAGCTTTATAGACCGCCCAGCGCGCCCTGCGTCACCATGCAATAGAGCATGGGGATCGAAAGCAGCGTGTTGGTGCGCGAGAAGATCATCGCCGTCGTCGCCGACTTCGCCTTCACCGCATCCTCCGCGGGGACGATGCCCAGCGCCCGCTTCTGGTTCGGCCAGATCAGGAACCAGACGTTGAACGCCATGATCAGCGCCAGCCACATGCCGAGGCCGATCAGCCGGAAGCCGGGCTGGAACGCCAGCGCTTCATGAACATAGCCATTCAGCCAAGCGACGAGCAGGCCGGTGATGACCGTGAACAAGGCCGCGTAACGGAACCAGAACAGGGCTTCGGGCGCGATATATTTGGATACGCCCGGCTTCAGTTCGGCTGGAACCTTGGGCATGGTCGGGATCTGCACGAAGTTGAAATAATAGAGCAACCCGATCCACATGATGCCGAACAGCACATGGAGGAAGCGGAAGAAGCCGTTATAATAAGCCGCCGGGTTGCCATAGGCCCCGTGCGCCCAGAACGCGACAATCACCAGAAGTGCGACACTGACGGCGAGAACCGCCCACAAGTTGCTGAAAAATTTCGCCAAATTGGCCTCCCCTATATATCGCGGAGCAGGCCAACGCCCCGCGGTCAGCGAGTCTATACGTGGTCGTTTCGGCTGTCACGGATATTGGCCTCTGGCGACCCGCGGCCTATGGTGGGCGGATGACCGACACCGTGCCCGATCTGACGCTCGACGAGTTGCGCACCGCGCTCGGCCCCCGCATCCCCCGCCATGCCGCCTTTGACGGCTGGGGCACGGCGGCGCTCGACGCAGCCGGCGCGGAAATCGGCCTGCCGCCGGGGCGCGCGGCGCTCGCCTTTCCCGGTGGCGCGGTCGACATGATCGACGCCTGGTTCGCGCATATCGACACGGCGATGCTCGAAGCGCTGCCCAAGGAGCGGCTGGCGGCGATGAAGATCCGCGAGCGGATCACCGCGCTCATCGCGATGCGGCTCGAACTGGTGGACGCCGACCGGGAGGCGCTGCGCCGCGCACTGACCATCCTCGCCAAGCCATCCAACGCCGCGCGGGGTATCCAGTTCGGCTGGCGCGCGGCGGACACGATGTGGCGCGCGGCCGGCGATGTCTCGACCGATTTCGCCCATTATACCAAGCGGACGACATTGGCCGCCGTCTATGCCGCGACGTTGATGGTGTTCCTCGACGATGAGAGCGACGACTTCGCCGCCACGCGTGGCTTCCTGGCGCGGCGCATCGACAATGTGATGCGGTTCGAGAAGCTGAAGGCGCAGATGAAACCCGATGCCGACCGCTATTTCAGCCCCGCCCGTTTCTTCGGCCGGCTACGCTATCCGGCGCGCTGACGATCGTGCTGGCCTTTTGCTGATCCTATTGATAATCACTTGCAGAGCATTTTCTGTCGGGTGACATCCTTGCGTCTTGATGATCTGCCGCTGCGGCGGAACGCCGTGGTTTCCGCAATCGACTGGGAAGATATCGGCCCGGCCGAAGCCAAGCGCCTGCGCGAATTCGGTTTCGATGAGGGCGTGATCGTCCAGAAACTCCACAACGGCCCGATCGGCCGCGATCCCGTGGCCTGCCGCGTGGGCCGGATGACGGTGGCGCTCCGCCGCCGCGTGGCGCTTGCGATTCGCGTCGCCGAACACGCCACCGACCATAAGGCATGAACCAGGCCCCGCTCGTCGCGCTGGTCGGCAATCCCAATGCCGGCAAAAGCGCCCTTTTCAACGCGCTGACCGGCGCGCGGCAGAAGGTCGGCAATTATCCCGGCGTCACCGTCGAACGGAAATCGGGGCGCTTCGCGCTCGACGACGGCCGACCGGTCGAACTGGTCGACCTGCCCGGCACCTACAGCCTTGACCCGGGCAGCCCCGACGAGGCGGTGACACGCGACGTCGTTACCGGCCACCAGACGGGTGAGCGACCGCCGGCGGCCATCGTGATCGTCGTCGATGCCGGCAATCTCGACAATCATCTGCGCTTCGCGCTTCAGCTCATCCAGCTCGGCCTGCCGACGGTGATGGCGCTCAACATGATCGACATGGCCGAGCGCGACGGGTTGAAGGTCGACCCGGAAGCGCTGTCGCGCGAGCTCGGCATTCCCGTCATCCCGACGGTCGCCGTGCGCCGCCGCGGGCTCGAGGAATTGCGCGCCGCCCTGGGTGCCGCGATCGGCTCCGCCGTACCCGCACCACATGACGCGGCGGCGCATCAGGATCTCAGTGCCCTCCAGCGGCGCGCCCGCGCGATCGCCCACGCTGTGACGATCCGCCCGGACGTGCATCACAGCATCGAGGAGCGGATCGACCGCGTCCTGCTCCACCCGGTTGCCGGCCTCGCTATTCTGCTGACCCTGCTGTTCGTGATGTTCCAGGCGGTGTTCGCCTGGTCCGAAGCGCCGATCGGCTGGATCGAGGACGGCTTTGCGGCATTGCAGGGCGGCATCGCCGACCGGCTCGCGCCGGGGTTGCTGCGGTCATTGCTGGTTGATGGATTGATCGCGGGCGTCGGATCGGTGGTGGTGTTCCTGCCGCAGATCCTGATCCTGTTCCTGTTCATCCTCGTGCTGGAAGCGTCGGGCTATATGGTCCGGGCAGCATTCCTGATGGACAAGTTGATGGCGGGCGTCGGGCTTTCCGGCCGCGCCTTCATTCCGCTCCTCTCCTCCTTCGCCTGCGCGATTCCCGGCATCATGGCGACGCGGACGATCGACGATCCCAAGGACCGTCTGACAACGATCCTGATCGCACCGTTGATGACCTGTTCGGCGCGCCTGCCGGTCTATGCCGTGATCATCGGCGCCTTCATCCCTGCGCGCGACGTGGGTTATGGCATCGGCCTCCAAGGGCTGGTGCTGTTCGGTCTCTATATCGTCGGTATCGTCGGTGCGATGCTCGCCGCCTTCCTGCTGCGCCGCACGGTGACGCGGGGTGCGGCCGGCACGTTCATGATGGAATTGCCGCGGTACCAGTGGCCGGACCCGCGGGACATCGCCATCGGCCTCGTCCAGCGCGCCTGGATCTTCCTTCGCCGCGCCGGCACGCTGATTCTCGCCGCATCTTTGCTGCTGTGGGTGCTGTTGAGTTTCCCGCAGGCGCCCGAAGGCCAGAGTCAGGTGGAGCATTCGGCCGCCGGCCGAATCGCCTCCGTGCTCGAACCCGTAGTCCGTCCGATCGGCTTCAATCACGAGATTGCGCTGGCGATCATCCCCGCCATGGCCGCGCGCGAAGTGGCTGTCGCCGCGCTCGGCACGGTATATTCGATCGAGGAAGGCGATGAGGCGGCGCTGGAGCAATCGGTGACCGAGCGGCTGCGTGGCCGCTGGCCACTGCCGACCGCGCTCGCTTTCCTGATGTGGTTCGTCTTCGCGCCGCAATGCCTGTCGACGATCGCGGTGATCAAGCGTGAGACCAATGGCTGGCGCTGGCCGCTGTTCGCGCTCAGCTATCTCTTCGTGCTGGCTTATATTGCGGCGGGCGCGACCTTCTGGGCGGCGACCGCGCTGGGGCTGAGTTAGTCCATTGCCGTCATCCCAGCGAAAGCTGGGATCGCGCGCGGCTGGGCTGCTACTTCATTTCACGAGATCCCAGCCTTCGCTGGGATGACGGTTGTGCCTACGCCTTCTCGAGCGTGCATTGCAGCGGGTGCTGGTTCTGCCGGGCGAAGTCGATCACCTGGCTGACCTTCGTCTCCGCCACCTCATAGCTGAAGACACCACACACGCCGACGCCCTTCTGGTGGACGTGCAGCATGACCCGCGTCGCATCCTCGATGCTCATGCGGAAGAAGCGCTGCAGGCACAGCACGACGAACTCCATCGGCGTATAATCGTCGTTGAGCATCAGCACCTTGTAGGGCTGCGGCTTTTTGGTGCGCGTGCGGGTACGGGTGGCGACGCCGAGTCCGGTGCCGTTCTCTTCGTCCTTGCCCGCCATCGCACGGATAGTGTTACGCACGCCTGCGTTCATCGCCTCGCCTATCATGTCGCCAAGCCCAGAATATGGCATCGCGGGGCGGAAGGGCAAGGGCGGGACATGGTATCCAGCCTTGTAATCGGCACAGAAAAACGGCCGCTCCGGGGGAAACCGGAGCGGCCGTCATTCGCCTTACATTGGCGAAAGATCAGAAGGCGGCAGACTTCAGCTTTTCGGCCGCGACCGCATAGCGGTTGGAAAGCGGCTGGAACACGTCGCCGGCCAGCTTCATCCAGGTTTCGCTGAGCTTCGAGGCTTCGGCGACGGCGTTGTCGAACGACGACTTGGCGAATTCGCTCTGAAGCTGGAACAGCTCGGTCGGGCTCTTCACCGCGGTCATGCTCTTGAAGGTGGTCGAGGCATGCTCGAAGCTCTTCTTGCCGAACTCGGCGGCTTCCTGAGTCAGCGTCTCGGCGCCCTTGGCGGCAAGCTTGCCCGACTCGACGAACGCTTCGACATTGCCCTTGGTGAGCGCAGCGAATTCTTCGCCGAACTTCGTGCTCTTCTCGAACGCGGCCTTCGCCTTCTCGCTGGCGTCGGCAAAGAAGGCCTGCGCCTTTTCAGTGGCCTGCTTGGTGGTCTCGGTGGGATTCAGCATATTCAAATATCCTTTCTGCGCCGCCGCGGCTCGGGGGGCGGGAGCGGCAATGACCTTGGTCTTGTTGGGCAATGTCTTCACGACCGCCTTGGCCGGCGCCGTCCGCTTGGTTGAAACCGGACGGGTCCGACGGGGTGCGGCGACCGGAAGCGGAGCCGCTGGCTTGTCGACGGCTTTCGCCTTCGACTTGCGCGCGACGGCCTTTGCCTTGCGCGCAGGGATGGCCACCACCGGGGCGGGGGCCGGTTCGGGCTCGACGATCACCGGCGCTTCGGGCGCAGGCTCAGCATCGAGAACCGGTTCGGCGGACACCGCAACCGCGGGCTCCACCGGAACTTCGACATCGGGCGTCGCCGTCGCTTCCACGGCAGCCGGGACTTCCGCGGCGACGATTTCGACCACGGGCTCGATCGCGGCTTCAGGCACTGAGATGGCCTTGGCTGGACGACCTTGCTTCTTGGTGACTGGCGTATCCGACATCAGGTAGTTCCCCGTCGATGTTGCGATGCACAATACGCAACCGCAGCGGGGAAATCAAGGTCATTGTGCAGTGCAGCAAACTTGCAATCAAGTAGCTGCATTGCACCGGAAAATGCGGTTTTGGATGGGCTAGAGCGTCACTCGATCAGGCGTCGCCAAGCATCGGTTCAACGCAATCGCACATAGCGGCCGGGCGCATCCTCGATCGCTTTCAGGCGCCCCTTGCCGGGGATTCGCGCCGTCGCCGCCTTCACCTCGGCCGAGTCGAGACCGCGCAGCCAGCCGATCCAGTCGGGCCACCAACTCCCCTTCGTCTCGGTCGCCCCGGCGATGAATTCCTCCAGCGTGGCCGCCTTCGCCGGGTTGGTCCAATACTGATATTTGCCGGATGACGGCGGGTTGACGACGCCGGCGATGTGGCCCGATCCCGCCAGCACGAAGCGCAACGGCCCGGTGAAATGTTCGGTCACCTTCCACACGCTATGCGGCGGCGCGATATGATCCTCGCGCCCGGCCTGGACATAGGATGGCGTCGCCACCGTGCCGAGGTCGATCGGCACGCCCCCGACCGAGATCGCGCCGGGCTGGACCAGCTTGTTGTCGCGATACAGGTCTTCCAGATAGGCGCGGTGCCAGGCGTGCGGCAGGTTGGTGGTGTCGCCATTCCAGTAGAGCAGGTCGAACGGCGGATAATCCTGCCCGAGCAGATAATTGTTCACGACATAGGACCAGATCAGATCCCGGCCGCGCAGCATGTTGAAGGTGAGCGCCATATAACGCCCGTCGAGATAGCCCTTGCTGCCGGCGAGCTGGCCGATCAGATCCATCTGGCTGTCGTCGACGAAGAGCTGGAGATCGCCGGAGCGGCTGAAATCGACCTGCGCGGTGAAGAAGGTTGCGCTCGCCACCTTGGCCGCCTGATCGGTCGCGGCCAGATAAGCGAGCAAAGCCGCGAGATTGGTGCCGGCCACGCAATAGCCGATGGTGTGGACGCTATCGACGTTGAGCGCGCCGCGCACCGTATCGACCGCATCGAGCATGCCACCCAGCACATAATCATCCATCGTCGTGCCGGCGAGGCTTTCGTCGGCGGACTTCCACGATACGACGAAGACGGTGACTCCCTGTTCGACCGCCCAGCGAATGAAGCTTTTCTCCGGGTTGAGATCGAGGATGTAGAAGCGGTTGATCCATGGCGGGAAGATGAGGAGCGGCGTCTTGAGCACCGTCGCCGTCGTCGGCGTATATTGGATCAGCTGGTAGAGCGGGGTTTCGTGGATGACCTTGCCGGGCGTGGCGGCGATGTTGCGGCCAACCTCGAACGCGTCGCGATCGGTATGGGTCAGTTGCCCCTTGTCGAGATCGGCCAGCATATGTTCGAGCCCGCGGAGCAGGCTCGCGCCCTTGGTCTCGACCGCTTTCTCGATCACCTCGGGATTGGTGAAGGGGAAATTGGACGGGCTCATCGCGTCGACGAAGGTCTGGGTGGCGAAGCGGAGCTGCTCGCGCTGGCGCGGCTCCAGCCCGTCGAAGGCATCGACCGCCTTCAGCATGTGATCCGCAACCAGCAGATAGGATTGGCGGATCAGATCGAACACCGGATTGTCGCGCCATTGCGCGGCGGTAAAGCGGCGATCGCGGTCGGCAGCCGAAGGGGTGGCAACGGTGGGCGGCAGCAGGAAACGCTGCCAAAGATCGAGGCTCTGGCTCCAGAAATCCGCCTGCACCCCACTCAATCGCGTGGGATCGCGCAGCGGCGTCGGCGCGGCAGCGACCGCTTCGCCACTCGCCTGCGCGGCCGTCATCGCCTCGCTCAATTGTTCGAGCATCATCTGCTGGGCGCGGCCGATCACCCCGGTCCAATGCTGCATGTCTTCCAGGCTGGACGGGAAGGGAAGCGTGCCATTCGGCCCTTCGGCCTCATGCTTGGTCATGACAACGCATCCTTTCTTTTGGTCGCGCCCCATCCGGCCTATAGGCCGTGAAGGCGATAGTGGGCGATCCCCGCCCTGCCGCCAATAGAGGAAGTCATGTCCGAGGAATTTTACCGCATCAAACGCCTGCCGCCTTATGTGATCGCTGAAGTGAACGCGATGCGGGCAGCGGCGCGAGCGCGGGGCGAGGACATTATCGACCTCGGCATGGGCAACCCCGATCTGCCGCCCCCGCAGCATGTTATCGACAAGCTGTGCGAAGTGGCGCGCAATCCCGGCGCCCATGGCTATTCGGCGTCAAAGGGCATTCCGGGGCTGCGCAAGGCACAGGCCAATTATTATGGCCGGCGTTTCGGCGTTGACCTCGACCCCGATTCGGAAGTGGTGGTGACCCTGGGCTCCAAGGAGGGCCTCGCCAACCTCGCCCAGGCGATCACCGCGCCGGGCGACGTGATCCTGGCGCCCAACCCGTCCTACCCGATCCACACCTTCGGCTTCATCATCGCCGGGGCGACGATCCGTTCGGTGCCGACGACGCCCGACGAACGCTATTGGGAAGCGCTCGATCGCGCGGTGAAGTTCACCGTGCCGCGGCCTTCGGTGCTGGTGGTCGGCTATCCGTCGAACCCGACGGCCGAGGTGGTCGATCTCGCTTTCTACGAGCGGCTCGTCGCCTGGGCGAAGGAGCATAAGGTCTGGGTGCTGTCCGACCTCGCTTATTCCGAGCTTTATTATGACGGCAAGCCGACGCCCTCGATCCTGCAGGTGCCGGGGGCGAAGGATATCGCGGTGGAATTCACCAGCGTGTCGAAGACCTATTCGATGGCGGGCTGGCGGATCGGCTTCGCGGTCGGCAACAAGACGCTGATCGCGGCGCTGACGCGGGTGAAATCCTATCTCGATTATGGTGCCTTCACGCCGATCCAGGCGGCGGCTGTGGCGGCGATCAACGGCCCGCAGGATATCGTCGAGAAGAATCGCGAGCTCTACAGACGACGCCGCGATGTGCTGGTCGAAAGCTTCGGCCGCGCCGGCTGGGAAATCCCCACGCCGCGTGCGTCGATGTTCGCCTGGGCGCCGCTGCCGCCAGCACTGGCGCATCTCGGCAGCCTGGAATTTTCCAAACAGCTCCTCACCCATGCCGGCGTCGCCGTGGCAGCGGGCGTCGGCTATGGCGAGGAAGGCGAAGGCCATGTCCGCATAGCCATGGTCGAGAATGAGCAGCGCATCCGTCAGGCGGCGCGCAACGTGAAGCGTTACCTGCAGAGCATGGGCGTCAATGCCACGGCAAAAGCCGGCGGCTGAATCCGTTCATCGCAAAAGGTGACGTTAACGTAAACGTTCATGTCGCATTAACCGCCAAATATGATATAGGCCCCGCATGCTTGGCCCTGCGGGGCCTTTTTTTGTGGGGTTGTTGCATGGCGTTCAACATGATTCGGCGCGCGGCGGTGCTCGCGTGCGGTGTGGTTGCTGTTGCCGGCGCGGGAAGCGCGCAGGCCGCGCTCATCAATGTGACGGACTATAACGCGTTCGTGCTGGGCAGCTATACCGGCCTCAACAGCGACGTTCAGGGCCGCATCGCGGCCGGCGGCAGCGTCAGCCTCAACAATTATGGCGTCGGCTCCTCGCTCGGCACCGCGGCCAACGGCACCAATACCCTGGTCGTCGGCGGCGCGTTTTCGGGGAACAACGGCCAGCTCTTCAAAGGCAATGCCGTCGTCGGTGGCGCTTCGGCCACCAATGGCTTCACTATCGCCAACGGATCGCTGACGAAGAATACGACCGTGCCGATCGACTTCGCGGCGGAGGGCGTGTTCCTGAATGCGCTGGCCGATACGCTGGGCGCGATGTCTGCCACGGGCGGCTCGCAGTTCCAGTATGGCACGATGAAGCTGACGGGCGCCAACAGCGGCCTCAACATCTTCACCGTCTCGGCCGCGGACCTCAGCAAGGCGAACAATTTCCAGATCTTCGTGCCGAAGGGCGCGCAGGTGCTGGTCAACGTCAAGGGCGCCGACGCCAGCATGCAGAACATGGGCTTCGGCCTGAACGGGCTGGACGCCACCAACGTGCTCCTCAACTTCTATGAGGCGACCGACGTGAAGCTTGGCGGCATCGGCATCTATGGATCGGTGCTCGCTCCGGGCGCGGCGGTGAAGTTCAACAACGGCCAGCTCAACGGCTTGCTCGTCGCGGCGAGCTTCCACGGCACCGGCGAACTGCACAATGTCGGCTACAAGGGCGGCCTGCTCGACGCGCCCAAGACTGCGGTGCCCGAACCGGCCACCTGGGCGATGATGATTGCCGGCTTCGGCCTGGTCGGCGGCGCGATGCGTCGCTCGCGCGCCGCGAAAGCCGTGATCGCCTGAACCAATCCTCGCGGCGGGCGCCTGTCAGCGGGCGCCCGTCGGAGCTTCCAGGCTGAGATCCAGATTCTTGGCATTCTGCGGCACGTCCAGCACGGCGCCGTTGAATTCGACCGACTGGCCCGGCTGCAGCCGCGCGATCGGCCGCGCGATCGTCCAGGCGAAGACGACACGATCCTGCGAATCGAGCAGGTTGGCGCGAATATCCGGCACCGACTGCACCTGATCGGTCGGATTGGTGATCCGCCCCGTAACCGAGAACAGCTCATTCCCGCTCGCCATGGGCCGCCGTTCGGGCGTGCGGGTGGATTCGATGATCAGCGGGATTCCCGCTGGGCGGGCAAAGCCCAGCCGCTGTGCGATATCCGGCGGCCCGAACGCGATCAGCGCACCGGCCGCCCCTAGCATCACCACTGCGGCGATGACGGCGAGCAAAGTCCACAGCTTGGCCGGATTGCGCCGTGGCGCGAAGGGCGGTTCATGCGCGAAGGCATCGAACTGCCCGTCCTCGACAGCGTCTTCCTGACCGTAAAAGCTGGTCGGTTCGCTGTCGGCATCAACGGGCGTCTCGATCGGCGCAGCGCGGGTCGGAGCGGATTCCGAAAAGGGCGGCGGTGCCACATCGGGCGCTTCTGGAACGGCAGGCGCTTCGCTGGCGGACCCAGCTGCGGCAGCGCTGGCCGGTGCGATCTCGGCAGCGGCAAGCACCGGCGGCTCCTGGAACCAGCTGTGCCGGCACGCGGCGCACCGCACCTGACGGCCTTCGGGGCCGACCGCCGTGTCCGGAACCAGATAGCGGGTCTTGCAGGCGGGGCAGATCAGGATCATCGGTTCGGGGCGCTTGCCTTGTGGTTAAGCCACGCCCGACTAGACACGCGCGCGGCGTCGCTGGCAAGCACTTAGCCAAGCAATTCCCAATACTCTTGTGGATGGTTTGAACAGAAGGCCGTTGCGGAACGACCCTTTTTCTATCGCCCCTGGCTGCGCCAACGCTTGATGACGCGGGTGAGTATCTGATCCTCGCCGCCGACATGGGTCCACAGTTCCGAAAACAACGGATCGGTCGAGGCCGGCCGCTTCTCGGGCTCGAGATCGTCGAACGCCACGCGGATCGGGATGGCGACGCCTTCGCCGCAGACGATCGCCTCGCGATTGCGCAACGCCGGGATGGAATCGAGGAATCCGCGCGCGCCTTCGGGCATCGCCGATTTCACATAGGCCTGGTCGCGATCATTGTTGAGGCGCATCGCGATGATCGTGCCGCACTGGGAAAGCACGCCTTCGGCAAGGTCGGACGGACGCTGGGTGATAAGCCCGAGCGCAACGCCATATTTACGGCCTTCCTTGGCGATGCGTTCGAGGATCTTGCGGACCGAGGCGTTGGTCGTCACCCGATCGGACGGGATGTAGCGGTGCGCCTCTTCGCAGACGAGCAGGATCGGCCGCTGCGCTTCCCCGCGCGACCAGATCGCATAGTCGAACACCGTGCGCGCCAGCACGGCGACCACAGTCGAGGTGATTTCGTTTGGCACGCCCGACACGTCGATGATCGAGATCGGCTTGCCATAGCCCGGCAGGCGGAAAATCTTGGCCAGGAACTGCGCCATCGTGTCGGCGACGAGCATCCCGGAGAACATGAAGGCGTAGCGGGGATCGACCTTGATCTCCTCGATCTTGGACTTCAGCCGCAGATAGGGCGCCGTACCGCCCGCTTTGTCCATCTTACCCATCTCGTTCTGCAAGATGTTGAGCAGATCGGAGAGGAGATAGGGGATCGGGCTGTCGACGGTCAGCTTGCCGATGCCTTCGGCCGCGCGGTTCTTGGCGCGGGCGGCGAGCAGGCATTTGGCGAGGATGTCGCAATCCATCTGCCGGTCGGCGCCGGTGGAGGTGACGAAGACTTCGGCATGCTCCTCGAAATTCATCATCCAATAGGGCATGGCGAGATTGCCGACGTCGAAAATCTCGCCCGTGCCCTTGAACGCCGCCGAATATTCGCCGTGCGGATCGATCATCACGACATGCCCCTCGGGCGCGGCGCGGCAGATGCGGTGAAGGATCAAGGCGGCGGAGGTCGACTTGCCGGTGCCGGTCGATCCCAGCAGCGCGAAATGCTTGCCGATGAGCGCGTCGACATAGAGCGCGCCGCGAATATCATCGGTCGGATAGATCGTGCCGATCTCGATATGCGCGCGCTCGTCGGCGGCGTACATCTGCTTCATGTCGGCGCTGGAAACCGGATGCACGCGGCTGCCCGGCGTCGGATAACGGGTGACGCCGCGCCGGAAATTCAGCAGGCGCCCGGTGAAGCGGTCCTCCTCGCCTTCGCCCAGAAAGTCGATCTGGCCCAGGATCAGGTCGCTTTCCGCATCCGCCAGCCGCAGCGCGCGGACGTTGGCGATCAGCCAGCGCTTGCCGACGCGAATCTTGACCTGGCTGCCCACCTGACCCGACATCGCAATGCTGGGATCGTCGTCATTGGCGAGCGACGACAGCATCTGGCCATCCAGGCTGATCTGCGAGGTCGATCCGGCGATCTCCATCAGCCGGCCGATTTCGAGCTTCGTCGCATCCACGCTTTTCTCGACGGCTTGAAAACTCGACATATCGTTCATCTGGCGCGGCCGCTCCTGTGGCAAACGCGCTAGTGTAGGAACAAAAAGATTAATGAAATGCGGTCTTGGCCGCGTCAGAACTTGCGGAACGCAGCCCCTGCCGCCCAGCCCAGCGCGAGCGAAATGGCGACGGCGGCCAAGCCGTAGGTGAAAGCCCATCGATTGGCGACGGTCGCCACGAACCGCTCGAATCCGGACTTGTCGATCTCGATATCGCGCACCGCCGCGGCAACGACGCGGCCGTCCTGGATGAGGAAAGTCTCGGCCGTATAGCTGCCCACGGGTACGCGCGCGGGGATGGCGATCCGCGCATGATAGAGCACGTCCTGGTTGACCTCGACCCCGCCCGGCACCTCGGCATAAAGGCCGCCACGCTGCTTGAGATCGACCAGCCCGGCCTCGAACCGGCGCTGGGCCTCCGGCGCCGCGCCGCTGGAGGGCGACAATTGGATATTCTGGAGGCCGAGTTCGTAGATCGCGGCCGTGCGATCGTCGACGATGCCCTTCAACGGCCGCGTCGAGGCGACGGCGTAGAAGGCGGGCACCGAACGGAAGCGGGCATTTTCCGCGTTCATCCAGACGCCGGCGATCTTCTTCTTCTCACGCAGGATGATGGGTTCGGTCGGCCCTTTCAGCACAACCACCACATCCGCGGCCTTCTCCGGCGCGCGCCCACCCGGATAGACGATCGCGCCGAACAACAGCAGTTCTGCGCCGGTGAAGCTGTAGATGATGTCGATCCGCCGCTGCGACAGTTCGGGCACCAATGCCGGCTTGGCGGCACCACCCAACAGCAACCCCATCAGCAGAAGCGAGACCAGGCGCATCATAGCGGCTGGACCGTGAAGATCTCGTCGGGCCGCCAGCCGAGACCCAGCGCCATGCGGAGCGCCACCGCGAGCACGATCCCGGCGAGCGCGAGGCGCAGCCATTCGGGGCGCACCTTCATGGCGAAGCGGGTGCCGATCTGCGCGCCGACGACGCTGCCCGTCAGCAGCAGCACCGCGAGCACGATATCGACCGCCTTGGTGGTGGTGGCGTGGACGAGGGTCGTCGCCGCCGTCACGAACAGGATTTGGAAGGAAGAGGTGCCGACGACCACACGGGTCGACATGCCGAGGATGTAGATCAAGGCGGGGACGAGCACGAAGCCGCCGCCGACGCCCAGCAGCACCGTCAGCAGGCCGGTGCCGAAGCCCAATACAAGGGGTGCCAGCGGCGAGATGTAGAGCCCCGAGCGGTAGAAGCGGTAGCGCATCGGCAGCGCGGCGATCAGCGGATGGTGGCGACGCGGCGGCGGCGGCGGCGGTGCCTTGCCCCACATCACCGCGATGCTCTGCGCGGCTTCCTTCGCCATCAGCAGGCCGATGCCGCCGAGCAGCAGCACATAGAGCACGTTGACGACGGTATCGATCTGCCCGCTGTCCTGCAGCGCGCGGAAGGCGTAGCCGCCCGCGATCGACCCCATCGCCCCACCGGCGACGAGCACCGCGCCCATCTGCACATCGACGCCCTGGCGACGGTGATGTGCGATCACTGCGGACACACTGGTGCCGGTGATCTGCGTCGTCGCCGACGCCACCGCCACCGCCGGCGGGATGCCATAGAAGATCAAGAGCGGCGTCGTCAGGAAGCCACCGCCGACGCCGAACACGCCGGAAAGAATGCCGACCAGCCCGCCCAGGCCGATGATCACGAAGATGTTCACCGACAGGCCGGCGATGGGCAGGTAGAGGTCCATGCGCCTTGGGCTAGCCGATTTCTCCGCTCAGGTCATGCCGGTTGGCGCGGCTGATGCGCGCCTTTTTCAGCCGAGCTTGCCGAACTTCGCCTCGAAGCCGGGAATGTCGCCCATGGCGAGCAAGCGCGCCTGCTCGATCCACTGGTCGCGGGTGATGCGGCCGGCGAAATTGCCCATGGCGGCATCCACCTTCGCGACCTGCGCAGGTGTGAGCGCGGCAAGCTGGGCATAGGTCGCGACGCCCATGCCGTTCAGCACTGCCGACGCCTTCGGGCCGAGGCCCTTGAGGCGGGTCAGATCATCCGGCGGCCCCGGCGTCGCATCGACGCCCAGGAACTGGCCGGCGATGTCGGCGGTGGCGATGGCGGCGGCATCGGCGATATTATCGTGATGCGGCGACACCGCGGCAGGCGGCGGCGCGGGCTCGACCGACGACCTGGCGCGTCCGCGCAGGACCAGGACGACCGCGACAATAGCGATCAGGACCGCGATGATCGCGACGAGATAATATTGGTCCATGGCTTGGCCCTCCTGCCCCAAGATGCGCCTCCGAAACGAACGTGCGGAGGCTCAGGCTGTTCCCTGTTGCTCGCGCTCCACTTCCCGCCAGCCGATGTCGCGGCGGCAGAAGCCGGTGGCGAAGTCGATCGCGTCGACCGCGTGATAGGCAGCAGCCTGCGCCTCCGCGACCGTGGCGCCCGTCGCGGTGACGTTCAGCACGCGCCCGCCATTGGCGACGAGCTGATCATCCTTCAGCGTCGTGCCGGCGTGGAAGACCTTGGCGCCCCCGGCATTGGCCGCGTCGATCCCGTGGATCGCGCCGCCCTTTTCCGGCGTGCCCGGATAGCCCTTCGCCGCCATCACCACCGTCAGCGCGACGCGATCCGCCATCCTGGGCGGCGCGGTCTCGCTTAGCCGCCCTTCGGCGACCTTGAGCAGCAGATCGAGCAGATCATCCTCCAGCCGCATCATCAGCACCTGGCATTCGGGGTCACCGAAGCGGGCATTATATTCTATGAGCTGGGGGCCGCTCTCGGTCAGCATCAGCCCGGCATAGAGGACACCCGAATAAGGCGTCCCCGCCGCCGCCATCGCGCGGACGGTCGGCTCGACGATCTCGGCCATGGCGCGGGCTTCGAGTTCAGCGGTCAGCACGGGGGCGGGACTGTAGGCACCCATCCCACCGGTATTGGGGCCGGTATCGCCTTCACCGACGCGCTTATGATCCTGTGCCGAGCCGAAGGCCACGACCGACTTGCCGTCGGTGATCGCGAAGAAGCTCGCTTCCTCGCCGGTCAGAAACTGTTCGATCACGACCTCGGCACCGGCATCGCCGAAGCTGCCGTCGAACATGTCGGCCAACGCCGCCTCGGCCTCGGCCGTATCTTGCGCGATCACCACGCCCTTGCCGGCGGCAAGCCCGTCCGCTTTGATGACGACCGGCAGGCCGAAGCGCGGCAGCGCCGCCTTGGCCGCCTCGACATCGGTGAAGCGGGCATAGCCTGCCGTCGGGATATTTTCCCGCGCGCAGAGATCCTTGGTGAAGCCCTTGGAGCCTTCGAGCTGGGCGGCCGCCGCGTCCGGGCCGAACACCAGCACGCCATTTTCGCGCAGCAGATCGCCGACGCCGGCCACCAGCGGCGCCTCCGGCCCGACGACGACGAGGCCGATCTCTTGCGCGCGGGCGAAAGCGAGCACGGCGTGCGGGTTTGCCGGATCGAGTACGACACATTCGGCATGCTCGGCTATTCCCGGATTGCCCGGCGCGGCGTAGAGCTTGCTGAGGCGCGGCGATTGCGCGAGCTTCCACGCCAGCGCATGTTCGCGTCCGCCAGAACCCAGCAACAGGACTTTCATGAGCGATTTTCCCTTCGAACCTGCGCGGCTGTTAGCCGAGGAGACGCCCGGGGACAATTCGCCGGCGATGAGCGTGTCCGAACTGTCGGGCGCGCTGAAGCGTAGCGTCGAGGAACGGTTCGGCCATGTCCGCGTGCGCGGCGAGATTTCCGGCTTCAAGCGGGTCGCATCCGGCCACTGCTATCTGGCGCTGAAGGACGACAAATCCGTCATCGATGGGGTGATCTGGAAGGGGACGGCCGGCGGCCTCGCCTTCCGGCCCGAGGACGGGATCGAGGTGATCGCGACGGGGCGGCTGACCACCTATCCCGGCCGATCCAAATATCAGATCATCATCGAGCGGATGGAATTGGCCGGCCAGGGCGCGCTGATGCAGTTGCTCGACCAGCGCCGCCGCGCGCTGGCCGCGGAAGGATTGTTCGATCGCGAGCGGAAGAAGGCGCTGCCCTTCCTGCCGACGGTGATCGGAGTGGTCACCTCGCCAACGGGTGCGGTGATCCGCGACATTCTCCACCGCCTGGAGGATCGTTGCCCCACGCGCGTCATCCTGTGGCCGGTACTGGTGCAGGGCGAAGGCGCCGCCGAGCAGGTGGCCGCCGCCGTGCGCGGCTTCGACGCCATGACGCCAGATGGGCCAGTGCCCCGCCCCGACCTGGTGATCGTCGCGCGCGGCGGCGGGTCGATCGAGGATCTGTGGTCCTTCAACGAGGAGGTGGTGGTCCGCGCGGTCGCCGGCTGCTCGATTCCGATCATCTCCGCAGTCGGCCACGAGACCGACACCACCCTGTGCGACTATGCCGCCGACGTTCGTGCCCCCACGCCGACCGCCGCTGCCGAGATCGCGGTGCCGGTGCGCGCCGAATTGCTGGCGACGCTGCGCGAGCTTGGCGCACGGGCGGGACGTTGCGCCAATCGCTATCATGAGCGCGCGGCCGAACGGCTGGCGGCCACCGCGCGGCGGCTGCCGGCGCCCGACCGACTTCTTGGCCCCCAGCAACAACGGCTCGACGATCTCGGCGATCGCCTGCCCCGTGGCCTTTCGCGCCGGCTTGCCGTGGCGCGCGGCGATCTTGCCCATGCGGCGGGTGCGCTCCGGCCGTCCTTGCTGAACGCCCGCCTCGCCCGCGCTGGCGAACGGCTGGCAGCGGTCCGCTTCCGCCCCGCCCTGATCGAACGGCGGCTGGACGATGCGAAGGCTCAGGTCCAGCGGCTGTGGCGGTTGGCCGAGGGGCTCAACCCTGAACGGCCGCTCGCCAAGGGCTATGCCTGGGTCGGCCGCCGACCCGACGGCGCGGTGGTCACCACCGCGGCGCAGGCGAAGGCCGCGGGCGCGCTCACCTTGCATTTCGCCGACGGCACCGTCGACGCAAAGGTTGAGCGGAGCGGCCGGCCATCCTATTCTCAGGACAAGCCCGAGCAGCCCAGCCTGCTCTGACGCGGCCATGAAGGAATTAGTGATGTTGATGTCCCAGGGCCGCCCTGCCCGCCTGCACTATATGGCCAACGCCTTCCGCGTGCTTTCGCCGGGCGATCATGTCGTCTGCGCCATTTCGGGCGAGCGCATCCCGCTCGACAATCTCCGCTACTGGAGCGTCACCAAGCAGGAAGCCTATGCCACGGCCGAGCTTTCCACCAAGGCGGCGCTGACGGCGTGATTGTCCGCTGCCGCGCGGGCGGCCTTCTGCCATTGCTGATCCTGGCCGGCTGCACCGCGGTTCCGCCTGCTGCTGCGCCAGAAGCAGCGATCGCACCGCCGCCACCGGCGGCAGTCATGCCGATCAACGGCACTTTCAGCTTTCAGGGCAGCTTCCAGCAGGGCGGTGTCGTCTTCGGTACAGCGCCCGAGGGCACGGCAAGCCTGACGCTCGACGGCAAGCCGTTGCGGATGGCAGACGGCCGTCGCTTCCTCATCGGCTTCGGCCGCGATCATGGGTCGAACGCTGTGATCGAGGCGCGATCGCCGTCCGGCGCAACACTCCGCCAGACGTTGACCATTGCCCCCCGGGCCTGGAACATCCAGTCGCTGCCGACGCTCGCCCGCGGCACCACGCCGACGCCGGAATTTCTGCGGCGACGCGAGGCCGAGACCAAGCAGATTGACGCCGCCCGGGCAATCCAGTCGGATGCGCAAGGCTGGCAGCAACGCTTCCTGTGGCCCGTCACCGGCCGGATCAGCGGCGTGTTCGGATCGCAGCGCATCTATGCCGGCGAGCCCGGCGCGCCGCATTCGGGCGTCGATGTCGCGCGGCCCACCGGCACGCCGATCGTGGCGCCCGCCGACGGCGTCGTCATCCTCGCCGCGTCCGCCCCCTTCACGCTGGAGGGCAATCTGCTGATGATCGATCACGGCATGGGGCTCAACAGCGCCTTCCTCCACCTCTCCCGCATCGACGTGAAGGTGGGTGACCGGGTGGCGCGCGGCCAGCCGATCGGCGCGATCGGCGCCACTGGCCGGGCGACCGGCCCGCACCTCCACTGGAGCATGAAGTGGCAGGACGAGCGGATCGACCCCGCGCCACTGGCGGGGCCGATGCCCTGATTTCCGTCATGCCAGCGCAGGCTGGCATCTCGTGCGGCTGGCGCGGGCGATCAGCCTCCTGAGATCCCAGCTTTCGCTGGGATGACGAGTGACTTAAGCCGCCGTCTTGAGCGTATCGGGCGCCAGCGCCTTGATCATCCGGCGGATGCCGTCGCGCCAATCGACCTTCGTCTCGCCAATCAGCGAGTGCATCTTCGTCGTGTCGATCGAAAGCGCGCCGAACGCGGCCTCATCCTTCTGGAAGATCGGCGTGAAGCCGGTCAGCTCGCCAATATATTCGCACCATTCCTCCACGCTCGCGGCCTGCGATCCGCCGAAATTGGTCGTTACGACCTCCTTGGTCGCAGCGCCCAGCAGATAGAGGATCTTCTCGACATAATCGTCGACATGGAGCGGGCTGTAGAGGTTTGGCCCTTCGGGATGGATGGTGATCGGCACGCCGTTCTGCATCATCAGCAGATGATACCAGGGCCAGCCACCATTATCGCCATAAGGCACGCTCATCCGCGCGATGACGGTCGGCACGCCATAGGTCTTGGCGGCGAAGCGGCAGACGGATTCGGTGGCGATCTTGGCAATCGAATAGGTCGGCATCATCGACCGGTGATTGTCGCCGAGCGCGTCCGTCTCCTTGCGCGGCGCCAACCCCTCATAGGCATAGACGCCCGTCGTCGAGATATGGACGAAGGCCTTGGCGTTGCGGCATTTGGCGATCAGGAAGCCGACGCCCTCCGCATTTTCCTGAAGATCGCGGTCGAAATCGCCCGTCTTGGCGACGGCCGCGTTCACGACATAATCGACCTCGGGGATGGTTTCGAGGCTGGCGGGATCGGACAGGTCGATCCTGACCGGCGTCGCGCCCATCGCGGCGATCTCGGCGCGATCCTCTTCCTTGCCATAGCGCGCGGCGGCGAAGACCTGCGCCCTGCCGGCATAGGCCGCGACCAGCGGCTTGGCGAACTGCCCGGTCGCGCCGGTGATGAGGATGCGCTTTCCTTCGATGTCGGCCCGCTTCATGGCCCTGCTCCTTCGATAATCTATGGTTGAGCGTGAGCTAAGCGCCCGCCGCGCTGCGGGGCAAGCGTCACCGGGGATTTCGCGTCCGCGCCGCCACTTCTTGGCCGAATGGGTCGACAGCCGTTGGCCGATCGACTAGGCGGCGCGTCCATGCGGGGCATGGCATCATCGACTGCGACAAGAGGCAAGGGCGGAATCGCCGTGATGCTTGTCGCGCTCGCGCTGATGATGCGCCTGCTCGTCCCAGCCGGCTGGATGCCCGCGACCGACGGCCGCGCTGTCACGCTCTGCACCGGTATGGGCGCGGTGGAAATGTGGATCGCCGACGACGGCACGCTCCACGAAAAGGCCCCCGTCCAGCCCGGCAAGACGACCGAAAGCTGCGTCTTCGCAGCCCTCGGCGCGGCGCTCGTCGCGCCTGATCTCGCGCCCGTCCTCGCGCCGCCGACCATGGCCGTCGCACCGATCATGGGAGCCGCGTTCGCCGTTTCCGTCGGCCGCGGACTCGCCGCGCCGCCGCCACCGCCGACCGGACCACCCGCAACCGTCTGATCCCGCCGCTGCCGCGTGCCCATCCGGGCGCGCGGCCGAATTGCATGGGCCGCCATCCACGCGCGCCCGGGTTTCAGAGGTTATCTTCATGTCCGTTTCCTTCCGCGCGCTTGGCCGCGCATCCCTGCTCGCCGTCACGACTCTGTCTGCCGCCCCCGCCTTTGCCGAGATGGAGGCGCCCGACACAATCGTCGTCACCGCCGCGATCGACGCGGCGCGCGAACAGGTGGATCGCACGGCCGGCGGCAGCGATGTGGTCGATGCCGCCGAGTTTCAGGACCGGCTGACCGTGTCGCTGCGCGACGCGCTCTCTTTCTCGCCGGGCATCTACACCCAGCCGCGTTTCGGGCAGGAGGTGCGCATTTCGATCCGCGGATCGGGGATCAGCCGCGGCTTCCATATGCGTGGGCTGATGCTGTTCCAGGATGGCGTGCCGATCAACCTCGCCGACAATAATGGCGACTTCCAGGAACTCGACCCGCAGGTCTTCCAGCATATCGAGGTATTCCGGGGCGCGAACGCATTGCGGCTGGGATCGTCTACGCTGGGCGGCGGCATCAACGCCGTCACGCCCACCGGCCGCACCGCGCCCGGCGTGGAGGCGCGGATCGACGGCGGCAGCTTCGATACGATCCGCGGCAAACTAGCCGCCGGCTTCGCGACCGGGCAAGGCGACGGCTGGTTCGCACTCACCGGCGACAGCTCGGACGGCGATCGTGATCATGCGAAGCGCTCCTCGCTGCGCTTCAACGGCAATGTCGGGATCAAGCTAAGCGACCGGATCGAGACGCGCTTCTACGCCAGCGTGAACCATATCGAGCAGGAACTGCCGGGCGCGCTCACCATGGCGCAGGCGCTGACCGACCCGAAGCAGGCGAATGCCGCCAGCGTCGCCGGCGATCAGGCGCGCGATATCGACTCGATCCGCCTGCAGAATCGCACGACGATCGACCTTGATGCGGCGAAGCTGGCGGTCGGTGCCTTCTACAACACGAAGCAGCTCTTTCACCCGATCTTCCAGGTGATCGACCAGAAATCGGACGATCGCGGTGTCTATGCGCGGATCGACTGGGCCGGCGATGTGGGCGGTATGCCGGTGGAGGCGACGCTGGGGACGACGGCGCGCTTTGGCACGGTTCACGCCAAGCAGTTCGTCAATGTGAGCGGCAAACGTGGCGCGCTGACCACCGACGCCCAACAGACCGCGCAGACGATCGACAGCTATGGCGAGGTGCGGATCGCGCCCGTGTTCAATCTCTGGCTGATTGCGGGCGGCGTCTACACGCACGGCGAGCGGGAGATCGACAACCGGCTCAATCCCGCGCGCAGCGGCGCGGTGAGCTTCGATCCCTTCGCGCCCAAGTTCGGGCTGTTGTGGCAGCCGCGTGCCGACATTCAGGTCTATGCCAATTACAGCCGATCGGTGGAATTGCCGGGCTATAGCGAGCTGAGCCAGACGCCCGCGACGGGCCTCCCCGGCTTCGTCGATCTCGATCCGCAGCGCGCCTGGACGTTCGAAGTGGGCAGTCGCGGGCGGATCGGCATCGCAAGCTGGGACGTCAGCTTCTACCGCGCGGACATCAAGGGCGAGATGCTGCAATTCACCGTGGCGCAGGATATTCCCGCGTCCACCTTCAATGCCGGCAAGACGCGGCATCAGGGGATCGAGGCGGCGCTGACGCTCGACCTCACTCCATGGGCGCGGCTACGGCAGGCATACCAGCTCAACGACTTCCGCTTCCGCGACGATCCCGTCTATGGCGACAACCGGCTGCCGGTAGTGGCGAAGCATCTCTACCGCGCCGACCTGCGGCTCGGCAGCGATCGGTTCAGCTTGACGCCTAATCTGGAATGGCTGCCCGAAGGTGCGTGGGCCGATTATGTGAACAGCACGCGCGTGCCGGACTATGTGCTGCTGGGGCTGAGCGCGGAGGCGAGCGTGCGCGACAATGTCACCCTGTTCCTCGACGCCCGCAACCTGACGGCGAAGAAGGCGATTGGCGACATTTCCGCGGTGGTGCGGGCCAATGATACCTCCGCCATTTATTATCCGGTCGAACGGCGCGCCTTATATGGCGGCGTGCGGGCGCGCTTCTGATGCGCGAAGATCTCTACCGCACCGTCTGGCGCTGGCATTTCTATGCCGGGCTGATCGTGCTGCCCTTCTTGGCCTGGCTGGCGGTGACGGGCGGGCTCTATCTCTACAAGCCCGAGATAGAGGGCGCGCTCTACCGTTCCTGGTCCGCCGCGAGTGGGCCAGCGATGGCGATCGCGCCGATGATCGGACAAGTGGAAGACGAAACGGGCGCGCGGGTGGCAAGCGTAATGCGTCCCGCCGAAGTCGACGCAAGCTGGCGGATGACGCTGGAGGGCGACAACGGCCGCCGCCTCGCCTTCGTCGATCCCGCCAACGGCCATGTGCTGGGGACCACCCGCGATGGCGGAACGATGGCGCTGGTCAAGAACCTCCACAGCCTCGCCATCACCGGGCCGATCGGCAATGCGCTGATCGAGATCGCGGCGGGCTGGACGATCCTGCTGGTCGCGACGGGATTCTATCTGTGGTGGCCGCGCGGCGGGAACCCGGCGGTCGCGGTGCGGGGAAGGCCAGCGGGGCGATTGTTCTGGCGCGATCTCCATGCCTCGACGGGCGCGATCGTCGGCGCGGTCATCCTGTTCCTCGCGGTGACGGGTATGCCCTGGTCGGGCGTGTGGGGCGAAGGCCTGCGGGCCGTGGTCGCGCATTATGGCATTGGCCGGCCGAAGGCGCCGAACCCCGACCATGGCGACCATCGCGCCGCCTTGCCCTGGGCCTTGCAGGAGGTCGCCTCTCCCCACGCCGGCCACCATGCTGCGATCGGCCCCGATCGGGTGATCGCCATCGCCGGCATGGCGGCGCCATGGCAACTCGTGCCGCCGAAGGCGATGGGGCAGCCCTGGCTGGTGGCGAGTGTCGTCACCAGAGCCGAGGATGCCCGCGCGGTCTATGTCGATCCGGCATCGGGCGCGGTGCTGGCGGACATGCGCTTCGGCCAGTTCGGCGCCGGGGCGAAGGCGGTGGAATGGGGCATCGCCGTCCATCAGGGGCAGGAATATGGCGAGGCCAACCGCTTCGTCATGCTGCTTGGCTGCGTGGCCGCGTTGCTGCTGTGCGTGACGGCGCCCGTTCTGTGGTGGAAGCGCCGCTTCGCAACTCCGCCCCGCCCGTCCGATCCGGCGCGGGCGCGGGGCGTGGCGGCGATCATGCTGGTGGCGGGGCTGATCTTCCCGCTGACCGGCGCGACGATGCTGGCGGCGCTGCTGGGGGAAAAGATCATGACGGTGGCGTTCCGCCGACGAACCGGTTAGCCCTTGCGCCGGGGAGATGGGGCATGCTCGAATTCCTGGCGATTACCGGGCTGATCGTTGCGGTCGTATCGCTGATCGGCAGGATGAAACAGGCGGAGCGGCGGTTGTCGCTGCTGGGCGAGGAAATCCGCCAGCTCCGCGCGACCGGGGTTGAAAGCCAGGTTTACACTCAAATCACACCCCCTGTTGGATTTGCGCCCGAGCCGGCACCGGAGCCGCTGGTGGAGATATTGCCGGAACCGGTGCCGGAGCCCGAACCGGAGCCGATCGCCCCGGAACCGGTGATCGCCGAGGCAGCACCGCCGCCGCCACCCAAGCCGCCGGTCAGTTCGCGGGTGTTCGAGGAGCTGTTCGGATCGCGCCTGCCGATCTGGGCGGGCGGCGTCACACTCGCGGTCGCGGGCTTCTTCCTGGTCAAATATTCGATCGATACGGGCCTGCTTTCGCCGGCGGTGCGGGTCGTCCTTGCGCTTCTGTTCGCAGGCCTGCTGATCGGCGGGGCGGAAGCGGCGAAGCGTATCCCGACACTCGCCAACGATCCGCGCGTCGCGCAGGCGCTGGCGGGCGCGGGCATCGCCACCGCCTATATCGCCATCCTGATCGCGCATAATCTCTACGCGCTGATCCCCCCGCTCACCGCTTTCCTCGCATTGGCATCGATCACCGCCGCGGCGATCGGCATGGCGCTGCGCTTCGGCGCGCCTTCGGCGGTGCTGGGCCTGATCGGCGGGCTTTCCGCACCGGCGCTGGCGGGCGGCCAAGAAGCCAATGCGCCGGTGCTGGCGCTCTATTTGATGCTGGTGATCGGCGCGATCGCGGGCGTGTCGCGCCGGCAGGGCTGGCTGTGGCTGGCGGTCGCGGCGCTCGTCGGCGGCTTCGGCTGGGCGGGCCTGCTGATCGCGACGAGCGTGATGGATGTGGCGACCGCGAGCGCCACCGGCCTGCTGCTGCTCGCGCTCGCCTTCGCGATCCCTTTGCTCGCGACGGACAAAGATGGTGGCGACATCACCCGCTGGCTGCGCGCCGGCACGGTGATCGCGGCTGCGGTGCAGATCGCGATGCTGGTGGTGCAGGGCGGGTTCAGCCCGCTCGTCTGGGGTTTCTATGGCCTGCTCGCGATCGGCGCGGTGCTGCTCGCCCGCATCGACCCCAAGCAATGGATGCTGCCGCCCGTCGCACTCGGCGTCGCGCTGGTGACGATCGCCTTGTGGCCGCTGCCCGAACTCAAGCTGCTGGCGATGGTCGGCGGCGGGCTGATCGCGATCCTCGCCGCACCCGCATTGATCGACGCCTGGCATCCCGTCCGCGGCCGGGTGGGCGCGGCACAGGGATCGGCGGCTTTGGTCGGCATGGTGACGGTCGGCTGGCTGCGCTTCCCGACCCTGCTCGACGGCACGGGCTGGGGGGTGATGGCGACCGCCTTCGCCGCAGCCCCCGCAATCGCCGCTGCGCGCGGCTGGAACGACATCCGGCGGCCCGCCGACTGGCGCTTCGCCTTGCTGGTGACGGCATCGGCGATCCTGCTCGCGATCGGGGCGGCCATCGCGCTGCCCGACAGCCTGTTGCCGCCGATCTACGCCGCGATTGCCGCAGCGGTGGCCTGGGTCGCGGTCAAGGCTGACGATAGCCTGCTCGCCTGGACACCGCGGATCATCGGCGTGGTGGTGGTCGTGCATCTGTTGAGCCTCGACTGGTCGGGCGCCTTCATCGCCGGCCATAATGCGGAATGGCGGCTGCTGGCGACGGCGGCCCTGTTCGCGCTGATCGGCCATATCGAGCGCGACCGACTGGTGGGCGCGCCCTGGCTGATCGTCGCCGCCCTGATCGTCGCGCGCGCGCTCTTGATCCTGCTGCCTGACGATTGGGTGCCGATCGCCTGCGGCGCGGCGGCGATCGCGCTCGCCTTCGCATCCGATCGCGTGCCCGCGCTGCGCGCGCGGGCGGCGGCGCTCACCTTCGCCCTGGTATCGCTGCTGAGCGTGCTGGCCGGGCTGGGCGTCTGGCTGGTCGAGTGCATGGCGTCGATCGCGGGCGCGTTCGTGAAGGCGAGCGATCTGCCGCGGCCGAACCGCACTTTGCTGCTGATGGCGGGGCCAGCGCTGGGCGTGGTGGCGATGCTGGCCTTCACCCGCGTGCTGCGTGTCCCCATGCTGCGCGGCGGCCTGTTCGCCTTCTGCGGGGCGGCGCTGCTGGCGACGCTGCACATCCTCTACAAACAGATATTCGCGATCGGATCAGACGGGGAGATCATCGCTTATGCCTTTGCCGAGCGTGTGATCCTGACGCAGTTGCTGTTCGCGGGCGGCGTGGCCGCGCTGTGGCAGCAGGGCCGGCACGAATTGCTGCGGCCGATCGGCGTCGCGCTCGTCGCCATCGCGACCTTCCGGCTGGTCTGGTTCGATATCCTCGTCTTCAACCCGGCTTTCCGGGATCAAGCGGTGGGGCCGTGGCCGATCGCCAACCTGCTGCTGCCGGCTTATGGCCTGCCGCTCGTCTGGATCGCCCTCTTCCGCCGGTTCGAACCCGTGCTGGCGGATCGCGCGCGCAAGGCGATCACCCTGTTGGCGATGCTCCTTGTGCTGGCGCTGGTCGCGACCAGCGTGCGGCAATTCTTCGAGGGCAGCATCCTGACCGGCGATCGCGTCAGCCCGCGCGAGGACATTGCCCGCTCGATCGCCGGCATCCTGCTCGCCATCGGCTTCCTGCGGTATGGCATCGCGCACGACCGGAAGGCGTGGGGCGGCAAGCCCTGGCGGATCGCGGCGCTGCTGCTGATGCTGGCGACGGTGCTGAAGGTGTTCCTGTGGGACGCCAAGGGGCTGGAAGGGCTGCTGCGCATCGGCAGCTTCGTGGCGCTGGGCTTCAGCCTGATCGGGATCGGGTTCCTGTATAACCGGTATCTGGTGGGATCGGCGGGGAAGGCGGAGACGGCTGGGGCGTGAATGACTTTCACGTAGTTCCGCACTGCCAGCCCCACTAATTTTCCAATTTCGATATTGGAGAAGGAAGCGCGCCCCAACGATATTGCCGCTGGGGCGCACAACTCAGTGCAAACCTAAGAGGTGACGCATTCCGGCAAGCTGAGCAGGTTGTTATCCGGATACTGGTCATTCTCCGTGGCGAGATACAAACGACCGCTCGTGGGGTGTCTTTTAACCACAACCCATACGCTCTTGCCGCCGGCGGTAGTCCAAAAACGATGGACACCATTTTGAATAAAACTGATGACCCGGTCGATGGTATCATTCCATCCGTCTCCGCCGAGCCTGTCAATGCGGCGGTCCTGATCTTTGCCATCTCGGCGAATGCACTTAACCTGATAATCTGACATGATTTCAGTTTCCTAACGTCAGGGTTGACCCATCCGTTAGGAAGTGCGATTCTTAGCTTCTCACAGCGGTTTCACACGTCCCAACGGACAGAAATCGGAAAGGGTCGGCCGAAAGGTCGGCCCTTTTTTTTATTCAATCATCGGCGCTTCGCCGGGTTTATTGGATCGCGATTCACCTCCTTTGGTCGAAGCGCCTCGAGGATACGGTTAACGAATTCTCAAGTCAACTCGGAGTCCTGAATTGTGCACTCCGTGTTGACTTTTTTTTGCCGGTGTGGTGAATTCTGAGTGGAGGCTGCCATGGACGACCTGCTGAAAAAGGCGAAAGAGCACCGGCAGAGAGCCATTCAGCAACGTGACGAATTGAGTTCGATAATTCGTTCGCTCGACGAATTCATCGCAGCCTTTGAAAAGGCGGCGGCGGGGAGAAAATATCGTGGCGATCCCGGCTCGGCTCTAATTCAAGCCGATTTATTTTCTGGTTTTGTTAGCCGCGCGGAGCGAGTTCAGCACGTCGCTCGCATGATGGATGCCGCTGAAGAGTTGATCATCACGGCTCAGCGCCCTCTTACCCGATCAGAATTGTTGAGCGAATTGGAGCGCAGGGGCTTTCAGGTTGAAGGTGCCGACAAAAGCAAGGTGCTCGGAACCAATCTGTGGCGCTCCAAGCGCTTTGATAATCTTAAGGGCGCTGGCTATTGGCCCAAAGGCACGCCCCTACCGGAAGCCTTTGCAAATCTTCGGCCGCGGCCTTCGATGCTGGATGAAAAGTGAGATCCCGGCCTACGCCGGGATGACGGTAGAGGGGTTCGTAGCGCCGCGGCAAAGCTGCGTCGTCGGTCGGGTCCGGCTTTACACCGACCCGCCGGCCGGGCTTCGGCTGATCCTCGCCTAACTCCCGGATTGCGATGCAATCCCCTCCTTAGTCTCGGGCCTCAGCCTCACGTCCCCAGAAAGATCGCGCTCAGGATGGCGTTGATGAAGCTCGCCAGGAACCAGGTGCCGAACGCCATGCGCGCGGCGGCGAAGGTTGTGATCTGGGTGCGCTTGCGGAACCAGCGGGTTTCAATGGTAAGATACCAGGCAACTGTTATCAGGAAGATCACGATGCCCGCGATCTGGAATTGGATGGCGTGGGCGCGCGCAAAGATGGCGGCAATGCCCATCATGAACGCGGCCGGCGCCGCGATATAGCATTGGGCGTAGAACGGGCCGCGCAGCGTATCGCGGTTGAGCGGGAGCTTGAGGCGCTTCAGCCGGGCGCGGGCGAACATCAAGGGATAGATGGCGAACAGGATCGAACGCAGGATCAGCAGATTCTGTTCGGATGCCGCAATCTCCTGCGCGAATTCCGATGTCGGCTTGGGCAGCCGCTGGTGCGACGCGATCTCCACCGCGTGCGACAGCAGGATAGTGATCATCAGGAACAATGGCGGGCTGAGCGTATCGGTATATTGTTCGTCCGGCGCGTCCTTCTGCTCGCGATCGGAATAGCCGAGCATCGTCAGCGGGCGCCGCAACACTCGCCACATCGTGCGCGGATAGAAGAGCAGCCAGGTCATCACCTCATAGAGAAATTCCTCCAGCGAGCGGAGGAGACGCATGAAGTCCATCGATCACGGCCTTCCTGCGATGAGGAGGACAAGGGGCCGGTGTGCAGCCCGTTGAGAAGGCTAGACGATCGGTGGGGTTGGGCAAGGGGGAAATGGGGGGTGATGCCGTATGGTCGTGCGCTCGCCGTCGTCACCCCGGCGTAGGCCGAGGTCCAGATCGGCCGTGGAACTGGATACCGGCCTTCGCCGGTATGACGGGAGCGGGTTCGTGGCGTCGCGGCAAAGCCGCGCCGTCGGTCGGGTCCGGCTCTTGGCCGGCCCGCCGGCCGGGCTGGCGCTGATCCCCGTCTAACTCGGCGATTGCTGGCGCAATCCCCTCCTTAGCCTCGGGCGCTCAGCCTAATTCTCATCCCCCATCCTGAGCGCCGCGATGAACGCCTCCTGCGGAATGCTGACCGAACCATATTCGCGCATCCGCTTCTTGCCTTCCTTCTGCTTTTCCAGAAGCTTGCGTTTGCGGGTCGCGTCACCGCCATAGCATTTGGCGGTCACGTCCTTGCGGAGCGCGGCGATGGTTTCGCGGGCGATCACCTTGCCGCCGATCGCGGCCTGGATCGGGATCTTGAACATGTGGCGCGGGATCAAGTCCTTCAGCCGCTCGCACATGCCGCGGCCGCGGGTTTCGGCGGTGCCGCGGTGGACGATCATGCTCAAGGCATCGACCGGCTCGTTGTTGACGAGGATCGACATCTTGACGAGGTCGCCCTCGCGATAGCCGATCTGGTGATAGTCGAAGCTGGCATAGCCGCGCGTGATCGATTTCAGGCGATCGTAGAAATCGAACACCACTTCGTTGAGCGGCAGTTCGTACGTCACCTGCGCGCGGCCGCCCACATAGGTCAGGTTCTTCTGGATGCCGCGGCGATCCTGGCAGAGCTTGAGGATCGAGCCGAGATATTCGTCGGGCACGTAGATCGTCGCCTCGATCCACGGTTCCTCGATGCTGTCGATCTTGTTGGGATCGGGCATGTCGGCGGGGTTGTGGAGCTCGATCGTCCGCGCCTCGGCCTCGCCGGCAGACCGAGTGAGGAGCAGGCGATAGACCACCGAGGGCGCGGTGGTGATGAGATCGAGATCATATTCGCGGGTCAGCCGCTCCTGGATGATTTCCAGATGCAGCAGGCCGAGGAATCCGCAGCGGAAGCCGAAGCCCAAGGCCGCCGACGTCTCCATCTCGAAGGTGAAGCTCGCGTCGTTGAGACGCAGCTTGGAGATCGATTCGCGGAGCTTTTCGAAGTCGTTCGCGTCGACCGGGAAGAGACCGCAGAACACCACCGACTGGACTTCCTTGAAGCCCGGCAGCGCTTCGGCCGCGGGCTTCTTGGCATCGGTGATGGTGTCGCCGACCGCCGTCTGGCTGACTTCCTTGATCTGCGCGGTGATGAAGCCGACTTCGCCGGGGCCGAGATCGGTCAATTGCTCGATCTTGGGGCGGAAGCAGCCGACGCGGTCGACGAGGTGCGTCGTGCCCGCGTTCATGAACTTGATCTGCTGGCCCTTCTTGATGACGCCGTCGATGACGCGGATCAGGATGACGACGCCGAGATAGGGGTCGTACCAGCTATCGACCAGCATCGCCTTGAGCGGCGCATTGGCATCGCCCTTGGGCGGCGGGATCTTCTTGACGATCGCTTCGAGAATGTCATCGATGCCGATGCCCGACTTGGCCGAGGCGAGCACCGCTTCGGACGCGTCGAGGCCGATCACTTCCTCGATTTCCGCACGGACCTGCTCGGGCTCGGCGGCGGGAAGGTCGATCTTGTTGATGACGGGCACGATCTCATGATCATGCTCGATCGACTGATAGACGTTGGCGAGCGTCTGCGCCTCGACGCCTTGCGCCGCGTCCACCACCAGCAGCGCGCCTTCGCACGCGGCGAGGCTGCGGCTGACTTCATAAGCGAAGTCGACATGGCCCGGCGTGTCCATCAGGTTCAGGACATAGGACTGGCCGTCCTTGGCGGTGTAATCGAGGCGCACCGTCTGCGCCTTGATGGTGATGCCGCGCTCCTTCTCGATGTCCATATTGTCGAGGACCTGAGCGGACATCTCGCGATCGGACAAGCCGCCGGTGCGCTGGATCAGCCGATCGGCCAGCGTCGACTTGCCATGGTCGATATGCGCGATGATCGAGAAATTGCGGATACGGTCGAGCGGAGTCACGAAGGGGCCGATCTGTTCAGGGAATGGGAATTGCCGCGCCCGATAGCATCAAGCGCGGTGCTTGCCAAAGGTATCAGCCAAACAGGCCGGCCAGCCAGTAGAAGAAGGCGCCGAACAGGGCGGCCGCTGGCAGAGTCACCACCCAGGCGACGACGATGCGGCTGGCGATGTTCCAGCGCACGGCGGAGACGCGCCGCGCGGACCCCACGCCGACGATCGCGCCGGTGATCGTGTGGGTGGTCGAGACCGGAATGCCGAGCCACGTCGCCCCGAACAAGGTGAGCGCGCCGCCGGTTTCCGCGCAGAAGCCCTGCATGGGGGTGAGCCGCGTGATCTTCGATCCCATGGTGTGGACGATCTTCCAGCCGCCCATCAGGGTGCCAAGGCCCATCGCCGTCTGGCAGGAGATCACCACCCAGAAAGGAACGTGGAAGCCGCCTTCCAACATGCCCTGCGAATAAAGCAGGACGGCGATGATCCCCATCGTCTTCTGCGCATCATTGCCGCCATGGCCGAGCGAATAGAGCGAGGCCGAGACGAACTGGAGCTTGCGGAACCAGCGGTCGGCAAGGTTGGGCGTCGCCTTCACGAAGGCCCAGGAGGTGAGGAGCACCAGCACGAGCGCGAGGACGAGGCCGATCGTCGGCGACAGGACGATGCCGGACGCGGTCTTGAGCACGCCGCTCCACACGATCGACGACAGGCCATGCTTGGCGATGCCCGACCCCACCAGCCCGCCGATCAGTGCGTGGCTGGAGGAGGATGGGATACCCAGCCCCCAGGTGATGAGGTTCCAGACGATCGCCCCCATCAGCGCGCCGAAGATGACATGGGCGTCGATGATCTCGGCACTGACGATGCCGCGGCCCACCGTATCGGCGACATGCAGGCCGAAGAAGAGGAAGGCGATGAAGTTGAAGAAGGCCGCCCACATCACCGCATATTGCGGGCGGAGCACGCGGGTCGACACGATCGTCGCGATCGAATTGGCGGCGTCGTGCAGGCCGTTCAGGAAATCGAACAGCAAGGCGACACCGATCAGGCCGATCAGCAGCGGCAGGGAAAGCGCGATGGGGTCCATGGAATAAGGCGGCGATCAGGCGTGGTCGATCACGAGACCCTGGATCTCGTTGGCGACATCCTCGAACCGGTCGACGATCTTTTCCATGTGACTGTAGATTTCGCGCCCGACAATGAAGGCGAGTGGGCTGCTGTCGAGATGCGCGCGGTAGAGCGCCTTCAGGCCCGCGTCGTGGATCTCGTCGGCATGACCCTCAATCCGCACCAGGCGCTCGGTCAATTCGTGCAGCCGCTGGCCATTGGTGCCGATCGAGCGGAGCAGCGGCATCGCTTCTTCGAGGATGCGCGCGGCTTCGACGATGATGCCCGCCATGTCGCGCATCTGCGGCTCGAAGGTCTTGACCTCATAAAGCGTGATCGCCTTGGCGGTCGCGTTCATCTGGTCGATCGCGTCGTCCATCACGCCGATCAGGCTGGTGATGGCGCTGCGATCGAATGGCGTGATGAGGATGCGGCGAACGTCCTGCAGCACATCGCGGATGATCTCGTCCGCATCATGCTCGCGCTCGTGGATCTCGCGGATATGGACGTCCATATCCTTGCCGCCTTCGAGCAGCTTGGCGAGGGCATCGGCGCCGGCGACCAAGGTCGCGGCATGATCCTCGAACTGTTCGAAGAAGCGTCCCTGCTTCGGCATCAGCGCCTGGAACCAGCGGAACATCGGAATACTCGCCCCCCAATTGCGAACGAAGGTCACCCCGCGTTCGACGAGGCCGACCGGCGCCACGGGCGCGCGAAAGCCGGCGATCATGTCTTTCAGCTGCGGCTCGTCCACCACCTCGGCGGCTTCGGCCAGCGTGAACCATTGCGTCATCCGCTCTTCCTGCTCGGGCCATTCCTCGGCCTGCTTGAGCACGGCGAGCGGGAAGACCGAGACGGTGGCGTTGCGCGCCTCGCCGCTCTTCTTCTTCTTGCGATAGCGATAGGAGCCAAGCGGCGACGGGCAGGGAATGCCGGTGATGCCGGCTTCCTCATACGCCTCGTGCGCGGCGGCGCGGTGCGCGTCGAGCCCGCGGATCGGATTGCCCTTCGGAATCACCCAGCGCCCCGTATCGCGCGAGGTGATCAGCATCACGCGCGCAGACCCGTCCTCCTCGATCCGGTAAGGCAGGGCGGCAATCTGGCGAATGGTGAGGCTCCTTCAGCTTAGTCGGCGTCATTGAAGTGTAACATTGCGAAAAGCAATCTCCGCCCGCCCTTGTGCCGCGCGCTCCCCCCGCTACGATCGCCCAAATCACTGGAGAGGCGAGACGTTCATGCGGCATATCGCGATCATCGGTTCGGGCCCGGCAGGCTATTATACCGCAGAAGCCTGTCAGAAGCAGTTCGGCAGCGATGTTGCGATCGACATGATCGACCGGCTGCCCGTTCCCTACGGCCTGATCCGATTCGGCGTCGCCCCCGATCACCAGTCGATCAAGGCCGTCTCAAGGCGTTACGAGCAGGTCGCCCTGTCCGAAAATGTCCGTTTCGTCGGCAATGTCTCTGTCGGCGACCAGGTGACGATCCCCGAGCTGCTCGCGCTCTATGACGCGGTGATCCTGGCGACGGGCGCGCCGGTGGACCGGCCGCTCGGCATTCCCGGCGATGATCTGCCGGGCGTCGTGGGATCGGCGGCGTTCGTCGGCTGGTATAATGGCCATCCCGATTTCGCCGAACTCGATCCGCCGCTCGACGTGTCCGCCGCCGCAGTGATCGGCAACGGCAATGTCGCGCTGGACGTAACCCGCATCCTCGCCAAGGCGCCGGCCGAATTCGTGGGATCGGACATCGTCGCCCACGCCTTCGACGCGCTGGGCAATTCCGCCATCAAACAGGTCACCGTGGTCGGCCGTCGCGGCCCCCACCAGATCCAGATGACGCCCAAGGAACTTGGCGAACTCGGTCATCTGCAGCGCGCGGTGCCCCATGTCGACACCGCCGATCTCCCGCCCGAGGCGGACGATGCCGCGCTCGAACCCGGTGAGCGCAAGTCGGTCAGCCATCTGCGCAGCTTCGTTAGCCTCGCGCAGGACAAGGATGTGGCGATCGACTTCGATTTCTTTGCGCGACCGGTGGCGATCGAGGGCGACGGCAAGGCGGAGCGACTGATCGTCGAGCGCACCCGGCCGATCGGCGAAGGCATGGTGGAGGGCACGGGGGAGACCTATGCAATCCCCGCGGGGCTGATCATTGCCTGCATCGGATACCGCACGCCGCCCATCCCCGGCGTGCCCTATGACGAGCGCGCCGGCCGATTCGCCAACACCGAAGGCCGCGTGCCGGTGGACAGCGGCAACCTCTACGCCGTCGGCTGGGCGCGGCGCGGGCCCACCGGCACGATCGGGACGAATCGGCCCGACGGATACATGATCGCCGAGACGATCGCCGCCGATCACCCCGCCTCCGCCGGCAAGGATGGCGGTGCGGGACTGGATGCGCTGCTGGCGACGCGCGGTGCTGACAAGGTGAGCTTTGCCGACTGGCAGCGGATCGAAGCCGCCGAGTCCGCGCGCGCCCGCGACGGCGCCCCGCGCGAAAAGTTCGTGGTGGTCGCCGACATGCTGGCGGCACGGGACGAATGACTCCTTGCCGGTCAGCGGCGTGCCGACCGGGGCGGTGCATCAAGGCGCTTGATCGCCCGAATGATCCACCCTATAGGCGCGCCTCGCAGCAAGCGATCGCGCCCCTTCCCGGTGGGCACCAACAGCGATCACGCTCCACGTCGGGGAGTAGCTCAGCCTGGTAGAGCACTGTCTTCGGGAGGCAGGGGCCGGAGGTTCGAATCCTCTCTCCCCGACCATTCATTTCCCTACGTTTTCACCACTTCGCTAAAATCCTTATTCCGGTGTCACTCCGGTGTGAGCGGGTGGAACATACGGAACGAACGGCTGCGACCCCTTTACGTAGAGGGGGTGTCGCGGGTGTCCGTCCTTCGTCATTCCAAGGCACACGAGGCTTGCGCCAGCCTGCTTGGCGATCGCGCAGACCGCGGCCGCGCGCGCCAAGTGTCCGCCATCTGTTCCCCATGCCACCAGCGTCGGCGTTGCCGACAATGCGAAGGCCTCCGCCAAGGCCTCATCGTTCTTCGGGCCGATCGGGTCTTTGACCGCCTTCATGTCGGCCGGCGACGTGGCGCGATAGGCGAACAAGTTGAAGACGCGGATTCCGCCGAAGTTCTCGCGACGCGCGAATGCCATGCAGCGCTTGATAGTCGGGTCGTCGATTTCGGCGTCGGCCGTCGATGGATTCAGCATAATCACCGGCTGGACATACGCGCCCGGATCCCAGCGTCGCAGCAGACTGTAGCGATAGCCACCACACGAGCTGATCTCGGCCGCCTTCTCCATGAACATATCAGTCATGCCGCCTCCTTCGCCAATTGTGGCCAAGCCCCCCAGCCGTAGGCAAGCTTGTCCTCGGTCGGATGCTTGTCAGTGCGCGGACGGCTGGGCGTGTCCCAGCTGCGCCCCTTCACCGTCCATAGGTATTCCCAGCCCGCGGCGCGGAGGCTCGCCCCGTCTTCGCTGGCGAGGATGTAGGTGAGGCCGCGCCGATATCCCTTCGCCAAGGCCGCGCGCCTTGCCGCCCCGTAGAGAGCGGAGCATCCGTTCGGATATCCGTCGGTGCAAAGCCTGGTGACCTCCATCGTCAATCCGTCATCGAGGGCGCGCGAGATAGGCCGGCCCACAACTGCGACACCGATGAGTTCGCCGGCCGGATCCTGCAAGCCATGGAGCCAGAGGAAGCCGGCCGGCCATCCATGATGGCGATGGTAGCGGCGAACGAAATCCCGGCCCTCAGTGCGAGTGACGGGACGGAGGTCAATCACTTGCTCCATTCCTTATAACGCCGGCAGATGTCGGACACCGGGCAGCCATCGCAATAGTCGGCCGTTCGGTTGCCCGTCTGCGGGTCGCGATAATGGATGCAGCCGTGCGGCCGGTCCTTTGGGTAGGCCGGGGTGGAGGTGCCGGTCCAGACCGTGCTCCGCGGCGGTGCCGTCTCAATCATGGTGCATGCAATGTGCTGAACGAGAACGTCGAGCTTATCGCCGAAGACCGCCTCGCGCAGATGGTCGCGATCGACCCGGATCGCTTGCATTTCCTCTTCGGTGAGAAGGTATTGCATCACGATTCCTCCTTCGCCCAGGGCGGCCCGAACGCGCCGGGCGCCAGCTTCTCGATTTCGTCGATGATCTCTTCGGTGACGCGCAGCGCCTGGCCGAGATAGCCGGGGTCGAAAGCCGCATAGGTGTCGGACGTCGTCACCTTCTTGTGGCCGAGCATGATCTGCCCCTCGACCCAATCCCGCTCGCCGAGCCGCTGCCGGGCGATATGGGCCATGGACCGGCGGATGAGCTTCAGCCCGCTCTCGCCCTCGCGCGGCAGGCCGATGATCTCCTGCATGCTCTCGAACGCCTGCTTCACCGAATCCACGCTGACGTAGAAGCCCTTGTTTGCATCGAGCAGCGGCGCCAGCTGGCGCGCGATCGGGACGATCGGCCGGTATTTCTTCGTCTGGGCCCGGCCCTTCGGGTTCATGTTCAACGCGCGCGCATTCGAATGCCACTGGTCGCGCTGGCGATCGGTCGACACGTCGTGCGCCGCGTCGGGCCGCGCCCAGGTCGCCACGCTGATCTGCAAATAACGGTGCAGCTGGGCGCGCTCGCGCTGCCGGCGGGCGACGACCTTGTCGGTATCCCCCGCGGCCCGCTCCGGATCCACGCAATAGCGGAACATGCGCGCAAGCGTCGGGATGTCCGCGCGATAGGCCGGCGTGCGACTGACTTCCTCGGGAGGCTTGGCCTTGAACGCGGCCGGAAACAGCGTGTCCTTGCGATCGTGCGCATAGTTGACCGCGGCCGCGAGGATTCGGACGCTCGCCTCGACCGTCGCCGGTGCGCGCTCGCGAACCTTTCCCTTCGGGGAGACGATCGGCACCTCGGACGCCCACTCGCGGAAGGCATCGATCCAGTCCTCGTCGACATCCTCACACGCCGTCGCAAGCCGATCGGTGTCGGTGACATAGTTGGTGACGTGCGCCAGGCGGGCCCGGATGGCGTCGAAGCTCGGCCGGCTTTCGCGCGCGACCAGATAGTCGGCGATCGCGTCGGTGAGCAGATGGCGCGTCCCGTTGCGGAGCGGCTGGCCGCAGGCGCTGCAAACAGCCTGGCCGCGCTCCCGCTTCAGGTAGAGTGCGTCTAGCTCCTGCTCTGCCTGTTCGAGGCTCTCTGTGCCCGTCGAGCGGCTGCGGTTACGTCCCGCGTCGCGGTCGTACCAGACAATCTGGTAGAACGGGCTGCGAAGCGTTCCATCTCTTCGTCGATCGAACTCGAGGCGGTATTTGCCGCGGGTGTAGAGCCCTTGATCCTCTTGCTGCATGCTTCCCTCTGCGCCTCTGCGGCCATCCGCTGGATCAGTTCGCCCACGCCGATCGCGTTGAGCACGTCGAGGGCGTCCGCCTCGATCCTGATCCCCTTCCCCTTCTCCGTCTGGCGCGACCAATGGCGCGCGAGATCACCCAGGCTCGTCATGGTTCACCTCCGGTTTTGAGCAGGCCCGCCTCTTCGGCCGCATCGAGCAGCCGCTTCCAATCTGCCCACGAAACGCGCGACTGCGCGGCGTACTGGCCGACATAGCCAGCGAAGCCGATCAGCGGCCGCTCGCTATGCTGTTTGGGTTTGGCGGCGTTGACGTCCTGCTCGATCAGCCAGCCAATAGCCGCGGCATTGATGAACGGCCGGAGCGCGGAAACGAGATCCGTTGCGATGTCAGCCATTGCGGATCACTCCGGTGAGACGGCCGACGACCAGGCCCGCACCGAAGGCGCAGGCGACCGTGGCGAGGGCGAGGAAGTAGATGTCGTTCATGTGCGGTCCCCCGCCGCGCGAATATCCCAAGCGATACTGTGGATAAGGCCCAGCGCTCCGCATATCAGCGCCGCCCAAGCGGGGGCGCCGAACACATGAGCGCCCAAGATCCACAGGAGCGCATTGAAACAGTCTGAAAGCATGCGCTTCACGCCGTTTTCCTCTTGCTGGGGAGCGGCAGGCCGCCCCGGATGGTCGTCGCCATTGCGCGGACCAGGATGGTTGCTTCGCTGCGGCCGTGGCGCTGCTCGACCTTGTCGGCGTGCGTCTCGATGAAGTCGGCGATCTCGACGACCGTCTCGGCGCGGACCTGGTCGAACGTCCGACGGTTCACGGTGCGCTTGGCCTTCACCACGGCCACCTCAGTTCCATGACCTCGAACGGGCGCCAGCCGTCGCCCTTGGAGCGCAAGAAGGCCTGATACGGGTTGTGGCTCCACGTGACGGGGGACAGCCGGTTGCGCAGCATCCATCCCCAATCGGCGAACATCCTCGCCTGAAGGTGATAGGTGCCGAAGCGGAGGTTCAGCCAACAGTTGCTCATGCCGGCGCCCCGTTATGCTCGACCCCATCCAGCAACCTGCCGGCGATCTTCTTGTGGACGGGCTCGATCCGCACGACGCGTTCGCCGTGGAACCCCTGTCCGCCGGCAAGATTGAGCCATTGGCCGCGCGGCGTGCGCTGCATGACATCGCCGCAGCGACGCCAGTCAGGATCCTCGACGTCGCGGTCATAGACCGCCCGCCAGTTGCCCCACTGCTTGAAGAAATAGGGGACGCCGGCCGACGCACACTGGTCACGAAGCGAGCGCGCCCAGTCCGGATGCATCGGCCGGGCACCGCGGCCGCTCTCCCCGCCAACAATCACCCAGTCGATACCGTCGAGGATGACGTGGCCGAGATCGCCGAGCAGCGGCTCGCAACTGAAGAAACGCTTTGCGGCGTTGGCCTGGCGGAGCTCGCCCGCGCGATCCATTAAGGCAGCCCGGTTCTCGATCGATGTGCCGAGGTGGACGTTCGGCAGCGGCCAAGCGTCCGGTTCGCGCGGCGCTCCCGTGTGCGTGATCCAGTGATCGAGGATGTTATCGAGCCGGAAAGGATCGTCGAGATAGTCGCGCGCCCGGTCCGGCCGCTTGGTCAGCACCTGGAAGGTGTGATGACGCGCGATCGCCATGACGGCGAAAACCTCGTCGATCCAGTCGGTCGGCACGTTCTCGTGGAACAAGTCACCATGCGCGCAGACGAAGATCCGGCGCGGCCGCTTCCAATCGATCGGCTGGGACAGCCATTCGCGGTTTAGGCGCACCTGCCCGTTCCAAACGGGCCCAGCCTTCGTGTCGATCGTCAGGCCCTGCCGGCTGGGATGATGCTTCATCCGCGTACCCGCCAGCTTCATGGCGTAGCAGTTGGTACAGCCGGGCGAGACGACCGAGCAGCCCGTAACCGGGTTCCACGTCGCGTCGGTCCATTCGATTTTGGTATGATCGGCCATCAGAAGGGCACTCCGTCGCCAAGCTGTGAGGCCTGGGCGTCGAGGCCGTGCTCCCGCGCCAGGTCGGCCAGCTTCTCGTGATCACTGATGACCTTGCGACCGCGCTCGACGTCCTTCTTCAGGCCCGCCAGCGTGCGCTCATAGGAAGAGACGTTGTCCTGGAGCCGCTCGAGCGACCAGATGTGGTTGCTGATTTCGGCCTCCTGCTTCAGGCGGGCGAGCACCCACGCCTGCAGCGCGGAAAGCGCCTCGTCGGCCGTCTCGCCGTCCTCGACGCTCGCTTCGGCCTCAATGGCGTCATGACCGTACCCATGCTTGTGAGACTCAAGCCGGCGGAAGCGGACAGTGGTGATTTTCATCTTTCACCTCGAATTAGGCGGGGCGGCATGCTTGCGGGTCCGCCGCCCCGATCCGGCTCACCTCGAGCCGAATTTGAATCTGGATCGTTTGAACTGGGGCGGCTGGGGGATGGTCCCGTCCAGGTTGACCTTCTTCTCCATCCCCGACGGGGTGACGACGTAGACGAAGTCAGGCGCGCGACGGATCACGGGGCAATCCATCTCGAAGACCGGCCCCTTCGTCTTCGGCGGCCACCAATATTCCCGCGTGGTCGCCGGGCTGTAGACCTTGATGCTGTCGGCCTTTTCCGGGTCGATGCCGGCGCGCTTCAGCCAGAACAGCTGATGCCCGGTGAACTTGGCGCCCTCAGGCAAGCCGGCGCGCCATGGGTTCGGCTTCGACGGCACGATGTAGGCCGTCTCTGGCAATCGCAGGAGGGCATGGCCTTCGTACGGCATCAGCCGATCAGCCCGCATGCCGCGATAGCGACCGTCAGCACGTTCATGGCGATGAACAGCGGCCACTCGCCCTTATGCGCAGGGCGCGACCGGCAGAGCCGCTGGACGATGCGCGCCAAAAGCGACGGCCGGACCGGCTTCATGTCGATGTCGAGAAGGGGAAAGGTCGGGCGGGCCATTTCAGCAGTCCTCCGCCTCGGCGATCGCGGCTTCGAGCAATTCCTCGGCGTACCGCGCCTCGTCGGGCGTGGATGCGATGTGATTGCGGTAGAGTTGCCGCATGCCCTCTTGGGCCGCCTTGCACGCCTCCAGCAGCTTCGGGGCGGCCGCCAGCAGCGCGCCGACGCGGTCTGCCTCGCCGTCGAGGCCACCAGCGACGACAGCGATCAGCTTGTCAGTCGGCAGCCCCTCGGAGTCCGCCTGGTAAATCTCGCCAACGTCGAGATAGATGAACCGATCATCTGACATGAAACGCTCTCCCGAGCGTCTCGCGTCGGCACCATGCCGAGGTCAGCCCGTACCGCTGACGTACGTTCAGAACGTACGGCAGTCAAGCGGAAAACGTACGTTGAATGCGTACGAGCGAAGCTTGATGATTCGGTCAAAGTTAAGAGTGGGCAAAACCATGAGATTTGCGATCGCGGCGGTCACCGTGCTCCTGAGCGCGCCCGCCATAGCCGGACCGCCGTTGTGGCAGAATGTGAGCGCGGGAATGTCAGTGGATGTGCTCCGATCGCTCTATCCGCCGGTCAAGGGCAAGGTCCATCACAAGGGGGACAGGACGATCATTGAAGACGTCCAACAGATCGCTCGATGCCATCCTAAGGTAATAGTTTATCATCCTGGGGGAATTGTCTCCAAAGTGGAGATACACTCCCAGATGCGCGGGTTTCCCAAGGAAACCTGCGGCGACGCGGCCGCCACCGCACTGATCGGGAAGTATGGCACGCCGACCGCAACCGACGAGGCGCGCACCCCGAATTTGCTCGTTCCTCAGCGCGACACCTTCCAGACGTGGATCAAGGACGGCGTTTCAATTGAATTTAACCGATATAACCCCGAGACGGACGACGACTGGACCATCGTCTACGCGCCCGTGAAGAACATAGGACTCTGATTACAGGCCAAACATGTCGTTGGTGGTCAGCACCCGGTGAATTGCGGCGATCGATTCCACCGCGACTTTGAAGGTCACCTCGGGGCGATATTGCTGCAATTCTACGAACTTTGACGTTCTCCGCACCAGCGTCTTCACCAGCGCGCAGGTGATTTCGCCGGAGCCATTTCGGAGTTGCACGATCACATCATCACCCAACGATGGCGGCTTGATCGGGTCCACGAAAACGGCCGTTCCTGGGTGAAATCGAGGGATCATCGAAGATCCGACAACGTACAGGGCATAAATGTTGCGCATGCCCTCTGCGCCAGGCGGACGGCGTACGGTCGTGATCGTTTCCGTCATCGACAGCATGGTTTGCTCGACAAGAACGTGATGATGATCTTCGTCCTCGACATCAAGATCAACGCCTAGCGCGGTTCCGAAAACTGGCACGTCCTTGGGCGATCCTCTCAATGTGGGCATTTTGCTATCAATGGGAACGACTTCCGTAGGCACCGGAATCCCTACGAGCGAAAGCAGCTCTGAGGCCTCAATGTTTGGCTCGCCCGAGCCGGCAAATGCTTTCGCCAACTTCTGAGCGACAACCGCGTCGAGCCGAGGCGGGTTGTAGTGGGCGCGGAAATATTCCTGCACCGACGATTTGCCCGCGTATCCTGCGCGTTTCGCTATGTCTGTGAGGGAAAGTCCGCTGCGCTCTTTCAGAGCGATGAGGTGCTCGCCGATCGTCTGTTCTGCCATGCGTCCTTGTGGACGGACTGGGTGTACGCTTTCCACGTTGACAGACGTACGTTCAGAACGTACGACCGTTGCATGGGCATCCAAGCGATCATCGAGAGTTTTGGCGGTATCCGCGGCATGGCCACAAAGCTGGGTCATCGCAACCACACCACGGTGCAAGGCTGGGCCGATCGCGGCCTGATTCCAGCGCAGCGCCAGAAGGAGGTGCTCGATGCCGCGCGTAAGTACGGCATCGAGGTAAACTTGGCCGATATCATCCCGGATCCCCCGACCCCTTTTCGGAACCCGACCCGTCGCCACCGTCGAACGGCACCCGGGAGGGTCGCAGCGTGACCGCTTCCGAACGGATTACCCCATTTTCGCCCGAGCAGCTTCACCAGCTGGCCGAGCAACTCGCCGCCGCCCTCGTTCCGACGATCGAGAGGATGCTCGGCGATATGATCAAGCCGAAGGACGAGGACTGATCCGTGATCGTCTCGCCTCTCCCCTCGCGCATCATCACTTCCCCACGGGGCGCCCTCGCGTTCCACCCGGTCGACCACGGCCGGGTGGCGCGTTGGGCCAGCCGCCTGGCCTGCTTCGATGCTCGGTGCCCTGTTCTTCATGCGGTGGACAATGCCGCAGTGCAGAAAGTTACGCGATGACAACGTTTGTTGGTCTTGACGACGAGAATGGAAAAATCCTGCTCGCTGACACGCTTCGAGCGTTCGTCGGGCTGGGCAAGCGCATCACCTGGGCCGATCTGGCCGAGGCGACCGGTGAGAAGGAGCGCACGCTCCGCTCCTATGTCGAGACCGATCCGCCGATGATGTCGGGCCCGATGCTGATGCGCATCTTCGCCGCACTGCCCCCGGAAGCCTTCGGCCGTGTCGCGCGCCGCATGGGCTTTGCCACTCCGCGCCTGTTGGACGTCGATGACGAGGCCACGCTCCGCCATGCGCTGACCGAGGCGTCCAAATTCGTCGCTGAGGGCACCGAGGCCCTGGAAGACGGCGACCTCAATCACATCGAGCGCGCCCGCCTGGCGAAGCGCGCGGAGAGCGCAATTCCCAAGCTGGCGCTTGTCGCCAACTCGGGCGGCTGAGGATCAACTAGTCCGGGTCGCACCCCGGGGGAGACTGAAAATGGAAGTGAGTGAAGCAGCGGCGCCGGCGATGGCCGGTTCCGCGAGCGACTTTGTGCGCGCCAGCAACATCGACCGCTGGACCGGAGACGAGGACGCAATCGTCATCGCTGGCGTGCGCGACGGTCTCACGCGTCCGCAGATCGCGGAGTTGCTGGGCAATCGATCCGCCGGCGCGGTGAAGACCCGGATCCACACGCTTCGCATGCTGGGCGAGATCCCGGAGAGCGAGCGGTCGGTCGTCTTCTTCGCGCCCTTGCCCGACGAGCCCGCGGCGAAGGGGAGCGCGAAGCTGCTGCGGGCGATGTTGCACTTCGGCTTGCGCGACCTGCGCGGTCTCGAGGGGCTGTCCGCTTCCCGCTTCGTCGACCTCTGTCACCAGCACGGGGTGTGTTCCCAGTGACCGTGCAATCCCAACAGAAAGGAAAGCCAATGCCTGAAGTCGATCCCGCTGCGCCTTCGCGCGCGGCGGATGGCGGGCCTGTGCCCGGCGCCTGCAACACGCTCGGCGAATTCGTCCGCGTTCTCGAGGACGGCCAGTTCGACGCTGATTGCTACGAGGCGATCAAGGATCTCAACGCCAAGCTGAACGAGGCCGCCTGGGCCAACGGCGGCAAGGCCAAGGGCAAGGTCGTGATCACGCTCGATATCTCTCAGGAGGGCGGCGTCACCGAGATCCGCTCCGCCTTCAAGGTCACCGACCCGGCCGGCAAGCGCGCGAAGTCCGTGCTTTGGCAGACCGAAGATCACCGCGTGACCCGCGTCCGACCGGGACAGCTCCAGCTTTACGGCATCCGTGACGTCGGCGGCCCCGGCGCCGCCGTCCGTGAAGCCTGATCCACCACACACCGAAGGAGAACGACATGGACGATATCAAGACTGATGCGGCGCTGATCGAGGGGCTTGCCGCTCCTCTGCTCAGCCCCGCCGCCGGGACCGGCGAAGCGTTGAAGGAAATCCGCAAGCTCGTCGACGAGCACTTCCGGCCGACGATCGATTTCGTCACCGACCCCAGCACCGGCACCGTTGCGCCGGTCGTGGTGAGCAATGACAGCGTTGCGGCTCTGCCATCGAACACATTCGAAGGCTATCTCGCTCAGCCCCGCGATCGCCGCGGCACCGCGAACCTTACCTCACTCGACAGCCTGATCGCGCACGTCAATCGCTTCCATGATGACGACAGCGTGATCTTCGCCAGCGACGACCGCTCGTCGCCGTCCCTGACTGCCGTGCTCGACTATCACCGTGCCGGAGCGGCCGCCGATCCGCGCTTCGGCCGGCATCGCAGCCATTTCGCTTTCCCACTCTCGGACGAGTGGAAGGCCTGGGTGGCCCAGAACGCCAAGCCAATGAAGATGGCCGAGTTCGCGGCGTTCCTCGAAGATCGTATCATCGACGTCCTCTACCTTATCCCCGACGAGGACGAGGTTTCGGAGGACCTGCAGAAATACATCAACGCGCTCGGCGGCAATGCCCTGATCGCCACGCCGCAGAAGCTCGTCGAGCTATCTCGCGGCCTGCAGGTTTATGAGTCCTCTGCGGTGCGCGAAGCGGTGAAGCTGGAATCCGGCGAGGGCCAGATTTCGTTCTCCGTCGAGCATACCGATGGCAGCGGCGCTCCGCTCCGCGTGCCGAGCCTGTTCCTGATCGGCATCCCCGTCTTCCGGAACGGCCACCCGTACCGCATCGCGGCGCGCCTTCGTTACCGCAAGGCCGATGGTGGCCTGCTGTTCTGGTACGACCTCTGGCGCGTCGACCGGACGTTCGACCACGCCTTCAACGAGGCGCGCGAACGCGTTCAGATCGAGACGGGCGTCCCCGTCCTCCTCGGCAAGCCGGAGGCCTGATCGATGGACCCGCTCGTCACCGGTATCGCATGTCTTGCCATCGGCTGGGCCATCGGTGCCCGGCGGCGGGCGGGGGCTTCCGCTAGCGGACGGCACCTCGCCGAGGTGCGCCGCGCCAAGGAACAGGAGTTGCGCCGCGAGCGCACCGAGCAGCTTCGGCGGGAGATCGCCGGGAGGCGCGGTTGAATGCCTGCGAACCCGAATGGGTGCCGCACCACGCCGGCCCTAACCCCTTCTTCAATCCCGATGAGCCTGACAACCCGGAGCCGGACGTGATGATCCGTTACCGCAATGGCCGTGTCGTCGGCCCCATCAGGCCGTCGTCGCGCCGCTGGGCCGCGTGGCCGGAATATATGCGCGTCGGCAAGAGCGCTTGGGACATTGTCGCTTGGAGGCGCGCGTGATTGCATATGCCTCTCGCACCGGCACGCGCCGCAATCTCAAAGCGCTCCGTCAGGCTGGATGGCGCCTGATGGTCTCGGCACGAGGCGTGCTGCGGACCGAGGGCTTCCCCTACGCGCTCGACAACGGTGCGTGGACCGCATTCCAGCGCAACGAAGAATTTGACGTGCCCGCGTTCGAGCGCGCGGTGAAGTTGCTCGGCGCCGGCGCTGACTGGATCGTCCTGCCCGATATCGTCATGGGCGGCCTTGCGTCGTTGGAGATGTCGCTCGGCTGGCTGCGCAAGCTGCGCAAGCTGCGCCGCCGTGTGGCCCTCCGTTCGGCCCGCTTTGTCATCGCCGTGCAAAACGGCATGGAGGCACCGGCCGTCGTCCGCCGCATTTCGCGCTGGCTGAGTGACCGCGTCGGCATCTTCGTCGGCGGGGACACCGAGTGGAAGCTCGCCACGATGGCCATGTGGGCACGGTTGGCCCGCGGCAAGGGAGCCATCTGCCACGTCGGCCGGGTCAACACGGTCAATCGCATCTGCAAATGCGAGGCGGCAGGCGTCGATAGCTTCGATGGGTCGAGTGCGTCTCGTTTCGCGGTCAACATCCCGAAGCTCGAGCTCGCCCGCCAGCAGACCGACATCGAGGGTTATCTCGCGAGGCAGGCAGCATGAGCCGTATCGAGCGCATCGGCGACGCCACGCTCTATCTGGGCGACGCCTACGATATCCGGCCCACACTCGGCTGGTTCGATGCTGACATCCTGGACCCGCCGTACCTGCTCATGACCTCGGGCGGCGGCTGTTTCCGCAAAGACCGGCCCTATCTCGACCAGATCAGGGAGGAGGGGTTTGCGGACGGGTTCGACCACCGGATCATCAATCCGCTTCTCTGCGGCGCCGTCGTCAGCTTCTGCAGCAACGACCAGCTTCCGAAGCTGGCCACTTACCTCGACGGGTCGTTCCACCGCTTCGCGGTCTGCGCCTGGCGGAAGCTCACACCGATGCCGGTGGCCAACAAGCACTATGTGCCGGAGATCGAGCTCTACCTGCACGCCTGGAATCGCGGATATCACCCGCGGGGCGGTCTGTCTGACCTGAAGCGCATCGTCGACTGCAGGTCACGCCAATCGAAGGACTTCGACCATCCGACGGTGAAGCCGGAGGCCGTCATGGACAAGATCCTCTGCAACGCCGCGGGCGCATCCGTCTGCGACCCCTTCATGGGCACCGGCTCGACGGGCGTGGCCGCCATTCGTGCTGGCAAGCGGTTCACTGGCATCGAGCACAATCCCAAGCACTTCGATACGGCCTGCCGCCGCATCGAGGACGCCGTGCGGTTGACTGGCGCCTTCGAGGGAGAGGCTGCATGAGCCGCCACCAAGGCGCGCGCCGTCCGGGCACGAACAAGTTCTCCGCGAAGAAGACCGCGTGCGCCCACGGGCATATGCACGCGTCGAAGCGCGAGGCCCTGCGCTGCAATGACCTGCATATCCTTCAGCGCGCCGGGCAGATCAGCGACCTTAAGCAGCAGCCGAAGTTTCGGTGCGCCTTCTTCCTCGCCTTCTTCCCTGACCTGGAGCTCCGCGAGGTATGAGGCACGTCGGCCACACCTATCGGCTGGGCACGCATGGCCGCGCCGTCACGTCGCACCCCGGCGTGGGCGGCACGACCTTCATTGCGCTGCTGAGCTGCTCGCGCTGCCCGAAGAGCGGCGAGCGCAACCTGCGGCAGATGATGCCGCCCGATCAGATCGACCGGAAGTTCACCCAGGCCGGCTGGAAGCTGGATCCTCACATCTGCCCGGACTGCCAGCGCCGGGCCAATCAGGAGAAGACGATGACGAAGCCCTCGCCGGCGGCCATGAAGGCGCAGGCCGCCATGTTCCGGCTCCTCTCCGACCACTTCGATGTGGAGAAGGGCGCGTTCGCTCTCGGCTGGTCCGACGAGAAGATCGCGGCCGAGACCGGCCTCGCGAAGGATGTCGTCACCGAATTCCGCCGGGCGGGTTTCGGCGAGATCAAGGAACCGACCGAGTTGCAGGCCATCCGCGCCGACATCAACGCGCTCGAGCAGCTGGCCCGCGAGCACCTGCAGGGCGTGACGGCCGAGATTGCGGGGCTTCGTTCGCGGCTGGCCCAGATTAGCTCGCGCGTGGGCGCATAGGCCATGAGCCGCATCCGGTCCGTCCACCCCGGCCTGCACACCAGCGAGCGCTTCGTCTCGGTGAGCTTCGCCGCGCGCCTGATGTGGATCGGCATCTGGAACGAGAGCGACGACCATGGCGTGTTCGAATGGTCGCCCCTCATGTTGAAGATGCGCATCCTCCCCGCCGACAGTGTCGACGCCACCCAGCTTCTCGAAGAGCTCGCTGGCGCCCAGCTGATCATGCGGTTCGAGGAGAACGGGCGCGCCTATGGCGTCGTCCGCGCCTTCCTCCGCTGGCAGCGGCCGAAAAAGCCGAGCTATTTCCACCCTTGTCCCGAACCCGCCCTCGCTTTTGCCACGTCCGGTTCGGAACCAGTTCCCCACCAGTTCGGAACCGCTGGGGAAAAGTCGCCGCAGAGGAAGGAGGAAGGAGGAAGGAAGGATACGGAAGCTAACGCTTCCGGCGCCGACGCGCCGACGGGCAAAGGTGAATTGCCCCTTGGTGATGAGCCTCCCGCCCCCGCTGAGCCCGTCAAGCCGATCGACCTGAAAGCCGCCGTGTTTGCCTCAGGTGTCCCCTTCCTCGTGAAATCTGGGCTCACCGACCGGAACGCCCGCTCGATGCTCGGCCGCTGGCGCAGCACCTACACCGATGGCGCCGTCATGGATGCCCTTTCCGCCGCGCAGGCCGAAAGCCCCTCAGATGCCGTTGCCTGGATGAACCGCACCTTGGAGACCCGCTATGGGAACCGATCTGTCCGCGGCGAACGCCGCAGTGGATGGCTCAATGCGTGACGCCGCCCGCCTTGCCCTGTCCGACGACTGGACGATGGAGACCGGCCTCGCCGCACTTGCCGGCGAAGACATCCGGGCGACTGTGGCGGCCTATGAGGCGAGCATGCTGCCGCTGCAGCGCGCCGAGGACATGGGCGCGATCGCGACCGATGCCGACGGGCGGCCGCAGTTCGGCCCGCAGATGACCGCGGTGCGGACCTGGCTGAAGCCGCTGGGCATGAAGATCGCGCCGAGCATGTCGCCCGAGCAGTGCGCCGCGTGGCTCACCGCCGTCGCCATGGCGCTTTCGGACTTCCCGGCCCGCGTGATCGTGAAGGCCGCCCAAGCCGCAATTCACATTCCCATGTCGTTCCTCAACGAGGTCGACGGGCATGTGCGGAAAGAGGCCGAGGCGCAGATGCAGCGGCATGCCACGGCGCTGGCCCGGCTCAAGCGGATGCATGCCGAGATCGAGCGCGCGGCCGAGCCGAAGCTGCCGCCGTCGGCGGGATGGGAGAATGGCGAGGCGCCCCGTCTCACGCCCGAGGAGATCCGGCGCACGCCCATGTGGGTGCTGAAGCTGGGCATCGCAGCCGGGGACATCACGCAAGAGGAAGTGGACGCGGCCAAGGCCGTCGAGGATCAGGAGGCTAAGGCAGCGTAATGGCGAACAAGCGGGTCAGCAAAAAAGTGCGGCGGGCGGCGGAAACCCCGGAGCAGAAGGCCGAGCGCGGGCGGCGCGAGATCGCGGCGCTGGCAGCCAATGCCGGCGTGCCGGAACCCCAGATCGAGCGGGGCTTTCACCAGATGGGGACGGTCGTCGACCTGGACGGCTCGCTCGGTGGCAAGCGCAACAGCATGGTGAAAGTTCTCATCAATCGGGGCGGCACAGCCATTGATCGCTGGATTGCGCACGACAAGGCTGGCCTGTTCGGCGAGCCCCAGCAGAACGCCATCCGCTATTGCCAGAACCTGTGGATCCGGGCGTCGGGCTCATTGGCCGCAATTGATCATACGCAGGAGCGTATCGACGCCCCTCTCGGTTGGTCACAGCAGGAGGCATTCGCTGAACTCGCCTGGCTCGAGCGCCGCATGCCGGAGGCCTATTGGAACGTGTACGAGAATGTTTGCCGGTGGGACGAGGAGGCGGGCGTGGCCGGCTCGCGCCTTGCGTCGAACAGCCGGTCCGCGATCGATGCTGCGAAGACGACGGTCGCTTTCGCGGCGTCTCTCATCGCGATGTGGCGGCGGCTGTAAATTTCGAACATGCTCGGATTCCACACAACTTTCATGTACCCCGCGTAACGAGAACAGGCATGTGATCCTGCGGGGAGGCGACTCGGTTGACAATTAAGTCAATCTCAACGATTTTGGATCAGCTTGAGCAGGCGGGAGAAATCATCAGATTTCTGCCGCCTTTTGACCCTGATGAAACCGAAAAGCGCGTACTGTTTGTGACCAAGAAGATTGACGGATTTATCAAGGGGCACAGCAGCAGAAGAGGGTCTAAGGACTATTACGCCCGAATTCGCGCTCAACTGGGAGAATTCGTCAAAGGCGAAACCATTCGCGACGACGAAGAGGTCCTTAAAAAGATGGCACCCTACGCAAACCACGTTTGGGAGATGAGAGTGACGTTTCAACCGCACGCTCGGATTTTTGGCGCGTTCGCGGGGGTCGACACTTTTTTGGCCATTACGGCGTTGTTCCGAGATGATTGCGAGAAGGGCGGCTTCCGGAAGGCAACGACGGCCGTCTGCGATCAGTGGTTCGACTGGTTTGGAACATTGCCGCGGCTCCCGGGCCATCCTTTAGCATTCTGCTGCTCAAACGTGAGAGGGTAACATGACCGAAGCAAATCGGATTCCCGAGCACGTCCTGGCCGACCAATGGCACGCGTTCCGCCTAAAGGTGTGGCGCCGGCTAATCGATGCCGTGGAAGAGGCGAAGGCGAGCGGTCTCGATCAACGGGAAATAGCCGAGCGTTTGGGTATGGACGAAGGCCAGCTCAGCCGCGTCCTTTCCGGCCGAAACAACGTCACCCTCAGAAACATGCACAATATCGCTCGCGCTATCGATTTCCGGCCTGAGGTTGTGTTCACCCGCCTTGCCGATCTGAGACGGTCTAATGCGCCATCGCCGGGTACGTCTTGGTCTTCCGCCACGATGACGGGTACGAGCGGACAACCCGTGTCGACAACGCCTGTGAAGTACGAAGCGCGCGAGCTGGTAAATGGCTAAAATACCTACCGTTTCCGCGTTGGCTTTTGAGCATTTCTCAATGGGGCAAGGCAATAAGCCAATCCTCATTGGCGTTTATACCGGCGACATCATCGTAGCGGAGTTTCCCGCCACAATATGGCTAGGTTTCTTTATCGACGTAAAGAGGCCTGACGTTGGTTCGATCAGCACAATCAACCTTGAACTCCATATAAGCGACAAGGTTGTGGCTCGCTTCGAGATGGCGGTGCCCGAGCCGTGGCCGACCGATACGGCAACGCTTACGATACCATCGGGCCTGTTAAACTTAGAAGGTCCAACGACTATCGAACTGATAGGCGAGGCTGAAGGCTTCGAGCGAACGACGTTCATCAGCAAGCGCGTGTTTCATGGGGAGGTGTCTCTCGCCTGACCCCGAAATGGCGCTTGACCCGTGCGCACCTAAGTGCGATGCAGATAACAGATGTAGGAATGCGCCCGGAGCCCAGCGGCTTGCGGGCGCTTTTTATTTCTACGCCCCATGACATCGGAGATCACCATGCCCGCCATGCGTGCCAAGCTGCAGATTGCGTCTGTCGAGAAGCAGGGCGAGACGAGTGAGCGCCTGCGCTTCCATGGTGTCGCTGCCAAGCAGTACCCGGCCGATGGCAGCGACGAGAACAACACCTTCGCCAAGTTCTCGCCTTCGGTCTCGCTCGACATCACGATCACGAACCCGGCGCTGCTCGGGAAGTTCGAGCAAGGCCAGACGTTCTACGTCGACTTCACCCAGGCCGCCGAATAGCAGCAGGCCTGTCGTGGTGGACTTCCGGCCATTGCGTGTCCCTCAACCTAAGGCGCTGCCGCGGCCGAACAGGAGGCCATCAATGAAGCCCGTTATGATCGCGTATGACCTCGGCACCGATGCCCATGGGCGGGCGGTGCGACTGAGCATTACGCCCGACGGAGCGTCCCTGTCCCGCGATGCCGGCAACCAGCGCGACGACAGTCCGCGGATCGACCTGAGCCGCGACCAGGCGGCCGCCCTGGCCGAGATCCTGAGCGCGCCGCCCGCCGCGGTGTAACATTATTGCGCCGAGACGCAACGACCCCCCGCCCCCTTGGGTCCTTCCCCGGCTCAGACGCTATACGGGGGGCAATGGCCCAACTTTCCTCTAGCCACAGGATTTCGCTTAGTTCTTCCTCCCTGTGGTCGAAAATGGCGGATTTCTGCGGCCTTGAACCGGATCGGGCAGGGAAGTCATGGAAATCGACCTTGATGAACCCACCCGCCCCCAGTTGGCAGCGCTGCTAGGCGTCTCGAGCCGCTGGATCGGCGAGCTCCGGTCGAAGGGCGACATGCCGGCGGATGGCGCAAGCTGGTCGGAGAATTTGGAAGCTTGGCTCCTGCTCAAAACGCACGGGCCCGAGGACGACGGCTTTAGCCTGGACGTCGAGCGCGCCCGCCTCGCGAAAGAACAGGCCGATTCGAAGGCAATGGACAACGCGGAGCGGAGAAAGGAACTCGCCTCCCTCCCGGACATGCTCGCCGTCGTCTCGGGCATCATCACCTTGGTGAAGTCGCGGCTGATGCAGGTCGGCGCCCAGGTCGGAAAGAGCGATGCGCCGCTGCGCGCGCGCGTCGACTTGGCGATCAGCGATGCACTCGAAGAGCTCAGCATGACGCGCGTCGAGGAGGCGATTGGCGGGGGCTTGGATGAGGAGGAAGAAGACCCCCCCGAAGGTTGAGCCTGTTGCATTTCGTGCCCCGGCAGGCGCGGTTGCCGGCCTCGCCCGTGATCTCTTCGCCGTCCTCAAACCGAAGAAGCGGCGCAAGTTGTCAGAATGGATGGCCGTTGAAGGGCGGCTCGACGACGGTCGGCGCTTCCGCCCGTTCCCCTTTCAAAACGGGATCGCGGACAGCTTCACCGATATCGCGACCGGCCAGACCACCGTCCGGAAGAGCAGCCGCATCGGCTATTCGACCATCGTTCAATGCTTTCTCGGTTACAGGATCTCGGAGGATCCGGCGCGCAGCCTGATCTATCAGCCGACGATCGACGACGCCGAGAAGTATTCTCGCGACGACCTCGAGCCGGTCCTTCAGTGGCCGGCGGTTCGAGCAGTCGCGACGTTCAAGCCGCGCCACTCGGACAATCAGATCCGCGCGAAGCGATTCAAGGGCGGCTGGATACAGATCAAGGGCGCGAACAGCCCGAAGGAATTCCGCCGCGTTACGGCGGATGACGTGTTGCTTGAAGAGCCTGACGGCTATCCATGGTCGGCCCGTGAAGAGGGTGACCCCGGCCGGCTCGCCTTCAAGCGAAACCTGACCTCGCCCCGTCGGTTCAATGCCGCCGGCTCGACGCCCAAAATCAAGGGCTTCAGCCGCATCGACAATATGTTCGAGCAGGGCAGCCAGGAATATCGTTACGTGCCGTGTCCCGAGTGCGGGCACATGCAGATCTTGGTTTTCGGCGATGGCACCGGCGCCGGCATTCGATGGGAGCCCAAGAAAAACCCGACCCGCGCTTGGTATCAGTGCGAGGCCGGATGTAAGATCGACGAGGCCCACAAGCCTTGGATGGACGAAAACGGCGAGTGGCGGCCTCATAATCCCGCCGCGTTCCCGCGACATCGCTCCTTCCATATCTGGGCGGCTTACAGCCAGCACGAGGGCGCGGCCTGGCTCGAGATCGCTCGCGAATTCATGGAGGTCTACAAAGACCAGAACCTCCTGAAGACCTTCGTCAACCAGGTGCTGGGCGAGGCTTTCGCCGAGAAGGGCGAATCCCCGGAGTGGCAGCGTCTCTACGATCGGCGCGAGAAGGCCATGCAACTTGGAACGCCGCCCGCGTGGGCCGGACTGCTAGTCGGCGCGGCCGACGTCCAGCGCGGTGGCGGTGGGCGCATCGACCTCGATATCTGGGCATTCGGCCCTGGTAAGAAGCGGGCATTCGTCGAGCGCATCGAGGTTTATGGGCCGATCGCAGATAGCGCGACCTGGTCGAAGCTCGATGTTGAAGTCGCCCGGGAATGGGAAAGCGAAGACGGCCGACGGATGCGGTTGGCGCGATGCGCGATCGATTCCGGCGACGGCCAGAATACGATGGAAGTTTACGCCTGGGCGCGTCGCTATCCTGGCTTCGCCATGGCGGTGAAAGGGCGCGAGAGCATCGCCGCACAGCAGGCGATCGGCGCGCCCAGTTGGCAAGACGTCACCATCAACGGGAAAAAGATCAGGCGCGGCGTCAAACTGTGGAATGTCGGCACGTCGATGCTCAAGATGGAGCTCTACGGGCAGCTTGGTCTCGATAAGCCGGTCGACGGCGAGGAGTATCCGGACGGATATATCTACCTTCCCGACGGCACATCCGACGAGTGGATCAAGCAGCTGGTGGCCGAGGAGCTTCGGTTCAAAAAGCTGCGCTCCGGCGCGGTTCGCCGGGAATGGCACAAGGTAAGGGACCGCAACGAGGCGCTCGACAACGCGGTTTATGCCCGCGCCGTCACGTTCGCCCTCGGCATCGACAACTGGTCGCCTCTTAAGTGGCGGCGCGCCCTCGGTGAATTCACGAAGCCGCCGCCCGCGGCGCGACCGGAGCCATCGGCGCCGGCTGAGCAACCGCCCGCTGCGAAACCTTCGCCGCCCGTGCGCGCCAAGGCGCCGAAGCGGGCAAATCCGTTCACCAGTCGAAGGAGGTAGGAATGGCTTGGACCGATGCCGACCTCCAAAAGGTCCGTGATGCCATCAAATCCGGCGTCCGATCGATCACGTTCGCCGACGGCCGCAAGACTGAATATCAGTCTCTCGACCATCTGCTGAAGGCCGAGGAGGTCATCTCGGCCGCGCTGACCATCCAGGCGCAGACGCTCACGCGCGCTCGCCGATTCCGCACACCGTATTACAAGAGCGGGCTCTAAGCGTGGCCGAAAAAGGATTGTTTGCCCGGCTGTTCGGCCGGGGCGGTGAGGCCGCGCCCGCCGAACCGGCGGCAGCGCCACAGCAACGCATTGCCCGCGGGCGTCGCCGTGGCGCGCGCGCTGAGTATGACGGCGCAACGCTCGGTCGTCGCTCCGCCGGCTGGCGTCGGACGAGCCTGGACGCCAATGGCGAGCTTACCCCGGCGGCCCAGGCGGCCCTTCGCGGCATCGCCAGCGACCTTGTGCGCAATAATCCATGGGCGGCCCGCGGTGAGGCGGCGATCGCCGAGCACATGGTCGGCACTGGCATCACGTTTCAGGTCTACCGGAACGGAAAGCTCGACAAGAAGCTGAGCGCCATCGTTCGCGAGCATCTCGACACGACCAGTTGCGATGCCAGCGGTGGATTGGATCTTTATGGGCTGCAGTTGCAAGCGGCTCGGTCGATTGTCGAGCGTGGCGGAGCCGTCGTGCGCCGCCGTTGGCGCCGGGCAACCGATCGCCTGCCCATGCCGTTCCAGCTTCAGGTGCTCGAGCCGGATTATATCGATCCGTCGAAGCATGGGCCTATCGGGAAAGACGGGTCTAACGGCGCGTACATCATCAACGGCGTGCAGTTCTCGCCGCTCGGCACCCGCGAAGGCTACTGGCTCTACAGCGGCCACCCGGGATCACCGGTAAACAGGCAGTTCGGCTCGACTTTTGTTTCCGCGGCCGATGTTGCGCATGTTTTCCGCGCTGATCGGCCGGAACAGGTCCACGGCGCGACATGGTTTGGCCCCGTCATCCTTCGGATGAAGGATTTGGGCGACTTCGAAGACGCAGAGTTGAGCCGGCAGAAGATCGCCGCGGCATTCGCCGGCGCGCTCGAATCGGACGACGAAAGCACCGTAATTCCGGGAATTCAGACCGACGAAGATGGCATCGACGGGCAGGAGCCGCTCGATTTTATCGAGCCGGGCACCTTTCAGAAGCTTCGGCCCGGGGAAAAGGTCAACTGGTCGACGCCTCCGCAAGTCAACGGCTACGCTGACTTCACGAAGGTTTCGAAGCAGGCGATCGCGGCTGGCCTCGGCGTCCCATACGAGATGCTGACTGGCGACCTTTCGCAGGTTTCCTTTATTTCGGGTCGCCTCGGCCGCCTCAACTTCAAAACGTCTATCGCCACCTGGCAGTGGCAGATGTTCATCCCGAAATTCTGCCTCAATGTCGGCCGCTGGGCGATCGAAGCTCTGGAAATGATGGGCGAGGACGTCCGCGGCGTGACCATCAGGTGGACCCCGCCCCGCGTCGAACTCCTTGACCCAGCGAGCGAAGTCCCCGCGATCCGGGATGCGATCCGCTCCGGCCAGATGACGATTTCGCAGGCTGCTCGCGAGCGGGGCGAAGATCCCGACACCTTCTTGGACGAATGGCAGGCCGACGCGGCCGAGCTCGATCGCCGCGGCCTCATCTTCGACAGCGACCCGCGGAAGGTCACCGCTGTCGGCAACCCGACCAACAACGACCCTGCCGCCCGCGCGGCGCGCGAGAAAAGGGGGCCTGCATGACCGATATCCTTCTTTATGGGATCGTCGGCGACAGCTGGGATCGGCTGGACGCGAAGACGCTCGTCCCAATGATCGCGGACAGCGACGACGACCTCAACGTCTACATCAACAGCCCCGGCGGCTATGTGATGGAAGGCCTGGCGATCTTCAATGCGCTGAACCGCGCGAAGGCCGACGGTCGCAAGGTTACCACGATCATCGACGGCCTCGCCGCTTCGATGGCTTCGGTGCTGGCGATGGTCGGCGACGAAATCATTATGGCCGACAATGCCTTGATAATGATCCACAACCCGTGGGACGTCGCAATCGGCGATGCCGCTGAGCTTCGTCGCGCGGCCGACAAGCTCGACACCATCCGCGACCAGTTGGTCAAGATCTATGCCGCCAAGACCGGCATGGAAACCGACGAGCTCGTTGCCATGCTTGATGCCGAGACCTGGCTCACCTCCGAGCAGGCGCTCGAAATGAACTTCGTCACCAAGGTCGCAGAAGCCGTTTCGGCCGCGGCCTGTGACATCTCCGCATTCGGGTTCCGCAAGGCCCCGGATCACCCTCATCTCGCGCCCTCGATGGCTGCCGCACTGCGGTCTGTCACCGGCGGCAAGGCGATGCGCGGTGTTTCGTCGGCGGTCGCCGCCGCTCTCTCTCTGAAACCTAAGGAGACCACCATGCCTGAGGGCACTCAGCCGGCGACCGAACCCTCGGTCGTCGCAATCACCACGGCCGACGTGCATAGCGCCGTCACCGCGGAACGCGATCGGGTCAGCATGATCCGCGCGCTTGGCACCAAGCACAACATGCCGACCGAGTTCGTCGACGATCTCGTCGCCAAGGGCACTTCCTTGGCCGACGCGCGCGCCGCAATGCTCGACAAGCTGGCTGAGATCGGCGACGCCGCCAATATCGGTCACAGCCCGGCGCGCGTCACCCAGGACGCCCGCGACAAGTTCGTCGAGGGCGCAACCAACTGGCTTCTCGTCAAGTCCGGCGTGTCCGATATGGTCGTCGCCGCTGCCAAGGCGAAGGGCGAAACCATCAAGATCGATCCGGGCGAGTTCCGGGGTGTGCGCAACACCGATCTTGCCCGTGAGGCGCTGAACCTCTCGGGTATCAACGTCAGCGCCCGCGATCCGGAAATTGTCGTCCGCGAGGCGATGACGACCCGGTCGGCGATCACCCAGACGACCAGCGACTTCCCGGTCCTGTTCGAAAACGCGGTCCACCGGATCCTGCAGGCGGCCTATACCGTCACGCCGGACACCTGGTCGCGCTTCTGCGGCACGGGCACGGTCACCGACTTCCGTCCTCACACCCGCTATCTGCGCGGCTCGTTCGGCGCGCTGGACACGGTGAACGAGGCGGGTGAGTTCAAGAACAAGCCGATCCCCGATCTGGCGAAGGAACTCATCAAGGCGACCACCAAGGGCAACATCATCAACCTGTCGCGGCAGGCGATCGTCAACGACGATATGGATGTGTTCTCGGGCCTTGCCGTTGACCTCGGCCGTGCGGCGAAGCTGACCATCGAGATCGACGTCTATGCGCTGCTGAACAGCAACCCCGTCATGAACGACGGTGTTGCACTGTTCCACGCGACGCACGGCAACCTCGCCGGCGTGGGCGCTGCGCCCTCCATGGCAGCGTTCGATGCGATCGGTGTTGCCATGGCGTCGCAGAAGGATGTCAGCGGGAACGAGATCCTCGAGATCGAACCGACGACGCTGCTCATTCCTCGCTCGCTGCGCGGCCTGGCGCTCAGCATCAACGGTTCGGAATACGATCCCGACACCGCGAACAAGCTGCAGAAGCCGAACATCGTCAAGAACATGTTCTCGGACATCATCGGCACGGCTCGGCTCTCCGGCACGGCGTATTACGCCTTTGCCGATCCGAATGTCGCGCCGGCGATCGAGGTCGTGTTCCTCAATGGCGTCACCGAACCGTTCACCGACAGCCAGGACGGCTGGCGCGTCGACGGCGTCGAGTGGAAGGTTCGGCACGACTATGGCGTCGGCGCGGTGAATTACCGCTCCGCGTACAAGCAGCCGGGCGCCTGAGCCTCCTCCACCTCTAGCTGAACCAGGAGGAGCGGCGACTTAGGCCGTCGCTCCCCGTTTCGGGAGAATTTCCATGAAGTTCGTGAAACTCCTCACGCACGCCTATGTCGGCGGCGTGCTGCGCAGCCCGGCGGAAGGCGTCCTCCACATCGAGGACGACGAGGCCGAGAAGCTGTTCGAAAACAAGGCGGCCGAAGACGTCACCGACGACTTCACCGCCAAGGAAAACCGGGAAGCGCCGGTCGAGCACATCACCGTCGTCGACGGTGCGAGCGAGACGCCGCCGGAACCGGAACCCCACCAGTCCGAAGTCGCGCCCCAGGCCGACGAGCCGAAGAAGCCGGCGAGCCGCAAGGCCGCGGGCAGCAAGGAGTAATCCACCATGGCGAAGAACTTTGTCCAGGATGGTGAAACCATCACGATGACCGCGCCCGCCGCGGTCGCCTCTGGCGCTGGCGTGCTCGTCGGCGCTGTCTTCGGCGTCGCTCTGGGCGATGCCGCCTCTGGCGCCGTCGTCGAGGTTAAGCGCCGCGGCGTTTGGGATCTCGCCAAGGCCACCGGTCAGGCTTGGGTCGCCGATACGACCAAGCTCTATTGGGACAACACCGCGAAGAACGTCACCTCGACGTCCGCCGGCAACGTCCTGATCGGTGTGGCACGGCAGGCCCAGGCATCCGGCGACACCGTCGGCCGCGTGCTGCTCACGGGCCAGCTCAGCTAACCGGCTGCGGACCCTCTCCCCGCAGAGCGAACTGGCGGGCGGTGTGGCTTAGGCCCCCCGCCCGCCACTTTTGGAGCGCCTCTCCCATGAAGAAGATCATTCTCTACACCCCGGCGCTCTGCGCCGCGGGGGTGTATCGCGACGCTGGCACCGAACTGACGGTCGGAGTGCCGAAAGAGCCGAAGCCCGACGTGGTCTACATTGAGCCGGCGCGCGCGCGGGAGCTCATCGAAGAGCGTCGCGCCGCAACGTGGACCGCTGCCAAAACCGCCGAAGCTGAGGCGGAAGGCGAGACCCTCACCGACCCGCTCGACCACGATGCGGACGGCGAAAAGGGCGGCGCGGCCGATCCGGTCGACGACGACAAATGAACGCCGACGAGGCGGCCGCTCTCGCTGTGATTCGCGGCCGTTATCAGGATCCGGTTGTCTATAATGGCGCTGGCCTGGATAGCGCCGCGATCTTCGCGATCTTCAGCGAGCGCGCCGCACCGGCATTCCAAGGCCCGGGCGACACTGCGCGCGAGGTGAGCTTCGAGATTGAGCAATCCGCTCTCCCGGAGCGTCCCCGCAAGGGCAACACAATCACCGACGTCGCCACCGGCATCACATGGCGCGTCATCGAACCAACTGAGCGCAACGACATCGGCGCTTGGGTGCTGGTTGTCGAAGAATGAGCACTCGCGAGGCCGTTTTCGCCGAGTTGGATGCGCGCTTGGCCGCGATCGCTGGCGTCGAGAGCTATGAGCGAATGCCATCGGGCGACCCCGACGCATTCCCCGCGCTGGCGCTCTACGACGGCGGACACGGGCCGATCGAGTTTCAGGCGGGCACGACGCAGTACGATCTGACCATCACAGTTGAAGGTTACGTCGAAGGCGGAGACGGCGCGCAGGCACATGCCGACATGCACGACCTTTATGAGGCGGTGAAAACCGCGCTCATCACAGAGCCGCCGCTCGGCGGCCTCGTCGAGACGATCGACGAAGCAGACTTCCGCGTCGACGTCGCCGAGCTCGCGAAAAAGCGGCGCATCGGCTTCGGGCTCGACGTCCGCATCCAATTTTCCACTCCCCGCTGACTGCCGCACAGGAGACCGACATGGACCAGACTATCCGGCCCGCCAATGTGGCGGTGCTGTTCAAGCTCGAGACGACCGAAGGTGTCGACGCGAGCCCCTCGCCGACCGCCGACGCCATCCCCGTCGAAGCGGATTCGATCGAGTATAATTCGCCCTGGACGCAGGAGCAGTCGAACGAAGCGACCGGTTCGCTCGTTGCGGGCGCCCCGCTGATCATCGGCCAGGCCGCGACCATCAGCTTCCGCTCTCGCCGGAAGGGTGCCGGCGCCGGTGTGACCTATTCGTCGACGGTCAAGCCGCCGCTGCACCAGGTCTATCAGGCTTGTGGCAAGCGCGGCCTGTTCACCGCCGCCATTGCCGCTGCACTTGCCACGGCCGGCGGCGCGACTTCGGTCACGCTGCCCGCGTCCTTCCCGGCGACCGCCAAGGCGCTGATGGGCATGCCGCTCGTTATCGGCGCAGGCGTCGGCGTCGGCCGCATTCCGCACGTCATCGACTATACGGCTGGCCGGGTCGCGACGCTTTCGGAGAACTTCTCCACGCCGCTGGATGCTACGACGAGCATCTCCCTGCCGGCGAACTGGACCTATGCCGGCACCAGCCCGCGCGATGCAGCGGCCCGGGCGACCGACCATCCCTCGGGCACCATCTACATTTACGAGGATGGTACGCTGCTCAAATTCGTGGGCTGCCGCGGCGTCATGACTGGTGACGGTCAGTCGGCGCGGCCGGGCTATGATGCTTTCCAGTTCACCGGCGTCTATGCCGGCAAGACGGACACGGCGCTTCCCAGCAACCTGGTCGTCGCAAATCATTCGGCGCCTGTGCTGGTGCAGGGCAGCGAAATTTCGCCCGCCGTGCTGCTCAACCGGAAGCCGCTGCCGATTTCCACTTGGTCGTGGGAGAATGGCGGCGACATCGAGGTGCCCGAGGATCCGAACACCAGCTATGGCTTCGGGCCCGGTGTTATCGCCGGTCGCGTGCCGCTGCTCCGGTTGGACCCGCTCGCCACCTTGGTCGCCGTGCGCGATTCTATCGCGGATATCGGCGCGGGCCTCGAGATGAGCGCGGTGCTTCGCGCTGGCAGCGTCGCCGGCAACCGCTGGTCGCAGGTGCACCCCCTCGCCCAGAAGGTCGAAGCTGCCCCCGGTCGCCGCGGCAATCTGCGGTCGGAACAGCTTGTGCTGCAGGCGAAGAGCGCCGGCCTCGACGCGCAGACGCGCGATAGCGAATCGATCCTCGCTTTCTACTGACGGGAGATTCCATGATCTCGCTGAACAAGACCGAGCCCTTCACGCCGAAATGGCGCGAGGGCTCGGAAAGCCCGCCCGTGTTCATCATTCGCGTTGGTGACGTGATTGAGCGCGGTATGCTCGAGGCTTCGCTCGCCGGCGAATATAATGCCCGGAGCGTCTACACCTACGAGCTCATCCAGGCCTTTCAGGATGGTGTGAACCATCTGCTCGCCGGCGATCCCGAGCAGGACACGCTCATTGCGCTGTCCTCCGCCGAACGGGACGGCGAGCAGGTGGCGCCCGCCGACAAGCAATTACTCCTCCGCGCGCGCGAAGTGATGATGGAGCACTGGCCCGAATATCAGCGCCTCGTGGCGACCGGAGCCAGGCGCACCCAGATCGCGCCGATCGTCGCGTTCCGGCGCTTCTGTGTCGGCTGGGAGAATGTGGGCGTCGACTTCGCGCGCGGGCCGGACGGCATGATCCCCATGTCGCTCCTCGCGGACCTTGATGCCACCGACCTGCTCGAGGCCGGCACCCACGCCTATGGTCTGCTCTATGGGCGAGGCGAGACCCGAAATTTTCCGCAGCCCTCGAAGTCCGACGACGCCCCGACGACTTCGCCTTCGGACGAACCTTCGGAGGAGGGTGGGAAATCCGTGGCGAAAAGTGGCCGGAAAACCCCCGGATCGCGCTCCCGGCGTGGGTCTGGCCGGTCGTAGATCTCTGGCTGATGTGCCGCCGATATGGCTCGCTCCAAGGCGGCACACCTCTCCCGTTCCCCGGCTCACCGGGCGAACAACCGGCGGCGCTGATGGACGTCTTTGCCATCCTCGACAGCATTCCACGGGACGCGGAGGCCAATGGCTGATTTTGGCAACATCCTGACCATCGACGCCCGCCAGCTGCGCACCGAAGCCGACAAGCTGACGCGCGCGGTGCTGGGTGTCGGCGCTGACAGCGTTCGGGCGTCGACCAGGAACCTCGAGCGCAAATTCGAGGATGTCACGCGCGGCGCGGTCGGGGGGAAGCTGTGGCGCGCCTGGTCTTCGGAGGCGTTTCCGCGCACCGGCCCCGCCAAGGATCCGGCGGGCACCGTATTCTTGAAAGGCGGCGCTCGCACCCGCGGCGCCGTCGACTTCTTCACCAAGCCGGGCCGCATTGTTGGCAAGCGCGGCCAGTTTCTCGCCATTCCGACCGCGGCAGCGGGCCCACGGGGACGGGCCCGCGATCTCACACCGGGGGAGTGGGAACGTCGCAACGGTGCCCGCCTGCGCTTCGTCTATCGGCGTGGCCGCCCCTCGCTCCTCGTCCTCGACGAGGGCGTGCTGTCGGGAAAGGGCAAGATCGGGCGCCTCAACTCCGAAAAGCGGCGCGCGACGGGGCGCGGCAACACGACCGTCGTGATCTTCGTGCTGATGCCCGTCGTCAATTTCGCGAACCGCTTCGCCATCGAGCCGATGGTGAAGGCCTCCGAGGGCGAACTCGCCCGGGAATTCTTCGAGCGCGTGCGCTCCCTCAACGGAAGGTAGGCGATGGCTGCTGACATCATTGCCCGCCTGCAATTGAGCGGGGCGCAGTTCAGTTCCGAGAATGCCCGCCTGTTCGGCGAGCTCGAAGCGCGCGCGCGCGACACCGCGGGTCGCACGAAGACGTCATTCGAGCGGTCGTTCGGCGAAATCCAGCGTATCGCGAAGGATGCGCTCACGATGCCCCGCACGGACTTCGGTTCGCTCGACGTCGGTGCGAGCAAGTATCGTGAAGCGGCGTCGGCAGCGCAGAACCAGGCTACGGCGCTGCGCGAGGTCGAAACAGCCGCCCGCCGCGCAGCGGACGCCGCTGGCGACACGTCCGAGCAGACCCGCCTCTATATTCAGGCCGCGAACGCCGCCGCGAACGAGGCCGAAGAGAGCGCCCGCGCATATACCGTCGAAGCCAATGCGCTCGAGCGCCTTCAGGGCGAACTCAATCAGACGGCATCCCGCACCGCCGTCGTCGCCAACGCCAATCGCGTCAGCGGCCAGGAAGCCCGCAATCATCAGCTGGCGATGCGCAACCTCGGATTCCAGGTGTCCGACGTGGGTGCATCCTTTGCTAGCGGCGCACCCTTGGTCACCATCTTCGGTCAGCAAATCGGCCAGGTGGGTGGAGCGCTGTCCGACATGCAGGGCAAAGCGGGTGCTCTCGGCCGCTTCCTGACGAACCCGTGGGTGGCTGCGCTGACCACGGCCGGCATCGTCGTCAGCGTGTTCGCGTCGAAGCTGGACGAAGCCGGCGAAGCCGCGAACGCGGCGAAGGTCGGCGCCGACGGGCTGTCTGAAGCGCAGGGCGTGCTGGGCAAGATGTTCGACCTCGCGTCGGGCAAGATCGAAAAGCAGAATGAACTGCTCGTGCTCAATGCACGTCTGACGGCGATCAACCTCCGCGCTGAGGCCGCCGCATCGAAATCGAGCGCTCAGGACACTTTCCGCCAGTCAGGATCCGAAAGCGTTCTTGGCGCGACGGGCACCTTTTTCGCTCGCGGCTACGGATCGAGCCCACAGCAGCGCATGGAGCAGTTGAACGCCCGCGCCGCCGAACAGCGCCGCTATCTGCTCGCGGTCCAGAATGCCACGACGGAAGACGCGCGCCAAAAGGCCGGCGATGCTGCCCTGAAATACAGCGAGAATGCGGATTTCTCGGGATTGAAGGTCGGGAAGACCGAATTTCAGCAGGCGATCGTCGACTATGCCGCTGGGCGCGCGAAGGACCAGATCGCCGATCTGATCGATCAGTCTCTCGACGGAAAGTCGCTGGCGACCGAACTGCGTCGCCCCGGTCGCGATCGCAAGGGGCCGAAGGCTCCGTCGACCACCGCGCGCGACGAATTCGGCCGGGATGCCAACGACCGAATTGCAGCGATCGCCGATCGTTTCTCCGGCGCGCCCAGTCAGGTGCAGCTGGTCAACAAGGCCGTCGCGCAGCTTGACGACCTGATGGAGGATTTGGCGCGACGCAAGCCGCCGGGGTTCGAAGCGACGATCGCCAGCGCCCAGGAGGCAAAGCAGGTTGTCGAGGACAGCCTCCTTCGCCCGCTGCAGGACTATAAGGACGCCCAGGCCGAAAGTGCCGAGATCGGCAAGCTTTTGGCGCAGGGCCGCTATGTCGAAGCCGATGCGCTCAGCGAGATTTACCGCCTGCAGAAGATGATGGGCCCGCTCACGAAGGGGCAAGCCGACGACGTCTACAAGATTGCCGAGCAGAATGAACGGATTGCGCGCGCGATCGAGGATCAACGCCGGCAACTCAATATCTACCTGTCGGCCGTCGGCGACGCGCAGCGCACGTTCGAAGACTTTCTCGTCACGCTCGACCGCAAGCCGAAGCAGGCGTTCAAGAACCTGTTCGACGATCTCCGTGCCAACTTCCGCAACCTTCAGGTGCGGATCATCTCGGAGAAGCTGTTCGGCGGGCTCGAGCGCGAGCTCGAAGAGTTCCTGACGGGCCGCAAGGGTCCGCAGGCCGCGATCGACCTGCTCGGCACTGAGGCGACGCGCGCGAGCGGCGCATTTTCCGATGTCGCGGACGCGGCGGCGACGACAGCCGAGCGCCTGCTCGCGATCAGCGGCGGCACCGGAGCCGGCGCCCCCACCGCCCTTCCGTCGGGCCGCTTCGGCAGTTCCATCTTCGATGGCGACACTGGCAGCGCCGATCTCGCCGCGATTCTTGGTGATGCCGAAGTGATGGCCGGCCTGGTGAAGGAGGTTGTCGCGAACGGTGACATCATCGTCACCGGCCAGAAAGAGGCGGCCGATGGCGCGCGCAAGGCCGCGAACGATAATGCCCGGGCCGCCAAGAAGATGGTGTCGGCTGTCGATACGATCGGCTTCATAAACGATCGCTTCGCCGAGCGGCTGCAGGCCCTCATCGGCACACAGCTGCCCGCTACGCTGTCCAACGTGCTGGCCGGCGCGCTCACCGGCTATGCGGCCGGCGGCGAAGTCGGCGGCGTGCTCGGCGCGCTGAAGGGGATAAAGGGCGTTCCGGAAAAGCTCGATAAGATCTTCGGGCAGTCGGGCGCGCTCGATGGCGCGCTGAAGGGGGCCCAGACCGGCACCATCATCGCCGGGCTTGGCAAATCGCTCGGCCTCAAGACCAGCACGGCCGGCTCCCAGATTGGCGGCGCGCTCGGTTCGCTTACTGGCATCCCGGGCGGCGACATTATCGGCTCGATCGCGGGCGGCCTCATCGGCGGCGCCCTGAAGAAGACGAAGAAGGGCACCGCGACGATCGGCTTCAGCGACGGCGAGCTCGCCGTCACCGGCACGAGCGGCAACAGCAAGAAATTCAAGGCGGCGGCCAGCGGCACGGCTTCCAACGTCATCGAGGGCCTCAATCAGATCGCGTCGATGCTCGGCGGCACGCTCTCGGGCTCGCCCAGCGTGTCGATCGGCGTTCGGGACGGCGATTATCGCGTTGACCCGACCGGGCGCGGCATGACGAAGAAGAAGAATGGCGCCATCGACTTCGGCGACGACGCCGAGGCGGCCGTTCGCTACGCCATCGGCGACGCGCTCAAGGATGGCGTGATCGGCGGCATTTCCGACGCATCGAAGCGGATCCTGCAGTCGGGGAAGGATCTCGACAAGGCCATCGAGAAAGCGGTGGCGATCGAGGCGATCCCGAAACTGCTCCGCCAGCGCCTGGACCCGCTCGGCTTCGCCCTCGATGAACTCGACGCGAAGTGGAAGACGACTGTCGCAGCGCTTCGCGAGGGCGGCGCCACGGCCCGGCAAATGGCCGACGCTCAGAAGCTCTATAACCTTGAGCTCGAGGACGTGAAGGCGAACACGGCTGCCGCGTCCGCGACGTTGAAGGACTTCCTCACCGGCCTTTCGATCGGCGGGAATAGCCCGCTTTCGCTGCGCGATCAGGAATCGGCCGCGCGGGCGCAACTTCAGCCGTTCCTCGACAAGATCGCCGCTGGCGACACCATCAATCAGGACGCCTATCGCGCTGCGGCAGAGAGCTTCCTCGAAATCGAGCGCCAGCTTTACGGCTCGACGTCCGAGTTCTTCGCCGAGTTCGAGCGCATCCAGGCGGCGACGGCCAAGGCGATCGAGAAGATCGACAACGCCCAATCGATCCGCCCCGAGACGGATATCTTCGTTCAACAGACGGCGACGGCGACGCAGGCGACGGCGAACATCGCGGCACAGCAGACCGACCAGCTGTCGAATATTCAAGGCCTGCTCGCGCAGATCCTCGCGGCCAGCAAGGGCGGCGGAAACCCATTCGGCATTGACGGCCGGCTGTTCACGAGCGCCGCCTGATGGTCGCCACGCCCGCCGATATCGCCGCAGGGACGCGGGCCGCCAGCGTGGCGACCTGGTCGAACGCGACCATCCAGGCGCGCTATCCGACGGCCCGCGACGGATCGAAGGAGCCGGATGCCGGCTATTTCGACGCGATCGCCGATGCGCAGACCGTCATCGACGCCCGCGGCGCCCTGATTGGCGTCGAGCGGCGTCGGTTCGCGGCGCTGATCGACGATCTCGTCTGGCCGGATCCGACGCTGGGCCTGCCCGCCCGCACCCTCGTCGACAGCGAGCAGGCGGTGAACGCGGCGGTGCTCGTCTCGCGGGTCGCCGTGAACCTTGAAAGCGAACAGACGACCGAGGAGTTGTTCGGGTGAGCAATGGGTTTGTCATGCGGACGCTGCCGTTCACCGGCTCCGGCGCGATAGCCAACCTGGGCAATGATTACGCCGGCATTGTATGGCAATCGGGCGTTGCCGATGCCGTGGCGATCGTCGTCGATCTCGGCGCAGACGTGGATCTGGACACGATAGGGCTGTTCGGCATCGCGGGCACCTTGCTTTCGTCCGCCTCGCTGCGCGTGTCGCTCGCTACGGCCGCCCAAGGTCCGGCAATGAATGGAAGCAATGTCACTACCGGAACAGGTACTGGCAATTTCTGGCAACCATTCACTCAGGCGCTCTACGCTGGGTCCTCTATGCCCGTGTTGGGCGGCGGTCGATCACTTTGGCAGAAACCGGCGGGGGGGCCGCCCCTGTTCCGGTACGTCAATATCAATGTCTTCGGCATGGGCGCGACCAATTATGTGCAGATGTCCCGCGTGGCGATCGGCAAGCGCATCCAACTCGATCGTAACTTCGTTTTTGGCGGTGCCTTCGGCGTTCGCGACCTCGGCAACTTCGACCTCTCGCCCCGCGGGGTTCTGATCCGCCGGCGTTCGGTCAAGCTCCGCACGGCCGGCGTCAGCTTCCCGCACATCCACAGGGATGAGGTCGAGGCTCAGGTGACCCCCCTGCTCGAGCGGCTCGGCAACACCGAGGTCGTGATGCTGGTGACCGAACCCGATGCCCATGCCCAGCGGCAAAACCGCATGTATCTCGGCCCAATGGTCGGCGATCTCAGTGCCGTCTGGGCGAAGGCCGACGGCTTCGAGTGGCGCTGCAACCTGGTCAGCCTGTTCTGATGCTCGGCGTCGTCATCCAGATCGACGGTTGGGACCCTGTCGCTGGCGCTGCGGTGACGTTGCGCGCGTCCAGCGTGAACGATGCTGCCGTTTGCCATCTAAACGGGCAGACCTGGTGGCCGGCGATCGCCCAGTTGCCGACGCTGGCATATGATCTGTTCGACGGCGGTTTCGGTGGCGCGATTTCCACGCCGGCGGCAAACCTCGCCCTTGTTGTCGAGCCGTTCCCGAACCTGCCACGTTACATGCTCGCCGATGCGCGTATTCAATTGTGGACCGGCGAGGTCGGCGACGCGTGGGCCAGTTGGACGCAGCGCTTCGACGGCCGGCTGAAGGCTCAGCCGACGGTCGCCGACGGTATTGCCAACATCACCTTTGCCGTCGACGATCGCTGGTTGGATCAGCCGCTGTTGACGACCTATGCGGGCACAACCGGGGCGGAGGGTCCGGCGGCGCTGAAAGGGACGGTGAAGCCGCTCGCGCTGGGCGCCCCGCGTTACGTCGAAGGCGTGCTCGTGGACCCGACGAACAACGTCTTTCAGGTCTCGGGCTATGGCCTGATCGAGGATGTTGAGGTCGCGCTCGAGCGGCTGGCTCGGTTCGGTGCCTCGGCCAGCGATTATGCCAGCTATGCCGCGCTCGTCGCCGCGTCGATTCCGCCGGGGCGCTGGGCGACGTCCAAGGCCGTCGGCATGGTGCGGTTCGGCGCCCCGCCGGCGGGGCAGATCAGCTTCCTCGTCAAAGGCGACAAAGCTGGGCCTAACGGTTGGGCCCGCAAGCCCGGCCAACTGATCCGGCGGCTGGCGCTCCTCGCTGGCGGCACCGGCAAGATTGACGATGCGTCGCTGAACGCGCTGGACGCGGCGCGCCCCTATAATGTCTCGCTTTATGCAGGCGCACAGGCCACCGCGCGGGAACTCATCCAATCGATCGCCGCCTCGGTGAACGCGGTCGCGGGCGTAACCTGGATGGGGAAGCTGTTCGTCGCCCCCGTCGGTATCGGTGCCCCGTCCCTGACTTATCAGGCCGATGGGTCGGCGCTTCCGCCTGTCGCGAAGGTCGATCAGCTGGAAATGGCCGCGCCTTGGTGGAAACTGGCGATCGAGGCCGAACGGACCGAGACCGTTCACGGCATGGGCGACGTGGCATTCACCGCCGAGCTCATCGACATGGGCGCCTATGTTTCCACCGCGACCTATCGCGAAGGCAATATCGTCCAGAACCAGAATTCGAGCTGGCTCTATATCAACCCGACGCCGACGGCCGGTAACGCGCCGCCGACGCTACCGACCACCAGCAATGCCTATTGGAAGGTGCTCGCCAAAGCGGGCGACACCGGCGCACAGGGGCCCAATGGGGCCGATCCCTGGCGAGCGATATTCGACCCGACATATTACAGCAACTTGGGCGGCGGGGACTTCCAGCGGATCGCAGCTACAGGTTGGAGCGGCCAATATATCCGCTCCAACGAGAAAATCTCGAACGGCGCTCGCGTATCGTTCACTCCCCCGCTCCTCGGCGAAGCCGTGGTGGGCATGCATCGAACCACGACACCGGCAGTCGCCAGCGAGTGGGTCTCGATCGACGTAGCCTGGCACAAGGCCCCCGCCGGCATGACGGCCGTCAACCGATTGGGCGGCACGCTTTCGACCGGTTATCCCGCCGCCGCCGCGAACGATATCTATGAGGTCCAATATCGCGAGACATCGGCGACGGCCGGCATTGTTGAGTGGCTGAAAAACGGCGCTGTCGTGCAGTCCTATGTCACAACGGCCGGGCTGGGCTTCTACTTCTTCAGCACCATCGCCAGTCTGAATGTGAAGATCGAAAGCGCGCGGTTCGCGTCGCTCGGTGCGGCGGGCGCTGACGGACTGTCCATCGCGGAACTGACCATCTATCGCCGAGCGACATCTGCTCCGGCGGTGCCGTCAGGCGGTAGCTATAACTTCGCCACCGGCGTTCTGACACCGCCGAGCGGATGGTCCGCGACGGTGCCCGCAGGCAACGATCCTTGCTACGCCGCGTCTGGCGTTGCGGCTATCCAAGGGTCGGCTGGCACAGATACCCCGGACTGGTTGGGTGTCGGTCTCGCCTTCCAAGAGGGCGCGGCCACCAACGTCGTCTTCCGCCGCTCGGCGACACAGCCTGCCACGCCAGGGGCGTCATCCGGGACCCCGGCAAGCTGGTACGATTCGACCGGCAGCGTGCCCGCCGGGGCCGATCCAATTTGGGCGAGCTATGGCAGCCGCCCCAATGCTGGCGCGAACTGGACGTGGCAGACGCCGAAAAGGGTCGAAGGGCAGGATGGCCTATCCGTCGCGGAACTCACGATCTATCGCCGCGGGACGTCGGCGCCGGCTACGCCCACAGGCGGCAGCTACAATTTCGGCACCAAGGTTCTCACCCCGCCGAGCGGCTGGTCCAACGCCATCCCTGCTGGAAATGACCCCTGTTATGCTTCATCCGGCTTTGCCTCCATTCAGGGCACTACCGGCACCGACACCCCCGACTGGCTCGGCGTGGCCCTTGCCTTCCAGGAGGGCGCGTCGACGAACATCGTGTTTCGCCGCTCTGCGACGCAACCCGCAACCCCTTCGGCATCCGCCGGCACACCGGCAAGCTGGTACGATTCGACCGGCAGCGTGCCCGCCGGCGCCGATCCGATCTGGGCAAGTTATGGCAGCCGCCCCAATGCGGGCGCCAACTGGACGTGGCAGACGCCAAAGCGGGTCGAGGGGGCGGATGGTACACCCGGGGACCCTGGCCTATCGATCGCGGTCACGCCGGGGCATGTTCAGGTGGCCGCAGCGGTAGATGGCACCCCAAAGTCGGGGGTGCTGCCGAAGACGGCGCAGATTATCCTTTTCGCTGGCACGACCAGTGTTGTCGAAAGCGCCAGCTATTCCATCACGCCGAGCGGGTGCGCAGCGACCGTCTCCAATACGGCAGGGACGCGCGGCAGGATCACCGTCACGGACGTCACCACTGATACAGCTTATGCTGACATCACTGCGACCTATTCCGGCTATTCGATCACGCAAAGACTGCCCGTTCCGCGCACGCGCGACGGGGCGTCGGCACAACAGGGCGGGCCGGCCGGCACAGTGCTGCGCGTCGTTCTCTCACCCGGCCAGTCCGCCAGTTTCGAGGGTTGGAGCTATTATATCGGCACCACGACGTCGGGCACGATGGGCTATCAGCTCCAGCGCGCAGAGGATAGCGGATCGCCTTCCTATTCGGCCTTCGCGACGGCGGTCGGCAACCCCTATGGCCCGTCCGAGAGCGTCGGCAATGGCGTGACCGGATCGTTCACCAACACGAGCGGCGTGACGAAATCCTATCTCGTCCGCGGTGTGCCGTCCGGCCAATCGGGCACGCTCCTCGCTTCCGAAAGCTTCATCAAACAGACGGGGTGACCGGCATGTGGTTTCTCATCGACGCGTCGACGGGCGCGATTGTGTCCGATGTTGTCGAAGAGGAGCCGACCCCGGCCGAGGGGCAGGAGGCGGTCATCGTCTCGCCGCTCTATCTGATGGAGCCGCCCAAGGCGGTGTGGGATCCTGTCACCCGCGGGTTCATCGACATTATTCCGGCGCTGCTCACCGAATGGGAATTCCGACTGCTCTTCGGCGATGCCGAGCGGATCGGGATCCTCGTTGAGGCGAAGACCAATGTCATCATCGAGGACATCCTCGGGCTTCTGGCCGCCGCAAAGAATGGCATCGACCTCGCCCATCCGAAGGTCATCGCCTCGGTCAACTACCTCGAATCGGTCGAACTGATCGCCACCGGTCGCGCGGCCGAGATCCTAGCCGGCACGCCGCCGGCCTGACGGAGCGCCCCTCATGTCCCAGCCTCACTATGCCACAGGAGCAATGCCGATGAGCCCGTGGCTCGAAAGCTGGATCGCGAAATATGGGGCCATCCTTCTCGGCGTCGTCATCGGCACGAGCGCGAAATACGGCCTCACGCTGGTCGAGGGCCGCAAGGTCACCACACGCATGATCGTCGCTGATGCCCTCCTGATCGGCATGGTCGTGCTTGTCGCGCGGACGGTCGTCGTTCGGCTGGGGCTCAGCGATGCGGATGCTGCGATGATCGCCGCACTGTTTGCGGTGTCGTCAGACCGCGTGATCCGGCTGATCCGGGAGCGCTTCCTCCGCCGCGTCGATGCCGAGGCGCGCTCGATCGCCGCTGAACAAGTGGGGCTGGCCCGCCAGGTCGTCCAGGCCGAGCAGTCGGCAAGCAACATCATCGAAGACACGCTCACCGGCCGGGCGCCCGACGAATATGTCGCACTGAGGCCGCACCCGTCTCCCGACGACCTCTGATCTAACCGAAAGGACTGAAACATGCCGTATCCGAAGGGATACGAGCACCTCGGCACGCTCGGGGTGCTCCCCCGCGTCGTGTCCGAAGGGCTCAAGCTTGTCGGCACCGTCGAGACGCCCGGTGCGGCGTCGAACCCGATCATCATGGCCTGGCGCGACGAGCTCAACCGCGCCGGCAAGCCGATCGTCGGTTATTCAAACGACGGCATCCCATGGTGCGGCCTTTACATGGCGATTGTCGCGCTGCGCGCCGGTAAGCCCGTGGTCGCCAACCCGCTCTGGGCGCGCAATTGGGCGACGTTCGGCGCGGCCGTTGCGCGGAACCGTGGAACGGCAGCCACGCCGAAGCTGGAATTCCTGCCCGGAATGGCGGCCTCGCTCGGTGACGTTCTGGTCTTCGTCCGCGACGGCGGGGGGCACGTCGGGATCTATATCGGCGAGGATGGCGACCAGGCCAAGAACACCGGCGCCTATCATGTCCTCGGTGGCAACCAGTCCGATCAGGTCTGCATCCGGCGCATCGAGCGTGCCCGCTGCATAGCGGTGCGCCGTCCGCCCTTCACGTCCGCCCTGCCCGCAAGCGCCAAGCCCTACCGGCTCACGGCGGCCGGCGCGATTTCGAGGAATGAAGCATGAACCGCCAGCATATTCTCGCTGCCGCGATCGCTTTCACGGCGATGTGCCTGCTTGCCCTCTCGGCATGCCAGCCTCCGCGCGGGTCCGACGGCTACAGCTTCGAGCAGGCCGAATGGTCGAACAGCAACCTCCGCGTGACGCTGGTTCTGCATCCGACGCTCGGCGACCTTGAGCGCGAAGGAAAGGCCGCGGGCGCCCTCGTCCATCGCGAAGAGGATATCCAGGCGTGGAGCCTGATCGACGCGCACGGCAACTGCACCGTGCATATCGTCGACCCTGCCAAGCGCTACATGCCGGAATTCGCCGGCCATGAGCTTACGCACTGCGCCTTCGGCCGGTTCCATGGCGCGAGGCTCCGGTGACCGATCGCGAGGCTGCCGAGATCCTCGAAGCCGCGGAGCAGGACCGCGCTTCCATGGCCGAAGAGAAGGCCGCGACCTCGGCGCCTATCGGCATATCGTCGCGGCAGATCTTCGCGATCGCCATTCTCGCCATCGGAAGCTGGATGATCATTTCCGGCTGGATCCTGCTCACGGACGCCAGCGAGGCTGAGCGGGCCGGAATCCAGAAGGCGGCGGAGACGATCGCGACGGCGGCCTTCTTCTTCTACCTCGGGTCGTCCGCCTCGTCCCGAAACAAGGACCATCGGCCATGATCCCCGGCGCTGTCCTCTCTGGCGCCGGCATGGCGCTGCGCGCGCTCCGCCGCTTCTGGTGGGCCGTGCCGATCATTGGTCTGGCGCTAGCCCTTCAGGTCACGCGACACACCCTCGCCGAGGCGCGCGAAGACCATCAGGCCTATGTCGACGGGATGAAGGCCGCCCAGGCGGCCGAACTGGCGAAGCGGCTGGAAACCGAGCGCGCCCGCACCGTCATCAACCAGGAGACCGACCTTGCGCATCGACAAGCGATGGATGCTCAGCGCGCTCGTTATGAGCAGCGCCTGCGCGAACTCACTGGACGGCCCGATGCCGCCCTGCCCCGCATTCCCGACCCCGCCCGCAGCTTTGATGCAAACGCCTGCGGTGACGGACTTCTCTCAATACCTACCGAAACCGCCGTCGCCCTGATGATGGCGGCCGACGACAACACCCGACAACTACTCGACCTGCAGACCTGGGTTCGCCGTCAAATCGACGTCCGCTGAGCCCGTCCATTTCTCGCCTGGCGCGCTGCGCCATCATCCCGGAGACCGCCCATGAAGACGATCCTGCTTTGGGATCCGCGCAACGCTATCCTCGCGCCGAAGCGGCTGACGCTTCCGGACGAGGTCGCTTCCGCGGCCGTGCGCTCCGGCCTCGCCGCGGCCGCCAATCCCGGGGATCAGGGCGCGCTGCAGGTGGGCGGTGCCGTCGACCCTGCCAATCTGCGCGAGGTCGCGATCCAGCACGGCGTTGTGCCCGATATGGCGCGGGTGTGGCTGCCCGAGGCGGTCATCGCGGTCGCGGCGCCGTTGGGCATCGTCAGCATGATTTCCGGCTCGCTGCCGAGCGGGGTCGCTCCGACCCTCGCCGCGCTCACCCTGTCGAGCTATGGCGGCGCAGCTGGCAGCCCGTTCTCCGCGAACATCCTGGGCAAGACTGCCGGTTCGACGATCACGATCCAGACCAATCCCGGCGGCCGCTATTCGCTGGGCGGTTCGGGCGAGAGCCGGACGCTCGTCTGCTCGACACCGATTGCGACGACCGAGAATGTCGTGCTCCGCGAGACGCTTGCCGGCGCGACGAACAACCCGCGCGATAGCTCGCTCGGGATGACGTTCGCCGGCGAGGGTGCGCCGGTCAACACCGCCCCGCCGGAGATCGAGGGCCTTGAGGTCGACGGCGCGACCCAGACGCTGGACTATGGTTTGTGGGACGATACGACGTCGCTGACGGTCGAATATCAGCGCGACGGCGTCACGATCACCACTTACACGCCGAACTATGGCGATGCGGCTCCGACGCGGGCCTTCAGCGCGGCCAATGACGTCGGCAAGGCTCGCCGCCTGAAGATCGTTGCGCATGGCCCTGATGGCGACAGCGAGCCGGTCTACAGCCCTGTCCGTGTCGCCTTTCCGGAAGCCAATTATTACCGCACCTCGTTCGCCAACGATGCCGGCAACCCGGATCCGACGCTGCTCTACCAGTATAACGAAGCGTCCTCGCCGGCTGGTGCCGACTTCACCACGACCGGGACGGCGGCGCAGCATCAGAGCCTTCGCGCCTCGGGCAACGAACTCAAAGCCTATGCCTCGGGCAATTCTGTGTCGTGGCTGCGCTCGAACGGCGCGACGAAGGGCAAGCTGCGCGTCTGGCCGATGCGCAACCCTGGCGACAATGCGACCACTCAGAACCGCCTTTTCTACGTGTCCTATGCCGACACCACTAACTTCGCCTATGTGACGATGACCGGGACGTTCGTGACCCTTTATTCGCGCGTGGGCGGCACGGACACGGTGCTTATCAACGCCGCGACGAGCGGCTATTCGACCGGCGACGTTTATGCGGTCGTTCCGGTCGTCGACAGCGGCAACCTTTATTACCAGCTTTGGAAGAACGGCGTTCACCTGTCGGAGAGCGTCGCGCTCAATGGGGGCAAGGGCGCCGGTCCGATCCATGCAACGCTCGCGGCCGCGACGCAGGTCGGGTTCCGCAACGGCATCGGCGATGTCACCGGCCTGACGCTGCCGGCCAATTATATCAGCGAGATCGAATATGTGACGCCGCAGGCGAACGCACTGCTCGTCTCGACCGGCACGCTGATCGTTTCGCCCGATGATGCGACGAAGGTCCGGATTCCACTGCTCATCAGCTATCTCGGCACCGCCAATAACGCACAGGTGATGGTGCTCGGACCTAGCGGCGAGGTACTGCTCGATTGGACCGCTGCCGGCACGCCGACCTATGTCGATGTGACCGGCGCCGACAATGGCGGTATCGGCGCGGTCTATGTCCGCGACCCCGATCTTCCCGGGTCGATCGCGACCTGCCAGACGGCGTTCCCGGTTCTGCCTCTGGTCCTCGGCCGCCTCGGCGCCAACCATGGCTATGACCGCTATTATTCCACCCAGGACAAGTTCACCGACGCCGGCGGCAGCGGCATCGAATGGACGAAGGTTTCGGATGGCGGCGCGATCGTCCAGCGGTCGAAGCAAATCACCAGCGCCGGCGCGGGCCTGACGTCGGCCGATGGCGCCGGCTCCACCTTCAAGATGGACATGGACGGCAAGTTCTATGGAACGAACGGGGCCGGGGAAACCGAGTTCTTTCTCGGTGTCCGCCGCTTCTACGCCCGCGCCGGCACCTACCAGATTAAGCTGGTGCCTGGCCTGACGATCACCGCCGGTGCCGTCTCCGGATCGTGGTCGTATGTCGACGACACGTTGAGCTACACCATCGACACCGCGGGCGTGAGCCGGGTCAATTATTGGAAGATCACGAAAGCCTCGATCGAGGCCGCCGGCGGCGTGCCCTGGCCGCAGGTCAAGCTTTCGACTGACCCGGCGCTTGGCGCCGTCGCCATCAACTCGGTCGCCGCCGCGTCGATCCCGCAAATCGCGTCGGTCAGCCGCTGTATGACCGAGAGCGACGTCAACCATTGGGACAACCGGGCCGGCGGCCGCACGGCAACGGCGCTCCCCGTGGACACGGTTGCGAACTATGGAACGCAAGGGAATTTCGACCCCATCTCTCGCCTGATCGCCTTGGCGAACATCGGGCAGGACGTGTGGATGACACCGCCTCATACCGCAGGCGACAGCCTCATCACGGCTTGGGCAACGCGCCTCGCCGCGTCGGTCAGCGCAATGGCGATGGTCCTCGCCGAGTTGGCCAACGAGATATGGAATGAAGGCTTCCCTCGCCAGTTCCTCGAATCCAAGCTGGAAGGCTGTCGCCGTGGCTACGGCCCGATCGGCGTCACCACGCACGCTGCGGCGGTGCCTGAAACGATCATCGACGGCGCCTATTCGAACGTCAGCACCGCTCGGATCGTCAATCGCAACACCCGCGCCGTCACCGGCTCCTATCCGGCCGGAACCCTGATGTTCGCGGAGGTCAGCGGCGTTGGCTGGCAGGTTTACCAGGCCACCGGGACGACCGTCGACGGCCAAACTCTCCCCGCGGGGTCGACAGAGGGCACGTCCGCGAACAACTGGACGATCAAATACAACACGACCTCGACCTTCCGCGCGCAGCTGCGCTGGATCGGTCGACGGTCGAAAGAGGTGTGGGCGCTCATGGACGCGGCGTTCGCGGCCGCCGGCAAGCCGCGCCCGCTGCACGTCATTTCGTGGCAGGCGACGTCCAGTTTCTCCGTGCTTCAGCCCGCGCTCGACTTCGATAGCGTCTACCTCGAGGTCGATCGGGTTGCCATCGCGCCATATTATGGTGGCGGCGTCGCCGGGTATGAGCTCGGCAACTATATGAGCGCCGCGGATGATGGCTGGACGGAAGCTCAGCGCGATCTGATGTATGCGGGGAACACGGCCGGGTTCATCGCTGCATATCTGCCTCGCGCGACGACCGCCGCAAATGCGGTCGTGTCGCATGTGCGAACGAACTGGACCCTGCCCGTCGCGATCTACGCCAAAGCCAATCGTGGCAATAAGGATGCGATCCGCGTCACTGCCTATGAGCTCGGCGACCATGGCACACCGTTCAACTATCCGGACCAATGTCCGGTGTGGTCGCCAGGGACGTGGGATGCGGGCACTTTTGCAGTTGGCTCCGATGATCAGACTTATCGCGCCATCACGACAAACAGCGTCAACCCCGTCGGCAATCCGGCGCAGTGGGCATTGTTTGTCGACGGCAACGGCGCAACATGGAACGACACGAAATCGCGCGCCCACCGCAACGCGACTCCTCGGACCGTCGAGGCTGCATTCACCGCCCTTTATCGTTCAGAGGAATACGCAACGCTGCGCGTCACCTTCTACCGCGGTCTGATCAATGCCGGTGTCGCCGAGCTTATGGATTTCCAGCGCAACGCCAGCAATGCCTACAACATCGCGACTAATTTCGCCCTGGGCTACATGCCTATTACGGGCGTCGGCATTGATCCTTGGCGGACGATGATGAGCGAGGTGGACACGTCATCGAACGAGATGTTCGATGCCTATGCGGCGCTCAATGCGGAATTGCAGCCATAGGCCGGACGCGTCAGCCGCGGGACATTATAGCCGGCGGCCAACGCAACTCGCCGCCGATCGCCCCGTCGTAGAGCGTCACAAGGTTCTCTGCCAGTTGATGAAAGCGCTTGATGGGAAACTCGCCGAGGTTGTTGGCGAGGTGTCCCAGGCCGCCCATCAGGTAGACGAGCATATCCTCGCTCCTGCATTCGAGCTTCGCATAATGCTTGCCAAGCTCTCGGGCGAGTGCGGCCGGGCCAATGTGGAATGACCCCGCCATCGTGAGCAGGTCGAGAATCGGATAGCCGTCGACCAGCGAACCGCCCCAATCGATCAGATGGAGTGGAGGGCCGCCTCGCTTGCCGCGCAGCACGTTCCCGCGCCACAAATCCCCGTGCATGGGAACGGTGACGGGCCTGAAATAGCCGTTGATGAGATGCCGGTTGGCGGCGATGGCGGCTTGCTGCGTCAGTGACCCCTGCGGCGCGATGTCCCGCATCGTCTCGACGGCGCGCTGATAGCGTTCGATCCCGCAGAACCTAAAGGTTCCGGCAACATTTTCGAGCCATGATGCGACATGACCCCGCATAAGCCGGCGATCGGCCCACGAAAGGCCGGGCGCCTTGAACAGTGGTCGCCGATAGGGCACGACGGCGAAAGACGAGTTAAGGATGTGTCCGGTGTCTGTTGGAGTAAGGATCACGTCACCCAATCGACCGAGCGCCGCTTTCATTGTTGCGGCCTTGTCGAAGTCCTCCCTGATCGCATTCGGGAAGCGCGCGGGCGAGACGAGCAACACGCTTCGCTGTCCCGACGCTCGTAAATGGAAGGCCAGCGACGAATCGGCGACGTCGACGTCTTTGCCGATACGCTTCAATTTGGCGTGGCCGAAGCTGGCAATGCTGGCGAATTCGAGCGTCGAGCGCTCGGCGTTTATTATAGATGCCCCTTCCATTTGCCGAGCGTGACACGAATATGACGTTTCGGCAACAAACCTGTGACAAGTGAGGCGTATGACCGACTTCCCAACCTTTCAGCCGGCGTTCGGAATCGAGCGCGACGGGGACATCTTCGTTGATCCGGCTTTGTCCTCCTTTGAATCTGCCGACGAGTTGGCGGCGCTCGAGCGCCTGCTTTCGATCGCGCGTGAAAAGGATTGGAGGACCGCAGTCAGCGAAGTCCATGGCCGCACGCTGCTCAGCTATGTCGACAATCCCGAACGGCTGATCTTCCTCCCTCTGCTCGACCTCAAGCCGCATCACCGCATCCTCGAAATCGGGCCGGGCCTCGGTCAAATCTCGCTGCCGATCGCGCGCCAGGTGGCAACCATGGATGCGCTGGAAGTCGTGCGGGGGCAGGCCCGGTTCTGTGCGGAGCGCGCGAAACAGGAAGGGATCGATAACGTCCGCTTCACCGCCGGCGGCAACCGATGCTTGCTGCCCTATGAGGACGACAGCTTTGATGGTGTCGTATTCAACCTCGTGCTGGAATGGTGCGGCGCGCGACAGGACGGCCTAACCCACGAGGAAGCGCATATGCGCCTGCTCAAGGAGATCGATCGGGTTCGGAAGCCCGGCGGCTTCGTCTATCTCGTCACGAAGAACCGTTTCGGCCTGCGCTGCCTGACCGGCGGCCGCGACGAGCATATGGGCAATATGCGGTTCGGGAGCGCATTGCCGCGCTGGCTCGGCAGCAGAATGTTCGGCTCAGATCGGCAGCCCGGCTATCTCCACAGCCACAACGCGCTGGCAGGCATGCTACAGCGGGCCGGGTTCAACGATCTGCAGAGCTATTGGGCGGCACCGGAAATGCGCTGGCCCACGAAGATGATCCCGCTAGACGGCGACGTGTCAGGCGAGAAGGCGCGGGGCGGTTTCGATCTCGGGGAGAGCCGCAGGACGGCTGCGATCATGCGCATGCTGCCCGGCAAGATGGTCAAGCACTTCACGCCGGGGCATGTTTTTCTGGCGCGGTAGAGGTCCGACGCAGTGCCGCGCCGATTAGGCCGAAGCCCGCGATCATCATCGCCCAGCTCGCGGGCTCGGGCACGAACATTCCCAACACCGGGCCCTGCAAAGACGCAGACCCATTATGATGACCATAATGCCAACTGAAACCGCCGCTTAGCAGTTTGCTTGAGGCGATGAGATCCGGATTGCCCTCGATCACCTGATCGAAAATCAGGTCGATGCCCATTCCTTGATAGAAACCCCATAGCTCAGGTGCTGAGAAGCTGAGTTTATTGCCTGAATAGGTCGGAGCGAGGCAGCCATCCCCCAGCCAGCTTGGGCTTTCGATGGCGGCGCAAGCATAAGCAGGACCAAACGGCGCTGAGGGGCCTTCAAGGAAAAACCGACTGTTCCAACTTTCAGCCCGAAGTGTCATCTGGCTCGGACCAAGGTGGGAAATTTCGGGCACCTGCTGGTCAGGCGGCTGATAAGCGTCATTCCATGTATATGTGAGGTCCGCCACGAGCGTGATCTTGACTGTCGCCTGCGCCGCACCGGTCCACATCGCGACGACAAATGCCATCGCCCCCAAAGCCATCCGCATGATCCAATCCCCTTTCGGAGCCGTTACAAATCACACGATTCCGAGTCGCGGCAACTGAGTGAATCGGCGTGTGTCAGGATGGGGCGGTCAAGCCAGAGTGCCGAATGCAGTCAGCGCGGTGGCGATGGCCCAATATCAGCGCAATAAAGCGCGGCCCCAGATGATCAGATATCGATGTTGTGGCGCTCACACTCAGCAACATCATTAAGCTTCAGCGGTAGCCGATCGAGCGGTGCCGGTTGGAAAATACCGGGCCGGGAGCCGCTTCTTCTGGCGAAGTGCGTGCTTCTCGATCAGATGCCAGGACGCCGCCGCGAACGCGATTGTCAAAGCTCCCGCCACTACCACCAACGACCAGGGTTGACCTTCAAACCACGGGAAAACGGCGACGAGCGCCTGCGCAATCGGGAAGCCATAGAGGTAAACGCCATAGCTATAGTCGCCGCTGCTGAGCAGCCGACTTTTCGGGAAAGCGATCATGCCGACGAAGATGGTCGCATAGGTCACGAACAGCGGCGCTATGTAGATCAGGCTGTCGATGCTGAGCGTCGCATAGGTGACGACGACCGAAATAGCGAAGATCCATGGCCGGGCGGGGATGCGGTCGCGCCAGTGATAGAACAGCATGCCGACGAAGAAATAATAGACGATGACATGTGTCGGGAACGGCCCGCCCGTCACGGAATTGCCCAGCTGGAAGTGCATCGCCGCGAGCACCACCGTCATGAGCCCGACGGCAATGGTGAACAGCGTCCGGTTGTAAAGGATGCGGGTCGCGAGGGCCGCCCCGGCGATCAGATAGCAGTAGAATTCGCCGGGCAAGGTCCACAGGTTCGCGTTGACGATGTGCGGCACCGGGTTCGCCTCAAAGACGCCAGGCAAGACGAACGTGACGAAGCCCGCTGCATTGCCGAGGTAATGGCGAAGCGCCGGATCGGCGAAGTATTGCGACAGCGGCAGCGTCGTCAGAAGCGGCCCGAGCAGGAACGCGGACAACGCCACCTCGACGGCAAGCGCCGGGAAGATGCGCAGCGATCGGTGGGCCAGAAAGGTCGACGTCGATTTGAGCCGGAACGCGCTGCCTGACACAAGGAAGCCGGACAGGGCGAAGAAAGCCGGCACCATCGCCAGTTTGATGCCCTTGGTTGCGCCATGCCAGCCATGGGGAGCGGTCGTCGCGGGATCGGAGATGATGGCAGTCGCCGGCGTTACGTCACCGACATTGGCGAACGCGGCTACAAGGCTATCGCCGCCGGCAATCCAGCGGGTGTGGCCGACGAAAATGGCGACGGCCAGCAGGACGCGAAGAATGTCGAAACCGGGACCGATACCGCGATTTCTTGCGAGTATCTGGCCGAATGTCTCGCCACTCTGGAACCCTAAAAGCCGTGTCAGCATGTCAATTCTCGGCTAGATTGGTTGCCCCAGAGGAGGCGTTGCCCGGCGGAGCCGCACGCGGCATCTTCCAATCAGGGTCGCCGGCGGACATCATCTCGCCGAATGCCTCTCGATCGCTGGCGGAATCGGAAGTTGCGGCGATGTAGATGCCGGCAACAGAAACCCCGACGGCGAGCAATGCCGCCGCGCCCAGAACGTGCTGTTTCATCAATCCCCCTGCGAATCCGCGGCACGATAGGCGAAAGCTCTATCGCAGCAAAGGGTTCAGATCCGGTTAGAACCCTCTCGATGGCGGTGTGTCAGGATGGGGCGCCCGACGGGGCAAAATAGCGCCCGGCCGATTCGCGCCCTTGCCCTGATCGTTCGCATTCTGTTCTCGTGGAGCGATGCGGACGCTCAAGGACATCGACGATTCGGGATGCGAACTGCGGCTCTGGTGCTACGCCTGCCAGCGCTCCGCAGAGATCGACAGCATCATATGGATGGACTTCGTCGATAAGGGCTGGTCGATCGAGGTCGACGAGGCCCGCAAGCGCTTCACCTGCAAGCGGTGCAAGTCGTCCAAGGATGTGCTCCTGGTGGCCGCCTCGCCGAACGCGCGGCGCCAGGCAACATCAAAGAGCATGGTCGAGGCGATCTTCTTCCACCATCGGAGCAAGAAGAAGCGCGGTCGGTGACGTCAGTGCAGCGCGGCCGGCCGGCTGTCGAACTCGAGCAGCGCGGCGCCCACCTGATACCACCGGATGGCCTCCGCGTCGTCGCCGGCGGTCCTGGCGCTCTCGATCGCCTGCCAGATGGCATCGTTGACGTGGTCGCCATGCACGTCGATTAGCGCGAACAGCGTGTGCCACGCTTCAGCCGTCGCCTCGACGGCGATTTCCCCTGTCGTCATCCCCGCTCCCCCTTCGATGGGGGATAGAGAGCGGGGCAAATCCAACAAGTCCAGCCTGCCGCGATACCCACGCATAGTCGTCCGGTGTCGCTCCGGTGTAAGTTGGCAATGTTCCCTAGGTTTTCCGCGTTTGTTCACGCTGTTTCACGCGTCAGCTACGCGCGAAACCGGCTAAATATCTACAAGCGCTTGCCTTCGGGAGGCAGGGGCCGGAGGTTCGAATCCTCTCTCCCCGACCACTAACTTCACCCAGAGAAAGCTATTTTGAGCAGGGCGCCCACGCCTTGGTTCCAGCCCGTAACGGCCGTGGCGACGCGCACACGCCGATTATAGCAAGTTTACCGAGTTTACAGAAAATCGATAAACTTGCATAACATCGCTATGGATCCCCGTCGCAACCCTTTCGCCCCCGGCGCCGGGACACCGCCGCCCGAGCTGGCAGGTCGCGGTGCGCTGCTGGAACGCAATGCCATCGCGCTCGATCGCATTCGCATGGGGCGCGCGGCGCGGCCCTCGATTCTTTATGGTTTGCGCGGCGTCGGCAAGACGGTGCTGCTTTCGTCGATGCGCGACGCAGCCGAAGCCGAAGGTATGACCATCGTCGCGATCGAGGCGCCGGAGAACCGGTCGCTGCCCGGCATCCTTGTCCCCGCGCTGCGCGCCGCGCTGTTGCGGCTCGACCGGATGAAGCAGGCGTCCGCCGGCGTGAAGCGCGCACTGCGGGCGCTGGCCGGCTTCGCCAAGCTCAAGGTCAAATATGATGATCTCGAAGTCGCGATCGATTTCGAACCGGAACCCGGCCTGGCCGACAGCGGTGACCTTGAAGCCGATCTGGCGGACCTGATCGTCGCCATGGGCGAGGCCGCGAAGGAACGGTTGAGCGCGGTCGTACTGGTGATCGACGAACTGCAATATGTGCCCGAAGAGCAGCTCGCCGCGCTGATCAGCGCGCTCCATCGCGCCAGCCAGAAGCAGTTGCCGATCACCATGCTGGGCGCCGGGCTGCCGCAGTTGCTGGGCCAGATGGGCCGCGCCAAATCCTATGCGGAGCGCCTGTTCGAATTCGTGGCAGTCGGGCCGCTCGATGATAGTGCCGCCCGCGACGCGATCCGCCTGCCGATCACGCGCGAGGAGGAGGCGATCGAGGAGAAGGCGCTTGCCGCGATCATCGCGCAGACTGAAGGCTATCCCTATTTCCTGCAGGAATGGGGCAAGCATAGCTGGGATGTGGCCGAAGCCTCGCCGATCACCGCCGGAGATGTCGCGCTCGCTACGGTGAGCGCACTGGCAGAGCTGGACGCCAGCTTTTTCCGTGTGCGCTTCGATCGGCTGACGCCGGCGGAGAAGCGCTATCTGCGCGCCATGGCGAGCCTGGGACCGGGGCCGCACCGATCGGGCGACGTGGCCGAGGCGCTGGGGGTCAAGGTTTCGAGCGTGGCACCGACCCGCAACAGCCTGATCGCGAAGGGCATGCTCTATAGCCCTGCCCATGGCGACACCGCCTTCACTGTGCCCCTGTTCGATGCCTTCATGCGGCGGGTGATGCCCGAAGGGTGAAGCCCACGGCCGTGATACTTATTCGATCAACTGGCTCACCCACTCTCCCACCTCGAACACCCCATAACCGAACCCCACCGCAAGCGCGGCGCTGGCGATCGTCGTGGCGATGCCGCCCAGCACGGGCACGCCATCGCGGCTGAGCAGGCCGAGCGCGAACAGCGAGATCGCGGCGCCCGGCAAGACATTGTTGAGCGGCAGGGGCAGCACCAATATGATCGCGAGCGCGAGGCAGATCAGCCCGATCAGCCGGCGCCCGATGGTGCCCGTCAGCACGTCCAGCCGGCGTTTCAGCACAATTTCCACCTTACGCGTGACCGCGCTGACCTTCGTCGCGACGAGAGCGAACTTCTCTGTCGAGACCTCGCGGCGGAGTATCCAGTCGGGCAGCCAGGGTCGGCGCACACCGAAGATCAGTTGCGCGGAAAGGATCATCAGCGGGACGCCGAGCACGATATCCACAAAGGGCGGGGTCGGGAACATGTTCGGCGCGGCGAGCAGGAAAAGCAAACCTGCGAAGCATTTGGGGCCGAGGGTGGAGGTCAGATCGCCGATCGAGATCGTCTCGCCCGCACAGCCGGAAGAGAGCACATCCAGCGTGTCGGTCAACAGGGTGTCCGACCCTGGCGAGACTTCGCAGCTATTTGGCTGGATGGCGGCGGGTTGGGAGGCGATCGACACGATCGATCAAGCGTGCCGGCCTTCCGAATGTTCCGCCCTGCTCGCGCGATTCTTGCCCGGCGGAGCATCGGCAAGCCACACGCGTTTTCAGTCCGACAAAGGAGACGCCCGATGACCGATGTCGATCCGCAAGCCGAACAGGATGAAGAAGGGATCTGCCCGCAGTGCCGCGGCACCGGCAAGGTCGCAGGCGAACCCTGCCCGCGTTGCGACGGCACCGGCAAATTGGTGGAAGGGATCGGCGGCGGATAAGCTTGCGGCCGGCCGGAAGAACCTTCGCCCCCCACTGGATCAGACAAGGTCCCAAAACGCGAAGGGCCGCCTCGACGGGCGGCCCTTCCATTGTCCTGCCTTGACGCGGCAGCTCAGGCGAGCCGGACCCCCGCGGCGGAGGTCTTGCCCAAGCGAGCCGCCATGTGCGGCATATGACAATGAGACATCAGACCACCTCCTTTCCGTTGTTGAACGATAGGAGGGATGTAGGCGGCCCGCGGTGATTTTCAATCGGGCGGGCCAGAATCGATACTACCGGTCCACGTCGGCGGTCACGCGGTGGAAGAAGGGGTGTTCGGGCGATGATCCGCGCCGGATGTCGTTGAACAGGCCGGCGCCGAGCGTCGGCAGGATCGCTTCGACCAGCGTCACATGCTCCAGATTGCGGACGTCGATATGGACGCGCAATTCGCCTTCGTAGGAGAAGCTGACGATCGCTTCGGACGGGCAGGCATCGACCAGCAGCGCCGAGATCTTCTGCAACTCGTCTGAAACTATTTTGGCCCTGGGCTTGGAAGGAATGCGCGATATGCGCCCCGCACTGGCATTCTTCTCGGCTTCAGCCACGCAATACTCCCATGAACGCGATTCGACGGCGCCACACTAACAAAGGTCGGCGTGGCTCCAAGCAGGAATTGACGAAGCTCAGGGCAGCGCCATCCAGTCGCTCTCGCCGCCGATCGGCATGCCCGGGGGCACCCGCGCCTCGCGCTTGCGCGACGCGACGAGCTGGTCGAGCGCTTCGCGATCCTGGAGGAGCCTTGCGATGCTGCGGCTCCAGGCGGCGTCGGCGGTAGTGCCGGAGGCTTTGGCGAACTGCTTCGCCAGCCCGGCCAGGCGATCGTCGACGAGCGCGGCGACGCCCGGATCGGTGCGGGCGTCGCGGGCGACGTCGGCGAGCGAGACGATCGTGCGCCAGGCGATGCGGCGGCCGAGCTCGCTATCGCGCGTCGCGATCGTGGCGGCGGTGAGGCGGTCGAGCAGCTCGGCGACGCCGAAGCCGTCCTGCCGGGCGACGCGGGTCAGCCGTTCGGGTGCGAGCAGCGTATCGAGCGTCACCGTCGCCGCGACGTCGGCGGCAACCAGCGGATCGAACACCGGGCCGCCGGCATTGGCGAACACCTCGATATCGAACTGGCGGTCGTCATTGCCCTCCTTGCCGGCCGACAACAAAGGCACGAGCGCGGGCGGCACGGTGAGCGCCTGCGGTGACAGCGTCGCCAGCAGCGCATCGAGCGCCTTGCGCTGGGCGTCGGCGGGAACGGCGCGCGCGGTCTCATGCCCGTCGCCCGCGACCGCATAAGCGAAATCCATGCCGCCGATCAGCTTGGCGGCGGCCTCCACCTGATAGCGGTGGAGCAGCCACACCGGCACGAACTTGCGGCGGAGATTGCTGACCGGCTCGTTCGCGTGGAGCGCACCAAGGCCGAAGCGATCGACCGCGGCGCGGCGAACGTCGATCATGCGGTGGAGCTCCGCCACGGGATCGGCACCATCGTCCCAGAGACTCCCCCAGGGCTGGGCGGTGTTGGCGGCGCGGGCATCATTGTCGCTGGTGAAGCGCAGGCCCGCCGCCTGCATCGCCGCCGCCTTGGCGCGGGCGGCTGCATCGGCATTCTCGCCGGGAGCCGGCTCGCCATAGAGCCAGTCGACCGCGAAGGCGTCCCATTTGCCGATGCCGACGCCATAAGCGTCCGACAGGTCCGGCGCGCCGTCCTTCAGGCCGATGCGGGGCGCGGGATAATCCATCACCGAGGCACGATCCTGCGTGCTGGCCGCGAAATTATGGACGAGGCCGAGCGCGTGGCCGACCTCGTGCGCGGCGAGTTGGCGCAGACGCGCGAGCGCGGCCTGCGCCGGATCATTGGGGCCACCCTGCCCCACCTGGCCCGCGCCGACCAATCCTTCGAAAATCAGCATATCCTGCCGCACCCGAAGCGAGCCCAGCAGCACCGATCCCTTGACGATCTCGCCGGTGCGCGGATCGGCGATCACCTGGCCATAGGACCAGCCGCGCGTCGCCCGGTTGACCCAGTTGACGACATTGTAGCGGACGTCGAGCGGATCGGCGCCTTCGGGCAATATCTCGGCGCGGAAGGCATCTTCATAGCCGGCGGCCTCGAACGCCTTCGCCCACCAGGCGACGCCATCGGCGAGCGCGGTGCGGATCGGCTCAGGTGCGGAGCGGTCGATATAGAAAATGATCGGTTTCTTGACGCGCGAGCGCTGGGCGGCGGGATCGACCTTTTCCAGCCGGAAACGGTTGGCGAGATCATAGACGATCGGCTGGCCGAGCGGCACAGCGAAGTCGAGCGCCTGGCTGGCGAAACCGCCGGCGCGCGGATCGAAGCGGCGGGGGCGATAGCCGACATCGGGTAGGCGGATCAGCGAGTGGCGGACGACCAGGCTGATCTGGCGCGGATCGGGAGCGATGTTCGCGACCTCGTCGCCCGGCGTGTCGGACGCATAGGTCTGCCGCGCTTCGAGCTCGATATTGTCGGGGAAGACCTTCACGGTGGCGGGATCGGCTGCGCTCAAGGCGTCGACCAGCTTGAAGCCGGAGGCACCACCGCGCTTCAGCGCATCGGCGATGCCGATCACGTCGCGGGTGAGGAAGCCCGATACGTCGAGCAGGACGCGGCCGTTCGCCTCCGTGCCGGCGATCTCGCCGATCCAGACGGTCGAGTAAGCGAAGCTGTCACGCGCGGCGGCCTGCTCCGCAGCGGGCGCGTCGGTGGCGCGGAAGCGGGGATTCTCGAACTCGATCGCCACCTTCTTGCCGAGCCGGCGGAAGCGCAGGATCTGCGTCGGCCCGTTCATCGCGCGATCGAGCCCAATGGGCGCCGAGCCGAGACCGGTGCGCAGCGCGGTTGCATAGAGGAAGCGCCCCATCGTCCCGTCCGCACCGGCAGGCGGCAGCGAGAGCAGGATGCGGCCCGCATCGCGATCGACATGGACCGGCAGCAGGCCATCCGACAGCGTGGTTCCCTGCAGGACGGGCGATGCCGCGGCATAAGCGGCTGGCGCAGCGCAGGTGAGGAGAAGATAGGCGATCAGGATGCTGCGGTTCATGAGGCCTCATCGGCAGGGGAGATGAGGCTTGGCTATCGGGCGCAGACGAGGACGGCAAGCCCTTAGGCCGCAAGCAAATCACGCGATGATGAGGAGCTTTTCGCGTAAGCCGTCGGCGTCGCCGACCTGATCCTCGATCGCGCCATGGGTGCTTTCCCAGATCGGCACCGCGGACGCCAGGACGGCGCGGCCTTCAACGGTGAGGGTGAGGAGGCGGCTGCGGCGGTCGGCGGGGTCGGTCGTGACATTGACGAGGCCGCGGCGTTCGAGCGGTTTCAGCGCCGCTGTAAGCGTGGTGCGGTCCATGGCGAGGAAGTCTGCGACCGACTTGATCGACGGCGGGATCGGCCGGTTCAGGGACATCATCAGCGAAAATTGGCCGCTGGTGAGGCCGACGGGGCGCAGCGCATCGTCGAAGCGACGGGCGAGCGCGCGGGCGGCGCGCTGGACGTGGAGGCAGAGGCACGCATCGCGGACCATCAGCGTGGTCGCAAAGGGCACGTCCGGGCGCTGGCCAAGCGGCTTTGACATGAATGATATATGTTGATATCAACGTAAATTGTCAAGCGGGACTCGTTAAAGGACGCGCGGTTGAGGGGCCGTGCCGATCAGGAGAGTATCGATGCAGACGAACCGTGTCGTGTCGCGTGAGGAGTGGCTGGACGAGCGCAAGGCGCTGCTGGAGCGCGAGAAGGAATATACCAAAGAGCGCGACCGGCTGACCGCGGCGCGCATGGCCCTGCCCTGGGTGCGGATCGACAAGGATTATCAGTTCGACACGCCCACTGGCCGCAAATCACTGGCCGACCTGTTCGACGGCCGCAGCCAGCTGATCGTCTATCATTTCATGCTGCCGCCCGAATGGGAGGCCGGATGCCCCGGCTGCTCCTTCATCGGCGATCATCTGGGCGGGACGCTGCCGCACCTCAACCACCATGACGTCACTTTGATCGCCGTTTCGCGCGGGCCGCTGGACCTGATCGAGCGCTACAAACAGCGGATGGGCTGGAATTTCCCCTGGGCGTCATCGGCCGGATGCGACTTCAACTATGATTTCGACGTGTCCTTCCGCGCCGAGGATATCGCGGCCGGCACCGCCACCCACAATTACCGGCCGGCGCGCGACACCGGCGAAGCGCCGGGCCTCAGCGCCTTCTACAAGGACGAGCAAGGCCAGATATTCCACACTTACTCGACCTATGACCGCGGGCTCGAGGAACTGCTCGGCACCTATATGATCCTCGATCGCGCGCCCAAGGGCCGCAACGAGGAAAGTGGCATGGACTGGATGAAGCGGCACGACGAATATGAGGACGTGGCCACCGCCCATGCCTGCTGCGGCGCGGACGCCAAGGCCAGCGTCGCGGCCTGACCGGCGATGCTGTGCTGCGCGATCGCGGCGATCGGCCTGGCCGGTGCGTGGATGGCGCACCGGCTACGGCTGATCGGCGGGCTCGCTTTGCTTACGGCAACGGCGGTCGCCGGCGGCAGCATATTGCTGGATCTTCGAGACCATGACGGGGCCACGATGAGCGCGTCGCAGGCATCGTCCACGGTGTCGCTCTGCTCCGGCACCCGCCCGCGACCGGACCCGCCCTACCCCAAACTCGGAGCTGAGCGGACAAAAGAAAAGGCCCGCTGCCGTGGTGGCAGCGGGCCTTTGCCTTGTCCGATGAAGTCAGATCAGAACTTCGTCCGCACCGTCACGCCATAGGTGCGCGGTTCGGCCAGGAAGGCGTTGAACAGTTGGGTGGTCGGCGTGCCGAAGGCCGCGGTCTGCGCAGTGGTGCCGCTGCCCTGGCCCGGCGCGTCGAACGCGACCTGCTTGTAATTCTTGTTGAAGATGTTCTGGCCCCAGAACTCGATGCCCCATTTGCCTTCGTCGCCGATCAGGCCGACGCGGGCATTGACCACCATCACCCCGCTCTGCCGCTTTTCGAGATCGAGGTCGGAGCCGGTGTTGAGCTCGCTCTGATAGCGATAATCGGCATAGAGGAGGGCCTGGACGCCGTTCCAGCCCAGATCCGGCGTCCAGGTCGCCGAACCGGTGAGCGTGTAGAGCGCCGAGTTGGAGATGCGCGAACCGGGTAGCTGGAAGAAGGCCGCGCTGAGCGGACGACCATCCACACCCACCAGATTCTTGCGATATTTGGTGTCGGAATAAGTGAAGCCCTGGATGACGCGCAGGTTGGGCGTCAGCGTTGCATAGGCCTCGACCTCGACGCCCTTGCTGACGACGCCGCCCTTCACCTTGCCGGTGCAGGCGCCGTTGGTGCTGTCGCTGTCGGTCGGCGCAGTGCCAAGATCGTCGCTGCAGCCGTTCACATTCTCAACGACGAAGTTGATGCCGTTGAAGGTGTTGAGCTGGAAATTGTCGAACACCGAATAGAAGGCGGAGACGTTCAGATCGAAGCCCCTGCCGTTGAACTTGGCGCCGATTTCGGTCGAATGCACGCCTTCCGGCTCGAATTCCAACTGGCTGAGATCGGTCGGCCCGCCATTGCCGACACCGATCGCACCGGTGCCGTTGATCAGCGTCCGACCATCTAGCACGACGCGGCCATTACGGTTCAGACTGTTGCGATCGAGGTTGAAGCCGCCCGCCTTGTAGCCCTTGGAATAGCTTGCATAGAGCAGCAGTTCCTCGATCGGCTTGTAGCTGAGGACGGCGGTGTAGGTGAACTCGTCCTCGCTCCGCTTCTCATTATCCTCGACGAAGGCGCCGCCGGCGATGCCGGGGACGAGGCAGGCAAGCTGTTGGAGCGCGGCGAGCGGCGAGGCGCTGATCGCGCGGCAGAGCGTGTTGTTGTCCGACAGGCTGGCGTCGAGCGACTTCTTCTCGTTGGTGTAGCGGCCGCCGAGCGTGACGCTCAGTTGGTCGGTGATGTCGAACACATTGTGCGTGAAGACGGCGAAGTTGCGGCTCGTCTGCTTGTAATGATCGTCGACGCCGACGCCGTTGAAGCTGAAGCCCGGCATGCCGAGCGCCGCCGCCACCGCATTATAGCCGCCGACCGGAACGCCCGGCGCATTGCCGCTCAACAGCGCGATGACCTGGCGGGTCGCCGCCGGCAGCGCCGGATTGCTGGCGATCGCGCCGCCGACCGCGCGGTTGAAGCAGTTGGTGCCCGGGATCGACAGCAGCGACGGCACGCCGAGCTGCGAGCCGAGATTGGCGGCGAGCAGACAGTTGGCGAAATTCTGATAGTCCGCGCCCGTCTTCAGATTGTCGTTATAGGTCAGCTTTTCATTGGCGTAATAGCCGCCGACCAGCCAGTCGAGCTTGCCGTCGAACGCCTCGCCCTGCACGCGCAATTCCTGCGTGAAGGTCTGGAAACGCTGGTTCGCGCTGCCATCATCGTCGCGATAGAGGATGTCGAGATTGTTGAAGTCGGCATCCTGGCCGCGCTTCCACTTCCAGTCGCGATAGGACGTGATCGAGGTGAGCTGCGCACCGCCGAAATCATAATTGATCTCGCCCGACAGGCCCCAATCCTTCACGTCGCCGCGATAGGAGCGCCCCGGCGTGATCGAAACATCGCGCTCATAGGTGTCCTCGTTGATCACCGCACCCAGCGCGCGCTGGATTCCGGCGATCGACGAGGGGCCGAAGACCAGCGTGCCATCGGGGGCGCGCGTCACGTTCTGCGTGGGCAGATAGGGCGCGCCGCAGCATTCCTCGTTACGATCCGAATAGTCGCCGATGACGCGGATGGAGAGTTCGTCGGTGGGTTCGTAGAGCAACTGGCCGCGGGCCAGCCAGCGATCGCGATTGTTGAGATCGCGGCCCGAGATGACATCCTTCAGGAAGCCGTCGCGCTTCGTGTAGATGCCGTCCAGGCGGAAGGCGAGCGATTCGGTGATCGGCCCGGTCAGGCCGAGCGCGCCGCGGATATAATCATAATTGCCGTAGGTGAATTCGGCCGTGCCCTCATGCTCGAACTTGGGCTTGGCGGTGATGACGTGGATCAGGCCGGCCGATGCGTTGCGGCCGAACAATGTGCCCTGCGGCCCGCGCAGCACCTCGATCCGGTCGATCGCGCCCAGTTCCGTGAGGCCGACGCCCGAACGGTTGCGATAGACGCCGTCGATGAAGGTCGCGACCGAGCTTTCAAGGCCGGGATTGTCACCGACCGTGCCGACGCCGCGGATACGGGCGACACCCGCGCCGGCTTCCGACGAGGTGGAGGAAACGAGCAGTGAGGGCGAAACCTGGTTGAGCTGGCGAATATCGGTCGCGCCCGAATTCTGCAGCGTATCGGCGGTCACCGCCGAAACCGACAAGGGTACGTCCGACAGCGCCTCGCTGCGGCGCGTGGCCGTGACGATGATGTCGCCCTGATCAGGGGCAGCCGCGTCGGCGACTTCGGCAGCAGCCGTGTCCTGCGCGACAACGGGGGTGGAAAGGGCGAACAGCCCGGATGACAGCAGCCAGAGCGCCTTTTTCATCAGTCTCTCCCACTTTTTAGTTTTTCGAATTTTTTCTGATTTCCGTTTACGTAAACGGTCAGGGAAAGCGATTCCAGTGGAAACGGCGCTTTTAACCTCGAAAACCGCCGTACTTGCGACGTTTCTGCAACAACTGCTTCGTGATACATGGATGGAAAACCGCCCCCTTTTCCGATTGACGTTACGGAATACGAATATAGCGCGAGGAGGTTTCCAAAAATGGGCGTGCTCGGAATTGGTGGCATTTTTTTCCGCGCGCGGGAGCCGGAGGCGCTGCTGACCTGGTATCAGACGCATCTCGGCGTCGGCCATGGCTGCGTGGCGGAGGGGGCCGGCGAGCCGAACGAATGGGTGTGGCAGACGATGGGTGGACCGGTGGTATTCCAGCCCTTCAAGGCCGACAGCGATTATTTTCCCGCGGACAAGCAGTGGATGATCAATCTGCGCGTATCCGACATGGATGGCCTGCTGGAGACATTGCGCGCCGAAGGCGTGGCGGTCATCACCAAGGCCGAATGGGATGCCACCCCGGAGATCGGCCGCTTCGCGCGAATCCACGATCCCGAAGGCAATGCGATCGAATTGTGGGAGCCGCCGACGGGCGCCTGAACGCTATTCGGCGAGGACGCCGAGCAGCTTGAGACCGAACTGCCGGTCGATCGTCGGGCGCGGCGCGGGCAGCGACAGCAGATAGCCCTGAAGCGATCCGCAGCCCACCGCGGTCAGCCATTCCGCCTGAGCTTCGGTTTCCACGCCCTCGGCCGTGACCGCGATGCCGCGCGCCGCGGCCAGGCCGACGATCGCGCGGATGATCGCGCTGCCGCCCTCGCGCCGGTCGATACCGGCGACGAAGGACCGATCGACCTTGATGCGATCGACCGCGAAGTCGCGCAGATGGTTGAAGGAGGAATAGCCGGTGCCGAAATCATCGAGCGCGATACGCACGCCCTGCGCGCGCAGCAAGGCGATATTGCGTTCGCAGGCGGCGGCATTCTCGACGAAGCTGGTCTCGGTGATCTCCAGCTCGATCCGGCGCGGGTCCATGCCGCTCGCCGCGATCGTGGCGAGCACCCGCTTGGCGAGATCGGGGTTGCGCAACTGCACGGCCGAGACATTGATGCAGAGCGTATCGAGCGACCAGTTGCGCGCGGCGCTGCAGGCTTCGCGCAGCACCCAATCGCCGATCAACTCGATCATGCCGCTGTCTTCGGCGATCGGGATGAAGGTGGCGGGCGACATCAGCCCATAGACCGGATGTCGCCAGCGGATCAGCGCCTCGACCCCCGTGGCCGCCCGCGTGCGGGCATCGTGGACGGGCTGATAGTAAAGGTCGAACTGGTCGCCCGCCGCAATTGCGACGCGCAGATCATTCTCGATCTCGCGCCGGCGCTGGAGCGTCGCGTCCATCGCATTGGTGAACAGCACATGGCGGCCGCGGCCGAGCGCCTTCGCCTCATAGAGCGCGATATCCGCCTTGCGGCTCAGCTCGATGCGGTCGACCGCATGGGCAGGGGCGATCGCTACGCCGATGCTGACCCCGACATTGACGCGGGTGCCATCGAGATCGAAAGGCTCGCCGATCGTCTCCACCAGCCGCAGACACAGCATCTCGGCCAAAGCCTCGGAGACACCGCCGGACAGGATGATGGCGAATTCATCGCCGCCCAGCCGCACCACCGTGTCGCTTTCGCGCGTCGCCGCCTTGAGCCGCCCGGCCACCTGGCGGATGAGTTGGTCGCCTGCGGCATGGCCCAGCGTGTCGTTGACCGCCTTGAAACGGTCGAGATCGAGATAGAAGAGCGCGACCGCCGGGCCGCCGCGCCGCACCGCCGCCAGCGCATGATCGAGGCGATCCTGGAACAAGGCACGGTTGGCGAGGCCGGTCAGCGTGTCGTGGAAGGCGAGATGCTGGGCATGGGCCTCGCTCGCGCGCAGCGCCACCAGCGTGCGGCGGATGCGCACCAGCAGCAGCGCGACGATGATGCCGATGAAGGCCAGCGCGGCGGTCAGCCCGGGCGTCAGCCGCGCCATCACCCGCGTGCCGGGCGAGAAAGGCTCCCACAGCACATAGCCGATCGTCTCGCCCCGCCGGGTGCGCAGCGGCGCGTTGGACAGGCCATCGGCGCCATCCAGCGTCCAGGCGAAGCGCGCGCCGCTGAAACCATATTGTCCGGCCAGTTCGCGCAGGAAACCGCCGTCGAGATGACGGACGCTGATATGGAGAAATTCGCGGCCTGCCACCTGCGGATAGCGGCCGGTTTCGGTGACGATGGGCTTCACGCTGATGATTGATGGACGCCCATCGACGATGGTGATGTCGCTGGCTCCCGCCGGCGGCGCGATCGGGCCGGAAGCGGATCGGAGGCCACGGCGCGCGCCGGCGCGGACCTTTGCGATCAGCGGCAGCGCGCGGGCCCGCAAGGCCTCGAAATCGGCGAGGGCGGCGCGCTTGCCTTCGCGCATCACATAGATGGGTTCATTGTCCGGGTTGAGGACGATAACGTCGTCATGGCCGTAATAGCGGTTGAACCAGACGCCGAGATTATTGTCGAACCAGACGAGATCGGGATGCGGCCTGCGCACGGCCACCACGGCATCGTCCCACACGGTCGACGCCTCCTGATCCTTGCTGATCCCGGTGATGTTCTGATCGAGGACGGCGGTGAATATCTGCCGCTGCCGCGCCTCGGCAATCTGGTCGATCTCGTGGGTGGACCAGCTGAGTGGCACCACCACGATACCCGCGATCAGAGTGACCGCGGCCGCTACCGGCAGCAGGAACTGGCGAAGGAAACCGCTCGTCAGCTTGGGCACAGGACGTAAACTCGTGGAACGCAAACCGCCCTGTTAACGGCAAATGGTTAACGACTCGCTAACAGGCGTCAGTCGCCACCGGCGCGTTCGATGTCCGCACCCACCTGCGACAATTTCTCCTCAAGCCGCTCATAGCCGCGATCGAGATGATAGACGCGGTGGACCTGGGTTTCGCCCTCGGCCGCAAGCCCGGCGAGCACCAGGCTCATCGAGGCGCGCAGATCGGTCGCCATCACCTCGGCGCCCCGCAGCTTGTCGACCCCGCGCACCACCGCGGTGCGGCCGCGCACCTGCACGTCGGCGCCCATCCGGGCCAGTTCGGGGACGTGCATGTAGCGATTCTCGAAGATCGTCTCGGTCAGCACGCTGGCGCCGTCGGCCAGGGCCAGCATCGCCATGAACTGCGCCTGCATGTCTGTCGGAAATGCCGGGAAGGGTGCGGTCGACAGCGTCAGCGCCTTCAGCCGGCCGTCGGCGGCAACGGTGACGCCGCTGTCCTTCACCGTGACCTGTGCGTCCGCCTCGACCAGCCCGTCGAGGATCGCCTGCATGTCTTCGGCCTTGGCGCCGGCGAGTTCCAGCTCACCGCCAGTGATCGCCGCCGCGCAGGCATAGCTCCCGGCCTCGATGCGGTCGGGCATGACGCGATAATCGGCGCCGTGCAGGCGGTCCTTGCCGTGGATGACAAGCCGCTCGGTGCCGATCCCCTCGATCTCCGCGCCCATGGCGACAAGGCAGTTGCAGAGATCGGTGATCTCCGGCTCGCGCGCGGCATTGTCGATCACTGTCTCGCCTTTGGCGAGGACCGCGGCCATCACCGCATTCTCGGTGGCGCCGACCGATACCACCGGAAAGACGATCTTGCCGCCGCGGATGCCGCCGTCCGGCGCGATTGCACGGACATAGCCGGCCGCCAGCTCGATTTCCGCGCCCAGCGCCTCCAGCGCCTTCAGATGGAGGTCGATCGGCCGGTTGCCGATCGCGCAACCGCCCGGCAGCGACACCGTCGCCTCGCCTGCGCGGGCGAGCAACGGCCCGAGCACCAGAATCGAGGCGCGCATCTTGCGGACGATGTCATAGGGCGCGACGGTCGACGCGATCTCGTGCGCGTCCATCGTCATCACCCGGCCGAACTCGCCGTCCGGGCCGCGCGCGACCTTGGTCGAAACACCCAACTCGTTGAGCAGATGGCCGAAACTGTCCACGTCGGCGAGACGTGGCAGGTTGCGCAGCGTCAGCTTGCCATCGGTCAACAGCGCGCAGGGCATGAGGGTGAGCGCGGCATTCTTCGCGCCCGAAATGGGCAAGCGGCCGGCGAGGCGCTGGCCGCCCCGAATGATGATGCGATCCATGGCCCGCTTCTATCGTTTCCGGCCCACCGTGCAAGCCACGCGGCCATTGTTCGTTTCGCATGGAGAAAGTGGCCGACATTGATCGTTGTTAGGGCGGAACCGATTTCCTTTCGCCTAGACACCAAGGTCCGACGGGGGGAAATCCAGATAATGGAAAGATTGTGACCGGAAGCTGTTTTGCCGAGCGGCTCGAGCATTATCTGCCGCTTACCGAGAAAGAAAGGACCGCATTAGCGCGACTTGAGGATAGCGAGCGATCCTTCCGCCGGGGCACTGTGATCCGGCGTGAGAATGATCGTGCGCATGAGATCTTCGTGCTGCGGTCCGGCTGGATGTACAGCTATGCGCTGCTGGATGATGGCAGTCGGCAGATCTTACGCCTTCATTTTCCCGGAGATTTGGTCGGAACGTCGGGCGGCGCCTTCATCGACGCCAGCGATTCGCTGGCGGCCCTGACCGATGTGAAGCTGTGTCCTTTCGAAAAGGGCGCGCTGCGCGTGCTGTTCGAGGAACATCCGCGGCTGGCGGCCCTGCTTTTCGTCATCACCCAGGCGGAGCGTGTCTCGCTGACCGACCGGCTCGCCTCATTGGGCCGCACCTCGGCGCGGTCGCGGGTGGCCGCCTTGCTGCTCGATACGATCGATCGGCTCCGGGTGATGAAACGGGATATCGGCCAGAGCTTCCATCTGCCGTTGACGCAGGAGGAGATCGGCGACGCGACCGGCCTGACCTCCGTCCATGTCAACCGCATGATGCGCGTGCTGGTGGAGGACGGGCTGATCAGTCGCAACAATTCGACGATCACGATCAACGATGAACGCCGGCTGGCGCAGGTGGCGAATTATATCAATCGCTATGCCGAACTCGACACGAGTTGGCTGCCGGCGCCGCGGTAGGGCGAACGCCCGACGCCACAAGATCGGCACCCCAGCGCGGCTGAGGTCCATGACTATGAAGGCAAAAACGCTTCTCCGCTGGCATGGCGGAAATGCCTAGATCCACCGCCCCAAAGAAAAAGCCCGGCCCGCACATGCGGACCGGGCTTTTTTTCAGTCGGCGAACGCGATCTTACTGGATCGGGTTCAGGTTCACCGCCGCATATTTGCCGCGACGATCGACCTCGAGCTCGAACTCCAGCCGATCACCCTCATTGAGGTTGGTCATGCCGGCCCGTTCGACGGCCGAAATGTGAACGAAAGCGTCCGGCTGGCCGTCATCGCGCTGGATGAAGCCGAAGCCCTTCATCGCGTTGAAGAACTTCACCGTGCCGCTGGCGCGCTCACCGGTGAGCTGGCGCTGCGGGCCACCACGACCGCCATCTTCACGGTCGCGCGGCGGGCCGCGATCGGTGACCGGAAGCGGCTCGCCTTCGATCTTCAATTCGGTCGCAGAGATGCGGCCGCCGCGATCGACGAGCGTGAAGCCCAGCGGCTGGCCTTCGGCAAGGCCGGTCAGGCCGGCCTGCTCGACAGCCGAGATGTGGACGAAAACGTCCTCACCGCCATCGTCGCGAACGACGAAGCCGAAGCCCTTCTGGCCGTTGAAGAACTTAACGACGCCAGTGCCTTCGCCGATGACCTGGGCCGGCATCCCGCCGCGGCCACCGCCGCCGCCGAAGCCACCACCGCCGCCGCCGCCGCCGAAGCCGCCGCCACCGCCGCGATAACCGCCGCCGCCGCCGCCGCCGCCGAAGCGATCGCCGCCGCCACCATAGCCGCCGCCACCGCCGCCGAAGCGATCGCCGCCGCCGCCATAGCCGCCGCCACCGCCGAAGCGATCACCGCCGCCGCTATAGCCGCCGAAGCTCTCGTCGCCGAAACCGTCGCGCTTGTCCCTGCCGCCGCGCTGCCCGCGCCGTCCTCTATCGAAACTCATGCTTGCCCAAGTCTTTCCCGTCGCCCCACAATCTCGCAAGTTCTCTAAGCCGGGCGCGGCCACGAGACTTCCGGCGCCAAAACCAGCACGCCAGCGACTCTCAATAGCGTAAAAAGATGAGGCGGGCGAGCGCTTTCGACTCGTCTCCGGATGGGACGGTCACAGCACACGCCAGTCCGTAGCTGAATCCACGATTTACAGTTTGTTGCACAGTTGCGCTTGTGAGCATCGCGAAGCACCTCCACATCTCGCGCATGACCGAAATATTTGCGCTGTTCGCCGATCCGGCCGTCTGGGCTGCCCTGGTTACGCTGATGGTGATGGAGGTCGTGCTCGGCATCGACAATCTCATCTTCATTTCCATTCTGTCGAACAAGTTGCCGGCCCACCAACAGCAGAAGGCGCGCCGCCTGGGCATCAGCCTGGCCTTGATCATGCGCCTGGCGCTCTTGTCGATGATCGCCTGGATCGTCGGCCTGACGGCACCGGTGTTCGACCTCGGCATCCAGGGCGCGCCTGGCGCACATGGCGAGCCGACGTTCGAGACGCAATTTTCCTGGCGCGACCTGATTCTGATCGCCGGCGGCCTGTTTCTGGTGTGGAAGGCGACCAAGGAAATCCACCATTCGGTCGACCAGACACCAACCGACGATCTTCTCGACAAGGACAAATCCACGGTCGTGGCAATCAGCTTCGGCGCGGCGATCTTCCAGATCCTGCTGCTCGACATGGTCTTTTCGATCGATTCGATTCTGACCGCGGTCGGCATGACCGATCATCTGCCGGTGATGATCATCGCCGTCGTCACCGCGGTGATCGTGATGCTGATCGCCGCCGATCCGCTTGCCAATTTCATCGCTCGCAATCCGACGGTCGTCATGCTCGCGCTCGGCTTCCTGCTGATGATCGGCGCGGTGCTGATCGCCGACGGTTTCGGCGTCCATGTGCCCAAGGGCTATATTTACGCCGCCATGGCCTTTTCGGCCGGTGTCGAGATGCTCAACATCTGGCAGCGGCAGGCGCAACGCAAACGCGCGGGCAAAACAACGCCGTGAATGGTCAATCGGCCATTGAGCGTTAAGCCCAGCGCGCTTATGCGGGTCGGATGACCGTATATTTTCATGAAGAAGATTTGCCGGCGGGCGTGCTCGCCCCCGGCCCCGTCGCGATCGATACCGAGACGATGGGCCTCATCACCCAGCGTGACCGGCTGTGCGTCGTCCAGATTTCCGACGGCCAGGGCGACGAGCATCTCATCCGCTTCGGCCCCGGCAGCGATTATGCCGCGCCCAATTTGAAGGCGGTCTTGGCCGATCCTTCGCGCCTCAAGCTCTATCATTTCGCGCGCTTCGATCTCGCGGCGATGAAATATTGGCTCGGCGTGATGGCGGAGCCGGTCTATTGCACCAAGACGGCCTCGCGCCTGATCCGCACCTACACCGACCGGCATGGCCTGAAGGAGCTGGTGCGCGAGATTCTGGGCCAGGAAGTCTCCAAGCAGCAACAGTCGTCCGACTGGGGTGCGCCTGAACTGACCGACGCCCAGCGCGATTATGCCGCGTCGGACGTGCGCTACTTGCATCAGCTCCGCGAGAAGCTGGACGTCCGCCTCGCCCGCGAAGGGCGCGCAACTCTCGCCCAGGCCTGCTTCGACTTTCTGCCGCACCGCGCCGAGCTCGATCTGGCGGGCTGGCCGGAGATCGACATCTTCGCGCATATCTGATGTCCAAGGCAGCGGATCTCGCACGGAACACACGCCAGGTCTGGGCCGCCCCGGGGGCGAGCCATGATCGCGTGATCGGGTTGCTGCGGATTCTGCTGCCATCGGCGATCGGCGGGCTGATTGCGGTGCTCGCCGTGACGCCCATCACCATGGGACGGGACATTTCCTTCGTGCTCGCCAAGGATCGGGTCGAGGTGGCGAAGGAGCGGATGCGCGTTGCCGAGGCCGTCTATCGCGGCGAGGATTCGAAGGGCCAGCCCTTCCGCATCCGTGCCGGATCGGCCGTGCAGACCACATCGCGCGATCCGATCGTGCGGCTGGCGGACCTGTCGGCCGAAATCAAGCTTCCGGAAGGCCCGGCCACGATCGGCGCCAAGACCGGGCGCTACGACATGAACAGCGAGAAGGTCTATGTCGACGGGCCGGTCCGCTTCCAGACGCAGGACGGATACCAGCTCGACACCCGCGACGTCGCCGTCGACCTGAAGACGCGACAGGTGGCGAGCGGCGGCGCGGTGGACGGCAAGATGCCGCTTGGGCGTTTCAGCGCGGACCGCATGACCGCCGACCTGCCGACCCGCGTCGTGGTGCTCGATGGCCGAGCGCGCTTGCATATCGTGCAGGGCGGCGGCAGATGAGCGGAATGACGCGCGGACCGGCCCTCCTCCTCTCCACCCTCCTCATCCTCTCGGCCGGCCCGGCCCTGAGCCAGGGGAGCGTCTCAGCGCTCAAGGGGCATAACAGCAATGCCCCCGTCGATGTGGAGGCCGATCGCATCGAGGTGCAGGACCGCGCCGACCGCGCGATCTTCTCCGGCAATGTCCAGGTCCGCCAGGCGGATATGACGATGAATGCCGCCAGGCTGACCGTCGCTTATTCGGGCGGTGCCAGCGGCACGCAGATCCAGCGGCTCGATGCGTCGGGCGGCGTCACGGTGCGCAGCCCGTCCGAAACGGCGCGCGGATCGGTGGCGATCTATGATCTCGATCGCCGGCTGATCACCATGCTCGGCAATGTCACGCTGACCCAGGGCCAGAACACTGTGAATGGCGGGCGGCTGGTGATCGATCTCAACAGCGGCCGTTCGACCATCGACGGCAAGGGCGTCGGCGCCACCGGCCAGGGCGGCCGCGTGACCGGCCGCTTCACGGTCAAGCAATCCGGAAACTGATCCCCCTTCCATTACAGGTCTACTGACGCCGTTCTTGTCGAGCGCAGTCGAGACACGGCCCCGAACTGCGCGCGACACGAACGGGAGGGGAATTAGCCCAGCTTCGCGGTCACCAGCGCCTTGATATCCGCCACCGGCCGCGCGCCGAAGTGGGAGATCACTTCCGCCGCCGCGACCGCGCCCATCGTCAGGCTGTCGGTGAGCGAACGGCCCTGCGCCTGGCCCGCCAGGAAACCGGCGGCGAAGAGATCGCCCGCGCCGGTGGTGTCGACGATCGCGGCGATCGGTTCGGCCGGCACTTCGGCCCGCGCGCCTTCCTGGATGGCGATCGCGCCCTTTTCGGAACGCGTCACCACCAGCGTCGGCACCTTGGCCGCGGTGGCGGCGACAGCCGCCTCGAAATCATCGCTCTCGTTGAGCGACAGGATCTCGGTTTCGTTGGCGAACAGGATATCCACGTCGCCATTGGCGATGAGCGCGTTGAAATCGCCGCGATGCCGCTCGATGCAGAAGGTGTCCGACAGCGTGAAGGCGACCTTGCGGCCCGCGCCCTTCGCTGTTTCGATCGCGGCGCGCATCGCCGCCCGCGGTTCGGCCGGATCCCACAAATAGCCTTCGAGATAGAGGATCGCGGCCGATGCGATGAGGTCGCGGTCAAGTGCTGCCGCCGGCAGGAATTGCGAAGCGCCGAGATAGGTGTTCATCGTCCGCTGGCCATCGGGCGTCACCAGGATCAGGCAGCGCGCCGTCGGCGGCTCCGCTTCGCGCACTGGCGTATCGAAATGGACGCCGAGCGCGCGGATGTCGTGCGCGAAAACCTCGCCAAGCTGGTCCTGCGCGACCTGGCCGATGAAGCCGCAGCGCGCCCCGAGCGCGGCCGCGCCCGCCACCGTGTTCGCCGCCGAACCGCCGCTGGCTTCGAGCCCCGGCCCCATCCGGCCGTAGAGGCTGGTCGCGATCTCGGTGTCGATCAGCCGCATCGATCCCTTGGCCACGCCTTCGGCCGCGATGAACGCATCATCGGCCTGGGCGATCACGTCGACGATGGCGTTGCCGATCGCGATGATGTCGAGGCGGGTATCGGACATGCGGGCTCCCTTCGGGATCAAATTCAAAAGGCGCGCCTAAACGGCGGCGGGGCATGGCGCAACCGGGCGATGCGCGATAGATGGGCGTCATGGTCCGCGCGCTTTCGCTATCGATCCGCCAATTGTCGGATCGCCGCATCGCCAAGGTGTTGGCCAAGTCGGTCGCGCTGACCCTTGCCATCTTCATCGCGCTGGGCGTCACGCTGCGCTGGGCGATGACGGGGCGCGACCCCTGCGCGCTGGCGCCGGGCTATACCTGCGTGATCGGATCGACCGAGGGCAGCGTCGCCGCGGTGCTGCTGACCCTGGTCGGGCTGTGGCTGCTGTTCCCGGCGATCGCGGTCGGCGTGATCGGCCTGTTTTCGGACGAGGTGGTCGAAGCCGTCGAGGACCGCCACTATCCGGACGAGGCGGCGCGCGCCAAGCCGCCGGGCTGGCGGGAGGCGATCCGGCTCGGCCTGGGTTCGGCGGGACGGCTGATCCTCTACAATATGATCGCTTTGCCCTTCTATCTGCTGCTGCTGCTCACCGCCTTCGGGCCGGTGGCCCTGTTCCTGATCGTCAATGCCGTGGCGCTTGGCCGCGATCTCGACGAGATGGTGGCGGTGCGCCATCTCGACGCCGAACAGCGCAAGGCCCGAATCGCGGCCACACGAGGCGGTCGCGCGCTGACCGGGCTTGTCGCCACGGGCCTGTTCATGATCCCTGGCGTAAACCTCCTCGCCCCCGTGCTCGGCGCGGCGATGGCGACACATCGATTCCATGGGAGCCGCGGTTGAAGCGCCTTTCTTTCCTGTTCCTGCCCGCTCTGCTTGCCGGCTGTACCGCCACCACCCCGACCCCGCGACCGGCCCCGATCGTCAACGCGCCCCCGCCGACCGGGCTCGATCGCGTGCTCGGCCAGGATGCCCGTGCGCTGCAGCTGCTGTTCGGCGTCCCCGATCTCGACGTGCGCGAGGCGCAGGCCCGCAAGCTGCAATATGCCGGGCCGATTTGCGTGCTCGACGCCTATCTCTATCCCCCGGCGCAGGGCCGCGAGCCGATCGTCCGCTATCTCGACGCCCGCACGCCCGCCGGCGAGGATTTCGACCGCGCCTCCTGCATCGCCGCGCTCAGCCGCAGGGTGGAGGCGCGCTGAGCCATTCGGTGCGGACATCTTCGTCCGCATCGGCGCTTCGCGTCGTACTCTCCCGTGCAAAACCCTCTGGATCAATCCGGCCGAGTGCCCAAGCCGCGGCACCGCGGACCACAGGCGCGGGATCGTCGAGCAGCCGGGTCACCGCCGGCAACAGCCCCTCCCCGCCGTCATTGCCCGCAGCGATCAGCGCGTTGCGCACCATCCGGTCGCGGCCGATCCGCTTGATCGGCGATCCCGAGAATACGGCGCGGAAACCGGCATCGTCGAGTTCGAGCAGGTCGCCGATCTCGGGCGCGGCAAGCTCGGCCCGCGCGGAAAAGGCGCGGTTGGCGGCGGCGGCGGCGGCGAACTTGTTCCACGGGCACACCGCCAGGCAATCGTCGCAGCCATAGATGCGGTTGCCCATCGCCACGCGGAATTCGCGCGGGATCGGCCCCTTATTCTCAATCGTGAGGTAAGAAATGCAACGGCGCGCATCGATCCGGTAGGGGGCCGGGAAAGCTTGGGTCGGGCAGGCGATCTGGCAGGCGTCACACGATCCGCAGGTGCCGCGATGGCCGCCGTCGGGCTCCAGTTCCAGGGTCGTCATGATCGCGCCGAGGAACAGCCAGCTGCCATGATCGCGGCTGACGAGGTTTGTATGTTTGCCCTGCCAGCCGAGGCCGGCGGCCTCCGCCAGCGGCTTTTCCATGACGGGCGCGGTATCGACGAAGACCTTGAGATCCCCGCCCGCCTGATCGACCAGCCATCGGGCCAGCGCCTTCAGCCCCTTCTTGACGACGTCATGATAGTCCTGCCCCTGCGCATAGGTGGAAATGCGCGCGACGCCGGGCGCATCGGCCAGCCGCAACGGGTCTTCCGCCGGCGCATAGCTCATCCCCAGCATCACCACCGATCGCACGTCGGGCCACAGCCCGGCAGGCGAGCCGCGTTGCTCGGCGCGCTCCTCCATCCACAGCATGTCGCCATGCGCGCCGCTGGCCAGCCATTCGCGTAAGCGCCCCGCACTTTCGGGCGTCGCGTCGGCGGGCGCGATGCCGCAGGCGACGAACCCCAGCCGCGCGGCTTCGGCTTTCAGCGCGGCCGTCAACGTCTTGTTGTCGATATGATGCGATTGGGTGGGCACAGGATTCAGTCTAGACCAAGCGGGTGAACGTGACGAACGCGATCGAGGCGCACGGGCTGGTAAAGGATTTCGGCGGATTTCGCGCGGTCGATGGCATCGACCTTGCGGTGCCGGCGGGATCGATCTTCGGCGTGCTCGGCCCCAATGGTGCTGGCAAGACGACGACCTTGCGCATGCTGCTCGGCATCATCGATCCCGATGCTGGCCACCGCACTTTGCTGGGCGAGGCAAAGCCCCTCCGCGCGGCCGCCCAGGTCGGCTATCTACCTGAAGAACGCGGCCTTTATCCCGGCATGCAGGCGCGCGAGGCGATCGCCTTCATGGGTGCGTTGCGCGGCCTGCCGCTGAAGGAAGGGCGCGTGCGGGCCGACGCGATGCTGGAGACCTATGGCTTGGGCGACGCCAAGCGCAAGACGATCCGCACGCTTTCCAAGGGCATGGCCCAGACCGTCCAGTTGCTCGGCACGCTCGTCCACCGCCCCCGGCTGATCGTGCTCGACGAACCCTTTTCCGGCCTCGACGCGCTCAACCAGCAACGGCTGGAGGGGTTGATTCGCGAGCAGGCGGCGCAGGGCGTCACCATCCTCTTTTCCACCCATGTCATCGCCCATGCCGAACGGCTGTGCGAGCGCGTCGCGATCATCGCCGGAGGGCGTATCCGCTTCGAAGGCGGGGTCGAGGAAGCGCGCAGCCGCCTGCGCCCGCGCGTCCGCCTCGTCACCCGTGTGGCCGATGGCCCATGGCGGGCGGCGCTCCCGGCTGAGGCGATGCGCAAGGACGGCGTCTGGCAGTTCGACGTGCCGGACAGCGGGATCGAGCCGCTGCTGAAGGCGCTGATCGACGGCAGCGCCGGCATCGAGACCCTGTCGATCGAGCGGCCCGGCCTGCACGATGCCTTCGTCGCCATCGCTGGCGAGGCGGCGGCGCGCGAAATGGATGCGACGGCGCCCACGGCCGAGGAACTGGAGGCGGCGGCATGATGAACGTGATCCGCGCCGCCTGGGTGATCGCGCGCCGCGATTATGTGGCGAGTGTCTTTTCGAAGACCTTTCTGCTCTTCCTGCTCGGGCCGCTGCTGCCGATCCTCGCCGGGCTGCTGTTCGCGACGGTGGGCGCCAAGACCGAGGCCGAGACCGCCCATCCCGTGGTGGCCGTGATCGCGTCGCCCGCCGATGGCGAGGCGCTCAGCACCGCCCGCACCCGCCTGGCCGAGCGGCTAGGCGAAATGGCGCTGCCCAATCTCCGTATCGTCGCGCCCGCTGCCGATGTGGAGGGACAGACGCGCGAACTGCTCGCCGATAAGGAGCATGGCGTCGTTGCGGTCGCACGCGGCAGGATCGAAACGCCGCTGCTGATCGGCCCGCGCGGCGCCGTCAACGCCGTCCAGGGCAAGCTGGCCCTGATCTACGACACCACGCGCGCCGGCCGTGCGCTTGCCGTCAACGGAGTCGCGCCGCCCGACACCGTCAATTTCTCGATCCGCACCGTCGACAAGGCGGCGGGCAGCGATGCCGCCAACCGCGCCGTCACCGCGCGGATCGGCCAGCTGGTGCTGATGATGCTGACGATGATCCTCGCCGGCATGCTGCTGTCCAACCTGATCGAGGAAAAATCGAACAAGGTGATCGAGGTGCTGGCGGCCGCCGTGCCGGTGGACGCGATCTTCCTCGGCAAGCTCGGCGCGATGCTCGCCATGTCGCTGACCGGCATTGCCGTCTGGGGTGGCACCGCCGCCCTGCTGATGCGCGGCCTGTTCCCCGCCGCCGCGGCCGCGCTGCCGCCACCGGCGATCGGCTGGGGCATGTTCGTTACGCTCGGCGTCGTCTATTTCATCGCCTGCTATCTGCTGCTCGGCGCGCTGTTCTTAGGGATCGGCGCGCAGGCATCGAGCGTGCGGGAGGTACAGACCCTGTCGATGCCGGTGACGATGGGCCAGCTCGGCGTGGTCGCGCTCGCCTCCAGCGCGGTCGGCGCGCCGGCAAGCGGGCTGGCGATAGCGGCGATGATCTTCCCGTGGAGCTCGCCCTTCGCGATGCTCGCGCGGGCGGCCCATTCCGGCGACATCTGGCCGCATCTGGTGGCGATCGGCTGGCAGGCCTTGTGGATCGGCCTCATCATCCGCTTCGCGGCGCGACGCTTCCGCGTGGGCGTGCTCAAATCGGGCGCGCTGAAGCGGCGGCGCCTGCTTTTCTGGCGTACCGCCTGAAACCAGAAGCCGCTTTCTCCCGTATATCTCCCAGATACCAGGAGAGCGTGATGAACGTCGACAGGCGGCAATTTCTGGGGGCCGGGGGCACAGCGCTGGTGGTCGGCACGATCGGCGGCTTCAACCTCGCCGCGTCGGCCGGCGCCGCCGCCACGGGCAAGTTCGAATATGCGCTGAGCGACGCGGCCTGGCGGAAGAAACTGGGCCCGGACGCCTATAGCGTACTGCGCCAGGAAGCGACCGAGGCGCCCGGATCATCGCCCTTGCTCAAGGAGAAGCGCGCCGGCACATTCACCTGCCGGGGTTGCGGCCTGCCGCTTTTCTCCTCGCACACCAAATATGACAGCGGCACCGGCTGGCCGAGCTTCTGGCAGCCGCTACCCAAAGCCGTCGCCACCACCACCGATTATAAGGTCGGCTTTGCCCGCACCGAGGTCCATTGCCGCCGCTGCGGCGGGCATCTCGGCCATGTCTTCGACGACGGCCCCAGGCCCACCGGCAAGCGTTATTGCATGAACGGGCTGTCGCTGAAGTTCGTGGCGAAGGCTTAGCCGTAGATCGCCCGCGCGGCGTCCTCCACCGTCTTCATCGCCAGCCGATAGGGACCGGGGCCATAGCTCACCCGCGCGACGCCGAGCTGGGCGAGGCGCGGCGTTTCCGGCACGCCGGGGAACATCATGATATTGACCGGCAGCGGCGATGCTTCGCACAGCCGGGCGATCAGCCCTTCATCGACCAGCCCCGGCGCGAAGAAGCCGCTGGCGCCGGTATCGGCATAGGCCCGCGCCCGTTCGATCGCGTCGGCGAGCTTCGCTTCGTCATGCTCGACGGCGGGTGCCTTCAGGAAGATGTCGGTGCGGGCGTTGACAAAGGCGTGGGGTGCGGCCCCCTTCATCGCGGCGATGCGGCGGGCCTGCTCGGACGCGGCATATAGCCCTTCGCCGCCGACCAGCTGATCCTCGAAATTGAAGCCGACGGCGCCGGCCTCCGCGGCACGGGCGGCATTGGCCGCCACTGCGTCAGGGGTCGCGCCATAACCACCCTCGAAATCGAGCGTCACCGGCAGATCGACGGCCGCCACGATCCGTTCGAAATTGGCGAGCGCGAGATCGAGCGGGATCGCCTGGCCATCACCGAAGCCGTTGGCGGCCGCCACCGACCAGCTTCCCGTCGCGAGTGCCGGCGCACCCGCCTCGGCCACCGCCTTGGCGCTGCCGGGATCCCAGATATTGAAAAGGACCAGCGGCTTGCCGGGGACATGCAGTTCCGCAAAGGCGCGCGCTTTTTCCGCTTCGATCAGCATGGATCACTCCCTGAAAGACAGATGCCCCACCTTAGAGGCAGGGCATCCGAACTTCATCCCGGCGATTGCGGTGAAAGCGCGGTGTCCGTCAGTGGACGAAGCGCGCCACCACGTCGCGATAGGACCGGCTCACCTTCACCTGCGCGCCCGAATCGAGCACCAGGAAACATTCGCCATTGGTGTGCGGCTTCACCTGCTTGACGAGATCCAGGTTGACGATCGTCGAGCGGTGGACACGCTGGAAGCGGCGCGGATCGAGGCGCTTTTCCAGATCCTTCATCGTTTCGCGCAGGATCAGCGTGTTATCGCCGGTATAGATGCACATATAATCGCCGGCGGCATCGATCCGCTCGATCGTGTCGACATCGACGCGGAAGATCTGCCCGCGATCCTTGATGTTGATGAGCTTCTCGAAGCGGTTCGATGCCGGCGCATCGGAGGATTCGGGCATCGCCTCGGCGGCTTCGGGGGCGACTTCGGCGAGAACTTCCTTCAAGCGGCCGGCTTCCTCGGCGCTGCGCTTTTCGGCGAGGCGCAGGCGCACGCGGTCAAGCGTGTCGGCCAGCCGCTCGGTTTCGACCGGCTTCATCAGATAATCGACCGCATCCGCCTCGAAGGCGCGCAGCGCGTGATCCGAATAAGCGGTGACGAAGACGAACAGAGGCGGTTCGACCTCCATCAGCCCCTGGACGACCGAGAAGCCGTCGAAGCCGGGCATCTGGATGTCGAGGAAAACGAGATCGGGCTTGTGGGTCTTGATCGCGCGGATGGCTTCCCTGCCGTTGGTGCAGGTTTCGATGATTTCGACATCCTCATGGGGTTCCAGGCGGAGTTGCAGGCCTTGGATGGCGAGCGACTCATCATCGACGAGGATGGTTCGGATTGTCATGCGGCTTCCTTGGGCTCTTCCGTCGTGAACGGTATTTCGATCATGACGCCGAACCCGGCCCCCCGTTCCCCCTGAATCTCGAAACGGTGGTCGGCGCCATAGGCCTGCGCCAGCCTGTCGCGTATGTTCGCCAGGCCGACACCCGTCGAATATGTGGGGCGGTTCACCGCGTCGTGCAAGCCGGGCCCGGTATCGGACACGGTGATCTGCACCCGATCCCCGGCAAGCCGCGCTTCCACGGCGATCTCCGCCCCCTCTTCCTGGGGCGTGACCGCATATTTGATCGAATTTTCCACCAGCGGCTGCAGCAGCAGCGACGGCAGGCGCGCCCGCGATACTGCGGGATCGATATCGAAGCGCGGCTGCAACCGCTCCTCGAAGCGCATCTTCTCGATCTCGAGATAGAGTTTGAGCGTCTCGACCTCCTGCGCCAACGTCACCTGGCCCGTGGGTTCGTTGACCAGTGTATAACGCAAAAAGGAGGACAGGCGCGACAACATCGCATTCGCCCGGTCGGTCTGCTTCAGCAACACCAGCGTCGAGATCGAATTGAGCGTGTTGAACAGGAAATGCGGGTTGAGCTGGTAGCGCAGCATCGCGAGTTGCGCGGAGGCGGCCTGCGTTTCGAGCCGCGAAAGCTGGTCGGTCTGTTCTTCCAGCAGCAGATAGAAGTTGATGCCGTAATAGAGCGCCGACCAGGCGGCGAGCAGCGCGAAATCGAGCAGGATGGCGCCCAGGAACTGCACGCCCGACGGCATCTCGCCGGGGCGGTAGAAGGTGGCGTGCGCCCACACCTCGATCGTCGAGAAGGCGCCCGATGCGATCAGCACGACAAGGATCGATCCGCCCCAGGTGATGATCGGCTTCTGGGCGATCAGCCGGCGGAAGATCGACGCCATCAACAGCGTCAACGAATAGCCCGTCGCGGTGTTGAGCGCGCTGGGCACCAGAAACAGGAGCCCCATGCCGTTGGCGAGGCCGCCCAGTGAGCGGAGGATCAGATACCCCGCCCAACCGGCCGACTGGAGCATCCAGAAGGCGCGGTTCTTGTCGTCGAAAAAGGGCTTCGATCCGAGGCTGAGTAAGGCCATGTGCCCATGCATAGAGGGAATTTACGGCTTGGGGAATCTCTGACGGTCATTTGGCGCCGTCGGCCTCGCCCGATCAATTTGGTCGACGGCATTGCCGTTTTCGTCGCGCCATCCGGCATCCGTCGCCCGCACGGTCTATCCGGTCGACAGGCTGCGGACGCCCCGCGACCGGCTGGCTAGAAGATCATCATTGTTTGAGTGTTTCGAGAAGGTTGGTTCGGTGTCCGCCAGGCTGCACGTCCTCTCCCTGATGTTTTTGCGACAGCAGGGAAAGCGGTCACAGCCACGGCCGGCGCCACTGGCGGGCCTGTTCGGGGATCCGGACGGCAGCGTTCCTTGCGAACGCGGCTCGCTGGACGCCGAAGCCGACTGGGCCGATTTGTTTGCGCAGCCGCGCAGACGCTGTCCTTAGTATGAGTAGCTTTTCCGCTTACCCTCTTCCCGTCGTCCGCCACAGCGACGGGGACGGCGGGCCAAGTGCCCGCCGACCTGCCGCCCGCTGCACATACGCGACCCTTGCAGCGGGCGGCAGGCCAAATTTCCCGGAAATAAACGAAATATTATCCTTCTTTCACTAGCCCAACAGCCTGCAACTGACTGTGGGGTTCATGTGCGCGTCCTGATCGTAGACGACGAACCGGCGATGCATGACGCCTACAAGCGCACTCTTGGCGCTCAGCAGGCTACACCTGGCCGCAACGCGCTGGCCGCGATGGCATCCGAACTATTTTCCGATCGCGCCGCCCCCGCCCCCTCCGATGATGAGGAAGCCTTCCGCCTGGGCCATGCCAATCAGGGCCTCGACGCCGTGGCGATGGTGCAGCAGGCGATCCGCGAGGGGGACCGTTATCGCGTCGCCTTCATCGACATCCGCATGCCGCCCGGCATCGACGGCAAGGAAACCGCTCGGCGCATCCGCGCGCTCGATCCCGATATCAACCTGGTGATCGTCACCGGCTATTCGGATTACAGCCCGATCGAGATCTCCCGCGCGGCGGGGCCGATCGACAAGATCTTCTACATCACCAAGCCGTTCGAAGTGAACGAGGTGCACCAGACGGCGCGCGCGCTCTGCCGCCGCTGGCAGGTCGACGCCGAGCTGGCCCAGACGCGCGCCGAACTGGCCGACAAGGTGGTCAAGCTCGAGGAAAAGACGCTGGCGCTCGCCGCCAACGAGGCCCGCGCGGTCCATATGGCGAGCCATGATTCGCTTACCGGCGCACCCAACCGCCTGGCCTTCCTGCGCGAGCTTTCCGAGCGGATGCAAGGCGCGCCGCAGTCCCCCTTCGCGGTCGGCATGCTCGATCTCGATCGCTTCAAGAACGTCAACGACACGCTGGGCCACGCCGCCGGCGACGAGCTGATCCGCGAAGTGTGCAAGCGGCTGGCATCCGAAGTGGGCGAAGGCGTGGTCGCACGGCTGGGCGGCGACGAGTTCGGCATATTGTTCAGGGTGCGCGACAAGGCCGAAGCCGTGGCGCGCTGCGAACGGATCGTCGCGGTCTGCTCCACCACCTGCATGATCCTCGGCCATGCCGTCCAGGTCAGCGCCTCGATGGGGCTGGTCTTCGCCGACCCCGGCCCCGATGCCGAGAAGGTCGATCATATGCGGCTGGCCGATCTCGCGCTCTATGAGGCGAAGCGCGCCGGCCGCAGCCAGGTGCGCCTGTTCGACGAAAGCATGGATGAGAGCGTCCGCTTCCGCCAGCGGATCGAGGCCGGGTTGCGGCAGGCGATCGCGCGGCGCGAATTGCAGGTCGTCTACCAGCCGATCGTCGCGCGCGAGAAGCTGGACGTCGTCGGGTTCGAGGCGCTGCTGCGCTGGACCAGCGCCGAGCATGGCACCATCTCGCCATCGGTGTTCATCCCGATCGCGGAGGAGAGCAACCTCATCCACGAACTGGGCGACTGGGTGACCAACGAAGCGCTGACCGAGTGCAAGCGCTGGCCGCACCAATATGTCTCGATCAATTTTTCGCCCCGCCAGTTCCGCCGGCAGGATTTCGTCGATGGGCTCGCTGCCAGGGTGGCCGGGTCGGGCGTCCCCCCGCAGCGGGTGCAGATCGAGATCACCGAAACCGCGATCTTCGACGATGATCTCCGCGCCGCCGAAACGCTGCAGCATCTGCGCAGCCTCGGCTTCCGCATCGCGCTCGACGATTTCGGCACCGGCTATTCCAGCCTGTTCAACATCCGCAACTTCGCGCTCGATTGCCTAAAGATCGACAAGTCCTTCATCGACGGTCTCGGCCGTGAGGTGGAATCGGCCGCGATCGTCAATTCGGTGACCCACCTTGCCCGTTCGCTCGGGCTCGGCGTCGTCGCCGAAGGCGTGGAGAGCGAAACCCAGAACCAGGCGTTGCGGCTTGCCGGCTGCTCGCACCTGCAAGGCTATTATTTCGGCCGCCCGGCCGACGCCGATACGACTGCCGAACTGGCGGCCCATGCCGTCCTCGACGATACGACGCTGCAACCCACCCTAGGGCTGATCCGGCCGTGACCCAGCGGCGCCTCGCTTTGCCGGCGTTCGTCCGCAAGGCCTCGCTGGGCGTCAAGCTGGCGGTGATCCTGACCGTCGCCGGCATCATCGGCTTTGCCGGCATCCTCGCACTGCTGACCACCGTGATCACGCCCAGTTTCGACAAGCTCGAAAACAGGGCGGTCGAAGGCCATATCGATCGCACGCGCGCCGCACTGGAGGAATATGCCTCCAAGGTCGAGATCGCCGTCAAGGATTATGGCGTCTGGGACGACAGCTATAAATATATGAACGAGGGCGGCGCGCGGTTCGAGGAGACGGTCTTCTCGGTGCTCGCCTTCACCAATCTCGACATCAACGGCATGGCCTATGTCGATAATGCCGGGCGCATCACCTACTCGCGCTATGTCGACCTCGAAACGCAGGCCGACGATCAGGGCCGGACCGGAAAGTTCGAGGCGCTGATCACCTCGCAATCGGTCCGCAAGCTCGCCGCCGCCGGCGAATCCGCGCATTTCTATTCCCGGCTGGGCGATCGCATCGTCGCGGTCGGCATCGCCAAGGTGCTGATGAGCGACGGCACCGGCACCAGCCCCGGCTATGTCGTGATGGCGCGCCAGATCACGTCGGAGCAGTTGAGCCATCTGATCCAGCTCAACGCCCGCTTCGGCATCGGCCGTGCGCATCAGCCGACGGCGGTACGCGAACGCCCCCGCACGCTCGACATCGCGGTCGATATCGATGGCCTCAACCGCATCCATATTGCCAATGCGACCTTTGTCGTGCCGCGCGACTTCACCCTGCTCGGCCAGCGCATCCTGGTGCTGACGGTAATCGGCACCGCGGTGCTGCTCGTCGTCGTGCTGCTGGTGCTGCGGCGCGTGATTGCGCGCCTCGTCATCACGCCGCTCGCCCAGGTCGAACGCCACATGCAGGAGGTTTCGGGTTCAGGCCAGCTTCGCCCCTTCGTCGATCAGGAGCGCGGCGACGAGGTCGGATCGCTGGTCCGCAGCTTCAACGCGATGCTCGCCCAGCTCAAGGATCTGCGCGAACAGGTCGAGATCCAGTCCTTCAAACTCGGCCAGAGTGAGAGCGCGATCGGGGTGATGCACAATGTCCGCAACGGCCTCAATCCGATCAGCGTGATCGTGTCGCAGGGGCTGAGCGCGGAGGCGGTGCTTTCGGCCGACGATGTCGCCCGCGCGCTGGCAGAATTGGCGCGTGACGAGACGCCGCCGGTTCGCCGGCAGAAGCTCGTCGCCTTCCTGGTCGCCGCGCTCGACATGCATCGTGGCCAGCATGAAAAGCGCCGCGCCGACCTGATCAGCGCGCGCGACTGCCTCAACAATGTGCTCGAGATTATCGGCCATCAGCAGACGATCGCGCATGAGCGGATCGATACCGAGCCGTGCGACATCCTCTCGGTCATCCAGCAGAATGCCGCGCTCGCCCGCTATGCCGCCAACAGTGCGATCGAATTCACCTGCCCGGACGTGACGGAGCTTGCAGCCGCCAACCGTATCCTGCTGAGCCAGGTGATCGGCAACATCTTCTCCAATGCGGTGGAATCGATCGACAGCAGCGGGCGCGACAGCGGCCGCATCACCGTCGCCATCGACCGTTTCGCACACCCCACCGGCGACGTCGTCGAGATCCGCGTCACCGACAATGGCGAGGGCTTCGATTCCGATCGCGGCCAGCAGATCTTCCAGCGCGGCTTTTCCAGCCGCCGCCAGAAATCGGGCGGGCTGGGCCTCCACTGGTGCGCCAATTCGATCAACGCGATGCATGGCACGCTGACTTTGGTCAGTCCCGGCGTCGATCAGGGCGCAACCGCGACGATCACGCTGCGCGCGGCGGACACGCCCGAGGACGACAGAGCAAGGGCAATCGCGGCCTGACACAAGTACCCCTGCCGCCCCGAGCCCCTGGGCTTGGGCTATGCCGAACCCGAGGACAGGCTGCGTCGAGGGAGGTGTCACAAGTGCTCCGCAACGTGTCTCGACTGCGCTCGACACGAACGGGAAAAGGTCTTGCGCCTATTGCAGATAGGGTGGGACGAGGCCGAGGCCGCGATAGCGTTCGCGCAGTTCGTCCGCCAGCTCGGCAAAATCGCCGATCGTGCCGCGGCAGACATGGGTGCGGCACTCACAATCCATCCGCCAGCGGCTCTCATAGAGCGTCGTCGAATAGTCCCAGCTGATCTCGTCGCCCGGCTGGATGTCGCGGATCGCGTGAAGATAGACGCCCTGCCCGTCGAAGCGCAGGCCGGCATTGGGATCGCAGCTATGGTTGATCAGGTCGTCGACCCCGCCGGACGGACCCATATAATGATCGGCATCGATCTGGACGTAGCGATCGGCCTGGCCGCTGATCCGCTTGGGTAGCTGCGACTTGTGAAGCCGCGGCCCCTGGAACTCGATGATCCGGTCGCCGGCTGCGAAGGGCACGGCCGAGAAGACCGCCTTGCCGAGATGATTTTCGCCGATCGCGAAGATCCTCGGTTCGGCGCGGTCGACTTCGCGGATGTAGAAATCGCCGCGCGAAAAGCCGAAGGAGCGCCAGGGGTTGATCGTCGCGAGGCCGATGATGAACCACATGCTGGCATGGCAGACCAGTTCGACGAAGATGTAGGGAATCTCGGCCCGCTCGTCGCTCAAGCCGGCAATGATCACCAGCAGGGTCGCGAGATCGCCGATCGTCCACAGGCCCCAGGCGGGCGAGCGTTCATGCTCGCGATCGGCGATCGCGCTCTGCCAGGTGGGGATGAAGCTGAGAGGGATCGCCGCGACCACCAGCATATGCGCCCAATAGGCCGACTGGAACACGCCCCAGATCACCAACGCGGCAAGGCTGAGGCCCATGCACAGGCTTTCGGTGCGCGTCGGCGGCTGCCATTCGGATTGGCGCCAGACGGCCAGGGTCACGAGGATGCAGGCCATCGCCGAAATGGCGAAGATGATGTTCTGGGCGGCGCCGTGGTTGACCGCCTGATAGGTCATCGCCTCGATCGCGGTCGCGGCGCTCCAGATCAGCCAGGACGCGCGATTGGGACGCACCATCTGGCGGCGAATGCCCAGCCAGTAGAATAGGTAGGCGGTGATGTTGCAGACGATCGCTGCATACCACCATGCTTGTGTAATCATGCCCGCCCCGATCGGCCGGCCGGGGCCTCAACCCCGATCAGCCGCCTGATCCTCCCACGCATCCGGCCGAGGCCGGATGGGGGACTTGTCGCGCAAGCGCATCCCCCGCGCAAGCATGTCGGTCGATATGCCTCGCTTTTCCGCAGATTTTACGACGCGCTACGGGGCCGCGGCGTCATTGCGCAGGCGGAGGGACGGCCGGCATCACCATATGGAGCGGCAGCGAGAGACCCATCCAGACCGATGCGCCCTTCAGGCGATTGGTCGCGTCGAATTCCTGCAGGAAGCGGAAGCGCACCGTCGCAGGTGAGCGGCCGAGCATGCCGTGCGCGGCCATGGTTGCGCCGACACCGAACACTTCGCCCTTGAACGATCCCAGCCGCGCACCCGCACCGCTGTCGCCCGAAAGCTGCTTCAGATAATAGCCCTGCACGCCGGCGGAGAAGCTCTTCGAGAAGCTCTTTTCGACCGCGCCCTCAAGGTGGAATTCGTTGCCCGAATCATAGTCGGTATGATCATTCTTGCCGTTGAAGGTGACGCCGGCCTTGCCTGACACATCCCACCCCGCCTCGGGATCGTTCCAGCTCAGCGCCAGCGAGCCATCGACCACCCAGCGATGAAAAGCGAGGTTGGCGAGCTGGTCCTCGCGATAATTGCCGATCGGGAAATTCACGATCGTGCTCGCCTGGATATGGACCTTGCCGGTCTTCCAGCCGAGCGCAACGGTTCCGATCGGATCGCCCACCACCGTCGCGGAATCATGACGGTTGACCGAAATCTGCCCGCCGAGCGGACCGGTGAGCACGGCATTGACGTCGATGATCGGCGAGCCGAACGGCACCGCCCCGCCGATCGCCAACGTGCCGCCGGCGAAATTGGTGGTGGGCACCCACAGCATGGTCGGGAAATCCGCGACGATCGTCGCGTCGAGCCCGGCAACGACATTGCCGCCGATCACGAACTGCTTGCCGCCCTTGGCGGCGCCGTCATAGACGTAGATTTCATTGTCCAGATAAACGCCCGGCAGCGGCGGCATCACCGCCGCTTCGGGGCCGCCCGATCCGAGCAGATAGAGGCTGGCGCCGCCTTCGGTCGCCTGAGCCGATCCCGCCCAGCCGATCGCGATCAACCCGCCTGCTGCTCCTAAAATGGCGGAAACCCGCCGGCCGGTCAGTCGCATCGTCATGGGCTTCGTCCGCTTGGCTACTGGACAAGGCCGGCATGATCGACAGTCGCCCCGCGCCTGAACATCGGGATAAACCCCGATAGGCCGGGGTTTAATCCTTCGGGGGCGGCGGTTTGGCGGCAGATTGTCGCCCCGATCCCACGCATGCCCACCGGGGATGCGCGGCACAGGCGCTAGCGATGCGGATCAGGTCAAACGTCGAGATTGGCGACCGACAGCGCGTTTTCCTGGATGAATTCGCGTCGCGGCTCGACCACGTCACCCATCAGGCGGGTGAAGATCTCGTCGGCGACGTCGGCCTGGGCGATCTCCACCTGCAGCATCGAGCGGTTGGCGGGATCGAGCGTGGTTTCCCACAGCTGTTCCGCGTTCATCTCGCCCAATCCCTTGTAGCGGCTGATCGACAGGCCCTTGCGGCCGGCGGCGAAGATCGCATCGAGCAGTTCGGACGGCCGGTTGACCGGCTTGCCGCGCGTATCGACGACGGGTTCGTCGACCTCCTCCGCGTCAGCTGCCTTTTCCGCCGACTTGGCCGAGACGATCCGCGAGGTGGTCGCATAGCTTGCTGCCTCCTCGCCGGCGAGCGCGTGGAGCTTGCGGGCTTCCTGCGAGGCCACGAAAGCGCCGTCGATCAGATAATGGTCGCTCACCCCGCGCCACAGGCGGATGAGGTGATAGCCACCCTCCTCGGTCGCCTTGCCCGACCAACTCGCCTCGGGATCACCGCGGCCGAGCCAGCCGGCGACGCGCGCCGCCGCTTCCTCATGCGACTGCGCCGAACCCGCAGGATCGAGCGCGCCGGTCAGCGCCAGCGCCTCGACGATCGCGGGGTCGTAACGGCGCGGCACATAGCCCATCAAAGTCCGCATCCGCCGGGCATGATCGATCAGCCCGCGCAGATCCTCACCAGACCGCGCACCATCGGCGGTTTCCAGGATCATCGATCCGAGGCCGGCATCGACGAGATATTCGTCGAGCGCGGCATTGTCCTTGAGATAGACCTCCGACCGGCCCTTCGCGACTTTATAGAGCGGCGGCTGGGCGATGTAGAGGTGCCCCTTCTCGATGATCTCCGGCATCTGCCGGTAGAAGAAGGTCAGCAGCAGCGTGCGGATATGCGCGCCGTCGACGTCGGCGTCCGTCATGATGACGATCTTGTGGTAGCGCAGCTTCTCGATGTTGAAATCGTCGCGGCCGATGCCGGTGCCCATCGCCTGGATGAGCGTGCCGATTTCCTTCGACGACAGCATCCGGTCGAAACGCGCGCGCTCGACGTTGAGGATCTTGCCCTTGAGCGGAAGGATCGCCTGATAATGGCGGTCGCGGCCCTGCTTGGCCGATCCGCCGGCCGAGTCACCCTCGACCAGGAACAGTTCGGACTTGGCGGGATCGCGCTCCTGACAATCGGCGAGTTTGCCGGGCAGCGAGGCGATGTCCATCACCCCCTTGCGCCGGGTGAGTTCGCGCGCCTTGCGCGCGGCCTCGCGCGCGGCGGCGGCATCGATCACCTTCTGAATGATCGCGCGCGACTGCGCCGGATTCTCGTCGAGATATTCGGCGAGCTTGTCCGCCATCAGCGCTTCGAGCGGCTGGCGCACCTCGGACGAAACCAGCTTGTCCTTGGTCTGCGACGAGAATTTCGGGTCGGGCAGCTTGACCGAGACGATCGCGGTCAAGCCCTCGCGCATGTCGTCGCCGGTGAGCGTGACCTTCTCTTTCTTCAGCATGCCCGACTTGTCGGCATAATTGTTGAGCGTGCGCGTCAACGCCGCGCGGAATGCGGCCAGGTGTGTGCCGCCATCGCGCTGGGGGATGTTGTTGGTGAAGCAGAGAACCTGCTCATAATAGCTGTCGTTCCACTCAAGCGCGACGTCGATGCCGACATCGTCGCGCTGGCCGTGGATCGCGATCGGATCGGGCATCAGCGGCGTCTTGGCGCGGTCGAGATATTTCACGAAGGCGGCGATGCCCCCTTCGTAGAACAGTTCGACTTCCTTCTTCTCGGCATGGCGCCCGTCGATCAGGAACAGCCGCACGCCCGAATTGAGGAAAGCGAGCTCGCGATAGCGATGCTCGAGCTTTTCGAAATCGAACTCGGTGACGTTCTTGAACGTGTCGGTCGATGGCAGGAAGGTGACGCGCGTGCCCTTCTTGTCGCCGGCCGGGCCGACAACCTTCAGGGGCGCGACCGCATCGCCGCGGGCGAAGCGCATATAATGCTCCTCACCGTCGCGCCAGATCGTGAGATCGAGGAAATCGGAAAGCGCGTTCACCACCGACACGCCGACGCCGTGGAGGCCACCGGACACCTTGTAGGCGTTCGAATCCGATGTGTTGTCGAACTTACCGCCGGCATGAAGCTGGGTCATGATGACCTCGGCCGCCGACACGCCTTCCTCGGCATGGATGCCGGTCGGGATGCCGCGGCCATTATCCTCGACGGAAACCGATCCATCGGGGTTGAGCGTGATCAGGATGCGGTCGCAATGACCAGCCAGCGCCTCGTCGATGGCGTTGTCCGACACCTCGAACACCATGTGGTGCAGGCCCGATCCGTCATCGGTATCACCGATATACATGCCGGGGCGTTTGCGCACCGCATCAAGGCCCTTCAGGACCTTGATCGAATCGGCGCCATAATCATTCTGGGAAGGGGTGTTCTCGGGTTCGCTAGCCATGCCGAGCATATAGGGAATCGATGCGCCAAACCCAAGCGAAATGGGTGATCAGGAGGGCGGCGGCCTGAAGGGTGCAGTCCAGCGGACGCGACGAAAGTCGATTGCCGGCACGGGCGCCCCTCGGAAGGTTGCCGGGGAAAAGCGGGCCCGAGCAGAAAGGGCATTGCAGGCTGCCATGTCGAGGCGATCGTGACCGCTGGTCCCAATTACTCGGCACCCGGTGACACGCCCTTTCTCGCCAATCTCCAGCAACACTTCGGTGAAACCCGAGGCCCTCGCCGCGAAAAGTTCTTTGGGATAGTCGAAGGTCGTCACCCACCGAGCTTGATCCCCAATCGACCGCGCGGGTGCGACATCTTTGGGTATCCCGCGTTCAATCAGCGTGCGGCAGGCTGCCTTATCGCGCTCCTCCGAGCCGCTACTGATGATGGGGCGGCAGTTTTCAACGCCGGCTGCGTCGTTGGACTCATAGATCAGCGTCACGCCATCTATGCGGGCCGCCGGATAAGCGTCTCCAGCCGCAGCGTTTGCAGACGCCGCACTGCCCGCCGCCAACCCGATCAGCGTCGCGCGAAGCGCGAGACTCCCGCGCAAGATCAGCGCGCCACCGGCTTGGCCCACACGACGTCGCGCACGCCCACCGCGCGGACCGGCTTGCCCTTGTAGGTGGCCGGCGAATAGCGGCTGCGGGTGAGCATCAGGTTGCAGCTCTGCTGGTCGAGCCGCGGCGATCCGCTGGAATAGCTCACCCAGCAACCGCTGACCTTGCCGGCCTCGTCGATCTCGACGATCGTCTCGGTGGTGCCCGATTCCCCACGCTTGACCGAAAGTTCGGGATAATCGGCGGGCTGCACCACCGCGCCCTCGCCGATCGGCATGGCCGGGATGACCTCCTTCGGGGTGCCGCGGCTGCGCAGCGTATCGCAGGCCTCGCGGTCGCGCCGTACCGAACCGGCGCTGACGATCGCCCGGCAGCGCGCGATCCCACCGCGGCCGTCGCCGCTATAGGCCAAAGTCGCCTTTTCGATCACCACCGCGGGATAAAGCGCGGCTCCATCGCTTTCCGCGCCGGTCGCCGCGACGGCGGGCAGTGCCAGCGGCAGCGAGGACAGGATGATGCAGCAATTGTGAAGCCTGGTCATGGTCATTCCCCTCTAATGACATGTCTGGTTTAACGCCGCGGCTTGCTCCGGAGCAAGCTGCACTTAGCCATCCATCACCATACCCTGCACCACGACGAAGCGCTGTGCGTCGGCCTGTTCGAACAAGGCGGGTTCGGTGCCCGTCATCCACACCTGCCCGCCGCCGGCCGCCAGCCGATCGAACAAGGCCGCACGGCGCAGCGGATCGAGATGCGCGGCGACCTCATCGAGCAGCAGGATCGGCCGCCGGCCGACATCGGCGGCGACCAGATCGGCATGGGCCAGGACGATGCCGAGCAGCAGCGCCTTCTGCTCGCCGGTCGATGCGCGGGCGGCGGGCTGCCCCTTGCCGAGATGGGTGACGGCGAGATCGGTGCGATGCGGCCCTGCCAGCGTGCGGCCCGCCGCACCGTCGCGGCCTCGCCCTGTGGCCAGTTCGGCGCGGAAGGCATCCTCGTCCGCCACCGCCCAGCCATCGAGCGCGAGGCCGGCGCGCGCGAAAGGCCCTTCGGCCTGTTCGGTCAGCCGCTGCCCCAGCGCCGCCACCGTCCGCTCGCGCGCCAGCCCGAGCGCGGTGCCATGTTCCGCCATCGCCACCTCCAGCGAAGCCAGCCAGGCCGGATCGGCCTGCCGCCCGCTTTCGCGCACGTCGGCGAGCAGGCGGTTGCGCGCGCGCATCGCGGCCTCATAGCGCGCGGCATGGACGGCATGGGCGGGTTCCAGCGCCAGCACCAGCCGATCGAGGAAGCGCCGCCGCCCGCTCGCGCTATCGACGAACAACCGGTCCATCGCGGGCGTCAGCCAGAGGACGGCGAGCCATTCGGACAGCGCATTGGCCGAGGCAGCGGCGCCGTTGATCCGCACCTGCCGCCGCTCGGGCGCCGTCGCCAGCGCGCCCGTGCCGATCTCGACGTCGCCGGCCAAGCGCGCCGCCACCGCGAAACCGCCCGGCCCGTCGCTGCGCGCCATTTCCGACAGTGCAGCGCCCCGCAGCCCCCGGCCGGGGGTGAGCAGCGACACGGCTTCCAGGATATTGGTCTTGCCGGCGCCATTCTCGCCGGTCAGCACGATCAGACCCGGCCCGCACGTCACGAGTGTCGAGGCATAGGATCGAAAGTCGGTGAGCGCGAGGCGGACGACGGCCATGCCGCCTCCTATCCTCTTATCGCGCGAACGGGAATCCCGCCAGAAGCGCGCAGCGCTTCCACCTCAAACAATCAGGCTCAATCCGCCAGGCAGATCCGGTTGCGGCCCTCATTCTTGGCGCGATACAGCGCCTCGTCCGCCGCCTTGAGCATGGCGGAGACATCCCGCCGCCCCCGCATCCCGGAAATGCCGGAGGAGAAGGTGACGCGGCCGAGCGTCTCGCCGGTCTGGCGCAAGGTCACCTGCCGGGCGGCGACATCGGCGCGGATCGTGTCCAGCCGGCTCATCGCCTCGTCTGGCTCGTTGCCGTCGAACACCACGACGAATTCCTCACCGCCATAACGCGCGACGAACAGGCTATCCGATCCGACCCGCGACAACGAGGAGGCGATCAGCTTGATCACCTGATCGCCGATCGGGTGGCCATGGGTGTCGTTGATGCGCTTGAAATTGTCGATGTCGCAGATGGCGAGCGAGAATGTGACGCGCTCATCCTTGGCGGCGTCGAAGGCGTTGCGCAGCCGGGCTTCGAGCGCGCGGCGATTAGGCAGGCCGGTCAGCGGATCGCTGTTGGCGGTGAGCGATGCTTCGGCAAGCTTCGCGCGCAGCCCCTGGATTTCCTCCGATGCCTTGCGGATCTTGTCCTCGGCCGCCCAGGCGCGCTCGGTCATCAACCGGGTTTCGGCGAGCAGATCGGCGATCACCAGTTCCGGCCCCTGCCCCGTGGCAAGCGTCGAGGCACCCGCTTCCAGCGCATCGGCGAAGCGGCGGGTGCCGTCCTGTGCGTCGCCCATCGCGGTTGCCGCTTCCTCGGCCTTCTGCCGCGCTTCCTGCGCGAAACGGATGATCTCGTCGGTCGCGATCGCGCGGCTGTGGAGCGCGACCAGCCCGGCGACGGCGGTGCGCGTCAACCCGCCGTGGCGCGCGATCGCCTGGTCGACGCTGCGCACCAGCGCATCATCCGCCCCCAGCACATAGCGCCGGCAGATATCGAAATTGGATACGGTGGGATCGAGCGAATTGGCGAACAGCAGCTCGCCGATTCGATCCCACAAATTCCGCGCTTCGATGGTGGCCGCCATTCGTCTTCGTCGCCCCCGACGTATTCCCGGACGCAGGACGCGTCCAAACCTTATCCCTATTAACCGACAGGCGGTTGCCGGGCTGTTAACAACGCCGGAAAGATATGGATTTCAGGCCGCGTGCTTGGTCAGCGCCCGTTGCCGACGGCGCTGCACCGACGATCCCAGCCCCATTGCCTCGCGATATTTGGCGACCGTGCGGCGCGCGATGTCGAAGCCGCGAACCTTGAGCAACTCAACCAATTTGTCGTCGGACAAGATATCGTCGCCCTCGCCCGCGATCAGCTTGGCGATATGGCTCCGCACCGCTTCCGCCGACACGGCATCGCCGCCGTCCGACGCCTGGATCGCGCTGGTGAAGAAATATTTGAGCTCGAACAGCCCGCGTTCGCACATCACATATTTGTTGGATGTGACGCGGCTGACGGTAGATTCGTGCATGCCGATCTCGTCCGCTACCGCCTTCAGCGTCAGCGGGCGGAGATGCTCGACGCCCTTGGTGAAGAAGGCTTCCTGCTGCTTCACCAGTTCGGTCGCGACCTTCATGATCGTCCGTGCGCGCTGGTCAAGCGCCTTCACCAGCCAGTTGGCGCTGGCCAGGCAATCGGACAGCCAAGCCTTGCTGTTCTTGTCCTGCGGGCCGCTTGCCAGCTCCACATAGTAACTGCGGTTGACCAGCACGCGCGGCAGCGTCGCGCTGTTGAGCTCGATCGCCCAGCCCGATCCGGTGCGGGCGATGAACAGGTCCGGCGTCACCGGCTGGATGCGCGCGCCGCCGATCTTCAGGCCGGGCTTGGGATCATAGTTGCGCAGCTCGCGGATCATGTCCGCCATATCTTCCTCGTCGACGCCGCAGATGCGACGAAGCTGCGGCAGCGCACCGCGCGCCAGCAAGTCGAGATTATCGATCAGCCGCGCCATCGCCGGATCGTAGCGATCGGCTTCCTTCGCCTGCAGCGCGATGCATTCGGCAAGCGTCCGTGCGCCGACGCCGGTTGGCTCGAAGGTCTGGACGACCGCCAGCACCTGTTCGATCTGGAACAAGGGCACGCCCAGCCGCTGCGCCATTTCCAGCGGCGATCCGGTGAAATATCCCGCCTCGTCGATCAGATCGACGACCATGCTGGCGATGACCAGATCATTGCCCGAAAGCACGCTGCCCGCCTGCGCCAGCAGATGATCCTGCAGCGAAATATCCTCGGTCATCGCCCCGAAATCGGGGCCGTCCTCCGAATAACCGCTGCCGGGCGTCGCCATGTCCATGCCCAGCCCGCCGTCCAGCCCGCGCGGCGAATCACTGATGCTGTCGTGCTGGAAAACCTCGGCATCATAATCGACGTCGAGCGGCGCATCGGCGCCGGCATCGCCGGTTTCCATCAGGCGATCGGAGGTTATGGGCTCGTCGCCGCCGTCGCCGAAGGATGCGTCACCACCATCGAAATCCTCGGCGAAGTCGGCGGCGCCCTCGGGCTCACCGCCGGGCTCGGCCCGTTCGCTGTCGCCGGCGCCGGCTTCGAGCAGCGGGTTCTTCTCCAGCTCCTCGGCGATGAAGGCTTCGATCTCGAGGTTGGAGAGCGCCAGCAGCTTGATCGCCTGCTGGAGCTGCGGCGTCATGACGAGCGACTGGCTCTGACGCAGGTCGAGGCGTGGCCCCAGCCCCATCAGCCGCGCTCCGGCTCAGCAAAGGATCGCCGACTGCCCATCATCTCAAAGGGCGAAGCCCTCGCCCAGATAGAGGCGGCGGACATTCTCGTCGGCGACCAGCGCTTCGGGGCTGCCCGAAAACAGCACGCGGCCGTCATAGATGATGCAGGCGCGATCGACGATGTCGAGCGTCTCGCGGACATTATGGTCGGTGATCAGCACGCCGATGTCGCGGCGCTTCAAATCCTTCACCAGATCGCGGATGTCGGCGATGGAAAGCGGATCGATGCCCGCGAACGGTTCGTCGAGCAGCATGATCGAGGGATCGGCCGCCAGCGCGCGGGCGATCTCGCAACGGCGCCGCTCGCCGCCCGAAAGCGCCATCGCCGGCGACGTGCGCAGCCGTTCGATATGGAAATCGGCGAGCAAAGTCTCCAGCCGCTGCTTGCGCACCTCGACATCGGGCTCGACCATTTCGAGCACCGCGGCGATATTCTGTTCGACGGTGAGGCCGCGGAAGATCGAGGTTTCCTGCGGCAGATAGCCGAGGCCGAGGATCGCGCGGCGATACATCGGCAGGCGCGTGATATCCTGCCCGTCGAGCAGGATACGGCCGGCGTCCGGCTTCACCAGCCCCATCACCGAATAGAAACAGGTCGTCTTGCCCGCGCCGTTGGGGCCGAGCAGGCCAACCACCTCGCCGCGTGCCACGTCCAGCGACACATCGGTCAGCACCTGACGCTTGTCATACGCCTTGGCGATGGAAACGATCGAAAGGCCGCGCGAAACGCCCTCTGCATCGGGGAAGCCCGACGGACGTTCGAGGGTGGCGCTGTCGTTCATGCCCTATCCGATCGCATGGAAATGGTTGGCAAAGCGTTAGCCGTACCGAATTGGCAGGCTTTATGCATGATAGCCCCGCCTTCGCAGAAGCGAAAGGGGTCAACCAACCATCAGGCGATCGGATGGATCAGCCGAGCGCGGCCTGCTTCTCCTCGGCGCGGCGATCGAGTTCGGCGCGGCTGATCTTTTCCGACGCCGATTTGAGCTGCCCGCACGCGGCCATGATGTCGCGGCCGCGCGGCTGGCGGACGGGCGCGGAAATGCCGGCCTTGAAGATGATGTCGGAGAAACGCGCGATCCGCTCGTCCGACGAACATTCATAAGGGACGCCCGGCCACGGGTTGAACGGGATCAGGTTCACCTTCGCCGGCAGCTTGTAGTGGCGGATCAGGCGGACCAGCTCGCGCGCATCCTCGTCGCTGTCATTCTTGTCCTTCAGCATCACATATTCGAAGGTGATGCGGCGCGCATTGTTGGCGCCCGGATAGGCGGCACAGGCCGACAGCAATTCCTCGATGCCATATTTGCGGTTGATCGGGACGATCTCGTCACGGATCTCCTTGGTCACCGCGTGGAGCGAGACGGCGAGGTTGACGCCGATCTCCTTGCCGGCCTTCTCCATCATCGGCACCACGCCCGAGGTGGACAGCGTGATGCGGCGCTTGGAGAGCGCGAGACCGTCGCCGTCCATAACGAGCGTCAGCGCATCGCGGACATTGTCGAAATTATAGAGCGGTTCGCCCATCCCCATCATCACGATGTTGGTGAGCATGCGGCCTTCGGGCTGGCTCGGCCATTCGCCGAGCGCATCGCGCGCCAGCATCACCTGCCCGACGATCTCGCCGGCGGTGAGGTTGCGGACGAGCTTCATCGTGCCGGTGTGGCAGAAACGGCAATTGAGCGTGCAGCCCACCTGGCTCGACACGCAGAGCGTCCCCCGATCGGCATCGGGGATGAACACCATCTCATAATCCTGGCCGTCGTCCGACCGGAGCAGCCATTTGCGCGTGCCGTCCGACGAGACCTGCGCCGTCACCACCTCGGGCCGCCCGATCACGAAACGCTCTTCCAGCCACGGGTGCATGGCCTTGGCGATGTCGGTCATCACCGTGAAGTCGGTCGCGCCGCGATTATAGATCCAGTGCCAGAGCTGCTTGGCGCGCAATTTCGCCTGCTTGGGCTCGAGCCCGGCATCCCCGAGGAGCGCGCGCAACTGATCGCGAGTCAGGCCGATCAGGTCGAAGCGGCCGTCGGCGCGCGGAACCTGCGCGCGCGGAACCGGCACCGGATCGATGCCGCCGGGAATCTGCATGTGGGCGTTCATGCGCCGCCACATAGTGAAAGTCGGCCGATTTTGCCAGTATTCCCCGTCAGGGCATCAGCCGATGCCTGAACAGGCGATCGCGGCGGCGTCGATCGCGGTGGCGGCACCGCGAAGAACATACTGGTCGGTGTGGCGCTTGCCGTCCTCCCCGCGCATTTCCACGCGCATCGCTTCGCCCCCGCGCATGGCCGCGACGATCGCCGCGTCGGCGCTGGCATCGGGTGCCCAGGCATCCGCCCCGCCGGCGACGAGATCGAAGCGGCGGCCATCGACGAACAGCACCACCGGCGTCCCCTTCTGCTTGACCAGCCCCAGCCGGATATGGAGCTGGCCGCGCACCTTCTTCCCCGGCCAGTTCGATATCGAAGCGAAGGGCCGCCACGGCCGGCTCAGCGGCGCGTCGACCGCCTCCGATATGGCATAGCAGCGCAGCGGCCTCGCATCCTTGAACGCCGCCCAGCCGCCGAATAGGCCCAGCGGCTCGCGCGCCTCGGCCGCGCCCGCCACCAGCAGCGCCGGCAGCAACGCCGCCGGCCAAATGCGCTTCATCCCCCACATGGCCCAGACCATCCACCGATTGTGGCTTTGACGCAACAGTCTGGATTCACCTGCATATCGTTCATGCAACCGACAGGTGCCCCATGCGCTTAAGGCCGCCTGCCCCACGGTTCGGGGCAAGTACCTGATGGAGCTATTTTATGCGTAAAGTTGCAACCGCCCTTCTCCTCGCTTCGGCCGTCGCTGCGACGCCGGCGCTGGCGCAGGATGCCGCGAATTTCGCCGGCCCCCGCGTCGAGGGCGTGATCGGCTGGGATCGCGTGCAGGCCAATGGCGGGCACGATGACGGCGTGCTGTACGGCATCGGCGCCGGCTACGATCTTCAGAGCGGCAACATGGTCTATGGCCTTGAGGCCGAGCTGACCGATTCCGACGTCAAGGCCTGCGTCGGTGCCGCCACCACCGCCGATCCGCGGCTTTGCGCAAAGACCGGTCGTGACATCTATGTCGGTGGTCGCGTCGGCGCCGTCGTGGGCGGTTCGACCTTGCTCTACGCAAAGGCCGGCTACACCAACGCCCGCTACAAGGTCTCGGCCGATGACGGCACCGTGTTCATCAGCGACGGCAGCAATCTCGACGGCATCCGCGTCGGCGCCGGCGCGGAATATGCGCTCAGCCCGAACACCTATCTGAAGGCCGAGTATCGCTACTCCAACTATGAGCAGGGCCTGGAGCGTCACCAGGTTGTCGGCGGCTTCGGCTTCCGCTTCTGATCTTCCCGATCTGAACGCTTGGAAGGGCGGCGGTGGGCAACCATCGCCGCCCTTTTTCGATTCGTGATCTGATTGCATCACCCCCTGTGACATCGATCTATGAATCGACATAAATTTAAGCATTTGACCTGTTGCATATGCGCAACAATCACAATTTTGCGCTGGCCTGGCGGATTCCTGAGGCCTAGAGGCGGCCCCGGGTCGTCCCCGTTCCGGGGGAAACAGAACAGAATATCCGCGACCGTTATCAGGAGTAACCAATGAAGCGTTTTGTTGCCGCGGCGCTCGCCGCGACCGTCCTTGCTACGCCCGCTTTTGCGCAGGATGATGCCAACTTCACTGGCCCGCGCGTCGAAGCCATCGTCGGCTATGACGTCGTCGGCATTCCGGGCGTCAGCGATCCCGACGGCGTCGCCTATGGCGTCGGCCTCGGCTATGATTTTGCCGCCGGCGGCATGATCCTCGGCCTTGAGGCGGAAATCGCCGATTCCTCGACCAAGATCGGTGACCTGGTTTCGGATCGCGACATCTATGTCGGCGCTCGCGTCGGCACCGTGATCGGCCAGTCGCTGCTCTACGCGAAGGCCGGCTACACCAACGCCCGCTTCGAACAGGACGGCTTCGGCGGCGCGAATGGCGACGGCTTCCGTCTCGGCGCGGGCCTGGAATATGCCCTCGGCAACAACATGTTCCTCAAGGGCGAATATCGCTACTCGAACTATGAGGGCGACATCTCGCGCAACCAGGTCGTCGCGGGCTTCGGCTTCCGATTCTGATCGGTTGGGCCGCCAACAGACCGCCATAACGAGCAAGGGAGGCCGGGGCGCAACGCCCCGGCCTTTTTTGTGTCTCCCCCACTGGCGGGCGGCGGAAGCCGCGTTATAACGCTTCTTCATTTATGCTTGCGGGGAATCCGGGGAACGTATGAAGGCGACGATCGAGCGAGCGACGCTGCTGAAGAGCCTGAGCCACGTCCAGTCCGTGGTGGAACGGCGCAACACCATTCCGATCCTGTCGAACGTGCTCATCGAAGCCGCGGCCGAAGGTGGCCTGCGCCTGATGGCGACGGACCTCGATCTCCAGATCGTCGAGACGATCGAGGCCGCGGTCGACATCCCCGGCGCAACCACCGTTTCGGCGCACACCCTGTTCGAAATCGCCCGCAAGCTGCCGGAAGGCACGCAGGTCGAACTCACCGCCGCCGATGGCAAGATGAAGGTCGTCGCCGGCCGTTCCAACTTCAACCTGCCGACGCTCCCGCGCGATGATTTCCCCGTCATCGCCGAAGGCGAGCTGCCGACGAAGTTCGAGCTTCCCGCCGCCACGCTCCGCCAGATCATCGACAAGACGCGCTTCGCCATCTCGACGGAGGAGACGCGTTACTATCTGAACGGCATCTTCATCCACGTCTCGGATGAAGCCCAGCCGGTGCTGAAGGCGGCCGCGACCGACGGCCACCGCCTCGCCCGCGTCACCGTTGCCCGCCCCGATGGCGCGGCCGGCATGCCCGACGTCATCATCCCGCGCAAATGCGTGGGCGAGTTGCGCAAGCTGCTCGACGAGCTGGACGGCACCGTCGAAGTATCGCTCTCCGCCACCAAGATCCGCTTCGGCCTGGGATCAGCGATCCTGACGTCCAAGCTGATCGACGGCACCTTCCCGGATTATTCGCGCGTCATCCCGACCGGAAATGACAAGCTGCTCAAGCTCGATCCCAAGAGCTTCATGCAGGGCGTCGACCGCGTCGCGACGATCGCCAGCGAAAAGACCCGCGCGGTCAAGATGACGCTCGATCGCGACAAGATCACGCTGTCCGTCACCAGCCCGGAAAACGGCACCGCGGCCGAAGAAGTGCCCGGCGAATATGTCGCCGACAGCTTCGATATCGGCTTCAACGCGCGCTATCTCATGGACATTCTCGGCCAGATCGAAGGCGATTCGGTGGAAGTCCACTTGGCCGACGCCGCCGCGCCGACGCTGATCCGCGAGAATGACAAGGCGCCCGCGCTCTACGTGCTGATGCCGATGCGGGTGTGATCCGCCCCCTCTTGCTAGAGGGAACGACGAAATCGACGGACACAATGCCACGCAGCTCTGAGCTGCACAGTCGGTGTTCGCCGCCCCAAACAACCCGCCATGCCACTTCAGCGAAGGCTGGGGTGGCTATCACGGCAAGCCGCAGCACTCGTTGAGAGAGCCATGGATGCCAGCCTGCGCTGGCATGACGTCTATGGCGGGGCGAGTGGACCTGTTGCCCTTGGTCGTCATCCCAGCGAAAGCTGGGATCGCGCTCTTTCAAGCCCGGCACGTGACGCCATCGCCGCCACTAGATCGCACCTTGCCATCGGAACTCGGTTCGGCTCAACCCTTTCAATGTAGGACTTTATCTGTTCCATACTGCGCAATGGAGCAGTCCCCCCGTTTGCAGTCCCCCGGCAGCCTCGCCGCTTGGTTGCGTCACCGGTGCGTTGATGACGCATCGGGGACGCGCAGGCGGCGCGCCACCGTGGCGCGGCGTCGCGTCGGCGTGGCGCCATCGTCGCCTTGGTGTCGCATCACTGTCGCTTCGGCGTCGCCATACCGCCGCCTCGGCGGCGCATCTGGTGGCGGGAGCGGTAAAAAAGCGCTCACAACCCTCAACTTCCTCAACTTCGGTGAATCAGCCGCCCTGCCACACCTTGATCGCGTCGATCGGCCACAGCAGCATCACCACGTTGAGCGTCAGATTGTCGCGGATCACCCACAGGGTCAGCAGTTCGAAGCCGATGGCGATCGCGATCGTCAACGCCACAGGCAGCCGCCATGCGAGCAGGAAGCCCAGGCCCATCCAGCCGATATCCGACGCCGAATTGATCACGCTGTCGCCCGAATAGCCGAGCGCGATCGTCGCTTCGCGATAACGGTTGATGATGAAGGGGCTGTTCTCCACCACCTCCCACGCGGTCTCGATCGCGACGGCGAGGATCAGCCGCTCGCCCATCGGCCGACCGCGCAGCAGCCAGAATCCGAGGGCGTAGAACAGAAAGCCGTGGATGATATGGCTTGGCGTGTACCAGTCGGCGATATGCTGGCTGTTCCCGGCATCGACGGCGCCGTGCCACAGCTCCACCGTGCCGCAGGTGCAGATCGGCGGCCGCCCCATCGCCAGCAGCACCAGCACCCCCGCCAGCGCAACGCCGGCGGCGATCAGGGCATGGCGTGTGCCGATCCCCCCTTTGGCCGTCACTTCGCGGCGCGCCGCCACTCGATCGTCACCCAGCCGGTCGGCGTCTCCGCCTCCAGGAACAGCCGGTCGCCCTCCAGCCGGCAATGCCGCGGCTGGTCGCCCTGCACGTCGGGATACCAGGCGCCGCGGATATGATGGGTGACGATGCAATGCTCTGCGTCGACCGTGTAGGTGCCGAAATAGCCGACATAGCCATGATAGGCGTCGGCGACCTGCTGTGCGGTCAGTTCGTGCGGCGGCTTGCCGAAGGGGGCGATGCCGGCACGGAGCATGTGGACCGACATATGCCCGTCGGGCGCGTAGATGATCACGCCCTTGGCATCATGGCCGAACGGATGCTCGATCTCCTCGTCGTGGCGCCGGTTGGTCCACAGCACCAGTTCCCACGATCCCAGCAGCGCCTCGCGCAGTTCCGCATCGCTCCGCTTCATCCGCCTGTCCCTCCTGTCATCGCAGTCAGCGCCTGCACCGTGCGCCAGTTGCGCGCGGTGCTCGGCGATCCGACCGCCTTGTCGATATAGCTGGGTGTCAGCTTCGACGTGCCCGCACCATCACCAAAATGAATCCAGATTGCACCATCGCCTTGCTTTATCGTCTCATTCGGTGCTGCCCGCTCTTGCAACCGCGCCACCGCATCGGCCGCGGCCGGCTGCTTCGACGTCAGCATCATCACCCGATTGGGTTCGGTCGTCGACGGTTGGGGCAGCGGGTTGGTGGCGCCGTGCTGCGCCCATTGCGCCGCGGTCCGCAGAATGATCTCGACCGGAAAGCCGAAGCGCTTGGCGATCGCTGCCTCCAGCTCTTTCTCGATCACCTCAGCCTTCTTCGAGGAGGTGAACAGCAAATTTCCGCTGGCGAGATATGTGCGCACCTCGCCATGGCCGAGATCCTCGCCAAGCTTGCGCAGCTCCGCCATCGGCACCTGCCGTTTCCCGACATTGATGGCACGCAGCAGGGCAATCCATTGGGTCATGCGGCCCATCCTGCCCCGATGCGGTGCGATGCGCCACCCGTTGACCTTTTCCCCCTGCGCAAGGCAAAGGCGATCATGCCCTACGCCAATCTCGCCCGCCGCGGCGTCCTGTTCGTCCTCTCCTCGCCATCGGGCGCCGGCAAGTCGACGATCGCGCGCAAGCTGCTCGCCGCCGATCCCGGCATCACCATGTCGGTCTCCGCGACGACACGGCCGATGCGCCCCGGCGAACAGGAAGGGATCGACTATCATTTCGTCGACCTGGAAGAATTCCGCCGGATGACCACGGACGGCGAATTCCTCGAATGGGCGCATGTCTTCGACAATCGCTACGGCACGCCCAAGGCGCCCGTCCATGCCGCGCTGGAATCGGGCCGCGACGTATTGTTCGATATCGACTGGCAGGGCGCGCAGCAGCTCCACCAGCAGGCCGGCGGCGATACGGTGCGCGTCTTTATCCTGCCGCCCTCGCTCGACGAACTGCGCCGCCGCCTAACCGGTCGCGGCACCGATGACGCCGAAGTGATCGCGCGGCGCATGGAGCGCGCCGCGGCCGAGATCAGCCATTGGGACGGCTATGATTATGTGCTGATCAATGATGACGTCGATCGCTGCTTCGAACAGGTCCGCACCATCCTTGAAGCAGAACGGCTGAAACGGCGGCGCCAGACCGGCCTGATCGGCTTCACGCGTAAATTGATGGGCTAACTATCGCCGCGGCGACAACGCGCTTATCCTGCCCCGCATCCAAGCCTTTTGGGGAGGGTGCGATGATCAAGCTGATCCTGGGCGCGATCGCGGGGGGAATTGCCCAGTTCCTCGTCGGTTTCATCTTCTGGGGCACGCCGCTCAGCCGCCTGGCGTTCAGCACCGCGGGCGAGGCAGAGAATGCGGCGGTGCAGGCCTCGCTGGCACAGAATCTGACGGTGACGGGCACGGGAACCTATGTCGTCCCCTGGCCAGATACCGCACAGGGGACGACATTGTTCGGCCAGGGGCCGGTGGCGACGATCCATTTCAACACCGGCGGCTTTCCGGCGTTCGATTCGGGGGCGCTGGTAAGCGGGCTGATCCTGTCGATCATCACCGCCGGGCTGATCGGCCTGGCGCTGTGGGGCGTCGCCGGTCGTGTCACGACCCTGGTCGAGCGGATGAAACTGGTGGTGCTCTTCTCGCTCGCCGCCGTGCTCTACCTTCATATCGGCCAGCCGATCTTCAACCATTATGGCTGGGGGTATTTCATCTATATGGGCCTTTCCGACCTGTTCGGGCTGGTCGTCGCCGGCCTCGTCATCGCCCGCTGGTTCCTGCCCAAACCCGCCGCATGAGCGACGATGAAGCGCAGCGCCTGATCGCCAAGCTCTGCCTGGCCCCGCATCCCGAAGGCGGCTGGTATCGTGAGACCTGGCGTGCGGGCGCGGCCCCAAGCGAGCGGGCAACGGGGACGGCGATCCTGTTCCTGCTGGAAGCCGGCCAGCGATCGCACTGGCACCGCGTCGACGCGACCGAGATCTGGCTGTGGCACGCCGGCGCGCCGCTTGCATTGCGCGTGGCCGATGAAGCGGAGGGCGTGCACGAAATCCGCCTCGGCAATGATCTGGGCGCCGGCGAGATCCCCCAATATGTGATCGCACCGCACGCCTGGCAGGCGGCCGAGGCGGATCGCGGCTGGGCGCTCGTGTCCTGCGTTGTCTCGCCCGGCTTCAGCTTCGCAGGGTTCGAACTGGCGCCACCCGGTTGGTCTCCGGGCGACGCCAGCTAGACGATATCAGCGGCAGGTGACGTTGCCGCGATCGATCTCACGCCCAAGCGCTGCGCCGATGCCGGCCCCCAGCAACGTCGCCAGCGTCTGCGAATCGCCATAGCCAAGCTGGTTGCCGATGATCCCGCCGACCACCGAGCCGATGATGAGGCCGGTGGTGCCGTCGCTGCGCCGGCAATAATAGCGGCCATCATAGCCGCGATAGATGCGGTCGCCGCGTCCCATCCGTCGCACCGGATAATAGCGACTGTCGCGATAATAACGCTGGGCGTCATAGCCGCCGTAGCGGGGATCGTACCGGTTCCAGTCATATTGGCGATAGACCTGCCAGCTCCCGGATGGCCGGTGCACCTGCGGCGATGTCGGCCGGTAGGGCGGACGCTGCGGCGGACGTGCGTTCGATGGGGGACGCGCGTTGGAGGGCGGCCGGGCATTCGACGGCGGCTTGTTATGGGCCGGCGGACGCGCGTTTGACGGCGGCTTGCTGCTTGCAGGCGGCCGTGCATTGGATGGTGGCCGCGCGTTCGACGGCGGACGCTGGGCGGGGGGACGCGCGTTGGAAGGTGGCTTCGCCCCGGATGGAGGATGTTTGCCGCCACCGCCCTGCGATCCACCATGGCCCGGGGGCGGCCCGGATTGCGCCATGGCCATGGGGGCCGCGAGAATGAGGATAAGCCCGGCTGCAATCATAGTGCGCATGCAACTCTCCGCCCGCCCCTGACCCTTCGGACAACTCGTTGCGGCGGCTGCGGTTGCAGCGAGTGGAAAATATTCCGGTGCCTCAATGATCAGGCGATCGCGTCCCAGACGAGCTTCGCGCCCACCAGGATCATCAGCACATAGACGATCACATAGAAGCGAGCGGCCGACACGCGGCGCACGAGTGCCACGCCCGCGAATGTCGATATGATCGCAACCGGCAGCAGCGTCGCCGTCATAAGTAGATTGGTGGGCGTGAACTGGCCGAGTGCGGCATAGGCCGGCACCTTGATCCAGTTGACCGCAGCGAAGAAGATCGCGTTGGTGCCGACGAAAATGTCGCGCGGCAGGCGGCGTGGCATCACCCACATCTGGAATGGTGGTGCGCCTGCATGGGCGATCTGGCTGGTAAATCCCGAGATCGCGCCAAAGATCGATCCCACCCAGCCCGGCGATTGTGATGATGCCGTGATCGCGCCGGCCCGTTCGACCCACAGGCGGTGGAAACCGAACAGGATCGAGATGAAGCCGAAGGCCGCCAGCACGACATCGGCCGAAACCCGCGCGGCGAGCAGCCAGCCGAGGAAGATTCCCACCACGGCACCGGGCAAGGTCACCGCCAGCACATGGCCATCCCAGGTCTTGCGGAACGCCCATACGCCCACCGCATCCTGCACGATCAGGATCGGCAGCAGGATCGCCGCCGCCTGCACCGGCGGCAGCGCCAGCGCGAGCAGCGGCATGCCCAGCGAGCCGAGCCCCGCAAAACCTCCCTTCGCCAGCCCGACCAGGATCACCGCCGGGATGGCGAAGGCGTAGAAGGTCCATTCGACGGGCATATGCGTTATTCTCTTTCAGCTTGGACGCGGGCGATGCAAGCTCCGGCGACATGCAGGAGAAAACCTGATGCGTGGAGCAAGGATTGTCGGCACCACCGCCGCGCTGGTCGCCACCGCCTGCGGCACCGGTGCCTCGCAGACGACGACCGCGGCACCCACCGTGCCCGATCAGGGGATCATGGTCGATGATCGCCCGCAGGGGCCGGAAAGCCATCTCGGCGCGCACAAGGTGGTGGTGGATTATTATGCGCTGCTGGCGGATCGGCGCTATGCCGACGCGTGGAAATTGTGGGCGGACAATGGCAAGGCCAGCGGCCAGACGGCTGACCAGTTCGCCGCCAGCTTCGCCAATGTCACTCGCTACGAACCCAAGGTCGGCGGCATCGGCCCGATGGAAGGTGCCGCCGGATCGGTCTTCATCACCGTCTTTGTCGACGTGAATGGAGCCCGAACCGACGGCACGCCGATCCACCAGAAGGGCTGGGTGAGCCTGCGCCGGGTGAACAATGTCCCGGGCGCAACGCCCGAACAATTGGCCTGGCGGATCACCAAGGTCCCGATTTAGCGTCAGGCCGCGTCGACCAGCACCACCTCGGCATCGTCTATGGCGGTGACGGTGATGGTGTCGAGATCGCGGATCGCGGCACCGTCGCGGGCATTCACCTCGACCTCGTTCACCGTCACACGGCCCGTGGCCGGCACCAGATAGCCGCGCCGATCGGCACCGATCGCATAGGTCGTGCTCTCCCCCGCTTTCAGCGTCGCGCCAAGGACGCGGGCATCGGTGCGGATGGGGAGCGCATCGTCGCCCTCATAGCCGCTGGCCAGCGCCACGAAGCGCCCGGCGCGATCGCCCTTGGGGAAGGGACGCGCGCCCCAACTCGGGCTTTCGCCGCGGCTGGTCGGCAGCAGCCAGATCTGGAAGATGCGGGTGTCGACATCCTCCATGTTATACTCGCTGTGCGCGATGCCGGTGCCAGCGGACATCACCTGGACGTCGCCCGCTTCGGTGCGGCCGTGATTGCCCAGATTGTCCTTGTGGGTGATCGCACCCTCCCGGACGTAGGTGATGATTTCCATGTCCGAATGCGGATGCGGCGGAAAGCCGGTCTTGGGCGCGATCACGTCGTCGTTCCAGACGCGCAGATTGCCCCAGTTCATCCGCGCAGGATCATGGTAGCCGGCGAAGGAGAAATGATGGTGCGCGTCGAGCCAGCCGTGGTTCGCGGCGCCGAGGGTCGAGAAGGGGCGAAGTTCGATCATGGTCCGTCTCCAGGCCGCTGCGGAATGCAGCGATCGCTTGAGAGGGAGATAGGCGCGATCAGTACCGCAATAAACGTAGATGATCGAAATTCATCGTTTCACAATTTGAACCATTTGCTTCTAGACCGCCTTGTCCCCGGCAATCGGCCTGTCGATATTTTCCGACGGCACCGCAACCGGCGGCGCGGGCCGCGGTGAGAGCAAGGCGGCCGTCTCGATCTTGTCGAGCGCGGTGCGGGCGGCGTCGTAGCGGCGCGCAGCCGCGATCCATGCGGTCGCCTGGCCCTGCCCCGGCATCCGCGACACTTCAGCCAGCGCCTCGGCCACGCGGCCGCCTTCCAGTGCGCGCTTGGCGCGGACCAGTCGATCCGCCGGCGCGGGCGATGGCGCGTTGGCCTTGCGGATCACCACCATGCCGGCGATCTCGCGCTTGAAGCCGTCCCACCAGCTTTCATTGGGCGCCTGCGACGCCAGCGCCGGCGCGACGTCGCCAAGTCCGGCGCGCAGATCATCAAGCGTCACCGGTTCACGGCCGGCGGCGATGATCGTCGCCACCGCCTGAGGTTCGGTCGCGCCGAAGCGGTCGCGCAACAGCCCTTCGATATAACCAAGCTGGACACCCCGATCGAGCGCGCGGCGCGCGGCGAAAGCGACCAGGAGCCCTTCAGCCCGATCAGCATTGCCGACAGCAGCACTCGCCCGCGCATCGATCCGCCCGAGCCGCGCCTCTATCTCGGCCACGCGACGGTCGATCGCCGCTTCCGCCATGGGGTCGACCTGCGGCAGCGATGGTGTCGCCGTCATCGGCTGTTGCGCCTGTTGCTGCGGTGGTGGGGCGATCAGGATCGTACCCGGCTTCGTCAGCCATTCGCCGGCCGGCTGCCAGGCATGGACGAGATAAGCGGTGGCACCCACGCCGAGCACGAAGGCGATCCCGCCGATCAGAAGGGCGGGCCGTGCGCCGCCCGACTGTTGCGCGGGCGTGGCGGCCTGTGCCTCTTGCTCCGTCACCATTCCGTCCATCCTGTCCGCCACCCGGTCCATCGCCTGTCAGTCGGCTTGATCGCACAGCCGCGCCGCTGCCGCCAGTAGCGCCGCATCGTCAGGATGGTATGCCACCGCGACGGCGGCCCAACCCTCCCCGGCAGCGCTCGCCGCCGCAGCGCTGATCGCGGCGATGCGTACCGCACTGCCATTGCCGACCAAGGTTGCAAAATGGGCCGCGGCGCGCGGCGAATGCAACAGGGCGACCGCGCCATCGGCCAAGGCGGACCTTGCGACATCGGACAAAGCGGCCACCGGATCGACAGCATAGACGATCGTGCGCGTCAGATGGAGCGCCGGGTGTTTTACGTCGCGATGTTCCCGGCCGGCAAAGTGGAGCACCCGGCGATGGCCCGCCGCTGCCACCATATCAAGCAAGGCCACCGCGTCGCTTTCGCCCGCGCGGACATCGGTAAAACCCGCGCCCCGTGCTGCTGCTGCCGTCGCCTCCCCTACCGCAAAGACCGGCAACCGGCGATAGCGCGCCAGTTGTTCACCGCCCAACCGAACCGCATTGGCCGAAGTCAGCATCAGCGCATCGAACGCTTCAGCCCCCTCCGCCTGCCACGGCACCGCCGACGCGACGAACAAAGGGGCGACCACCGCCTCCAGCCTCAGCGCCGTCGCCCGCGCCGCCGTCGCCGCAGCACCGGGCTCGGGCCTGAGGACGAGGACGCGCCTCACTTGCCGAACAGGCTCCTCAACGCCGGGCTGGCACGATCGAGCAGCTCATGGGCAAGGCCGGCCGCATCGTCCGGCCCGCCGATCTGCCGCTCGCCGGCCACATGCTCGGCGCCATCCTCGGTCAGGATCTCGGCACGCAACCGGATGCTATCGCCTGCCATTTCCGCGAGCGCGGCCACGGGCGATTTGCAGTCGCCGGCAAGTGCGGCGAGGAACGCCCGTTCGATCCGCACACAAGTGCTAGTCGCAACATCGTCGATCGCCGAAAGGGCGGCCACCATCGCCTCGTTGCTCGCCAGCGTCTCGATGCCGACCGCGCCTTGCGCCGGGGCCGGCAGCATTTCGTCCACCGCAATCGGATTGCCAACATCGGGACGGTCGAGCCGCGACAGGCCGGCGGCCGCGAGCAAGGTCGCATCAGCCTCGCCCGCCGCAAGCTTGGCCAGCCGCGTATCGACATTGCCGCGGAACAAGGTGACGGTCGTATCAGGCCGCGCGCGCCGCACCTGCGCCGATCGCCGGGGCGACGAGGTGCCGATCACCGCATGGGCGGGCAGCGCCTTCAGGCTTTCCGCGCCGATCAGCCGATCGCGCACATCGGCGCGCGGCAGCATGGTGGCGATGACGATCTCCGCCGGGCGGATCGTCTCGACATCCTTCATCGAATGCACCGCGAAATGGATCTCCCCGTCGATCAGCGCGCGATCCAGCTCCTTGGTCCAGAGCGCCTTGCCGCCGACTTCGGACAGCGCGCGATCCTGAATGCGATCGCCGCTGGTCTTGATTGCGACGATCTCGATCGCATCTTCGGGCCAGCCATGCGCGGCGCGAAGTGCTGTCTGAACCATGCGAGCCTGGGTGAGAGCCAGCGGCGAACCGCGCGTGCCGAGACGGATAGGAAATTGCATGACGGTTGCTCTAATGCGCTGCGCGGTGGCAGGGAAGCGGGCATGACCCTGATCCTCGGCCTCGAATCCTCCTGCGACGAAACCGCCGCCGCGCTCGTCACCGCCGATCGCGCGATCCGCGCCCACCAGCTTGCGGGGCAGGAGGCGGATCACCGCCCGTTCGGCGGCGTCGTTCCCGAGATCGCGGCCCGCGCCCATGTCGAGGCGCTGACCCCGCTGGTGGAGGCGGCATTGGCCGAAGCGGGCGTGTCGCTCGCCGATGTCGATGCCATCGCCGCCACCGCCGGGCCCGGCCTGATTGGCGGCGTGATGGTCGGCCTCGTCACCGGCAAGGCGCTGGCGCTGGCCGCCGGCAAGCCATTGATCGCCGTCAACCATCTGGAAGGCCATGCGCTTTCGCCGCGGCTCGCCGACCCTGATCTGGCCTTTCCCTATCTGCTGCTGCTGGTCTCCGGCGGCCATTGCCAGCTGCTGCTGGTCGAAGGCGTCGGCAAGTATCGGCGCCTCGCCACCACGATCGACGATGCGGCGGGTGAAGCGTTCGACAAGACCGCAAAACTGCTCGGCCTCGGCTTCCCTGGTGGCCCCGCGGTCGAGAAAGCGGCGCGCTCCGGCGATCCCAAGGCCGTGCCGCTGCCGCGTCCGTTGATGGGATCGGGCGAGCCGCATTTCTCCTTCGCCGGCCTCAAGAGCGCGGTGCTGCGCGCCCGCGATTCGGGGCAGTATCGGGCTGAGGACATTGCCGCCTCCTTCCAGCAGGCGGTGGTCGATTGCCTGATCGATCGCACGCGCCGTCAGCTCGATCAGGTCGATGCGACCGCCCTCGTCGTCGCCGGCGGGGTCGCCGCCAACACAGCGGTGCGCACGGCGCTGGAGACGCTGGCGGCGGATCATGGGCTGCGCTTCGTGGCGCCGCCATTGTGGCTTTGTACGGACAATGCGGCGATGATCGCATGGGCGGGGGTCGAGCGATTCAAGGCGGGGCTGTTTGACGATCTCGACGCGCCGGCGCGGGCACGCTGGCCGCTGGATCCCAACGCCGAAAAGGCTCGGGGAGCGGGGGTGAAGGCATGATCGGTATCCTTGGCGGCGGCGCATGGGGCACAGCGCTCGCCCAGGTCGCGGCGCGCGACGGACGCGAAGTGCGGCTGTGGGCGCGCGAGCCGGAGGTCGTCGCCTCGATCAACGAGGATCATGAAAACCGCTTGTTCCTGCCCGGCATCGCACTCTCCCCGTCGATCCGCGTCAGTGACGATCTCGGCTGGGTGGCGGAGGCCGATCCGCTGCTGGTGGTGACACCGTCGCAGCATATGCGCAGCGTGCTCGACCAGCTCGACACACGCGCCCGCCACCTGATCCTGTGCGCCAAGGGCATCGAGGCGGGATCGATGCGGCTGATGCACGAGGTCGCGCATGAAGCCTGCCCCGCGGCCACGCTTTCGGTGCTGTCTGGCCCCACTTTCGCGCATGAAGTGGCCAAGGGCCTGCCGACCGCGATCACGCTTGCCTGCACCGACGCGGACGCCGGCGGGAAAGTCGCCGCGCTGATCGCGCGTCCCTCCTTCCGCCCCTATCTCGCCACCGATGTCGTTGGCGCGGAGATCGGCGGCGCCGTCAAGAATGTGCTGGCGATTGCTTGCGGTGTCGTCGAAGGGCGTGGCCTCGGCCAGAATGCCCGCGCCGCGCTGATCAGTCGAGGCTTTGCTGAAATGACCCGTTTCGGCCTCGCCCGCGGCGCGCGGGCCGAGACGCTGGCGGGCCTCTCCGGCCTCGGCGATCTGGTGCTCACTTGCAGTTCGACCAGTTCGCGCAACTTCTCGCTTGGCGTCGGCCTCGGCCAAGGCCGCGCCGCCGCCGACCTCCTCGCCGACCGGCGCACCGTGGCCGAAGGCGCCTTCACCGCACCGGTGCTGCGGGAAGCGGCGGCGGCGGCCGAGGTCGACATGCCGATCACGCAGGCCGTCTGCGCACTGCTCGCAGGTGAGGCGACGGCAGATCAGGTGGTCGAAGCGCTGCTGGCGCGGCCGATCCGCGCCGAACGCTGATCAGCGGGTCGAGGGCGCGGGTTCGGCCTCGACAGGGGCCGACTGGCCCTTCTTGAGCTTGAACAGCACCCGGTCCTCCGCGGTGAAACCCTTGAACCAGATCACCAGACCATAGCTCAGCAGGATCAACGGCAGGCCGACGGTCAGTTCCAGCCATTCGGGAACCTGGATCGCCACGAAGCCGACCACGGCGGCGGCTGCCGATGCCCAGACCAGCGCCCAGCGCCAGCCGGAAACCGGCGCGTCCAGCAGCCGCGACAACAGCCGTGCTTTCGTGACCGAGGCGAAGCCCAACGCGACCGGTAGCGCCAGCGCCGGCCCGACGGCCTGCACCGCGACGGGCCAGTGCAGCGCCTGCGCGCCCAGGATGAAGGCGAAGCTGAGCGCGATCTGCAGACTGATCGTCGCCAGAGAGATCATCAGGTTGCGATGGCGCGCGATATAGATCAGCGCCGATTCGGAAACGACCGCTGTCGCCGCCACGACCTCGGCCAGCAACAGGAAGGAAAGCGCCGCAGTACCGCCGACGAATTCCGGCCCGGCAAGGCCCATCACCGCTTCGCCGGGGATGGAAAGCGACAGCGCGATGCCGGCCTGCGCCGCGATGATCCAGAAGCCTACCTGCCGCACCTGGGCCGCGACCGCGGCCTTGTTCCCGGCTTCGAGATTCTGGGTGATGACCGGCCCGAGGATCGGATCGAAGCTCGTCTTCAATTTTTGCGGCAGGGTGACGATCTGCTGCGCCACCCAATAGATACCGACCACCGCCGGCGCGAAGAACAGGCCGAGGATGAAGCGGTCGACATTGCGCGTGCCCCATTCAATCGCGTCGGCCGCGGCAAGCGGCATGTTGCGCCGGGCCATCGCGAACAACGGCCGCGGCTCCGGCTTCCAGCCGCGCGGCAGGCCGTAGGAGCGGATGAACGGATAGAGCGAGGCGGTGAGCGCCGCGACCATCGACAACGCATAAGCGAGGATCAGCCCGTCGCGCTGCGAATAGAAATAGAAGCCGAAGGCCGCGATGCTGATCGTCCACGGCTCGATGATCGCCCGCGCCCGCACGGTCGCGCCCACGTCGCGCCGATAGGCCAGGGCCGCCAGCGACACATCGGACCAGGCGATCGCGAAGATGATCAGCGGCATCAACTGCTCGAGGCCGTTGATATTGCTGTTGGGGAACATGAGCTGCGGCAAGGCGGCGAGAATCACTGCCGCAATGGCGGATGCGCAGCCCGCGATCAGCAGCCCATCCCAGACGATATGGACATGCGGCCGTTCATTCTTCGACAATTGCTGCGCGAGACCGCGCTTCAGCCCCAGTGTCGCAAGCTGGGCGGCAAATTCGATGACGAGGATGGCGAGCGCGAAACGTCCCAGCTCGGTCGGGCCATAAAGGCGGCCGGCAATGAACAGGAACGGGATACGCGCGACAAGCCTCAGAACAAAGCCGAAAAAATTCGTGCGTCCGCCCTTCGCCAGATCGGCGATATCATCCTGTTGCTCTGCCGCCGCGCGCGACCCCGGCCTCTCCATCACTCTTCTCTTAAGGCCTCCCGCCGCGCGCTGCGAGGCCTTATTGCACGTCAGTTCTTCAGCAGCGGCCTCGTCCCGTCGCCGACGATGGTGAAGGCCGACCAATAATAAGGATGCGACGTGTTGACGTCGTCCATCAGCCCCTGTTGCGCATCGCGCAGCGCGGTCGCCATGGATGTGCCCTGCGGCGCCTTGAACATACCGGAAATCAGGCGCTTGGTGGCGTCATAATCGTCCGGCACCGGCCAGTGGCTCGCCACCACCGATCGCGCGCCCGCGCCGACGAAGGCGCGCACCAGACCATCAAGCGCGAAATTGCCGCCGGTGGTGATGCCCGCCTCACGCGTCGCCGCCACTGTCGCCATGCCAGCCGTGTCGCAGGCGGACAGGATCACGACGTCGGCGTCGAGCCGGAGATCATAAATCTCCTTGAAGGTCAGCAGGCCATCCGATGATCCCGTGCCGAATGAGGTGAGCAGCGCCGGACGCGCCGGGCATTCGGGCCGCGGTGCGGTGACGAGGCCGTGGGTGGCGAAGTGGATGATACGATAATCGTTAAGATCCTGACGGCCGATCAGCGACGTGTCCGAGAAGGAACCGCCGGTCAGCACCGTCGACCGCGCTTCGCCGACGATGCCGCGCGCCAGCGCCAGTTCGACCGGGGAGATCGGATTTTCCCAGGTAGCGAGCGGCCAGCCGCATTCGCCGCTTTCGGTCTTCTCCCATTCGGTCATCGCCGCCGGGCTGAGCGACGGCCGGGCATTTTCGCCAAGGCCGAGATAGCCCTTGGTTCCGGCCGATGGCGCGATCGCACGGACATCGGCAAAGGAGCGCGGGGAAACCGCGATCGAAACGTCGCGCCCGCGGCCGAGCCAGGCGATGCCGCGGAAATCGAAGGCATCGGCGCGCGGGTTGGCGATGCGCTTGGTATAGGCATCAACCCCGGCCTGATCGGTGATCAGGAGGTTGGGCGGAAGTTGCAGCATCGGGCCATCGGGCTCGAAGATCAGGTGGCTGGTTGTCGCCAACTCCTTCTCGACATTACCAAATAATGTCACGAACATCTTGCGCGCCAGCACCGCATCGAACGGATAGGTGACGGGCGCGCCATCCTCCAGCCGGACGATGCTGTCGCGCAATTTGGCGACATCGGCCTCAAGCTGCGCCGTCGTGGTGGCAACCCGGAACGCCCGCACCACATCGGCGGCGACATAGATGGCGTAGGCGTCCTGCCCGACCAGGCCGAGCTTGTAATAGGCCTCACCCTTGCGCAGCATCTTCTGGAGATCGGCGAGCGGCAGCGCCTGGGGCGCGAGCACACGATAGCGCGGATATTGGCTGAGCTTCGATTGCAGCGCCGTCTGGTCGCGCTCCAAGGTGACCAGCGCATCGCGGGCATTGGCGAGGTTCTGCTGCTGTTCGGCGGTGAGATCGGTGGCAGCGGCGAGCCGCGCGATTTCCGTCTGGGTGCGTGCGATCTCGCGGGTCCGCGTCACCGACAGGCGGAAAAGCGCGGAGGCTTCGTCATTGCCTTCCGAAAGCTCGCGCGCGAGCACGGCCTGCGTCTGGGCAACGCCCGGCCGCTGCAGGATCTGGCTGGCGGAGAACATCGCCGCGGCCGCCTGCGGATCGCTGTCCGCGCGCTGGACCAGCAAAGCGAAATAAGGCGCCAGCAGATCGCGCATCGCCGTCGCCGATCCGGGCAGCGCCTCGCTCGCGCTGACGACTTCGCCATAAAGTGCCAGCGCCCGATCATTCTGACCGCGCCGGCCGAGGAAAGCGGCAAGCCGCGCCTTGGCGGCAAGCAGGGCCGGCGACTGCGGATGCTCGGCCTCGAAGATGCGCAGCGCCTCGTTGAAGCTGGCCTCCGCGGTGCCGTAATCGCCTTCCGCTTCGGCGATCGCCGCGAGTTCCGACTGGGTTTCCGAACGCAGCCAGGCGGTGGAGGTGACGCGGCCGTTGCGAACCGCGGCGATCGCACGCACCGAATCGTCGAGCTGTTTGCGCGCGCCGGCATTGTCACCCTGCACGCGCAGCGCGACGCCACGCAGCTGCATCGCCTGACCGTCGAGGATCTCGGCGCGCTCGAAGGGGCTCAGGCGGCTGTCGATACCGCCGAGCCGCTCCAGCGCCTCATTCTCGCGGTTGATCTGGTCGGCGAGGTTCGGGCTGATCACGCCCCCGGCAATCGCCGCATCCTCCTTGCCTCGCGCCATCGGCGTGACGGCCTTGTCGAGTTCGGTCAGCGCCGCGCCCGGTTTCTTCTGGTTGAGCAAGTGGATCGCACGGAAATTGCGCAGCATCCGCTGGGTGACGCCATCGCGCGCGCCCGTTGCCGTCGCAGCCTGCGCGAACAAAGCGTCCGCCGCGGCGAAATTGCCGAGGTTGGACTGCTGGAGCGCCTGGTTGACGAGATATTCGCCGCTGCGCGTCGATGCCGATCCCTGACGCTGGGCCAGAGTCTCGAAGAATTCCGACGACTCGGCATAGCTGCCGCTATTGTTGCGGACATAGGCTTCGGCAAGCGCGCGATCGGCATCAAGCGTGCCGGCCTGGACGCGGGCGAAGGCTGCGGGATCGCCGGCCGATGTCGTCGCCACCTGCACCTCGCCCGTCGCCGGCCGGTTGGTGACGATCGAGGTGAGCCCCAGCTTCAGCGCCGAATCATAGCCGCCGAGCCCTTCGGCGACATAGACGGTGTCACGCCTGGCGATGCTGTAGAGGCGGCGGTCCACCCCCGTCGCGCTGTCGCGGCATTCGCTGAGGGAGACGGCGCCGATCCCGTCGATATTCGTGGCCGAGGGCGCGGCACATTGCAGCGTCGCCGGCCGCTTGGCGGCGAGTGCCGCCAGCGGATCGCCGTTTTTGGTGCGCAGTGCATAGAGCGAGCCGACCGCGCTCGCCGCGTCACGGCAGACGATGTTGTAGCCGCGATCGAACATGGTGCGCAGATTGGCATCGGCGGGTGCGCTCTGCGCGGTGCAGAGCACGCCCGAGGTGCCGATGCGGAAACTGTCCTGCACCGACAGCGGGCGCGTCGCCGCCCCGGCTGGGGCCGCCAGCATCGACGCCAGGCCGGCCGCGGCCGCCGTCAGCGCCAGGGACTTCTTCAACGACCGGCTCATTGGCCGCCTCCGCTATTGGTGCTGCTAGGCTCGACATTGCCGATCAGGCTGGGGTTGCCGCCGCTGGTCACCGGTTCCTCCACTGTCGGATCGGCATCCATCGGCCGCGTGTCGATAAGCGCGACGGGTCGCGCGATCGGGCTGCGGCTGGTGGCCTTCTGTGCGGCCTCCTGCTCCTCCTCCTCAAGCAGCGGCTGCGGGTCGGCGGACTGATTTGCGATCGCCTGCACGTCGGTCGCGATGCTGACGACGGTGTCGTCCTGCTCCGGCACCGGCGCCGCAGCGTCGCAGACCGATGCGCTCAACAGACAGCCATTGACGCTCGACGAGGCGGAGAAGCCGCCCTGCGAGGAGGAGGAGATGCTGATCGCATCACGCACATCCTGATGGATGACGAAGCCGCCGCTGCCGTCGGCGAGGCGACCATAGATCACCAGATCCGTAGGCGCAGTCGATGCGGCAAGCGAGATCACCTGCAACCCGCCCTGCCCAGCGGTGAAGCCCCCGAAGGCACCGGTGGAGTTGCTGTTCTGGATCAGGATGGTGTCCCGGCCGGCAAGCTGTATCCGCCCGGCCTGAATGAAGCCTTCCGGTCGCGACTGTCCGCCCGCCCGCGCCAGAGCCTGATCGCGGCCCGAGAAACGCGGATTGCTGGCGAGTTGGCTGAGCAGGCTGGCGCTCGCGACATGGATATTGTCGCCGACAATCTCCAGCCCGCCGCCCAATGTCGTGCCGCTGCCATAGATGCCGATGCTGCCGGTGTCGGTGACGACCTCGACCCGATCGGCCGCCGACAGGCGCAGCGCGTTGGCCGAGCTCATATTGTCGAAGCGGACGGCGCCCGTGACGCGGATCGAACCGCCGGACTGAACAGTGAAGGCGCCGGTCGGATTGGTGATGTTGGCGCCGCTGCCGGCCTGGGCGCCGTTCAACGTCAGTCCGCGCAGCTCGACATTGCCGCTGGAGCCGAACAGAATGTTCGCCGCGCGCACCCTCTGCGCCTCCGCACCATCGAGCATATAGCCCGACACCGTTCCGGTGCCGCCGATGACGGCATTGGCCGCCGTCGTCGACAAGGTGAGGCTGGTCGTGCCCGAACTGCCGAGCCCGCCATTCGCGCTGATCGCGATGTCGCCCGAAGCCACCCGGATCGTCGGGGCCGTGGCGATGCCATTGAAGGTCGCAAGACCCGCCACATCCACGTTGATCGAGGTCTGCGCGGACAGCGCACCCTGCGCCGTGAAGGACTGGCCGGCGGCAGTGAACTGGCCGGTCGACACCGGGCCGCCGATCGTGACCGAGCCGTTGATGCGGACAGGCGCCGACGCGAACAGTGCCGTCGGATCGAAGCCCGGCGGGACCAGCAGGGAGAGCTGGCTGACATCGGCGATGTAGATGGTGCCGGTGGGTGCAGTGGTAATTCCACCGAGCGACGCACCGGTGGCCGCAAGCACGCCGACGTCGCCATTCGCCGCGCTGATCATATTCGTCGAGATGCCGCCGGTGTCGGCGACCAGACCGACCGAATTCTGCGAGGAGATCGCGCCCGTGCTGACCGAGCCGTTTGCGTGAACGGCAACGCCGAAGGGGGTTTCGGGAAGGTCCGCCGCGGTGACGCTGCTTGCCAGATCGCCCAGAGATATGTTGCCGCCGTAGCTCAGGACATCGACCCCGAAGGCGGTTATGTCACCACCCGAAATCAAGCCGGCGGCTTCCAATTGGGCGATGCCGCCGGCCTGGATGTCGACCACGGAGATCGTGCCGTTGACCGTGTATAGGGTTACGTCGCCACCGGCCTGAAGGTCCACGGTGTCAATGCCGCCGTCGCCGGTCAACGTCACGTCACCCGGCACGACAATCGGCGCCGTCAATGTCAGCGTCTGACCGGTATCGGCATAGAGCTGGCCCGTGACGGAGATGCTCTGTGCGCTGAACGCGCCGGTCGAGGCTGCCCCGAAGCTGCCGGTCGTGATCGCGCCGTTGATCGTGATCGGCCCGGCCATGCGGACGGGCAACAATGCGAACAGCGGGGTCGGATCGAAATCCGGCCCCAGCAGCGATTCCATGCTGATATCGGCGATATAGACCGCCTGGTTCGCGCCGGTGCCGGTGGAAGCGCCGGCCAGCGTCACGCCGTTGGAGCCGAGCATGAGCAGGCTGCCGGCCGTCGTCACCGGACCGACCGTCATTGTGCCGGCACGCGCCAGCAGGCCGATGTCGCTCGCCGCATCGATCGTGCCGACGATCATGGTCGTGCCGGCGTCGATGCCGACGCGGTAGCGCGCGAGCGGATCGGTCGACGGGTTGACGATGCCTGCGCTGATGCTGGTGACCGAGACGCTCGTCCCCGAAACCGCCGTCACCGAATCGCCCGAAACGATATTGCCCGCGGTGACCGATCCGGTGGCGGCCGTCAGTTCGACATCGCTGAGCGCGGTGATATCACCCGCGCTGACCGCGCCGGCATCGGACAGCAGTTCGACAACATCGCCGCTGTCGACATTGCCGACGGTGACAGTGCCGGTCGCCGTCACGAAGACGCCATTATCGCTGGCGAGATCGCCAAGACGGACGGCTCCGGTCGAGAAGAAGCTCAGGCTGCCGGTGCTGGCGAAGCCCGCCGCGGTGTCGATGTCGGTGCCCGCCGTCAGCGACAGCAGGTTGGCGCGCACCTGCCCCGGTGCCGCCGGCGCAGGGCCGGTCGCCGTCACCCGGTCGACGATCGCGCCGCCTGCAAATACCGACAAGGTATCCGCCTGAATCACGCCATTGTCGGTGACGATCGCCAGATCGCCCGGCGTGGACAGCGAAAAATCGGTGTTGACCGTCAGCGTGCCGTTTGTTGCGGTGAGGCTGCTGGGAAGCGCGGCCGACGGACCCGCGACATCGCCGATCACGGTCATCGCCAGCGAATCGACGGTGGCGGTGCTCAGGCGGACATCGACGTTGGCGAGGCCGTAACGCGCTTCGCCCGTCGTGCTGCCGGCACCACCGGCGGCAAGGCTGATGCCGGTGATGTTGCCCGCCGTCAGCGTGCCGGGGTCCGTGGTTTGGTTGCGCTCCGTGACGAGGACCACGATGTTGCCGCCTTCGGCATCGCCGCCGGTGCCGATCGTGCTGCCATTGCCGCCATCGCCGCCGACCGCATTGGCCGTCAGCGTTACGTCGGTCGCCGTCACCGGCGAACCGCGCACGAGCAGCACGGCGCCCGTCAGATCGGGATCGACCAGCGCATCGCCGCCGCGACCGCCGGCCCCCGTGGTCAGGCCGTCGCCACCGGCGCCGCCCCTGCCGCCCTGGCTGTCGGCCGAGGCGATGACCGAGCCGAGATTGGCCGATCCGGTGGAGGCCGGCGTGGCTGTGCCGCTTGCCGTGCCGACCGTGACATTGCCGCCGGTGCCGACGCCGCCAGCGCCGCCCGTGCCGCCTGCCGATGCGGAATCGCTGCCGCCGGTGCCGCCGTCGCCGCCGAGACCGGTCGCCACCGCAAGCACTTGCGTCACGGTCACGCTGCCATTGCCGGCGCTGCCGAACACCCGCGCGTTACCGCCGATGCCTGCCCCGCCGGCGCCACCGGTGCTGCCGGGCAACTGGCCCATTCCGCCATTGCCGCCGGTGCCGCTGGCTTCAAGGTCGACGATGTTGAGGCTGATTGAGCTGGCCGACGTGCCGTTGGCCGCGACGATCTCGGCATCGCCGCCGGTGCCGATGCCGCCCGCACCACCGCCAAAAGCATCGCCGCCAAAACCTTCGGCCTCGACACTGATAATTTCGGTGCCGGTGGTGCCGCCGATGATCGCGCCTTCGCGCGCCAGGATCGTGCTCCGGCCGCCTGTGCCATTGCCCGCCGTGATTCCGTTGTCGCCGGCGCCGGTGGCGCTGACGAAGATGTTGCTCGACAGCGTCATCGTCCCGCCGATTGCGACGATTTCCGCAATACCACCCACACCCGATCCACCGCTTCCGGAGAAGCTGGCGGCACCGAGGCCGCTGGCAATCACGTCGACGATGCCATTGATCGAAACCGAGCCGCCCGGCTGGTAGATGTTGATCCGCGCGGTGCCACCGGTGCCGGAGCCGCCATTACCGAAGCTGCTGGCGGACCCACCCGAACCACCGGCCGCAACCGAGACATCGCCGCCGATCGTCAGCGCACCCGCGCCTGCGCCGACATTGGTTTCACCGCCCTGACCGAAGCCGCCGGTCGTCCCTTCGAGGACGAAACCACCGCTGCCGAGCACCGACGAGGTGGCATCACCCTGGATGTCGATCGTGCCGGTGACGGCCGTGATGTTGGCAAGGCCACCCGTGCCGGTGCCCGAAATACCGTCGCCGCCGCCCCGATTGGCACCGCCAAAGCCCACGGCCGACATCGACACCGAACCGGCGATGTCGACCGATCCATTCTGGTCGGAGGTGACGAATATCCGTCCGCCGGTGCCGTTACCGCCATCCACCCCAACGGAATCGAGGCTTCCCGCACTGCCGTCGGCGGACAGCACCAGATCCCCGCCGACGCTGATCGCGCCACCGTTGGAGCTCAGTTGCGCGGTGCCACCCGTGCCGCTGCCGGTCGACCCCGTGCCGGTCGGGTTGCCGCCGCCGGCCGCGTTGGAGGTGATGGTAGCGCCGCCCAGGATGTTCAGCGTCGCCCCGGTCTCGGTATAGATCAGCGCTTCACCGCCCGACACGTCGACGGGCGTGGAGATGTCGCCGAAATTATCGGCGATGACGGTGGCGTTGCCGCCGATCGTCATCGTGTCGCCACTGATGCGCGAACCGATATGCGCGCGCGCGCCGCCCTGGATGCGGACGTCGGAAGCGAACTGGCTGGTGGCGGTCGTCGACGCGACGAACAGGTCGGTCGTCGCCCGCCCCGTCACTGCGGAGGTGAAATTGGTGCCATGGACGTGGATGCTGGCATCGAACGGCGCCGCGGTGCCGACGAAGCTAGTGTCGGAGACGTTCCGCCCTGCCGAAAGCACGACGACATTGTTGACCACATCGGCCGCGCCGGCGACGTCGAAGCCGAGCTGGCTGCCGCTGTTGATCATCATCGTGATGGCGTCGTTCTTGGGGATCGCCACCATGTAGATGCGGTGATTGTCACCCGAACCCGTGCTCGCCGGGCCTGTCGTCGTGCCATTATGTTCAAGCGGGGTGCCGTCACCGGTCGAACCGACAGTGACATTGATGTCGAACAGCCCGTTGAGGATGGTGATCTGCGCCGCCTCGGCCGCGACATAGGCCGCCGAGCCGTTGACCGTCACCGTGCCCGACTGGGTGACGGTGGGTGCTACGATCGCGACATAGCTGCCTTCGGGCGCCGCGTTGATCGCGGCACCCGCCTGAATGTCGACATAGCTGCCGGCCGCCGCCTGCTGGAGCGTGAAGTTGCCGCCGGTGATGAAGTTGCCGCTGGCATCCACCACCGGATCGCTGGCGGTGAGGACGAGGCTGCCGACGTCGAACACCGCGCCCGCGCCGGCGATGATGCCGCCGGGGCTGTAGAACCACACCGCGCCGCCCTGCGCGGTCGTGCCCAGTCCGTCGGTCAACTGGCTGTAGACACGCCCGTTGAACTGCACCGGCCGCGCCGGATCGACCGGTATGATGCGGTTGAGCACCACATAATCGGTGACCGCGGAATTGTTCTGGTAGGTGACCTGCGTGCCGCCGGGCAGGAAGTTGATCGATCCGCCGCCGGTCGCGGTATCGCTCGGCGTCCAGTTGATCACCGACTGCTGCGAACCAACCGTGATCGTGTCCTGACCTGCCACTGATCGGTCGATATTGACGTTGCCCGACTGGACGGTGAAGCCGCCCTGGAACGCCTGGCCGAAAGCGGGCGTAGCGCCCAGCGCCAGCCCCGCGGCAAGCGCCGCCGCCGACGTCAGCATCGCCTGTGCGGACGGAACCCGCGCGATCGAGTTGCGGTTCGCGAACATCAGCGGTCTCCCCACGGGAACAGTCGGGTCGTCAGCGAGATCAGCAGGCGGGCGTCGCCCTTCTCGGTCTGGAAGCCGGCCTTGCGGGTCGGCACGGCGAGCGCCATGTCGAGCCGCAGACGGTTGGAGAGGCTGGCGCGCACGCCGCCGCCGACCGAGGTCAGCTTCTGTGGATCGCCGGCCACATTCTTGTTCCACACCCAGGCGGCATCGACGAACAGAAAGGGCTGGAGCGCGATATTGCCCTTCGCGAAGGGCGAAAGCCGGCCGGTGCGCGCTTCCACCTGGAAGCCGGCGCCGCTGTCGCCGATGATCGTGCCCGGATCATAACCGCGGCCGATCGTGTAATTGCCGCCCGAATATTCCTCGTAGCTGAACAGCGGATCGAAGGCATATTGCAGCCGCGGCATCACCGCGACCGAGAACATCGGCGAATAGGCATATTCGAGCAGGCCGTTGAAACGGACGAGTGTCGACGTCGGATCACCGTCCAGCCGGCTCGGCGGCGTCCGCCCGCCCAGGCAGGCGCCGCCGCCACAGCCATCGCTGGCGCCGAAGATGTCGAGGCCCTTGCGGAGTTCGAACGACCCCGCCATCCGCCATTGCGGCGCGCGCTGATCGGCCATGTCGGTGGCGTCGGCGTCAAGGCGCAGATAGGCGACGCGCAGCTTGTCGCTGGTCAGCGGCCCGATGAAATCCACCTTCTGATCGACATAGTCGAAGCCCGCCGAGCCACGCAGGTTGAGCGCCTGCGTCCGCACGAAGGGATAGGCTACCTCGGCCCCGGCAAACAAAGTCCGCGCCTCGAGATCGGCGCCGCCGGGGATCGGGCCGATATCCGGGTTGGTCCAGGCGTAAGTGAAGCGGCCGCTGATCGTCAGCCCTTCGGGGCCGACGCGGAAATCATGGCCAAACTGGAAGACCTGCTGCTCGTCAAACTCGGCCGTGCTGTAGAGCGCGATCGTCGTGCGATCGCCCATGCCGGTCAGGCCATAGAATTGGGCGCGCAACTGGCCGCCCCAGCGCCCGGTATCGTGCGCGGCATAATTCTGGGCGTTGAAATCCACCTCGAACGGGGTGGTGAGCACCGTCACCTCGCCGATCAGGTCGCCCGGCGCCGTGCCCGCGGGGCGGAGCGAGAGACGCACGTCATGGCCGGGCAGATCGCGGGCGAGCAGCAGATAGCGTTCGGCATTGTTGCGGTTGAAGATCTCGTCCTGGGTCAGCCGGTCGAGATAGCGAGCGATCAGATTTTCGGTGCGGCCGGCATCGCCGCGCACGCGGATCGCGGTGACGCGGGCATAGAGCACCTCGAAGCGGACCACGCCATTCTCGATGCGCTGGGTGGGCACCTGGACGGCGGCAAGATAGCCTTTGCGGCGCAACAAAGTGGCGGCGGCGTCGCGGATCTCGCAGATGGCGGCGACGGGCTGCTCGCTGCCAAGATAGGGGGCAAAGGTCGGCCGCAATTCCTCGGCCGTGGCACCCTTCAGATTGTTGAACACCGCATCGGTGATCGTCACCTTGACCTTGGCATAAGCAGGGTCGGCGAGCGGACAGGCCGACCGTTCGATATCGCCTTCCACCTTCAGGCGCGGGCCGGGCGCCGGGGGCGGCGCCACCGGCCGTTCGATCTCCTCACGGGTCGGCGGCCGGATCTGGGGCGGAACGGGAAGAATTTGGGCAAATAGCGGAAAAGAATAGACGATCGACGCAAGCCCGAGCGCGCCCGTAAGCGCGCGGACACCAATTCCTAATTTCACACCAGCCCCCTGGTTACGTGCCTTTACCAGCACGATGATGACGGCATCTAGGTCATTATCGTTACGCCTGTCATTACCCGATTGCGGTAAAATTTCGTGAACAGAGCCGCCGCTGCAACATCGCAAGCTTCTGTCGCCCAACCCGAATCAGACTTTCATCTGGGCGGGCGATAGTCGTGGGCTGTCGCACACGCGGAAACGGGAGCGCACGATCGCAACATGCACTCCCGTTTCTAAGCTGATCACCGCGCCTTGCCGGCGTGGCGGCAATCCTATTGCGCCAGCCGCAGCGACGCCGTCGGCGCGTCCTTGGTCAGCGGCGTCGCCCGCCAGGTCAGCGTCTTCATGCCGCCCGCGCCGGTTTGCGCGCCGGCTTCGTTATTGTGGATGACGATTTCCGCATCCGTGGTCAGCGTGAAGGTGCCGTCGAGCGCCTGGTTGCTGCTCGGCATCCCCGGCGCGGAGCCGGCCTTGCTGCTCGACCCGCTATAGCCCGGCGCCACCATCCGCACCGTTCCGCCCTTGCGCAGCTCGACGACAATGAACGGGAAGACGATCTCCGCGTCCGAATTGAACGGATAGATGAAATTATGGTCGAGTTTTCCTGAGATCTCATAGTCGATCAGGAACTTGCCATTGCCGAGATAGGTGGCGGACTTGTAGCCGGCCTCCTTGGTCAGCGCCTCGGCGATCGCCTTGCGCTTCACCTCATTCTCGGCGGCTTCCTTGGCCTTCTGCGCCTTTTCCTTCGCCTTCTCGGCCTTCTGCTCGGGCGTCTGTTCGCTTTCATCCTCGCCGGAGGACGAACCGCCGAAGCCCGCCGCCATGGCTTCCGAAGGATCGAGCGCGATCACCTCGCCCTTATAGGCGAAGGTGAAGCTGCGATCGGCCTTCACCGTCAGTGCGGAGGTGAACTTGCCCGGCTGCAGCAAGCATCCGGCCAGCAGCATCGGCGCCGCCAGTGCAGCGATGATTCGCATCCATTGCATTCCCGCTCTCCCCCAAGGCTGTGATGGTTTCAGGCTCTCCCAGCCGGGAACGCGAATCAAGGCCCTCAATGGGCGAAGCCTGAGGGAAGGCCATGTTGGAGCGGCGTTAACCCCTCTCGTCACCCCGGGCTTGACCCGGGGTCCCGCTTTGACGGGTGCGTCAGGCAAGTTGGCCGTGGAAATCTTGCTATTCGCATCCAGCACAAGTTTGGATTTTCCGCGACAGAAACGGAAGGAGCGAGACCCCGGGTCAAGCCCGGGGTGACGAAAAGGTGGGGCCGCTTCGACTTCAGCCCGCGCCCTGATCGCGCGTCGCCACCGCATAAAGCGCGATCGCGGCGGCATTCGAGATGTTCAGGCTTTCCACCCGCGGGCTGATCGGCAGCTTGGCGAGTTCGTCGCAATGCGCCTCGGTATTGGCGCGCATACCCTCCCCTTCGGCGCCCAGCACCAGCGCAATCCGGTTGGTGCCGATCGTTTCGCCCAAGGTCTGCTTGGCATGGCCGGTCAGTCCCACCCGCCAGAAGCCCGCTTCGGCAATCTCGTCGAGCGCGCGGGCGAGGTTCACCACGCGTACCCACGGCACCTGTTCCAGCGCACCGGAAGCCGATCGCGCCAACGCCCCGGATTCGGGCGGCGCATGGCGATCCTGCGTGACGATGCCGAGTGCATCGAACGCCGCCGCCGAGCGCAGCACCGCGCCGACATTATGCGGGTCGGTCACCTGATCGAGGACGATCAAAGGGCGGCGATCGTCGCGGCCCTGTTCCAGCAGATCGCCCAGCCAGATATCGGGCAGCGGATCGACCTCGATCACCAACCCCTGATGCGGCGCATCGGACGGCACGAGCCGACCGAGGTCTGCCACGTCGGCAAAGGTGACGGGGATGACCGGCGGCACGTTCAGCGCGGACAGCGCTTCGCGCGTGCCCCACATCTTGCGGACAGTGCGGTCGGGATTGGCGAGCGCTGCGGTAACCGCATGGCGCCCCCAGAAGCGGGGCCGGCCCGAAGCCGGCGCGGATGGACGATGGCCTCTACGCATAAGCGCGTCTTGGCCGGATGGCGGGCGCGGCGCAAGCATTTCGCTCGGCCGCGCCGCGACACTTATTTCGGAGCGAGCACCATCAGCATCTGACGGCCTTCCATGCGCGGGAACTGCTCGACCTTCGCGACTTCGGCGACATCGGCCTGGACGCGCTGCAGCACCTGCATGCCGAGCTGGCCGTGGGCGAGTTCGCGACCACGGAAGCGCAGCGTCACCTTCACCTTGTCGCCTTCCTCGATGAACTCGAACACCTTCTTCATCTTGGTGTCATAGTCATGGTCATCGATGTTCGGACGCATCTTGATCTCTTTGATCTCCTGCGTCTTCTGCGATTTGCGGGCGAGGTTCGCCTTCTTCTGCGTCTCGTACTTGAACTTGCCGATATCCAGGAACTTGGCGACGGGCGGATCGGCGTTCGGAGAAACCTCGACCAGGTCAAGACCGACCTCCGCCGCCTGCTCGATCGCTTCGCGCGTATACATTACGCCCAGATTCTCGCCGTCTCCATCAATCACCCGCACCTTGGGCGACTGGATGAACTCATTATATCGCGGGCCATTGAGCGGCATCGGCGGCTGCCCCAACGGGCGGCGCATCATGGGCGGACGTATAGCAGTTTCTCCTATCGAGGCTTCCAGCAAGGGCGCGATGTAATGCGCGCGACCGCATTTTGGAAGATGCAGCGGTCGCCGCAATCAAGAATCCTGTCGATCTGTTGCAGCCCGGACGCGTTTGCCCGGCCGATATCAGCCGCCAAGCTTGTCCTTCAGTGCCTTCAATGCGGCAAAGGGGCCAGTTTCGACCTCATCTTCCTTCAGCACGCCCGCCGCCTTCAACACCGCATCGGCGTTCGGGCTGCGGGGGAAGGGATCGAGCGCCAGCGCCATCGTCTCCGCCACCGCCTCGCCAATGTCGATCTGGCCACCGGCGAAGGGAATGGTGTCGCAATCGCTTTCGGACAGCTCGATCTCGTCCGCATCGCCGATCTGGTCTTCGGGGATGAAGCGCAGGCGGAAGGATTCGTCGATCGCGGCCGGCACAGGCTCGCCCGTCGCGGTGCAGGGCTGGGCGACATCTGCTTCGATTCGCCCCGTCGCCAGCACCGCCTGCCCCTCGCGGTGGAGGCTGGCAGTCGCCACCAGCCGATCGAGCGACAGCAGACCAAAGCGCTTCGCCAGCGCGGCGCGTTCCTCGGCCGAAGCCTCGATTTCGATCGTCCGATCCGCCTCGCCCAACGTGTCGAGCCGGACGGGCCGCGAAAATTCCGGTGCGGGCGTGGTCATGGCCGGGGCAGCCGCCCGGCATAAAGATCAGCAGCGGAAGCCGTCGCCAGCGCAGCATGCAGCGCACGCACGCGGGCCTGGACGGGGCCCGTGTCGGCAGGGGCCTCGCCACGCCACAGGTTGCGGGCGAGCGCGTCGTGCAGCGGCTCCTGGCCCTCCAGCGCGGTGCGATACGCACCGATCCGGCCGCCAAGCGCGCTCATCATCCGGCCGACATGCTTGCCGACGACGACATCGCCGATGCCGATCTGGCGGAGCTGGCCGTCCATATCGTCGACGAACAATTCGGTGAGCAGGGTCGACGGCAGCCGCCCGCTGTCTCCTTCCGCCTCCAGCCGGATCAGCACCAGCGCCATCACCAGCGCCACCATGTCGAACCGGCCGTCGACCGTATCGGGCACCTGGCCGTCGAGATACCAGAAGGGCGTCCGCGCTTCGGCGACGATTGCGTCATAGAGAGGCCGATAGGGAGCACGCTGATCGCGTTCGGGAAAGAGACGGCGGAGAATGGACACGGGAGTTCGGACTTTCCAGCTTCTGTTCGGCCCACGCTTGCGTCGGCATGGCCTCCGCGCATATTGAGGCGGACGGCCTTCGATGCAATCCTTATCGGCGGCAGCCCCGACGCAGGGCTAATCGGCAATTTTGCGTCAATCAGGAGAAGTCCAGGATGCCCTCCATGTTCACGCGCCTCGGAACGGCGACGATCGCTCTGACGGTGCTGGTGACGGCGGGCGGCTGCACCCGCATCCGCGACCATAAGGGCTATGTCGTGGATTCGACCCTGGTCGACACGGTGCAGCCGGGCATCGACAACAAGGATTCGGTCGCCAAGACGCTCGGCCGGCCGAGCTTCACCGGCCAGTTCGATCGCGGCGCACAGAGTTGGTATTATGTCAGCCGCGATACCCGCCAACTCGCTTTCGCCAACCCGCGCGCCGTGGGGCAGACGACATTGGCGGTCCGCTTCGACGCGAGCGGCAATGTCGTCGCGGTCGACAAGAGCGGCCTGGAGCGCGTCGTCAACATCAGCCCCAATGGCGACAAGACGCCGACGCTGGGCCGCGACCGCGGCTTCTTCAGCGAATTGTTCGGCAATATCGGCCGGGTCGGCGGCGTCGGCGGCATGGGCTCGGGCGGCACCACCGACAACCCGCAGTAACAACAGCCGTCATGCCAGCGAAGGCTGGCATCTCCTTGTTCTGGTCACCCAAAAGCGGAAGATCCCAGCTTTCGCTGGGATCACGGTATTGGGCAGGATCAGCGGGCGATGCCGCCCGCTGCCAGCACGGCCAGCGTTACCAGTTCGGATGCGGTCGATCCCATCGTGGCGATCTGCACCGGCTTTTCCATGCCGACCAGCATCGGCCCGATCACCGAGTCGCCGCCCAGTTCGCGCAGCAGCTTGGCCGAGAGATTGGCCGACTGCAGGCCCGGCATCACCAGCACATTGGCTGGGCCCGAAATGCGCATGAACGGATAATTCTTCTGCAGCTTCGGGTTGAGCGCCACGTCCGGCGCCATCTCGCCTTCATATTCGAAGCTGACGCCCCGTTCGTCCAGCAGCGCCACGGCGCCGCGGATCGGCTCCAGCCAATTGCCCGAGGGATTGCCGAAGGTCGAGTAAGACAGGAAGGCGACACGGGGCTCATGCCCCATGCTGCGGGCCACCGCCGCCGTCTGCTCGGCGATGTCCGCCAGCTCTTCGGCGGTGGGACGTTCGGTGATCGTCGTATCGGCCATGAACACGGTGTGGCTCTGGCCGACCAGGATGTGGATGCCGAACGGCTTACGCCCCGTTGCCGGATCGAGCACGCGGCGCACCTGGCGCATAGTCTGCGAATAGGTGCGGGTGACGCCGGTGATCATCGCATCGGCCTCGCCCAGTGCGAGCAGCAGCGAACCGAAGATGTTGCGATCCTGATTGACCATCAGCTCGACATCGCGGCGCAGATAGCCGCGGCGGTGCAGCCGCTCGTAAAGATAGTCGACCATCTTCGGCACCAGCGGGGAGATGCGGCTGTTGTGCAGCTCGAACTCTTCCGGCTTGTCGACGCCCAGCGCGCGCAGGCGATCAGGCACATCGTCACGTCCGACGAGCACGGGGATGCCGTAGCCGCCGTCGCGGAACTGGATGGCGGCGCGCAGCACCACTTCCTCTTCCGCCTCGGCGAAGACGACGCGCTTGGGATGAGCCTTGGCGCCTTCATAAGCGAGCGTCAGCACCGACGTCGTCGGGTTGAGGCGTCCCTTCAGTTCGTCGCGATAGGCGGCGAGGTCGAGGATCGGTTTGCGCGCCACGCCCGAATCCATCGCGGCCTTGGCAACCGCAACCGGCACGATCTCCATCAGCCGCGGATCGAACGGCGCGGGAATGATATAATCGTTGCCGAAACGCGGCGCCGCGCCGCCATAAGCGATAGCGACCTCTTCCGGCACCTGCTCGCGCGCAAGCTCGGCCAGCGCCTGCGCAGCGGCAATCTTCATCTCCTCGTTGATCGTCGTCGCCCGCACATCGAGCGCGCCGCGGAAGATGAAGGGGAAGCCGAGCACGTTATTCACCTGGTTCGGATAATCCGAACGGCCGGTGGCTATGATCGCATCGGGCCGCGCCGCGCGTGCTTCCGGCGGGGTGATCTCCGGGTCCGGATTGGCCATGGCGAAGATGATCGGCTTGTCGGCCATCGTCTTGACCATTTCGGGCTTCAGCGCGCCGGCAGCCGACAGGCCGAGGAACACGTCGGCCCCCACCATCGCCTCTGCCAAGGTGCGCCGGTCGGTCTTCACCGCATGGGCGGACTTCCACTGATCCATGCCGTCTTCGCGGCCCTGATAGATCACGCCCTTGCGATCGCACATCAGCACGCGATCGGACGGCACACCCATCGACTTGATCAAGGCCGCGCAGGCAATCGCCGCGGCCCCCGCGCCATTCACCACCACATCGATGTCGCGGATATCGCGGCCGGTAAGGTGGCAGGCGTTGATCAGGCCCGCCGCCGCGATGATCGCGGTGCCGTGCTGGTCGTCATGCATGACGGGGATGTTCATGCGCTCGCGCAGGGTCTGCTCGATGATGAAGCAGGCCGGCGCAGCGATATCTTCCAGGTTGATGCCGCCGAATGTCGGCTCCATCAGTTCGACGGCGGAGATGAACTTGTCGACATCCTCCGTGTTCAATTCGATGTCGATCGAATCCACGTCGGCGAAGCGCTTGAACAGCACCGCCTTGCCTTCCATCACCGGCTTGGACGCGAGCGCGCCGAGATTGCCCAGGCCGAGGATCGCGGTGCCATTGGAGATGACGGCGACCAGATTGCCCTTGGCGGTATAGTCATAAGCGGTTGCCGGATCGGCGGCGATCGCGCGCACCGGCACGGCCACGCCCGGCGAATAAGCAAGGCTAAGATCGCGCTGCGTCGCCATCGGCTTGGACGCGATGATCTCGATCTTGCCCGGCCGTCCATGCGAGTGGAAAAGCAAGGCCTCCCGCTCCGAAAACTGGACGTTGCTGCCTTCGCTCATCGCTGTCCCCCTGGGAAATAACTGAAACGCACATGCCGTGTCGCGGATGGGGCCTTTTGGGGCATGGCTGGACGGCGGACAAGCCGCTATCAGCGCTGACATGGCTCGTGGAACGAATGAAAATGGCGATAACGGCGCGACGATGACGCCGATGATGACGCAATATCATGCGCTGAAGGCGGATGCGCAGGATTGCCTGCTCTTCTACCGGATGGGCGACTTTTTCGAGCTGTTCTTCGACGACGCCAAGATTGCGTCCGCCTGCCTGGATATCGCGCTCACCTCGCGCGGAGACGGCGTGCCGATGTGCGGCGTGCCCGCCCATTCGGCAGAAGGCTATCTCGCCCGGCTGATCAAGGCCGGCCATCGCGTCGCGCTTGCCGATCAGACCGAGACGCCCGCCGAAGCCAAGAAGCGCGGCGGATCGAAGGCGCTGGTCGGCCGCGCGATCATCCGCGTCGTCACCGCCGGCACGCTGACCGAAGAGGCGCTGCTCGATTCCCGCACCGCCAACTGGCTGGTTGCGCTGGCCGAGGCGGGCGGGCGGATCGGCCTTGCCGCCGCCGATATTTCGACCGGCCGGTTCGAGCTGGCGCAGGTGCCCGCCGGCAGCCTCGATGCCGAACTCGCCCGGCTGGGTGCGGCCGAGACGATCGCGCCCGATAATTTGGCCGATGCTCCCGCCGATACCATTCCCCAGGACCCACGCCATTTCGACAGTGCGGCCGGGGAAGCGAAGCTGAAGGGGCTGTTCGGGGTCGCGACGCTCGACGGTTTCGGCGGTTTCGGCCGGCCGGAGCTGGCCGCCGCGGCCGGGCTGATCGCATATCTCGATCGCGCCGGGCAAGGGAAGCTCCCCTTCCTCCAGCCGCCGGTGCGCCGTCAGCCCGCCGATCATATGCTGATCGACGCCGCCACCCGCGACAGCCTGGAACTGACCCAGGCGCAGGGCGGTGGCCGCAAGGGCAGCCTGCTCGATACCGTCGACCGCACCGTCACCGGCGCAGGCGCACGGATGCTCGCCGCCGATATCGGCGCGCCGCTGGCCGATCGGCTGGAGATCGAAGCACGGCTCGATCTGGTTACCCGCTTCGTCGACGACGGCGGCTTGCGCGATCTCGTCCGCACGAAGCTCAAGGCCGCGCCCGATATCGGCCGCGCGCTCGGCCGCATCGTCGCTGGGCGCGGCAGCCCGCGCGATCTCGGCCTGCTCCGCGACGGCCTCGACGAAGCCCATGCGCTGCACGAGCGGCTGCTGGTGATCGCCGACCGGCCGGCGCTGCTCGATCGCCTTCTGCCCGACCTGCGCGGCCATGGTGCGCTGATCGACCTGCTCGCCCGCGCGCTCGTCCCCCAGCCGCCGATCGACGCGGCGCAGGGCGGCTATATCGCCGAGGGCTATGATCCCGCGCTCGATGAGCTGCGTGGGCAGGGTGGCGAGGGCCGTCGCGCCATCGCCGCGCTGGAGGCGCGCTATCGCGAGGCGACCGGCATCGCCAGCCTTAAGATCCGCCACAATGGCGTGCTCGGCTATCATGTCGAGGTGCAGGCGAAGCATGCCGATCCGCTGATGCGGCCGGATTCCGGCTTCACCCACCGCCAGACGCTCGCGGGCGTCGTCCGCTTCAACGCGCCCGACCTGCATGAGCAGGCGATGCGTGTCGGCCAGGCGGGGGCGCATGCGCTGGCGGCCGAAGCCGCGCATCTCGAGGAGCTGATCGCCACCGCGCTTTCCGCCAAGACGGCGATCGCCGCCACCGCCGATGCTCTGGCCCGGCTCGATGTCGCGGCAGCCCTCGCCGAGCGCGGCATCGAAGGCGGCTGGTGCCGCCCCACCTTCGCCGAAGAACCCTGTTTTGCCGTGCAGTCAGGTCGCCACCCGGTCGTCGAGGCCGCTGTGGCGGGCACCGGCGAGCGTTTTGTCGCCAATGATTGCCAACTCTCGCCCGATCGCCGCCTGTGGCTCGTCACCGGCCCCAATATGGGCGGTAAATCGACCTTCCTGCGCCAGAACGCATTGATCGCGGTGCTGGCGCAGGCCGGCAGTTACGTGCCCGCCACCTCCGCCCGGCTCGGCCTGGTCGACCGGCTGTTCAGCCGCGTCGGCGCGTCGGACAATCTCGCGCGTGGGCGATCGACCTTCATGGTCGAGATGGTCGAAACCGCGGCGATCCTCGCGCAGGCGACCGAACGCTCGCTCGTCATCCTCGACGAGGTCGGCCGCGGCACCTCCACCTATGACGGTCTCGCCATCGCCTGGGCCGTGGTCGAGGCGGTCCATGACATGAACCGCTGCCGCTGCTTGTTCGCGACACACTATCACGAACTGACGCGGCTGGCCGAACGGCTCGATGCGCTCTCGCTCCACAATGTTCGCGCGCGCGAATGGAAGGGTGATCTCGTCCTGCTCCACGAAGTCGCCGATGGCCCGGCCGATCGCAGCTATGGCATCGCCGTCGCCAAGCTCGCGGGGCTGCCGCCCGCCGTGCTGGCGCGCGCTAAATCGGTGCTCGCCAAGCTCGAAAGCGGCCGCGCCGCGACGGGCGGGATCGCCGCGGGGCTCGACGATCTGCCGCTGTTCGCGGCCGCGGTCGCCGCGCCCGAGCCTGCCGCCGATCCGCTGCGCGAGGCGCTGGACGGGGTCAGCCCCGACACGCTTTCGCCACGCGACGCGCTCGACCTGCTCTACCGGCTGAAGGCGCTCGCCGCCTCCTGACGCCTCATTCGTGCGGCGTCAGGCCCCCACCCAGCGCCACATAGAGCGATACGAGATTGGCGAGATCGGCGCGGCGAAGCTGGATCAGCGCCTGTTCGGCCGAGAACAGGTTACGTTCGGCGTCGAGCACCTCGATATATTGCGCGACACCGTTCTGGTAGCGCGAGCGCGCCAGTTCGGCGAGGCGCCGCTGGGCTGCCGCCGCGCGCTCCTGCGCCGCCACCTGATCGGCCAGGTAACGCCGCCCGGCAAGCGCGTCGGCCACTTCGCGGAAGGCAGTCTGCACCGTCTTCTCATAGGTGGCGACCGAGATATTCTCGCGCGCCTCGGCGACCGTCAGATTGCCCTTGGTGGCTCCCCAATCGAAGATCGGCAGGCGGATCGTCGGGCCGATGCTCCACACGAAGCCGGCGTCGTTGAACAGGCCTTCCAGATCGGTCGAAGCGAAACCCGCCGATCCCGTCAGGCTGATCGTGGGGAAGAAGGCCGCCCGGGCCGCACCGACATTGGCGCGCGCCGCACGCAGCTGCTCTTCCGCCGCCAATATGTCCGGCCGGTTGTTGAGCAGTTCGGACGGCAGGCCCGGCCCGATATCGCGGACGATGCCCTGGCGCGCCATCGGCAGCGCCGCCGGCAGATCCTCGGGGATCGGACGGCCGATCAGCACATAAGAGAAATTGCGCGTCTGCGCGCGGGCCAGTTTCAGGCTGGCCAGCTCGGTCTCCGCCTGGGTCAGCAGCGTTTCCGCCTGGCGATAATCGAGCGCGGAGGTGACGCCGGCGTCGAGACGCAGCTTGGCGATACGCAGTCCTTCACGCCGGCTGGTGAGGGTCCGCTCGGCAAGTTCGATCCGCTCGGCCTGTTCGCGCGCCTGAAGATAGTTGATCGCCACGTCACGGATCAGCGACAGGCGGAAGGCCCGCTCGGCGGCGACGGTGGACAGATAGCTCGCCCGCGCAGCTTCGGACAGATTGGCGACCCGGCCCCAGAAATCGAGCTCGAAAGAAGTCACGCCGACCTGCAGGTCATAGCGGTTGGCGGTGGCCGCGCCGCCAACCTCGCCGAAACCGGGAATCTCGATCGGCGGGGTGTTGGTGCGGGCGCGGACGGCGCTGCTGCTCGCGTCGATCTGCGGCAGCCGCGCCGCGTCCTGGATGCGATATTGGCCGCGCGCTTCCTCGATCCGCGCCACGGAAATGCGCAGGTCGCGATTATTGTCGAGCGCCATCTGGATCAGCGTCTGCAACCGCGGATCGGTGAAGAATTCCTGCCAGCCGATATCGGTCGCCTTGCGGTCGCCGCCCTCGGGTTGGAACTCCGCCGGATAGACCGGTGCCGCGGCAAAGGGCGGCCGCGTGTGCGGCGGCGCCATCGAACAGCCGGCAAGCGCGGTGACGAGCAGCAGCGAGGCGATGCGCTTAGCCATGCATCGCCTCATCGGCCAGCGGCGCACCGGGGGCATGGGGCGGCTTGCGGGTCAGCCAGCGCCGGACCGCGAGATAGAAGAGCGGAATGAAGAAGATTCCCAAAATGGTCGCGGCGATCATCCCGCCCATCACGCCGGTGCCGACGGCGCGCCGGCTGGCCGCACCCGCACCGCTCGAAATGAACAAAGGAACCATGCCGAGGATGAACGCCATCGACGTCATGATGATCGGCCGCAGGCGCAGCTTGACCGCATCGAGCGTCGCATCGAGCACGCTGGCGCCATCCGCCTCCCGCTCGATCGCGAACTCGACGATCAGGATCGCATTCTTCGCGGCAAGGCCGATGATGGTGATGAGCCCGACGTTGAAATAGACGTCCGCCGACAGCCCGCGCATCATCGAGAAGAGTACCGCGCCGAGAACGCCGAGCGGCACGACCAACAGCACCGCGACCGGCACCGACCAGCTTTCATAAAGCGCGGCAAGCAGCAGGAAGACGACGACCAGCGACAGGCCGAGCAACGCGCCGATCTGACCGGCGGACTGGCGTTCCTCATAGGAAATGCCGGTCCATTCGAAATCGAAGCCTTCGGGCAATTGCTGGGCCAGCCGCTCCATCTCATCCATCGCCTCGCCGGACGAACGCCCAGGGGCGGCCATGCCCGAGATGGTCATCGCCGGATAGCCGTTATACCGCTGAAGCTGGGGCGAGCCCGCCGTCCACTGTGCCGTGGTGAAGGCACCGAATGGCACCATCTGGCCCGCGGCATTGCGCACGCGCAGGTTCAACACATCCTCCGGCGTCATCCGCGAACGCGCATCCGCCTGCAACATCACCTTCAGGATGCGGCCGTCATGCGTGAAATCATTGGCATAGGCCGAACCGAAGGCGATCGAGAGCGTCGCATTGACGTCGCCGATCGACAGGCCGAGCGCACGCGCCTTCACCCGGTCGATCTCGACCTTGAGCTGCGGCGCATCCTCCTGGCCTTCAGGCCGGACGCCGGTCAGGATCGGGCTCTGGCTGGCCAGTCCGAGCATCATGTTGCGCGCCTCGACCAGCTTTTCATGCCCCACCGCGCTGCGATCCTGCAGCATGAAGGTAAAGCCGCTGGCATTGCCCAACTCGCGGATCGGCGGCGGATTGATCGTGAAGATCAGGGCTTCCTTGGCCTGCATCAGCGCGCCGAACGCGCGGCCGACAAAGGTGTCGATGCCGTTCTCCTTGCCCTTGCGATCCTTCCAGTCCTTGAGCGCGACGAACATCATCGCCGAATTCTGGCCCTGCCCGAAGAAGCTGAACCCGCGGATCAGCACATAATGGCTCACCTGCGGCTGCTGGGCATAATAGGCCTTCACCTGCTGGATCGCCTCCTCGGTCCGCTCCAGCGTCGCGCCGGGCGGGCCCTGGACGATCGTGATCGCATAGCCCTGGTCCTCGCTCGGCAGGAAGCTGCTCGGCAGGCGAAGGAAAAGGAGCGCCGTCAGGCCGACCAACGCCAGGAAGATGGCAAGCCAGCGCATCGGGCGCGACAATATGCCGCGGACATGGCCCTGATAGCTGTCGGTGGTCCGGCCGAACCAGCCATTGAAGCGCGCGAAGAAGCGCTCCAGCCAAGGCAGGCGCCGCTTCGCATTGGGGTCATGCGGCTTGAGCATGGTGGCGCAGAGCGCCGGCGTCAGCGTCAGCGCGAGCAAGGCCGAGAAGGCGATCGACACCACCAGGGTGATCGAGAACTGGCGATAGATGCCGCCGGTCGATCCGGGGAAGAAGGCCATCGGCACGAACACCGCCATCAGCACCAGGGTGATGCCGACGATCGCGGTGGTGATCTGCCCCATCGCCTTGATCGTCGCCAGCCGTGGCGACAGATGCTCCTCGGTCATGATGCGCTCGACATTCTCGATCACGACGATCGCGTCGTCGACGAGGATGCCGATCGCCAGCACCATGCCGAACAAGGTCAGCACGTTGATCGAGAAACCGAACAGCCACAGGCCGAGGCAGGCGCCGGCCAGCGCGATCGGCACGACGAGCGTCGGGATCAGGGTCGCCCGCAGATTCTGCAGGAACAGGAACATGACGAGGAAGACGAGCGCCATCGCCTCGCCCAGCGTCTTCACAACCTCTTCGACCGAGATGCGGATGAAGGGCGTGGTGTCATAGGGCACCGACCATTTGATGTCCGGCGGAAAGCCTTTTTCCAGCTCGGCCATGCGGGCGCGGACGCCCTCGGCGGTCTTGAGCGCATTGGCCCCCGGCACGGTGACGACGGCGATGCCGGCCATCGGCTGGCCCGACAATTCGGTGCCGATGCCATAGCTTTGCGCGCCCAGTTCCACCTTGGCGACATCGCCCAGCCGGATCGTCGACCCGTCGGGATTGGCGCGCAGGATGATGTTGCGGAACTGATCCGCATTGGTGAAGCGGTTCTGGGTGATGATCGTCGCGTTGAGCTCGCTGCCCTTGGAGACGGGCTGATCGCCGAGTTGCCCGCCGGCCGTCTGGCTGTTCTGCTCCTGGACGGCCGCCAGCGCTTCCGCCGCGGACAGGCCGTAGCCCGCCAGCTTGTCGGGATCGAGCCAGACGCGCATCGCATATTCGGAACCGAGCAGACGCAGGTCGCCGACGCCCGGCACGCGGCGCAGTTCGTCGATCACCTTGGCCGAGGCGAGATTGCCCAGCGCGAGCTTGTCGGTCGTGCCGCTCTTCGACGAGATCGCCAGGATCATCAGGAAGCCCGAGCTCGCCTTGTTGACCTGGATGCCCTGGCGGCGGACCTCCTCGGGCAGGCGCTGCTCGACACGGCGGAGGCGGTTGTTCACCTCCATCTGCGCAACGTCGAGATCGGTGCCCGAACGGAAGGTGACGGTGATGCTCGCGGTGCCGTTCGATTGGCTGTTCGAGAGCATGTAGAGGAAGCCCTCGACGCCGTTCAGCTCCTGCTCGATCACCTGCGTGACGTTGGTGGAGAGCGTCTGCGCGTCGGCGCCCGGATAGGTGACGCTGACGGTCAGCGACGGCGGCGCGACGCTAGGATATTGTTCGATCGGCAGGCCGCGGAGCGCCATCAGGCCCGCAAGCGCGATGCCGAGCGCGATCACCCATGCGAAGATGGGACGATCGATGAAGAAGCGGGCGAACATGGGTTCAGCGCGCCGAAGCTGGCTTGGCGCCCGGCGTGGCGGGCTTGGCTATCGTCACGGGCTGGCCGGGGCGGACCTTCTGCAGGCCGTTGACGATCACGCGGTCGCCGGCCTTCAGCCCTTCATTGACGACCCATGATCCGCCCTGCAGGTCGCCCACCTTCACCGGTCGCGCGACGGCGATATTGTTCGCGCCGACCACCATCACGCTCGCGCCCTGGCCACTGACCTGGACGGCGCGCTGCGGCACCAGGATGCCGTTCGAGTTGATGCCGGCCTCAACGCGGGCGCGAACGAACTGCCCAGGCAGCAAAAGGCGCTGCTTGTTGGGGAATTCTGCCCGGAGCGAGACCGTACCGGTGGATTCGTCGACCGACATGTCGAGGAAGTCGAGATGACCGGCCGGCGCGTAGACGGTGCCGTCCTCCAGGATCAAGGTCACGCGGACGCGATCGAGATTGGCGGCCTTGATCTCCCCGGTCGCCATTCTGCGACGCACCTGCAGCAGCTCGCTGCTCGATTGCGAGAAGTTCACATAGACCGGGTCGAGTTGCTCGACCGTCGTCATCAGCGTCGCCGACGCTGCACTGACCAAGGCACCTTCAGTCACCTGTGCGCGGCCGGCGCGGCCGGCGATCGGCGACGTCACCAGCGTGTAATTGAGGTCGAGCTTGGCGCGATCGAGCGCGGCGCGGGCCGACGCGACGTCCGCCTCCGCCTGACGCGCCGAAGCCACGGCCGCATCATATTCCTGATTGCTGATCGCCTGCTGTTTCACCAGCGGCGCATAACGGCCAACGACGGCGCGGGCATTGGCCGCCCCGGCCTCGGCACGCGAAAGCGCGGCGGCCGACGAATTATAGGCTGCCTGGTTCTGGCGGGGATCGATACGGAATAGCGGCCGATCGGCACCGACGTCGGTGCCTTCCTCATACATCCGCCGTTCCACGATGCCGTCGACGCGAGATCGCACCTCGGCGGTGCGGACGGCCTGAACACGGCCCGGCAGCTCGATGACGCTCGCAACCGCGCCGGGCGTCACGGTGACGACATCGACCGCGGGGGGCGGCGGCGCCGGTTGCTGCTGGCTTCCACATGCGGAAAGCAGGGCAAGCCCCGCCAGCACGGCGCCGAGCCGCGGCGATACCCCTGTTATAGCGCGCATGCGCACCAACGCTCCCTTACAACCCAGGCGGCGACCCAGCCTGTATACTTATGTTACGCAAACCGAACGTGAAGTCGATTGCACTTGTGATTTTTCTGTAATGTAGGATACACTACACGTCAAGCGGGAATGATGCACCGCACAATCCGGGGAGAAATGTGCGTGTCGACGGGAGGTTCCGACACGAGGACCGAATCGGATCGCCGCGAACGCCGCCGCCATGCGATGCTGGATGCGGCACGTAAGCTGTTCGTCGAGCGCGGCTATGACGCGGTCAGTCTCTCTGAAATCGTCAAGCTGTCGGGCGGATCGCTGGCCACTCTTTACGAGCTTTTCGAGAACAAGGCCGGCCTGCTCGGCGCGATCGTCGCCAGCCAGCGCTTTGGCACGCATGAAAAGATCGATGCCGTCATCGAACGCGATGGGGCTCCGGCCGCCATGCTGAAGGAGATTGCCGGCATCCTGATCGACGGCTTTTCCGACCCCGAAACGCTTGGCCTCATCCGCGTCGTCATGGGCGAGACGCTACGCGATCCGGCCTTTGCGCAATCCATCTTCGAAGCGGCGCACATTCCGTCCGTCGAGCGGCTTTCGGCGCTTTTTGCGGACTGGCATGCCGCAGGCCGCGCGACTATCCCGGACCCCATGCTTGCCGTTCATATGTTCCTGGGCCTCGTCCTCCACGCCCCGCAGACGCGCGCCTTGTTCGGCGAATCCTGCAATCCGCTGATGCTGCCGCGCGATGCGCTGCTGCGCGAGGCAACGGCGATGTTCGTTACCCGCTACGGGATCGACGCCGCATGACCGACGAGATGGCCCCAGCGATTCCGGCCGCGACGCTCGTCCTGATGCGCGAGCGGGACGATTTGCCGCCCGAACTGCTGATGCTCGAACGCGCCGGTACTATGGCGTTCGCCGCCGGTGCGCTGGTCTTCCCAGGCGGCCGCATCGATCCCGGCGACGCCGCGCTCGCCGCGAATCCGGTGGTGGTGGGACATGCCGTGCCCGCCGACGCTGCCGCCCGCATCGCCGCGATCCGCGAGACGATCGAGGAAGTCGGCATCGCGATCGGCATCTCCCCCGCGCCCGATCATGCGACGATCGCCTCCTTCCGCGAGGCGCTGGCCGAAGGCGGCGATTTCGGTGCGCTGCTCGCGGCCGGCGGCTGGACGGTCGACCTGGATGCGCTGGTCGCCTTCGCCCGCTGGCGGCCGAACTTCAAGGAAACGCGGCTGTTCGACACCAATTTCTATCTGGCGCTGGCGCCGGCCGAAGCCGAACCGGTGGCCGACGGTGGCGAGAGCGTCCACGCCTTGTGGGTGGGTGCGGACGAGGCGCTGGCGGGCGCCGAGGAAGGCCGCTTCCGGGTGATCTTTCCAACCAAGCGCAATCTCGAGCGGCTGGCCTTGCTCGTCGATTTCGCCGCCGCGCGCACCCATGCCGCCAGTTTCACGATCGAGGCGGTCACCCCCTGGGTCGAGGATCGTGACGGCGAACGCTTCCTCTGCATCCGCGACGATCAGGGCTATCCGGTGACTTCGGTGCCGCTCGCCAACGAATTGCGCGCCTGAAAACAAAAGGCCCGCCTTCCGGTATGGAAAGCGGGCCTTTCGGTTGATCTGGTGTTGCCGATCAGGCTTCGGCAGCGGCCGCATCGGCCCGCGGACGGCGGGGGCGCCGCTTGGGCTTCTCCTCAGCCGCAGGTTCACCGGCATCCGCCGCATCGCTCGACAGCGAAAGCGACGGTGGCAGGCGATCCATCTCGATCCGCTCGACGGCTTCCGTTTCGACAACACGACGCGGACGGCCACGGCGGCGCGGCGCTTCCTCGGCTGCGACAACCGGCTCCGGCGCGGCCTCGACAGCGGCGACAGGCTCGTTGGTCTCCGCCGGCGCTTCGTCGCGCGGCTGGCGATATTCGCGCTGCTGCCGCGGGGCACGCTCCTCACGGAAACCCCGATCCTCGCGCTGGCCCCGGTCCTCGCGCTGGCTGCGCGCTTCGCGATCCTCGCGCGGCGCACGATCTTCGCGGGGACCACGATCGTCGCGGGCCTCGCGTGGGGCACGCTGGTCGCGGCGGTCGCGGAAGTTGCGCTCGCCGGTCTCGCTCGGCTGGCGATCATCGTCGCGGTCGCCCGCGGCGCCCATCGCTTCGCCGTCGCCCTCGTCATCGCCATAGTCGCCGTCGTCGAAACGGTCGCGGCGCTGCTGCTGCTCTTCGAAGCGCGGGCGATTTTCAGCCAGCACGCGGAAATAATGGTCCGCGAACTGGAGATAATATTCGGTCATGACCCGGTCGCCCTGGGTCTGGGCATCGCGCGCCAGCGTCTTGTATTTCTCGAGCAGCTGGGCGGCATTGCCACGCGCGCGATTATCAATCCGGTTGCCGTTTTGGCCGTTGCCACCTTGCCGGGGCGCGCCACCGCGCCCACGGCGGCGGCCGTTCTGACGATTGTTGATCAACGTTTCGCTGCCTTCGTCACTGGTGGTCGTTCAATCGCCACTCCCAATCCGGGCCCGTCCCGGACCTTGCGGATACCCGTCCCCGAAATGTGCGAGAAAGCAGGTGCGATGCCGTAGCGGCCTCGCAACCGCCTATCGCAAAACCGGCGCCGCCAAAGGCGGACGTCGCGGCAAAGCCATCGGGGGTCGGCGGGGGTTCTACAGCCTGTTGCTTAACGAACCCCCCGGTCCTGATTGCCGATGTAGAGGCTCGCCGGGCAGATTCCAAGGGGAAATATGCGATGCAGCAAAGCCGTTCGATCAACCGTGTATCAGGACGCACCGATCGCGGCGCCCGAGATCCTGACGGACCGAACATCGCAGCCCCAAGTCCTTGAAAAGTCCGGTCACGGCCACCGCCTGCTGATGGCCGATCTCGACCGCGCCCAGACCGCCCGGCGCGATCAGCCGGGCGAGCATGGGCGCCAGCCGCCGATAATCGTCAAGCCCGTCCTCGCCCGCGAACAGCGCCGAATGCGGCTCATGCTCGGCCACATCGCGCGCCAGCGCGGCGCCAATTTCCACATAAGGCGGGTTGCACAGGACGAGATCGAACTGTCCCTCCAGATCGACCGCCCAATCCCCCAGCCGGAACTGCGCCCGGCCATCCAGGCCCAGCGCCGCAGCGTTCGCGCGGGCATAAGCGAGGGCCTGTTCGGACCGGTCGATCCCTAGCCCCCGCGCCTCCGGCCATTCGGCGAGCGCGGCCAGCAGCAGCGTCCCCGGCCCTGTCCCCAGGTCGAGGATGCGCTTTGGCCCGCCCTTGCCGAAATGCTCGACCGCCGCCTCGATCAGCGTCTCGCTGTCCGGCCGCGGGATCAGCGCGCCGGGGCCGACCTCAAGCTCGATCGTCCAGAAAGCCCGTCTGCCGGTGATGTAAGCGACCGGCTCGCCCGCCGCGCGCCGTTCGATCAGCCCCGCGAACCCCGCCGGCACCGGATCGCCCAGCCGTCCGAGCAGCATCGCCTCGCGCGAGATGCCGAGCGCGTGCGCCATCAGCAGTTCGGCATCGAGCCGCGGCGTATCGCTGTCGACAAGGCGTCCGGCGGCCACGACAAGCGCCGCCGCCACACTCTCAGGCATCGAGATTGGCGAGCCGCGCGGCCTCGTCCTCGGCGATCAGCGCGGAAACCAACTCGTCCAGCCCCGGCCCTTCCAGAATCTCGGAGAGGCGATGGAGCGTCAGGTTGATCCGGTGATCGGTGACACGGCCCTGCGGGAAATTATAGGTGCGGATGCGTTCTGACCGGTCGCCCGATCCCACCATCGCCTTGCGCTCGCCCGCCCGCGCGCTCGCCAGCCGCTCGCGCTCCTGCTCGTAGAGGCGCGTGCGCAGAACCTTGAGCGCCTTGGCCTTGTTCTTGTGCTGCGATTTCTCATCCTGCTGGATGACGACGAGGCCGGTGGGCAGGTGGGTGATGCGCACCGCGCTGTCGGTGGTGTTGACCGACTGGCCACCCGGCCCCGACGAACGATAGACGTCGATGCGGAGATCCTTGTCGTCGATCTGGACGTCGACATCCTCGGCCTCGGGCAGCACCGCCACGGTGGCCGCGGAGGTATGGATACGTCCGCCGCTCTCGGTCGCCGGCACGCGCTGGACGCGGTGGACGCCGCTTTCGAACTTCAGCCGCGCGAAGACGCCCGCCCCCGTCACCGAAGCGACGACTTCCTTATAGCCACCCAGTTCGGCCGCGTTGGCGGAGATCAGTTCGACCTTCCAGCCGCGATCCTCGGCATAACGCTGATACATGCGGAACAGGTCGCCCGCGAACAAAGCCGCCTCATCGCCGCCGGTGCCGGCGCGGATTTCCAGCATCGCCGCGCGTTCGTCCGCCGCATCGCGGGGCAGCAGGCTGAGCGCGAGCGCGCGTTCCGCATCGGGCAATCGCGCGCGGATCTCTGCCGCTTCCTCCGCCGCCATCTCGCGAATCTCGGCATCGGCCTCGGGATCGTCGATCATATGGCCGAGATTGGCGAGTTCCGCGCGCAACCGGCGCACCTCGCCCGCAGCCGCGGCCACCGGCTCCAGCTCGGCATATTCCTTGGACACCGCGACAAAGCGCTCGGCGGCGAGATCGCCGCGCGCCATCATCGCCTGCAATTCGTCGCGCCGCGCCTCGATCTGCGCGATCCGCGCGGGGGGGATGCTCACCATCAGCCGGCGAGCGCCTGTGCGAGAGCATCGATCGCCACGCCGCGCTGCGTCCCGTCGGTCAGGTTCTTCAGCGCGACCTCGCCACGGGCAAGCTCGTCGTCGCCGATGATCACGGCGAAGCGGGCGCCCCTGGCATCGGCCTTCTGCATCCGCTTCTTCATATTGCCCTTATAGGCCATGTCGCAGGTGATGCCTGCGCGGCGCAGATTGGCGATGATGCCAGTGGCGGCGATCTCGGCCGCCTCGCCCATCGGCACGAGCGCCACGTCGATCGTCTCCGCAGCAGGCTGGTCGATCAGCATCGCCAGCCGCTCGATGCCCGCCGCCCAGCCGACCGCCGGGGTGTGCGGGCCGCCCAGCGCCTCGATCAGCCCGTCATAGCGGCCGCCGCCCAGCACGGTGCCCTGCGCGCCCAGCCGGTCGGTGATGAACTCGAAGGCGGTGTGGCGGTAATAATCAAGGCCACGCACCAGCGCGCCGTTGCGCACATAATCGACGCCCGCCGCCTGCAGCCCCTTCTGCACGGCGTCGAAGAAGGCACCGGCCTCAACCGACAGATAATCGTCGATCACGGGCGCCGCGTCCGCCACGGGGCGATCCTTTTTGTCCTTCGAATCGAGGATGCGCAGCGGATTCTTCGCCAGCCGCTCGACGCTTTCTTCCGAAAGCTCGCCGCGATGCGCCTCGAAATGCTTCACCAGCGCCGCCCGCCACGCCTCGCGCGTCTCGGCATCGCCCAGCGTGTTGAGCGTGAGCGTCACGCCGTCCGCCACGCCAAGTTCGCGGAGCAGCTGATCGGCGAAGACCAGCAATTCAACGTCCGCCGCCGGCTCCGCCGCGCCGATCACCTCGGCATCAAGCTGGTGGAACTGGCGGAAACGGCCCTTTTGCGGGCGCTCATAGCGGAACAGCGGGCCATGCGTCGCGACCTTGAGCGGCGCATGCTGCTGCCAGCCGTTGGTGAGATAGGCGCGCGAAATGCCCGCGGTGAATTCGGGCCGCAGGGTCAACGAATCGCCCCCGCGATCCTCGAACGAATACATTTCCTTCGACACGACATCGGTGGTCTCGCCCAGCGAGCGCGCAAACACTGCCGTCGCCTCGAAAACCGGCACTTCGACCCGGCCGAAGCCATAAAGACGGCGCACCTTGTCGAAGGTTTCGACCACCCTGCCGAAACGCTGCGCCTCCTCGCCCAGCATGTCCTGGGTGCCGCGAATGGCCTGGGGTGTGGTGATCTTGGTCATGGGTCGCGGTCCCTAGAGCAAACTCTGGCCGGAAAAAAGCAGTGGATGCCGCTTGACCCGTCACAAAGGGGGACTATTGCGCCGCACCATGAACATCGAAATGATCCCGACCGGCGATAATCCGCCTGAGAGCCTCAACGTCATCATCGAAGTCCCCGTCGGGGGCGAGCCGGTGAAGTATGAGTTCGACAAGAAATCGGGCGCGTTGTTCGTCGATCGCATCCTGCACACACCGATGCGCTATCCGGCCAATTACGGCTTCGTGCCGCACACGCTTTCGCCCGATGGCGATCCGCTCGACGCGCTGGTTGTCGCGCGCTCGCCGTTCATCCCAGGCTGCGTCGTCAAGGTGCGGCCGATCGCGGTGCTGAAGCTGGAAGACGAGGCCGGCGGCGACGAGAAGCTGCTGACCGTGCCGGTGGACGCGACCTTCCCTTATTATGAGAAGGTCGACGAGAGGGAACATCTGCCTGCCATCGTGATGCAGCAGATCGAGCATTTCTTCACCCACTATAAGGATCTGGAAGCCAAGAAGTGGGTGCGGATCGGCACCTGGGGCGATGCGGCCGAAGCCAAGCGCATCATCCTGGAAGCGATCGAAGCCTATAAGGCAGCCAAGTAAGCGACGCGAGGCGCTTTCCCTTCGCTCGATCCCCCTCTAAACCTCCGCTCGGTCCGCAGGTCTGAACCCTGCGTGGAAAGGGCAGGGCACAAGATGATGATCGACGAGGTGATGGAACTGGCCCCCGTGGTGCCGGTGTTGGTGGTAGACGACGTCGCCCACGCCCGTCCGATTGCCGAAGCGCTGGTCGCCGGCGGCCTGCGCGCGCTGGAAGTGACGCTGCGCACCGCCTCCGCGCTCGATGTCATCCGCGAAATGGCGAAGGTCGAAGGCGCAGTCATTGGCGCCGGCACCGTCCTCAACGCCGATCAGCTTGAGGCGGCGGTGGATGCCGGCGCGCGCTTCATCGTCAGCCCCGGCCTCACCAAATCACTCGGCAAGGCGGCGGTGAAAAGCGGCGTGCCCTTCCTGCCCGGCATCGCCACCGCGGCGGATATCATGCGCGGGTTCGATCTCGGCCTCACACGTTTCAAATTCTTCCCCGCCGAAGCCAATGGCGGCATCCCGGCGCTGAAGGCGCTGGCGGCCCCCTTCTACGAAGCCCGTTTCTGTCCCACCGGCGGCATTACCGAGGCGACCGCGGCCGATTGGCTGGCGATCCCGGCCGTCAAGTGCGTCGGCGGAAGCTGGGTCGTCCCCAAGGGCGCGCCCGACACCGCGAAGATCGAGGCACTGGCCCGCGCAGCCTCCGCCCTCCGCGCCTGATCTTCGGTCCCCACACCTAATTCTCCGTCATCCCGGCGCAGGCCGGGATCCCGCTTCTTCTTCCGCGCCTCCCAAACGGCGAGGAGAAATTCCACTGGTGAACAACCGTCAGGTTTCGAGCAGCCGCGCCGGGCAGCCGAACCTCGGCTATGTCGGGGATAGCGGATATCCGCTCTTCGTCACCCCGGACTTGTTCCGGGGTCCACCGTCACGCGGGCGACGCGGCCAGAGGTTCCAACCCGAACGCTACAGCCAGATCATTCCATGAGGGATTGTCCCGTGCGATCAGGTTCCGTTTTCAGTCCCGCCGCCAGCGCTTGATCTGCTTCTCGCGCAGGATCGCAGCCTCCATCGTGCCTGCCGCCTCCCAATAGACCAGGCATTTGATGCCATATCGCTTGGTGAAGCCGTCAAACATGCCTTCACGATGCTGGGCGACACGGCGAAGGAGATCGGCGGTTACGCCGACATACAGCGTTCCGTTAAAGGCGCTGGCGAGGATATAGACGCAAGGCTGTCGCTCGATCATCAATGCTGATGTGTGCTGCACGGTGGACCCCGGAACACGTCCGGGGTGACGAGGGGCGTTCGTATCGTCGACGGCGTCCGCAATGTCCGCGTGTCCCGACAGTCAGCAATGCGGCGGATACTGCCAATATCCGCCTTCACCGCACGCTGAACAGCACCCGATCAACTGCGCGGCCGGAAAGATCCACCAGCAGCAACCGGTGCTCGCCCGGCCCCACCAGCACCAGAGGCTGGCCGTCCGCCGACCCCAGATCGCGCCGATCGAGCAGCAGCCGATGCCCCAGGGTCGCCCCCTTGGTGGCGATGCGGACGCGCTGGCGGTCCATCGGTATGTCGGGGTCGATCGCATAGACGGTGCCGGGCACCGGATCGACGATGCGCGGGCGGCGCGCCTCGGGCGGGGCGGCGGCCAGCATCGGTTGCGCCGTGCCCTTCAGGAACCATTCCATGCGCGCGGGTTCGACGCCCCTGGCAAAGCTGATCCGCTGCCGCACCAGCCCCGGCGGTGGCGCGGGCGACCTACCCGGCCGATCGCGATGCAAGGTCAGCATGATCTCACGCCACACCGGCGCGGCGCCGCTGGTGCCCGATACGTCGACCATCGGATCGCCTTCCAGATTGCCGACCCACACCGCGACGGTGAAACGATCGGAAAAGCCAATGCACCAATTGTCGCGCATCGCCTTGGACGTGCCCGTCTTGACCGCCGCCCAGAATGGCAGCCGCAACGCGCTGTCCAACCCGAAGGTCACCGCCCGCGCGCCGGGATCGGCCATCATGTCCGCCACCATGAACGCGGCCTGCGGCGTGAAGACCGCGCGTGCCGCGGCGGCCGGATCATCAGCCTTGATGCGCAGCGGCGTGAAGTGCCCGCCATTGGCCAGCGTGCGATAGGCATTGGCCTGTTCGAGCAGAGTCACTTCGGCCGACCCCAGCGCAAGGCTGAAGCCGTAATAATCGCCATCCTCGGTCAGCCCGCGATAGCCCGACGAAACCAGCCGGTCGCGGAACGGCTCGACGCCGGTCAGCAGAAGCGTGCGAACCGCGGGCACGTTGAGCGATCCCGCCAGCGCGGTGCGTGCCGAAACCAGTCCCTTGAAACTGCGATCATAATTTTGCGGGACGTAAAGGCCGGAGGCGGTGTCGAGCTGCACCGGCGAATCGTCGATGATCGAGGCGGGCGTGAACCAGCCTTTCTCCATCGCCTGGGCATAGAGGAAGGGCTTCAAGGTCGATCCCGCCTGGCGATAGGCATCCGCGCCATCGACCGACGCCGCCGTCGATGACCCGCCGACCCCGCCGACATAGGCCAGCACATCGCCCGATCGATTGTCGACCACCACCACCGCGCCATCGCGCGCCCGCGACGGCCCCAGCCCGCGAAGCTGGCGGGTGAGCGCCATCGCCGCGATGCGCTGCGTGTTGGCATCGAGTGTCGTCATCACCGTCACGCCCGGCTCGCGCAGCAGCTTGGCGGCGAGATGCGGGGCGAGGCCGGGATCGAGCGCCAGCCGCCGCGCCGGCCCCAACATCGCGACGGCGGCTGATTGCAGCGACAGGCAATCGCTACGTCGGCCGATCGCGCAGGCCCGCCGTGCCACCTCTGCCGCGCTGGCCTGCGGCGAGGGGAGCAAAGCGGCCATCAGCAGCGCGTCATCGGGCGACAGCGCGGACGGGGCCTTGCCGAACAAGGTAAGCGCCGCAGCCCCCACCCCCTGCGCCTCGCCGCGGAAGCCGGAGAGATTGAAATAGGCTTCAAGGATCTGGTCCTTCGACCAGCCCTGTTCGAGCACCTGCGCAGCGCGCATCTGCCGCAATTTGTCACGCCAGCTCCGCGCACCGGGCCGGGCGAGCTCCGGGGCAAGGAAGGCCGCAAGCTGCATCGTCAGTGTCGATGCGCCGCGCGGTCGCTTGCCCGAAAGCCGGTCGCGCACACTGCCGCCCAATGCCCACCAGTCGACGCCGCCATGCCCGGCGAAGCGCCGATCCTCGGCCGCGACCACGGTTTCGCGGAGGACAGGCGCGATCGCGTCGAGATCGGTCCAGGCCAGCCGCCGCACCTGGAAATCCACCCGCTCGGCATCGAGCAGGCGGCCTTCGCGATCGCGCAACCATGCCTCGCTCGGCCGATAGGTCTGCCGCACCTCGGCATAGCTCGGCATCGCCGGCGGCAAGGTCAGCAGCCACAGGCCGAACAGCGCCAGCGCGACAGTCAGCACGCCGCCAAGCAGGATATTGATGCCGGTCAGGTGGCGGCGCAGGTCCACCATGTCACCTCAGCGCCACCGTCACCGGCCGGTTGGGGATCGCGCCCCGAATATCGGGCGAATACATCGCCTCCACCCGCGTCGGCGGCAACTGGAAGGTGCCGACGCCGTTCAGCCGCACCGCATATTCGACGGTGAAGCGCCCGCGCGGCACCCAATCGAAATAGCCGCGCCACGCATCCAGCCCGCGCCCGACATAAGCCGGCTGCACGCCCTCCCCGCCCGACGCCTGATCGGCCAGTTGCTGCGATTGCCCGCCGAGATTGCCGACGATCGTCGCGCCCGCCGGAATCGGGTCGCTCACCACCACCCAGTTGCGCTCGGCCGTAGCGTCGACGCTGATCCTGACCTTCAGCACGTCGCCGCGCGTCAGCCGCCCTTTCACCCGCTGCTGGATCACCGTCACCGCTTTCTCGATGCGATAGCCGGCGAACAAGGGCTGGCGGAGCGGGACTGCAGCGGTGAGCGAGACCTGCGCCCATGGCCCCGCCCCGCCGCTCTGGGCCAGCAGCAGCGGCGTGCGCGCCGATGGCAGCGGCAGGCGCAGCAGCGGCGCGTCGGTCGGTTGCGGCCAGCTCTGGCGGCGAGTGACAGGCCCAAGCGTCGCTGTGGTCGTCCCCGCCACCGCGCCCGGCGGATAGAGCGCGGCGAAGCGCCTGGCGGCGACCAGCCCCCAGGCATTGGCCGGCGTCGTGTCCCAGCTTCCCCGCCGCTGGCGGAGCGCCACGCCGACCATCATCCGCGGCGTTTCCTCCTGCCAGTCGGGCCGGCCGAGCACGCCCAGCAGCGCGCGGATCGCCATCTCGTCGCCGCTCGTCATCATCCACCATGGCGCCGAACCGCCATCGACGAGATCAAGCCGCGACCCTTCATAGATGAGGCGCGATCGCAGCACCTGTTCCGCCGCCGATCGCAGCCCGGCATTGCCGCCGGTCCCGTCGATCGCGACCAGCCAGTCGGCCAACGCGGACGTCGGCATGTCGGCGGGGAGCAGGCCGATCTGGCCGAGCATCGCCGGGGTCGCCGCCCCGTTGCGCGCCAGCGCCGCCAGTGCCGCGAGGCGGAGGAAGCGGCGATCGCCGGTGCCCTGCCCCGCGCTCGCCACGCGGCCATCGACCACCGCCTTCAGCGCCTCGACCATGCGCGCCTTGGCGGATGCGGGCACTGGATAGCCTGCCTCGGCGGTGATGTGCAGCGCATAGGCCGTCAGCGCCTCACTCCCCTCCATGCTCGCCACCGGGAAGTAACGGAGCAGGCCGTTGTCATCGAGATAGGCCGGAATTTCGCCCGCCAGCCGCTCCCAGGCGGCACCGTCCCCGGTCGCGACCGCCTTGGACAGCCGCTGCTCGAAGCAATCATAGGGGTAAGCCGCCATGTAACGTCGCACCCCATCGAGCGGAGGGGCCAGACTGTCGCTCAACCGGATCGACACTTCGCCACGCCCCGGCAGCGCGCCGGCCGGTGGCGCCAGCATGATGCTGGTCTGTGGGCCGACCCGGGCAAGCGTCGCCGCCCAGGTTTCCAGCGGCACGGCAGGCGTCACTTCCTGCTGCGCTGTCAGCTTGTCCACCGCACGGCCGTCCGACGAGCGCGCCGTCACCGTCCAGGACAGGCGGCCGATGCCGTGCGGCGCCGGCAGGTTCCACGTCACCGGCGCCGCGCTGCCGGCGGGGATGGTGACAGTCAGCGGCCGCGCCGTGCCGATCCGCGGCGAAACCTCGGCACTCGCCGTCACCGTCATCGGCTTGTCCGATCCGTTGCGCAGCGTGAAGCTCGCCCCGTAGAAATCACCCTCCCGCACCAGCGGCGGCAATCCCGCATAGAGCGACAGATCCTGCGCCGTCCGGACGGTGGCCATGCCGGTGCCGAACCGGTCGGCGCCTGCCGTCGCGATCGCGACGAGCTTGAACGAGGAGAGCGAATCGCTGAGCGGCACCGCCACCTTCGCCCGTCCCTGCGCATCGAGCGGCACGCGTCCCTTCCACAGCAGCACCGGCCGGAAATCCTCGCGGTTGACGGCCGATAGATCGCCGCCACCGCCACCGCCGGCCGCCACTGCCTTGCGGCCATAATGGCGCTTGCCGACCACCTGCATCTGCGCGGTCGAGGTCAGCACCGAAAGCGGGCGCTCACCCATCATCGCGTCGATCAGATCCCAGCTCCGGTTGGGCGAAAGCTGGAGCAAGGCCTCGTCCACCGCGGCAAAGGCGATCTCGGCCGATCTGGGCGCCGCCCCCTTGCCGTCCCTCACCTGCACGGCGACCTGCGCGACGTCACGCACCGCATATTTCTCGCGATCGGCCTTCACGTCGACGGCAAGCTGGTTCGCCTCCCACCCGACATTGATCTTGGCCACGCCCATGCGGAAGCTGGGCTTGGCGAGATCGACGAGCGCAGTTGGCTTCGCGCCATCCTGACTGAAAAAGGGCAGCCCCCAGTCCCGCGCCAGATTGGCCAGCCACAGCCTGAACCCGCCGACCCGCCCGCGCACCGCCAGCACCGATACATAGATGTCCGGCGCATAATAGCCCTGCAGAGGCACCTCGATCACCGGGTCCTTGCCCGATAGCGTGGTCACGAAGCTGCCGATCACCCCCTCGCGCTCGATCGTCACCAGCGCGGTCGCCTCGCGGAACGGCATGCGCACCTGGAAGCGGGCGGTCTCGTCGGCTTTGTAATCCAGCCGCTCGGGGACGAGGTCCATGCGGTCGCCATTGTCCCCGCCGAACCACCAATCCTCATCACCCGCCAGCCACACCGATCGCACTGCGCGGCTGACATTGCCGTCATCATCGGTGACGGTGGCGACCGCATAGACTTCGCCCGAAACACCCGGATCGATCTTGCACTCGGCCAGGCCCAGGCTGTCGGTATCGGTGGAGCAGGATGCATCGATCCGCGTCGTCCGCGCATTATTGTCATAGGCGTAGAAGCCGCCGATCAACCGCCGCCGCGCCGACAATATCTCCCGACTGTAAAGCTCCATCTTCACGCGCCGGCCGGTGACGGGGCGCCCCTGATGATCGAGCACGACCATCTTGAGGCGCAGATCATCCTCCTTCATCAGCCAGCCGTCGGTCTTGATGCCGACGCGGATCGCGGCGGGGTAGACCGGAATCCAGCGCGTCGCCGTCAGCACCTCGCCATTGGCGTCCTGATAATCCATCTCGACCGCAACCAATGTCGCCTGGTCGATCGCCTGCGGCATCTCGATGCTGGTGCGGGCGGCGCCTTGCGCGTCGAGCGTGACGGGCAGCAACTGGCTGGCGGGCAGGTTGGCCGCGCCAATCTCCTCGCCATCGCCGTCGAGCGGCTTCACGCCCTCCTCGATCGCCGCGCCGCCGAAGCTCCAGCCTTCCCAGCCCTTCGGCGCACTTTCGTCGATGGAGAAAGCGGTGCGGACGGTGACGCCCATATTCGATGCGCCGCCGCCGGAAAGATAGCCGACGAACAGGTCCAGCGGCAGCAGCTTCGGCCGCACCGGCTTGTCCTTGGGGCCTGTGATCGTCGCGCGCATCGTCGGCAGGCGATATTCGTCGACGCGGATCGACTGGCTGGTGAAGATCGTCTCCTCGCCCGCAACGATCGACAGGTCATAGTCACCCTGCGGCGCCCCCGTGGGTGCCGTCCACTCGGTTTCGCCGATACCGTCCGCGCCGACGTTCAGCGGCAAATCGAACTGCGTGTCGGAACCGCGATGGCTCAACCGCAACGTGCCGTCGAGCTTGCCGGCGAAGGTGAAGCCCGCCGCGACCGGGCGGCGCAGGATATGCTTCATATGCACCGTCTCGCCCGCCTTCATCAGGCTGCGGTCGAACACGGTGTGGAAGATGTCGGCCCGCTCCTCCCAGCCATAAGGCAGGTCGAAATCATAGGGGCGGATGCCCTTGGCCCATTCGGTCAGGGTGAAGCTGAAATCGCCACCTTTACGCGCCGACACCATCAATGGATGCGATGCGCCCTCATCGCACTCGCCATAGGTTTCGGGCTGCGGCAGGCCACGGATGGCGAGCCGGCCGCGCGCATCGCTGCGCCCCTCGGCGAGCAGCCGGCCCGTGCAACTGTCGGTCACGCGCACATCGGCCGCGCCCACCGGCTGGCCGCTGTCGAGCGCCGTCACCCAGGCCATCGACGCTTCCCGCCCCCATTTGAAATGGACGGCGAGATTGGTGACCAGCGCACCGGCCGCGACATAACGCGGCGCATCGCGGCCGAGCAGCGCGCGGCCGAGCTTCGGGCTGGCCAGCTCGACGACATAGAAACCGGGCTTGGCGAGCGGAATGCCGACGACTTCGAACTGGCGCCCCTTGCCCGGCAGCGCGACCTTCAGCGGCGTGGCATCGGCAACCTTGGTCAGGATCGGGGTGGCGCCGGTATGGTTGACCGTCACCTTCTCCTTGCCCTGGCCTTCCTCGCGGAAATCATTGTCGTCGGCATCGTCGAGCGTGCGCAGCCATTCGGCCACCGCCTTGTCGTCGTCGGTGATCCGCGCGACCTTGCCGCCGACGCCGAGCGTGCGGCCCTGCAGCGCCGGTTCGACATTGCGCACCGTGACGGGCAGCACGCCGCCTTCCTTTGCCTCGAGAATGCCGAAGGGCGCGGCGAACTTCACCAAAGGCGGTGCGGCATCGAAACGCACGTCGAGCGGGAAGCGCGCGGCATTGACCAGGGGGCGGCCGCTATCGTCGACCAGCCGCTCGGGCATCAATATCTGGCCGGTCGAGGATTCGGGGATCGGCCCCTTGAAGCTCACCAGATTGACCTGTTGCGCGCTCTTGTCGGCAATCTCCGGCTTGAACTCGGTGCCGTCAGCCAGACGCAGGCGAATGCCCTCCGCCGCCGCCCGCGCGATCGGCGCGGTGAAGCGCACAGTGGCCGGTTCGATCGGGCTGCAACCGGCGGCGGGGTTGACGCGCGAACATTCGAAGCGCGCCTCGAACGCCTTGCGCACGGTGAAGTCGAAACGCTGGTCGGCGCCCGCGGTTCGCCCGCCGGGGCCGCGCACGCCGGCCCCCCACACCAAGGCCATGTCGCGGCCGGGTGGCAGCGGACGGCGGCATTTGAGCGCGACCACGCTCTGCAAGGCCGTCGCCCGCTCACGCCCCTTGGGGGGCAATGCCTGCGGCAACCCCGCTTCGGACAGGAAATTCTGCGCCTGATAGCGATCCGTGCCGATGCCTTCGATGATATCGCCCACCGTTGCCGGCGGCAGCAGATCGACCGCGATCTTCTCGCCGATCCCGTCGACCGCGCAATAAGCGGCCTCGGCCACCGAAGCGCGATCGGGCACGACATTGGCGGCGACCAGGAAGATCTGGTCCTCCGCGACATCGCCGCCATAACGCGACGGCAGCACCGCCCGCGCGGTCGGGCCGCCGGTGTCGACGGTGAAGCGCTGCTGCCCGCCAAGACCCGCGCCGCGCTGCGTCTTCAGCCCGTCGCGCAGGTCGAAGCTGCAGGATATGCCGCCAGGAAGCGATTTTTCGAATTCATGGACATAGGTCGCCTGGTCGATCCAGCGCCCCGTGCCGGCGACGGGGCAGGCGACCGTGAACGGGCCAGCCGCGCGGGGATCGCCCAACGGCACCATCGGCTCCGAAAAACGGACAGTGAAGCGCTCGACCGCGCCTCCGCTTATGCCGGGCGTCGCCATCACCACCTGCGGAGCGGTGTCGCTGAACGCGGCGACCGGCGCCAGCGTCAGGAGCAGCGCCATCCAGCGCATTCCGAAATGCCGCATCGACCCGCTCCTTCATCCCGTCGCCACGAAGGTGCCGCCTTGCACCGACGGAATCCAGCCCAATCGATCCCAAGTAATTTCGGGCGATGCAAGACACTTGCACAGAAAAGGACAAAGCGACATTCTGGGCCACAGGGGGTTTCGGGGGGATGCCGGGTCCTGGACTATTATCGTGGCTGCTCGATGGAGCGCTGCGGGAAGCCACGCTGTTCGCGGCGATCGGCTTGCTGATCGGTGGGATCGACGATCTCGCCATGGACCTGCTTTGGCTGTTTCGATCGGCGATCCGGCGATTGACGGTCTATCGCCGCCACCCGCCAGCCAACGCCACGACGCTGCCGCCCGCCGATCATCCGGGCCGCATCGCCATCTTCATCGGCGCCTGGGACGAGGGCGATGTGATCGGCGCCATGCTGCGCCACGCGCTCGACCGGCTGGATCATGACGATTATCGCATTTTCGTCGGCACCTATCCCAATGATCCCGCGACGATCAGCGCGGTAGCCTCTGTGCAGTCCCATTATGCGCGCGGCGATATGGTCCGGCTGGTGCGGGGCGAGCTTTCCGGCCCGACCACCAAGGCCGAATGCCTCAACCGGCTGTGGCAGGCGATGCTGCGCGAGGAAGCCGCCACCGGCGTCCGCTTCAAGGCGATCACCCTCCATGATGCCGAAGATGTCGTCCACCCCGCCGAGCTAAGGGTGTTCGACCGGCTGATCGAGCGCTTCGATCTCGTCCAGTTGCCGGTGATGCCGCTGGTCGTGCCCGGATCGCCCCTGATCAGCGGCCATTATTGTGATGAGTTCGCGGAAGCCCATGGCAAGCAACTGGTTGTGCGCGAAGCCCTGGGCGCCGCCATGCCCTCCGCCGGCGTCGGCTGCGCCATTTCCCGCAGCGCGCTGGAACGCATCGCCGACGCCCGCGGCGGCCTGCCCTTCGATGCCGATAGCGTGACCGAGGATTATGAGTTGGGGTTGCGGCTGGCGGAGTTCGGCGGTCGCGGCGTGTTCGTCCGCCTGCCGGCGATCGCGGGCGGTTCGCTAGTTGCGGTGCGCGCTTATTTCCCCGCGACGATCCATGCCGCTGTCCGCCAGAAGGCGCGCTGGCTGACCGGCATCGCCCTTGCCGGATGGGATCGGCTCGGCTGGCGCGGTGGGGCGGCCGAGCGCTGGATGCGCCTGCGCGATCGCCGCGCGATTCTGGCCGCGCTGGTGCTGGTCGCCGCTTATGCGGCGATGCTGCTGTGGGCGGCGGCGCTGGCGCATTCTCTTGCGACCGGGCGGCCCATCGCGCCGATCGATCCGCTGCTGCGGACCTTGTGCCTCATCAATCTCGGCCTGCTCGGCTGGCGGATCGCGATGCGGTGCTGGATGGTCCACCTAATGTATGGGCCGCGCGCCGCCACCCTCGCTCCGCTCAGGATGATCGTCGGCAACATCATCGCGATCCTGGCCGCCCGCCGCGCTTTGTTCGTCTATTTGCGCGATCCCAAAGCGGTCGCCCGCTGGGACAAAACCCACCATCTCTTCCCCGCCGAGGACGCGCGATGAAGCTCGCGACGCCGCCGATTCGCTTCCTCGCCATGGTGGGCGCCCTGTGGATCGGCGGCCGCATCTGGTGGCTGTTGCCCGATGCCGCCCGGCAAAGCGTGGTACTGCCCTCGCCCGCCGCCGCCGAACGGCCAAATTCGCTGCACGCCCCTCTGCCTTCACTCCGCTCGGCCCCGGTAATTGCCATCGAATCCAACAAGCCGGTGCCCCCCCTGCTGTTGGCCCATGTCACCAATCCAACAACGACTATCCACCTCTCCACCCCGATTCCAGTATCAACCAGACCCACAACCACGGCGTCCCCCCACCCGTCGATCTGCCCGCCCCCGTCCTGCCGCCATCTCCCGCGAGCGGCACATCGCCGTCTCGCTGGTCCGGCAATTTCTATCTCTTCGCCCGGAAGGGTGGCACGGATGCACTAGCGGCGGGCGGCCAGCTCGGCGGCGGCCAAGCCGGCGCGCGCATCGCCTGGCGGCTGAATCGCGCCGGCCCCACCCGCTTCGCGCTGGCGGCGCGCATCTACACCCCGCTCGACGATACGAGCGGCGCGGAAGCCGCGGCCGGCCTGGATTTCTATCCGCTGCCCGGCCAACCGCTGAGGCTGTCGGTCGAGCGCCGCTTCGATATCGGCGGCCGCGGGCGCAATGCTTGGTCGGCTTATGCGGCGGGGGGATTTTGGCGGGAGGTCGGCGAGAATATCGAGCTGGACGGTTATGGCCAGGCCGGCCTGTCGGCGGACATTCGGCCGACTTCTTCACCGACGGCGCGTTGCGCCTTGTCCATCGCCGCGACATTGGCCCATCGACCGCGCTGCGCCTCGGCGTGGGCGCATGGGGTGGAGCCCAGCCCGGCGTTGAGCGGTTCGATATCGGTCCACGCGCAGCCATCAGCCTGCCGGTAGCCGGCACGACAATGAGCGCAGCGATTGAAGGGCGCATCCGCATCGCCGGCGATGCCGATCCAGGATCGAGCGTCGCGCTGACGCTCGCCAGCGATTTCTGAGGCGAATCAGGCCTTCTTGTCGGTTTTCTTGGAACGATTGGCGTAGAGCAGAGCCGCGACGATGGCGGCTGATCCGATGGCAACGCCGACGCCGACACCAGCCGCCGGAGAGATGAGCGGTGCCTTACGGTTCTTGGCCGCAGGTTTCGCCTTCCCCGTCGTGGATTCGGATTCGGACATCATCTTCTCCTCTACTCGGCCACGCAGCGCGCCGCGCCGCCCGGAGCCGCATAATATCGGCAACAGGCTCGATGCCAACACGAAACGGGCGGAAGTTGGGTGCCTGGCCGGTTTCCGACCAATGCAAACTGCTGGGAATGGATGCCCCGCGAGGATTCGAACCTCGATAGACGGAATCAGAATCCGTAGTCTTACCATTAGACGACGGGGCAACGGCAGGCGCGCCAGATAGAAGCGGCCCCGCGCGCTGTCAACGCCTGACCTGCATGGGCGACGGCCTTGCTGTCGAAGCGATGTGCCGATAGTCTCTGCCTCAAGTCCCGGCGGCATCGGCCCGACCGGAAAGATAAGAGTGAATGTTCATGGCGCAGCAGCCCGAAGCGGCAGCGCCGCAACGCGGAGCCTATTCGCGGCCAGCGGCCCCACCGGCGTCCCAAAGGCGGTTTCACCGCCGCACATATGCGGCGCTGGATCTCGGAACCAATAATTGCCGGCTTCTCATCGCGCGGCCTTCGGATGACGGATTTGTTGTCGTCGATGCGTTCTCGCGGATCGTGCGGTTGGGCGAAGGGCTGGCCGCAACCGGCCGGCTGAGCGACACGGCGATGGACCGGGCGGTCGCGGCCCTGTCCATTTGCGCGGACAAGCTTCAACGTCGGCAGGTCACGCTGGTCCGGTCGGTGGCCACCGAAGCCTGCCGCCGCGCCACCAACGGCCGCGAGTTCGTCCAGCGCGTCTATCGCGAGACGGGCATCGCCCTCGACATCATCACGGCCGAACAGGAGGCGCGTCTGGCCGTGCTCGGCTGCCATGCTTTGCTGGAACCAGGCGACGGTCCCGCGCTGATCTTCGACATTGGCGGCGGATCGACCGAGCTGGTGCTGATCGATCCGGCGGGCGGCACGCCGCGGGTGATTGACTGGTTTTCGGCCCCCTGGGGTGTGGTCTCGCTCACCGAAAGCGAACCGCATGACTGGGTCGACCGCGATGCCCGGCTTGCCGCCTATCAGCGGATGCGCGATCGGGTCGCCACAGCTTTCGAGCCCTTTGCCGGGACGCTGACCGGCAGCAACCACATGCCCACCCGCCTGCTCGGTACCAGCGGCACGGTGACGACGCTCGCCAGCGTCCATCTGGGCCTTGCGACCTATGATCGCCGCGCGATCGATGGCCTGATCGTTCCGGCCGGGGCGATGCGCGACATCAGCCAGCGGCTATCCGCCATGTCGATCGCCGAACGGGCCGAACTGCCGTGCATCGGCACCGAGCGGGCGGATCTGGTCGTCGCAGGCTGCGCGATCCTCGAAGCGATCATCGACATCTGGCCCGCCGAACGGCTAGGCGTCGCGGATCGCGGCATTCGCGAAGGCATCTTGCGTTCGCTGATGGCGCGTGAGGGCGGCCGCGCATGAGGATTTTGCAGTGAGCCGAGGTGGATCTGGCGGCCGTCAACGGGTCAAGACCGGGCGTGGACGAACGGCGTCGTCAACGCGCTGGCTCGCGCGTCAGCTCAACGACCCCTATGTCCGCCGCGCCAAGGCGGAGGGCTATCGATCGCGCGCGGCCTACAAGTTGATGGAACTCGACGAGCGGTTCCAGTTGCTGAAGGGCGTCACGCGCGTCATCGATCTCGGCATCGCCCCCGGCGGTTGGAGTCAGGTCGTCCGCAAGATCGCGCCCAAGGCGGCCATCGTCGGCATCGATCTGCTGCCAGTCGATCCCATCGACGGCGTCACCATCCTGCAGATGGATTTCATGGACGACGATGCACCGCAACGGCTGGCCGAGGCGCTGGGCGGGCCAGCGGATCTCGTACTATCCGATATGGCCGCCAACACCGTCGGTCATCCTCAGACCGATCATTTGCGGACGATGGCGCTGGTCGAAGCCGGCTGCGCATTCTGCGCCGACGTGCTGAAACCCGGTGGTGCCTATGTCGCCAAGGTTCTGGCTGGCGGCGCCGACAATGATCTGGTTGCGGAATTGAAACGCATGTTCACGACCGTCAAACATGCCAAGCCGCCGGCCAGCCGCAAGGATTCGTCCGAATGGTATGTCATCGCTCAAGGCTTCAAAGCGCAGCCCAAGGCCGAAAGCGAAGTAGAAATCACCACTTAGCGCTTTTGCGATTTTGATTTCCGATATCGTTTCGATACCGCAATCGGGTGATGTCGTGCGAATGATTTTGCGATATCTTTGCTATCCGTGGATCTGTTCCGTCGCCTCCTTGCGCGCAAGCCAGCAGAGCCGGCGCAATCGTCGGCGCCGTCGCGCACCGCGCCGTTCGTGGTGGACCGGGACCGCATGTTCGATCTCTCGCTCACCTCGCGCCTTGTCGACCTGGTCGACACGCCCCACGAGGCGCGGGATCATGCGTGGGTGGATGCCTACTTCGCCACGGTGTGGAACGCATCTATCCAGTTGCCCGCGCCCGGCCCCTTCATCGGCCCGGACGGTTTCCGCTACATGCGACTCGATATCCCCGCGCCAGGATCGGTGTTCGACAGCAATTCGCTGGCCAACCTCACCGACCCTTGCATCGAGAAGGCCATGGGCGTGGCGCTGTTCCGGCACCCGGATGCCGATCAGCCCAGTTATGTGATGTCGATGGGCGTGCTGCAGAGCCTGATCCAGTTTGGGGATTGGCGCGGCGACCCGCAGGACATTGCCGAACAAGGTGACGGCAGCGGCCGGGTGACGCTGGGCCGGGGTGAGGAGATACTCACGGCTGCACCTTCCGCCGATTTTCTGTCGCCACGCGCCGCGCGCGGCTTGATACGCCACCTTGCGGATCGATGGGACATGGCCGATCCGCGCATCATGCTAATGATGAGCGGGAAGATGCGGCCGACGCGATCGCTCGTCGTCAATCGCACGCTCGCCAGCTTCGCCGATGAAGGCGAAGCGCAATATTTTTGCGAATGCCTGCTCTGGCACCTGCCGCCATCGCGCAGCATCACGCTCCAGCCCGATGATTGGGACGCGGACGGTTTCTTTCGACTAGCGGACTTCGCCTGATTCCTAGGATCTGATCGTCAGCGCTTGGCGGCGCGAGCTTCGGCGATCGCTTTCTTGAGCGCGTCATAGCCGACAGCCCCGGGCAGCAACTGATTGCCCACGACGAAGGCCGGCGTGCCGCTTAGCTGCAGCCCCCGCGCCATCTCGATATTCGCCTCGATCTCGGCTTGGATGTCAGCCGCCTTGTCGTCCGCCGCCACCTTGGCGGGATCGAGCCCGACTTCCTTCTGCACCCGCGCGATCGTGGCCGGTGTCGGCCGGCCGGCGGCATAAAGTTTCAGGTGAAAGGGATAGAATGCGCCCTGTCGCGCGGCCGAAAGGCTCACCTTGGCCGCGGCGTCGCTGGCGTCGCCCAGGATCGGCAGTTCGCGGAACACGACCTTGAGCTTGGGGTCTTCCTTGATCAGCCGATCAACGTCGGCCACGCTTTGGCGGCAATAACCGCAGGAATAATCGAAGAATTCGACGAGCACGACATCGCCATCGCGCGCGCCGGCCCAGCCACCGGCGAATGGCGTTTCGAGCGCCTTGCGATTGGCGTTGATCAACTCGGCCGTGCGCCGGCCTTGCAGCTTGTCGATCGCCTCAGGAATGATTTCGGGATGGGCGAGGATATATTCGCGCACGATCGCCTCGATCGCCGCCTTGTCCCTGGCCCCGATTGGCGCTGTCGTACCCTGCATGGCGACGAGCGCGATTGCTGCCCCGCCGGCCACCGCACCAATGATGCCAGCCACCCAATATCCCTTCTTATTTGCAGTCACGGCACCGAGGCCCCTTCAACGGTCACCGTTTCTTCCTCCGATCTTCCATCGTCTGTCGCGATGTCAATGCGATATCTTCGGCGCGGACATAATCTGGCGTGCCCTGCGGAATACCGCGCATCGCGGTCTCCGCATTGGCGAGCGCAAGCTGCGGCTGACCGATCATCGAATAGCGCTCCGCCGTGGCCAGTGCGGCACGGGCCACATCGCCTTCCTGGCTGTAGACGATGCCGAGCTGATACCAGGCAAAGGGATTGTCATTATCCCGCGCGACCGCGTTGCGCAGCACGGTGCGCGCCTCGGCAAAATTGGCCGGATCTTCGGTCGCGATCAGCGCATGGCCCAGCAGGGACGCGATCAGCGGTGAACTGCGGGTGCGGTCGACCGCTTCGCGCAGCGGCGCTATCGCTGCCTTGGGTTGGCCGGACTCCAGCAGGATCTGGCCCTTGAGCTCCAGGAAATATGGATCGTGGGGGGCAGACGCGACAAGCTTGTCGACTTCGGCCACCGCCTTGTCGGGATAAGCGGCTTTATGCCAGGCATAAGCCCGGGCATAGGTCGCCGGGACGGTCGTGTCGGTTTCGGGATATTTGTTGAGCGTGACCTTGGGCTCATCCATGAAGCCGATGAGCTTGCCCTTGATTCGCTGGAACCGCGCTTCGAGCACCGGGTCGGTTTTCTTAGCCCAGGCCGGATCGGCCTTATAGTCCGCCTCCAGGCGCTCATAGCGGTCGGCGGACATCGGGTGGGTCTGCATATAGGGATCGGTTTCGGCGTAACTCGAGGAATAGCGATATTCCATCTGACGGAACTTACCGAACATCTCGAGCGAGCCGCGGCCCGAAATTCCGGCCTTGCTGAGGAAGCTAGCACCGGCAGCATCGGCCGAGGCTTCCTGGGTGCGCGAAAAGGCTAGGAATTTGCCCATCGCCGCCTGCTGGCCCGCGGAGAGGATGCCCATGCCCGCCTCGCCGGCCCCCATCGCGATCGCCGCGGCGCCCAGCAACAGCGAAAGCATGCTGATACCGCTCGCCGCCTTGGCACCTTCGGAAATGCGAACGATATGGCCGCCAGTGATATGGCCGAGTTCGTGGGCGATCACGCCCTGCACCTGATTGGCATTGTCCGCCTGGGTGATCAGGCCGGAATGGATGTAGACGATCTGCCCGCCGGCGACGAAGGCGTTGATCTCCGGGTCGCCGATCAGCACGACCTGAACATTTTCAGGCCTAAGCCCGGCCGCCTCGATCAAGGGGCGGGACATATCGTTGAGCAGCGCCTCGGTCTCGGCGTCGCGCAAGATCGATTGCGCCAGCGCCGGCCGCGCAAGCAGGGATATGGACAGGATGATCGCGATCAACCAGCGCATGAGCGCGGCGGGTTTGATCGAAGCAAAGCCAACGGACCGGCGCATCAGGGCATTCCTCTGCCCGCGCATCTGAACCCGCGATGAAAGGCGGCCACCTGTCGCGACAGATGCGACGGAAAGCGCATAGCGCCTCCGTCCCACCTGTCGCAATGGGTGGCCGCCCTCAGCTCAGTTCCCGAAGGTCCGCTGCCACCAGCCGCGACGCGGCCCAGACGCTTCGTCCGCAACCGGCTCGGGTGCGGCCGACGTCTCGACCATAGCGGTCTCGGCCGGAGCGGCCGCGGCTTTGGCGCGGGCGCGGCGACGCGGCTTGGGCGCAGCCTCCTCCTCGACGACGGGAGCCGGCGCTTCGGTCTGGACTACCTCCAGCTTCGGCGCTGCCTTGCGGCGCGTGCGCTTGGGCTTCTCTGCCGGTGCTTCCTCCGCAACCGGAGCGGGCGCTGCGGCGGGCTCGACCTTCTTGGTCCGCGGCTTGGCCTTGGTCTTGGTTTCGGCCTCGACGACCTCCGGCTCCTTGCGGGCACGAGGACGGCGGCGCGCACGCGTCTTGGCGGGCGCGTCCTCTTCCTCGGCCGCTACCGGCGCAACTTCGGGCTCAGAGACCGCTGGTGTTTCCGCCGCAGTCTCGGCAGCCTCGGCCTCGCCCGTGGTCGATTCCTCGCCGTTACGGCGGCGACCGCCGCGACGACCGCGACGACCGCGACGACGACGAGCTTCGCCATTTTCCTCGCGATCGGCTTCCGGCTGAGCCGCCGTCTCTTCCGCGGCTTCGACGGCCTCAGCCTCGTCTTCTTCCTCGGCGCCAGGCTCGTCAGCAGCCTGTTCGCGCGGAGCGGCATCGCCCTCTTCACGACGGCCCCCACGACGACGACGGCGACGGCGACGGCGGCCGCGCTCTTCGCGATCGCCTTCGCTTTCGCCGTCCTGGCTTTCGCGAGCCTCGGCCTGCTCTTCCTCTTCTTCCTCGTCCTCGTCTTCGAAGATGTCATCATCCTCGGGTTCGATGGCGATCGGCTGGGGCAGGCGCGGGGCATGCATCGGCGGCGGGCCTGACGATTCCACCGTCATGCGCGCACCTTCCAGCGAGCCATCCGACAGGATTTCGATCAAGACGCCATAGCGTTCCTCAATCTCGCTGATCTCGGCCCGCTTGCGGTTGAGCACATAAAGCGACGCTTCCTGGCTGGCACGCAGCACCAACCGCGAACCACGACCACGCGCGGCCTCATCCTCCAGCATACGCAGCGCCGACAGGCCTGCCGACGATGCGGTGCGCACCAGCCCGGTGCCCTCGCAATGCGGGCACTGGCGCGTGGAAGCTTCGAGCACGCCGGTGCGCAGGCGCTGACGGCTCATTTCGAACAGGCCGAAGCTGGAGATGCGACCCACCTGGATGCGGGCGCGATCGTTCTTCAGCGACTCCTTCATCGCCTTCTCGACCTTACGGTTGTTCGAGTTCGACTCCATGTCGATGAAGTCGATCACGACCAGACCGGCCATGTCGCGCAGGCGAAGCTGGCGCGCAATCTCGTTCGCCGCCTCAAGGTTGGTGTTGAGCGCAGTCTGCTCGATATTATGCTCGCGCGTCGACCGGCCGGAGTTGATGTCGATCGAAACCAGCGCCTCGGTCGGGTTGATGACCAGATAGCCGCCCGACTTGAGCTGCACGATCGGCTGGTACATCGCCGCAAGCTGATCCTCGACGCCAAAGCGCTGGAACAGCGGCACGGCGTCGCTATAGGCTACGATCTTCTTGGTGTGGCTCGGCATCAGCAGCTTCATGAAGCTGCGCGCCTGGCGATACCCCTCCTCGCCCTCGACGATCACTTCATCGATGTCGCGATTATAGATGTCGCGGATCGCCCGCTTGATCAGATCGCTGTCGCCATAGACCAGAGCCGGCGCCTCGGATTGCAGCGTGTTCTCCCGAATCTCGTCCCACAGCCGGGCGAGATAATCGAAATCGCGCTTGATCTCGGTCTTGGTGCGCTGGAGCCCCGCGGTGCGGACGATGCAGCCCATCGTGCGCGGCAGGTTCAGCTCGGTCATGATCGACTTCAGCCGCTTGCGATCAGCCGCGTTCGAAATCTTGCGGCTGATCCCGCCGCCATGCGCGGTGTTGGGCATCAGCACGCAATAGCGACCGGCGAGCGAAAGATAGGTGGTCAGCGCCGCACCCTTGTTGCCGCGCTCTTCCTTGACGACCTGGACCAGCAGCACCTGGCGGCGGCGGATCACGTCCTGGATCTTGTAGCGGCGGCGCAGGTTCATGCGCTTGGCGCGCAACGCCTCCACCGCATTCTCGTCACCGCCGCCGGCGCTGCTCGGCTTGCGGCGCGGAGCATCCTCGCCCTCTTCGCCATCGCCATTGCCGGCATCGTCATGATGATCGTCGTCATGATGATCATCATCGTCGTGATGGTCGTCGTCAGCCTCTTCCCGCTGACGCAGCGCTTCTTCCTCGGCAGCATGCTCGGCTTCCTCGCGGAGCAGCGCCTCGCGATCCTCCTTGGGGATCTGATAATAATCGGGGTGGATTTCGGAGAAGGCCAGGAAGCCGTGGCGGTTGCCGCCATAATCAACGAAGGCCGCCTGCAGCGACGGCTCTACGCGCGTCACCTTGGCCAGATAGATATTGCCCTTGAGTTGCTTCCGCTCCGCGGACTCGAAATCAAATTCCTCGATGCGGTTTCCCTTGACGACCGCGACGCGGGTTTCTTCCCGGTGGCGCGCGTCGATCAGCATGCGCATTGTCATTTATTAGTCTCCGGGCGCGTCCGCTGTCCGAATGTCCACGGCGCGGCGCGCGATATGAAAGGGGCGCAGGCGGCGGCATCATGTCGAAGCCGCGCCAGAGCGCCCGGTTGAAAACGAAAAGCTGTGCGTCCGCTGCACGGGCATGTCCGGCACTGCGCGCCGAAAACCCGCCCCGAACCCGCACGCCGGCACCTTCCACGGTGCAGCGAAGGTTCGGGAAATCATGACTCATGCAGCGTCAACCTAGATGGCGGCCGCAAAAATTGCGGCGTCCTGGCCCGCGCGCCCTATGAACAGGGCAGCCGCGCGGATATTTCGCTGCTAGCACCTGCATGGCCGGGTAGCAACCCGAACGTCCCGCCGAGTCGGCAATATCGATATCTTTGGTAAACGAACTGTTAGTCCTTATGCTTCACTGTGGATATCGACGCGCTACGGGGCGGCTACAGACATGATCTCGCGCTTTGCGCAGGGCCTTGGCCGAATATTGGGTCGATCGGGCCCGCCACAAGATGAGGGCGAAGGCGGTTCGATTTCCGCATGGCTGCGTGTCGCCTGTCTCGCCGCGCTCGCAATGTTCGTCACCGTGCCCATCGATGCCGCGTCTATCCGTGGCGTGGAAATCGTCGGCGACAGCATAACGCTGCGCTTCGACGGCCCGGTCGAGCGCGCATCCGTCTTCACGCTCGATGGCCCGCGGCGCATCGCGATCGACATCGTCGGCGCGCATGCCGGCAGCGGCGGCAAGGCCGGCGGCTATGTCGCTGCCGTCCGCCAGGCGCAGTTCAATCCCGATACCGCGCGCGTGGTGCTGGATCTCAACGGCCCGGCGCTCGTCCGCAACGGCGGCTTTTCCACCGACGGCCGATCGCTGGTGATCGAAGTCGCCGGTGCGACCGAAGCCGCCTTCGCCCGCAGCATCGATGCCAAGCGCAAGGCCTTCCTGCCGCCGGTGGCGGTGCGCGCTGCGGCGCCCAAGCGGGCCGATCGCTCGGCCGTGCGCGTGCCGCTCGAACGGGCGGGCAGCAGCAATGGCCCGCCGCTGCCGCCAGTCACCGGCGCGAAGGGAACGGGCCGGCCGCTGGTGGTGATCGACGCCGGCCATGGCGGCCACGATCCGGGGTCGATGGCCACCGACGGGCGCAAGGAAAAGGATGCTGCGCTCGCCATCGCGCTCGCCATTCGCGATGCGCTGGTGGATTCGGGCCGCGTTAAAGTGGCAATGACCCGCGACCGCGATCGCTTCCTGGTACTCGGCGAGCGGCGCGAGATCGCGCGGCGGCTGGGTGCGGACCTGTTCATTTCGGTTCATGCCGACAGCGCCCCGAATTCGGCCGCGCGCGGCGCCACCATCTACACATTGTCCGAAGTGGCGTCGGACCGCGTGGCCGCTGCGGTGGCGGCGCGCGAGAATCGCGCCGACGTGCTCAACGGGGTTAATCTCGGCGGCGAGAATGAGGATGTCTCCTCGATCCTCTTCGATCTCGCCCAGCGCGAAACGATGAACATCTCGGCGGATTTCGCGACATTGCTGCAGCGGGAAATGGCGGCCAAGGTGCCGTTCAAGAACGAATATCACCGCTTCGCCGGCCTGATCGTGCTGAAAGCCCCGGATGTTCCCTCAGTCCTCCTGGAAACCGGCTACATCTCCAACGAGGAGGATGCGAAGCTGCTCTTCTCCAAAAGCTACCAGCGCGATGTCGCAGAGGGCGTCCGCCGGGCGATCGAACTGCACTTCGCACGGCGTTTGGCGAGCAACTGATCGCCTGACGGCTGGCAATGCCGCGCCAACCTGCTAGATGGCCGTGACAATGGAAGACACGCCGGCCGAGAACCTGCACATGAAGCTGCGGCGCGCCAGCGACGGCATCGGCCCGACCATCCGCGCGCTGTGGCAACAGCGAATCGTCCGCTGGGCGAGCTATTTCGTCAGCGCGTTGCTGATCCTGTGGCTCGCAATCTGGCTGATCTTCGCGCGCGGCTTGCCCGATGCCGATCAGCTTCTTGCCTATGAGCCGCCGCTCCCGACCAATGTTCGCGACGTCAACGGCGCGCCCGTCCACAGCTTCGCGCGCGAGCGCCGCGTTGAGCTTGCCTATGACGAATATCCGCAGCAGCTAATCCATGCCTTCCTGGCGGCCGAGGACAAGACCTTCTTCTCGCACAGCGGCGTCGATCTGACCGGCCTTGCTGGCGCGGTGATCGATTATGCTTCGAAGTTCGGATCAGGCGAGCGCGCCCGGGGCGGATCGACGATCACCCAGCAGGTCGCCAAGAATCTCCTGCTCGGCGACGAATATTCGCCGACCCGCAAGATCAAGGAGATGATCCTCGCCTATCGGATCGAGCAGGCGCTGACCAAGCAGCAAATTCTGGAACTTTATCTCAACCAGATCTTCCTCGGCCGGAACGCCTATGGCGTGCAATCGGCCGCGCGCGCCTATTTCGACAAGGATGTCGATCAGCTCAGCCTGCCCGAAATGGCCTATCTGGCGATCCTGCCGAAGGCGCCGGCCAATTATAATCCCGATCGCTTCGCCACCCGCGCACTCGAACGGCGCGATTATGTGCTCGGGCAGATGAAGGAAAATGGCTGGATCACCGAAGCGCAGCGAGCCGAGGCCTCTGCCGCGCCGCTCGGCACGGTCAAGCGCGCTGCCGTCGTCCGTCGCGACATCGGCGGCTACTTCATGGAAGAAGTCCGCCGCGAGCTGATCGAGCGTTATGGCGAAAGCGCCAAGGACAGCCCGCATAGCGTCTATTCGGGCGGCCTGTGGGTCCGCACCTCAATCGATCCGAAGGTGCAGGAAGCCGCAGAAACCGCGCTTCGCGACGGCCTCGTCCGCTATGATCGCGGCAAGGGCTGGAGCGGCCCGGTCACCAAGATCGGCCTGGGCGACGGCTGGCAGGGCCGCCTGGCGGGTGCCCGCGTCGGCACCGGCTATGCCGACTGGCGCGCTGCGGTCATCCTTTCGAAAACGGCGGGCAGTGCGGAGATCGGCTTCGTCGATGGATCGACCGGCACGATGTACGCCGGCGCCGCATCCATGCCCAAGCGCGGCGTCGGCGGGCAGGCATTCGATTTCATGGTGCCCGGCGACGTCATCGTCGTGAAGCGCGAGGGCACCAGCTATGTGCTACGCAACATCCCGGCCGTCTCGGGCGGGTTCGTTGCGGAAGATCCGCACAATGGCCGCGTCCTCGCGATGCAGGGCGGCTTCGATGTCCGCGGCTCCTCTTTCAACCGGGCCACCCAGGCGCTCCGCCAACCGGGATCGAGCTTCAAGCCGTTCGTTTATGCCGCGGCGCTCGACGCCGGGATGACACCGGCCTCGACCATCGTCGACGGCCCCTTCTGCGTCTACCAGTCCGCCAGGCTCGGCAACAAATGCTTCCGCAACTTCTCCGGCGGCAATGCCGGCCCGCAGACGATGCGCTGGGGCGTCGAACAATCGCGTAACCTGATGACGGTGCGCGCCGCCAGCCAGACCGGCATGGACAAGGTGGTGAAGACCGCGTCGGCGATGGGCATCGGCAATTATCCCGCCGTTCTCGCCATCTCGCTCGGCGCCGGCGACACCACGGTCCTCAAGCTCACCAATGCCTATGCGATGCTCGCCAATAATGGCCGCGAACTTAAGCCAACGCTGATCGACTATATCCAGGATCGCAGCGGCAAGACGATCTGGCGCGCCGACAGCCGCCCCTGCGAAGGCTGCAACGCCAAGGACTATAATGGCGGTGCGATGCCGCGGCCCAAGCCCCGCGGCAAGCAGGTGATGGACGCGATGACCGCCTATCAGACGGTCCATATTCTCGAAGGCGTGGTGCAGCGCGGCACCGCCACCATCCTGCGCGATCTCGGCCGGCCGCTGTTCGGCAAGACGGGCACGTCGACCGGTCCCACCAATGTCTGGTTCGTCGGCGGATCGGCTGATCTCGTGGCAGGCGTCTATCTCGGTTATGATCAGCCCCGCTCGCTTGGCGGCTATGCACAGGGCGGCACCGTCGCCGCACCGATCTTCCGCCAGTTCGCGCAGACCGCGATGAAGGATATGCCGGTCATGCCGTTCCGCGCGCCGCCGGGCATCCGCATGGTTCGCATCGATCGCAAATCGGGCCGCAAGATCTTCGCCGGCTGGCCGACGTCGGAACCCAAGGCGGCGATCATCTGGGAGGCCTTCAAGCCCGAGAGCGAACCGCGCCGCACCATCCGTCGCGAGGAAATCGCCAAGCGCGCCGACGAGACGCGCCGCACCGCGCGCAGCGCCGACAGCGATTTCTTGCAAAGAGAGGGCGGGATTTACTAGGTCCGCCAGAACGAGACCCTATCTATCCCGGCGCAGGCCGGGATCTCCTGCGTCCTGGAGGCCGTTAGCTCCTCGCCGCCGGAATGACGAATTGAACCGGAGACAGTAAAATGCGCGCCGAAGCGCAAGCTCACGCCGACAAGATCAACGACGCGCTAGCTCTGCTGCGCCGCTTTCTCGATTGGGATCGCGCGCTGCGCCGGCTCGACGAGCTCAACAACCGCGTCGAGGATCCCAAGCTCTGGGACGATCCCAAGGCCGCGCAGGAGGTGATGCGCGAACGCCGTCGTCTGGATGAGGCGATCAGCGCCACCCGCGCGATCGCGACCGAGCTCAGCGACACGATCGAACTGATGGAGATGGCCGAGGCCGAGGGCGACAGCGCCCTCGTCGATGACGGCGTCGCCGCATTGGCCGCGCTCGCCGAACGGGCCGAGCATGACAAGGTGCAGGCCTTGCTCGCCGGCGAGGCCGACGCCAACAATGCCTATATCGAGGTCAATGCCGGCGCCGGCGGCACCGAAAGCCAGGATTGGGCCGGCATGCTCCAGCGCATGTATGCGCGCTGGGCGGAACGCCACGGCATGAAGGTCGAGCTTGTTGACTATCACGCCGGCGAGCAGGCGGGCATCAAGTCCGCCACGCTGATGATTCGCGGCGAGAATGCCTATGGCCACGCCAAGACCGAAAGCGGCGTCCACCGCCTCGTCCGCATCAGCCCCTATGATTCGGCAGCGCGTCGCCACACCAGCTTCGCTTCTGTCTGGGTTTACCCGGAGGTCGACGACGATATCGACATCGAGGTGCTCGACAAGGATCTCAAGATCGACACCTACCGGGCCTCCGGCGCGGGCGGTCAGCACGTCAACACCACCGATTCGGCGGTGCGCATCACGCATATCCCGACCGGGATCATCGTCGCCTGCCAGAACCAGCGTTCGCAGCACAAGAATCGCGCCGAAGCGATGAAGCAGCTCAAGGCCCGTCTCTACGAGCAGGAGTTGCAGAAGCGCGAGGCGGAGGCGACCGCCGGCTATGAGGCCAAGACCGAGATCGGCTGGGGTCACCAGATCCGCTCCTATGTCCTCCAGCCCTATCAGCTGGTGAAGGATCTCCGCACCGGCGTAACCTCCACCGCGCCATCCGATGTGCTCGACGGCGAACTCGATCCGTTCATGGCGGCGGCGCTGTCGCAGCGCGTGACCGGCGAGAAGGTCGAGGTCGAGGACGTCGAGTGACGTTGCGGGCGCTCGCCGGGTTGGTGCTGGCGGCCGCGCTCGCGGCCTGCACTCCGGCTGCGCCCAAGAGCGATGCCGAAGTCGAAAGCAGCGATTTTCCGGCCGCACATCGGCCCGTCGCGCCGATCGTTTCCAACCGCTACTCGACCGAGGAGGCGCGCGATCGCCTGCGCGAAGCGGATAATGTGATGACCCGATCGGGCGTCGCCCGTGGCATGACGGTGGCCGATATCGGCGCCGGCGAAGGCTATTACACCATCCGCCTTGCCGCTCGCGTCGGCGAGGACGGGCGCGTGCTTGCCGAAGACATCGTGCCCGAAGTCCGCGATGCGCTGGCCGAACGCGTGAACCGCGAATCGCTCGACAATGTCAGCGTGCGGCTGGGCGAGCCGGCCGATCCCAAGCTGCCGGAATCGAGCTTCGACCGCATCTTCCTGGTCCATATGTATCACGAGATCGGCGCGCCTTATGAGTTCCTGTGGCGGATGCGCCCGGCGCTGCGCCCCGGCGGCCGCGTCGTCGTCGTCGATTCGGATCGACCGACCACCGATCATGGCACACCGCCCGCCTTGCTCGACTGCGAGATGCGGGCTGTCGGCTACTCGCTGGTTCAGCAGATGATGATGCCGCAGGCCGGCGGCTATCTCGCTTTGTACGAAGCCAAAGGCCCGAGGCCCGAGCCCAGCGCGATCAAGGCGTGCGTCTTGACCCCGGCGGCCGCGACCGCGGCCCAGCAAAAGTCCGCCAACCCGCACGATCAGTAGGCGGCACACGCCACTAGAGTTGGCCCATCGCGCGGAAGCTCCGCCAGCCGCCGGCGCTCAGCACCAGATGATCGACCACGCGGATGTCGAGCACCGCCAGCGCCCCGGCCAGCCGCCGCGTCGCGGCGAGATCGGCATGGCTGGGTGTGGGATCGCCGCTGGGATGATTGTGCGCCAGAATCACTCCGCGCGCATCGAGCCGCACCGCGTCGCGCGCAATGACGCGGATCGGCAGGTCGACCTCGCCGCAGGCGCCCGGCAGCCTTTCTGACAGTTCGATCAGCCTTCCCCGATCGTCGACATAAGCGATGCACAGCGCCTCGTGGCACAGCCCCGCCAGCAGCGGCGCGAAGTGCGCGATCGCATCGTCACTGGTGACGATCAGGGCGGGGCAGGACACGGTCACGATTTTTAGGGATTTGCGGGCGTTGCGAGGCAGCGTCCACGCAAGCTTGGTCCGATCCGGATGTCCGTTTCGGATGGGACCACTTGGCGACGGCGCGGGCACCGGCCATAAGCGGCGGCGATGGACAATTATCTCGCGCTTATCCGCCGCATCCTTGACGAAGGTGTCGAACAGGCCGACCGCACCGGTGTCGGCACGCTGTCGGTCTTCGGCCATCAGATGCGTTGGGATCTTTCCAAGGGCTTCCCGCTCGTCACCACCAAGAAGCTGCATCTGCGCTCGATCATCATCGAGCTGCTGTGGTTCCTGCGCGGCGACACCAACATCGGCTGGCTGAAGGACCGCAAGGTCCGCATCTGGGACGAATGGGCCGACGAAAAGGGCGATCTCGGCCCGGTCTATGGCAAACAATGGCGCGACTGGGAGGGGCCAGGCGGCGTCCATGTCGACCAGATCGCCTTGCTGATCGACCTCATCAACCGCGATCCGGCCTCGCGCCGCCAGATCGTGACGGCGTGGAACCCGGCCGATCAGCCGAAAATGGCGCTCGCGCCGTGCCACTGCCTGTTCCAGACGCATGTCGCGAACGGACGGCTGAGCCTCCAGCTTTACCAGCGGAGCTGCGACATCTTCCTCGGCGTGCCGTTCAATATCGCCAGCTATGCGCTCCTCACCCATATGCTCGCCCAGCAGTGCGGGCTGGAGGTGGGCGACTTCGTGTGGACGGGGGGCGACTGCCACCTCTATTCCAACCATCTGGAACAGGCGCGCGAGCAACTGACCCGCGATCCGAAGCCGCTGCCCAAGCTCGTCATCAACCGCCGACCGGATTCGATCGACGCCTATGAATATGAGGATTTCGCCTTCGAAGGTTACGAGGCGCATCCCCATATCGCAGCCCCGGTGGCGGTGTGAGCAAGCCGCGCATCACCTTCTTCGTCGCCCGATCGGATAACGGAATCATCGGCAAGGACGGCAAGCTCCCCTGGCGACTGCCGGAGGATCTGAAGCGGTTCAAGGAAATGACCATGGGCAAGCCGATGGTGATGGGCCGCAAGACGTTCGAGAGCTTTCCCAAGCCGCTCCCCGGCCGTCGCCATATCGTCCTCACCCGCGATCCCGCCTGGGCCGCCGAGGGTGCGGAGGTCGCGCACTCGGTGGACGAGGCCGTCGCTCTTGCCGGCGATGTCGAAGAGATCGCCGTGATCGGCGGCGCGGAAATCTATGCCTTGTTCATGCCGATTGCCGACTGCATCGAATTGACCGAGGTCCATCGCACCGTCGATGGCGACACGAAGATGCCGCCGCTGGGGCTGGGCTGGAGCGTCGCCAAACGCCAATTGGGCGGCCCGGACTTCGATTTCGTGACGATCGAGCGCAACCGCTGATTGTGCGCCCGTCGCCGCTTTCCTATAGCCCACACGCGATGGAGCGGCTGACCAACGATGCACCTTTGCCGGATCGCCTGCGCGGGGGTGTGATCGCGCTTGGCAATTTCGACGGCTTTCACCTGGGCCACCAGGCGGTCGTCGGCCGCGCGCGGGAGATTGCCGTGGCGCAAGGGCGCCCGCTGATCGTCGCCACCTTCGATCCGCATCCGGTGCGCTTCTTCCAGCCGGACACCCCGCCATTCCGGCTGACAACACTCGATCAGCGCGAGCGCCTGTTCGCCGCCGCAGGTGCAGATGCGATGCTGGTCTTCCACTTCGATGCCGAGCTTGCGAACGAGACGGCCGAGCATTTCGTGCGCGAGCGGATCGTCGACCGCACGGGCGCGGCCGCGGTGGTGACGGGGCAGGATTTCACCTTCGGCAAGGGCCGCGGCGGCAATGTCGCGGTGCTGGCGGAGCTGGGCGCGGCGCATGGCATCGCGACCGAAGCGGTGGCGCCGGTAGCCGATGCCAATGGTCAGATTTCGTCGAGCCGCATCCGCGATGCGCTGAAGGCCGGCGATTGCGAGACGGCGGCGATGCTCCTCACCCGCCCCTTCGCGATCGAGGGGCCGGTGATCCACGGCGACAAATTGGGCCGCGAGCTGGGTTTCCCCACCGCCAATGTCGACATGGGCCATTATCTACGCCCGGCTTATGGCATCTATGCCGTGCGTGGCCGCCTGCCCGATGGCCGCGTCGTCGGCGGCGCCGCCAATCTCGGCATCCGGCCGAGCTTCGATCCGCCCAAGGAATTGCTGGAGCCGCATTTCTTCGACTTCTCCGGCGATCTCTATGGCGAGACGATCGCGGTCGAGCTGATCTCCTTCCTTCGTCCTGAAGCGCGCTTCGACAGCCTCGACGCGCTGAAGCGCCAGATCGACGCGGATTGCGCGGAAGCCGCACGGCGGCTTGCGGCGGCCCCGGCGCTGCCCTAGTGCCGGCTGTCACTCAAAACTGAGCCCATATTCCATGTCCGACGCACCCGATTATCGCGAAACCGTGTTCCTGCCGAAGACCGCCTTCCCCATGAAGGCCGGCCTTGCGCAGAAGGAGCCGGCGATTCTGGCGAAATGGGCGGCGGACGATCTCTACGGGAAGCTTCGCCAGGCCCGCGCCGGGCGCGAGCGCTTCATCCTTCACGATGGCCCGCCCTACGCCAATGGCGACATCCATATGGGCCATGCGATGAACAAGGTGCTGAAGGACATCATCGTCCGCTCGCAGTCGCTGCTCGGCAAGGATGCGCCTTATGTGCCCGGCTGGGACTGCCATGGCCTGCCGATCGAATGGAAGGTCGAGGAAGCTTACCGCGCGAAGAAGCTGAACAAGGACGAGGTCGATCCCGTCGTGTTCCGCGCCGAATGCCGTGCCTATGCCGAAAAATGGGTCGACGTGCAGCGCGAACAGTTCAAGCGGCTGGGCGTGCAGGGCGATTGGGACGATCCCTATCTCACCATGAAGTTCGATGCCGAGGCGGCGATCGTCGGCGAACTGTTGAAATTCGCGGAAAGCGGCCAGCTCTATCGCGGCGCCAAGCCGGTAATGTGGTCGCCCGTGGAGAAGACCGCCCTGGCCGAAGCCGAAGTCGAATATGAGGACATCACCTCGACCCAGATCGACGTGGCGTTCGAGATCACGGAAAGCCCGATCGCGGAACTGGTGGGCGCGCATGCGGTGATCTGGACGACGACGCCGTGGACCATCCCGGTCAACCAGGCTTTGGCTTATGGGGAGGCCATAGACTACCAGTTGGTCCGGTTTGACACGATGGTCACGGGCAGCGCCGACAGTTCAGGTTTAGGCGCTGTCGCGGCGGAATATCTCTCGTTCCAAAAGCAGAGATTTCTCGTCGCAAAAGAATTGGTGAAGGCGTTCAGCGAACGCGTTCAGAAAGCCGTCGAGAATCAGGTGAAAGCCAAGCTGCCGGATGCGCTGGTAAGCTTTAACTTCATTGTGGATAGCGAGTTTGGGGGCTCCTCACTCGCCGGCACCATTGCCCGCCATCCGATGCACAAGCTCGGCGGCTTCTTCGCGAAGCCGCGCCCGTTCCTCGCGGGCGATTTCGTCACCACCGATACCGGCACCGGCCTTGTCCAGATGGCGCCGGATCATGGCGAGGACGATTTCCTGTTGTGCAAGGCCAATGGCCTCGATCCGGTGTTCGCGGTCGCCGATGACGGCAAATATCGTGAGGACTGGGCATGGCTGGGCGGTCAGGGATCGGTCATCAATCCCAAGTTCAACGCGCCCGACGGGCCGATCTGTTCGGATCTGCGCGAGGCCGGCGCGCTGCTCGCCGCCAGCTACGATTACAAGCACAGCTATCCGCATAGCTGGCGCTCCAAGGCGAAGGTGATCTTCCGCTGCACGCCGCAATGGTTCATCCCGATGGATCGGCCGATCGAGGACCGCGCCATCCCGCGCTGTGCCGAGGAAGAGGCGATCCTGCGCGTGCAAGGCAATGGCGCGACGCTCCGCCAGACCGCGCTCGACGCGATCGAGAGGACGCGCTGGGTGCCCGAAAAGTCGCGCAACCGCATCCATGCGATGGTCGATGGCCGTCCCGACTGGGTGATCAGCCGTCAGCGCGCCTGGGGTGTACCGATCGCGCTCTATGTGAACCGCCAGACCGGCGAATATCTGCGCGACGAGGCGGTCAACGCGCGCATCGTCGAGGCGTTCAAGGCTGGTGGCGCGGATGCCTGGTTCACCGCCGACCATCAGGCGCTGCTGGGCGATGCCTATGCCGCGGCGGATTATGAGCCGCAGAACGACATTCTCGACGTGTGGTTCGATTCGGGCTCGACCCACGCCTTCACGATCGAGGCACGCTATGGCGAGGGCGTGCGCGCCAACCTCTATCTCGAAGGGTCCGACCAGCATCGCGGCTGGTTCCAGTCGAGCTTGCTCGAAAGCTGCGGCACCCGCGGCCGCGCGCCTTATGATGCGGTGCTGACCCACGGCTTCGCGCTCGACGGGCAGGGCCGCAAGATGTCCAAGAGCCTCGGCAATGTCGTCGATCCCTTGAAGATCATCAACGAGAGCGGCGCGGACATCCTGCGCTTGTGGGTCGCCTCGACCGACTATTTCGAGGACGTCCGCATCGGCAAGGAGATCCTGTCGGGCACGTCGGACGCCTATCGCAAGCTCAGAAACACCTTCCGTTACCTGCTCGGCGCGCTCGACGGCTTCACCGATGCCGAGCGCGTGCCGGTGGCGGAGATGCCGGAGCTGGAGCGCTATGTGCTCCATCTGCTCGGCAAGCTCGATGCCGATCTCCGCCGCGCGACCGACAATTTCGAGTTCAACGCCTATGCCCGCGCGCTGACCGATTTCGCCAATAACGATCTGTCGGCCTTCTTCTTCGATATCCGCAAGGACAGCCTCTATTGCGATGCCGAAGGTTCGGTGAAACGCCGCGCCTATCGCACCGTGCTCGACACCTTGTTCCACGCGCTGGTCCGCTATGCCGCGCCGATCCTCTGCTTCACCGCCGAGGAAGTGTGGGGCACGCGCTATCCCGATGCGGAGAGCGTGCATCTGTTGGAATGGCCAGAGGTGGATGCCGGCTGGGCCAGTGAGACGCTGGCCGCACGCTGGGCGCAGCTTCGCGATCTCCGCGCGTCCGTAACCAGCGCGATCGAGCCGATGCGCCGCGAAAAGACGATCGGTTCGAGCCTTGAGGCCGTCGTCACGACGCCGATCCCGGCCGAAGATGCCAATGTCGATCTGGCCGAGCTGTTCATCGTCTCGCGCGTCGATGCTGGCGATGCGCTGGCGGTGTCCGTCGCCACCGATCACAAATGCGGTCGCTGCTGGCGCTTGCTGCCCGAGGTGACGCATGACGGCACACTTTGCGATCGTTGCGACGAGGTGGTGAATGGCTGAGGGCCGCTCCCGCCGCACGCTCGGCCTCATCACCGCGGCGATCATCTCCGGGCTCGATCAGCTCCTGAAATGGATCATGATCGGCGCGCTCGACCTGCAGACGGTGCGCGAGATCGAGCTGACCTCCTTCTTCAACCTGCGCTGGGTGGAGAATTACGGGGTCTCGATGGGTTTCCTCACCGCCGGCAGCGAGCTTGAACGTTGGCTGCTCGTCGGCATGACGGCGACCATCGCGACGATCGTCCTGGTCTGGATGTGGCGCGAAAAGAGCCGGCCGGACACGATCGCGCTCGGCCTCGTGCTGGGCGGCGCGCTGGGCAATATCGTCGATCGCGTGCGCTTCGGCTATGTCGTCGATTTCCTCGGGCCACATATCGGCGGCTGGTATCCCTTTTTGGTCTTCAATGTCGCCGACGCCGCTATTACCATCGGTGTCCTGCTGCTGGTGTTGCGCGCCTTTCTTGCGCGCGACCGATCCGATCCTGCGGAGAAATTGAATGCGTAAGGTTGTTATCGTCGCGGCCGCCACTGCCGCACTGCTGGGGCTTTCGGCCTGTGGCGGCAAGCAGGGCGGCGTCTTTGCGGGCCGCAGCGGGCCGGACGAATTCGCCGTCGCTCGCCAGGCGCCGCTGGTGATCCCGCCTGATTTCTCGCTGACCCCGCCCAAGCCGGGCGCCCCGCGCCCGCAAGAGGCCGATTCGTCGACCCAGGCGCTGCAGGCGATGTTCGGCGGCCCCGCTGGCCGCAGCGGCAGTGAAGCCGCGCTCACCAGCCAGCCCGGCCAGAGCGCCGCGCCCGCGATCCGCTCGCAGGCGGCCGATCCGGACACCACCGTCGTCGACAAGGGTGCCGTGACGCGCGACATCCTCGCCGCGCCGGAAGGTTCGGGCCAGGAAGCCACGGCGACCACCCCGCAATAAAAGTGGGGGCGCTGCCGCTCGCCCCTACGAACCAAATGGCCGGGGGATGAGGCTGCCGTGCGCCAGCTGATCCTCCGCCGCCTGCTCACCGCGCTGCCGACCCTGCTGGTGGTGGTGATTCTCTCCTTCGTGCTGATGAAGTTGGCACCCGGCGGCCCGTTCGACAGCGAACGCGCGCTCGATCCCGCGACCGAGGCCGCGCTTGCCAAAGCCTATGGCCTCGATCTGCCGCTCCATGAGCAGGTGTGGCGTTACCTCACCCGGCTGGCGCAGGGCGATTTCGGTCCGTCGCTGGTCTATCGCGATTTCAGCGTCACCGATCTGGTCGCCCAGGGGCTGCCCGTCTCATTGACCCTCGGCGCTGTCGCTCTGGCGCTCGCACTGGTGCTGGGCATCGGCGCCGGGCTGCTCGCCGCCGCGCGCGCCGGCCGACCGATCGATCACGCACTAATGCTCGGCATGACCTTGCTGACCGCGCTCCCGAGCTTCGTCACGGGTCCGTTGCTCGCGCTCGTCTTCGCGCTCTGGCTTGGCTGGCTGCCGGTTTCTGGTTGGGGCGATGGTGACGCGCCACATCTGGTGCTGCCCGTGATCGCACTGGCTCTGCCGGTGGCGGGTGCCATCGCCAAGCTCGCCCGTGCCGGCCTTGCGACCGCGCTCGAGCAGGATCATGTCCGCACCGCCCGCGCCCGCGGCCTTTCCCCCGTCCGCATCCTCTGGCGCCATGCACTGCGACCGGCATTGGTGCCGGTTGCCAGCTATCTCGGCCCCGCCGCCGCCGGGCTGCTGACCGGCGCGGTGGTGATCGAGACGGTGTTCGCGCTCCCCGGTCTCGGCAGCTATTTCGTCCAGGGCGCGCTCAACCGCGATTATCCGCTCGTGCTGGGCGTGGTGACGCTCTACGCCGCGCTGATCCTGCTCTTCAATCTCGTCGCCGACCTGGCTTATGGCTGGCTGGACCCGAGGATACGGGGGTGACGCTGGCACGACTTCCGCTCGCGCTGCTGCTGATGGTCGTGCTCGCCGCGATATTTGGTCCTTGGCTATCGCCGTGGAGCCATGACGCCATCGACTGGAATGCCGTCCGCGTGGCACCGGGCAGCCCTGGTCATATCCTCGGCACCGACGCCGTCGGCCGCGACCTGCTGGCGCGCGCGCTGGCCGGGACGCGTGTGACGCTGCTCGTCGCCGCCGCGGCGGCGTGCGTCTCGCTCGTGATCGGCGTCGCCTGGGGCGCGATCGCCGGCTGGTATGGCGGCAAGCTGGACGAAGCGATGATGCGCATCGTCGATGCCCTCTATGCGCTGCCCTTCATGTTCGTCGTCATCCTGCTGATGGTGCTGTTCGGCCGCTCGATCCTGCTCGTCTTCATCGGCATCGGTGCGGTCGAATGGCTGACCATGGCGCGCGTCGTCCGTGGACAGGTGCTGGCACTGCGCGAGCGCCCCTTCGTACTGGCGGCGGAGGCGGCGGGCGCACCGCCAAGGGCCATCGTCATCCGCCATCTGCTGCCCAATCTGGCCGGCGTCGCGATCGCCTATCTGCTACTCACCATTCCGCAGGTGGTGATGATCGAAAGCTTCCTCTCCTTCCTCGGCCTCGGCGTGCAGGAGCCGCTGACCTCGCTCGGCATATTGGTAAAGGAAGGCGCCGACGACATGGACATCGCCCCCCATGCACTGCTGCTGCCGGGATCGATCCTCGTCATCATCCTCGTGTCGCTGACCTTGCTGGGCGAGAAACTGCGGGATCGGTTCGCGTGACCGTCTATGCCGTGGAAGGGCTGACGGTTCGCGCCGGCGACCGGATGATCGTCGACGATGTGAGCTTCGCCATTCCGGCCGGCGGGTGCCTTGCGCTGGTCGGCGCATCGGGATCGGGCAAGAGCCAGACCTGTCTCGCACCCTTCGGCCTTTCGCGCCTCCGACCCAGCGGATCGGCACGATTATGTGGCGAGGAACTGATCGGCGCCGGTGAAGCCTGGCTTCGCGATATCCGCGGAAATCAGGCCGGATTCGTCTTTCAGCAGCCGCTGACCGCCCTCACCCCGCATCTCAAGGTAGGTGCCCAGCTTCAGGAAGCGTGGCGTCAGGCCGGAGCCGCGCGGCCCGATCGACGGGAGCTTGCTGCCCTGCTCGAACGGGTGGGACTGGATCGCGCCGATGAGCGGCTTGACCAATATCCGCACCGTCTGTCCGGTGGACAGCGGCAGCGGGTGATGATCGCCGCCGCCATCGCCCATCGCCCCAAACTGCTGGTGGCGGATGAACCGACCAGCGCACTCGACGCGAGCCTGCGTCGCGACGTCATGGCGCTGCTTGCGCGGTTGCGCACGGAGGATGGGCTCGCTCTGTTGCTGGTCAGCCATGATCTGCCGGCCGTTGCCGCTCATGCGGATCAGGTGGTGGTGCTGAATACCGGGTGCGTTGCCGAAGCCGGGCCGGCCGGTCAGGTCTTCACCTCGTCGCAGGTCGAATATACCCGCGCGCTGATCGCAGCGAGCCCGCGCCTCGCCGATCCTGCCTCCACGCTGCCTCCAACCGGCGAGCTGCTGGTGGAAGCCAGTGGGATCAGCGTGTCCTTTCCCCGCCCCGGCTGGCGGCGCGGGCGGATTGCGGCCGTGGCCGAAGCGTCGCTCAGGCTCCACGCAGGTGAAGGGCTGGCGATCGTCGGTGGATCGGGATCGGGCAAATCTACGCTGGGCCGCGCGATCGCTCGGCTTGGCCCGGCCGACAGCGGCACGGTGACGTGGCGCGGTACGCCGCTGCCGCCACGCGCCCGCATGACGCCGGCACTTCGCCGTCTGATCCAGCCGGTCTTTCAGGATCCGGTCGCCAGTCTCGATCCGCAGTGGCGGGTAGCGGATATCGTCAGCGAGCCGCTTCGCTATCTCCAGCCCCAGTTAAGCGGAGCACAGCGAGAGGATCGCATCGGCCAAGTTCTCGACGAGGTGGAACTGTCGCGCGAACTAACAGGACGACGCCCTCCGGAATTGTCGGGCGGACAGGCGCAGCGGGTCGCCATCGCTCGCGCGCTGATCGGTGGACCTGAAGCATTGCTGCTCGACGAAGCCACCTCCGCGCTCGACGTGCTCGTTGCCGGCCGCGTGCTCGATCTGCTCGAACGGCTGCAGCGGGACCGTGGTCTCGCCATATTGTTCATCACCCATGATCTGGCGATTGCGCGGCGCCTGTGTCGTCGCATCGCCGTGCTCGATGCGGGTCATATCGTCGAGGAGGGCGTGCTGGAGGATGTCGTGCGGCACCCCGCCCATCCCGTCACCCGCGCGCTGGTCGCGGCGAGCGTATGAAAAAGGGGCTGTGGTTACCCGCAGCCCCGAATTCCAATCGATAGAACTCTTAGAAAGCGACGCCGAGCGAGCAGACCACGCCGGCATCGACGTTGGGCAGATCGCCGAGATCGGTGTCGACATATTGGATACCAGCCGTCACCGGGCCGAAGGTCGCCGAAGCGCCGATCGCCCATTCGGTATAGCTCGACGGGCCGAGATCCTGGCTGCCGAGACGGCCGGTCAGCGTCACCGGCGTGTTCGGGATCGCCGCCGAGAGCTGACCGTAATAATAGATATAATCCTCATTGCCGGTCGCGTTGGACGAGGGCGCCCAGTTGATGCCGCCCTTGGCCGTGACCGGGCCAAAGGTGTGGGCGACCGAGACATAGGGCTCGAAATAGTCGCTGTCGCCCTCACCGTCCGGATAATAATAATAGACGATCGCGGCATCGACTGTGGTGCCGGACGCGACCTCGCCGGTCCAGCCGGCATAGAGATCGATTTCCCACTCGCCATAGGTGTCGGTGTCGTCGAGGTTCGACATCCACGTGCCGCCATAGAAGCCGCTAGAGTGGCTGAGGTTCAGGGTCGGCTGGATCGCGGGATCTTCACCCGACAGCGAAATGCCGCGGAAGCGATAGTCGGAAACCGCGGTCACGCCGCCGGAAAGCGTCCAGTCGCTGCTCGCTTCCTCATCGGCGGCGAAGGCCGGGCTGGCGACGGCCGTCACGGCAAATGCCGACAAGCCAAGGATAAGTTTGCGCATGAGAAACGTGTCCCCTTCTTATCTTCGTCGTTCCATTCCCCGCGCTTCCGGTGCCCGGGCCTCCTCTGCCAATGATGGCGGGGGCCGCGATTGCATCGGAAACAATCAGGTTTTGCTACACCCCTTTGCAGCGCACAAATAAAATCGGCGCTGCGACAAGGTGACCAAGTTCGACTGTTGCTGCATCGCAACAGATGATGTTGCTTTGTTACGCGGCGAAATCATCGCCGCTTAGGTCTTTTTTAGCAGGCGCGCGTTAAAAAGAGCTTCTCTTTGCCAGGAATATTTACCTTGCCCGCTTCTCCAGCCAGTTCGCCCGATCCTTCTGTCGAGCGTTTCGACCGGCTTTGTCGTGCCCTGCAGCTTGTCGACCAGCTTGCCGGTCAAACAGGGGCGCCGGCACATGATCCCGTGGCTGCAGCGGCCTATCCCAGCCTGGGAGCGATCAGCCGCCGACGGTTCGATGCGATCGCCTCGGAAACCGCCGCATTTGCCGCCGCCGGCATCGAGGTGCTGATGCGGCAGCGCGCCGCGCGCGGCGAATGCCGGGTCGCGGCGTCACGCCTTGCCGGCGAGATGCGTGCGGCGCTGGGCGAGATGGAAGCGCTGGCGCGGCGCTGAACGGGTCAGCGCCGCTCAACAAATCGGTCAAGCCCGCGCCTCAGATCGGCAATCAGATCGGCGGGGTCTTCCAGCCCGATATGCAGCCGCACCAGCGGCCCTTCCGCGGCCCAGCCCGTCGCGGTGCGGAGCGGCCGGGGATCGACGGGAAGCGCGAGGCTTTCATAGCCGCCCCACGAGAAGCCGATTCCGAAATGATCGAGATTGTCGACCAGATCGGCGCGGGCGGCATCGTCTCCGCCCGCCATCACGAAGCTGAACAGCCCGGTAGAACCCAGGAAGTCGCGCTGCCACACTTCATGGCCGGGGCAGGACGGCAGGGCCGGATGCAACACCCGCGCGACGCCAGGGTGCGTTTCGAGCCAGCGCGCGACTTCGAGCGCGCCGGCCTGATGCTGGCGCAGCCGCACATCGAGTGTGCGCAGGCCACGGCTACCGAGTGACGCATCATCCGGCCCGACATGCTGGCCGAACTGGTGGGTGGTCCGCCTGAGCGCCTCGAAACGCTCGGCGTTGGCCGTCACCGATCCCAGCATCGCATCCGAATGGCCGACGACATATTTGGTGCAGGCTAGGATCGTCAGGTCGACGCCATGGCCGATCGCCGGGAAGAAGAGCGGCGTCGCCCAGGTATTGTCGAGCAGGGTGACGATCCCGCACGCCTTCGCGGCCGCACAGATCGCCGGCACATCCTGCACTTCGAAGGTGAGGCTGCCGGGGCTTTCCATGAAGACGGCGCGCGTCTTTTCGGTGAACAGATCGGCGATCGCGGCGCCTGCCAGCGGATCATAATAATGGGTCGCGATGCCCATCGGGCCGAGCACATTGCGGCAGAAGGCGCGGGTCGGCTCGTAGGTCGAATCCACCATCAACAGTTCGTCGCCCGGCTTGAGCACGCTCAACAGCGCCATCGCCACCGCCGCGACGCCCGACGGATAGAGCATGGTGCCTGCGGCGCCCGGCTCGAGTTCCGTCAACGCGTCGGCCAGCGACCATTGGGTCGGCGTGCCGCGGCGGCCGTAATAGAGCCGGTCATTGGGGCTGGCGACCGCGGCGCGCAGATCGGCCACCGTATCGAACAGGATGGTGGAGGCGCGCCACACCGGCGTGTTGACCACGCCCTGCGTCCATTCCTTGCGCCGCCCCGCCTCGACGATCCGTGTCGCGGGGCGTAAATTCTTGTCGTCGCTCATGCCGGTCCTGTTGCCTTGGGCGTATCGGGATGCACGCCCCACTCGCTCCACGATCCGTCATAGAGCGCCACATCATCCTTGCCGATCAGGTGGGCAGCAAACAACAAAGTCGCCGCCGTCACCCCCGATCCGCAGGTCGTTACCATCGGCCGGGCGAGATCGACGCCGGCGGCAGCGAACGCGGCACGGATGCCGGCCTCGTCCTTGAAGGTGCCGTCGGCATTGAGGAGGCGATCCATCGGCAGGCTGCGCGAATGCGGGATATGCCCTGGTGCGAGCCCGCGCGGATCGCCTTCCTCGCCGGTGAAGCGTTTCGCACCACGGGCATCGACAACCTGCTCGGCCTGGGCGTCGACATTGGCGAGCATCTGACCGAGAGCGCGCACGCCGGCTTCATCCTTCCGCGCGGTGAAGCGGCCGGGCCGGGAGGACTGCACGCCGGCATCGAGCGGTCGCGCTTCGGCCTGCCATTTCTGCAGGCCGCCATCGAGGATCGCGACGTCGCGCTTGCCGAAGGTGCAGAACATCCACCAGGCGCGCGCCGAGGTACGGTGCGGCGTCGTGTCGTAAAGGACGATGCGGTCACCATCGCTCACGCCCAGCGCAGCCATCCGCCCCGCGAACTGCTCCGCCGGCGGCAGCATACCGGGCAGCGAGGAATGGGGATCGGCAAGCCCCGCCAGCCCCATGAAGACCGCGCCGGGAATGTGCGCCGCTTCATATTCGGCCGCCGGATCGCGGGCCGGATCGAGCGGATAATAGCTTGCGTCGATGACCTTGAGGTCGGCCGCGCCAAGCTCGCTTGCCAGCCACTCCGTGGAAACCAGTGGGTCCATCGCCTGCTCCTTCTCCGCCGCCCTAGCGGATCGCGGAACGGTGCGCGAGGTTGCATGGCGCTTCCCCCGTGCCTAGTTGGGGGCCATGAACCCCATCCATCTCGGCCAATCGAGCGCGCTGCCTGCTTCCCCAGAAGAAGCGGTGCTCGATTATGTGCCCAATCCGCGGACCGGCAGTCTTTATCTGGTGCGCTTCGCCGCGCCGGAATTCACGTCGCTCTGCCCGGTCACCGGCCAGCCCGATTTCGCGCATCTCGTGATCGACTATGCGCCGGGCGAGACGATCGTCGAATCCAAGTCGCTCAAGCTGTTCCTCAGCAGTTTCCGCAACCATCGCGCCTTCCACGAGGATTGCACGGTCGGCATCGGCCAGCGGCTGTTCGACGAGATGAAACCGCAATGGCTGCGGATCGGCGGTTACTGGTATCCGCGCGGCGGCATTCCGATCGACGTCTTCTGGCAATCGGGCGCGGCGCCGGCCGGCCTGTGGGTGCCCGATCAGGGCGTTGCGCCCTATCGCGGCCGGGGCTGAATCTCGCGACATTTCTTCCCGCCGGTTGCGGCAAGTTGAGGAAGTTGAGGGTTGCCAGCGCATTTTTCCACGACCCGCGCAGGCAAGTCTGCGCGGCGAGGTGCGCGCATCGAAACTATGCCCCAAAGGCGCGCCAAGGGCGCTTGATGATCCTGAAATATGCGATCTTATCAAGATATTGCCGCCCTGCCCTTATGAACATATAGGGAACATATCAGAGCAGAGCAGTGTAGGACAGCGGCAGTCCAATGGCCCTGACGGAGCCGCTTCAGCGCGACGACGAGGCGACAGCGACGCGCCGGTTACGCAACATGAGGCGACTATAGGGTCACGCAAGCGCGCAGGGACGCGACACAAGAGCGTCACCCCGGTCGCGGCGACGCGACTACCCCGCGCCGGGCAAGTCACAGGCACGCACCGCCAACCTGCATCCATGGCTCGTCGAGACACGCACGCCTGATAGCGACGTCTGCTGTTCGTCGCACGCTGCACTCCAATCAACCGCACACCGATCGGAGTTGTCGTCACGTTCATCTGCGCGAAAGGTTCGCCTGAACAGGCAGAACATCCATGACGTTCAAGTGCGGCTCCGCACCGCTCGTCTTATGGAAGTAAATGGAGGGGGTTTTGGTGGTCTAATACACCATCACGCGAGCGGGGTTCTGAAAAATATAGGCGATCATGTGTGACTAACTGATCGCGTCCAAAGGAGTTTTGCGATGACTGTCATTTCCAAAGGCCCAAAAGCTCTTTTGTTGCTGGCGATGCTTACCAGCGCGGCATCGGCCAGCCTGGCGGCGCAGGAGCAGGACCAAGCCGAGGTTAAGGACCCGATGACCGTAACCGCCACGCGACCGACCGCGGGCCCCGAGATCAAGGGCATCATTTCCGCACGCAGCGGCGACAAGATGCAGGTCACCGCGGCAGATGGCACCAACACGGTTATCGTGATCAACGATGACACGAAGATCACCGCCAGCAAGGGCGTCTTCGGGCTCAACCGCAGCAAGCTCGCCGCGACCTCGCTGCTCAACGGCCTGCCCGTCACCGTGAAGACGTGGCAATCCGCCGATGGGCAATCGGGTGAGGGCCTGCTGGCGAGCCAGATCAACCTTCAGAACAAGGATCTGAAGACGGCATCGATGATCCGCAACGGCACCGACCAGCGTTTTGCCGAACAGACTGCGGCAACCGAGGCGTTGCGCGGCCGCATGGGCGACATCGACCAGTATAATGTGAAAAGCACGACGACCGTGAACTTCGACACGGGCAAGGCGGCGCTGTCACCCGAGGCGAAGAACGAGCTCTGCACTGCGGCGGCCACCGCGGAGGGCATGGAAAATGCCCTGCTGCTGGTTGTGGGTTACACCGATGCCACGGGAAGCGAGGATTTCAATCAGCAGCTCAGCGAGAAGCGCGCCGGCAGCGTCGTCAATTATCTGCAGCAGGCCTGCGGCTGGAAGCCCTATCGCATGCTCACCCCCACGGGCATGTCCGAAGCGGACCCTCTGGCGGACAATGAAACCGTCGAAGGCAAGGCGCAGAACCGCCGCGTTGCGGTGAACATCCTGGTCAGCAAGGGCCTGGATGGCCTGTGAGACGCCGGGGCCGCCTCATCGAGGCGGCCCCTACTTCGTTTAACGCGCCCGGATGAACTGGCGCACGTCGGCGGAGAGTTTCCGCAGATCGTCCTCGCGCACATACATCATGTGGCCGGACTCATAATAATGGAACTGGATGCGGCCGTCCTTGGGCATGCCGGTCCGCGACAGCGAATATTCCGCCGCGAAGAAGGGCGTCGCGAAGTCGTAATAGCCCTGGCCGACGAAGATCCTGAGGCCATTATTCTCGCGCAGGCCCTTACCGATGTAAGGTGCTACGTTCATATAGACTTCCTGGTCACGGCCGGCGCCTTCCAGCTTCCAGTCCCAACCCTTGACGCCGCCGATCGAGATATAGTCGCGGTCGGTCTTGAAGCCGAGCGTTTCGCGCGCATAGCTGTTCATCGCGGCGGCATAGGCGCCGTCGATGCCGTAGAAGCTCGGATCATTGTCCGGCTCCTCGCCCGCCGAGTCATAGTCCTTGCCGGTGTAGCGGCTGTCGAGCCGGCCGACCGTGAGCCCGCGATCGCGCAGCAATTCCTTGTAGAAGCGGCCCGGCAGCACGCGGAGATCGGCGCGGTCGAGGAATTGTTCGGAAAGGCCGGTGAAGCGCGAAAGCTCGGCCCGGACGCTCGCCCGCTCCTCGGCGCCGAGCGCATTGCCCTTCAGAAGCGCAGTCGCATAGGGGCCGGCGGCGAAGGCGCGCGCCTGTGCCACGAACTCCTCGACGGTCGCGGTGCGGTTGGCGACCTTGTTATGATACCAGGCGGTCGCCGCCATCGACGGCACATTGAGGATGTGGGTCATCTCGTTGCCGGGCGTGTCGGCGCCGGCCGCGAAATCGAGGATCGTCGAGATCAGGATGACGCCGTTGACCGAGACATCGTTATAGGTGCCTTCCAGCTCGTTCAGCAGCGCCGCCGAGCGGGTGGTGCCATAGCTTTCGCCGCCGATGAACTTGGGTGCGTTCCAGCGGCCATTCTCCGCCAGCCACAGGCGGATGAACTCGGCGATTGACTTGGCATCCTTGGTGACGCCCCAATAATCCTTCGGATCCTTCTTGCCGAGCGCGCGCGAGAAGCCGGTGCCGACCGGATCGATGAAGACGAGGTCGCCCACGTCGAGCAGGCTCTCCGGATTGTCGACGATCGGGTAAGGCGGCGCGCCGTCATCGCGGGCGTCCGAAGGAATCGCGACGCGCTTGGGGCCGAAGGCGCCCATGTGCAGCCACAGCGAGCCCGAGCCGGGACCGCCATTGTAGAGGAAGATCACCGGCCGGTTGGGATCGGCCTTGCCCTCCTTGATGTAGGAGGTGGAATAGATCGCCGCGAGCGGCTTGCCGTCCTTGTCCTTCAGATAGGTTTCGCCGGCGACCGCCTTGTAGCTGATCGCCTGGCCACCGAAGCGGCCGGTGTGCCGCGTGACCGAAACGGTGGGCGGAGCGATCTCGGGCGACGGTTCGGCCTTTTCGACCTTCTTGTCAGCCTTGTCGGCATCCTGGGCGTAGGCAATCTGGGGGAGCGCGGCGATGGCGCAGGCGAGCAGCAGCGACCTGAATTTCATGATCTCAGAGCAGTCCTCTTATGGACCGCACGTGCCCCGATCCCCCCAGACCTCGGCGCATACGGTGGTTTGGAGGGCTTGGACTAAACCGGAGGGGCACTGTTTTGCAACAGTGTTACAGTAGTTTGATCTCACGCAATCGTTGCATCAGATAGTCATGTGCGGTGATCGGCCGGGGATAAAGATCGGGCCGATCGGCGGATATGCAGCCCGGTAGCGTCTCGATCAGGAAGTCGGGGCGGAAGTGCAGGAAGAAGGGCATCGAATAGCGGGAAAAACCGCGCCGTTCGGGTGCCGGGTTTCGCACGCGGTGCGTGGTCGAGCGCAGCACATTGTTGGTAAGGCGCTGGAGCATGTCGCCGACATTGACGACCAGCTCGCCCTCGCGCGGCTTCACCTCCAGCCAGCGGCCTTCGCGGTCGAGCAGTTCGAGGCCCGCCTCCTCGGCGCCGAGCAGCAGGGTGATGGTGTTGATATCCTCATGCGCGCCGGCGCGGATGCCGGGCGCGTCGGGAGAGACGGGCGGGTAATGGAGCAGGCGCAGCACGGAGTTGCCGTCGCGGACCGTATCGTCGAACCAGGCGGGATCGAGATCGAGATAAAGCGCGATGGCCGAGAGCAGGCGCCGTCCGGTCGCGTCGAGGGCATCGAACAAGGCAAGCTGGGCGTCGTGGAAATCGGCGACTTCGTCCGGCCACAGATTAGGCAACATGAATTGCGCGAACGGGTGGCCGGCGGGCAGCTCGCGGCCGACGTGCCAGAATTCCTTGAGATCGGACTGGATCGCATCCTTCGCGGTCTCGACGCCGAAGGGGGTGTAGCCCCGCGCGCCGCCGGTGCCGGGGACATGGTAATGGCGTTTCACCGCATCGGGCAAAGCGAAGAAGGCGCGGGCGGCGGCATCGGCGCGGGCGATGAGGGCGGGGTCCACGCCGTGATCGGCGACGATCGCGAAGCCATAGGTCTCGAACGAGTGGCCCAGCGCTTCGGCCAGTTCGGCGGGGTCGAGGCTGGCGAGGGAGACGGCGGTTGAGAGACTCATTGAGACTATATAGCGGCCGGCTCAGCGCTTGCGGAAGATGATCTTCTCGCCGAAGCGTTCGAAGGTAAGACCTTGATCGGTAATGGGAAGATGGGTGTCCTGGAAGGCGATGCGGCCTAAATCGTTCGGTGTGAAGCGCACCTCGATGTGGCGGCCGCCCTGCTTGAGATCGAGCGGGAAGGGATCGCTGACCAGTTCATATATCGGGAGAAGGACCCGGATCGCGGCGGGCGGATGGGCGGGATCGAAGGCGATCTGCGCCTCCCCGCGATAATCGACCTTGCCCTCGATCGGATAGATGCCGTCGCCAACGAGCGCGAAGGAGAAGAATTGCGGCTGCAGCCCCTGCGGCAGGACCAGCTTCGCCACCACCAGGCCAGCCTGTTCGGCCCCGAGATCCGAGAAGCTGTAGACGGGCGGGCGCACCGGATCGCTTTCCAGCACCACCGCGCCTTCCGAAACGCTCCATTGCCCCGCCGCCACTTCGTCGAGCGCGCCGTAGGACAGGCCATAGTCGAAACGCCCGTCGGGATGGAGAACGAGTTCGGCGGCGAGCTCCATGCGGGAACCGTTATAATAGCCCGCTATGTCCGCGGGGACGGGCGCGGGAGCGGCCTGGGCCAGCAGCAATGCGGCGAGCAACGACATCGAACTATTCCCTTCCGTCATGCTGAACTTGTTTTCAGCATCCACCGTGCAACAGGCGCCGACACCGATTGCCGCACGCTGGACCCTGAAACAAGTTCAGGGTGACGGCGGTGGAGGGCGTCACCGCCCCTTGAACAGCCCGCCCAAAATGCCGCGCACGAGCTGGCCGGCAATGCCGCCTCCGGAAGAGCCGCGGCCGCTGCCGCCGAAGATCTGGCGGCCGATCTCGTTCGCCACCTGGCGGCCGACCGACGAGGATGCCGATCGCGTCGCCGAGGTGATCGCCTTGTCCCAGGCGCCGGGCTTGGCATCCTCCTTCGCCTGGCGCGCCGCTTCGCGTGCGGCTTCGCGCTGGGCGGCGAGACGATCGCGCTCCGCCTCCTTGGCGAGACGCGCCGCCTCCCGCTCGGCAGTGATGCGGGCTTTCTCATCTTCCTTGGCCTGCACGGCATCGAGCTTGGCCTGTTCGGCCGCGGCCTTGGCTTCGGCAGCGGCGGCCTGCGCCTCGCCCGCCTTGGCGGCCAATATCTCCTCGGCCGATTCGCGATCGACCGCATTTTCATATTTGCCGTCGACCGGCGAGACCGAACGGATGATCGCGCGCTCCTTTTCATTGAGCGGCCCAACGCGGCTGCACGGCGGCTTGATCAGGGTCCGCTGCACCGGCGACGGCGAACCATCGGCCTGAAGCAGCGAGACCAAGGCCTCGCCGACCTTCAATTCGGTGATCGCAGTTTCGACATTGATGTCGGGATTGGCGCGGAAGGTTTCGGCGGCGGACTTCACCGCCTTCTGATCGCGCGGCGTGAAGGCGCGCAGCGCGTGCTGGACGCGGTTGCCGAGCTGGCCCGCCACCTTCTCGGGAATGTCGATCGGGTTCTGGGTGATGAAATAGACGCCGACGCCCTTGGATCGGATCAGCCGCACCACCTGCTCGATCTTGTCGAGCAGCGCATCGGGCGCCTCGTCGAACAGCAGATGGGCCTCGTCGAAGAAGAAGACGAGCTTGGGCTTTTCGGGGTCGCCCACCTCGGGCAGCGTCTCGAACAGTTCGGAGAGCAGCCAGAGCAGGAAGGTGGCGTAGAGCTTGGGGCTCGCCATCAATTTGTCGGCGGCGAGGACATTGACGAAGCCCCGGCCCTGTTCGTCCGCACCAATGAAATCGGCAATGTCGAGCGCAGGTTCGCCGAAGAATTTGTCGCCGCCTTGGCTTTCGAGCTGGAGGAGCTGGCGCTGGATCGAACCGACGCTCTGCTTGGTGACATTGCCGTAGCGGGTGGTGAGATCGGCCGCATTCTCACCGAGATAAGCGAGCATCGCCTGGAGATCGCCGAGATCGAGGAGGAGCAGCCCCTGTTCGTCGGCGACGCGGAAGGCGATCGACAGAACGCCTTCCTGCACATCGTTGAGGCCCATCAGCCGCGCCAGCAGCAGCGGCCCCATTTCCGATACGGTGGTGCGGACGGGGTGGCCCTGTTCCCCGAACAGATCCCAGAAGATCACCGGATTGTCGGCATAGGCCCAGTCAGTGTAGCCGATCTCGGCGGCGCGCGCGGCCCAGACCGAATGCAGCTTATCGGTCGGGGACCCGGCCAGCGCCATGCCGGACAGATCACCCTTCACATCGGCGACGAAGACGGGCACGCCGAGCTTCGAAAAGCCTTCGACGATACCCTGCAAGGTCACCGTCTTGCCGGTGCCGGTCGCGCCCGCGACGAGGCCGTGGCGGTTGGCGCGGCGAAGATTGAGTTCCTGCGGCCCTGCCGTGGGGCTCGCCCCGATGAAGATGCCCGTCGCGTCGGTCATGTCATCTACTCCATCTTCACGCCGAAACAGGTTTCAGCATGACGATGGCGTTTAGGCAATCGGCGTGTTCCGGATGGCCAATTTGCGTTCAAGCAACCGGCGGCAGTCTGAGCCGCGGAATATCGATCGCGGGGCAGCGGTCCATCACGACCTTCAGACCGGCAGCCTCCGCGCGAGCGGCCGCGGCCTCGTTGATCACGCCCAACTGCATCCACACCGCCTTGGCGCCGATCGCGATCGCCTGGTCGACGGCTTCACCCGCTGCCTCGGGCCGGCGGAAGATATCGACCATGTCGATCGGGTCGCCCAATTGCGCAAGCTCGCGCCAGACGAACTCGCCATGGACATGCTCGCCGGTGATCTGCGGGTTGACCGGGATGACGCGATAACCGTGGTTCTGCAGGAAGCGCATCACGCCATAGCTCGGCCGGTCGGGCCGGTCGGAGGCGCCCACCAATGCGATGGTGCGGACCTCCGACAACAAGGCGGCAATATCTTCGTCGGACGTGAGCGGCATGACGATCTCCTCCTGGGACGAGATCAGAACGTAGGAACGGCCTTCGCGTTCAGCCAGCCCATCAGCGCGCCGGCAATGTCGAGGAAGGGCTGGGCGATCGCCTCACCCGATGCCGCCGGCGGCTGGCCGGCGTCGGATGCCTTGCGGATGGCGATCTCCAGCGGAATTCGCCCGAGGAAGGGCACGCCGAGCGACTGCGCCGCCGTCTCCGCCCCGCCCGCGCCGAAGGGGTCGCTCACCTCGCCGCAATGCGGGCAGGCATAGCCCGCCATATTTTCGACAATGCCAATGATCGGCACGGTCGCCTGGTTGAACAGGTCGATCGCGCGGGTCGCATCGATCAGCGCCAGATCCTGCGGGGTCGAAACGATGATCGCGCCCGCCGGCTTGTGCTTGGCGATCAAGGAAAGCTGCACGTCGCCGGTGCCGGGCGGCAGATCGACGATGATGATCTCGGCCTCGCCCCAATCGGCGTCGATCAGTTGGCCGAGCGCATTGCCCGCCATCGGCCCGCGCCACGCGATCGCCTGGCCCGGCTTCACCAGATGCGCCATGGAAAGCATCGGCACGCCGAAATCGGTCGCGATCGGCAACAGTTTCTGGTTCTCGGCCTCGGGGCGCTTGCCCTCGCTCGCCATCAGCCGCGCCTGCGAGGGGCCATAGATGTCGGCATCGACCAACCCCACTTTCACCCCCAGCCGCTTGAGCGCCACGGCGAGGTTGGCGGCGACGGTGGACTTGCCGACGCCGCCCTTGCCGCTGCCGACGGCGATCAGCTTGCGTGCCGTCTTTTCCGCCGTCATGGCGATGCGGACGTCACGTATCCCGTTGAGGCCGATCAGTTTTCCGCGGATCGCGCGCTCCACCTTGGCGCGGTCATCCCCCGACAGTCCGGTCACGTCCAGGATCACGCTGGCTACCTTGTCGACGGCGTTTACGCGCGGCGCGGCACAGCGCCCGCTTTCGATCAGGCCCTTGCCCGAAAGCGGGTCGGCGATGGTGTCGAGGGCGGCGGCGAAGGCGTCGGAATCGGTCATATTCCGCGCCATAGGCTACGCTATCGGCGGATGGCACTATTTTTCCGCGTTTCGCTACCTATAATGACGTCCATGCAACAGAATTCCGGTCCGTCCGCATCTTCCACCGTCCATCTGAACGAGAGCGACGGAGGTGGCCCGTGGGGCGGCGGCGGTTCAGGTGGTTCCGGCGGTGGTGGCGGGGACGGCGGCGGGCTTGGCCCGCGCAACCCCTGGAGCCAACCGCCGCGCAAGCGCCCGCCCGGCGGCGGCAAGGGCGGCCAGGGCCCCAGCGCGCTCGACGAGTTGCTCCGCAAGGGGCGCGAGAAGATGGGCAGCGGCGGCGGCGGCATGGGCGGCATCCCCGAATTCGGTGGCAAGCCGATCTGGTTCTGGGGCATCATCGTCTTCGTGCTGCTGTGGATCGGCGGCACCTGCGTCCACACGATCGGCCCGCAGCAGCGCGGCGTCGTCACCTTCTTCGGTTCCTATGCCCGCACCATGGGCACCGGCCTCAACTTCTCGCTGCCGGCGCCGATCGAGTTCGTGCAAAAGATCGATGTCGACGAGATCCGCACCGTCGATATCGGGTCGACCAGCGAAAGCTCCGAAAATCTGGTGCTGACCGGCGACCAGAATATCGTCGACCTCGCTTATTCGGCACGCTGGAACATCCGCGATCCCGAACTCTTCCTGTTCGAACTGGCGGACCCCGAGGACACGATCAAGGAAGTCGCCGAGAGCGCGATGCGCGAGGAATTGTCGCGCGTGACACTCAACCAGGCGATCGGCCCGCAGCGCAGCCAGATCGAGGCGCGCGTCGCCGCCCGGATGCAGGAGCTGCTCGACAGCTATCGCGCCGGCGTCGCCGTGCAGGGCGTGGCGATCAAGCAGGCCGATCCGCCGGCCGCGGTGAACGATGCCTTCAAGGAAGTGACGTCGGCGCAGCAGCTCGCGCAATCCTATCTCAACCAGGCGCGCGCTTATGCGCTCCAGCTCACCGCCAAGGCCTCGGGCGAGGCGCAGGCGTTCGACAAGGTCTATGCCGAATATAAGCTCGCGCCCGATGTGACCCGCCGGCGCATGTATTATGAGACGATGGAGAAGGTTCTGGCCAAGACCGACAAGACCGTGATCGAGGCAAACGGCGTGCAGCCCTACCTTCCGCTCCAGCAATTGCGGCGTCCGGAGCCCGCGGCGACGCCCGCGCCGGCACAGGGAGCCGCACGATGAACCCCGCCGACCGCTTCGCCCGCGCGCCCGTCGCCTGGGCAGTGCTCGGGCTGATCCTCCTCGTCGCGCTGCTGATGTGCGTGAAGATCGTGCCCGAAACCAAGCAGGCGCTGATCGTCCGCTTCGGCAAGCCTGTGACGATCGCCAATCAATATCATGCCAATCAGGAATTCGGCCGCACCGGCGCCGGTCTCCTGTTCCGCATCCCCTTCGTCGAACAGATCATCTGGGTCGACAAGCGCGTGCTCGATTTCGACATGCAGCGTCAGGCGGTGCTGTCGACCGATCAGCTCCGGCTCGAGGTCGATGCCTTTGCGCGCTACCGCATCGTCGATCCGCGGCGCATGTATATTTCCGCGGGCAGCGAAAAGCGGGTGGGCGAGGCACTGCGCCCGATCCTCGGCTCGGCGCTCCGCAACGAGCTCGGCAAGCGGCCCTTCGCGGCCTTGCTCAGCCCAGAGCGCGGCCAGGTGATGGATAATATTCAGAACGCGCTGGCCCGCGTCGCCCGTCAATATGGCGCCGAGATCGTTGACGTTCGCATCAAGCGCGCCGATCTGCCCAGCGGCACCCCGCTCGACAGCGCCTTCCAGCGGATGCGCACCGCGCGTCAGCAGGAAGCCCGCTCGATCGAGGCGGAAGGCCGCAAGCAGGCCCAGCTCATTACCAGCGAGGCGGATGCCGATGCATCGCGCGTCTATGCCGAAAGCTTCGGCAAGGACCCGGATTTCTATAATTTCTACCGGGCGATGCAGTCCTACCGCGTCACCTTCGGCACCGACGGCAACGAGGCATCAGGCGCGTCTTCGGTGATCCTGTCGCCGGATAATGAATATCTTCGTGAATTTAGGGGTCGGAAGTAGAAGCCGGGCGCGTCCATTCAATTGACGTTCAGCCTCTGCTTCCCACCTAATAAGCGCCCGCGCGCCATCATTTTGCCCCAGGAACGCGGGAGGAATATCTGAGGAGGTCCGCCATCGTGCGATACGCTTATGCCATCACTGCCGCTCTGCTCGCTGGCGGGGCCTCCGCGACGATGGTGCTCCAGCAGCCGGTAGGGGCGCAGGTTGCCCAGAACGCACCAGGCCAGATCGAGGCCGCGGCACCGCGCCCGGGGGCTCCGCTCAGCTTTGCGGATCTCGCCGCCAAGTTGCAGCCGGCCGTGGTCAACATCTCGACCACGCAGCGCGTGCAGGTGCAGAACCAGAACCCGTTCGCCGGCACGCCGTTCGGCGATCTGTTCGGCCGCTTCGGCCAGGGCCAGGGTGGCGATGGCCAGCCGGTCACGCGCGAAGCGACCTCGCTGGGTTCGGGCTTCATCATCTCGGCGGACGGCTATGTCGTCACCAACAACCATGTGATCTCGGGCGGGCCGCAGGGCCGCGGAGTGGTGAGCTCGGTGGTCGATTCGATCACCGTCACGCTCCCCGATCGTTCCGAATATAAGGCGCGCGTCGTCGGCCGCGACCCATTCTCCGATCTCGCTTTGCTCAAGATCGAATCCAAGACGGCGCTGCCTTTCGTCCAGTTCGGCGATTCGACGCGCACGCGCGTCGGCGACTGGGTGGTCGCGATCGGCAATCCCTTCGGCCTCGGTGGCACGGTGACGGCGGGTATCGTCTCGGCGCTCCACCGCACCATCGGTTTGGGCGGCGCTTATGATCGCTACATCCAGACCGACGCCTCGATCAATCAGGGCAATTCGGGCGGCCCGATGTTCGATCTGAACGGCAACGTCATCGGCATCAACACCGCCATCTTCTCGCCCACCGGCGGCAATGTCGGCATCGGCTTCGCTATCCCGGCGGAGCAGGCGCGGCCGGTGATCGAACAGCTCAAGGGCGGCGGCAAGGTCAAGCGCGGCTATCTCGGCGTCGGCATCCAGCCGATGTCGGAAGATATCGCCTCGGGCCTGGGTCTGCCCAAGGATCGTGGCGAGATCGTCAGCCGGGTCGAGCCGGGCGAGGCGGCGGCGCGCGCGGGCATTCGCCAGGGCGACGTCATCGTCAAGGTCAACAACCGCGAAGTCACGCCGGACGAGACGCTGAGCTACATCGTCGCGAACACGCCGATCGGCACGCGGATGCCGATCGAGCTGATCCGCGAAGGCAAGCGCATGACGGTGACGGCCGTGGTCGGCGAACGTCCGCCGGAAGACCAGCTTGCCGCGGCTGACGGCGAGGATGAAGGCACTGGTGGGGAAGCGACGCCGGCGCCCAGCGCCCAATCGACCCGCCAGTCGATCGGCCTGTCGCTGCAGGCGCTGACCCCCGATGTCGCCCGCCAGCTCAACATCCCGTCGACGGTGCGCGGCGTCGTCGTCAGCCAAATCGATCCCAACAGCGATGCCGCGCAGGAAGGCATCCAGCGCGGCGACATCATCCTGTCGATCAACCAGCGTCCGGTCGTCTCGCCGGCCGATGCCGCCGCGGCGGTGGAAGCTGCCCGCAAGGCCGGCCGCGCCACGGCTCTGCTCTTCATCCAGCGCGGCAACGGCACACCGCGTTACATCGGCGTGAAGATCAACAGCGGCCAGTAAGCCGATAGAATCGGAGGCGGTGCGATCGCCTCCGACCCTCTCCCGTTGAGGGAGGGGAAGTCAGGTCGCTTAAATTAGCTTGATATCGCCCGCAGCAATTCGATCCGCACGCCGTCGCGGTCGGCGCCGTGGTGGAGCTCGGCCATGCCGGTGGTCACGCGCATCGACGGAACCCAATGGCCGCCGGCGGCTTCCAACGTGGCGGCGACGCGGTCGATATCATCGACCCAGAAAGCGAGATGGGTCAGCCCAAGCTGGTTGATGGCGCGGCGTTCGCGCGGGCCGAAGGACCTGGGCTCATAGGTTTCTAGGAGCTCGATCGTATTGCCGGCGGCATCGCGCATCATCTGGGCGCGCAGCTTGATGCCGGGGATCTCGTTGACGGTGGCGAGCCAGTCGAAGCCGCCGTCGAGCACATAATTTTCGGCCGGCGCGAAACCGAGCGCCTGATAATAAGGCATGGCTGCATCGACGCTTTCGACGCAGATGCCCGAATGCGAGAAGCCCGCGGGCTGGCCGTCCATCTGCATCAGCTCGATCCGCACACCATCGGGATCGGTGCAATAGAGCATCGTCGTGCCACCGGCATCGAAGCGGGCGCGGGTCTGTTCGAACACATGCCCGCCCGCCGCGCGCAGCCGATCGGCTGCGGCATCCATATCGTCGACGCGGAAGGAGAGATGGACGAGGCCATATTGGATGGTCGAGCGCCGCTCGCGCGGGCCGAAAGGCGGCGGCGACAGGAAGTGGAGCAGCTCGATCACCGGGCCGTCGGGATGCTTGAGCGTGATGGCACGAAGCTTCACGCCTTCCAGCTCCATCGTCGCGTCCATGTCCGGCCCCTCGATCAGGCCGTAATCGAGTTCAGGCTCGAACCCGAGCCCTTCGCAGTAGAAACGCCGCGACGCCTCCAGATCGCTCACGCAAATGCCGCGGTGCTTCAGGGTGATGCTCATTCAGGCCTCTCTTTGCTGCCGCCCTTATCCCGCGATCGGGCCGGCCCGTCCTCCGCCAAACGGACCGGGCGGCGCATTGAGGGCCGCAACGCGGGATCAGGCAGGAATAAGCAAGCCGGCGAGCGCTGCGCTCATCAGGTTGGCGAGCGAGCCGGCGATCAGCGCACGAATGCCGAGCCGGGCGATCACCGGCCGCTGGTTGGGCGCGAGGCTGCCGGTCGCGGCCATCTGGATCGCGATCGAGCTGAAATTGGCGAAGCCGCACAAGGCAAAGGTGACGACGGCAATGGTGTGCGGGGAAAGCTGGTCGAGCTGCTGGCCGAGGCTGATGTAAGCGACGAATTCGTTGAGCACGACCTTCTGGCCGAACAACCCGCCGGCGATCCGGGCTTCGTCCCACGGCACGTTGAGCAGCGCCATCACCGACGCAAAGACATGGCCGAGCAGACCTTCGAAGCTGAGGCCGCTGATGCCGAACCAGTTGCCGATGCCGCCGAGAATGCCGTTGGCGAGCGCGACCAGAGCGACAAAGGCGAGCACCATCGCACCGACCGCGACGGCGATCTTGACGCCGGTCTGCGCGCCCTGCGCCGCGGCCTGGATGATGTTGGCGGGCTTTTCCTCGCCATGGGTCGCGGCGATCGCGATCACCTGCGCCTCGTCGGGCGCTTGCGTGCCGTCGGGCATGATGATCTTCGCCATCAATATGCCGCCGGGGGCCGACATGAAGCTCGCCGCGAGCAGATAATCGATGCGGATGCCCATCGACGCATAGGCCGCAAGGATGGTGCCGGCGACGCCCGCCATGCCGGAGCACATCACCGTGAAAAGCTGCGCGGGCGTGAGCGAGGCGAGATAGGGACGGATCACCAGCGGCGATTCGCTCTGCCCGACGAAGATATTGGCGGCCGCGCAGAGCGATTCGACCTTGGACACGCCGATGATCTTCTCGATCGCGCCGCCCACCCAGCGCACCACCAGCGGCATGATGCCGAGATGATAGAGGATCGAGACCAGGGCCGCGAAAAAGATGATCACCGGCAGCGCCTGGATCGCGAAATTCTGCCCGAGCGGATCGGCGGCGAGCTTGCCGAACAGGAAGGCAGTGCCGGCATTGGCATAGCCGAGCAGGTTGGAAACGCCCGCCGACAACCATTGCAACACCGTCCGCCCAGCCGGCACATAGAGCACCAGCACCGCGATCCCCGCCTGCAGCGCGAAGGCCGCGCCGACCACGCGCAGGCGGATCGCCCGGCGGTTGGTGGACAGGAGCACGGCGACCCCGAGGATCAGCGCGATCCCGGCAAGGCCGATCAGATATTGGCTCATGATAATGGACGGCCCCCAACCCCTCGCGTCACCCGTGACGATGGCACGGCAGCGGCGGCATAGACCAGCCCCTCTGGACTCCGGCCTATGCGGGGTGGCGTGCCATCATTGCGGCGCCGTCTCGCCCTTGAGCGCAAGCGCCGCGGCTTGCCCCGCATCGCTGTCCGGCGCGATCGCCGCAGCGCGCGCCCAGGCCGATCGCGCCCGTTCGGTCGCCCCGGCGAGTGCGGCGATATTGCCTTCCTCATAGGCGATCGGCGCCTCGTTGGGTGCGAGCATCGCCGCCTCGCCGATATCCTTGGTGGCGCGCGGCAAGTCGCTCTGGCGGCGCGCGAGCGTGGCTGACAGCAGCCAGACCATCGGGTCACGCGGCACCAGCTTCAGCGCCGCATCGATGTCGACGCGCGCATCGGCAAGGTTGCCGACCGCGACATCGGCGCGCGCGCGATCGAGATGGGCCTCGCCGCGCATCTCGTCGGTCAGCACCGGCAGCGCCAATGCGCGATCGAAATAGCCGCGCGCCATCGCCGGATCGTCGCCGGCGAGCGCGGCATTGCCGGCCTGCACCCACAGATTGCCGGCCCGGCCGTCGCGCTGGATCTCGGCGTCCTTCGCCGCCTGCTCGAACGTGGCGGCCGCCGGGCCCCAGCGCTCCAGCTCGACATAAGCGAGCCCCAGGCAGATCCGCGCCGGCACGCCGCCCCCGCCCGTGCGCCACATATCGGCTTCGGCGACGGCCTTTTCGGGATCGCTTTTGGTCAGCGCCGTGCAGGCCTCGAACCGCTTCTGCCCCGCGTCGGGCAGCGGCACGTTGGAGGATTGGAGCAGGAGAAGCAGGGGCAGGATCACAGCGTTTCCAATATCTCGTCGACGGTGCGGATCAGCAGGGCAATGTCCTCGCCCCGCGACAGGCGATGGTCCCCGTCCTTGATCAGGATCGTCTGCACCGCGGCTGAACGGAGCGCCGCGGCGAGCTTGACCGAGATCAGCCAGGGCACATCATCATCCTGCTGGCCGTGGAGCAGCCGCACGGGTCCATCAAAATCGATCTGGTCGCCGAGCAGCCGGTTCGCCTGCCCGCTCTGCCAGAAATCGAGCGTCGTCACATAAGGCTCGTCCGAATATTCGCTATGCTCCTCGATCCGGCCGTCGCGCTGGAGCCGCGCCTTATCCTCCTCGTCGAATCCCCATTCGGTGAAATCTGGCGCGGGCGCGATGCCGACCAGCCCGGTCACCGTCTCCGGCCGGGCGAGGGCGACAAGCAGCATCAGCCAGCCGCCCATCGACGATCCGACCAGCAGCACCGGTCCTTCGATCAGATTGTCGATCAAATGGAGGACATCGTCGCGCCAGCTTATCAGCGTGCCGTCAGCGAACTTGCCTTCGCTCGCGCCGCAGCCGGCATAATCGAGCCGCAGCATCGCGCGGCCGGTCTCCTCCGCCCAGGCATCGAGCGCGGTCGCCTTGCCGCCTTCCATGTCGGACATATATCCAGGCAGGAAGACGATCGTCGGGCCCCAGCCCTTGCGGTGGCGATAAGCGAGCTTCAGGCCATCCAGCCGGGCGAGGAATTCGGGATCGGTCATGGGCTGCGGCTATCACACCCACTCGTCACCCTGAACTTGTTTCAGGGTTCATCCCTCCCCAGGTGACGAAAGCGCGCGTGGAGCGGTGGATGCCCAAACAAGTTCAGCGTGACGGCGGATTGAGCGGAACGGTTGGCATCCCGCCGCCGCCAAGGCATAAGCGCGCGTTTTCTAGCCTCAAGGATTGAATCAGCCAATGTCCGCCATGATCAAGATCAGCCTTCCGGATGGGTCCGTGCGCGAAGTCGCAGCCGGCACCACCCCGGCTGACATCGCGGCGGCCATCGGCCCCGGCCTCGCCAAGGCGGCGCTTGCCGCGCGCGTCGATGGCGAGCTGCGCGACATCAACCGGCCGCTGGAAGGCGATGCCAGCTTGGCACTCGTCACCGCGAAGGATGAGGCCGACGCGCTCGAACTCGCCCGCCACGATTATGCGCATCTGCTGGCCGAAGCCGTGCAGAGCCTCTTCCCCGGCACGCAGATCACCTTCGGTCCCGCGACCGAGGATGGTTTCTATTATGACTTCGCGCCCAAGGATCGCCCCTTCACCGAGGAGGATCTGCCCGCGATCGAAGCCGAGATGCGCAAGCTCATCGCCGCAAACAAGCCGCTCCGCCGCGAGGCGTGGAGCCGCGAGGCGCTGATCGCGCGCTGGCAGGCGGAAGGCGAGACCTTCAAGGCCGAATGGGCGGCCGAACTGCCCGAAGGCGAAGAACTGACCGTCTATTGGTCGGGCGACGACTGGCTCGATATGTGCCGCGGGCCGCACCTTGCCTCCACCGGCAAGCTCGATCCGCAGGCCTTCAAGCTGACGCGCGTCTCCGGCGCCTATTGGCGCGGCGACCAGAAGAACGCCATGCTCAGCCGCATCTACGGCACCGGCTGGCTCAACAAGAAGCAGCTCGACGCGCACCTTCACAAGCTCGAGGAAGCCGCCAAGCGCGACCATCGCAAGCTGGGGCAGGAGATGGACCTGTTCCACCTGCAGCAGGAAGCGCACGGCAGCGTCTTCTGGCATCCCAAGGGCTATCGCATCTGGCGCGAGCTGGAAGCCTATATGCGTCGCGCGATCGACGGCGCGGGCTATCGCGAGGTCAAGACCCCGCAGGTGATGGACGCGCGCCAGTGGGAGCAATCGGGTCACTGGGGGAAATATCGCGAGAATATGTTCGTCATCCCCGACGAAGTGCCCAATGTCGACGATGAAGGCCCGATCGTCTCGGCCGATGCCGACTGGATGGCGCTGAAGCCGATGAACTGCCCGGCGCACATCCTGATCTTCCGTCAGGGGATCAAGTCGTATCGCGATCTCCCGCTGCGCCTCTATGAAAATGGCTGCTGCCATCGCAACGAACCGCATGGCGCGCTCCACGGGCTGATGCGTGTCCGCCAGTTCACGCAGGACGACGCGCACATCTTCTGCCGCGAGGACCAGATCGTCGATGAGGTGCGAGCCTTCTGCGCGCTCGCCGACCGCATCTACAAGGATTTCGGTTTCACCTACTCGATCAAGCTCGCGCTCCGCCCCGACAAGCGTTTCGGCACCGAGGAGATGTGGGATCAGGCCGAAACCGAGCTGCGCGAAGCGGTGGCCGCCGCCGGCCTCAACACGCCCGAATATGGCTGGGAAGAACTGCCGGGCGAAGGCGCCTTCTACGCGCCCAAGCTGGAATGGCACCTGACCGACGCGATCGGCCGCACCTGGCAGGTCGGCACGATCCAGTCGGATCGCGTGCTGCCCGATCGGCTCGACGCCAGCTATGTCGGTGAGGATGGCGAGCGCCATCGCCCGGTGATGCTCCACCGCGCGATCTTCGGCTCCTATGAACGCTTTATCGGCATTCTGATCGAACATTTCGCCGGCAAGTTGCCGGTATGGCTGGCGCCGGTGCAGGCAGTGGTGGCGACGATCGTCTCGGATGCCGATGGCTATGCCGAGGATGTGGTGGCGAAGCTCCGTGCCGCCGGTATCCGTGCCGAAACCGACACCCGCAACGAGAAGATCAACTACAAGGTCCGCGAACACAGCCTCGCCAAGGTGCCGGCGATGTTCGTCGTCGGCCGGCGCGAGGCGGAGGAAGGCACTGTCGCCGTCCGTCGCCTGGGCGAACAGGCGCAGTCCGTGCTGCCGCTGGACGAGGCGATCGCGCTGCTGCGGGCCGAGGCAACGCCGCCGGATCTGGCGGCCTGATCGGATGCGCCAGGCCGACATCGATCTCGCGCACGCATTGGCCGATGCGGCGGGGGCGGCGATCCGCCCCTTCTTCCGCGCGCGGTTCGAGATCGAAACCAAGGAGGACGCATCGCCCGTCACCCAGGCCGATCGCGCGGCCGAGGCGGCGATCCGCGCGATCCTGGAGGTGGAACGCTCCACGGACGGCATCATCGGCGAGGAATATGGCAACACGCGCGAAGGTGCCGATCGGCTCTGGGTGCTCGATCCGATCGACGGCACCCGCAGCTTCATCGCCGGCCGGCCGATCTTCGGCACTTTGATCGCCTTGATCGAAGGCGGCGTGCCCGTGCTGGGCGTGATCGATCAGCCGATCAGCGGCGAACGCTGGATCGGTGCCACCGGCCATCCCACCCTGCTCAACGGCACGGCCGTGCACACCCGCGCCTGCGCGACGCTCGGCAACGCCCATCTCGCCACCACCGGCCCGCGCCTGTTCGCCGACGACGAGAAGGCCGCGTTCGACCGCCTGTCGGATGCCTCGCGCGATACGCTCTGGGGCGGTGATTGCTACAATTACGGTCTGCTCGCCGCGGGCCATCTCGATCTCGTCGCCGAAGCCGGCCTCAAGCTCTACGATCTCGCCGCGCTCGTGCCGGTGGTGGAGGGCGCCGGCGGCGTCATGCGCGACTGGACCGGTGCGCCCCTCACTCGCGACAGTGCGGGGCAGGTGATCGCTGTCGGTGATCCGCGGATGCTGGATGCGGCGCTGGAGACGCTGCGCGTCTAACCCTTCTTCGGCCGCCCCGTTCCCACATCGTCGCGCGGCTTGCCCTTGGTCGTCCGCTGCGCGCTTGCCTTGGCACCCGCCAGCACCGGGCCGCAGGCCGCCGACTTGGCGTCGCCGACGTCCACGAACGCCAGAACCGCCGCGAGCGGACTGACCAGCGCGCCCAGCCCCACGCCGACGCCACCGCGCGCCAGCAGTTCGGGGCTGATCACGCTGAAGCCGGGCGCCGCGAAATAGCCGTTGATGCCCACCGGCGACTGGCCGGCGATCAGACTGAACTTCTTGGAATCCGCCCGGAATTTCAGATCAAGTGACTCGTCCTTGAAGCTGAAGACACCGCGGCCCAGCATCACATTCTTGTCGGTGTCGATCAGGATCGGGTCCGCCGTCGCCACGCCGTCGCGCACGGTGAACGCGATCAGCCCGCAATTGATCTCGACCGGCTTTTTCAGTTTTCCTTCCCACATCTTGGTGATGAAGGTGCCGACATCCAGCTCCGAAAGCTGGATGTTGCGCGTCCAGAAGCTGCCGGCCGGCAGGATCACGGCGATCCGCCCGTCGGACGTGGCGAGCGATTCGCGCACCGTGTCGCCCTCGCCCTTCATCTGCACGCGGGCCTTGATCGTGCCGCTCGTGCCCGATTCCTCGACGCCCCAGCCTTTCAGGAGCCGGCCCATCGGCGTGGGCGACAGGCGGATGTCATAATCGGTCTGGACCGGCCGGCCGCGGGCGTTGATCGCGATGTCCGACGCGAGCTTGCCGCCTGCCATGTCGAAGGTAAGCGGCGACAGCTTCAGCAGGCTGCGATCGAGATCGAGCGTCAGCACGACGTTGGAAACCGGCAGGTTGGGCGCGCGGATGTCCCGCACCGCATAATTCACATGCGCATCGAAATTGCGGATCGCCTCAATGCGGAGCGGCGCATCGGGCAGCAGCCGCGGCGTGCCGTTCACGCGCTCGATCGTGCCCTTGGCGCCCTGTGCTTCCAGCCGTTCCGGATCATAGCCGACGAAGGGGCCGACATCGATGATGTCGACGCTGTTCGACTTCAGGTCCGCGTCGATCATCAGCCGATCGTTCGGCATCGTGATCGTCATCGCGCCGGCCAGGTCGCTCGCGCCGAAGCGGCCGTTGAGCCGCGTGAAGCGCCATGCGCCGTCGGCCTTGGTGAGGTTGGAAGTGAAGCGATAATTGCGCGTCTCGGGGATGGCGACGCCCAGCAGATCGAACAGATTGGCAAGGTTGAACCCGCGCACCGCGAGCTTCAGGTCCGCGCCCTCGATCTGCGTGGCGGCCGGCAGCGTGCCGGAAATGTCCGCCACTGTCCGCGCGCCTTCGACATGCAGTACGATCTGGTTGCGCCCGCCCGTGACGGTCTCGTTGGGAGAAAGCAGGCCGCCGGTCAGCGTGAAGGGGCGGTTGCGGAGCGTGCCGCCGCCCTTGAAGCGAACATCCTCTGCAAAGCGCGTGTCCGCCGCCTTGATCGTGTCGACCTTGATATCCGCAGTCAGCAGCATCTTCGGATCGCGATAGCGCACCTCGGTACCCGTCACGATCGCGCGGCGGATGACGGGCAGGTCGAGCGGCTTGCCCGGTACGTTCGGATCGCCGAACGTCCAGGTGTTGCGCTTGGCTTGCTTATCCCACTCCAGATCGACGCGGCCATTCGCCAGGTTGAGCCAGTTGATCCGGCGCGTACCGAAGATGAAGGGCACGGTCGCGCCGTTCATCTCGATCCGTTCGGCATCGAACAGATCGGGCTTGGTCGCCCATTCGGGGTTGGAAACGGTCAGCCGTTCGGCGACGAATTTCAGGTTGATCGGATTGAGATAGAATTGGAAATCACCGCCGACGCGCACCTGCCGTTCGGTGTTCGCGCTGGCGATGCGCTCGAAGGTGGGCTTCAGGAAGCGGCCCTTGGTGATGAACAGGATCAACCAGGCCAAGGCCAGCAGACCGATGATCGACGCGAGCACGGCCACGCCCGCCGCGAGCGTCCTGCCGCCCTGCCGTTGCGTGGGACTCGCGGGCGCAGCATCCTGCCTCGCCACCGCATCCTGCGCGGCGCGATCAAGAATTTCGCTGGGATCGCGATCGGCCATGCGGGCAAAAACCCGCCACAGCCGCTGGATGTTCCCCTTGAGGGCGACTGCGCGTCTCCAGACGCTGATCTGCCGGCTTATATCAAACTCGCGTCACCCCGGGGCTTGACCCGGGGTCCCGCCACCTTTCCACCGCCCGCTAAAGCGGGACCCCGGGTCGAGCCCGGCGTGACGAAAAGGAACTGGGGGATCGAGCCTCTAAAGCCCCGCGCCCGCCAGCATCGCCGAAGCGCCCTGTTCGGCGCCGTCGGCGGTGTGGCGCATGAAGGCGAAAAGCTCGCGCCCAGTGCCGATCGGCGGCGGCGGCGGTGTGGCCGCCGCACGCGCATTCCATTCCGCTTCGTCGATCAGAACCGTAAGCTCGCCCGTGTTGGCGCATACCCGGACGATGTCGCCGTCGCGCACCTTGGCGAGCGGCCCGCCGCCCAGCGCTTCGGGGGTGATGTGGATTGCGGCCGGCACCTTGCCCGATGCGCCGGACATACGTCCGTCCGTCACCAAAGCGACCTTGAAGCCCTTGTCCTGCAGCACGCCCAAGGGCGGCGTCAGCTTGTGCAGTTCGGGCATGCCGTTGGCGCGCGGCCCCTGGAAGCGCACCACCACCACCACGTCGCGGTCGAGTTCGCCCGCCTTGAAGGCGCGGTTGACGTCGTCCTGGTCGTGGAACACGCGCGCCGGCGCCTCGATGGTCCAGCGCGCCGGATCGACCGCGCTGGTCTTGATCGTCGCGCGGCCGAGATTGCCCTTGAGGAGGCGCATCCCGCCGTCGGGCTGGAAGGGATTGGCGACCGGGCGCAGCATGGCGTCGTCGAGCGGCTCGGCCGGTGCCGGCTGCCAGGCGAGATCATCGCCCGCCAGCATCGGATCGGCGGCGTAAGCGCGAAGCCCGCCCTGCCAGATCGTCAGGATGTCCTCATGCAGCATCCCGGCGTCGAGCAGGGTCGAGATGACATAGCCCATGCCGCCAGCCGCCTGGAAATGGTTCACGTCGCCCGATCCGTTGGGATATACGCGCGCGATCAACGGCACCGCCGCGGACAGCCGATCCAGATCCTCCCAGTCGATGATGATGCCGGCCGCACGCGCGATCGCCGGGATGTGTATCGCATGATTGGTCGATCCGCCGGTGGCGAGCAGGCCGACCGCGGCATTGACGATCGCCTTCTCATCAATGACCCGTCCGATCGGGCGATAATCCTCGCCATCCCAGCCGATCTTCGCCAGCCGGTGGACGGCCGCGCGGGTCACTTCCTGGCGCAGCTTGGTGCCAGGGTTGATGAAGGCGGCGCCGGGGACGTGAAGGCCCATTACCTCCATCATCATCTGGTTAGAATTGGCGGTGCCATAGAAGGTGCAGGTGCCCGCGCCATGATAGGAGGCGGCCTCCGCCTCCAGCAGTTCGGCCCGGCCGACCTTGCCCTCGGCATAAAGCTGGCGGACGCGCTGCTTCTCCTTGTTGGCGAGGCCCGAGGGCATCGGCCCCGCGGGCACCAATATGGTCGGCAGATGGCCGAACCTCAGCGCGCCGATCAGCAGGCCCGGCACGATCTTGTCGCAGATGCCGAGCAGGGCCGCGCCCTCGAACATGCCGTGGCTCAGCGCCACCGCAGTCGACAGCGCGATCACGTCGCGGCTGAACAGCGACAATTCCATGCCACGCTGGCCTTGCGTCACCCCGTCGCACATCGCCGGCGTGCCGCCCGCCACCTGCGCGGTCGCCCCGGCTTCGCGCGCCCACAGCTTCATCCGGTCGGGATAGCCGCCATAGGGCTGATGGGCGGAGAGCATGTCGTTAAAAGCGGTGACGATGCCGATATTCATCAGCTTGCCGTCGCGGATGACGGCCTTGTCCTCGCCCGCCGCGGCAAAGCCGTGGGCCAGGTTGCCGCAGGAAAGATTGGGCCGATCGACCCCGCTGTCGCGCTCGCGCTCGATCAGGTCGAGATAGGCCCGCCGGCCGGGCGCGGAGCGCTCGACGATGCGGGCGGTGACGGCGGCGACAACGGGGTGGAGCGTCATTCGGCGGACCAGTGGATATCGATGGGAAGTTCGGTATCGGCGAGCACGCGTCCGATCGGCACGGTCGACAGCGGACCGTCCTTGATCGCCCGTTCCAGCACCTTGCGCTTTTCGTCACCGGTGACGGTGATCAGCAAGGTGCGCGCCGACAGGATCGCCGCGCGGGTCAGCGTGACGCGCGCGACCGGGGCTTCCTTGGGCATCGGATCGGGCTTCACGCCGACGGCGCGGCGCGCCTTCGGCGCGTTCAGCGCCTCGTCCAGATCGGGGCCGGCGAAGATCGAGGCGGTATGCCCATCCGCACCCATGCCCAGCCAGACGAGATCGGGCGGCCAGTGGAGATCCTGCAGCCGCGCGTCGGCGGCCTTGCCGGCGGCCTGATGGTCGGAAGCCGCCTCGCTGACGATCGGGATCACGCGGGCGCCGAGCGGCAGGAAGGTCTTGGCGATCATCGCCACATTGCTGAGCGGATCATTGACCGCGACCAGCCGGTCGTCGGTGGGGATGATCGTGACATTCTTCCACTTGAGCTTCGCCTTGGCGAGCTTGGCGAAGATCGGCGCCGGCGTATTGCCGCCCGGCAGCGCGATCAGCGCCTGGCCGCGCGCATCCAGGGCGCTTTCGATGATGAAACCGACGTCTCCGGCGACGGCCTCGGCCATCTCCCCGGCATCGTCATATTCCCACCATTCCGCTTCAATCATGCCAACTCACTCCGTCACGTTCGGTCAGCGCGATCGCTGCCGACGGGCCCCAGGTGCCCGCCGGATAGCTCTTGGGCGTCATCCCGTTCGCCGTCCAGCCATCGCGGATCGCGTCGACCCATTCCCATTGCGCCTCGACCTCGTCGCGGCGAACGAACAAGGTGGGGTCGCCCTCGATCAGATCCAGCAGCAGCCGTTCATAAGCGATGCGGCGGCGGGCTCCGGCAAAGGCGGTGGTGAGCGAGAGATCGAGCGGCACTTCGCGCAGGCGCACGCCCTCGCGGTCGAGGCCCGGTTCCTTCGCCATCACCATCAGGCTGATCTCTTCTTCCGGTTGCAGGCGGATGACGAGCTTGTTGGCGTGCAGCCGCCCGCCGCGCTCCGCGAACATCGAGTGCGGCACCGGGCGGAACTGGATGATGATCTCAGACTGGCGCGTCGGCAGGCGCTTACCCGTGCGCAGGTAGAAGGGCACGCCCTTCCAGCGCCAATTGTCGACATGCGCCTTCAACGCCACGAACGTCTCGGTGCCGGATGGCTTGCCGAGTTCCTCGATATAGCCGGGCACCGGCACGCCGCCGACGGCGCCCTTGGTATATTGGCCGATGACGGTATGGGTCGGCGCGGTTTCGCGATCGATGCGGCGGAGCGAGCGCAGCACCTTGACCTTCTCGTCACGCACCGCACGCGCGTCGAAATGGGCGGGCGGCTCCATCGCCACCAGCGCGAGCAGCTGGAGCATATGGTTCTGCACCATGTCGCGCAGGCTGCCTGACCCGTCGAAATAAGCGGTCCGCCCTTCGAGGCCGACCGTCTCCGACACGGTGATTTGGACATGCTCGATCCCGCTCGCGTTCCACAGCGGCTCGAACATCAGATTGGCGAAGCGCAACGCCAGCAGGTTCTGGACGGTTTCCTTGCCGAGATAATGGTCGATGCGGAAGGTCCGCTCCTCGGGGAAGACGGCAGCCACGGCATCGTTGATGTGGCGCGAGGAGGTGAGATCGGTGCCCAGCGGCTTTTCCAGGCCGATGCGGACATTGCCGCCGGCGAGGCCCGCCGATGCGAGGCCGGCGATCGTCGGCTCGAACAATTGCGGCGCGGTCGAAAGGAAGATGGCGAGGTCGCCGTTGCGCGCCCCCACCCGTTCGCCCAGCGTCGCGAAGCCCGAAGGGTCGGACGCGTCGAGCGAGACATAATGCAGCCGATCGAGGAAGCCGGGCACGGCGCCCTTGTCCATCTTGTCGGCCGGAACATGCTTTTCCAGCGATTCCGCCGCCAGCTTGCGATAGGCCGCATCGTCGAGATCGCTGCGCGCGGTGCCGATGATCGCAAGGTCCGGGGCGATCAGCCCTTCGGCATGAAGCGCGAACAGCGACGGCAGCAGCATCCGCTGCGCCAGATCCCCGGTCGCGCCAAACAGCAACAAGGCCCCCGCTCCACCCGTCATGGCGATCCTTCTCTCGATTTTCGCAGTGCGGGATATCTGCGCGTTTCAGCCGCACACGTCAAAGGGAAGCCGGGGAATTTCGGGCGCTTCGCGTGACAATTTTCCTGGGCGCGGTAGAAGCGCGGCCATGAGCCAAGCTTCGACCCCCTGGCGCGACGAGATGCGCGCGACGCTGGCGCTCGCCTGGCCGCTGATCCTCACCAACCTTGCGCAATCGGCGATCCACGCGACCGACGTGATCCTGCTCGGCCGGCTGGGCGCGCGCGAACTCGCCGCAGGCGCGCTCGGCACCAATCTGATGATGGCCTGCGTCGTCATCGGCAGCGGCCTCGTCATGGCGGCGTCTCCGATGACGGCGAAGGCGCTCGGCGCGCGATTCAACGCCGTGCGCGATGTGCGCCGGACGGTGCGCCAGACGATGTGGGCGGCGGTGGGGATCACGCTGCCGCTGTGGCTGCTGCTGTGGCATGGCGAGGCGGTGCTGCTTACGATCGGGCAGGAGCCGGCGCTCGCCGCCGACGCCGGCCATTTCCTGCGCGCGATGATGTGGGGGCTGCTGCCCTATCTCTTCTATCTGGTGCTGCGTATCTTCGTCGCCGCGCTGGAACGGCCGGGCTGGTCGCTGGCTATCGCGCTGGGCGGGGTCGTCGCCAATGCCATCATCAATTACGGGCTGGTGCTCGGCGGGTTCGGCATGCCGAAACTGGGGCTGTTCGGCGCCGGGCTGGGATCGGCGATCGCCAACAGCCTGATGTTCGTCGGCATGGCGATCGTCGTGGGCGTCCATCCGCGCTTCCGCCGTTTCCATCTGTTCGGCCATTTCTGGCGGGCGGACTGGCCCCGCTTCACCGCCATCTGGCGGCTGGGCCTGCCGATCGCCGTGACGCTGGGGTTGGAAGTGACGGTGTTCAACGCCGCGACCTTCCTGCAGGGCCTGCTCGGGCAAAACTCGCTCGCCGCGCACGCCATCGCCATCCAGATCGCCAGTGTCAGCTTCATGGTGCCGCTCGGCCTCGCCCAGGCGGCGACGGTGCGGGTGGGGTTGGCGCTCGGCCGGCAGGATAGGGCGGGGATCGGCCGGGCCGGCTGGACCGCGTGGGGGCTGGGCGTGGGCTTCATGGCGACGATGGCGCTGGTGATGATAACCGCGCCGCGGATGCTGGTCGGCGGCTTCATCGATGCCGACAACCCTGCCAATGCCGAGGTGGTTCGCCTCGCCATTTCCTTCCTCGCGCTCGCCGCCTTGTTCCAGATCGTCGATGGCGCGCAGGCGGTGGGCGCCGGCATGTTGCGCGGCCTGCATGACGCGACCGTGCCGATGGTCTTTGCAGGCGTCGGCTATTGGGTGATCGGGCTGGCCTGCGGCGCGTGGCTCGCTTTCCACGCGGGCTGGGATGGCATCGGCATCTGGGCGGGCTTGGCGCTCGGCCTCGCCATCGTCTCCGTGCTGATGACGGGGCGCTGGGCGCTGCGCGAAAGGATCGGGTTGGTCGATCCTTCCTGGGCGCGCGTCTAAATCCCGCCACCCCAGCGATATTGCAGCGCGACCCCCAGCAGATCGTAATTGTTGCCGGTGCGCGCCGATACGCCGCTGCTGGCATTGATCTTGACCGACATGCGCCGCGACAGCGGCATCGCCGCCGTCACCCCGGCGCGCCAGTTGCTCTGCAGATTGCGGTCGGGAATGCCGTCCACCTTGGTCCGGCCGCCGGCGAAATAGGTGGCGTTGGCCGCCAGCCAGATGCCCGACGGCAGATTGTAGATGACGTGCGTCTGCGCCGAATAGATCGCATCCTGGCTGCGTGTGCGGCCACCGAAGAAATTGTCGTTGTCGCCATAGAATGTGCCCGCGGCGGCAAGTTCCACAATCCATCGGCCGAGCGCCTTGGAGACGCCGATCTCCGGCTTCACCGACCAGCGGTTCGCACCGATGTTGAGCAGGCGGCTGCCGTCATATTGGCCGACCGGCACCGACACCTGCACGCTCGCCGCGACGAGCAGATCCTGCCGGTAATTGCGGAACTCGGCCATGTTGAGCGCTGGTGCGCCATAGAGGCTGACCGAGACCCGAACCAACGGATCGCCGAAGCCGTCCACCTTCCGCTCGACCGGCTCCCCCTGGAAGATGGCCGATCCGCTGAGCTTGCCATAAGGCACGATGACGTCGACCTTGCCCGAATTGCCCCAGAAATCGAGCGTGCGGACATAAGCGACGGCCGCGGTGCGGACGGACAATTTGGCGTCGCTGACAGGGAGCGACGGATCGATCGAAAGGCCGCCGTCGGTATCGCTCAATGCCAGCACTAGGAAATTGACGCCCACCGGCCCCGGCGAATAGGCCCGCGGCTCGATGCTCTGGGCGCAGGCAGGCGATGCGAAGGCGGCCGCAAAAGCCGCGCAGCCCGTCCACAGCGATGTGCCCCGGCCCCGAACCATGCGCCAGAATAACGGCTGTGCTCGCCGCGAAACCATCGGGGCTTTCCCCGATCCGCGGCGGGGATCATTCCTCGCTGATCTGGCTGATCCGCTTGGTATCGGGCAATGCGATGAAGGCAGCGAGCGCGACCGCGATGCCCGCGCTCACATACCAGTAGAAGGCCGTCTCCATCCCCGCATTCTTCAGCCACAGGGCGACATATTCGGCGGTGCCGCCAAAGACGGTGTTGGCGATCGCATAAGGCAGCGCGACGCCCAGCGTGCGGATATGCGCGGGGTAGAGCTCCGCCTTCGTGATCGGGCCGACGGCGGTATAGGCCGACATCAGGGTCATCGGGATCACCGCTAGCGCGAAGGCGGTGACGGCATCGCTGGTCGCGGCGAGCGCGTTGAACACCGGCACCGTCGCCAGCATCCCCGTCACCCCGAAGAAGATCATCTGCGGCTTGCGGCCGATCTGGTCCGACAGCCAGCCCCACAAGGGCTGCTGCACCATGAAGACGGCCAGCGCGGCCGCCGTGATCGCGGTCGCCTGCGGCCGGGTGAAACCACTGGTATTGACCAGGAATTTCTGAAGATAGGTCGTGTAGGCATAGAAAGCGAGCGTGCCCCCGATCGTCATCGCGACGATCATCAGCGTCGCCCGACGGTGCCCCGCCCACAGGTGCCGCGCCGACGAGGGCGGGGTCGCGCTGCGATCGATATTCGCGAACTGCGCGGTTTCCGAAAGCCCCCGGCGGAACAGATAGACGCCGGCCGCCAGCGCCGCGCCGATCGCGAAGGGGATACGCCAGCCCCAGGCTTCGAGCGCGGTCTCGCTCAGCAGTATCTGCAGGACGATCAGCACGCCCAGCGCGGCGAGCTGTCCGCCGATCAAAGTCACATAATGAAAGCTCGACCAGAAGCCGCGATGGCCCTTGCTCGCCATCTCGCTCAGATAGGTCGAACTCGCGCCGAACTCGCCGCCGACGCTCAGCCCCTGGAGCATTCGCGCGAAGACCAGCAGTGCCGGCGCTGCCCAGCCCGCGCTGGCATAGGTCGGCGCGATCGCGATCAGCAGCGATCCGGCGCACATCAGCCCCACTGACAGCGCAAGGCCGGCCTTGCGGCCATGGCGATCGCCATAGATGCCCATCACCCACGCGCCGATCGGCCGCATGATGAAGCCGACCGCGAAGATCGCGGCGGTGTTCATCAACTGGATGGTTTCATTGCCTTCGGGGAAGAAAGCCGGCGCGAAATAGATGCTGAGCGAGGCATAAGCGAACCAGTCATACCATTCGACGAAATTGCCCGCCGATCCGCCGATGATCGATCTGAGCCGCTTCGCCGCCCCCGCCATGCCTGCTCCCTCGCCTGTTCGCTGCCGGTATGGCGGCGTTCGGCTTTGCGGGCAATCCGACATCGGGGCTTTTCACGGAAGCCAGGATCGCGCATGTCGCTCATATGGCTGGACCTTCGCACCTGATCCGCGCGGCACTGACCGCTGCCGCACTGGCCGCGCTCGCCGGATGCGTGGCGCCCGCTCCGCCACCACCCCCGCCGCCGCCACCGGCCCCCGCTCCTCCACCGGCCGTGGCACCCCCGGTCGCGTGGGAGGATGCGCCGCTCACGCCCGGCACCTGGACCTATGGGAATGGAATCGCGCGCTTCGGCACATCGGGCCAGGCGCCGCTCGCAAGCCTCGCCTGCGATCGGGCGGCGCGGTCGCTCACCGTCGCGCGCCATGGCGCCACCGTGCCGGCCGCCGCGATCATGGTGACGACGAGCTATGGCAAGCGGCAATTGGCGGCCGCTGCGGCCACCGACGGCATCAACGCACGGCTGGCGGCGTCGGATGGATTGGCCGACTGGATCGCCTATAGCCGCGGCCGTATCCGCCTTGATGTCGCGGGCCTGCCGCCGCTCACCTTGCCGGCCTGGGCGGAGCTCACCCGCGTCGTCGAGGATTGCCGGAAATAGGCCGCTCGATTCGTCGCATTTCCGCGCGTTTCATGGTCATGAGGCAACGCTTTGCCGCATTGCACCAGATATTATTTTCGCGGGGGGCTTGCTACGCGAATCGGGATGATTCACTCTCCGTATTGCTCATTCCACATAGCGAAAGGAGGTGATCCGATGTCTCATGGTTCAGCAGAGGGGTCGGTTCTGTCCGTTCGGGAGATGGGGCGCTGAAATAGCGCTCACGGGGGTCTCCCGGGCCGGCACTCCGGCCGCTGACCATGTCAGGGGATCGCCGGGTACGCCCGGCGGTCCTTTTTCATTTCTGGCGGATTTCAGCCCGCCCGGACGAGCGTGCCGGCGCCGCGCCTGGTGAAGATTTCCAGCAGCATCGCATGCGGCACCCGGCCGTCGAGGATGACGGCCGCGTCGACCCCGCCCTCGACCGCATGGACGCAAGTTTCGAGCTTCGGGATCATCCCGCCCGAAATCGTGCCGTCGTGGCGCAGCGCGCCGATCTGGGCGGGGGTGAGGTCGGACATGAGCTGCTTCTGCTTGTCGAGCACGCCCGGCACGTCGGTCAGCAGGAACAGGCGTGCCGCACCCGTGGCGATGGCGATGGCGCCCGCCATGGTGTCCGCGTTGATATTATAGGTCTCGCCGTCCGCGCCCACGCCGATCGGCGCGACAACCGGGATCATCCCCGCTTTGGAAATCGTGTCGAGCAGGCGCGTGTCGACGTCCGAAGGCTCGCCGACGAAGCCGAGGTCGACGACGCGCTCGATATTGCTGTCGGGGTCGCGCTGGGTGCGGTGGACCTTCTCGGCGGTGACCAGCCGGCCATCCTTGCCCGAAATGCCGACCGCACGGCCGCCGGCGCGGCCGATCCACGACACGATCTCCTTGTTGATCGATCCGGAGAGGACCATTTCCGCCACCCGCGCGGTCTCGGCATCGGTGACGCGCAGGCCGTCGATGAAGCTGGTCTCGACGTTCAGCGTCTTCAGCATCGCGCCGATCTGTGGGCCGCCGCCATGGACGACGATCGGGTTGATGCCGACCGCCTTCATCAGCACGACATCCTCGGCGAAATCGCGTGCGGCTTCGGGATCGCCCATGGCGTGGCCGCCATATTTCACGACGAAGGTCTCGCCAGCATAACGCTGCATATAAGGCAGCGCCTCGACAAGCGTTTCGGCCTTGAGGAGAAGAGCGGGGTCGATGGCGTGGTCGGTCATGATGGCGGGCCCATAGCGAGGCTTGGCCCCTGCGTCACGCATTGACTGTCACCGCATCGTTACGCCTTCGCGTCCAGCCTTCGGCCGAGCCCGACCAGCAGATAGATCAGCGGCGGCACCAGAGTGACGGACAGCAGCACCTTGGCGAGCATGTGGCCGGCCATCAGCGTGCCGATCGGGAAGACGCCATAGAAAGCGATGGTGATGAAGATGACGGTGTCGATCACCTGCGATGTGACGCTGGCGACGCTGGCGCGCAGCCACAACAGCCGGCCTTCGCCGCGGCGAAGCGCGCTGAAGATGGTGACGTTCAGCATCTGCGAGATGCCATAAGCGATGAGCCCGCCCGCCATCAGCCGTGGGCTCTGGCCAAGCACGAGGTGGAAGGCGCCCAGCCGCGCCGGGTCCATTTCGTCAGCGGCGGGCAAGGCCAGCACCAGCAGGATCAGCGCCATCGACATGATCAGCGGCACGAAGCCGAACAGCACCAGCCGGTTCGCAGTCGCCCGGCCATGCAGTTCCGCCACCGCGCTCGACAGGACGACGAGCTGGAGGAAGGCGAAGATCCCGGACTCCACCGCCAGCGGCCCCAAGTCGATCTGCTTGTTGCCCAGCACCCCGGCGATGCAGGTCATGCCCCCGTAAAGCACCGCATAGAGAAACAGCGAACGGGAGATGGCGGGCACGGCGGGATCGGTCATCCCGTCTCTGCTAACCGCTTTTGACGACAGGCGGAAGCAAGGGCGCCATCAGCGATCGATCAGCCGACCAGGCACAGAAATCATGCTTCCGTCAGCCCTTCGCGATCCGCTAAGGCCGGGCAATGCCCTCCCCGCTCGACATATTGCACGCCACCTTCGGCTATTCCGCTTTCCGGGGGCGCCAGGCCGAGGTGATCGACCGGGTGATGGCGGGCGAGCACAGCCTGGCGGTGATGCCGACGGGCGCCGGCAAGTCGCTGACCTACCAGATTCCTGCGCTGTGCCGGCCGGGTACGGGCCTCGTCATCTCGCCTCTGATCGCCTTGATGCACGATCAGGTACGATCGGCCGAAGCGGCCGGCATCCGCGCCGCGGCGCTCACCTCCGCCGACGACAATCGCGACGAGACGATCGCCCGTTTTCGCGATGGGACGCTCGACCTGCTTTATGTCGCGCCCGAGCGGGCATCGACCGAGGGCTTCCGGCGGATGATCGACCGCGCGCCGCCACTGGCGCTGATCGCGATCGACGAGGCGCATTGCGTGTCTGAATGGGGGCATGATTTCCGCCCCGATTACCGCCTGCTGCGGCCGCTGCTCGACGCCTATCCCGATACGCCGCGCCTCGCGCTGACCGCGACGGCCGACCGGCATACGCGGGCCGACATCCTCGCCCAGCTTGGTATCCCGGAGGACGGGCTGATCCTCGCCGGGTTCGACCGGCCCAATATCCGCTACGCAATTTCTCCGCGCGATGGCCTGCCGAGCCAATTGGCGGCGCTTGTCGGCGAGATCGAAGGGCCGGGCATCATCTATGCGACGAGCCGCGAGGGGACCGAGCGGCTGGCGGCTTCGCTTGCCAAGGCCGGGCGGCCGACGCGGGCTTATCATGCCGGGCTCGACGCCTCGGTACGCGCCGCCAACCAGCGCGCGTTCGTCGCGTCCGAAGACATGGTGATGGTGGCGACGATCGCGTTCGGCATGGGGATCGACAAGCCCGACGTGCGCTTCGTCGCCCATGCGGGCCTGCCGAAATCGATCGAGGCTTATTATCAGGAAACCGGTCGCGCCGGCCGCGATGGCGATCCGGCGACGGCGCATCTGTTCTGGGGGGCGGAGGATTTTGCCCGCGCCCGCCGGCGGATCGAGACCGAGGTTGAGGAAAGCCGCCGGCCGGGCGAGCGGCAGCGCATGAACGCGCTGGCCGGGCTGGTCGAGACCGCGGGTTGCCGCCGTGCGGTGCTGTTGCGCCACTTTGGCGAGGAACCGCCTGCCGCGTGCGGCAATTGCGACAATTGCCTCAATCCACCGGCTTCGGTGGATGCGACGACGGTGGCGCAGAAGCTGCTGTCGGCCGCGTTCCGGACCGAGATGCGTTATGGCCTGGGCCACCTGACCGACGTGCTGGCCGGCCGCGACAATGAGAAAGTGCGGATCGCCGGCCATGACCGACTGTCCGTGTTCGGCATCGCCGACGCGGAGGAATTGCAGCTTGTGAAGCCGGTCGCGCGCGCGCTGATGGCGCGCGATGCGCTGCGCGCGGATGAATATGGCGGCCTTTCGTTCGGGCCCGCCGCCAAGCCGATCCTGAAGGGCGAAGACAAGCTCGATGTCATCCTGCCGCCCAAGCGCGAACGGCGCCAGCGGCGCGGATCGGCAGAGGAATGGCCGCATGATCCGCTGTTCGACGCGCTCCGCGCCCGCCGGCGCGAGATCGCCAAGGAACTGGGTGTGCCGCCTTATGTGATCTTCCATGATGCCACGCTGCGCGAAATGGCGGGACTCAAGCCCACCACCCGGCACGGGCTGGGCCAGGTGACGGGCGTCGGCGCCCGCAAGCTCGACGACTATGGCGACGCCTTTCTGGACGTGATCCGGGCGCACGCCTAAAGCCCGGAGCCGACCAATTCGGGAGAGCGCTATGTTCCGCAAGATCGACGACAGCATTTCGGTGGCCGGGCAGATCAGCCCCGCGGACGTGGCGGAGGCCGCGAAGCTGGGTTTCGCGATGATCGTCAACAACCGCCCCGATGACGAGCAGCCGGGCCAGCCTTCGAGCGCGGAGATGCAGGCGGCGGCGGAGGCGGCGGGGCTTGCCTATCGCGCCATCCCGATCACCCATGCCGGCTTCTCGCAGCCACAGGTCGAGGCGATGCGCGCCGCGCTGGCTGACGCGACCGGGCCGGTGCTCGCTTTCTGCCGGTCTGGCACGCGATCGACCTTCGTCTGGGCGCTGGCGCGCGGCGCCGAGGGCGATGCCGGTGATACGCTGGCCGCCAAGGCTGCCGCCGCAGGTTATGACATCAGCCCGATCCGCGGTTTCCTGGCGTGACATAAAAAAGGGCCGGCGGAAAACCACCGGCCCAGTCGTTCGCAGGAGGAACCTTGGCAGGGGCGCGGGGGGAATGATCCCGCGCCCCAATTTCGTCAGTAGTTGTAGGCGCGTTCGCCATGCTCGTTGAGATCGAGGCCCTCGGTCTCGACTTCCTTCGACGGGCGCAGGCCGATCGTCTTGTCGAGGACGAAGAACAGGATCGCCGAGACGCCACCCGAGAGGACCAGCGTGAGCACCACACCCTTGATCTGAGTGAGCACCTGGCCGCCCATGTCATAGGCGCCAGCCACCGCCGGGAAGACGGTGTAGTCGACCCAGCCCTGACCACCGAGCGCCGGATCGGCGACGATGCCGGTGCCGATGGCGCCGATGATGCCCCCGATGCAGTGGATGCCGAACACGTCGAGCGTGTCGTCATAGCCGAGCTTGTTCTTCACCGTCGTGACGAAGAAGAAGCAACCGGCGGCCGCGACGAAGCCGAGCAGGATCGAGGTCATCGGCGCCGCGAAACCGGCGGCAGGCGTGATCGCGACGAGACCGGCGACGGCACCCGAGACGCCGCCCAGGAGCGACGGCTTGCCATGCTTGATCTGCTCGATCACCGCCCAGCCCACGGCCGCGGCAGCGGTGGCGACGAAGGTGTTGATAAAGGCGAGCGCGGCGAGGCCATTGGCTTCGAGGTTCGAACCCGCGTTGAAGCCGAACCAGCCGATCCAGAGCAGCGACGCGCCGATCATCGTCATGGTGAGCGAGTGCGGCGGCATCGGTTCGGCCTTGTAACCCAGGCGCTTGCCGATGATGAGGCAGCCGACGAGGCCGGCGATGCCCGCATTGATGTGGACGACGGTGCCGCCGGCGAAATCGAGCGCGCCGAGACCATAGAGGAAGCCGGCGTCCGAGGTGTTATCGGACAGGAAGTCCGGGCCCGCCCAGTACCAGACCATGTGCGCCATCGGGAAATAGACGATGGTCAGCCACAGAACCACAAAGATGATCAGCGGCGTGAACTTCACGCGTTCGGCAAAAGCACCGACGATCAGCGCCGGCGTGATGCAGGCGAAGGTCATCTGGAACACGACGAAGGCATATTCCGGGATGTAGACGTTGTTCGAGAAGGTGGCGGCGTAGGTAGACGCGCTGACGCCGGCGAGGAACGCCTTGGAAAGGCCGCCGAAATAAGGCGAGCCGCCGGTGAACGCGATCGAATAACCCCAGCAGACCCAGACGAGCGACGCGACCGCGACGATCGTCAGCACCTGCATGAGGACGGACAGCATGTTCTTGGTGCGGACGAGACCGCCGTAGAAGAGCGCCAGCGCCGGGATCGACATCATCAGCACCAGTGCCGCCGAAACGAGCATCCAGGTGGTATCGCCCTTGTTGACCATGGTGGCCATCTGTTCGGCGGTCGGCGCCTTGATCGGGCCTTCCTGGGCCCAGGCGGGCAGTGCGGCGAACGTGGACATCAGTCCTATCGCCGCTCCCGTCATCTTGGTTGAAAGCTTCATGTGTCCCCCTTTTCGATCAGAGAGCGGTATCGTCGGTTTCGCCGGTGCGGATACGCACGGCTTGCCCGACATCGAGGACGAAGATCTTGCCGTCGCCGATCGCGCCGGTGTTGGCGGCCTGCTGGATCGCCTCCACCACGCGGCCCGCGAGATCATCGCCGGCGACGACCTCGATCTTGATCTTCGGCACCATGTTCGTGCTGTATTCGGCCCCCCGATAGATTTCGGTCTGCCCCTTCTGCCGCCCGAAGCCCTTGACCTCGGTAACGGTCATGCCCTGCACGCCCAGACCCGAGAGGGCTTCACGCACCTCGTCGAGCTTGAACGGCTTGATGATGGCTATGACGAGTTTCATTCCGCCTCCCTCGCATTCTGCGGGGGGCAACATCGCAAGGGCCATGCCACTTGCCGGAATCGGCGGGATTCCGTTGCATTGCAGCGAACATGTTGTTGCGCTGCACATATCGGCGGCGTTTCAGCCGCTTATGGATTAAGCAGAGATTGGGGAGTGCTTAAAATTTGGGCACATTCTCTTTCGTCACCCCGGACTTGTTCCGGGGTCCACTATGCGGCGGACGAAGGGTGAAAGGCTTTGAGCGCGACGCTCGTGGTTCAGTGGACCCCGGAACAAGTCCGGGGTGACGGGACAGATATGCTGCGTACCCTCAGCTCACCCCCGGCGGGTTGATCGCGTTTTCGATCAGGGTCTTGGCGCGGTCGCCGGACCAGTCCATCGCGCCGAGGACGCGCCATTGTTCGCGGCCCTTGGCGTCGTAGAAGATGGTGGTGGGCAGCGTATCGGTCTTGAGCGCTTCCATCAGCACATTCTGCTTGTCGATATAGGGTTCGAGCGCCTTGAACTTCGCCTTGGCGAAATAGGGCCCGACTTCGCGCTGGCCCGCCATGTCCATGCTGACGACGATGAGCTGGATGCGGCCCTTCTCGCGCTCCGCCAGCGCATCGAGCGTCGGCATTTCACGGACGCAGGGCGCGCACCAGGTGGCCCAGAGGTTGACGATCAGCGGCTTGCCGCGGAACGACGCCAGGGTCGCCGGGCCGCCCTTCGGCCCTTCGAACGGGATGGCTGGAGCTTCGGTGCCGGCATGCGATATATCGACGCGGCCGATCGGCTCCTTCACGTCGGCTTGCGGCGGCTGGCTCTTCTCCTTATCGCAGGCGCCGAGCGTAAGAGCGAGGATCAGGACCATTAGCAACCGCACGGACAGCTCCAATTCGATGTGGGGTGGGCGCTTCGCCGAAGGGCCCGCAGCGATCATGCGCGAGATCAACGCTTCGATACCCTTCGACAAGCGACTCTGGCGGCAGGACATAGCGGGATCGAAGGCGCACGTCTCCATGCTCGCCGCCAACGGCATCGTCACCGCCGAAGATGGCGCGGCGATCGCCCGCGGGCTCGACCGCGTCGCCGCCGAATATGAGGCGGACGGCGTGCCCGTCGACCTGGCGCTCGAAGACATCCACATGGCGACCGAAAGCCGGCTGGCCGAACTGATCGGGCCGGCCGCCGGGCGGCTCCACACCGCGCGCAGCCGCAACGACCAGGTGGCGACCGATTTCAAATTGTGGGTGCGCGACGCGATCGACGCGGTGGATTCGGGCCTCGAAGCGCTGCAGGTCGCGCTCGTTACGCGTGCCGGCGAGAATGTCGCCACGGTGATGCCGGGCTTCACCCACCTCCAGGTCGCCCAGCCGGTGACGCTCGGCCATCATCTGATGGCTTATCAGGAGATGATCGCGCGCGACCGTTCGCGCTTCGCCGATGCGCGGGCGCGGCTCAACGAATGCCCGTTGGGATCGGCGGCGCTGGCCGGCACGGGCTTTCCGATCGATCGTGAGGCGACCGCCAAGGCGCTCGGCTTCGCAGGCCCGACGCGAAATTCGCTCGATTCGGTGTCCGACCGCGACTTCGCGCTCGATTATTTGATGGCAGCGACCCAGTGCAGCCTGCATTTGTCGCGGCTGGCCGAGGAGTTCATCATCTGGGCGAGCCAGCCTTATGGCTTCGTGTCGCTGCCCGATGCCTATTCGACCGGCAGCTCGATCATGCCGCAGAAGCGCAACCCCGACGCGGCCGAGCTGGTGCGCGGCCATTCGGGGCGGATCGCGGGCTGCATGACATCGCTCGTCATGACGATGAAGGGCCTGCCGCTCGCTTATTCGAAGGACATGCAGGACGATAAGCCGCCGGTGTTCGAGGCGCACGACCTGCTGGCGCTGTCGATCGCGGCGATGACGGGCATGGTCGAGACGGTGAGCTTCGTGCCGGCGAAGATGCGCGCGGCGGCGGAGGCCGGCTTCTCCACCGCGACCGACCTCGCCGACTGGCTGGTCCGCGTCGCCGACATCCCCTTCCGCGAGGCGCACCACATCACCGGCGCCGCGGTGCGGTTGGCCGAGCGGCAGGGCCTGGCGCTGGACAAGGTGCCGCTCGACAAGCTCAAGGAAATCGACCCGCGGATCGATGCGCGCGTATTCGACGCGCTTTCGGTCGATGCGTCGGTGGCGAGCCGCAAGAGCCATGGCGGCACCGCGCCCGACCAAGTGCGCGCGCGCGTCGCCGAGGCGCGGGCGAAGCTGGGGATGGAGCCATGAAGAAAGCGATCCTGGCGCTGACGCTCGCCACCGCTTTGGCAGGGTGCGGCAGCCGCGAATCGCTGCGGCCGGCGGAAGGCAAGGCGCTGCCGCAGAAGCCGGCGATGGCCGCGACCCAGCCGACGCCGACCGACCTCTTGACCCCGCGCCCGCAGGAACGCCCCGATCGCAGCGAGGAATTGCTGCGCCAATCCGAAGAACGGCGCGACGACCGCTTCAATCTGCCGCCGCAATAACGAAAGCCTTATGGACCATTTCCAGCTTCGCGATGGCGTGATGCACGCCGAGGACGTTCCCTTGACGCTGATCGCCGAGGCGGTTGGCACCCCCGTCTACGTCTATTCCACCGCCACCATCGTCCGCCACGCGCGCGTGTTCCGCGAGGCGCTGGCGAAGGTGTCGTCGGGGCCGGACGGCCCGCTGATCTGCTATGCGGTGAAGGCCAACCCCAATGCCGCGGTGCTGGCGACCCTGGCGCGCGAGGGGCTGGGCGCCGACGTGGTTTCGGGCGGCGAGCTGCTGCGCGCAATCCGCGCGGGCATGGATCCCGCCAAGATCGTCTTTTCGGGCGTCGGCAAGACCGCCGACGAAATGGCGCTCGCGCTCAAGCACGAGATCGGCCAGTTCAACCTGGAATCCGAACCCGAAGCCGAGATGCTGTCGGAGGTGGCGCAGGCGCTGGGCGTCACCGCGCCGGTGGCGTTCCGCATCAACCCCGATGTCGACGCCGGCACCCACGCCAAGATTTCAACCGGCAAGTCGGAGAACAAGTTCGGCATCGCCTATCACCGCGCGGGCCATGCCTATGCGCGGGCGCGCGAGCTTCCCGGCCTGTCGGTGCGCGGAGTCGCCGTCCATATCGGCAGCCAGTTGACCGATCTTGCCCCGCTCGAAACCGCCTTCACCAAGATCGGCGAACTGATCGCGCACCTCCGTGCCGCCGGCCATGATATCGTCACCGCCGATCTCGGCGGCGGGCTGGGCGTGCCTTATGACCCTGCCCTGCCCTTGCCGCCGAGCCCCGCCGCTTATGGCGAGATGGTCGCCCGCGTCACCGCCGATTGGGGCGTGCGACTGATGTTCGAGCCCGGCCGCTTGATCGTCGCCAATGCTGGCGCGCTGATCAGCCGGGTGATCCGGGTGAAGGAAGGCGCGTCCGACCCGTTCGTCATCGTCGATGCGGCGATGAACGATCTGATGCGCCCCGCGCTTTACGATGCGTGGCACGACATCCGCGCGATCGTGCCGCGACAAAAAAGCTTTTCCGCCAATGTCGTCGGCCCGGTTTGCGAGAGCGGAGACACGTTCGCGACCGGCCGTTCGATGGATGCGGTGGAGGCCGGCGATCTGGTCGGTTTCATGACCGCGGGGGCCTATGCGGCGACCATGGCAAGCACCTACAACAGTCGTCCGCTCACCGCCGAAGTGATGGTGGACGGTAATAATATGGCTGTAGTGCGGGAGAGGCTGCCGATCGAGGCGCTGATTGCGGCGGACAGCCTTCCGCCGTGGCTCGAGTAGCTTTTCGCAGGAGAACGCATGAAACCCGTTCGCAAGGCAGTATTCCCCGTCGCAGGTTTGGGCACGCGCTTTCTTCCGGCCACCAAGGCAGTTCCAAAGGAAATGCTGCCGGTCGTCGACAAACCCCTGATCCAATATGCGGTCGACGAGGCCAGGGCCGCCGGAATCGAACAGATCATTTTCGTTACCGGCCGCGGCAAGAACGCCATCGAGGATTATTTCGACATCGCCTACGAGCTTGAAGCGACGCTGACCGCGCGCGACAAGCATGATGTGCTTGCCACGCTAGACGGCAGCCGGCTCGCCCCGGGCAATGTGGCCTACATCCGCCAGCAGGAGCCTTTGGGCCTCGGTCACGCCGTGTGGTGCGCCCGCGACCTGATCGGCGACGAACCCTTCGCTGTGCTGCTGGCCGACGAACTGCTGTGGAACCCCAAATCGCCCTGCCTGCAGCAGATGCGCGACGTCTATGAAACCAAGGGCGGCAATGTCATCGCCGTGCTGGAAGTGCCGCAGGACCACACCAACCGTTATGGCATCGTCAAGCCGGGCGCGAGCGACGGGCCGGTGACCGAAGTGGCCGGGCTGGTCGAAAAGCCCAAGGCGGCCGAAGCGCCGTCGCGGCTCGCCGCCGTCGGCCGTTACATATTGCAGCCCGAAGTGATGGATATATTGGCGGCGGGCGATCGCGGTGCAGGCAACGAGATCCAGTTGACCGACGCCATGGCCAAGCTGATCGGACGGCAGGCCTTCCACGCGCTGACCTTCAGCGGCGTCCGCCACGATTGCGGCGACAAGGCCGGATATATTCAGGCCAATATTGCGCTGGCGCTGGAACGCGACGACATAGGCCCGCCGGTCCGCGAATTCATCAACAGCCTCTAAGGGAATAGCCGCCACGCACAGCCTGCCGATCTTCGTTCGACTGACCGGCAGGCCTGTGATCCTGACAGGGGAGGGCGCGGCTGCGAATGCCAAGCGCCGGCTGCTCGAGCGCGCGGGCGCGCGGGTGGTCGGCGAGGAGGCGGACGCGGCCCTCGCCGTGGTTTCGGACGGTGACGAGGCGACCGTCATGCGGCTGCGGTCGCGCGGCGTGCTGGTCAACGCCACCGATCGGCCCGAGCTTTGCGACTTCACGCTGCCGGCGATCGTCGATCGCGATCCGGTGATCATTGCGGTGGGGACCGGCGGCGCATCCGCGGGGCTCGCCAAGGCGCTCCGGCAGCGACTGGAGGTCTGGTTGCCGAGCTCGCTTGGCGGCCTTGCGAACGGGCTGGCGCGCGCCCGTGATGCGATGCGCGCCCGCTGGCCCGATCCGGCCGATCGGCGGCGGGCGATTGATGCCGCGCTGGAGGCGGGCGGCTCGCTCGATCCGCTGGCGGACCATGCCGAAGAAGCGGTCGAACATTGGCTCGCCGCGCGCGATGCCGCGCCCACACCCTCCGGTCTCGTTGTGGTGCTGCTGCGTTCGCCGGACCCCGACGAACTTACATTGCGGCAGGCACGCCTGCTCGGCCAGTGCGACCGGATCTATCACCGCCCCGACGTGCCGGCGGCAATTCTCGATCGCGGCCGCGCCGATGCGGACCGGATCGCCTGTGCCCGGCCGGTTGGCGGCGAGCCGGGTCTTTCGATCGATATAGATTGGGCGGACAGATGAGCCATTGGTGTTGGGAAACCGACGGCGCCGGCGGGTCCGCGCCCCGCACGATCGACCGCGACGGCACGCGTGCGCCATCGCAAGGCTTCGTCTGGTGCCATCTCGACGGCCGCGATGCCGCCGAGCGCGGCTGGCTCGAATCCGAGAGCGGGTTGGCACCCGGCGTGATCTCGGCACTGACCGCGGCCGAAACACGGCCGCGCGCCGAAACGATCGGCAAGGGCGCACTCGTCAACCTGCGCGGCCTCGGCGCGCTGACCGACGAAGATGCCGATCCGCTGGTGTCGATCCGGCTATGGGCCGAACGCGGCAGGGTGGTTTCCGTGGGCTTCCGCCATCTCGCGGCCAGCGACACCGTCCGCGAGCAGATGCAGGCCGGGAAGATCCACGATCCCGGCGACCTGATCGCGGCGCTGGCAATGACGATCACCGAGACGCTCGATCCCGTGGTGGCGGCGATGGGCGACAGCATCGATACGTGCGAAGCCGATCTCGACCCCAATCGCGTCTTCGCGCTGCGGCGCCTGATCGCCCGGACGCGATCCGACGCCATCCAGTATCGCCGATTCGTGATGCCGCAGCGGCAGGCGCTGGAACGGCTGGCCTCGCTGGATGCCGATTGGCTGGAGGAGGATGACCGGCTCCACCTGCGCGACGCCGCCGACCGCTTCGCGCGCATGGCCGAGGAACTGGAAGCGGTGCGCGAGCGATCGGCGCTGCTGCATGAACAGCTCACCGACCTGCGCGCCGAGCAGATCGATACACGGACACTGATCCTGTCGATCGTCGCGCTGGTCTTCCTGCCGCTGACCTTCCTCACCGGCCTGCTCGGCATGAACGTCAAAGGCATACCCTATGCCGAGGAACCCTGGGCTTTCTGGGGGGTGGTGGGGGTCTGCGTGGCGCTGTCTGTTGCCATCACCGCTTATTTCCTGCGCAAGCACTGGTTCCGCGGCTAAAGGCTCAGGCGGCGAGCAGCTCCGCCTGCACGGTTTCCTCGATCCAGCCGCCGCCGAGCACGCGATCGCCCGCATAGAGCACCGCCGCCTGCCCGGGGGCGACGCCATATTCCGGGCTGTCGAAGCTTACCATCTGGCCGTCGAAGCGCGCGGGGGCAGGCTTGGCCATCGAGCGGACCTTGACCGTCATCGGGCCATCAAAGCCTTCGCCCAGCCAGTTGACGTCGCTGATCCGCGCCGCCGCTACCGCGAGCGCGCGGCGAGGGCCGGCGATGACGCGGCGCTGTTCGGCATCGAGCCGGACGACGTAGAGCGGCTCGGCCTGTCCGCCTATCTCCAGCCCGCGGCGCTGGCCGACGGTATAATGAATGAGTCCGCGATGGCGGCCGATGATCCGGCCGTCGAGGTCAACGATATCGCCGCCTTCCTCCGCCTCAGGCCGAAGCTTGCGGACGACGCTGGCATAATCGCCGTCGGGGACGAAGCAGATATCCTGGCTGTCGGGCTTGGCGGCTACGCCCAGCCCCAGCTCGGCCGCGATCTCCCGCACGCGGGGCTTGGGCAGGTTGCCGAGCGGGAAGCGCAGATAATCGAGCTGCGCGCGCGTCGTCGCGAACAGGAAATAGCTCTGGTCGCGCGCAGGATCGGCCGGGCGGTGAAGCTCCGCCCCGTGCGGCCCCACCACCCGGCGGACATAATGGCCGGTGGCAAGGCAGTCCGCGCCGAGATCGCGGGCGATGCCGAACAGATCGGTGAACTTCACCCCCTGATTGCAACGCACGCAGGGGATAGGAGTGCGGCCAGCCATATAATCGTCGGCGAAACGATCGATCACTCCTTGGCGAAACGCGCTTTCATAATCGAAGACATAATGCGCGATGCCGAGCTTGTCCGCGACGGCGCGCGCATCCCGGATATCCTGGCCGGCGCAGCAGCTGCCGGTGCGGCCGGTCGCTGCGCCATGATCATAGAGCTGGAGCGTGACGCCGATCACCTCGGCACCGCTTTTTGCCGCGAGCGCGGCCACGACCGAGCTGTCGACGCCGCCCGACATGGCAACGACGATCCGTGCGCCTTTCAGCGACGTGGCGGAATCGAATCCGGAAAGCTGGAAATCGGCGTCCATTGGCGCGCCACATAGTGCATCGGCGGCCCAAAACAAACCGCCGGCCTTTACCCGACCTTCAGACATGGCCGCTAACACCGCCGCCGGAGATAGTTCGACGGGGGGGGCTTAAGCCCGATGGATCTCAGTTTCTCCCTGCACGGCGCCGCACGGCGGATGGCCGGAATGGGGCGAACCAATGCAAGGATCAGCCACGCCCGGCTGATTGCCGGCCTGGCAGCTGCGCAGGCCGATACGCCGACTGCGCGTATCGCCGCCTGCCTGCCGGCTCCTCGCATGCCGATTTCCGATCCTGTCGACATGTTGGTGACCCTGCTGGCCGCCGATCGCGGCTGGACTGCGGCACCCGGCGCGCTGGGTGGAAGCTTTCACCCGCAGGCCGCCCGGCTGCTCGGACCAGAGGGGACGTAAAGGATTATAAACACCGCCTTTACCCTCAAGGGTTAGGCTTCGTTCAATGGGTTGCGCGTATCACGAAGCCTTCAAGAGCAAATCAGGTCGGAAAGCGGCCGAGACCGAGGTTGATAATGATCGAAAATCAGAAAATCCGCCCCGCACAGGTGATCGGTCCACTTGGGGAACCCTTGACCCTGGATTCGCTACCGCCACCGTCGACGACCCGTTGGGTCGTGCGCCGCAAGGCCGAAGTGGTCGCCGCGGTCAATGGTGGACTGCTCAGCGTCGATGAAGTGTGCGAGCGGTATAATCTGACGGTCGAGGAATTTGCCGGCTGGCAGCGCGCCGTCGATCGCTCCGGCATGCCCGGCCTGCGCGTGACGCGCATCCAGCATTATAAATCGCTGTACGAGCGCCAGCAGAAATACTGATCACCGGCGCCTTGCCGAAGCTATTCGGGCCCGTTGGCAACCGCCAGCGGGCCCGAATTACGTTTGGCCCAAGCGCAAGCGCGGAACATTTTTCGTTACCCACGCGTATCAGCATCAGGATCCGCAAGACGCGGACGGCTGAACCCCGGCGATGACCGAGCCCGTGTGGCAAGCCGGCAAGGAGGGCAAGATGGGACTTATTCTGTGGCTGATTATCGGCGGTGTCATCGGCTGGCTGGCGAGCATCGTCATGCGCACCGATGCACAGCAGGGAATCATTCTGAACGTGGTTGTCGGCATCGTCGGCGCGTTCATCGGCGGCCTGGTGTTCACCGGCGGTTCGATCAATAGTGCGCCGCTGACCGTCACCTCGTTCCTGGTATCGCTGGTCGGCGCAATCGTGCTGCTGGCGATCGTCAATCTCGTCCGTCGCGGCAGCGTCCGCTAAAATCCGGACAAAAGCATGAAGGGCCGCCGGGGCAGGTGTCGCGGCGGCCCTTTTGCGTCATTCGAGTTCGAAGCTGACGGTGAGCGTGACGCCCAGCTTCTGCTCGCCGGCCTCAACCGCGGTATCCGCGGCCTTTTCCGCCCGCGCCATCATCATCGGCATCGGCATGGGAGGCTGAAAACCGCCCGCCTGCTCGCTGATCGCCAGGATGCGCTTCACCCGGAGACCTGACGCCTCCGCATAGAGGTTGGCACGAGCCCGCGCGGTGCGGATCGCCGCTGCGCGCGCCTCGTCCAGCGCGGCTTCCGGCTTGTCGATCGACAGGTTCGGGCCGTTGATCTGGTTGGCGCCCTGTGCGACCAGTGCGTCGAGGATGGCGCCGGAACGCTTCACGTCGCGGAAGCGCACGGTGACCTGATTGGACGCCTGATAGCCGGTAATCACCGGCGGCTTGTTTTCGGCATAGCGATATTGCGGGCTGAGCGAGAGCGTGCTCGTCTGGATGTCGCGATCTGCGACGCCCGCCTGCTTGAGCGCCGCCACGACAGCCGACATGCGGCCGGCATTCTCGCTCATTGCGGCCGCAGCCGTCACGCCCTGCGTGACCACACCGGCGTTGATCGTCGCGATATCGGGCACGCGGGAAACGGCGCCCTCCGCCACGATATCCAGCCGCGTACCCTGAATGACCGGCACCGGGGTCGCCGCCACGGTCTGGGCCTGAGCTGCCGCCACCATGGTCGTCACTGCCGCCGCAGCCATCAGCGCCCTGCTAGTCCTCATCGCTCAGTCTCCATCATGGCACCGTCCGTCGGCGCCGTTCCGATCGCCCATCACATCCATCCGCTGCACGCGGGCTGAACGGATGCGACAGTCGATTGAAAGCAAAGGCCAATCGGAACGGTCATCGGCCGCGAACGCGCATGATGATGCGATAGATAGCCAGCAGTGCGACCGATCCGAGGATCGCCGCGCCATATTGCCTGATCCAGCCTTCGACACCGATGTTGAGAATCGTCGCGACATAGCCGGCGAGCAGAGCGCCGGCGATACCCAACAGAATCGTGACGACAAACCCGCCCGGATCGCGGCCGGGCATGATCAGCTTCCCCAGAACACCGGCGACGAGACCGATCAGTAGCCACCCCATTACCCCATGATTCATCGTCTTGTTCCCGTTTGCGACGTCAAACCCAAGGTGCGCCGGCCCGGCATGGACTGGCAAGGCGCAAAATTGGTCCGATCCGTACCTTTCGACATTGAAAAGACATAATATGGCGACATTGCACCGCGCCCGCTTGAGGTGGGTGATATATTGAGATAATACAGTCGCGGCGGAGGGCGTGGGGCCCGGGTGCCGCAGGGCGGAAAGATGAAAGCGATGAATGTCGAGCAGGGCTTCTGGCGCAAGCGGGATGAAGCAATCGACTCCGTTGATGGGGATCATGACACGCGGGCTCGCGGACGTCGCAGGCTGCTGATCGTCATCGTGGCAGCGGCCGCGCTGATCGCGCTCGTTGCTTATTTCCTGATGTCGGGTGGCGAGAAAGCTGCCCCGCAGGGTCCCTCCCTGCCGCGCGTTACCGTCGTCGTGCCCGGCCGCCAGGCCGTGACCAACCTGATTTCGGCCACCGGCAACCTTGCCGCGCGGCGCGAAATGCCGGTCGGCGTCGCTGGTGAAGGCGGCATCGTCACCGCCGTGCGCGTCGAACCGGGCGATTGGGTCAGCAAGGGCCAGGTCCTCGCGACCGTCGACCGCCAGGTCCAGGTGCAGCAATCGGCACAGATGAACGCCCAAATCGCCGCCGCCGAGGCCGATGCCCGGCTCGCGCAGAATGAGCTCGACCGCGCCAAGAAGCTGGTCGCCCGCGGTTTCATCAGCCAGGCCGACATCGATCGCAAGACCGCGACCCGCGATGCCGCACTCGCCCGCGTCCGCGTGACTCGCGCGCAATATGGCGAGATGAATGCGCGGCTTGCCCGCCTCGACATCCGCGCGCCGGAAGCCGGCCTGGTGCTGGCCCGCGTCATCGAACCCGGCCAGATCGTCGCCGCCGGCGGCCCGCCCCTGTTCCGGCTGGCGAAGGGCGGCGAGATGGAATTGCTCGCGCGGCTTGCGGAAAGCGATCTGGCGCGGCTTGCTGTCGGGCAGACGGCGTCGGTGACGCCGGTCGGCACGACCACCAGCTTCCAGGGCCAAATCTGGCAATTGTCGCCGGTCATCGATCCGGAAACGCGCCAGGGCACGGCGCGCATTGCGCTCGCTTATGACAAGGCACTGCGGCCGGGCGGCTTTGCCGCCGCCGAGATCACCAGCGGCCGCGTGGATGCGCCGCTGCTGCCCGAATCCGCCGTGCAGAGCGACGAAAAGGGCAATTTCGTCTACGTCATCGGCGCCGACGACAAGGTATCGCGGCGCGACGTCAAGACGGGCACCGTGTCCAATGCAGGCATCGCCATCCTTTCGGGACTGTCGGGCAACGAACGGGTCGTCTTCTCGGCCGGTGCGTTCCTCAACCCCGGCGACAAGGTGATCCCCGAACGGGCGAAGGCACGGCCGTAAGGCCGGCGCGCGAAAGGCTGAACAATGGACTTCCGCAATATTTCCGCCTGGGCGATCCGGAATCCGGTGCCGCCGATCGTGTTGTTCATCGCGCTGACGCTGGCCGGGATAATCTCCTTCACCCGGCTCGACGTGAACCAGAACCCCGACATCAGCTTCCCGGCTGCACAGGTCGTGATCGTCCAGCCGGGCGCCGCGCCGACCGAGCTTGAAACCCAGGTGACGACGCGCGTCGAAGCGGCGCTGCGTGGCATCAACGGTGTCGACGAAATGTCGTCCTATGTGACGGAAGGCAATTCGCGCACCTTCGTCCAGTTCAATATCGGCACGCCCGTCGACCGTGCGGTCAACGATGTCCGCGACGCGCTCGCGCGTATCCGCGGCGACTTGCCCGAAGGCATATTGGAACCACAGGTCAACCGCATAGACGCCGATGGCGGCCCGATCGCCTATATCTCGGTCGAGGCGGTCGACATGACGCTCGAGGAACTGAGCTGGTTCGTCGACGACACGATCGCCAAGCGACTGCTCAACATCACCGGCATGTCCGCCGTGCGGCGTGGCGGCGGCGTCAGCCGCGAGATCCGCGTCATTCTCGATCCGGTGAAGCTGCAGGCGCAGGGGATCACCGCCGCGCAAGTGAACGCGCAGCTTCTCCAGACCAACGTCAACGCCGCGGGCGGCCGCACCGAGATCGCCGGCGCAGAGCAGTCCGTGCGCGTGCTGGGCAATGCGCAGAACGCCTATGACCTCGGGCAGACGCAGATCGCAGTGGGCAACGGCCGCTCGGTCAAGCTCGCCGACATTGCCGACGTGCGCGACCTTTATGCCGAGCAGCGCAACGTATCGCTGATGAACAATCGCCAAGTGTTGAGTTTCGCGCTTGAGAAGTCAAAGGGCGCATCCGACGTCGGCGTCTATGATCAGGTGAAGAAGGAACTGGAGAAGATCCAGAAGGAAAATCCCAAGATCAAGTTCACCGAACTCTACACCAGCGTCGATTATACCCGCGAGCAATATACCTCGGCCATCCACGCGATGATCGAAGGCGCGGTGCTGGCGGTGCTCGTGGTGTTCCTGTTCCTGCGCGACTGGCGCGCGACGATCATCTCCGCGCTCGCCATCCCGCTATCGGCCATCCCGACCTTCTGGTTCATGGACCTGATGGGGTTCACGCTCAACACGGTCAGCCTGCTGGCGCTGAGCCTGGTCGCGGGCGTGCTCGTCGACGATGCGATCGTCGAGATCGAGAACATCGTCCGTCACATGCGGATGGGCAAGACCGCCTATCAGGCATCGATCGACGCTGCCGATGAGATCGGCCTGGCGGTGCTGGCTACCACCATGGCGATCGTCGCAGTGTTCCTTCCCGTTGGCGTGATGGGCGGAATATCCGGCCAGTTCTTCAAGCAGTTCGGCCTGACCGTCGTCATCGCGGTGCTGCTTAGCCTCGCGGTTGCGCGTCTCATCACCCCCATGATCGCGGCCTATTTCCTCAAGGCCCACGGCCATGCCTCGCACGGCGAAGGCCGGCTGATGGACCTTTATATGAAGACGCTCCACTGGTCGCTCGATCACCGCTGGAAGACGGTAGGTATCGGCGCGCTGGCGTTCGTCATGACGATCGTGACATTCTATTTTCTGCCCTTCACCGGCCAGCCGACGATCAACACCGATTACAGCCAGGTGCAGATCCAGATGGTTCCGGGATCGACGCTCGAACAGACCAAGACGGTCGCGCAGCGCGTTACGGACGTGCTAAACGATGATCCGGACGTGGCCGCCGCTTTCGCCGACATCAACATGGGCGATGACAGCAACGTCTATGTGACGCTGAACAAGAAGCGGACCCGGACGAGCGTCGAGTTCGAGCGTGCCCTCGCGCCGAAGCTGCGCGAGATCCCCGACGCCCGCGTCACCTTCCGTTCGCAGGCAGGCGGCACCGGCCGCGATATCACGACGATGCTGGCAAGCAGCGATCCTGCCAAGCTGACCGCGACGGCGCATCAGATCGTCAAGGAAATGAGCGGCCTGCCACAGCTGCGCGCGCCGCGCATCGAGGGCGATCTGCAAAGGCCCGAGATCACGATCACGCCGCGGCTGGACCTTGCCGCCAGCATGGGCGTGACGACCGCCGCGCTCAGCCAGACGATCCGTATCGCGACGCAGGGCGACATCGACCAGAATGTCGCCAAATTCTCGCTTTCCGACCGGCAGATCCCGATCCGGGTGGCGTTGAAGGAAGATTCGCGTCGCGATCTTTCAACGATCCAGAACCTGCCGGTGCCCACCGCCAACGGCGGATCGGTGCCGCTGAAGGTCGTCGCCGACATCAGCTTCGGCGCGGGCCCCTCGGTCCTGCGGCGGTTCAACCAGAATCGCCGTATCGTCATCAGCGCCGATCTCGCCCCCGGTGTCGTCACTGCGCAGAAGGAAATCGACGCGCTGCCGACGATGAAGAATCTGCCGCGGGGCGTGGAATTGGTGACGTTCGGCGACACCAAGTTCCAGGCCGAAATGATCACCAATTTCATGATCGCGGTGGTGGCGGGTGTGTTCCTCGTCTTCGCGGTTCTGGTGCTGCTCTACCGGCGGATCATGCCGCCGTTCGTGAACATGGGTTCGCTGCTGCTGGCCCCCTTGGGCGGTGGCATCGCGCTGCTCATCACGGGCCATGCCGTGTCGATGCCGGTGCTGATCGGCCTGCTGATGCTGCTTGGCATCGTCGCCAAGAATTCGATCCTGCTGGTCGATTTCGCGCTGGAGGAGATGGACAAGGGCATTCCCAAGCAGGAAGCCATCCTTGACGCCGGCCACAAGCGCGCGCAGCCGATCGTAATGACAACGGTGGCGATGGTGGCAGGCATGATGCCTGTGGCGCTGGCCTTGACCGGCGATGGCAGCTGGCGGGCGCCGATGGGCATCGTCGTGATCGGCGGCCTGATCCTGTCGACGCTGCTGACCTTGGTGATCGTGCCGGCGACATTCAGCCTCGCGGTCGGTTTCGAGCAGAAGGTGGGCCCTTACCTGAGCAAGTGGCTCACCAACAACGAACCGCGCGAATCCAAGTCGGCGCCTCAGGCGGCGGAATGAACGGGGCGCCTGCCAGGTGTGAGGAGCGATCGGCTTGAACCTTCGGGCGCGATCATCATTGTGATGGCATGGGCCTTATCGCGCGCACCGGGCTAGACCGCTTCAATCCCGCCCAGGGCGGTGCGAGGGGCATGCGGATCGCCGCCACGGGGCTCTTGATCCTGATGGCGGCGGTCTATCTGCTGGCGCGATCGCAGGAGGCCGCCGGTTCACCCGTCTGGGGCTATGTCCGTGCTTTCGCCGAGGCGGCGATGGTGGGCGGCATGGCCGACTGGTTCGCCGTCACAGCTCTGTTCCGCCACCCGCTGGGCCTGCCGATCCCGCACACGGCGATCATCCCGCGCAACAAGGACCGTATCGGCGACACGCTGGCAGCCTTCCTGCGCGACAATTTCCTGATCCCGACGGTCGTTGCGCGTCGGCTGCGCCGGGTGGACGTGGCGGCGGCCGCCGGCCGTTTCCTCGCCCAGCCGCCAACCGGCGAGGGGCGGTTGCGCGAAGGGGCGTCGCGGCTGGCCGCATCCGTCCTCGAATCGCTCGACGACGAGCGGTTGGGCGGCATGGTGAAGGGGGCGATTGCCGCGCGGCTGAAGGCGCTCGACGTCGCGCCTCTGTTGGGCCAGTCGCTGCGCGCTGCGATCGCCGAGGACCGCCATGTCCCGCTCCTCGACGGCATCATCCTCTGGGCGGGGCGGACGCTGGAAGCCAATGAGCATCTGATCCGCGAGATGGTCCACAACCGCGCCGGCACGATCATGCGCTGGACGGGGCTGGACGAGCGGCTTGCCACTGCGATCGTCGACGGGCTCTACAAGCTGGTGGCCGAGATGGCCGACGATCCGGGGCACCCCTTACGCACCAAGGCGGAGGAAGGCCTCGCGACGCTGGCGCTCGACCTGCAATATGATCCCGAGATGCAGGAAAAGGTCGCTCGGCTGAAGGCCGAGATCATCGCCAATCCGGCCGTGGCGGCGTGGATCGACGGCTTGTGGCAGCAAGCCCGCAACGGACTGCTGAATGCTGCGCGCGACCCGCAGGCAGCACTGGCGGGTCGTTTCGGCGAAGCGCTGCGGCAATTGGGCGAAACGCTGCAGCAGGACGAACGCCTGCGCGCGACGATCAACCAGTTCGCCAGGCGCGCCGCCGTCGGCGCGGTCGCGGCTTATGGCGATTCGATCGTCCGCCTGGTTTCCGACACTATCCGCGGCTGGGACGCCCAGACCGTCACCGACCGCCTGGAATCCGCCGTCGGCCGCGACCTGCAATATATCAGGATCAACGGCACCGTGGTGGGCGGTCTGGTCGGCGTGGCGATCCACGCGGCGAACGCGTGGTTATGATGCCGGGGGACAGGAGTAGCGGCAACCTCCTGCTCCTGGAACGTCTCGTAAATCTGGACCTACAACGACCACATCATCGCACAGGTACGCTGGAGCGGAGGCCGTCCATCACATCACGTCAGATGCGCTCAAACGGTTGGGTGCCGACTGAGATCAGCCAACCCTCAAGCGGCGGCCCAGCGAATTCAACGGGCGACGCGTCTCGATCAACGGGGCGCTAATGATCGCAACCCCCAAGCACGATGCAATCGCGATAAGCGCCGCCGCAATCGAGATTGAAACACTTGAGTGAATCTGAACCTGCGCCGCACCATAGATGAAAAGCATTATGGGGAAATGAGTGACGTAGAGTGTATAAGAGAAATTTGCCGCATGGCGTGGCCGCGACGAAACAGACCATGCACCTATCAATAGTAGGTGCAAAGCGCAGGCAGCGGCCAAGCCGAACAACAAATTGAAGATCACAATATAAAGAGCATTGATCTCGGCCGGCACTGTGACCTGCTGGAATGCCCATATATAGCCCCCCGCGCACCAGGCGACTCCCAAAAAAAGCACACCGCCGACCACGCTAGCTGCGCGAGGAAACTGCTGTCGCCAATTGTGCATCAGGGCCACAATTCCGCCAGCGAACCAGATGGGAGCGAACGCGAGAAACATCTTGTTTGTCGAGCCCAAGGCAACGAGCAGTGCCCCTGCGATAAACACTCCGTATTTCGTACGCCAAGCGATCAGGCCAGCTGCGACATAATACCAGACTTCGTATGACAGACTCCATAAAGGACCATTCGCAGCAATGTTGTCGATCGTGAATCCGTTCAGGAAAAACAGCGCGCCGACGAAATTGGCCAACCCAACCTCGAAACCGTCCCGTACGACAAAACCGCCCTGCAATTCGAACATCTCGCTCCCGGTAGGGAAAACGAGAGGTGCGCCAGCATGCAATCCGGCGACAATCAGGAGAGCAAAGAGCAGCGGAGGATAAATGCGATCAAAACGATCCGCGGCATATGCTCGGATATCGAACCCTGCACCCGAGGAAAAATTCCGGGTGATCGATTTGGTGATCAGAAAACCGCTCAACACGAAAAACAGCATTACGGCGGCCTGGGCCATAAGCCCCATTACCGGGTAAAGGGCGCTTTCGACGGGCGCGATGAATATCTGGTTAGCGTGGCCGCATAAAACCGCGATAGCGGACATCCCACGCAGCGTGTCTAGCTGAGGCGATACATCATCGTCGATCTTGCGGTGCCGACTGAGCAACTCCCCGGCAAAAACCACAATCATCTCCCGACAGCATGTCATCCCGTATCGCAGTCGCGGGTGATCAGCAAACTTTCATCGACCAAGCGGCAGAGGTCCGCGTCGTCATTGACCTACGCCCATGGCACTGCACCGGTTTGAGCCGGAGGAAGTGGCAAGCTGATTGGGTTCAGAGCCTAGTTCAGAAATGACCGGCGATCGTGCGCACGGCGCTGGCAGCCGAGAAGTTGGCCCTGAACAGCTTCCGGCACCTTTCACCCAGATCCGTCGCCGCCAACGGTTCGCCTAGCAGCCGCTCGATCCGCTCGGCCAAATCGAACGCGCCGCCCGCTTCGCTCACCTCGCCCACGCCATTGTCGCGCACCATCGCGGCAAGGTCGTTGCCGGCATTGACATGCGCCAGAACCGGCAGTCCGCACTGCATGTAGGTGAGGAATTTACCCGGGATATTGTGCGATTTGTGTCGCGGGTCGAGCGAGACGATACCCGCATGGCACTGGCTGTAGAGATCCGGAATAGCGTCGGGATCAATCTCGTCGTGGAAAACCATATTGTCAATCCCGCGCGCCGTGGCCTCTCGCTTCAACCGTTCGCGCTCACTGCCGCGTCCCACCAGCAGGAAGCCGAGATCGGCGCGGTGTTTCAGCCGCCCGGCAGCGTCAAGGATCACGTCCATGTTCTGGGCGACGCCCATGTTTCCGGCATAGACAAGCACCTTGCGCCCGGCGAGCGCGGTCTCCGCGATCCGGATGGGGGAGGGCCGATTGCTCGGCGAATCAAGCCAGTTCGGCAGCACCTCCAGCGTCCGGCCCGGCTTGCGCTGCCAGTGGTCGAAATAGGCCAGGTTGCCCGCGGTCTGTACGCCGATCACATCGGCAACCGAATATTGATAGCGGGCAACTGCCTTGAAGAAGCCATAGATCGGGCCGCGCCCCATCAATTGCATGTCCGCGGCCCATTCAGGGAAGATGTCGCGGATGATCAGATAGGCCCTGCAGCCTGCTGCCCGCTTGAGCGCGTTGACCATCGGCCCATGAAAGATCGAGGGCGAATACCAGATAATCCCATCCCAGCCCCGAGAGGCGAGGGGACTGGCGTGCAGGCTGCGCAGCATGGCGAAGGGCATCGCCAATTCGGCCAGCGTGCGGCGCGCATAGCCGATATCCTTCGTCGCCGGCGCACGCAGGCGGAGCACCTGCGCCCCTTCGGCTTCGTCGAGTTGCCAGGGCTGATCGCGCGGCAGGCCAGGAGAGGGCAGCATGACCGTCAGTTCATGCCCCTGCCGCGCGAACTCCCGCGCCAGATCGCGCAGCTGGATCGCGCCCGAAGTCCTGAGAGGAGGAAAGGTGTCCGCGATCAGCGCCAGTCGTTTGCCCGCGCCGCTCAATATTTCTTCCACGTCACCCGGTTCACGTAATCAGTATAGGAATGGATCAGGCGGACCACCTTTTCGCTGACATTGGGCATGGCGTAATCAGCCACAAGGCGCAGGCTGCGATCCTCGCCTGAAGCCTGGCTATCGAGAATCGCCAGGCCCTGGCGCACCCGATCGACCGACAAGCCGACCATCATTACGGCGGCCTCTTCCATTCCCTCCGGCCGCTCATGCGCCTCGCGCAGGTTGAGCGCGGGGAAATTGAGGATGGAGGATTCCTCGGTGATCGTGCCGCTGTCCGACAGCACGGCCTTGGCGTGCATCTGCAGTTGCACATAGTCGAGAAAGCCGAGTGGCTTCATCAGGCGGATACCGGGGTGGAAGCTGGCCCCCGTCGCTTCCACCCGGTTGCGGGTGCGCGGATGGGTGGAGACGATTACCGGCAAACCATGGTCCTCGGCCACCGCATTCAGCAGCGCCACAAGCCCGGCAAAGCTTTCCTCGCCGTCGACATTCTCCTCGCGATGCGCGCTGACCAGGAAATATTCTCCGGCGTTCAGGCCGAGTTGCTGAAGCACGTCAGAGGTGCGGATCTGCGGCAGATAATGGTGCAGCACCTCATACATCGGGCTGCCCGTCTTGATCACCTGGTCGGGCGGCACACCCTCGCGCAGCAGATATTCGCGAGCGATCGAGCTGTAGGTGAGGTTGATGTCAGCGACATGGTCGACGATGCGGCGGTTGGTTTCCTCGGGCACGCGCTGGTCGAAGCAACGATTGCCCGCCTCCATGTGGAAGATGGGAATCTTGCGCCGTTTGGCCGCGATCGCGGCGAGGCAGCTGTTCGTATCGCCTAAAAGAAGAACCGCATCGGGCAGATGGTCCTGAATAGCCTTGTCCGTTGCCATGATGACGCGACCGATCGTTTCCGCGGCCGATCCGCCGGACGCCTCAAGGAAAATATCAGGCTGGCGAACGCCGAGCTGTTCGAAGAAAATCTGGTTCAGCTCATAATCGTAATTCTGGCCAGTATGCACTAGAATCTGTTCGCAGCTCTGATCGAGGCGAGCAATAATCCGCGACATTCTTATGATTTCAGGCCGCGTACCGACGATCGTCATGACTTTCAGTTTGTTCACTACCGCTCCTCGCCCATGCATATGAACGTCAAAATCCGCTGAAGTCATGGCCGCAGCGCTCGCAACGACCGGCTATGCCTCTGCTTCGGCCGATCGGACATGCTTCAGATAATCCCGATGCATTTCCCTTATCAGGTCAGGCCAGGCCGGAGGCACATATCCGGTTGCATTCCTAAACCGGATTGAGTCCAGCGACCTATCAATTTGGACCACTTCATCAGGAATGATCGCGATCCGTTTTTCATAAATCTCATTCACAAGGGCCAGCAAATCATTCTTGCTGATCGGGGTCGCGGACAAATGATACACGCCCAACAGGTTCCGGTTCTCGATTACAAAATCGCGGATAACCCGCGCAACTTCGATCGTCGGGAGCCCTGAGAAAATGGCTCTACTATAGCCTTTTACCGATCCCGTCTCGCCCAGAAACCAGTCGATAAGGCTATAGCGGCTGCCAAGCTCATGGCCGATAATGGATGTGCGGAGAGTAACCGCGTTCGGGTAGCTCGCTTCGCCAAGATATTTTGTTCTGCCATAAAGATCGTTTGCATCGGGAAAGTCGTTTTCGGAGTACATTCCGGCACGGCCCGAAAAAACGCAATCGGTGCTCATATGGATAAGCCTTGCCCCCGCCGCCGTGCAATACCGGGCAAGGCGGTGAGGCAGCATGGCATTGACTGCCAAGGCCGTCAGTGGATCTTTTGCGGCATCATGCTGCTTGATGATCCCCACGCAATTGATGACAACCGACGGCGCGACTTTGGCGAACACCGCCGCCAAGGCCGCGTCGCTCACGACGTCCACGTCCTGGATCAGCCTGTCACGCTGTTCGGGTGTGAAATAATGAGTCTTCGAAGCAGAACGAAGCGTGCCGAATGCCGAGTAACTGGGATCATCCACGAATAGACGGAATACGGCGTTACCCAGCATTCCACCGGCGCCAAGTACCAAGACTACTCTATCATCGGCGTGCATTCTACGAGCGGCTCCAGCTGGATTGTGCCTCTACCATCGGCACTTTTATAGCGAAAAACGAACGAAACTATTCCTCCGGTTCCGCATAATCACCGCGCATGAGTGCCTGAATGAAGCGCAGCTTTTTCAGCAGTGCCTGCATGCCCTGCAGATCCAGCCTTGTGGTATTATGCGAATTATAATCGCTTGCCTCGGAAATACGCGTTTCGCCCTGTTCAAAAAATTTCCCGTAGTTCAGATCGCGCAGGTCTGGCGGAATGCGATAATAGTCCTGCAGATCCTCGGCGGCAGCCATCTCCTCACGGCTCAGCAGAACCTCGAATAGCTTCTCGCCATGGCGGGTGCCGATCGTGTTGATCGGATGGCCGGGCGCACCCAGCAACTCGGTGAGCGCGCGCGCCAAGGTCGCAATCGTGGCGGCAGGCGCTTTCTGGACGAAGATATCGCCCGGATTGCCATGCTCGAAGGCATAAAGCACCAGGTCGACCGCATCGTCGAGCGTCATCATGAACCGGGTCATTTCCGGATCGGTGATGGTGATCGGCTGTCCCGCGCGTATCTGGTTGGTGAATAAAGGAATGACCGACCCGCGCGAGGCCATGACGTTGCCATAGCGCGTGGCGCAGATCACCGTGCTTTCGGTGACGCGCGACTTGGCAACGACGACCTTCTCCATCATCGCCTTGCTGATGCCCATGGCGTTGATCGGATAGACCGCCTTGTCGGTGCTGAGGCACACCACCCGCTTGACGCCGCAATTGATCGCTGCCTCAAGCATATTTTCGGTGCCGAGCACGTTGGTCTTGACCGCTTCGAGCGGATAGAATTCGCAGCTGGGCACCTGCTTCAGCGCGGCGGCGTGGAAGATGAAATCCGCCCCGCGCACTGCATTCAACACGGACTGGTAATCGCGTACGTCGCCGATGTGAAATTTCAGCTTCGAGTGATTGTACCTCTTCCGCATGTCGTCCTGTTTCTTCTCATCGCGGCTGAGAATGCGAATTTCGCGCAGGTCGGACTCCAGGAAGCGGCGCAGCACGGCATTGCCGAAGGAGCCGGTTCCGCCGGTTATCAATAGAACTTTATCTCTAAATATCATTCGCTTACTTCCGTTTGATTGCGCCTTGCGATCTCTTGGAACATCCTCAGATTGTCCTGCCGCGTCTTGTCGCAGGAGGCATGGTTCCTGGCGTATCGCAGGGCATCTGTCCGCCGCTCCTGCTGTTCGGCATTCGTCAATTGCGCAACTGTCTCTATCTGCGCACGCCAGGCGTCGATATCGTTCAGCGAAAGTCGTATGACGGCTTTGGTCGCGTTCGGCTCCCACGGCGTCTGATCACTTACCAGCACCGGCGTGCCAGCGCTCAGTGCTTCGAAAATCACATGGCCAAAATTCTCTCCATGGGTCGGGAAGGCGAAGAGATCACCCTCGGCGAATGCATGCCTTACCTCGTCTGGCCTAAGCTCCCCAAGATACTCCACGGCAATATTCGGTGGCATATCGTCGATCATTGCTTGGCACCGTTGCCAGTATGCAACATCCTCGATCGGCCCATAAATCCATAATATTATCCGGCTGGAGAGTCCTTTCAGAATATCAAGCAATCCCTTGAGGTTTTTCTTTGGACTTATCCGCGACACAAAGACCAGTCGTACGATGCCTGCCGTCTTTTCTACATCAGGCACGGCGGTTGCCTCTACCATTTCGACCGGATCCTCGGCCGTGAATATACGTGATTCCGCCCGCGGGAAATGCCGCAGGATATCCTGCTGCTCTTCTTTGGTGGAGGCGTGCCACCACACTCTGCGGTACAGGCCCAGCACGCGAGCAAGCACCATGAATAGGCGCTTCTTATATTTCTTGAGCGCGAATGCACCGGGGGAAAACTCACCCCGAGGGGCAAGCAGGATGGGTTTGCCAAAAGGCTTGGCCCAGTTCCGAACCACAATAGCGATCGACCCCTTGACGCTAAAGAAACTGTTCAGGTAAATGATACTCGCATCGGACGTACATATTGCCTGAGACAAGGCGGGCAGCCCGAACATGGCTTCTGTCGCATAAAATACCCGCCCATGCGGATAGAAAGCCCATTCATTGCTCGTAATATTGTCGTAACGTTCTTTGCAGCCTAAGTCCCTGTCTCTCGTCAAATAAGAGAATGTGACCGCGCCGCCGAGCAGCAGCGGAATGTTCTTGAGCGTCCGGATAGGTCCTCCGGCCTTGAATCCGGGAAGAAAATAGTCGGACACGCAAAGAACTTCAATCGGCGTCATATCTACCTGTTTCACGCGGTGATTGGCTCGCTCAGGTGTCGGGCCCTTGCCGACAACTGCATATAAACCTGCTCCGCCAACTCGCCAGCCTTGCAGGCCGGCAGCATCAGGTTAAGGCTGCCCGGCAACGTTGCCAGATAATAGGCGCTGGCAAAATCCTGATTATACTGATCGTTCCACTCGGGGGGCGTGGCGAGCCTTTCTTGGAGGATGCTGCGCAATCGCGCGGGCTTATCGATCTTCGTCACCCCCTTATGAAAACCAAAAAAGACCGTTCCGAAGAGGAAGACCTGCTTCTTCAGGAGCAGCGCCTCATATCCGACGGTACTGGTGAGTGTGATCACCCCGACCGACTGCTTGATCAACTGCTTCGTCGGTTCGTTTGGGCCAAGGAGTCTGACGTTGGGGAGGCGACGGATACGCCGGTAGAAGTCGCGTGTCGGATACGCCCACGCGCTGACATGGTCCTTGACATACAGGCGCGTACCCTCAGGAAGGCTGAAAGCGATGTTCCGGATCACCTCATATTCGTTGAGATAGGCCCCGGCGAGAATGGAAGTGGACGCCTCTGGATGGAAATGCATCGGGTAGAGGAGGAAATGTTCGCCACTGACCGGCTTGCCATACAACCGCGTCACATCCCGCGCGCGAACGCGCCGCTTCAGATTGCGCAAAAACAGACTGGCGTGGGTGCGTAGCGGATTGCCTGCCTGGAAGGCAGCCGTCCGGCTGTCAAAGGCATGCCGCGCAAGCGACCGAATTTTCTTCAGCCTGTCGCGCCGCAAATAACGGCTCACGATCGCAATGCGCTCAAGTCCGTTGATCTTCATGTAATCAGGGGTAATATTTTCGATCCCATCGATATAGTCGCGCACCCACTGGCGCACTATCGGCTCTACGATCACCCTACCCGCTTGAATTTCGTGGAATAGTCGCTCAGTCTCGTTGTCTGCCAGCGGGTCGGCGGTCAGCGAGAAGCGACCCGGCAAGCGGGAACCGCTCAAGCCCCAGTATCGCACCCCTCTGCTCTGGGCGACGAACAGCGCGTAATGCGCGAAGCTGTTCGACACGCCTTCATACAGCACCGTGTCGATCGCATGCTTCTCAAAAATCCAGTCAAAATAGGTGAGCAGGGCGCTTTTAAGACGATCAAAATAGTCGATATCGGCTTTATCGCCCCAGATGCCATAGGCTTCTGCGCGCTCGAAATCGGAAAGCAGCGCGCCGTTGAGGTCGAACGCAGCATAGCGATGCAGGATCGCGCGATCAGTCCGATGGTCCATGAAAAAGGCGGAGAAATCGTAGATCCCATCAAAACCCACAGCGTCTAATCGATTTTCTTCCCGCGAGAATGCACAGTCCACCGCCACGAAGACGCGCGCGCCGTCCCGCATGAACATGGAACTTAAAGCATTGAAAAAATTAAAGTAATTTGGTCCGTTATTCGATAACAAGAGGATGTTCATTCGTCAGCCCAATCTCTGATGGCATCAGGCTGTATCGCCGTGTTCATCGCCACGTCCCGCGTCAGTTTCGCACCGACCACACTATCCATGTGCTTGGGTGCCAGCCCGAAGCCCGGCCGTACGCTGCGCACCGCATCGGCGGTGATCGTCTCGCCGGCCTTCATGTCCCTCACGAAATAGAGCGAGCGGCGGAACTGTACGTTGCCCTGTTCGCTCGATTTGCGACCGTAATCTACTTTGCCCAGCGCGGCCCACGCGGTTTTCGTGCCGGTGCACAAAGCCGCCAGTTCAGCTGGCTCAAGAGAGAAGCTGTCGTCCGGCCCCCCGCCGTTGCGATCCAGGGTGAAGTGCTTCTCGATGATCGAGGCCCCAAGCGCCACGCTCGCGATTGCGGTGGTATTGTCCAGCGTATGGTCAGACAGGCCAGTAACAAGACCGTGGCGCGCTACCATGTCGGGTAGGGTGCGCAAATTATAGTCTTCGGCCGGCGCAGGATAGCCACTCACGCAATGCAACAGGGCAAGCTGGGTACAGCCGCCCGCGCGCGCCGCTTCCACAGCCTCGGCGATTTCCTCCGCGTCTGCCATGCCGGTGGAGATGATCATCGGCTTGCCGGTTTGCGCGGCATAACGAATCAACGGCAGGTCCACCGCCTCGAACGAGGCTATCTTGTAAGCGGGTGCACCCAAATCCTCGAGCATGTCGATGGCAGTGGTGTCGAACGGGGAACTGAAGATGGTGATGCCCGTTTTCCGGGCATGATCGAACAAGGGCTTATGCCATTCCCAGGGCGTGTGCGCCCATTCATATAGCTCGTAAAGAGTGCGCCCCGCCCATAATCCGCCCTGGATCTGGAAATCGGGCAACGTACTCCGAAGCGTGATCGTATCGGGGCGATAGGTCTGTATCTTCAGCGCGTCGGCGCCCGCCGATTTCGCGGCATCGATGATGCGAAGGGCCTGATTAAAGTCACCATTATGGTTGGCGGACATTTCCGCTATCACATAGGGAGCATGTGCGCCGCCGATCTTTCGGCCCGCAATCGCGATTTCAATTGTCATCCTGCCCCTCCAGCGTCAGCACATAACGGCGACCTCTATGGTGGAAATATGCGGGGAAGCGTTGTGGATCGCAGACCCGGATAAGGTCGAACTGTTCCGCGATTGTCTTGTGTGGGTCGAGCTCGCTATCACGGCGTTCGCGCCGGCGATAATAGGAACTGCCCGAGGACGATTGCGGCGCAGGGACGATTTGATCGAAATTCTCGATCGCAAAGGCCATGAGGTTGATCTCAGCTTCGAACAAAAGATCGTTGATCTCGTGCCAGAGCGCGTGTCGGGGCACAGGAATATAATGATGTTTCCAGATTGGTCCGCTATCGACGGGGTCGGCCGCTTCGATCAACGAAAGCGTGATGCCTTCAGCGCCGCCAATCAACTGCCAAATATGAGGACTCCAACCGCGCCCCTCGGGCAGAGCGCTGGCGTGCAATACCAAACTCGCCCGATATCTCGCGCGGTCTGCGGCGCTCACAAGCTCGCTGCACGAGATCAAAAACAGCAAGTCGCCGCCCAATGCTTCCTGCTTCCTGCGCACCAGTTCGACTGCAACGCCATCCTTCACCGTTGCCATCCAACGGCTTATGTACGCATTCACCGGATGAGCGGCGTCGCTGCACAAAATCGTCACCTTCACTGCAATCGCCTCGACAATTCTGCGGCTATTCGGTCGGCACCAAATCCATCGGTTATCAAGCTCGCGATCCGGCTTTGTTCGGCCAACTGGCCCGAGCTAACACCATCCTCGAAATCCCCAAAGGCCTTTGGCAGCGTTTCATCATCTGCGCAAACCGCGGCGCCAACCTGCGCCAGCTGGGCCGCAATACCAGTCTGATTCTCCGCCAGAATGAATTGAATCGTCGGCAGGCCCAGGCAGCATCGCTCCCACGAAGTTCCTCCCGCCGCGCCGATCGCCATATCACTTCGGGCCATCAGCCTCGCCATGTCATCAACCGCTACCAGCACCTTTGTGGGCACGGGCATCAGCGCCCCCTGAGCCCTCACATCGGCTAGCCAGGGCGCGTGCGCGCCCATTATCACGGTTATCCGAAGCGTGGCGGGGAGTGAACAACTGCTCAAGGCAGCCAGGACGCGCCCTGTCGCATTCCCTTTGTCGACGCCGCCCATAGTGATCAGCAGTTGGGCTAACCTCGGGCTATGCCGGCGAGCGAGGCTTTCCCCCCGTAAGGCGGCAAATTCCGGGCGTAACAGCGCAAACTGCGGCCCCAGAAGAGTTGCAGCGCCCATCGGCAGCAGGTTCCGATAATCCGAGACGGTACGACCGAGGCTTGGATCGAGCAGCAGGTCGCAATCATGCGCGCGATCGGCCAGGTCGTCCATGACCATGAGACGACCGCATATCGGGCGTAGCGCCTCTTCCCAGCGTCGATCGAGCGCGTAATGATCGACGACGAGCCAGTCGAAGCGTTCGCCGGTTGCCAGTGACAGCGTTTCCTCGGCATCCCGTGTCCAACCCAGGCCAAGCCATGCTGCATGGAACGTGTCGTCCGCCCGCGCCACAAACGATGCCGGCAGGGGCGGCAAGGCGCGGACCTCATGCCCGCGCGCGCGAATCTGCTCCAGCAGATGTCCGCGATGCGGACGGCAAACGAAAACGCAATCGCCGCCCTGCGCGCGCAGGGCATCGGCCAGCGTCAGGCAGCGCATGACGTGTCCGGTGCCGATCTCCAGCGAGGCATCGGTGCGGAAAGCGATTTTCATCCGGCCTGCGAGGCTCCACATTCCTTCCGGAAACCGAGCGCCTTCAGGTTCATGCCGCTATTGGTACCAAATTCACCGGCGCGGAAGGCTTCCTGCTCGGCGTTATCGCTCATCCTGGGGCTCTCCCCTGTTTAAGCCAATGTAATCCATCATTATTTCCGCACGGCGCCAATCCTCTAGCGTGTCGATGTCCTGCACCCTATGCTGCGGCAGGATGATCGGCGTTGAGCTGGCGAAGATCGCCCGCTCCTCGCGCCAGGCTTCTGATTTCCCCCAATAGAACTGGCCAGCGTCGTGATAGGCCTCCTCGAGATCCTGGGAGCGGACCAGATACTGGCCGGGATTTATCATTTCCAGCTGCCCCGCGCGGATCCGGTAAGCCCGCTGGATCGGCGCGGGGAAGGCAGTGACGGTCATGGCATAGTCGGTGCCGCCGGCGATCAGCGTCTTCAAGCCGGCGCGTAAATCCTCCGGCTCGATAAAAGGCGCCGTGGCGTAAATGCAACAGCAATGATCGGTTTCGACGCCGTTCGCAGCGCACCAGTCCAGCGCGTGCTTCACCACCGCAGCCGTGGGCGCGAAATCGTCGGCAATCGAGGCGGGACGCAAAAATGGTGTTTCGGCACCATATTCGCGCGCGACCTCCGCGATCGCGGCATCGTCGGTGGACACCAGCACGCGCTCGAAGCAGCCGCTCTTCAGGGCAGCCTCGATCGACCAGGCGATGATCGGCTTGCCGCGGAACGGGCGGATATTCTTGCGCGGGATGCGCTTGCTGCCGCCGCGAGCCGGGATGACGGCCACCCTCATGCCACTATCGCTTCGCGCAACACCTCGACGACAAAATTCTGGTCGGCCTCGCTGAGCGAGGGGTGCATGGGGATGCTGATCGCCTCGCGATAATATTGTTCGGCTTGCGGGAAATCGCCTTCCTTGAAGCCGAACTGTCGATAATAAGGCTGCGTGTGAACCGGGATATAATGCAGGTTTACTAGGATATCCCGGTCGCGCATATATTCGAACACCTCGCGCCTGCCGGTGCCGATTCGGTCAAGCTGCAGACGGATCACGTATAGGTGGTAGGCGGAATGTGAATCCGGGTGCTGCCAAGGCAGCGTGATGGGCAGGTCGGATAGCAGCTGGCCATAACGCGCGGCGATCTCGTGCCGCCGCGCGACGAATTCAGTGAGCCGTTTCAACTGGCTAACGCCCAGTGCGGCCTGCATGTCGGTCATGCGGTAATTATAGCCCAGCGCAACCTGCTCATAAGACCAGGGGCCGTCTGGCGCTGCGGTCATCAGCTCGGGATCGCGGGTGATGCCATGGCTGCGCAACAGGCCGAGGCGGACGGCAAGGGCATCATCATTGGTGAGCGCCATGCCGCCCTCCGCCGTGGTGATGATCTTGACGGGGTGGAAGCTGAAGATGGTGATATCGCTGTAGCGGCAATTGCCGATCGGCTCGCCGTTGTAGGAGCCGCCGATGGCGTGCGAGGCGTCCTCGATGATGCGAAAGCCGAATTTCTGGCCGAGGGCGTGGATCGCTGCCATGTCGCACGGTTGGCCGGTAAGGTGGACGGGGACGACCACCTTCGGCAGCTTACCGGCCTTCCCGGCCTCGACGAGCTTCGCCTCAAGCGCGTCCGCCGACAAATTATAGGTCTTCGGGTCGATATCGACGAAATCCACCTGGGCACCGCAATAGCGTGCGCAATTGGCCGACGCCACGAACGTGTTTGGCGTCGTCCAGAGCCAGTCCCCGGGGCCAAGATCCAGCGCCAGACAGGCAATGTGCAACGCAGAAGTGGCGCTGTTGACGGCGATTGCATGGCGCGCGCCAGTTACCGCCCTGACACCGTCCTCGAAGTGCTGGATCGTAGGCCCCTGGGTGAGGTTCACGGAGCGCAGGACGCTAATGACTGCGTCTATGTCGCCCTGGTTGATGTCCTGTTGGCCGTATCGAATTACCATTGAAATCGAACCGCTTTCAAAGAAGGTTGGGCTGCCGCTGCAACACCGATCGAGACCAGCGTTACGGCACCGAAGTGTTTTGACATGAACCGGGAGCCCATCAACGCGCGCCGAAACCTGTCAGCATCGTTCTGATCGTCCGTCCCACGATGATAAGATCGATCCACAGCGAGAAATGCTTGATGTAGTAAAAATCGAAATGCAACTTGTCGGCGACATCGGCGACATCAGCGACGTGGCCTTGGTGGACCTGCGCCCAACCGCTGATCCCTGGGCGCACAATATGACGATAGGGATAGAATGGTATCTCGCGCTCGTACCATTGCGACAGCACCAGCGCCTCGGGCCGCGGCCCAATCCATGACATTTCCCCCCTCAGCACGTTGATCAGCTGGGGAAGTTCGTCAATCCGGCTCTTGCGCAGGAAACGGCCGACGCGGGTGATCCGCCGGTCCTCGCTCTTGGTGACCGCTGCATCAATGTCCTCGGAGGCCGCACCGTCGCCTTCGATCGACAGGGGAGCGAACGTCATGGTCCGCAGCTTGAATACCTGAAACGGCTTGCCGCGATAGCCCACCCTCGTCTGGCGGAAGATCGCGGGACCCGGGGAATCGAGCCTGATGACAGCAGCCACGATCATAAGGAACGGTGCAAGTATCACCCCGGCAATCAGCGCGAGCACCCAATCGGTAATGCACTTGATCCGCATCCACGCATAAAGCGGATGGAGCGTGCCAAGGCTGTTCTCAGCCAGATGTTTGATCTGAACCTGACCGGTGAGCGACTCCTTGAGGTGCTTGAGGTCGTAGACCGGCACCCCCTTCAGAGCGTAGGCCGCAAGGCGGCGCTCCCATGCGTCTGACAGGTCGCTCCACAAATCGACGCTGATCGCATCAATTTTCCGGACATCGCTGTCGGGATCGTCGAGGATGTACCACTCAACATGGGGCATGGCAGTGACATCTTGATAATGACCCACGGGCACCACGCCGACACGCAGCCGTGTCGTGCGCCGCAGAGCTGCGTAGAGAACCGACAATAATATCAGGCTGGTCGCAAATGTGCTGGCAATCAGAAACCGGCTATAAGGCACCCGCAGCATCAGCAGAATGAGCATCAGCAACCCGTAGGACACCGCCAGGCTGGGAAAGATATAGGACGATTCCTCGACGCCGGGGTAGCGCCCCAGGCTCTTCATAAGAATTATTCCCGATATCGATGCCACAAAACATAAAAAACTTGTTGTTATAGCTATTTTATGATCAAAATATCCAGAAATTGGAAAATATATTAACAAAATAGTTTGAGTTATTATTGACATAAATATTATAAACATTTGATACCTCTTCCTAAGAAAAGAAATATTTCTTGGGAAAAAGGCGTCCATTTGATTTACTGTCCCAAACCAATTATTAATATGCGATTATTCAATATAGATTGTTAATTCAATTGTTTATCCACACCCCTGGTGAACCGCCCTGCCTGCATATAAATTGGACCGATCCCGCTACGGGGGCTTCATTATAAAGAACGTCCCCTGTGATCCATTCACCCATAGCAGGCGGGCTCTTTACAGAACAAGCCCGGCGATTGTCGATGAAAGGGACAATATCGTTGACATTAGCCACCGTGTAGAGGCTCGGCTCTAGATAGCGGGTAACGCGCCCGGCTTTGGCCTGTACACCATGGGGATGAAGTACGAGGCGTAGCGATGTCATCCGCGCCTGCAGGTGGATGGCCAAGGTCATCAGACACCACTCGCCATCGCGCCAGGCTTTGGAAAAGTCATAGGTGACATAATCGCGCGAACTGCCCGACGTTTCGCCGTTCACCCACATGCTCACATAGGGGTTAGCAAGTGGGCCACCATCGGGCTGGCGCTTAAACAACCACGAAGCGACCACCCATTCATCCACCTCGCCTGCAATCGTGCAACGATACTCGACATGGGTCTTGGTCGATGTGCGAAATGTCCACGCGGGCATGGCCATGCCTGTCTGGGGATTGGTTTCGCGTTCCACTCTCCCAGCCTGCCCCGCCACCTGTCCTGCCGCCTGTGCGAGTATAGGCGGGCGCACCGACCAGTTCACGCCGTCCAAACGGTCCATCCGGCAAAAACCATACTTGCCGCTATCAACCGCGTTCTTGAGCATGCTCGCCTCTGTGCCCCCGGTCAGTGGACCGGCAAGCTTGTGCACGACATAGGGCCAGTAGGGATCGATGCACGTGCCCAAGCCACAGAATTTGAGCAGCACCTTGTGATCGACACGGCCGTGATCGAGCACGCCATAATTGTTCGGCCCCACCGCATAGGGGCCGAGGATGCTGAGCAATTGTATACAGGCATCACCAGCATTGGCTTCGAAATAATTGCCCCTCACCGAGACGTCCCGGTACGCGCCGAACACGAAAACGGCATCGCGCGTCGCTTCGAGGATGTTGCTCTCGATCGTCACATCGTGTCCGGAAATCGAAATGCCGCCTTGCCCCGGCAGATAGCCGTTCTGCCCGGCCTTGTTGTTGGTGAAGCGAAAGCCGTTGAACTGCGTCTTGTCCAGGCTCCGTACGATCCAATGGTTGCGGTTGATCACGCAATCGTCAATCAGCACGGCGCCCACAGCCTGTTCCGCTCCATGGCCCTTGTAGCTGTCGAATGCCGAGCCGAAGCCGTGGATACCAATCCGGTGGAAGGTATATCCATAAGGAAAAGCGCTCTGCAGCTCCCAACCAAATGCCGCTTCAGGGTGCCCTTCGTCCTCAAGCGTGGCCAAATTGAAATCTTGCGCGCAGAAAGCCCCGCCGCCGGGCCTCGAGACAACGAACCGGATCGCATTGCGGCCTCTGTGCATGGGTACGAGAGTGGATGGGCAATTCATCCCAGGGCCGAATTTGCCAGGATAGACCCTGCGCGTGCCCGTTCCCACGATGCGAATGGCATCATGCGCGATCACTATCTCGCGCGTCACCTTCGAAGCACCGTGCGGAAGATGCAGCGTGCCTCCGCCGATAAAGCCGAGATAGTTGAGCGCGGCCTCCCAGGCGTCGCTGTCGTCGGACGCATCGGCTATCGCGGAAAATCGCGCCACATCGAATTTCGCCCCGAACCAGGCGAGATGGATGCCTCCATTCACGGCCCGCTTCCAAACACCCCGCGCACCGGCGGGATCTCCTTGTTGCGCGACGTGTATCGCCCGCTTGGGGTCCGCGCGCACGGCCTTGGTAAAATCACCGGCTTGCCAATGAAAAACCCCTTCGCGCCCTTCCTCGAGCAACAAGACGGGGCCCTGCGCCGGATCGCGAACAAACAGGCCATCGATATCGGCGGCGGCGGCCTCTCCTGCTGCCAGCATGGCGGCCCCGCCCCCCGCAGCGCCTGCCAGCGCGCTAAGCGAAGCGCGCCTAGTCAGACCGTCATTCAAGCGAAGCTCCCTATCACTCTAACCGTTACCGCAACGCCAACCGCCATCGCCATTTTGCAGCTGTAATCACGCTTCGGACTTGTGAAAACCCTCTTACTTGCCGCAAGGGGGGATAATGAGACTTGGACATGCTGACAGCCCCGCCGAGCAACCGCAGGGGCGCACCGAAAGGCTGGGAGGCAAGCGCGCCACCATCATGGCCGCGGCCGTCGGGGTCGCAGCCTTCTTTTTTTATAGTTTCATTCTCTATGCCTATTATTATGGCGATCCGGCATATTATCAGAGATACTATGATTCACTCATTGGCCGAGATGTGATCTGGGCGCTGCTTTCGCAGTTCGATTACCTCGGAAGCTCAGAAGTCATTTATCCGGTCGTGGCCTGGATCGGCTCGAATGCAGGCATCGAACGCTATATCCTCATGGCTGCGTTCGACGGTCTTATGTATGCGGCCCTGTTCCTCGTGCTGAGAATGTATCGCTGCAATCCGATCTTCATCGCGCTGTGTCTCACGAACTTTTACGTGATCGTCCTAGCGACTTCTGCCGAGCGACTAAAATTCGCTTATATCTGCTTCTTCCTGGCGCTGCTAGCGATTGGGCGGCTCAAGCTGGTGTGGCTCGCTATGGCCCCACTGGCGCATTTCCAGTCGCTTATCACCTACGGCTCCCTCTTCATCTGGCATTTCTTCACCCGCCTTTCAGCAAGGACCAAGGCAGCTATCGGCGCATTTGCCCTTATCGGCACGGGGGCAGGACTCTACTTCTTCTACGGCGCGCTGGTCGGCAAGTTTATGAGCTATCAGGGACAGGGCGGCCTGCTCGACATTCTGTCCGGCCTCGCGCTTTTCAGCGTCGCTCTAGCTATTTCCCCCAACCGACTAAAAGTGTTGGCAACCCTTGCCCCGCTGATCGTTATCACGTTTATCCTAGGAAGCGACAGGATGAACATGGTGGTATTCACTACCTTTATCTATATCTGCTTGGTAGAAAATAAAACTCGGCACCCTACGGTTCTGCTCATAATGTCATATTTTTCCGTCAAGGCATTAGGCTTCTGCCTCAACGTCCTAGAATATGGGCACGGCTTCGCCTGATCTATGGCGCGTACCGCTGGAGCAGGGCATACTTGGTTTGGAGGCACTGCGGTGAAAATCGCTTCCCTTCAGCCAAGGCATGTGGGTATGGGAAGCAAGGGTTCGCCACACACGCCGTGTGGCTTTCATAGGAACGAAGCCTCGTTCGCGGATGATGCTGAATTATGGCGAATCAGGCTAAGCGTTCGGTCATCAAGTTAAACGAATCCGTGCTCCGCAATCAATCTGATAAGATCCAAGGCGGCCACGCGAGCACGCTTCAAGAACGTCAATTTGTATGACCTTGCCACCTCAACTCTTTCGGAAGCTCGACGCGCCAGCAATAGGCCATGCTTCTGACGCCCCGCAAAAAAATCTTCGGCTATCGACCGTTATAAGCTTTGTCCTGACCGCTCTGCTGCTCGGCGGCAAATTCCTATTCGTGGTCGCGCTGGCCAAATGGACATCCCCTGCCACGGTGGGTGTCTATGCGCTGATAATGACAGTTGCAACTCTACTGGTCTGTTTGATTGGGCTAGAGCTTCACAGTTACACAACGCGCGAAATCGTCTCGTGTGATGATCGCGGCGAACAGGCATATCATCTGCAAAGCCACTTCCGCATCGTCCTCTTAATGTACGGCTTATCATTACCATTCGCGTTTTGCATCTTCATATGGACCGGCATTGGCGGGCATTTTTCCTTTGCACTGTTTGCACTCGTTCTACTCGGAGAGGCTCTGTGCCAGGAACTGGGCCGCTATCTTATCATCCTGTCGAAACTGATCGCGAGCCGGTTTCTGCAACTGCTGCGGAGTGCCATGTGGATGCCCGCCGCAGTTTTGCTGATCGCACAGCCAAACACAGGCGGATCTTCCCCGATCAACAGCGTCTTGATCTGCTGGGCGATAGGCACCATAGTCGCAGCCGCCTTCGGCCTGTGGCACATTCGGAAGCTAATCTCGCCACTGCAACCGTTCAACGCTGGCTGGGGACGTCAGGCGTTCGGCATTACGCGCAACTATTTCGCGGTTGCGCTGCTCGCCCAGGCGCAAGGCTATGCCGACCGCTTCATCATTCAATTCACTCTGGGCGAGGCTCAAGTCGGGCTTTTGTCCTTTTACCAAAGCTTTGCCAACACGCTGTTGGCCTTCGTGCAAACCGGAGTGGTCGCATTTTTGCTGCCACGTCTCCTGCAGGCGGTGCGCCAAGCGGATGATGCCTCGGCAACTGCCATTCGCCGCCGCATGTGGCTTGAGGCGATCGCGCTTGCCCTGGCTCTCTCGCTGGGCCTAATCATCGCCATGCCGTTGGCGCTCGATCAACTGCATCGGCCGGAATATGCGGCGGTCCTGCCGATCTTTTATGCCTTGCTGTTCGGCAATCTGCTTATAATCGCAGGTTTGGTGCCGCATTTCCAACTCTACGCTGAAAGGCGCGATGCGTTGCTGATGCGAATATCGGTGATCACCACGCTGTTCGCCATACTCGGTAATCTGGTCGCGGTGCCGATGTTCGGGCTGCCTGGAGTGGTAACGGTGTTCATGGTGACAGCGGCGGTGCAACTGGCGCTGAAAGTCTTTTTCGCCCGGCGTGCGATCACGGAAGGAAGGGGAGTTTTATGTTGAAGTCGGTCGTAACCGCCGCTCCTTTTTCCTGGATTAGCAGCAGCCTTGACCTGTTCGATCACTATTGGCGAGCATGGCGAACCTATTGCCGGATACGCGCCTGGTTTCCCAAGTCGCACGACTTATCCTTCTCACTAACAACGCAATTCAAGTATCGCGAAAATATCCGCATCGGGGATCATGTAAGGATCGGACCCGGCGTAATCGTCGGGGCACATGCTTCAGTGGTAATGGAAGATTATGTCCGTATATCGCAAAACGCATTGATCGAGACGGCGGGGCTCGACCTCGATCAGCCATTACCCTACCCGCATGTCTCGCGCCCCATCCTCTTGAAGCGCGGTGCGTGGATAGGCGCCGGGGCGATTGTGCTTGGCGGTGTGACCGTTGGGGAAAATGCGGTGATCGGCGCAGGCGTTATCGTCTCGCGTGACGTTCCTTCCGGCACGATCCTAGTGGGCCAGCCGCCGCGCAATCTTGATCGGCGAGTGGGCGCGTGAAATATATGCCAAGCGTGAATGTGAATTTGGGCTGTGCTACTCCGACCCACATTAGCAGGCGGCTGGCAATTTGACACCGCAGCCTAACGAGAGGTTGAAGGAAATAGGTAATGACAGCGCCTTACGCCACCCGTCGCCGTGCACCGCTATCTATCCACGTCTTTCATCAGCTGCAACAACGCATTCGCCCTTCGCGGTTGCGTCGCCGGCTGGCAACATGGCTCGCCGCGACGCGGCCGCACGCAGATCGCCAAGGTGAGGCAGATGATGTAGCCGCGCTTAAGATAGACGGGTTTGCAATGCTGGAAAATCTGGTCGACCGCGCATGGGCCGAACAGATACGGGCGCTTCTGGAACAAAGGCAATGTCGAGACCGCTGGCGCCCCGAACTGGGGTACTTCGCCCATGATGCGGCCCCCCTCCAAACGCATGTAGCCGATATCGACGATGTGATCGACATTCCCGAGATCCTCGAACTGGCTAATCACCCCCGCGTGATCGGCGCGGTCAGCAGCTATTTTGGCTGCATGCCAACGATCGACAGCATTAAGGCGTGGTGGTCACTGCCAGGATGCGACGAAGCGGAAAATGAGCAATATTATCATCGTGATAATGACTCGATCCGCTTTCTCAAGCTCTTCGTTTATCTGACCGATGTTAACGAGGATTGCGGACCACATGTGTTCGTGCGCCACACGCATGAGCGCGATGGTTGCCTCGAACGCCGTCGTTATAGGGATGATGAGGTCGAAGCAGAGTTCGGTGTTGAAAATATACGGTATTTCACCGGATCAGCAGGGACTGCATTCCTGGAGGACACCTATGGCGTACACAAGGGGAAGCTTCCGGTAGGAGAAAGGCGCTTACTTCTTCAAGTTCGCTATACGATTATACCGTCAATTTTCATGTCGCGCCGACGAAGATCCCATCCTGATATATTTTCATCGTACATCAACAGGTTTATTTAACGATATTAGATCGTCTTCATCTGATTGGCCCCATACTGCCAATCAGCACCGAATAGGAAAGATGGCGGATGTTCCGTGTGGTTCAAGCCACACGGATATTCTGACCGTTCCAGCACTTCAATTCGCCTTGCTCCCCGACCGGGGCTCTCACCATATTTCTTGAGCGCGCCGTTGAACGCCTCTGCATCAGCGTCGGCAGGCTGCGGTCCTGGCGGTATGCGAGCATCGCAACCGGTATTTCCGTAGCCATCCGGTGAAGGCCGCAGCGTAGCGTTGGTCAGGCGGCGATGAGGGCTCGTCCGCGTTGCCAGTTCCATATACGACACTCCCCGGTTTGCAATGGGTTTCGTTATGGTGGCAAACTGGTCGGGTGCGGTCATGTATTCGGCCCGTCGATGCAGCCGATGAACGACCGCTGGCCCTGATGAAGTCCGCGAACCTACTCCGAATCAAGGCGCCGCGCATGAGGCGCTTGGAACTGGACGGGTGTGGTAGGTTCCCGGCACAACCGGTCTGCCATCATTTCACGATCACCCTCTGCAAATTCATCTCACGCCGCGAGCGCCGGCGCCCTCCTTTGGAATTCGCGATCCTAGGTTAGCACCGCCCAGTGATGCGGGCAGTCTTGTTCGCCATCGCTACCGCCGCGACCTTTGCCGGGCGGCGCGCCAGAACATTCGCCAGCCAGTTTTCCGGGGTCGATTTGCCGCGCGCATAGCGGATTAGGGCGCGGGACGAGACGACGAGCAGCTTTCGTATACAGCTGTCGCCCCATTTCGTAATCCTGCCGAGGCGAGCCTTGCCTCTGGTCGAAGTCTGTAGTGGCACCAAACCGAGCCATGCCGCGAACTGTCGCCCATTCTGAAACTGCCTGCCGTCGATCACTGATGCAACGATCACCGAGGCGGTGATCGCCCCGACGCCCATGATGGTCTTGAGGCGCAGGCTGGCCTTGCAGGCGCGATGCCACGCGACAATCTGCCGATCCAGCACGGTGAGCCTGCCCATCGCTTCCTTAAGCTGACCGATGAGAAGGAGCGTTGCTGCGCGGGCAAGGCCGGGAAGACGGTTCGCTGCCCCCTCGACATGCGCGACGAGATCGGTGAGACCCGTCCGGCCGCCCGGCGCCTTGATGCCGAACTCGCTAAGTTGCGCGCGAAGCGCGTTGATGAGCATCGTCTTCTGACGGATCAGGAGCTCTCGCGTCCGATGGAGCATCAACACCGACTGCTGCTCTTCCGATTTGATCGCTACGAAGCGCATCGTCGGTCGGCTTACCGCCTCGCAGATCGCCGCCGCGTCGGCGGCATCGTTCTTCTGTCTCTTGACGTAGGGCTTGACGTACTGTGGCGGCATCAACCGAACGTCATGGCCGAGCGCGGCGATCTGGCGCGCCCAATGGTGAGCGCCCGGACATGCTTCGAGGCCGATGAGGCATGGCGCCAGCTTTTGCAGATAGGGCAAAACCTGACCACGTCGGAGCTGGCGCGAAACCAAGAGCTTGCCGTCAGCGCAAACACCGTGGATCTGAAAGACGTTCTTGGCGATGTCGATTCCGATCGTTGCAATGGTCATATTGCCCTCCTTGGTGGAACGCCTACTCTCCGGTTGGATCCGGGGAGTGTCCACACCATCAGGGCAGCAGCTGATCGAGCTGGCGGATTGGATGCCCGGCGATGCGAGCGAGCACATCGGCGAGCTAGGCTTGTGGATCCAAGTTATTGAGGCGGGCCGTTTATGCCGAGCGACAGACTATGCCGCATGGGCTGAGATTTCCATGCATATCGCGATGCTTAGGAGCCGTCGGCTCGGCATAGTTTTCGGTCCGTGGCGGGACCAAGGATTAGCCCGAGGCCTCAAGATTTTGTGATGGGGCGACGCAATTGGTGTCCGGTGACATGACGCACATGATCCATGAGCGATCGCAGCAGCCTCTGCACTTCATCGGGTGTGAAGCCGCCATCGTTCAGGTGGGGGCTATCGATCAGATGGCGGCGGTTCCATTTCCAATAGGGTGACAGGACTTGCATCAAGCGCGCGGTCTCGGCGCACTCGTAGCCGAGGCCGCTGGCATTGGCGTAGGCGAGCGATCTGTCGACATGGAGCCCGATGTTGCGGGCGCACCAGGCATCGGGAAAGCCTACGTCGAGCAGATGGGATGACAAGGCGAGTTGGGCGACGATGCCGGAAGAATAAAGGAAGTCGGACCAGTCCCCCGGGGCTCCGGGTCCAAGGGGGAGCATAAAGTCTTCCGCTCGCCGATAGCGTGCGCGGCTCAGGTCGCGCCCTTCACCTGTCCGCTGAAGCTGGACTGGCTGAGCATCACAGGTTCTGCACAATGCCGCATTGCGGGAGTTGGCCAGTGGCCTGCCAGGCAGGCTACGTTGAGATGAGACGGGGATAAGGTTGTCCATTGTCACTTCCGGTCCGCATCAGGGCGGTTACGCGGAACGAACGAGACGGATGCGGTGCAATCCCGAACTCCCGCACGCTAGGCGCGGGAGCCGCCGGAGCTGGTAACATGCCAAAGACATGCGCCGCCGCCTTTGGCCCGAAGGCTTGGACATGCGCGACGACACCCCGGAAACCGAAGTGTCCGAGCTTGCTTCTCTGGCGGGATTACCAGTCCCGGCGCTGCCCTTTGCACAGCGCATCAAATAGATAACAGAGGCGAGTCCGCACGCCAACCTATAGCGCGTCGAGGAAGCGAGCAGCCGGTCACCAGGCTTATAGCGTCCACCCTTCTTGCCATTGAACGGCTTGATCCTGGCCAGTGCTGCTTCCTTCAATGCGAGGTGTGCGTGCAGGTAGACCTGAGTGGTCTTGATGGACTCATGTCGGAGCCAGAGCGCGATTACCGAAATATCGCCCCCCGCTTGGAGCAGCTCCATCGCCACACTGCGCCGAGCACGTGCGGCGTGACCCGTTTGCGGCCAAACGACGCGCATCGCTGCCTTGCGATCTCGACATGACGCGCGAGGAGACGCTGCACAGCATCGGCGCTCAGATCGCTACCGTGAATGTTGGAGAACAGCTTCGTCGAACCGCGCTGTCCCGCCTCATCGAGCCACGCTCGGACTGCAAGGCACGTCTGCCGGGTTAACGGGGTGGAACGCTCCTTGCGACCCTTGCCCAGGCACCGGACGTGCGCGCCGGTGCCAAGAACGACGGCGTCGCGTTCGAGTTGGACAATCTCAGAGAGCCGCAGGCCGGTCTGCGCTGCGAAATGGAGCAGCATGTAATCACGCCGACCGATCCAGGTGCTCCGGTCAGGCGCCGCGAGGATCGCGTCGATCTCGCTGCGGGTGAGGAAATGCACCTCGCGTTTGTCGTGGAGCTTGCCCGGGATCGCGAGCACCCGCTGGCTCCGTCCGGCATAGGCGGGCTCCTCGAACGCGACGAAGCGGAAGAAAGCACGAATGGCGGTAAGGTACAGGTTGCGTGCCCTGATCCCGATCGAACGACTTGCCTCGAGATCGTCGAGGAAGGCGCCGATGAACGGGGGCGTCGAGATCGGCCAGCTCGAACTGGGAGGGCGGCTTGCCCAACCTCGCCTGCCCGAAGGCAAACAGCAGCCGGAAAGTATCGCGGTAGGAAGCGATGTGTGCGGGCTGGCGTTACGTTGCTGCATGAGGCGCTGGGTGAAGAAACGCTCGATGAGCGGAGCCAGGGTCGCGGCGCCCGTCATGACCCGTCCCCCAGCGTGCTTCTAGCCTGCTCGCGGCCTCGTTCATGAGCTCGGGACAGGGCGACAGGTACCAATAGGTGTCGCGGACCTTGCTGTGGCCGAGATAGGTGGTGAACGTCGGCAGCAGGCACTCGACATCTTCGCCTTCGCGGTACCAGCGCAGGAGGGTGCTGACGGCAAAGCTATGACGAAAGTCGTGCAGGCGCGGGCCGCGACTATGCGGTCCGGAATCCCGTAGCCCGATCCGCCGGGTCACGCCCATGAATACCCGTTCCGCGTACTGGGGACGCAGCCGCTGTTCCCCTCGCAGAACGAAGAACCAGCCGCTCTTGCGGCAGATACGGTAATCGTCGCGCCGCGCTGCATAGTCGGCGAGTGCCTTGGTAGTGGTCGGATGCAGCGGGACGAGCCGATCCTTGCCGCCCTTGGCCTCGCGCAGCGTCAATATCCCGGCTTCGAGATCGACATCGGCGCGCGCGAGACCGATCGCCTCGCCCAGGCGCATGCCCGTAGCCGCGAGCAGGCCGAACAGGCACTGATAGGTCTGGCGGTTGATGCCCTTGGCCAGGCCCCAACTGAGCGTCGCTTCAAGCAGCCGCTCGATCTCCTCTTCCGTGTAGATGTAAGGGGGCGTTCGCCTGGGCGCTGGAAAGATACCCGCGGGGGGGTATCTCGGTGCCGGGCTCGATGCTGGAAAGATGCCGGGCGAACCCGCGCACCATCGATAGTCGGTTGGGCCGGGACGCGCGCGGAGCCTTGGTGATCCAGGCCAAGGCGAGCTTGCGTGTGATGACCGCCGCCTGTGCCGCATCCATGAATGTGACGAAATCGCCGAGACAATGTTCGTCGCCGTCGTAGCGATAGCCGAACCCGCGTCGCATGTGCAGATAGCGGTCAACGCCTGACGCAGTGTGCTCATGGCTTGCCTCCCAACCAGGGCAGGCCCAGAGGGCGCAGAGCGTCGAGATCCACCTTCGCGTAGATCCGGGTCGTATCATGCTGCTCATGGCGCAGAAGCTGGCCGATCTCGGTCAGCGTGGCGCCCGATTGCAACAGGCCTGTCGCCAAGCTGTGTTGGAAGGCGTGCGAGCCGCGGCGGGCCAAACCCGTCACAACCGGCACGCCTGATGGCCGAACCGGCGACTGTGTGGATGCCAGCTCGAGGTGCCAGGATGTTGGCGTCACGCAGGATGGACAACAATCGAGCGAGCGCAAGGGCATCCTCTGTATCGCGGACGGTGCCGCGATCGTTCGGCAAGGTATCGGGTGACGAGCGCTTCCTGAATATCGGGGAGGCCAGAACCGATGGCGTCCAGTCAGAACCCAAAATCCCAAGCCAGGCTTAAATATCGATGGCCGATCTCCAGGCTGTTACCTCGCCGCTGAAGCTCCTCGATATAGAGATCAATGTGCTCGCCGAACGGGTCATCCCTCAGGCCGCGCACGACACGGCTCCTGGTCAAATAAGCGTCGCTAATCATGGCTGTTCCTCCGCGTACATGGCGTGCGCCAAGAGGAAACTATGCCGAGCGGATTACCTCGAAACCGTCAGATATCCGCGGCATCCCGCGCCCAAGCGGCATAATCTGCGGCTCGGCATAAATGTCCTTATGCCGCGCGCGGCATAATGGCGTCTGGATCAGCGTGTAGAAGATCGCTGCGCGCTGGCCGCCTCGGTCAGATCCGCAGAACAGCCAGGCCTTTCGGCCGAGCGGCACGCAGCGCAGGGCACGTTCGGCCGCGTTGTTCGTCAGGCAAATCCTGCCATCGTCGAGGAAGCGGGTGAAGGCATCCCACCGGCGGAGCATGTAGATGATGGCCTTGGCGAGGTCGTGGCTGCGCGAAAGTTTCGCGAGTTGAGCGGTGGGCCAGACGTGCAATTCGGCCATCAGTGGCGCGCTCAGTTCGCGACGGACCGCGAGCCGGTCGGCAGCGTCCTTGCCATTGATGGCGCGCTCGACATCGAGCAGAGCATCGATCCGCTGCACGGCCTCAAGCGCGATCGGATAGATCAGGCTTGCATGCTCACCGCGGCTCTTCTTGCGGGCAACGTCGGCCAACTCGAAGAACTTGCGCCTTGCGTGGGCGAAGCAGCCAGCCTCGACGACGGGCGCTGGCAAGCGACCCAGGGCGTAGAGGTCGGCGTAGCCGCCATAGGCGTCGGCCTGCAGGATCCCCGACCATGACGCGAGACGCGCCCTTGGATGGTCGCCACGCCGATCGCGCGAGTAGTGGAACAGCGCTGCGGGCGGATCGGCACCGCCGAACGGCCGATCATCGCGCACGTACACCCCCAATCGGGCCGTGTCGGTCTTCACCTTGGCCATGACCGGCACGGTCGCCATGCAATCGCTCAGCAGCGAGGACCTGCGCCTCGATGAGCCGGTAGAGCGGCATCAACGCGAAGGCGACGGCACCGACCTGGTCGGCAAGCGTCGAGGTGCTGAGCGGCACGCCTTCGCGCGCGAAGCGCTCGGCCTGACGGTTGAGGGGCTAGTGTTGCCCGTACTTCTCGAACAGCGGCATGGCGAGGAAGCTGGGCCCGCCCAGCCGCGCGCGCCACGACGTGGAAGGGCGCAGGCGGCTGTGTGATCGCCTCGCAGTCTCGGCAGGAGAACTTCTCGCGGACGGTCTGGATGACCTTCCAGGCGCACGGGATAACCTCGAGCGTCTCGGTGACGTCCTCGCCGAGCTTCGACAGCCGGCTGCCGCCACAGGCCGGGCAAGAGCACGGCGCCGGCACGACGACCCCTTCGCGCGGCACGTATTCGGGAAACGGCCTCCGGGCCGGCCGCTTGCGTTCGAAGGCAGTGACGGTCGCGGTCTTCTTGGCTGCACCTTCCGCTGCAAGGTTGTCCTCGGCCGCGTCGGCCTCGAGATCTTCCAGCAGCAGCTCCATCTGGTCGAGCAGGCGGCGGGTGCGCTCAGCGCCGGCGCCATACTGCTCACGCCTAAGCTTGGCGATCTGCAGCTTGAGATGCGCGATCACCGCCTCCGTGGCGCTCTCGCGAGCATGGGCATTGGCGAGCCTGCCCCGGCCTCATCGGCCCGCTGGGTCGCGTTCGCCAGCAGCGCCTTGAGCGCTTCGATATCGTCAGGAAGGGGCGAAACGGCAGCTCCATGACCGCGATGGAATCACAGAAAGTGCCCTAATGAAGCGCGAAATGCGAGGGCAGAGAAGAAAACGAACCCCTATCCAGCGCTCTGCGGACGCCAGGAATATTGCGGGTTACACCAGTCGATCCCGTCGAGCAGGCAGGCCAGTTGTGAGGCTGTCAGCGACACCATACCGTCCTTCGCAGAGGGCCAGACGAACCGGCCCTTCTCGAGGCGCTTGACGTAGAGCGACATGCCGATCCCATCGTGCCAGATGAGCCTTACCAGCAATCCGGCGCGCCCACGAAAGACAAACAGGTCGCCGCCATGGGGATCGCGCTTCAAGCCCTGTTGGACCGGCAAGGCCAGACCCTGCATCCCCTTCCTCATGTCTGTATGCCCATCGCGATCCACACGCGGGCGCCCGCAGGGATCATCGCAATGCCTTCAAGGCTGAGGCCACCAGCGCCGGCGATGCCGAGGCAAAGATGCTGATCCGCTTGCCGCGCGCCAGGTCGATGATGATCGCGGGCTGCGCACCGGGGTGCGCGGGTTCCACGCCCTCGATCATCACGGCCGCGGCGAAATCGGGAGCTGGCAAATCTTCAGGGGCCGGTTCGGCATGGGCCTCGCGCAGTTTACGCCGCCAAGTGTAGATCAGGGCCGAAGAGATATCATGGCGTCGGCATACTTCAGCAACGCGAGCTCCGGGCCGGAAAACACCGTGATCTGACCCATCGACCGCTACTAAGCGCACTCTTATGAGCTCGTTTAAGACCGGTCGCTCACCTCATCGACAAGGCTGGACCCGCCGGATGGATACGCATTTCCCGACATTTTCGCGATATCTGAAGCCGCTAGGTTGCGCCCCATCCTGGGTCAATCGCCCTTCCAACTCGGTCGGTGCGATGGGACAGCCGTCGGCCGGCGCATATTCGATGACTGCTGGAACAGAGTATGCATCCGGTGAGGGCCGCGGCCTGAGCTAATCGCCGTTTTGCCGGTGGATTTCGACGAGGTTGATTAGGTTGTCGACGCCGTCGTCGGAGAAGGCCATGACGGCGTCTTCGTCGCCGGGACCATAGACCCAGATCAGGCCGTCTTCAGGCTCCATCTCGGTGGCGATTTCCGCGAGCCATTCGACATCCTCGCCCAGTTCGCGAGCGACGAGGCTGATCGTACGGACGGCGTGGATCTTGTTGATCTGCGGCATCAGGCGGCAATGGCCGCGGGATGAGGCCGCCAGTTCCACGGCAACAGAGCATCGAGCTGGTTGACGGGATGATCGGCGATGCGCGCGAGGACGTCGGCGAGCCAGGCTTGCGGATCGACGTCGTTGAGCCGTGCGGTCTGGATGAGCGTGTAGAGCACCGCGGCGCGCTGGCCGCCGCGATCAGATCCACAGAACAGCCAGGCCTTCCGCCCTAGCGGCACGCAGCGTAGGGCGCGCTCGGCGGCATTGTTGGTCAGACACACCCTGCCATCGTCGAGGAAGCGGGTGAAGGCATCCCAGCGCCGGAGCATGTAGTTGATGGCCTTGGCGAGATCATGGTTGCGCGACAGCCGGGCGAGCTGAGTGGTGAGCCAGGCGTGGAGTTCTGCCACCAGCGGCGCGCTCAGATCGCGCCGCACAGCGAGCCGCTCGGCGCTGTCCTTGCCGTTGATGCCGCGCTCGATATCGAACAGGGCATCGATCCGCTGCACGGCCTCGAGCGCGGTCGGATAGATCATCCCCGCATGTTCGCCGCGGCTCTTCCGGCGCGCCGCACCGGCGACGTCCGCCAACTCGAAGAACTTGCGCCTTGCGTGGGCGAAGCATCCGGCCTCGAGCACAGATCCGGGCTGGCGACCAAGAGCGTAGAGCTCGCCATAGCCACCATAGGCATCGGCCTGCAGGATCCCTGACCAGGATGCGAGATGCCTCTGGGGATGTTCGCCACGCCGGTCGCGTGAGTAGTGGAACAGCGCCGCTGGCGGATCGGCACCGGCGAAGGGCCGATCATCGCGGACATAAACCCATAATCGGGCGGTATCGGTCTTCCCCCGGGCCATGACCGGCACCGTCGTATCGTCGCCGTGCAGTCGCTCTGCCGCCAGAACATTGGCCTCGATCCGCCGGAAAAGCGGCATCAGCGCGAAGGCGGCTGCGCCGACCTGGTCGGCGAGCGTGGAAGTGCTGAGCGGCACGCCTTCGCGCGCGAAGCGCTCGGCCTGGCGGTTGAGCGGTTGGTGTTGCCCGTACTTCTCGAACAGCAGCATGGCGAGGAAGCTGGGGCCCGCCCAGCCGCGCGGCACGACGTGGAAGGGCGCGGGCGGCTGCGTGATCGCCTCACAGTCCCGGCAGGAGAACTTCTCGCGGACGGTCTGGATGACCTTCCAGGCGCGCGGGATAACCTCGAGCGTCTCGGTGACGTCCTCGCCAAGCTTCGACAGCCGGCTGCCGCCACAGGCCGGGCAAGAGCACGGCGCCGGCACGACGACCCGCTCGCGCGGCAGGTGTTCGGGAAACGGCTTCCGGGCCGGCCGCTTGCGTTCGAAGGCAGTGACGGTCGCGGTCTTCTCGGCTGCGCCTTCCGCTGCAAGGTCGTCCTCGGCCGCGTCGGCCTCGAGATCTTCCAGCTGCAGCTCCATCTGGTCGAGCAGCCGGCGGGTGCGCTCAGCGCCGGCGCCGAACTGCTCACGCCTGAGCTTGGCGATCTGCAGCTTGAGGTGCGCGATCACCGCCTCCGTGGCGCTCTCGCGAGCATGGGCATTGGCGAGCCTGGCCTCGGCCTCATCGGCCCGCTGGGTCGCGCTCGCCAGCAGCGCCTTGAGCGCTTCGATGTCGTCAGGAAGGGGCGAAACGGCAGCTTCCATGACCGCGATGGAATCACAGAAAAGCGCCCGAATGAAGCGCAAAATGCGAGGGAAGAGAAGAAAACGAACGCGCTATCCGGCGCTCTGCGGACGCCAGGAATATTGCGGGTTACGCCAGTCGATCCCGTCGAGCAGGCATGCGAGCTGCGCGCTGGTCAGCGACACCATGCCGTCCTTCGCCGACGGCCACACGAACCGGCCCTTCTCGAGACGCTTGGCGTAGAGCGACATGCCGATCCCATCGTGCCAGATGAGCTTTACCAGCGATCCGGCGCGCCCACGAAAGACAAACAGGTCGCCGCCATGGGGATCGCGCTTCAGGCCCTGCTGGACCAGCAAGGCCAGACCCTGCATCCCCTTCCTCATGTCTGTGTGCCCCATCGCAATCCACACGCGGGCGCCCGCAGGGATCATCGCAACGCCTTCAAGGCTGAGGCCACCAGTGCCGGCGATGCCGAGGCAAAGATGCTGATCCGCTTGCCGCGCGCCAGGTCGATGATGATCGCGGGCTGCGCACCGAGATGCGCGGGTTCCGCGTCCTCGATCATCACGGCCGCGGCGAAATCGGGAGCTGGCAAATCTTCAGGGGCCGGTTCGGCATGGGCCTCGCGCAGTTTACGCCGCCAGGTGTAGATCAGGGCCGAAGAGATATCATGCCGCCGGCATACTTCAGCAACGCGAGCACCGGGCGCGAACGCCTCCCTCAGGTAAGCGGTGTTCTCAGCCCACTGCAGTCCAAGGCATGAGGTCCCCGACGCTATTTGCGGGATGGCCGCTGGCGAGCTTGGTGAGCGTCTGGGTCAACCAGGCATGGGGATTGATGCCGTAAAGCTTGCAGTTCTCGATGAGCGTGGCGACCACCGCCCAGTTGTCGCCACCCTCGTCGGAGCCCGCGAACAGGGCATTTTTCCGATTGAGGGCCAAGGGCCTGATGCTTCGCTCGACTGTATTGTTGTCGAGGTCGATGCGTCCATCATCGAGAAAGCGTGAGAGTCCATTCCAACGGGTGAGTGCGTAGCGGATAGCTTCGCCAAGCTTGCTCTTGGCGCTGACCTGGCGACTGCGAGCTTCGAGGTAATGGCGCAGATCGTCGACAATGACGCGGCTGCGCTCGGCGCGGACGTGCCGCCGCTGCTCAGGAGGCGTGCCGCGAACCTCGTCCTCGATGACGTAGAGTCCGGCGATCCGGCGCAGCACTTCCGTTGCTACCGGAGAGCTGTCAGCCAGCTCATAAAACTTGCGGCGCACGTGCGCCCAACAAAAGGCGAGGCTTACCTGCTGGCGCCGCTTGGCGAGCGCAGTATAGCCGCCGTAGCCATCGACCTGAAGGATGCCGACGAAGTCGCCGAGATGGGCCTCGACCCGTTCACTCTTGCGATCGGCAGCGTAGACATAGGCGACCATCGGCGGATCATCGCCACCGCAGGGGCGATCATCACGGGCATAGGCCCAGATCTGGCCGGTCTTCGTCCTTCCGGTGCCCGGGTTGAGCACCGGTGCCGTCGTCTCATCGGCAAACAGCCGCTCCGATCGTCGCAGCCGTTCCAGGATGTGGTCGCGTAAGGGGCGCAGATACCAGGCTGCCCTGCCAACCCAGTCGGCCAGCGTCGAGCGATCGAGCTGGATACCTTGCCGGGCATAGATCTGTGCCTGCCGGTACAAGGGAAGATGATCGGCATATTTGGCGACGAGTACCTGCGCGATCAGCGCCTCAGTGGGAATCCCCCCGTCGACGATCCGCGCCGGCGCCAGGGCCTGGACGACCGCGCTCTCGCAGGAGCGGCAACCATAGCGGGGGCGACGCGTCACCAGCACGCGAAAGGTGGTTGGCACGACATCGAGCCGCTCGGCTACGTCCTCGCCGATCTGGTGGAGAACGCTGCCACAGCAGGGGCACGCCTTGTCCTCGACATCGACAACCTGCTCGATCCGCTCGAGGTGGGTGGGCAGTGATCCGCGGTTGGTCTTGCGCGGCCGATCGGCCGGAACTCGCCTTGCCTTGTCGTGAGCATGCTCGGCCTCGGCCAATGCCGCCTCGACTTCCTCAAGGGCGAGTTCGAACTGGTCGACATCCAACTGTTCGGAACGGCGGCCGAAGCGATGGCGCTGCAAAGCCTCGATGATCGCCTTCAGACGTTCAACCTCAGCCTGGAAAGCCTTCAGCGCTTCGAGCTCGCGGGCCTGTCCCAGGACGAGCGCTCGTAGCGCTTCGACATCGTTGGGCAGGTCCGCTTCCATGAGCATGGAGGCAGTGAATCAGGCATGAAAAGCGCCGTCAACCGGCAATCTGTGGGGCAATCGGCCGGCGCCCGCCATGTACCCGGCGCCAGTCGAGGCCCTCCAGCAAAGCGCCCAGCTGCGCGGCCGTCAGCCGCATCACGCCGTCCTGGATCCCGGGCCACTTGAAGCTCCCGGACTCCAGCTTCTTGGCCATCAGACACAGGCCCGTGCCATCCCACCAGACCAGCTTGATGCGGTCCGCGCGCTTCGCCCGGAATACGTATATGACGCCAGAATAGGGATCGCCGCCGTACTCTGCCCCGACCAGCGCAGCCAGCGCATCCGGACCCTTGCGGAAATCCACTGGGCGCGTTGCAACCATCACTCGTGTACCAGGCCCGATCCCGATCATCGATCACCATGGATCGTGGGCGACTGCAGAGCTTGAATGACGGCCACCGCCAGATCGACCCGGGCGGCTTGCCCGATCCGGACAACGGCACCACCAATCTCGACCTCTACAATCCCATCATGCGAGACAGGCGATGGTGCCTCGCCGACTACCGGTACAAACATGGGCTCGTGACGGGGCGGGATCTTGCTGGCCTCTATCGCGTAGCGCAGCTCTCGGCGCCATGTGTACAGCAGCGCGGTGCTGATATCGTGCTCCCGCGCAAACGCCGCGATGTTATCGCAACGCTCCATCTCAGCCACCAGCGCCAGCTTCTGCTCCAGCGTCCACACCCGCCGCCGGCCGGCCATGCCACTCAGCAGTTCAACTCGCCGAACCGGCTTCAGAGCCGCTCCAGTGTGGGTGTCCAATGCGCTCGTAAGCCTGGCCTCGTCCATCCACGCACATCTGCCGCAGCCGCAAAATCAAGCAAGGTGGCGTCAGAACACCGATTACTCCCTCAGGATATCCAGCCGCTCCTCGTCGCTCCAACGACGCCGCCGCTCCGGGCCGGAAAACACCGTGATCTGCCCCATCGACCGCTCCTAAGTGCACTCTTAAGAGCGCTCTTAAGACCGGTCGCTCACCTCAGCGACAAGGCGGGATCCGCCGGATGGGTACGGAACAGACGCCGCCTCAGCCCGACGCAGGGCCGCCCGGTGTCAAATGCAGATCCACATCCGCCAAACATCGTATCGGCGCGCGACTTGCAAAACCACCGCGCGTGGCGAAAACGCCTCGCGAAGAAAATCAAACCGTTCTCACGCGCAACGACGCTGGACATGAAGACGCCGACATCCTGATTTCCCTCAGAATGTGAAGTCAGTTCCGAAACGACCGATGCAACAATTTGCCCCCCCATGCAGGTTGCGGCGTCGATGAGATAGGTCATCGATTTCGCACCGCAAATCCGATGATCGCATTGCTAGACTTATCGCCAGCTTATCCCCCACCAATACTAACAGCCCGTTCAATCCTATCGACAATCCAACGCAAATCTCTGGCGCGGATTCGCGGCATGATCATCTGCTTGGAAGCGGAATCAGATTTGTGAGGACGGCACTTCCGCCAACTTAGATGGGCCCGAAATATTGGTTCACAGCCCCGTCTAAGCGGTATCACCGAGGAGCGGCGACGCGGGTCTTGTCGATGGCCGCCTCAACGGATGAAGCAGGATTTGCTTTTGGATCATAATTACGATCCATCCTGCTATGGATACGATTCTGGACGCGATTGGAGATACGACTATCGATCCGCGCCGTCGGGTTGATGTTAGCGATCTGTGCAGCGCTTTGGCGTTCGCCGACCGTACCAACGGCGGACCCGGCAACATCGCCCGCCGTCAGGATCTTCTGCTGGTCCTGCGCAAGCGCCGGAACAGCGCCCAAAATGGCAGCGAGCAGGACAAGGCGTCTCATGACGTTATTCATTCCGATCAACCGCGGGGTGCAGCAGCACGCGATCGATCTGTCCAGTCGATCCTGAAATTTCGTTGGAAGAGCGCACGGTCAGCATCAGCAACTGTACGGGGCAACCGTCAGACACCGTAAAGCTACCGCCAAAGCGGCCGGCATTGACAGCAGAGTTAGGCATGTTGACCCGACCCAATTCCTTACCATTGCGGCAGCTGAGTGTCCAATAAGGGCGCGCGTTCTCGGCTTGAGAGATACCAATGCTATGCCCCTCAATCACATAATCGCCCGGCGGCAGAATCTGCAATTGTTGCAACACGGGACCACCCACAGTCGAAACCGCTGCAAAATCGAACACGCCGCGGTCGCCGGCGCGCTGGAGTGAAGCGGAAATGCCTGTCCTATCGAGCGGAACCCAGTCAAGCGACGAGGGCACCTCCAGATTTGCGCTCAAGTTCGGATCGCGCGATTGAGCTCGATCGACACCCGGGCGGACAACGGCATAATACGCCCAAGCCACATCGTAGTTTCCGCCAGCGATCAACGCGTCAAGAATACTTGCCGTGGCGCCGTCTGACACCGGGACGCCCACTTGAAGCAAATTGCGGAACAAAGCAGCAACCACCTCCGGATTCTGCCTATTTCGCGAAGCAAAGTCGATAAAGCTGTTCGTCCAGAGCGGTTGCCTCGCGAGCGTTTTGGTCAGTGCGATGCGGATCGTGGGCTCGCTGATGGCGGCCACCAACACCGGGAACAACAGGTCGTTTGCACGTCGGTGAACACGAAGCGCTATATCGTAATGGTGGAGTGCACTCGGAATATCTTCGCGAAGCACCGCATCCTCGATCGCCCAAATTTGGGTCCGCAGATCTCGTCGCGACAGGCGCTGCGAATATTCGAACCAACGCCGCGCCTCTTCGGGTTGGTTGCGAAATAGCGCGCTATTGCCGAGCGTCGCGACCGCCTTCACTGCAGTTGCATCATCACGCAGGGCCTCGCGCGCAAGTCGGTCGGCGCGGGCGCGGTCGGCGGGTGTAGCGTCAGCGCCCGACAAGACTTCGGACAAGCGCGCGGCGATCCGGCCGTTGTGGGGCGCCATCGCATAGGCGCGCTTGATTTGGCTGTTGGGCAGGCCACCGGCGATTGAAAATACGACGGCCTGATAGCCCACCCATGCCGTTACCGCTGCCAGCAGCAAGCGCGCGCCCCACTCCGCCGATGAGCGCCGTGACAGGGTTGCGCGCTTTACCATTACGGAGCCGCCTTAGCAGCTTCGCCGCGTCCGTAGCTGTAGCCATATTCGTAGCCGTAGCCGTAGTGCGCCTTTCGAGCGTCGAATTTTGTTAGCACGCCACCGAATATGTGTGCGTTGGCGCTGGCCAGCCTGCCAAGAGCGGTCTTGACCAAGCTGGACCGAATGCCATGCGACTCCACCGCATAGATAACGCCCTGAACGTGTGAGGCAATCAGCGGCGCATCGGCGAGTCCCATGACCGGGGGCGAGTCGATGACGACATGATCATAGGTATCCAGCAACCGTTCAATCAGCACCGACAAACGGTTGCCGGTCAGCAATTCCGCGGCATTCGGTGGGATCGGCCCCGCCGACATGGCGACGAAGCCTAGATCGCGCATTTGGAAGGTCAACGAAGCAATGTCATCTTCGCCTGTGAGGAAGTTGCTGAGGCCGCGCTCATGACCAACTTCACCCAGTTGATGGACCGATGGTGAGCGCATGTCTCCATCGACCAGAATCACCTTGCGTTGCGCGCGCGCCAGCGTCGTCGCAAGCGCCAATGCCGTCGTCGACTTGCCTTCCGCTGGACGCGTGGACGTAACAGAGAATGCGCGCGGCACGCCATGCTCGGTGGTGAAGGCGAGATTGGTCTGAACCGCTAGATAGGCATCGACCAGATCAGATTTGCGGTCCAGCAGAGCTTCCTTGGGCTCCTGCCCCTCGACCCGCGGCACCGAGCCGAGCAGTGGCAAGCCAAGTCGGCGTTCGACTTCTGCCGGATCTACGATCGCCTCGTCGATCTGCTCAAGCGCGAAAGCAGCACCCGCGCCGATCGCCAAACCAGCAAGCAACGCAATTGCGAGATTGAGGAGGATACGCGGGCTCGACGGCTGCTGTGGCACGTCGGCGGGGTCGACCACCGATATGTTGTTGACGCCTACGCCTCCCGCTACGCCGATCTCCTTGAAGCGCTGCAGAAGCCCGTCATAGAGCGCCTGATTGGTATTCACTTCCTGCTGGAAAATATTATATTGGATACTACGGCGACGGAGATCCAGGTAATCGCCTTTGAGCGCCTTCACCCGCGCCTGCAGTGCGCTTTCACGATCGACAGCCTCTCGGTACTCAGCCTGAAGCGATCCCTTGATACGGTGCTCCTCTCGCGTGATCGAGCGATCGATCTGATCGATCTGAGACTGGATCGCCTGCGCCGTCGGGTAGGTCGGCTCGAACTGAACCATTAACCGCCTATATTCAGCGGAGAGCGCCGCCCGGCGTTGACGCATCTCGTTGATAGCAGGGTTGCTGAGCGCCTCGGGAGATGCGCCCTCAGCCCCCGCCTGCCGATAGCTAGCCTGGGCCTGAATTCGCGCCGCCGTCGCCGATGTCAGCGCAGTATTATAGGCGGCAAGGTCATCGGCCACGATCGAGCGCTCCGGCCCCGCTTGCCCAGGCAGGTTGATAATCTGCTCTCGTGAGGCGTAGGCGACCAACTGGCGCTGCGATTGATCGAGGCGCTCCTTGTAATCAGCCAACTGACGCTGCAGGAAGTTGCGACCATATGATGTCGCCTGCAGCTTGCGCTCCAGATTGGTCCGAATGAAGGCCTCAGCCCACGCGTTAGCAATACGGGCCGAGAGATCGGCCTGCGGACTAGTGAACTGGAGACTTACCAGGCGCGAAAGGCGCACAGGCTCAATATCTATGTTTTTCAGCAGGATGGCACCTGCAACACGTTGCCGGATCGCTCGCCCGGAGGCTGGATAGCGACCATCAAACTGCTGGAAGGCGGGCTCGTCGCTAGAAACATCAAAAGTTTCAAAAAACTTCGGATCATCGACCAGCCGCAATTGCACGGCCACGCGTTCCGCAAGCGATTTCGATTCCAGTAGACCGTATTGCGTCTGGTAGAATTCCTGGTCCGCGAGCGATGCCTCACGCTCCACACCCTGGAAGTTCGTAACCCTGTCGGATTCGCGAGCGATCTCGATTGTCGACACGGCAGTATATTGGGGCGTCATTAACAGCGTAATGATCAACCCTAGAACTGCACAGACCGCCGTCGCCGCGATGATGACGTAACGCCAGCGGATCGCAATCCGTAAATATTGCAGCAACGTCGGAATGCGAGAGCCTTTGTCGTCGTCCCCAGCGATCGCGGGGGCTCCGCTTACAGGCAATCCGCCGCGCGGCTTGGATGAAACCACATTCATATCGAAAGCCGGACCTTAATTTACTAGTGCCACCAACGGCGCCACCACCAGCGGAGCAACCGCAATCACGTCACGGAAAAGACGCCGCTCGGGAGAATCGCCCACAATGACAACATCATTCGCATAGATGGGTGGATCGTCGTACACACCGCGGCGAATTGCAGCGATATTGTACAGACCTGCCATTTTACGTCCATCGACCGTGCGGAGGATCACCACGTCGTCCTGCCGAGCGAACTCGGTTAAGCCCCTTGCTGAGGCAACGGCTCGTAGCAACGTCATCTGATTTGTTACGGGGTAAAGACCGGGGTCCGCGACTTGGCCGTCAATCGAGACGACCTGGCTCACGGAACTGCGAATATTGACGGTCACATCTGGGTCGCGGACATAACGCCCGCGCAACGAATCCTCAATCGCAGCTGCGAGTTCGCCAGCCGTTTTACCTCGCGCATCCACAGTGCCGATAAGCGGCATTGAAATGCGACCGCTAGCATCGACCTGCATCTCACGGCTCAACTCGGGAACATTGAAGACGTCCACAAAGATGGTGTCCAGCGGGCCAACCAACGACGGCCGATCCGGCGCGGTTAGATCGGCACGAGCAGGCGCCGGCAGCGTGAATTGCCCCTCGACGACGGTTAGCCGCGCATTCGACCGAGGTGGCTCGCCGCGGCTAACGCACGCAGTCAAAAATATTGCCAGCGACAAAATACCGCAAATTGCACGCATGCGCCTACGTCAATCCAAGTCGTTATAGAAAAGCCTGCCGGCTATATGCGCTCAATCTCGCCCGGTAAAGACACGCCAACCTGCCAATAGGACGGATTCGCAGGAGACGCCACAGTTCCGCCGGGAATGGAGGTGCGCGAAACCCAAAATCCCGCCAGCGTCCCGAATATCCCGCACGGCCTCACTCGTCCGGAGCATTCGCCGTCGCCCCCGAATTCAACCAGAAAGCTGCGACGACGATAACCGTCATCATGATGGGGGTACGTGCCGCGAAATCGACGACGGCGCCGAGGAGCATCAAAAGCAGCATAGCCGAACCCAGCTTGGGCATCAGAAAACTCGATCCCGGCCCCGCTCGCCACACCCGTAACGAGACAATGCCCCACCAAACCAACGCCGCCATGAGCAACAAAATGCCAAAAAGCCCGCCGTCTATCACAACTTCGAGAAAATCGTTGTGCGCATGGTTGAAATAGGTACGGTCGAGCAGGTTGAGCGGCTCGTTCATTCGGAACACCGTATCAAAACTTCCCATACCCGCCCCGAACGGGAAATACGTCCTCGCTAGATCGAGAGTATCTGGCAATGCCCGGAAGCGGAGGTCATCTGCCATATTGAGGAATTGCGCGCGAGCGATTGATGCGCCCCGATCGGCCGCAATCGCAAATGTTACGAGGGCCACAACAAGCAGGAGAAAGACCGCAATCAGGACAGGGCGCCCCCAGCGCGGCATACGACCGAGTGTTTTCCGAAAGTGGCCCCGTACCAGAAGCATTGCAATCGGCAGCGACAGTATCGACAACGCAAATCCGGCGCGCGATCCACTTGCCAATGCAGTCAGGAGAAACAGCAGAACCAAGGCAAGTGCTGCCGGCCCCCGCCATCCCCGGCCCGAGGCAGCCCATGCCGGCGCCACAAGGCAGCCACATGCCAGCAGGAGCGCCAAATGGTTACGGTTGGCAAAGGGGCCGCTCACCTCATAGCTTTGGTTTATAAGAGGATTGTTGATACGGGTTCCGGAAAATTGCAGTAGCCCGACCAAGGTCGCCGCGACAATGAATATGAGCATCAAGCCCGGCAGATAGCGACGCTCGCGCTCCGTCAGCAGCATGAGAAGGAACAATGTCGTCGCGGGCACAAGCAGCGAGAAGAGAGCATTCAAGGTCATGGAAGGGACCATCGACCATGGTCGCCAAATCTGCTCTTGCCCCTGAATCGCCGCAGCTTGCGTGATTAGGTCACGCCCGGGGAGCGTCTGCCACATGGCCGGCGGCATGGGGATCAATTGCACGGCCGCTAGCCCGACACATGCCAACAAGAACCAGAACGGCACTAAGCCCGCCGTAAACGCTGGGCGGCCGCAGAAAACAATCGCCAGCACAATCAACGTCGCGGAAATAAGGCGCACGATTGCCTGCCCATCTGCGCTCGAGATCGACGCACCACCGGCCAGCCACAGGGTTCCGAATAGCACAACCAACATAGCGAATGGCAGGCTCGGGCGCATCTGCGGGGCATGGGCGTGGCGTTTTTGCATTTCAGTCGCTTATTAGGTTTCCTCGCGGGATGCAAAGTGCCCGCTAGCAAAGCTGGCTACTCCCGCTACCGGACATGGTTTCCCGGTGACATCGTGTACAATAGAGCGCCGTCTGCAGGATCTACGCTGATTATCTGTAACAAGGGGGCTCGCCCGGAACCTTAGCAAATGGTGTTTGCCGATCGATTTTGAGCCGCTGGGGCTCTTTCATCAGCATGCATCCGACATATTCGTAGAGCGTGGAGGCGCAGCGGATCATGAGCCCACGACAACTTTGTAAGCGCGACCGGAGGTGCCGCAGCAGAACTCTCCGAAACCGTGAGGGGTGCACGGTCCAGCTATCACGTAGGCCCGCACATTGGTTGCTTTTTAGTTGGGGTTGTATCGGTTAACCTGTCGCACCTCAGTTTTGCCGCTCCCCTGTATAATGAAGGTATCGCCTCGGAATACCACCGAAAGTGGCCACACAATCTGGACGATCCGGCCCGCACAAAAGCGCGTTAAAACGAGCCTCTGCGAATTGATTGGAATTGCCGCGCTGGATTGACTGATGGTGGACAGGGCTTCCACCCAACCACCCTCGCTCAGGCCTGACAAATCCTCATGTTTCGCCCGACGGGTCTGAGCTTACCCACATCTTCTCCCACGCACATCCAGCTATCGCCCGAAATGCCGTGGCAAATGGCAGTTTGCCATGCTTTCGATTCGGCGTCGACAATCTCGACCTAGCCTTGCCGCCAGCGATTTTTGCACTGTCCTAGACGCCCGATCGGAGTGGCCTGGGTTCAGCTGCATTTGACCTTGGCCTGGTCAATCGTGGAGCGATTGGTCGCAGGAGCGTTGCAAGTGGCAAAATCGGCACACGGGAAGGGGGCGATCCCGATGTGCCATCAACCCTGTGCAACGCTCTGATTGATGTTTGGCGCAGGAAGCCCCTCAGCATTATTCAGGCCAGATGGCTGTGACTTACCCTAAATCAAATCGTGAGAAGGCCGACCTTTACATTAACGCGCTCCATGAGATTCGCGTTCGATTGAGGTCGATTGACGCGATCCTCGCTTCGCCTGTCCCCGAACTGGTGCAAGCCGAGTCGTGCCATCTCCAGCTTCGCCTGGTGTGCGAGTGCTTTGCGGTGGCATGCCTCGCGGCTCAGGGTGACTTCGACAGCCACAAAGCCTTCCGTGATGATTACAGTCCCGTCGCCATCTTCAAGGCGCTGGAGGCTTGCTATCCCGACTTCTTCCCAACTCCTTCAATCATGCAAAAGACCAATGAGGGCTGGCACTTCGATGGTGTTGGTCACGGCCATTCAATCGCGCGAGCCGAGATCGAATCGATCTGGCAAAAATCGGGCGACCACCTCCACCGGGCGTCGGCGAAGAAATACCTGAAGCGGACGAACGCCAGCGATCCCCTGGCCATAAATAGGGCGAAGGAGCGCTTCTGGAATTTGATCATGGATCACATGATTATCCTCGGCGGCCAGAAGTCACGGTTTCACGTCCACATGGATCGCGCGACCGATGCGATGGAATGTAAGTTTCTGAACCTCGATCCCGAGGCGGGTACGGCGACCGTCGAACCCTATAATTTGGCACTCTGAGCCATCGTTCGAGCTTCGGGAGCGTCGGAAATCGCATTAAAAGCGCCACTGATGTCACCCATTAGAATAGATACCTTTCATTCAATCTCGTTTTGTGATCTAAGAGCGATCATGAGCTTGAACGAGCAACCTTCGAGTGGAGAAACCACTCCAACAACGGACGCGGACGCGGCTGAGGCCCTGCCCACGACCATCAAGGATAAGTGGCAGGGCGCTGTCACGGAGGGGTCGGGCTTTGTCGCTATCCCGATCGCGCTTCTACGCCTTCAGACGAAGCTCAAGCTCACGCCGACCGACATGGTGGTTCTGATCAACTTGCTTGCCCATTGGTGGGATCCGGCCCGCGCAGTTTTCCCGCGGTCCACCACTATCGCGACCCGGATGGGTGTGGCGAAGCGGACCGTTCAGCGTTCGACGCAGAAGATGGTGAAGGCCGGGCTGATCGATCGCGAATTTATCGAGCAGGATGGGGGAAAGCGCCGCACCTTTCAGTTCACTCCGCTGGCGACGCGCATAGCGAAGGACATCAATCTTTCCCACCAGTTGGCAGGAAAGGAGAGCTTGGGAGCGTAGCTCACGGAAGAGCACTCTGGGTGGCCTTCGGGTCAGCTAATGTAAGGTCGTGATTTGGCGATCCGATCGTACGCCTGGAGAGGTGCGGGTTCAACTCCCGCCGCGCCCAAAACCATTTTTGGCGAAAGGACCGCCAATCATTGCCTTTAGCTGAGCGATGGAAAGCCAGGGCTTCGATTTGTGAATAATTCGATGACAATTCGAGCAGACGAGCGCGAGGTCGTCGAGCGTCGTCTCGTTGCCCTCAACCATCGCGTGAATCGGGTTGGTGTGGTGCGCTTCGATAAAGCCATGTCCCCGCGGTCCGTAGGTAGCAGCAAAGTCGAAACCGCACCCTTCGCATTCCAGCTTGCCATGAGCTTTCAAGGCTGAACGCTTCCTCAGCGCCACCACCTTAGCATCGCGTTCTAGGGTGCGATGAAGGCGATAAGAAACCTTACCTTCCTTCGCGCTGTAGCTTCGCACATCATCCAGCGCGTCCTTCGTCATGGTGTTCGCGACACCGGCGCGAACGGCTTCGGCGGCAATCGCAAGATCAAGCGGCTTGCCTTCAAACTCCGCCCAGACCGCTTCATCCAGCTTGCTGGCCCCATCCAACCCTTTGCCGCCTCTGCTGGTGAACACTGGGTCGAGGCTACGAAAGTTCATCATTTTCATGATGACGCCGCTGGGATTGCGATAAGTGGCGAGCCCTGCTTCGGTCGCCATTTGTCGGAGCAGCGCTGATATTTCGAGAACGTCGGGATGGGTCGCACCAGGATCGCGTCCTCCGTGCTTCTGGTACAGGTCAAGCGCGAGGATTACCTGCTCCCGCGTCCATAGCGGGTTCTTCGCCTTGACCTCATAATTCTCAGGCGGGTCAAAGCTAAAGCCTAGATGGGTCAAGATAGGTACGACATAGATCAGTCCTCCGCTGAACTCGTTAAAGCGAAGGGGGGCGGGGTTGCCGGGAAGATAACCGAATGCTGCGCCAGCTATTGCCTTGCTGTCATATGGCTTATTGTCGTGCCACAGCCGGTAGGTGCGCGCAGGCTTGTAGCCATATTTCTTGAGGAACGCGCGCTGCCCCAGCTGGTCGTATTCTTTCAGCGCGGCAAGGACCGCGGGTCGTGTCAAATTGCTGGTTACCCGTTCAAGCACCAACCACTGCTCCTAATCTCAGCATTCACAATTCCGTGATATGCCATCTGGGCAGAGCATCAATCCCGCTCATTTGATTTTGCTGACAGAAGGCTGGGCGTGAACGCACTCCGCACCCAGCCATCCATACGACCCGGCGACGAACAGACCTACAGGTCTGGTATTGTAGGCGAACCGGTTCCTGCCGCACGCCTGCTGCCCAACGATCGACCAATTCTGGCCTAACGCATCCGACCTCCAAATGCTCCTGGACGATCGGAATCGTCGTGCGGTAGCCCGTGCGTCCCATTTGAAAGGATCGAGTAATGAACAATGCCGAACTCGCCGAGCAGATTGCCACCTCCGGGGGCCTGACGAAGTCGGACGCGCGCAAGATTGTCGACGGGGTTTTCGCCAGCGTTGCCGAGGCGGTGGCCGGCGGCCAGGAAGTCTCGATCAACGGCTTCGGCAAGTTCAAGGTGAAGGACACGCCGGCGCGCGAAGGCCGCAATCCGCGGACAGGTGAGGCGATGAACATCGCGGCATCTAAGAAGCTGACCTTCACACCGGCCAAGGCGGTCAAGGATCGCCTCAACGGATAGCGGGCCTTCGCGTCGGCGCATGCCGTGGGCGACTCATTGCTGGTGCCGGTCGATCAGGGCCCTGAGGCTTTCGACCGGTACCAGCGTCATGCTGCCGATCTTCACGATCGGAATCTCACCCGCTTGGATGAGTTCATAGAGCTTGGACCGCCCGATGCCGGTGAGCCGGCATGCTTCGGGAATGCGGACAGTGACCGGATCCATTTCCACAACCTCCTTCGATCCCAACTTTGTCAATGGCGAAGGATGCATTGGCTTGCCGTCCATCGTTAGGGTCTCTTGGGTGCAGCCAGTGGCCTCTAGACGGTAGTTCCGCTCTCGCGGGTGGGAACCCGATCGAATGTTGGCACCGATGTGAATCGGCGTGGAATATTGACCCCGTTTCTGGGGTGATCGGCGTGCAAAATTGACCCCCTGAACATGGCCGGTTCAGGCTTTCGCGCTTTGGCGCGGGAGCGAGCGGGGGATGCTGATCGTGGAGACGGTAGCGCGGATCCGCCGCGAGTTTTTCGTGAAGGGCAAGTCGATCAAGGAGATCGTGCGCGATCTCGGCGTATCGCGGAACACGGTGCGCAAGGTGTTGCGTTCGGGCGCGACGGCATTTGCCTATGAGCGGACGGTGCAGCCGTTGCCGAAGCTGGGGCCGTGGGCCTCGGAGCTGGAAGGGTTGCTGGAAACGAACGAGCGCAAGGCGCGGCGCGAGCGGCTGACGATGATCCGGATCTTCGAGGAGCTGCAGGGTCTGGGTTATCGTGGCGGCTACGACGCGGTGCGCCGATATGCGGCGGGCTGGCATCGCGGGCGGTCGGCAGCGACGGCCGCGGCCTATGTGCCGCTGAGCTTCGACCCGGGCGAGGCTTACCAGTTCGACTGGAGTCACGAGGTTGCGATCATCGGTGGTGTGCCGACGACGGTGAAGGTCGCGCACATGCGGCTGTGCCACAGCCGGATGTTCTATGTGCGTGCCTATCCGCGCGAGAGCCAGGAGATGGTCTTCGACGCCCATGACAAGGCGTTCGCCTTCTTTGGCGGGGCCTGCCAGCGCGGCATCTACGACAATATGAAGACGGCGGTGGACGCGATCTTCGTCGGCCGCGAGCGCCAATATAATCGCCGCTTCCAGCAGATGTGCGCGCACTATCTGGTCGATCCGGTGGCCTGCACGCCGGCGTCGGGGTGGGAGAAGGGACAGGTCGAGAATCAGGTCGGCTTGGTGCGGGAGCGCTTCTTCACGCCCCGGCTGCGGTTCAAGAGCTATGGCGAGCTCAACGCCTGGTTGGAGGATCGCTGCCTGGCCTATGCCCGCCGCGCAGCGCATCCCGAGCTCAAGGCGCAGACGATACAGGAGGTGTTCGAGCAGGCGGACCGCCCGGCATTGATCGCCTATCGCGGGCCGTTCGACGGCTTCCATGCGCTGCCGGCATCGGTATCGAAGACGCTGCTGGTCCGGTTCGATTACAATAAATACTCGGTCCACGCGAAGGCGGCAGGACGGCCGGTCGAGATCCATGCCTATGCCGACCGCATCGTGATCCGCCAGGACGGCGAGAGCGTCGGCGAGCATGTTCGGCGGTTCGGGCGCGAGCAGACGATCTACGATCCGTGGCACTATGTGCCCGTCCTCGCGCGCAAGCCGGGCGCGTTGCGCAACGGTGCCCCCTTCAAGGAATGGGATCTGCCGCCCGCGATCGAGCGGGTCCGGCGGCGGCTTGCCGCCCATGCCGATGGCGATCGCCAGATGGTCGGCATCCTCGCGGCGGTGGTGAGCGACGGGCTGGACGCCGTGGATGCGGCCTGCGCCGAAGCGCTCCTTGGCGGCCCGATCAGCCGCGATGTCGTACTCAACATCCTGACCCGCCAGCGGCAGCCGCCGGCGCCGCTCAACATCGCGACGCCCGAAGGGCTGCGACTTGCCCATGAACCTATTGCCGACTGTGCCCGATATGACAGCCTGAGGAGGTCTTATGGAACGCCACGAGATCCTGGACATGATGGCGACGCTGAAGCTGGCCGGCATGCGCCATGCCTATGACGAGGTCGTCGCCGATGCGGTGAAGCGGCAGCACTCCGCCCAGCGCGTGATCGGCGACCTGCTCAAGGCCGAGATCGACGAAAAGCAGGCCCGCTCGATCAAATATCAGATGACGATTGCCAAGCTGCCGCTGGCGAAGGAACTGGCCGGCTTCGACTTTACCGCCACCCCGATCAACGAGCCCCTGGTCCGCGACCTTGCCACCGGCGGGTTCCTGACCAGCCAGCGCAACGCCGTCCTGGTCGGCGGAACCGGCACGGGCAAGACCCATCTGGCCATCGCGATCGGCTGCGCCTGTGTGCGCAGCGGTGCCAGGGCCCGGTTCTACAATACCGTCGACCTGGTGAACCGGCTCGAAGCCGAAGCGCGCGCCGGCAAGCCGGGGCGGATCGCCGACCATCTGTCGCGGCTCGATCTCGTGATCCTCGATGAGCTCGGCTATCTGCCGTTCGCCCTCTCCGGTGGCCAGCTCCTGTTCCACCTCGTCAGCCGGCTCTATGAGCAGACCTCGATCATCGTCACCACCAACCTTGCGTTCGGCGAATGGCCCAGCGTGTTCGGCGACGCCAAGATGACCACCGCACTGCTCGACCGACTGACCCACCATTGCGACATCGTCGAGACCGGCAATGAGAGTTGGCGCTTCAAGAGCCGCGAAGCCGCCTAACCCCTTCCCCCGGACCCCCATCCCCCGGGTTGACCCGGTGGGCCCACAGGTACCTCCCACGGACGCCGCCGCCAGCGCTCCTGACGGCGCGCGGCGTCGTCCGCGGGGCCCTCCTATGGACTACCGGGACAACCCGAACTGCCATTATCCGGGGGTCAACTTTGGACGCCGATAGGGGGTCAACTTCCAATGCCGTTTGACACGCCAGCTCTCCAGCGAACGTTGTCTCCTCGCTTACCCAGTCGCGAAATGCCGACCTGAAACCATGAACGGTGAAGGGCTTCTTCATGTCGCGAAGCACCTTCATGAGCGTCATATCGGAGAGGGGCTGACGCTGCCGGGTTCCCCGGAAGACGAGATGCTCACCCTTCGTTCGGAAGCAAGCGCATCGCTCGAGCACTTCAAGCGACGCTCCCGACAATGGGACGACATGCTCTCGGCCCGCCTTCATTCGGTCGGCCGGGATTGTCCAAAGCTTGCGCTCAAGATCGAATTGCTCCCACGCCGCCTCCCTCACCTCACCCGAACGCGCCGCTGTCAGAACGGCGAACTCAACCGCGAGCCGGCCCATTGTAGTTCTTTGGCGCAGCTCGGACAGGAACGATGCAACCTCGGCATAGGGCATCGCCGCATGGTGGCCGTCCTTCTTTGGTTGGCGGGGCAGGCCCTTGGTGACCGATCGTAGTGGTGCCTCGGCTTCACGATATCCATTCGAATAGGCCCAATCGAGCACTGCGCCGATCCGCTGTCGGACACGTCGGGCTGTCTCGGGTTTGGAGAGCCAGATCGGAGCGAGGACGTTCCGGATTATCGGACCTGAGATATCGGAGACGCGGATGTCCCCGATCATGGGATATGCGAATTGCTCCAGCGTCCGCTTCCATTGCCATTCATGTTTCTCATTGCGCCATGTCTTGCGATTGGCCGCGTAGACTTTGGCGGCAGCTTCCTTGAAGGTTGGAATGCCGCCCGCCTTCCGCTTTTCGAAGACAGGGTCCAGGCCTTCCTCCATCCAGCCGCGCACCTCCGAGGCCTTCTGACGAGCCTGCGCCAAACTCACCTTCTTGGCGCTGCCGAGGCCAACGTCGCGTCTCCGCCCGTACTTCTGGACGCGGCAAATCCAGCTCCGCGAACCAGTCACTCCAACCACGAGAAACAGACCGTCGCCGTCGCCATATCGGCCCGGTCGAGTGGCTGCCTTTACACCTGTCGCCGAGAGCCTTCCCATGCCATTATTTTCCCACATTTTTTCCCACACGCGAAATCGGTCACGAGCGATTTGGGGCGGATGGCTGGGGACGCGAATCACCGCGGAAACCCCGGAAATACAGGGGTTTCTCGGTCACGCGCGGATGTGGGAGAATGTGGAAATGGTGGACAGGGCTGGATTCGAACCAGCGTACGGGAGACCCGGGCAGATTTACAGTCTGCTGCCTTTAACCACTCGGCCACCTGTCCACATCACGGCGTGATGCCTGTTTCCCGTTGGTTATGCGCGCGCGGGGCGTGCCGGGAAATCCCGTGCCTTGGCTCGGGAGGGCGCCTGATAGATGACGCTTGGCGGTTCTGCAAGCCCGTCTGGAGCATGTTGCGCCGCTTCTGCACACGGCGCATCAGCAGGGCGTTCAAGTGACGGAGATTCGAGCGAATGGCGGGGACAAGCATCCTCATTCTGGGCGGCGCGCGTTCGGGCAAGAGCCGCTTCGCGCAGACGATCGCCGAAGCCGAATCCGGGCCACTCACTTATGTCGCGACAGCAGAAGCCCGGGATACCGAGATGGCGCAGCGCATCGCCCGCCATCGCGCGGATCGCGGGCCGCGCTGGACAACGGTCGAGGCGCCGCACGATCTGCCGCAACATATCGCGCAGCATGACGTGGGCACGATGGTGGTCGATTGCCTCACCCTGTGGCTCAGCAACCGGTTGTTGGCCGATGCCGACATGGAAAGCGAGATCGACGCGCTGGTGACGGCGATCGGCAAGGCGCGGGGGTCGCTGATTCTCGTGTCCAACGAAGTCGGCTCCGGCATCGTGCCGGAAAGCGCGTTGGGTCGCATCTTTCGCGATCATGCGGGCCGCGCGAATCAGGTGGTTGCTGCCGCAGCAGACCGTGTCGCGCTGGTCGTGGCGGGGCTTCCGCTCTGGCTCAAATCCTGAAGGCTGGTCGCAGTGTCAGAAAAAGCGATTTCGGCCGTTGCGGAGCCTGAATTGCTTTGCTAGAGGCACGCGCCTACCAGCGCCCCGCTCTCGGGGCCCTTCTCGATGTGCGGTCGTGGCGGAACTGGTAGACGCGCAACGTTGAGGTCGTTGTGGCCGAAAGGCCGTGGAAGTTCGAGTCTTCTCGACCGCACCATCATCTGAAGTAGCAAGCATCCTCCGCCTCCCGAAAGGGAGGACGGACGATGTGCGCTGTCACGCCTGCGGCGCCACCCCGGCGACGCGCTCGGCAACGTGACCGCGCCACAAGGCCGCCAGCAGATCGGTCTGCGTGATCATGCCGGCGAGACGGCCTTCGCCATCCACGACGATCGCCTCGTGAAACAGGCCGCCTGAAAGCGCGGGTAGCAGTTCGTCGATCGGCGTGTCCGGGGAGACGAGGCAGGGGTTGGTCGCCATCACCTCACCGACCGTGCGCCCTGCCCCCGCGAGCAACTCGGCATGGCCGACAAGGCCGACCACGACGCCCTCACCTTCCACCACCGGCATCGCACCTATGCTGCGGGTGAGCAGGCGATCGCGGGCCTGTCCGACGCCTTCTTCCGGCGTCGCACGGATCACGTCACGCGACATGATCCGTTCGCAGCGTATCTCGCCATGGAGCCGACGGTGCGCCTGGGCCTCGACCTGGCGGAACAAGGCGTCGAGATCGTCGCGGCTGACGTCGAGCAGCTCGTCATAGCGGGCGAGCACGGTATCGATGTCGGCGGCGGTGTAGCCGACGCGCTCCTGCGGCGGCGGATCGGCGGTGCCATGGGTGTTGCGCGACACCTTCTGCGCGCGATGCGGATAGGAGTGACGCGTGGCATTGTTGAACAGCCAGCCCAGCGCCAGCAGCAGCGCGGTGTTGAGCGCGACCGGCACCAGCGCGAAGGAGAAGCCGGCGGCGTGGATGGCGGGGCCGCCGATCACCGCGGTCAGCGCCACCGCGCCGCCGGGCGGATGGAGGCAGCGGGCCAGGCTCATCGCCCCGATCGCCAGCGCGACCGCGAGGCCGGCCGCATAGATCGGATCGCGCACCAGCATCGCCGCGCCGATGCCCGCCAGCGCGGAAATGGTATTACCGCCGATGATCGACCAGGGCTGGGCGAGCGGGCTTGCCGGCACCGCGAACAGCAGCACCGCGGACGCGCCCATCGGCGCGATCAGGATGGGGAGCGCGCTGTCGTTGCCCAGCCACAGCCGGCAGACGAGCCCGGTGAGGATGATGCCGCACAGCGCGCCCAGGCAGGCACGGAGCCAGCCTAGCCGCCCGACAGGCGAGAGGGGCGCGAAGAGACGCGTGAAAGGCATGGATTGCCCTTGGGCGATCGGCCGGCCCCGTGCAACCGGAGCCGGCCGCCTGATCGCCTTATTCGAGCCCCGCCTTATTCGAACTCGAGGATCACCGCGTCGACCGCCAGGCTGTCTCCTGCCGCAGCCGCGACCTTGGAAACCGTGCCGGCCTTTTCGGCGCGGAGGATATTTTCCATCTTCATCGCCTCGACCACCGCAAGCGGCTGGCCGGCCTCGACCTTGTCGCCCTGCTTGACGTGGATGGCGGTGATCAGGCCCGGCATCGGGCACAGCAGGAACCTGGACAGATCCGGCGGCACCTTCTCGATCATGTGGTGAGACAGATCGGCGATGCGCGGCGGCAGCACGGTGAGATTGTGGCTCGCGCCGCGCGTGGTGAAACGCCAGCCATCGCGACGACGCTGCACACGCACCGCCAGCGTCTCGCCGTCGACGATCGCCTCCACCAGCCGCTGGCCGGGAACATAAGCCGCATCGACCACGACGGCCTTGCCGTCGACTTCCACCGCTTCGCCGGCGATGGCGACGCGATGCTCGGCACCGTCGAGCTTCACAACCCAATCGGTCGGCGCAGGGGCCGGGCCGTTGAGCTGACCGTCGATCAGGCTGGCGCGCGCCGCCTCCACCGTGGCGATCACGCCCGCGACCGCGGACAACCGCGCGGTCAGGCCCTCACCTGTCGGCGCACCCTGGAAGCCCTCGGGATATTCTTCGGCGATGAAGCCCGTGGTGAGGCGGCCGTCGCGGAAGCGCTGGTGCTGCATCAGCGCCGAGAGGAAATCCACATTATGGCCGATGCCGTCGATCTCGAACCGATCGAGCGCGTCGATCTGCCGGTCGATCGCCTGCTCGCGCGTCTCGCCATAGGTAATGAGTTTCGCGATCATCGGATCGTAGAACATCGAGATTTCGGCGCCCTCGGTAACACCGTCGTCGACGCGGACATTCTCCGACGTCGCGGGCGGACGATAGCGGACGAGGCGGCCGGTCGACGGCAGGAAGCCGCGATAGGGATCCTCGGCATAGACGCGGTTCTCGACCGCCCAGCCGGTGAGCTTCACATCATCCTGGGTGAAGGCCAGCTTCTCGCCATAAGCGACACGGATCATCTGTTCGACGAGATCGAGGCCGGTCACATATTCGGTGACGGGATGTTCCACCTGCAGGCGGGTGTTCATCTCGAGGAAGTAGAAGCCCTGGCCGGTCTTGTCGGCACCGGAGACGATCAGTTCGACGGTGCCGGCCGAATGGTAGCCAACCGCCCGCGCAAGGGCGACGGCCTGCTCGCCCATCGCCTTGCGCATCTCCGGCGTGACGAAGGGAGACGGCGCTTCTTCCACCACCTTCTGGTGACGGCGCTGCACCGAGCATTCACGCTCGCCGAGATAGAGGATGTTGCCGTGCTTGTCGCCGAGCACCTGGATCTCGATGTGGCGCGGGCTTTCGATGAACTTCTCGATGAAGACGCGATCGTCGCCGAAGCTCGACAGGCCTTCGCGCTTCACGCTCTCGAAATTCTCGCGGACGTCCTTTTCGGAGAAAGCGAGGCGCATGCCCTTGCCGCCGCCGCCTGCGGACGCCTTCATCATCACCGGATAGCCGATGCCGTTGGCGATCTCGACCGCATGATCAGTCGAATTGATCTCGCCAACGAAGCCGGGGACGACGTTCACCCCGGCCTTCAACGCCAGCTTCTTCGATTCGATCTTGTCGCCCATCGCGGCGATCGCGCCGACCGGCGGGCCGATAAAGGCAATGCCGGCCGCTTCCAGCGCCTCGGCGAAGCTGGTGCGTTCGGACAGGAAGCCATAGCCCGGATGAACCGCCTCTGCGCCGGTCGCCTTGCAGGCCGCGATGATCGCGTCGGCAAGAAGATAGCTCTCCGATGCGGGCGGCGGGCCGAGGCGGACAGCCTCGTCGGCCATCTCGACATGCTTGGCACGGGCGTCGGCGTCCGAATAGACGGCAACCGTCTTGATGCCCATCGCGCGGGCCGTGCGGATCACGCGGCAGGCGATTTCGCCGCGATTGGCGATCAGGATTTTCTTGAACATCGGGACGCTTCTCTCCGTCTCTCTACTTCTGGGCCAGGAGCAGCGCGGCAAGGCGCAGTTCCGTGGTGCCGCCGGGCGCGGCGCGGGTGGTGGCGAACAGGCGGGTCACGCGGCGGTCGGTGCCGGCGACATTCCATTCGGTCTGGGACTGGGCGGCGCTGGTGCGGGTGCGCCCGGCGGGCAACGCCAGCGCCTGCTGGACGCGCGCTGCAAGCGCGAGTTGATCGGCCGTGCCATTCAAGCGGACGCGCAGCGTGCATTGGCGCGAGGGTATGTTGAGAGGCAGGTTGTCACTGGCGACGTAGGTGAGAAGCGCCTCATCCGCCTTGTAGGATTCGCCGGGCTGCGCCGATTTCGGCTGCAAGGCCAAAGGGATAGGCGCCATAGCGATGGCCGCGTGAAAGACTTCGGGATCGCGGAACGCTTCCCAACAGGTGGCCTTGAAGGTTTCGAGTGCGAGCGCGGTATCGATCGTCTTGAGCTTCTCCACGGACGATGGCGGCGGCGTCGCGGGCTTCGCCGGGGGAGGCGAAGCCGCGGCCTGCAGCATCAGGAGAAGCGCGGGCAGGATCATTCGGCGGCGACCGCCACCCGCGGTGCCTCGGCCGGCATCGCCTTGATCCCCATCCGCGCGAACATCGCAGCATCATTATCGTCGCCGGCATTGGGCGCGGTCAGCAGCTTGTCACCGGTGAAGATCGAATTGGCGCCGGAAAGGAAGCAGAGCGCCTGCGTGCTTTCCGACATGCTCTCGCGCCCGGCCGACAGGCGGACCATCGAGCGCGGCATGGTGATGCGGGCAACCGCAACGGTGCGGACGAATTCGATCTCGTCGATCTTGGCGAGCGGGGTATCGGCGAGCATGTCGCCCAACACCGTGCCCTTGACCGGCACGAGCGCGTTGATCGGCACGCTTTCGGGATGCTCCATCGTCGCGAGCGCATGAAGGAAGCCGACGCGATCCTCGCGCTTCTCGCCCATGCCGACGATGCCGCCGCAGCAGACATTGATGCCGGCCGAGCGGACATGATCGAGCGTGTCGATGCGATCCTGGAAGCTGCGCGTCGTGATGACGTTCGCATAATTCTCAGGCGAAGTGTCGATATTGTGGTTGTAATAATCGAGGCCGGCATCGGCGAGCTGCTTGGCCTGCTTCTCGCTCAGCATGCCGAGCGTCATGCAGGTTTCCATGCCCATCGCGCGGACGCCCTTCACCATCTCGACGATGGCAGGCATGTCGCGGTCCTTGGGCTCGCGCCAGGCCGCACCCATGCAGAAACGCGACGAGCCATGATCCTTGGCCTGTGCCGCCGCCTGCAGCACCGCCCGCGAATCCATCAGCTTGGTGGCCTTCAGGCCGGTTTCATGGCTGGCCGACTGGCTGCAATAGCCGCAATCCTCGACGCAGCCGCCCGTCTTGATCGAGAGCAGCGTCGAAAGCTGGACGGCGTTCGCGTCATGGTGCGCGCGATGGGTTTCGGCCGCCCGGAACACGAGTTCCATGAAGGGCAGATCGAACAGATCGGCGATCTCCTCGCGGGTCCAGTCGGTGCGGGGTTCAGTCATACAATATCTCCGTCGTGCTGAGCGGACGTCAGCATCCATCCCTTCATGGGCGATGGCTGCGCATTCCGCGCGATGGACCCCCGGATCAAGTCCGGGGCAGGCTCTGAAACAAGTTCAGGGTGACGGTTATTGTGGGTGAGGTGGTTCACTCCGCCGCCTCGCTGATGCCTTCGGGCGGGACATTGTGGCCGAGCAGGCGGAGCACTTCGCCGGCCGCATCGACCAGATTGGTGCCGGGGCCGAAAATGCCCTGGACGCCGGCATCGCGGAGATACTGATAATCCTGCGCGGGGATGACGCCGCCGGCGACGACCTTGATGTCCGACCGGCCGGCTTCCTTGAGGAGACCGATCAGTTCGGGGATCAAGGTCTTGTGCCCGGCCGCGAGCGACGAGGCGCCGACGACATCGACGTCCGACTTGATGGCGAGGTCCGCGGCTTCCTTCGGTGTCTGGAACAGCGGGCCGGCGACAACCTCGAAACCGAGATCACCGAACGCCGAGGAAACGAGGTTGGCGCCGCGATCATGGCCGTCCTGGCCCATCTTGGCGACGAGCATCCGCGGCTTGCGGCCCTTGCGACGACCGATGGTGGCAACGCCGTCGACGAGCTGCGCCCAGCGGGCATCATCACCATAAGCGCCGCCATAGACGCCCTTCACCGGGGTCGGGCTGGTGCCGTAGCGGCCGAACACATCTTCCATGGCGGCGGAGATTTCGCCGAGCGTCGCCCGCTTGCGCGCGCATTCGACGGCGAGTTCGAGCAGATTGCCACTGCCCCGCGCGCCTTCGCGCAGCGCATCGAGCGCGGCCTGGCACGCGGCTTCGTCGCGCCCGGCCTTCACCTTCCTGATGCGGGCGATCTGCGCTTCGCGGACGGCATGGTTGTCGACGTCAAGAATGTCGATCGGATCTTCCTGCGCCAGCCGATACTTGTTGACGCCGACGATGATCTCTTCCTTGCGGTCGATCCGCGCGGCCTTGGCGGCAGCGGCTTCCTCGATCATCGCCTTGGGCCAGCCGGCCGCGACCGCCTTGGCCATGCCGCCATCGGCCTCGACGCGTTCGATGATCTCCCACGCCTTGTCGACGAGCTGCTGCGTCAGGCTTTCGATATAATAACTGCCGCCGAGCGGATCGACGACATTGCACATGCCGGTTTCTTCCTGGATCACGATCTGCGTGTTGCGCGCGATGCGGGCGGAGAAATCGGTGGGAAGCGCGATCGCTTCATCAAGCGCGTTGGTGTGGAGCGACTGGGTGCCGCCCAGCATCGCCGCCATCGCCTCGATCGTGGTGCGCATGACGTTGTTGTAGGGGTCCTGCTCGGTGAGCGAGACGCCGGAGGTCTGGCAGTGGGTGCGCAGCATCTTCGAGCGCTCATCCTTGGCGCCGAGGTTGGTCATCACCCGATGCCAGAGGACGCGCGCGGCGCGGAGCTTGGCGATCTCCATGAAGAAGTTCATGCCGATCGCGAAAAAGAAGCTCAGACGGCCGGCGAACTTGTCGATGTCGAGGCCCGAGGCCACGCCATATTTCACATATTCCTGGCCATCGGCGATGGTGAAGGCGAGCTCCTGCACCTGCGTCGCCCCGGCTTCCTGCATATGATAGCCGGAGATCGAGATGCTGTTGAACTTCGGCATCTCGCGGCTGGTGTAGCCGAAAATGTCCGAGATGATCCGCATGCTCGGTTCGGGCGGGTAGATGTAGGTGTTGCGGACCATGAACTCCTTGAGGATGTCGTTCTGGATGGTCCCGTCGAGCTGCGCGCGGGGCACACCCTGCTCCTCACCAGCGACGATGAAGAAAGCGAGAATCGGGATGACCGCGCCGTTCATCGTCATCGACACCGACATCTGATCGAGCGGAATGCCGTCGAACAGGATCTTCATGTCGTCGATCGTGTCGATCGCCACGCCGGCCTTGCCGACATCGCCGGTGACGCGCGGATGATCGCTGTCGTAGCCGCGATGGGTGGCGAGATCGAAAGCGACCGACAGGCCCTTCTGTCCGGCCTTCAGATTGCGATGGTAGAAGGCGTTGGAGGCTTCGGCCGTCGAGAAGCCGGCATATTGGCGGATCGTCCAGGGGCGGCCGGCATACATGGATGCGCGGACGCCGCGGGTGAAGGGCGCGAAACCCGGCAGGCCCGGATCGATATCGGCCACATCCTCAGGCGTGTAGAGCGGCTTGACGGCGATACCTTCCGGCGTGGCCCAAGTCAGATCCTTGCCCTTCACTTCCTTGGCGGCGGCGGTCTGCCAATCGGCCAAAGTCTTTTCCGGCGTCTTATCGGTCATCTTACTTGCCTTCGTAACGGGCGGGGCGCTTCTCGAGGAAAGCGAGCACGCCTTCCTTGAAATCGGCAGAGGCGCCGGCGGTCTTCTGGTCATTGCGTTCGCGGGTCAGGACCGGGGTGAGATCATCGGTGAGCGCGTGGCGGACCGAACGGCGGATCAGCGCCATAGCCAGCGTGGGACCGTTGGCGAGACGGGTGGCGAGCGCGCGGGCCTCCTCGATCAACACCACATCCTCGACGACGCGGTTGATGAGGCCCCATTCCGCGGCCTTTTCGGCTGGCACGCGTTCGCCGAGCATCGTCATTTCCAGCGCGCGGGCGCGGCCGACAGCCTTGGCTACCAGCCAGGTCGCGCCGGCATCTGGGACAAGGCCGATATTGACGAAGGCGAGCAGGAAATAGGCCGAGCGGGCGGCGAGGACATAATCGCCCCACAAGGCGACCGAGCAGCCGGCACCGGCCGCGAGGCCGTTGATCGCGCTGACGACGGGGATGGGCAGCGCGGCAAACTTTTCCGCGAGCGGGTTGTAATGGCTGTCGAGCAGTTCGCCCGGATCCTCGGGCAAACCGCCTTCGGCCTGGAGATCGGCGCCCGAGCAAAAAGCGCGGCCCTCGCCGGTCAGCAGCACGCAGCGCGCGCCCTCCGCCACGGCCTGATCGAGCGCGGCCGACACGTCCTCGAACAGCGCCGGGGTGATCGCGTTCAGGCGATCGGGGCGGTTCAGGGTGATCGTCGCGACATTGTCGGCAAGGTCGTAGCGGATGTTGGCGTAGGTCATGCGTTCAGAACCTCTCCGTTTGTGTCGAGCGAAGTCGAGACACATTGGCGCGTCGCTTGGGGCACGTCTCTCGACTGCGCTCGGGACGAACGGGGAGAGGTGGCCGGGTGCATCAATGCGCGTCCTTCGACGTTTCCATGATCTCGGTCAGCACGCCGCCCATATCCTTGGGGTGGACGAAGAAGATCAAAGTGCCGTGGGCGCCGATGCGGGTGTCGCCGAGTATCTTCTTGCCCAGCCCCTCGAACCACTTCCGGGCTTCGTGGATGTCGGGCACTTCGTAGCACATATGATGCTGGCCGCCGGCCGGGTTCTTGGCGAGGAAGCCGTGGATCGGACTGTCGGCGCCGAGCGGCTCGATCAGCTCGATCTGGGTGCCATGGGTGCCGTTTTCGCCCGGCGTATCGACGAAGCAGACCTTCACGCCGTTCGATGGCATGTCGAACGGCTCGTGGATCTTCACCGCGCCCATTACGTCGCGCCAATAAGCGATCGACGCCTCGATCGACGGCGTGGCAACGCCGACATGGTTCAAACGGCCGAGTTTCATGACTTAACTCCCCTCCCGCTTGCGGGAGGGGCCGGGGGTGGGCCCTTCCGTCGCGGGATGCATCGTCTGCGGCGAGCGCGAGCCCACCCCTACCCCCTCCCGCAAGCGGGAGGGGAACCTAATCACAGCGGAATATTGTCGTGCTTCTTCCACGGATTTTCGAGCTGCTTGTTGCGCAGCTTGCGCAGGCCGAGCGCGATCCGGCGGCGGGTGGAATGCGGCATGATCACCTCGTCGATGAAGCCCTTCGACGCGGCCACGAACGGGTTGGCGAACTGCGCTTCATATTCGGCGGTGCGCGCCGCGATCTTCTCCGGCTCGCCGATATCCTTGCGGAAGATGATCTCCACCGCGCCCTTGGCGCCCATCACCGCGATTTCGGCGGTCGGCCAGGCATAGTTGAAATCGCCGCGCAGATGCTTGGAGCTCATGACGTCATAGGCGCCGCCATAGGCCTTGCGGGTGATGACGGTGATCTTGGGCACGGTTGCTTCGGCATAAGCGAACAGCAGCTTCGCGCCATGCTTGATGATGCCGTTATGCTCCTGCGCGGTGCCGGGCAGGAAGCCGGGCACGTCGACGAAGGTAATGATCGGGATATCGAACGCATCGCAGAAGCGGACGAAGCGGCCGGCCTTCTTCGACGAGTTGATGTCGAGGCAGCCCGCCAGCACCATCGGCTGGTTGGCGACGATGCCGACAGTGCGCCCTTCGATCCGGCCGAAGCCGGTGATGATGTTGCCGGCATGGGTGGGCTGGACCTCGAAGAAATCGCCTTCGTCGACGACCTTCGTGATCAGCTCCTTCATGTCATAGGGCTTGTTGGCGCTGTCCGGGATCAGGGTATCGAGACTGTCCTCGATCCGGTCCCAGGGATCGTCGCTCGGCCGCGCCGGCACCGCTTCGCGGTTGGAGAGCGGCAGATAATCGAAGAAATCGCGGGTCGCGAGCAAGGCCTCGATGTCATTTTCAAACGCGACGTCGGCGACTCCCGACTTGGCGGTGTGGGTGACGGCGCCGCCCAGCTCCTCCTGCGTCACGACCTCGTTGGTGACGGTCTTCACCACGTCGGGGCCGGTGACGAACATGTACGAGCTGTCCTTCACCATGAAGATGAAGTCGGTCATCGCCGGCGAATAGACCGCGCCGCCGGCGCACGGACCCATGATAAGGCTGATCTGCGGGACGACGCCCGATGCCAGCACGTTGCGCTGGAACACCTCGGCATAGCCGCCGAGCGAGGCGACGCCTTCCTGGATGCGGGCGCCGCCCGAATCGTTGAGGCCGATGACGGGGGCGCCGACCTTCAGCGCCATATCCATGATCTTGCAGATCTTCTGCGCGTGCCGTTCAGACAACGAGCCGCCGAAGACGGTGAAATCCTGGCTGAACACGAAGACCAGCCGTCCGTTGATCGTGCCCGATCCGGTGACGACGCCGTCGCCGGGGATGTGCTGCGCATCCATGCCGAAATCGACGCAATTATGTTCGACATAGGTGTCGACTTCCTCGAACGAGCCTTCGTCGAGCAACACCTCGATCCGCTCGCGCGCGGTGAGGCGCCGCTGCGCGCTTCTCTTCGAGCTTCTGCAAAATCGCCAGCATCGTTCCTCGCTTCGTTCGAATCGGTTTGATGCTCCCCTTTTCAAGGTTAGAGCGGCAAGGCAAATGTGAATTTGCAAAATTGCGAAGGAGGATTTTGCAAATGGCGCCGGAGATGGGAGGCGAAGCCCCAGCCGCACGCCGCCATCGCCTGTTCGCGGGTGCGGAGCTGCGCGCGCTGAGGCGGCAAGCGGGACTGGGCCAGGGCGCGATGGCGCAGCGGATCGGCATTTCCGTCAGCTATCTGTCGCAGCTCGAAAATGACGACCGGCCGGTGACGCGCAAGGTCGCCGATGCGCTCGCCCGCGCCTTCCCGATCGACTGGACCGGCGGCGCGGAGGATGCGGGATCACGGCTGGCGGCGATGCGCGAAGCGATGGCCGACCCGCTGTTCGCCGATCTGCCGCGGCCCGAGGCGCTGCACCGCGCCGTCGACCAGCAGCCCGATCTCGCGACGCGCTTCCTGCGCCTCCACAGCGCCTGGCGCCAGACCGAGGAACGGCGGCAGATGGAGGATGAAGCGATCAGCGCCGGCGTCGGCGGTGGCGAGCGGTTGCCCTGGGAGGAGGTGCGCGACTGGTTCCACCTCGCCGGCAATTATGTCGACCCGATCGACCGTGCCGCCGAGGCGCTGGCCGACGAGCTCGACGCGCAACCCTTAAGCGAAGGGATGATCGCGCATGTGCTGAAGAAAAGGCACGGCGTCGACCTGCTCTCCTCCGACGACGAAGCCGCGGCGATGCGACGCTTCGACGCGAAGCGCGGGCTGCTGACGCTTGGCCGCGCGCTGCCGCCTGAAACCCGCCGTTTCGCGCTCGCGCACCAGCTCGCTTTGCTCGAATTTCGCTGGCCGATCGCATTGGTCTCGCAACAGGCGGAGCTGCGGTCGGACGAGGCGCAGACCTTGCTGGCGGTCGGCCTCGCCAATTATGCCGCGGGCGCGCTGCTGATGCCCTATGGCCGCTTTCGCGAGACCGCGCGCGCGCTGCGCCACGATATCGACCGGCTCGGCCAGCGTTTCGGGGTGAGCTTCGAGCAGGCCTGCCACCGCCTGTCGACACTGCAGCGGCCGGGCGCACGCGGCATCCCCTTCTTCTTCTGCCGGGTCGATATGGCGGGCAACATCACCAAGCGCCACTCGGCGACGCGCCTGCAATTCGCGCGCTTCGGCGGCGCATGCCCGCTGTGGATCGTCCATGAAGCGGTGGCGATCCCCGATCGCGTGCTCGTCCAGCTGGCCGAGACGCCCGATGGCGTGCGCTATGTGCAGATGGCCAAGGGGCTGGTGAAACCCTCGGGCAGCTATGCGCGCAGCCCCCGCCGCTACGCCGTGGCGCTGGGCTGCGAAGTCGATCACGCGGCCGAGTTCATCTATGCCGACGGCCTCGACGTCGCCAACCGCGCCGCGGCGACCCCGATCGGCATCTCCTGCCGCCTCTGCCCCCGCCCCGACTGCGACCAGCGCGCCTTCCCGCCATCGGACCGGGCGATCCTGGTCGACCCCGACATCCGAGACGTGGTGCCTTACCGGGTGGTGTGAGGGCGACGGCTATTCCCGATCGACGCCGACCAGCTTGCCGTCGCGGGTGAAGGTGCAGATGAAGACGGTGCCGGCGCCGTTGGGCGGGAACTGGCCGAAGACCGAATACATGCCATGATCCGGGATCGGCATCTGCGTGCTGATATTCTGCGGCGACTGGCCGAATTTCTCGGCCGCGGCGCCCTTGCAGAAGCGGGGCATCTGGGCAGGCGTGACGTTGCCCGATGCCGCGCCACTTGCAGGCGCAGCGCTCGCCTGGTCTGTCTGGCCGCAGGCGCCTGCGCTGTCGGGCGCGACCGTCTTGTAGCGGCCATCGGCGGTCACCACCCGGACGCAGCTCTGGCTGCGCGGATTCCACCACCAGGTCGTCAACCCCTTCTGCTGCGCGATCGAAAAGCCGCGCTGTTCAAGCTCCATTTCGCCGGACGACCCGCGCGCCCCGACAAGATCGGACACGTCCTGGGCCAGTGCCGGGCTGGCGGCGGCGACGAAAGACACAAGGATCGGAAGGGAAAGGCGACGACGCATGGCTTGTCCTCCTTCTTTGCCGGCGGAGACTGAATTGCAGCGGTATCGCCGTCAACCACCGGGAACGACGATGTTTCCGCCGAGCCGGCCAAGCGCTGCGCTCGACTTGGCGGCGGGCGGCAGGCATGGAGGAGCGCCTGACCGGAGTTGACGATGCCCCGCCTGATCCTCGCTTTGTTCGCCCTGCTTGCCTTTGCTGCCCCCGCTCATGCCGGCCTGCGCGCGGTCTATGGATCGGCAGAGGAGAATAAGACGCTGGTGATCGAGGTGGCCGATACCGGCGACGTGCGGATCGCGGAATCCGGGGATACGAGCTTCGGGCTGATGCTGGGCGGCCAATTCTATGTCGTGTCGCGCCAGCAGGATCAGTGGATGGCGGCGCGGACCGTGGATGTCGCCGCCGCGATCGACAAGGCGATGCCGCCGATCTTCGGCGATGCGCTGACGCATGACGGCCCGGCGCGGCCGGCGGTGAAGCTGGACATGGCGCGGAAGGGCGAGCGGACAGTCGGCGGGCGCAAGGGAATCGTGTGGACGATGGGCGGCTTCGGCGGCGCGCAGGGCCAGCCGGCGGAATATGTGATGAGCGCGGACGAGGATCTGAAGCCGGTCGGCCGCGCGCTCGAACAGTTCATGCACGCCGCGATCATTCCCGGCGCTCCGCTGATGGGGAGCGCGGCCGCCGAGTTCATCGAGGAAACGCGTGCTATCTTCGCGCTCGGCACGCCGATCGACGTCGGTGGGCGCTTCCAGCTCCGCTATGTCGAGAAGGCCGAGTTCAACCATGAACGGTTCGAACTGCCGGTGCGGCCGAGCACGGTGGACGAATTGCTGGCGGCGATGCCCAAGGCAGTGAAGTAAGAGCCCTTAATCCTCCCGATACGGGAGGATCAGGCGTCGCTCTCCAACCCGCCGATCAGCGCCATGCCATCGGCGATGTCTGCCGCGATGGCGGCGCGGAGCGCGGGTTCGCTGCGACGGGCGATCGCGTCGATGGCGCGGTGATGCTGATCGGTGAGTTTGGTGGTGCCGATGCGACCATAGGCCGCGCGCATCAGCGGGCCGAACTGCATCCACAACGTCTCGATGATGCGGGGCAGCAGGGTTCCCGGTGCGGCGTTGTAGATCAGGAAATGGAAGCGCCAGTTGCTTTCCATATAGCCGTGGATGTCACCGCGTTCGAGCGCGGCATCAAGCGCGGCATCGGCCTCGCGCAACCGTTCGAGCGTCGCCGCGTCGAGGAAGGGCAGCGCCAAGGCGGCCGCCTCCGGCTCGATCAGCAGGCGCGCGCGCATGATCTCGTCGAGCCGGGCGACAGTCGGTGGCGGCACGGTGATGCTGCGCTTGGAGCGGATGGCGACCGCGCCTTCGGCGGCAAGCCGGCTCAGCGCATCGCGAACCGGCATCTGGCTGACGCCCAATTGCTGCGCGAGGCCGCGGGTGGAGATCGGCACTTCGGGCGCGATCCGGCCGGTGATCAGGCGATGGCGAAGCTCGTCATAAACGGCGGCGCGCAGCGTGGCGCCAACCTCGTTGTCGGCGTCAGGCGCGATCGCCATGCTGTTCGGCAAAGGCGACCACGGCGCCGAGCAGGCCCGGTTGCGGGTGGGTGATGAGCTTGATCGGCATCGCCGCCATCATCGCTTCATATCGCCCTTTGGCAAGGAAGCGCCCGGCGAAGCCCGATCGCGGCAGATGATTCTTGAGCCGTGCGCCGATGCCGCCGGCGAGCACGACCGCATTGGCGCCCTGGGCGAGCGCGATGTCCCCGGTGACGGCACCGAGCGAGAGACAGAAGCGATCGAGCGCGGCCGTGGCGAGCGGATCGCTGCCGTCGAAGGCTGCGGTCCATAAAATCTTGTCATCGCCCGCCAGGACGGGCTGGCCTTCGAGCGCGGCAATCGTCGCGTGGATTTCGGCCAGGCCAGGGCCGGCGACGACCCGTTCAGCCGAAACGCGGCGATGTTTGGCACGGAGGCGAGCGAGGATCGCCTCCTCGACCGAATCGAGCGGCGCGAAATCGAGATGACCGCCCTCCGTCTCGACAACGAACTGGCGGCCATCGCGGCGCAGCAGATAGGCAACGCCGAGTCCGGTGCCGGGGCCGACGATCGAAATCACGCCATCGGCGGGCAGCGGCTGATCCGGCCCGGCAATATGGACGAAATGTTCCGGGCCGGCATGGGCGACGGCATGGCCGACCGCGCCGAAATCGTTGATCAGGGTCACCGCATCGACATGAAGATCCGACGCGAGCGTCGCGGGGCGGATCACCCAGCTATTGTTGGTGAGCTTCAGCGTCTCACCGCGGATCGGCGCGGCGATGGCGATGCCCGCCGCGCGCGGCAAGGGCCGGCCGATCCGTTCGGCGAAGGCCGCCCAGGCAAGCGGCAGGCTGGCATGATCGGTAGTGCGCAGCGTGACGGGATCGTCGAGCGCGACGACGCGGCCCTGTTCGATCCGCGCCAAGGCGAAGCGCGCGTGGGTTCCGCCGATATCCCCCGCGACGATCTCCATCGTCTGGCTCAGGCCTCGAAGCGTTCGCGCAGGCGCAACATGGTGAGCGCCGCCTTCGCCGCCTCGCCGCCCTTGTCCTTCTCGTCCTTCCTGGCGCGGGTCAGCGCCTGGGCTTCATTCTCCACCGTCAGGATGCCGTTGCCGATGGCGATACCATCCATGGTGAGCGCCATCAGGCCACGCGCGCTTTCGTTCGAGACCACTTCGAAATGATAGGTCTCGCCGCGGATCACCACGCCCAGCGCGACGAAGGCGTCATAGCGACCGCTTTCCGCCGCCATCGCGATCGCGCCCGGCACTTCAAGCGCGCCGGGGACAGTGATCGTCTCATGCTTGTGGCCGTCCTCCTCGATCGCGGTGCGGGCACCGTCGAGGAGGAGATCGTTGAGATGGTCGTAGAAGCGCGCCTCGACGATCAGCACCTTCGCCATGAGATTCAGAGCCCTTCGCTCGAGATCGGCTGTTCGCCGACGATGTTGAGGCCGTAGCCGGACAGCGCGACCAGCGTATGGTGCGAATTGGTGAGCAGGGTCATGTCGTGGATGCCGAGTTCCGCGAGAATCTGCGCGCCGATACCGTAATCGCGCAGTTCGTTCATATCCTCCGAATCCGGGCCCTTGCCCTCGGCGCGGGCGCGCACGACGGTGGACATGGCGTTGACCAGCGCGCGGTTGATGATGACGACGACGCCCGAACCGGCATCGCCGATCGCGCGCATCGCACCCTGCAGCATGCCCGACCGATCGCTGAGTTCGCCAAGCGAATCGCTGAAGATGTTGAGCGTGTGCATGCGGACCAGCGTCGGCTTGTCAGCATCGATACGGCCTTTCACCAGCGCCAGCGTTTCGGTGCCGACCGCCTTGTTGCGATAGGTGATCGCCCGCCATTCGCCGCCATAGCGGCTGTCGAACTTGGTCTCGGCGACCTTTTCGACATTATGGTCATGGCGACGGCGATAGGCGATGAGATCGCGGATCGTGCCGATCTTGAGATTGTGGAGCTGGGCGAAGGCGACGAGATCGTCGAGACGCGCCATCGTCCCGTCATCCTTCATGATCTCGCAGATCACGCCCGACGGGTTGAGGCCGGCGAGGCGCGACACGTCGACCGCCGCCTCGGTATGGCCGGCGCGGACGAGGACGCCGCCGGGGCGCGCGACCAGCGGGAAGACATGGCCGGGGGTGACGATATGTTCAGCGCTTTTCGAGGCATCGATGGCGACGGCGATGGTGCGGGCGCGATCACCGGCCGAGATGCCGGTCGAAACGCCGTCGCGCGCCTCGATCGAAACGGTGAAGGCGGTTTCGTGGCGCGTGCCGTTGTGGCGGCTCATCAGGTTGAGGCCGAGCTGGTCGACCCGTTCCTTGGACATCGCCAGGCAGATCAGGCCGCGGCCATGCTTGGCCATGAAGTTGATCGCGTCCGGCGTCGCCATCTGCGCGGGGATGACGAGATCGCCTTCATTTTCGCGATCCTCATCATCGACGAGGATGAACATGCGGCCATTCTTCGCCTCGTCGATGATCTCCTCGGGCGTGGAGAGGAAGGCGTGGCGCAGGCGCGAAAGCTCTGGATTACTGGACATGACGTAGTTGCTCCATCCGCCCGAGATAGCGGGCGAGAATGTCGATTTCGATATGCACCGGCCGGCCGACTGCGAGCTTCGCGAAGGTCGTCATCTGGGCGGTGTGGGGGATGATGTTGATACCGACGAGGGCGGCATCGGCCGTATCCTCGACGCTGTTGACGGTGAGCGAGATGCCGTCGAGCGCGATCGAGCCCTTGGCCGCGAGATAGGGCGCAAGAGCACGCGGCGCGGCAATGGTGAGCCGGGTCGAATCGCCTTCGGACTCGAGTGCGGCGATGGTGCCGACGCCATCGACATGGCCGGTGACGATATGGCCGCCGAGCTCGTCGCCAACCTTGAGCGCACGTTCGAGGTTGAGCTGCTCGCCCGCCGTCCAGCGGCCGGGCGCGGTGCGCGCGACGGTTTCGGCGGAAATATCAACGGCGAACCAGCCGGGCCCCTTGTCGACGACCGTCAGGCAGGCGCCCGAACAGGCGATCGACGCGCCCATATCGACGCCGGCCGTATCATAGGTGGTGGCGACGCGGGCGCGCAGATCGCCGCGCTGCTCGGTCGATTCGATGGTGCCGACGTCGGTAATGATTCCAGTGAACATGAAAGGGCCCTATCCTCGGACGCGCTCGTAGACCTCAAGCCGGTCAATGCCAAGCGTGCGCGCGTCATGGAGCCGCCAGCGGCCATGCGCCTCCCCCAGATGGACGAGGCCGATGTCGGCGACGCCGGGCCGGCCGCCGCCGATCAGGATCGGCGCACGATAGATCAGGAGCCGATCGACCAGATCGGCAGCCAGGAAAGCCGCGGCGGCGCCGGCACCGCCTTCTACCAGCACGTCGAGCGCCGTGGTGTCGGCGATCGCCTCGGGCCCGTCCAGCGCAAGCCAGCCATCGGGCGCAGTGCCATGACCAAGCACGGCGCGCATCGGCGAGCGGTCTTCGAGGCCGGGAAGGCGGACATCGAGGCGTGGCCGATCGGCTTCGAGCGTGCCGCGGCCGACCAGGATCAGATCGGCACGCGCGCGTTCGAGATGGGCGTGAGCGCGGGCGGCAGGGCCGGTGATCCACTGGCTTTCACCGGATGCCATGGCGATGCAGCCGTCGAGCGACAGGCCGAGCTTCAAGGTAACATGCGGGCGGCCGAGGCGCTGGCGGGTGAGAAAGCCAGCCAGCGATCGCGCGGCTCCCTCTGCCTGCACCCCGACATCGACCGTGATGCCCGCAGCGCGGAGGCGAGTGATGCCCTGGCCGTTGGTACGCGGATCGGGATCGCCAAGTGCGACTACGACGCGGGCGACGCCGGCCGCGATCAGGCTGTCGGCACAGGCCGGGCCGCGGGCACTCTGATGCGCGCAGGGTTCGAGCGTGACATAGGCGGTGGCACCGCGGGCGGCATCCCGGGCCTGCTCAAGCGCCATCGCTTCGGCATGGGGGCGACCGCCGGGCTGGGTCCAGCCGCGGCCGACAACGCGACCTTCGTTGACGAGAATGCAGCCGACGGCGGGGTTGGGCGCGGTGCGGCCACGGCCGCGGCTTGCCAGCCCCAGCGCGGCCTTCATCCAGCGCGCATCTGTCGCCTTATCGGTCAACCTTGATGCCGAGCTGGTCCGCCAGCCGCTGATATTCCATGCGCTTGGCCTCGCGCCTTTCCTCCAGCTTCTTCTGGTCGATCTTCTGCTGGGCGATGATTTCCGCATCGGTGCGCGTCACCGGCCAGCTGGGAATGAAATACATTTCCGGCTTGGGCGGATCGCGGCGGGAATCGACATAGAAGCCCGCGATCAGAAGAGCGGGCATGAGGATCGAAACCAGCCCGATCAAGAGCTTGTGCCGCTGGCCACCGGCCATGAAGGCGCGAAAGTCGCGCCAGACGACTGAGGGCTTGGAAGGGCGAGGAATGGCCATGCGCGCCTAGATAGGCCCTGGCGGCGGGCTGCGCCAGCCCCCGGCCCGGGCCCGCCCCAGCTTGGGCCCCGGCCGGCTGGGGAAACCGGCCGGGGTGATGACGTCATGCCTTCATTTCGAAGCGCACCGTCATCGTCCGCCAGCTTTCGACCGCTAGGCCGTCGCGGGTCGCGGGCTTGAAGCGCCAGAAGCGGAGCGCCTGCTTCTTCGTCGCCTCGAAGAATTCGGGATCGGTGGCGGACACCATCTCGACCGCCTTGACCCGGCCATCGCTGCCGATGAGCACGCGGACCACCGCATTGCCGTTGATCTCCTGCCGCGCAAGCCGAGGCGGGTAGCTCGGCTGGAAGGGTGCACGGGGATCGACTGTTGCGTCGGCCAGAATTGGAGCAGGAGGCGTAGGATCGGGAATCGGCTCGGTGATCGGACCGGGGAATGGCGGCGTGATCGGTCCCTGCGTCGGAATTGTCGGCTCCGTGGTCGCACCCGTCTCAACGATCGGCGACACGTTGGTAATCGGCAACTGGTCCCGACTTTTGGGATCGGAGGACGGCGGCGGTGGATTGGGCGGGGGCGGCTCATCGGGCGGCACAATATAACCGGTAAGGACCGTAGGCGTTTCCCTGATGAATTTCGGCGGGAACAGGATCAGCGCGCCGATCGCCGCGACATGCATTCCCGCGACGAGCATCATGCTTGTTGGGCTCTTGTTGCCCTGGTCGAGGAATCCACCCTGCTGCTGCATGACATCCTCCGTCTGGTCTTACGGCGGCCGCAGCGCGGACGCCGCCAGTGATGTTACACTGTAACCGAGATGATATACTGTTTCTTTCGCTTGGAAAGAGGGATTTTGAAAGGGGCAGAGGACATCGTTCCGGCCATCCCATCTGGTGCATTTCTTTCTGCGATTGATCCGCAATAGTATTCGCGGTAACGGCCGGAGCAGTGGAATCATGGAATCGCCCGCTCCTGTGGGCGGCGAGGGTGAGGCGAATGCACACGATGTCCCTGCGCGAAAGCGCCAGTGCCGGTGACGTCCGTCGTGACGCGACCTTCCACGCTTCCTTTCCCGTAACGCCCGATCAGGCGTCGCTCCGGCGCGGCCCCGAACCGGTGCCGTCTCGATTTGGCGAGCGCCAGCGTCCCAATTTCGTGGCAATCGGTGCTGTGGCCTTGATCCATATCGGCCTGCTGGCCGCCCTGATCCAGATGAACGTCATCCCGATCAAGCAGCAGAAGCGCGCGCCGCTGGTCGTGGAATTGATCGTCGAGCCGCCGGCGCCCCCGCCCGCCCCGCCCGAACAGAAGGTGGAGCCTGCGAAGCCGGTCCAGCCAGTCGTGGTGGCGCCCGTGCCGATCGTGCAGACCTTGGCACCGCCGCCACCAGTGACCACGACCGCCACCCCGCCCCCGCCGCAATCGGCGATCGTCGCGCCCGCGGCGCCGGTCGCGCCGGCTGCCCCTGTCAGCGCCGGCGACCTTTCGTCGAACATGATCTCCTACAAGCCGCCCCGTTATCCGACCGAATCGCGACGCAAGAAGGAGCAGGGCGTGGTCGTGCTCAACCTGCTGCTCGGCATGGACGGCGCGGTCAGCCAGATCAGCGTGCAGAAATCGAGCGGCTTCGCGAGGCTCGACGAGGCGGCGCTGGAAGCGGTAAAGCGGTGGCGGTGGTCCCCAACGATGCGCAGCGGCCAGGCCATGATGGTCCGCGGCATCGTCGAGATACCCTTCATCATCAAGACCTGAGCCCATCGCCCTTATGTTGATTGCCATCCCGAACCTGCTGGACGCGGCCAGCCTCGCCCGTGCGCGCGCGCTGATCGACGCGGCCAATTGGGTGGACGGCAATGTGACGTCCGGCCACCAATCGGCGCTGGCGAAACGCAATACGCAATTGCCCGAGGACTCAGCCGCGGCGCGTGAAGCGGGTGGCATCATCCTCGATGCGCTCGGCCGTTCGCCGCTGTTCGTGGCGGCCGCGCTGCCGCTCAAGGTCTATCCGCCCTTATTCAACCGCTATGGGCTGGGCGACACGTTCGGCACGCATATCGACAATGCCGTGCGGATCCAGCGCGGCAGCGATTTCCGCATGCGCAGCGACCTATCAGCGACCTTGTTCCTGGCGGAGCCGGACAGCTATGACGGCGGTGAACTCGTGATCGAGGACCGGTTCGGCGTGCAGGCAGTGAAGCTGCCCGCGGGTCACATGATCCTCTATCCGGCGTCGAGCCTGCACCGCGTCGAGCCGATCACGCGCGGCGAGCGGGTGGCGAGCTTCTTCTGGATCCAGAGCATGGTCCGTGACGACAGCGCGCGTCGAACCCTGTTCGATCTCGACAGCGCGATCCAGACGATCGCGGTCGACCGAGGGCAGGACGATCCCGCCATCATCCGCCTGACCGGCGTCTATCACAATCTGCTGCGCCGCTGGGCGGACGCCTGAGCGGTTTCAGGCGGCGCGGCGGGTGGTGAGTTGCAGCCAGGCGCGGGCCTGGCGCTGGGCCTCGGCAATTTCACGCGCGGTCATGTCCTCGGAAATCTCGGCGCGGCATTCTTGCGCATGAACCATGCCCGCCACCGCGGCGAGGTTGAACCATTTATGCGCTTCGATCAGATCGACATCGGCGCCACCGGTGCCGGTGGAATAAGCCATGCCAAGATCGAAATAAGCGCCAACATCGCCACGCCCGGCGTCCGCCAGACGGCTCTCGATCAGAAACTTCGCGGTCGCAAGACTATGTCCCATGTTTCGGCTCCTGCCGTTTCCATGGGGCGCACTCTCACCATCATCTCGAAACAAATGGTTAACGCGCAATTGCCTCTAAGTCGGCATCAAGTCGACAAAGCGAGGATGCGCGCCCTATTTGGCGCAATCTCAAGCAAAACCGACGCGCCAACTTAATGTCAGGCCACGGATACTTCGAGATTGTCGATCAGCCGGGTGCGGCCAATCCGCGCCGCCACCAGCAGGCGTGCCGGCCGATCGAAACGATCGAGCGGGGCGAGCGCCGCCGCGTCGCAGAGCGCAAAATAGTCGATCGGGTCGAATCCGGCCTCGGCGAGTCGGCGGCGGCCGGCCGCCAGCGTTTCGGCCACATCCGCGCCGGCGGTGAGCGCCGCGGCGGCTTCCCCCAGCGCACGCGGCAATGCGCGAGCGGCCAGGCGCTCCTCATCGCTGAGATAGGCGTTGCGCGAGGATAGAGCGAGGCCGTCATCGTCGCGCTGGGTCGGCACGCCGACAATCTCGATCCCGGTATCGAGATCGGCCGCCATCCGCCGGATCACCGCAAGTTGCTGATAATCCTTTTCACCGAACAATGCGAAATCGGGACGGACCTGCGCGAACAATTTGGCGACGACTGTCGCGACACCATCGAAATGCCCCGGACGAGCCGCGCCATCGAGCCCTTCGCTGACACCCGACACGGAAATATTGGTGGCGAAACCCTGCGGATACATTTCCGCGACCGTCGGCGCCCACAGCACGGCGACGCCGGCGGCTTCGAGCAAGCGCGCGTCCGCCGCCTCGCGCCGGGGATAGGCATCGAAATCCTCATGCGGGGCAAACTGGGTGGGATTGACGAAGATCGAGACGACGACATGCGCCGCCCGCGCCTTTGCTTCGGTCACCAGCGCGAGATGGCCGGCGTGGAGCGCGCCCATCGTCGGCACCAGCGCCACCTGGCCGCCATCCGCGCGGAGCCCGGCCAGCCGCTCGCGAAGCTCTGCGACAGTACGAACGATTTGCACGGGCAGGGAACCTCCGATAAGCGCTGGACACATTGACCGGGGCGTCTTTGGGGGCCGTCGCCGGCGGAATCAAGAGAGCAGGGATCGCGATACAATATGGCTGCACACGCCGCCCACCTGATTGTCTTCGCCAATGAGAAAGGCGGATCGGGCAAATCGACGACCGCCGTCCACGTCGCCGTGGCGCTGGCCGCCGCCGGCCGCCGCGTCGCCGCGATCGACCTCGATACGCGTCAGCGGACGCTGGGCCGCTATATGGAGAATCGAGAGGCGACCTCGCGCCGCCAGCTTGTCGAGCTGCCGACGCCCGTCACCGAGACCTTCGATGCGACCAAGGGCGTCCACATCAACGATCGCATCGACGCACTGGCCGCCGATGCCGATGTGGTGGTGATCGACACGCCCGGCCGCGACGATCCGCACGCGCTGGCCGCGATGCAGCGCGCCGACACGCTGGTGACGCCGATCAACGACAGCTTCATCGACCTCGACCTGATCGGCCAGGTCGATGCCGAAACCTACAAGGTGCGCCGCCCGAGCTTCTATGCCGAACTGGTGTGGGACGCCCGCAAGGTGCGCGCCAAGACCGATGGCGGCACTGTCGACTGGGTGGTGCTGCGCAACCGCCTGCAGCATGTCGAGGCGCGCAACATGCGCCGCGTCGCCAGTGCACTCGGCGAGCTTTCCAAGCGGGTGGGTTTCCGCGTCATTCCGGGACTTTCCGAGCGCGTGATCTATCGCGAACTTTTCCCCAAAGGCATCACGCTCCTCGATCTCGCCGCGATCGGCGAGCCCGGCCTCGCCCACATCGCGGCGCGGCAGGAATTGCGTGAGATGGTGTCGGGCCTGTCGCTGCCGGACTGGCCGGTGAAGCGCGCGGCCAACGGCTGATGACGCTGCTGGCCATCGCCGTCGCGGTCCTCCTGCTGTGGAACTGGAAGACCGGGCGGCTGCGCCAGCCGACGCGCGCGGAAATCTTTGCAGGGCTGCTCGGCATCGTGGGCGTCGTGCTCGCGACCAAGGGCAAGCCGCTCTACGGCCTGCCGCTGCTGATCGGCGCCGCGATTGTCCTCAACCGCGCCCGACAACAACCGGCGGTCGGAATGCCCGTCGCCGAGGCGCGGAGCCTGCTCGACCTGCCCGCCGACGCCGATGCCGCGGCAGTTCGCGCCGCACATCGTCGCCTGATTGCACGCGTTCATCCCGATACCGGCGGATCGGAGGAGCTTGCCCGGCGTGTCAATCTTGCGCGTGACACATTGCTGAGCGAATTGAACCGCAAGCGCCCCCGCGCGTCTTGACCCCGAGTTCCATTCTGGGAGGCATTAGATGACCCATCGTTTCGATCCGACGAGCCTGCGCGAATATGATATCCGCGGGATTGTCGGACAGACATTGGGTGCGCCCGATGCCTATGCCATCGGCCGCGGCTTTGCCACCCGCGTGCGCCGCGCTGGCGGGACCCGTGTCGCAGTCGGCTATGACGGACGCCTCTCCTCCCCTGTCCTCGAAGCGGCATTGGTCGACGGGTTGACCCAGGGCGGCGTCGATGTCGTGCGCATCGGCCTCGGCCCCACGCCGATGCTCTATTATGCGGAGGCTACGCTTGAGGTGGATGGCGGCATACAGATCACCGGCAGCCACAACCCCGGAAATTACAACGGCTTCAAGATGGTGCTGCAGCACCGCCCCTTCTTCGGCGCCGATATCCAGGACATCGGCCGGCTGGCCGCCGAGGAGGATTGGGAGACTGGCCAGGGCGGCATCACCAACGCCGACGTCATGGACGATTATGTCGGCCGGCTGCTGGCGGGCTATGCCGGCGGTTCGTTCCGCATCGGCTGGGATTGCGGCAATGGCGCGGCCGGGCCAGTGATCGAGAAACTGGTGAAGCTGCTGCCGGGTGAGCATTACCTGCTCTTCACCGAGATCGACGGCAATTTCCCCAACCATCATCCTGATCCGACCGAAGAGAAGAATCTCGCCGACCTGAAGGCGCTGGTGGCGGAGAAAAGGCTCGACTTCGGCTTGGCCTTCGACGGCGACGGCGACCGCATCGGCGCCATCGACGGCAAGGGCCGGGTGGTGTGGGGCGACCAGTTGCTCGCCATTCTGGCCGAACCGGTGCTGCGCGAGGAACCGGGCGCGACGATCATCGCCGACGTCAAGGCCAGCCAGGCGCTTTATGACCGTATCGCCGAACTCGGCGGGAAGCCCTTGATGTGGAAGACCGGCCACTCGCTCATCAAGACCAAGATGAAGGAAACCCATGCGCCGCTCGCCGGCGAGATGAGCGGCCACATCTTCTTCGCGCATGATTATTACGGCTTCGACGACGCCCAATATGCCGCCGTCCGCCTGATCCGCGCCATCCGCCTGCTGGGCGGATCGCTGACCGCGCTCAAGGATGCGATGCCGGCCATGGTCAACACGCCCGAGCTGCGCTTCCAGTCGTCCGAGGATCGCAAATTCAAGGTGGTGCAGGAAGTGCTCGACCGGCTGGAGGCCGAGGGCGCCGACGTCAACCGCACCGATGGCGCGCGGGTCAACACGCCCGATGGCTGGTGGCTGCTGCGCGCATCGAACACGCAGGACGTGCTGGTCGCCCGCGCAGAAGCCAAGGACCAGGCCGGGCTCGACCGGCTGATGGGGCAGATCAACGCCCAGCTCGCTGCCTCCGGGGTCGAGCCGGTGCTGTCGGCGGGCCATTAACCCGTCGATGACCGCAGCCCCACGCGACGGCTGGTTCGTCACCCAGCGGCTGAAGCTGCATTATGCGGAATGGGGCGATCCGGCCGCCCCGCCGCTGCTGCTCGTCCATGGCGGGCGCGATCATGCGCGGAGCTGGGATGCGATCGCGGGCGCTTTCGCCGATGATTGGCGGGTGATCGCGCCCGACCTGCGCGGCCATGGCGACAGCGCATGGGCGTCCGACGGCAGTTATGAGATGGGCGACCTTGTTGCCGATCTGGCCGGACTGTTCGATGCGCTGGCGATCGAGCGCGCGGCGGTGGTCGGCCATTCGCTGGGCGGCAACGTCGCGTTGCGCCATGCCGGCATCTATCCCGAACGGACGTCCCGGCTGATCGTGATCGAGGGGCTTGGGCCATCGCCGACGCGCGCCGCGGAGATCGCGGCGGAGCCGATCGCGGCACGGATGCGCGACTGGATCGCCAAGCAGCATCGGCTGAGCGCGGCGCCCCAGCGCAGCTATCCGAGCATTGAGGCCGCGACCGAGCGGATGATGGCCGCCAATCCGCGGCTGCCGCTGGAGCTTGCTCACCATCTGACGATTCACGGGTCACGCATCGGCGAGGACGGCCTCGTGCGCTTCAAGTTCGATCCGGCGGTTGGCGCCATGTCGCCCGCCGATCTGCTGCAGGCCGAAAAACATGCGCTATGGGCCGCCGTCGCCTGCCCGGTGATCCTGGCCTATGGCCGGCAGAGCTGGGCTTCCTCGCCCGAGGCCGACGGCCGCGCCGGTCATTTCGCCAACGCGCGCGTCGAGATGTTCGACGATGCCGGTCATTGGCTTCACCACGACCAGCATGACGCCTTTTCCAAGATGATGCGCGATTTCCTCACATAGGCCGCGGTTGCAGCGCCACGACCATCAATGGTAGCGGGGCGCCGACTATCAGGGCGAAGGGATTGAAGCGCGATGCGTATTGCGATGATCGGCACGGGCTATGTCGGGCTCGTGTCCGGGGCCTGCTTCGCCGATTTCGGCCATGACGTGATCTGCGTCGACAAGGATGCGGGCAAGATCGAGGCGCTCGAACGCGGCGTGATGCCGATCTACGAACCGGGGCTGGATACGCTGGTCGCGAACAATGTCCGCGCCGGCCGGCTGGCCTTCACCACCGACCTTGCCGCCGCCGTCAAGGATGCCGCGGCCGTGTTCATCGCGGTCGGCACGCCATCGCGCCGCGGCGATGGGCATGCCGATTTGAGCTACGTCTTTGCCGCCACGCACGAAATTGCGGCGGCGATCACCGGCTCGACCGTGGTCGTCACCAAATCGACCGTCCCGGTGGGCACCGGCGACGAGGTGGAGCGGATCATCCGCGAGGTGGCGCCCGATGCCACCGCCTGGGTCGTCTCCAATCCCGAATTCCTGCGCGAAGGCGCCGCGATCGACGATTTCAAGCGGCCCGACCGCATCGTCCTTGGTATCGAAAATGAGGAAGCCCGGGCAGTGATGCAGGACATCTACCGCCCGCTCTACCTCAATCAGGCACCTTTGCTGTTCGTCGGCCGGCGCACATCGGAACTGATCAAATATGCGGCCAATGCCTTTCTGGCGGTGAAAATCACCTTCATCAACGAAATCGCCGATCTGTGCGAAGCGACCGGCGCCGATGTGCAACAGGTGGCGCGCGGCATCGGCCTCGACAACCGCATCGGTTCCAAATTCCTCCACGCCGGCCCCGGTTATGGCGGCTCGTGCTTCCCCAAGGACACGCTGGCGCTGCTCAAGACCGCGGACGACAATGAGACGCCGCTGCGCATCGTCGAGGCGACAGTGCAGGTGAACGACGCGCGCAAGCGCGCCATGGGCCGCAAGGTCATCAAGGCAATGGGCGGCGACGTGCGCGGCAAGACGGTCGGCGTGCTCGGCCTGACCTTCAAGCCCAATACCGACGACATGCGCGACGCGCCCTCGCTCGCCTTGATCCAGACACTGGAAGATGCCGGCGCGAAGGTCCGCGCCTTCGATCCCGAGGGCCATGAGCAGGCGCGCCCGCTGCTGCCCCATGTCGAACTGGTGGATGATCCCTATACGGTGGCCGACGGTGCCGACGCGCTGGTGCTGGTCACCGAATGGAACGCGTTCCGTGCGCTCGATCTCAAGCGAATCGCCGGCCTGCTCGCCCAGCCCATCCTGGTCGACCTGCGCAATGTCTATCCACCGGAAGAGGCGCGCCGCGCCGGGCTTGAATATACTGGCGTCGGCCGCTCGGACTGAGCCACCTCCCCTTTCGCCGCAGCGGATTAGGCTCTAATCCTCCTTTCCCAAGCAAAGGAGAGGCGGAATGAAGCTGGCATCGCTCAAGGGCGGACGCGACGGGCGGCTGGTGGTTGTCAGCAACGACCTCGCCTGGTGCGCCGATGCGGCGCACATCGCGCCCACGCTGCAGGCCGCGCTCGACGACTGGGACGTAGTCGCGCCCAAACTGGCGTTGCTGGCCACCGACCTTGCCCACGAAGCCATCCCGATGATGCGCTTTCACGAGCGGCAAGCGGCAGCCCCTTTGCCCCGCGCCTATCAGTGGGCCGATGGCTCGGCCTATGTGAATCACGTCCAGCTTGTCCGTCAGGCGCGCGGAGCGGAATTGCCCGAAAGCTTCTGGACCGATCCCTTGATGTATCAAGGCGGATCGGACGGTTTCCTTGCCCCGCGCGACCCCATTCCGCTTCCGGACGAGGCCTGGGGCTGCGATCTCGAGGCTGAGATCGTCGTCGTCACCGGCGAGGTTCCCCAGGGTTCCGATCGCGAATCCGCGCTGGCAGCGATCCGGCTGGTCGGGCTCGCCAATGACGTGTCGCTGCGCAACCTGATCCCGGCCGAGCTCGCCAAGGGCTTCGGCTTCGTCCAGTCGAAGCCGGCATCGGCCTTTTCGCCCGTGTTCGTGACGCCCGAAGCGCTGGGGGACTCGTGGCAGGACGGCAAGCTTCACCGGCGGCTCGACGTCGACCTCAACGGCAAGCCGTTCGGCCGGACGCAGGCCGGCGAGGACATGACCTTCGACTTCGGCACGCTGATCGCGCACCTCGCCAAGACGCGCAGCCTTACAGCGGGGACGATCATCGGCTCCGGCACCGTCTCCAACCGCGACGCCGACGGCGGCCCCGGCAAGCCGATCGATCAAGGCGGGCGCGGCTATAGCTGCATCGCCGAGGTGCGGATGGTTGAAACGATCCTAAACGGCGCACCGGCGACTCCTTTTCTGAAAGGTGGGGACGTCGTGCGCATCGCCGTCGAGGATGATCATGGCCATTCGGTGTTCGGCGCGATCGAGCAGACAGTGAACGCGGCAGCTTGATCGGCGTCTGGAATGGTGGGTTTGCCTTTCACGAGGATGTTCACAGCGGTCGCCGCCATGCTGCTATGGATCAGCGCAGTGCCAGCCCCTGGCCAGAACCCCCGGGAGTCGGACGCGGCGCCATCGTCTGATCCTACGATGGCGGACGGACTGCGGGCATTGCGCGATGCCGATGTGCGAGTCGCGACGATCGCTTTCCGTCTGGCGACCGCCAATCTCGATCTCTGTCAGGACGTTGCGGCAAATGCGGGCGTCGTGCTCCACGACGCCGATCAATATAGCCAAGCCGCTCGCGACGAGGCTCGTGATGTGTTCGGCCTGGGCGAGTGGCCCGGCGTCTCGGGTGTCGTCTCAGAAGGCCCCGCGGACAAGGCCGGCATAAGGGCAGATGACGCCCTCATCGCGATAAATGGCGAACCAACAGTTCCACGCTCTCCCACTGCCAAGGTCCGCGAGTCCCGACGCGGCGATTATGCGCAGATGGGCCGCCTGTTGACGCGGTTGCAAACGGCGCTTGCCCAGGGACCGGTCGAGATCGAACTCTTGCGTGACGGCCGACGGATCACCACCACTCTCGCGCCGGTCATGGCCTGCGCGTCGGCGATCCAGTTGATGCCTTCCAAAAAGCTCCATGGCGGAGCGGATGGCCAGATGATCTCGATCACCACCGCACTTGTCGACTTCGCTCAAAATGACGACGAGCTTGCGATTATCATCGCTCATGAAATGGCCCACAACGCGTTGCGACATCGCGCCAGCCTGGATGAGCAGAAGGTGAGTCGCGGACTATTGTCGATATTCGGAGCCAATGCCCGCAAAATCCGCGACACCGAATGCGCGGCGGATCACATCGGGCTTTTTCTGGCAGCGAGAGCCGGCTACGCAATCGAGGTTGCGCCGAACTTCTGGCGCCGATTCGGCCGAACCTATGATTTTGGACCATTTTCCGACCCGACTCACCCCAGCGGCAAGGAACGGGCACGGGCTGCGGACGCCACCATTGCGCAAATAGAAGAGCTCCGCACTCGGGGAGCCCCGGTCATGCCGACGGCCGACTGCCCTTAATCTGCATAAACATGGCCGCGCATTAATCCTGCGGCTCCCCCATTTCTACTTTACTTGACTCTATAAGAAGCATTGCGGGCGTTGCATCTATGCAACGGCAAACGTCTTCGCCCCGAATAACAAGCACTTTGCCGGTTTGGGGTTGAAGTTTTAACTTTTTGCATGCATGGGGTGCCTGCTGGCTGAGTCAAAAATTGCCGTCAGTGAATAGGGAGTTGTCTCATGGGTTTTCGTAAGGCCGTCACGGCCGCTACTGTGGCCGTAACTATGATGGTCGTGCCGACGCTGGCACAGGCCGCTTCGCCGGCGAGCCGTCTTTCGGTTGCTGGTGCTGCCAAGGCGCGCACGGGCGCGGCGCAGCAGGATGAAAGCAATCTCTCGGGCGGCAGCCTGATCCTCGCCATCGTCGCCGCTGCTGCGGTGATCGCCGGCATCGTCGTGGCCGTCGATGGCGGCAACGACAACGAAGGTCCGGTCAGCCCGTAATTGCTGAGCGATTCTGATGTGGGGCGGCGAAGGCCGCCCCACAATTATGTATGTCATGTTGGATTGTGATGGTCGGTTATCTCGGCCGTATGGCGATTCAAGCCTCCCCAAAGGGTTGAGGCATTCGCCGAGCAGGCTTCATCTGTCGGGATGCATATTCCACCGATCGCTTTTTTATCGTCGTCGGACACGCTCATTCGCAGACTGAGATATCTGTGCAACCCTGGTCGGCTTTTCGCCGACGACCTCAGATTCAGCTACGCAGCCTGGCCTTTCGCCACAAGAGTCCACTGCGCCGCGCCTTCAAGGCAGAGCGCCGTCAGCCGACCGGAAGCGTAAGCCCCGGTATCGATCCCGATCCGGTTAATCTGCCGATCTATCTCGGGCGTTACATTATGTCCGTGGACGACCATGCCACCAAAATCGACCTTGCTCTCCAGAAAATCCTTCCGAATCCACCTCAGGTCGCTGACCCGTTGTTGATCGATCGGCAAGTTTGGCCTTAGTCCAGCATGGACGAAGATATAGTCGCCAACGACGATTGTATCTTCGAATCCTGAGATGAACGCCCCATGATTTTCGGGGACGATTCCGTTCAGCGTGCTCAGAAGCTCGTCAAAATCCCAAGCAAGATATTGGGCATGGTCAACGCCATAGCTCAATATCGTTTCCTTTCCCCCGATCCTTATCATCAACTTCAGCGATTGCAGATCGCCCGAAAGAGCCCGCAGGAAGATTTCCTCGTGATTGCCCATTAGAAATCGGCAACGCCGATCCTTTCCGGCAAGCAAGCGAAGACGCTCGACCACGCCCGCGGATTCCGGCCCTCGGTCTATAAGATCACCGAGGAAGATGATATCCGTGCCGCACGGCCCGCGGCCGACATCGTCTTCATTGATCTTTTCGAGAAGCTGCTCCAGCAAATCCAGCCGCCCATGCACGTCGCCTATGGCATAGACCCGCCGGCCTTCGGGAACCGTTGCCGGAAGACGATCCTGAGACCGGGAGAGTTTGAACAGACGCTTCATGACCATGGCGCGAAGCGCCATACACCTATCGAAAAACCGTGCAAAGATTACGTCGACACGACGTTCCTTACTGTCGACACATGCCAGGATCGCCGATCGTCAGCCTATCAGTCGAATTTCCCAATCACATCATCCGCATAGCGCTTCACGCTCTCGACCATGTGCCCGACATCCTGAGTGCCGGGATGATAGATATGCCAAGGCTGCATCAGAATGTGGGTGACGCCCTGATCCTCGAGCCGCTTGTAGCCGTCGACATCATAAACGTCCGACGGCGAGGCGAGGACGTCGAAGGGGAGGTGATCGCGACCATATTCCCGACGGAGCGCGCGGATGCGTTCGATGCTTTCAAGGATTTCGGCGGCTGGCTGGAGATCGGTGAGCCAGCCTTCGCCGACGCGGGCGGCGCGGCGGAGCGCAGCGTCGGATATGCCGGCGATCCAGATCGGCACCGGGCCGGCGGGCTTGGGGTTCATCTCGATCCGCGGGAAATCATAATATTGGCCGTGATATTCGACATATTCGCCCGACCAGAGCAGCTTCATGATTTCGATCATCTCGTCGGCGCGCTTGCCGCGGGTGTGGAAGTCCTGGGCGAGCAGGCCATATTCGTCCTTCGACCAGCCTACCCCGCAGGTCAGCACGACGCGATTGTTCGAAATCGCCGAGACGGTGGATACCGCCTTGGCGACGAGGAAGGGGTTGCGCATCGGCAGGACGAACGCGTTGGTGGTGAAGCGGATGCGCTTGGTGATCGTGGCGTAGGCACCCATCATAACGAGCTGATCGGGCCAGTCGGTGAATTCGGGCCAGCGGCGCGAGCCATCAGGCGTATAGGGATAAGGCGTCGTCAGCGTCTCCGGATTCACGACATGATCGGACATGGTGATCATCGCCCAGCCGGCCTCGTCGGCGGCGACCGCGATCTCGGGTAAGGCGGGGACGGGCGCGAAAGCGGCGGACAGGACGAACTTCATCTGGGCACTCCCGAGGGCTCTGGTTGTGCGGCAGGTTCACACTGCTTCGCGGGGCGGGAAAGCCTCAACCGGCGATCCTTGGCCCGATCGCGGGGTGCTGGCCGTTTCGCCGCAGGCACGATGGCGCGATCGCCGCTTGATTCAGGCTTTCCCCAGCCCGATCTCGCCTGCTAAGGGCGCCGGGACTCTCGCGTTGCAGCATAAAGGGAACAGCCCATGACCGCCGTCGGACAGGACACGCTCAACACCCGCTCGACCCTGGAGGTCGGCGGCAAGACCGTTCATTATTACTCCATTCCGAAGGCGGCCGAGAAGCTCGGCGACGTATCGCGCCTGCCTTTCTCGATGAAGGTGCTGTTGGAAAATCTGCTGCGCTTCGAGGACGGCACGACCGTCACCACCGAGGACGTGCAGGCGATCGTCGACTGGCAGCAGGACCGCACCTCCGAGCGCGAGATCCAGTATCGTCCCGCGCGCGTGCTGATGCAGGACTTCACCGGCGTGCCCTGCGTGGTCGACCTCGCGGCGATGCGCGACGCGATCACCAAGCTTGGCGGCGACGCCCAGAAGATCAATCCGCTGGTTCCCGTCCACCTCGTCATCGACCATTCGGTGATGGTCGACGAGTTCGGCAGCCCCAAGGCGTTCCAGGACAATGTCGACCTGGAATATCAGCGCAACATGGAACGCTATGAATTCCTGAAATGGGGTTCGAAGGCGCTCGACAATTTCAAGGTGGTGCCGCCGGGCACCGGCATCTGCCACCAGGTGAACCTCGAATATATCTCGCAGACGATCTGGACCTCGGCCGACGAGAGCGGCGCGACCGTCGCCTACCCCGACACGCTGGTCGGCACCGACAGCCACACGACGATGGTCAACGGCCTGGGCGTGCTCGGCTGGGGCGTCGGCGGCATCGAGGCCGAAGCGGCGATGCTCGGCCAGCCCGTCTCCATGCTGATCCCCGAGGTCGTCGGCTTCAAGCTGACCGGCGCGCTCGCCGAAGGCATCACCGCGACCGACCTGGTGCTGACCGTCACGCAGATGCTGCGCGCCAAGGGCGTGGTCGGCCGCTTCGTCGAATTCTATGGCCCCGGCCTCGACGCGCTGACGCTCGCCGACCGCGCGACGATCGCCAACATGGCGCCCGAATATGGCGCGACCTGCGGCTTCTTCCCGATCGACGGCGCGACGCTCAACTATCTGCGCCTCACCGGCCGTGACGAGCATTCGATCGACGTGGTCGAGGCCTATGCCAAGGCGCAGGGCTTCTGGCGCGATGCCGCCGCCCCGGACCCCGTCTTCACCGATACGCTGGTGCTCGACATGAGCTCGGTCCAGCCGTCGCTCGCCGGCCCGAAGCGCCCGCAGGACCGCGTGCTGCTCAACAATGTCGACGAGAATTTCAACACCGAGCTCGTCTCCGGCTACAAGAAATCGGGCGACAGCGACCAGCGCGTCGCGGTCGAAGGTCGTGCCCATGACATCGGCCATGGCGACGTGGTGATCGCCGCGATCACCAGCTGCACCAACACGTCGAACCCGTCCGTGCTGGTCGCTGCCGGCCTCGTCGCCCGCAAGGCCCGTGCGCTCGGCCTCGAGTCCAAGCCGTGGGTCAAGACCTCGCTCGCGCCGGGCAGCCAGGTCGTCACCGACTATCTCGACAAGGCCAAGCTGACCGAGGATCTCGACGCGCTCGGCTTCAACCTGGTCGGCTATGGCTGCACCACCTGTATCGGCAATTCCGGCCCGCTGGCAGCACCCATCAGCAAGGCGATCAACGAGAATGACCTCGTCGCCGCCTCGGTGCTGTCGGGCAACCGCAACTTCGAAGGCCGCGTGTCGCCGGACGTGCGCGCCAACTTCCTGGCGTCGCCGCCCCTCGTCGTCGCTTATGCGATCAAGGGCACGGTGCGCGAGGACATCACCACCACCCCGCTCGGCAAGGGCAGCGATGGCCAGGACGTGTTCCTGAAGGATGTGTGGCCGACCAACACCGAGGTTGCCGACACGATCGCCAGCTTCATCGACCGCGAGATGTATTCGTCGCGCTACGCCAACGTCTTCCAGGGCGACGTCCACTGGCAGAAGATCGCGATCGAAGGCGGCGATACCTATCAGTGGAGCCCGGTTTCGACCTATGTCGCCAACCCGCCTTATTTCGAAGGCATGTCGATGACGCCGGCGCCGGTGACCGACATTCGCGACGCGCGCCCGCTCGCCATCTTCGCGGATTCGATCACCACCGACCACATCAGCCCGGCCGGTTCGATCAAGGCGGATTCGCCCGCGGGCCGCTTCCTGCTCGAACATCAGGTCAGCAAGGCCGACTTCAACAGCTATGGCGCGCGCCGCGGCAACCATGAAGTGATGATGCGCGGCACCTTCGCCAACATCCGCATCAAGAACGAGATGATCCCCGGCATCGAAGGCGGCCTGACCAAATATATCCCGTCGGGCGAAGTGATGGCGATCTATGACGCCGCCATGCGCTACAAGGCCGACGGCACCGCGCTGGTCGTCATCGCCGGCAAGGAATATGGCACCGGATCGTCGCGCGACTGGGCGGCCAAGGGCACCAACCTGCTGGGCGTCCGCGCCGTCATCGCCGAAAGCTTCGAGCGTATCCACCGGTCTAACCTGGTCGGCATGGGCATCGTGCCGCTGCAGTTCGCCGAGGGCGTCGACCGCAAGAGCCTGAAGCTCGATGGCACCGAGAGCTTCACGATCGAGAATGTCGCCGGTCTCCGCCCCCGCCAGAAGGTGACGGTGACGCTGAAGCGCGCCGACGGCTCGACCGAGAGCTTCCAGACGCGCTGCCGCATCGACACCGTCAATGAGCTCGACTATTTCCTCAATGGCGGCATCCTGCATTATGTGTTGCGGAAGCTCGCAGCCTGACGGCCAAGAGTTTCGGAAGACAGCTTGGAGGCCCGGGGTCGAAAGACTCCGGGCCTTTTGCTTTGCATCGTCCCAAAACAGGGCAGCCGAATTCGAGGTCTTGACCGGAAAGCAGGCCAGGTTCCTATTGGTTAACAGGCTGTAACCGAGTCTCTTCCGGAGATAGTGGGCGCGCCCGGAAGAACGTGACTCGGTTGACCTAATCAGGGGAAACCAACCATGTCCAAAGTAGCTTCGGAATTGCGCAGGGCCTTGCTCGGGACGGCACTGGCCACCGCTGCGATCATCGGTGCAGCGTCGCCCGCCCATGCCGTCAATATCGTGTTTGCGGACGACGGGACTGTCGCAGGCAGTGCGGCCGAATTCGGCTTCAACGTCGCCGCGCGGTACTGGGAAAGCGTCCTTACCAACGACGTGACCGTCAACCTGAACATCAGCTTCGCCTCCTTCGGCGACCCGAACATCATCGGCGGCGCCAGCAGCCGGCTGTTCCTGATGAACATCCAAGATTATCAGAGCGCGCTCAGCGCGAGCGGCACGACCGCCCTTGATGCCACCAAGGTGCTGGCCCCGCTGTCGGCCGGCGGCGTTGGCCTAGGCGGCGCCTCGACCGGCGCGGTCGACGTGATCACGCCGGGCTATGTCGATCCGGTGAACAAGCTGGGCATCGACAATTCGAAGCAGGTGTTCGACAACGACAAGAGCTTCAACAACTCGGTCGTCGCGGTGAATTCCTCGGTGATCAAGGCGATCGGCCTGACCGGATTGCCGGCCGGCGCGGACGGCGACATCCAGTTCAGCTCCGACTTCGCCTTCGATTTCGATCCGACCGACGGCATCGATGCCGACAAGATCGACTTCATCTCGGTCGCGATCCACGAGATCGGCCACACGCTCGGCTTCACCAGCGGCGTCGACGATTATGACTTCCTGGGCCGCCCGAACGGCGAGGTGGCCGGTCTGTTCGACGACTATCCGGTGAATGACGATTATTGGGGCTATGCGATGGATCTGTTCCGTTACACGAACGATCCCAATTCGCCCGGACCGGGCGGGCCGCAACTGAACTGGACGCCGGGCAGCGACGGCTATTTCTCGATCGACGGCGGCCAGACGGTCTATAATGGCGGCTTCTTTTCGACCGGCGCTTATAACGGCGACGGCCGCCAGGCATCGCACTGGAAGGATTCGGCCAAGGGCCTGCCGCAGCTGGGCGTCATGGACCCGACCGTAGCCTTCGGTCAGATGGGCATCATTCGCGGGCTGGACCTGGCCCTGTTCGATGCGATCGGCTGGAACCCGAATATCGACGTGCTTTCCAACCCGAACTACGCCTTCTCGACAGCGCGGGCGGTGCCCGAGCCGGCGACCTGGGCGCAGATGATCCTTGGCTTCGGCCTGATCGGCGGCACGCTCCGCCGGTTCAGCGGACGGCGTTACGCCACCGCCTGATTCCCCTGTCGGGCTTGTATCAGCCCGGCCAAGCGGAGGGGCCTCGATCGCGCAAGCGGCCGGGGCCCTTTCCGTTTCAGCAGAGTGCCCTCACTTTTCGAGCGCGAAGGCGACCAGCGAATCGCCGACGGTGGTGCCGAGATATTTGTGGCCGCCCGCCGCGATCGCGACATATTGCTTGCCGTCCTTCTTGAGCCGGTAGGTGACCGGGGTCGCCTGCCCGCCCGCCGGCAGCCGCCCCTTCCACAATTCGCGGCCCGTGCGGATATCGAAGGCGCGCAGGAAATTGTCGGTCGTAGCGCCGATGAACACCACGCCCGATGCGGTGACGACGGCACCGCCCATGTTGGGCACGCCTAGATCCATCCACATCGGCCAAGGCGCGAGATCGCGGGTCGAGCCCAATGGCACTTCCCAGAGCTTCTTCGCGGTCTTGAGGTCGATCGCCAGCAAGGTGCCCCATGGCGGCTTCACACACGGCGCGCCGAAGGGAGACAGCATCGGGTTCATCGTGTTGCCGTAAGGCGCACCGAAGCTGGGCAGCAGCCGTTCACCGCGCGCCAGCATCGCATCGGTTTCCTTGCGCGGCACCATCTTCACGATCGCCGGCACCTGGGTGGTGTTGACGACGAGAATCTGGTTGACCGGATCGATCGCGAGGCCGCCCCAATTGTTCACGCCCATGAAGCTGGGGAAGAAGATCGTCCCCCGTGTCGATGGCGGGGTGAACACACCCTTCCAGTTGGCGCTGTCGAACAGCTCGCGGCACTTGGCCTTGTCCCACGGAGTGAAGCCCCACATGTCGTCGCGGGTGAGCTCACGCCGGACGTTGAGCGCGGCATCCCTGGGGAAGGGCTGGGTGGGCGACAATTTCTCGCCGGGGAGCGCGCCGTCCTGCGGCACTGGCCGCTCCTCTACCCCGAACAGCGGTTCGCCCGTCTCGCGGTTGAGGATGAAGATATGGCCCTGCTTGGTCGCCTGCGCGAGCGCAGGGATCGCCTTGCCGTCGCGCTTCAGATCGAACAGCAGAGGCTGGGCCGGGACGTCATAATCCCAGACATCGTGATGGACCGTCTGGAAGCGCCATTTCGGCTGGCCGGTGCGCGCGTCGAGCGCCACCACCGAGGCGGACCAGTAATCGCGGCCGCCGCGATCCACGCCGATATGATCGGGGCCGGCATTGCCGGTCGGCACAAAGACAAGGTTGCGAGCGGGATCGGCGGAGAGCGGCGCCCAGCTATTGGCCGTCGCGCGGACATAAGGCTCGCCGGCGGGCGCGTTGGCAGCGTCGGTGACGCCCGGCGGCAGCGGATTCCACGCCCAGGCAAGCTTGCCGGTGTGAACGTCGAAGGCGCGGATCACGCCCGCGGGTACATCGACGCGCATATTATCGGGCACGCGACCGCCGAGGATGATCTTGCCGTCGACCACGACCGGCGGTGACGAGATCGCATAGTCGCCGGGCTTCACCGGCCCCAGCCCCTGGGTCAGATCGAGCACGCCCTTGTCGCCGAAGCTGGCACAGGGCTTACCGGTCTCGGCATCGAGCGCGCGCAGGCGCCCGTCGAGGCTACCGACCAGGATGCGCGTCGGGCATTCGGGCGCGGTGCCGCCTGTGGGCACGAGCGGCGCGGGGTCCTTATAATAGGTCACGCCGCGGCAGTTGATCAGATAGGCGTTGGTGGGATCGGCCTTATGCTCGTTGGCCCAGATCTGCTTGCCGGTCTCCGGATCGACCGCGGCGACCTTGCCAAGGCCGGAGCAGACGAACATCTTGCCGTCGGCGACGATCGGCGTCGCCTCGAAGGTGGGCGACACGCCTTCGGGCACGTCGAGCATGCCGATATGGTAGGTCCAGGCCGGTTTCAACGCGCCGGCATTGGCGGGCGTGATCTGGGTGGCGGGCGAATAATGGCTGGCATCCTGATCGCCGCCATAGAAGCGCCAGTCGGCCAGCGGCCCGCTATGATCGATCGGGCCGGCGGATTGCCCGCACCCGGCGAGCAGCAGCACGCCGCCCCACATTGCCATCCGGCGCCTGTCGCGCATCCCGCCCTCTCCGCTGCTGATTTTGGACGACAGTCCATCGACCATCGAGAGTGGTTGGCGCAACAGCGAAGGCCGCGGCGATCGGGCCGCTTTTGCCGGACGGGACAAACCGCCCCGGAATCCTCCGGGGCGGCAGCCGAAATCAGACCTTTTTGAGCGCCTGCTCCATGTCGGCGACGAGATCGTCGGCATCCTCCACCCCGATCGAGATGCGGACGAGATTGTCGGTGATGCCCAGCGCCTGCTTGCGGGCATCGGGGACGGAAAGATGCGTCATCGCCGCGGGCGCGCTCGCCAGCGTCTCGGTGCCGCCGAGGCTGACCGCGAGCTTGGCGATCCTGAGCGCATCGAGGAAGGCGAAGCTCTCCTTCTCGCCGCCCTTCAGATAGAGCGAGAAGGTGGAACCGGCGCCGGTGCAGTGGCGGCGGTAGATGTCGGCTTGGCTGGAGCCTTCCTCAAGGAAACCGAGATAGCCGACTTTTTCCACCTTGGGATGATCGCGCAAGAATGCGCAGACCTTGGCGGCATTCTCGCCGGCGCGGCTCATGCGGAGTTCCAGCGTCTCCAGCGAACGCAGCAGCATCCACGCCGAATGCGGATCGGTGATCGTGCCGATCGTGTTGCGCATCGCCCGGATCGGCGCGATCGCCGCCTTCGACCCGACCGCGCCGCCCGCGACGAGATCGCTATGCCCGCCGGCATATTTGGTGAGCGAATAGAGGACGAGATCGGCGCCGTGGCGGAGTGGCTTCTGCCACAGCGGCCCGAGGAAGGTATTGTCGATCGCGATCGGCGGGGCATCGGGGCCATTGCCGAACAGCGCATCGCGCGACGCCTTCACTGCCTCGATATCGACGAGCTGGTTGGTCGGGTTGGCGGGGCTTTCGAGATAGATGAGCGCGACGCGGCCGGCCCCTTGGGCCTTCGCCATCACCGCATCGATCTCGGCGCGGCTGGCCCCCGCGGGGAAATCGATCCAGTGGACGCCGAAGCGGCCGAGGATCTTGCCGATCAAAGTCTCCGTCGCCGCATAGAGCGGGGCGGAGTGGACGATGGTGTCGCCAGGCTTGACCAGAGCGAGCAGCACCGTCGCGATCGCGGCCATGCCCGAGGAGAAGGTGAGCGCGTCCTCCGCATCCTCCCAGACGCCGAGCCGATCCTCAAGGATTTCCTGATTGGGGCCGTTGAAGCGCGAATAGACGAGTCCCTCGGCGCCGCCCGGCCGTTTGCCGGTGACACCTTCGAAGTGGCGCTTGCCGGCGGCGGCATTTTCGAAAACGAAGGTGGAGGTGAGGAAGATCGGCGGCTTCAGCGCGCCTTCGGAGAGCATCGGATCATAACCGTGCCCCATCATCAGGGTCGCGGGCTTCAAGGGGCGGCCGCCCAGCTCGACAATGTCGGGCTTGGGACGGCGACGCGGCGTGGCGCCGCTGAGATCGGCTTCGGTTTCGTCCGTCATGGAGCATCCTGTATCGCTTGACCCGCAGGCCGCGGGTGTCATGAGGCGAGCCTATCGCAGTCTCAGACCAAGGGGGAGGAAAATGCCGATCGCAATCGTATCGGTGCCCGTCGCCGATCAGGACCGGGCCAAAAGCTTCTATGTCGAGGTGATGAATTTCGCGGTGCTGCGCGACGATCCGATGGGGCCGACGGCGCGCTGGATTCAGTTGCAGCCGCCGGGCGGCGGGGCTTTCTGGTCAACTGGTTCGACGCGATGCCGCCGGGCTGCCAGCAGGGGCTGATGCAAAGCGTGCCGGATGTGGAGGCGGAACAGCGCCGGCTGGCGGCCAAGGGCGTGGATGTGAGCGAGATTCGTGCGGAAAGTTGGGGGCGTTACACGATGGTGGGCGATCCCGATGGGAATCGCTGGGTCGTGGCGCAGTTGTTCGAGGAATAAGAAGACCCTCACCCAACCCTCTCCCGCATGCGGGAGAGGGCGAAGAAGACAGATTAATTGAACGTCTTGCCGCTTTCGGCCTTCTCGAGGAGCAGCGGCGACACGGTGAAATCCTTGCCGAGGCGGTCCGCCTGGCGCTTCAGGCCATCGACGACGGTCTTCAGGCCGATCTGGTCCGCCCACAACATCGGGCCGCCGCGATAGACCGGCCAGCCATAGCCATAGACCCAGACGACATCGATGTCGGAAGCGCGCTGCGCCTTGCCTTCCTCGAGGATCTTCGCGCCTTCGTTGACCATGGTGTAGAGGCACCGCTCGCGGATCTCCTCGTCCGAGATCTGGCGCTGGGGAATGCCCTTTGCCGCGGCGAATTCGGCGATGATCTTTTCGGCGACCGGCGAGGGCGTGCGGTTGCGCTTCTCGTCATAGTCGTAGAAGCCGCCGCCCGATTTCTGGCCGAGCCGGCCTTCGGCGCAGAGCGCCTCGCGCACGGTTTCGCGACGGGTGGGATCGCGGTGCCAGCCGATATCGAGCCCGGCGAGATCGGCGAGCTGGAACGGCCCCATCGGGAAGCCGAAATCGAGGAAGACGCGATCGACATCCGAAGGCTTGGCGCCTTCGAGGATGAGCTGGCCCGCCTGATCCTGGCGCGGCTTCAGCATGCGGTTGCCGATGAAGCCGTAGCAGACGCCGGCGACGACGGCGATCTTCTTGATCTTCTTGGCCAAATCCATGGCCGTGGCGAGCACCGAATCCGATGTCTTCGCACCGCGCACGACTTCCAAGAGCTTCATCACGTTGGCGGGCGAGAAGAAGTGGAGGCCGAGCACATATTCGGGCCGCGACGTGGCGGACGCGATTTCGTCGACATCGAGATAGGAGGTGTTGGAGGCGAGGATCGCGCCCGGCTTCGCGACCTTGTCGAGCTTGCCGAACACCTCCTTCTTCACGTCCATATTCTCGAACACCGCCTCGATGACGAGATCGACGGTCGAGAGATCGTCATAGCTGAGGGTGGGCGTGAGCAGCGACGTGGCCTTGTCGGCCTGTTCCTGCGTCATCCGGCCACTCTTGACGTTGCCGGCGTAATTCTTGCCGATCGTCGCGACACCGCGATCGAGCGCTTCCTGCTGCATTTCGAGGATGGTGACGGGAATGCCGATCGACAGGAAGTTCATGGCGATACCGCCGCCCATCGTGCCGGCGCCGATCACGCCCACCGACTTGATCGGGATCAGCGGCGTGCCGGCGGCAAGCCCATCGATCTTGGCGGCTGCGCGCTCGGCGAAGAAGATGTGGCGCTGCGCCTTCGACTGATCGGAGGCGAGCAGCTTGCCGATCAGCGAGCGTTCGAGCGCAAGACCCTCCGCATAAGGCAGCTCGGCCGCGGCCTGGATCGCCTGGATGCAAGCCTCCGGCGCCTCGAAGCCCTTCATCTTCCGGGCATTCGCGGCGCGAAACGCATCGAACACGCCAGGTTCGGCAACAGCCTGCTTCTCGCTGACCCGCGGCAGCGGCCGCTGGTCGGCGATCTCGCGGGCGAAGGCGATGGCGTCGGCGGCGAGATTGTCCTCACCCGCCAGCCGATCGATGAGGCCGATTTCGAGCGCCTTCTTCGCCGAGATCGGCGCGCCACCGACGATCATTTCAAGCGCGGCGGGGACGCCGACTACGCGCGGCAGGCGCTGGGTGCCGCCGGCGCCGGGCAGGATGCCGAGCTTCACTTCGGGCAGGCCCATCTTCGCCGAGGGCACGGCGATGCGGTAGTGCGAGGCCAGCGCGGTTTCGAGACCGCCGCCGAGCGCGGTGCCGTGCATCGCGGCGACGACCGGCTTTTCAATCGATTCCATCCATTCGAGCAGACCGGGAAGCTGCGGTTCCTGCATCGGCTTGCCGAATTCGGTAATGTCGGCACCGGCGAAGAAGGTGCGGCCGTCGCAGCGGATCACCACCGCCTTCACTGCCGGATCGGCAATCGCCTGTTCGAGCGCCTGCTTGATCCCGTCGCGGACCGCATGACCCAGCGCGTTGATCGGCGGGTTGTTCGAAACGATGACGAGCACATCGTCATGGCGTTCGGTAGTGATGACGGACATCGACAAACTCCTGGAAGGTGGAATCAAAGGGCCGTGCGGCCGAGATCCTGGCGGTTGAAGGGGTGCGAGCTGGACAGGCCGCCATCGACGACGAGGGCATGGCCGTTGACGTAGCTGGCATCGTCGGAGGCGAGAAACAAAGCCGCATGGGCGATCTCATCGGGTTCGCCACCGCGGCGCAGCGGGTTGAGATGGCCGATGAGGTCGGCCTTGCCCGCCTTGCGGGCGCGATCATAGATCATTTCGGTCATGCCGGTTTCGATGAGGCCGGGGCAGATCGCGTTGACGCGGACGTTGCTGGTCGAAAGCTGCTGCGCGGAGGTCTGAACCAGATTGATGACGCCGGCCTTGGACGCCGAATAAGCCGGGCCACCCGCGCCGGAACGCAGGCCCGCCACGCTAGCGGTGCAGATGATCGAGCCCTTGCCCGCCTTCACCATGTGAGCGGAGGCGTGCTTGATCGCGAGGAAGGGGCCGATCAGGTTGACGCGGAGAATTTCGGCCCAGTCACTCGCTTCCTGTTCGAACAGGCCCTTGAGCCCACCCGAAATGCCGGCATTGGCGAACATCACGTCGATGCGGCCATGGGTATCGACGGCATGGCCGACGAGGCGGGCGACATCTTCATCCTTGCCGGCATCAAGCTTGAGCGGATCGGCGCGGCCACCGGCATCGCGGATCAGTTCGACGGTTTCGACGACGCTTTCGCCGAGATCGGCAGCGACGACGATCGCGCCTTCCCTGGCGAACAGCCGGCAGGTGGCGCGGCCGATGCCACCGCCCGCACCGGTGACGACTGCAACGCGGCCTTCAAGGCGCCCACTCAAAGGCTGGGCAGTCATAGCCCGACCCCGGTGGTGGAGCCGCCATCGACGATCATCGCCTGCCCGGTCATGAAGGTGGAAGCGGGCGAAGCGAGATAGACCGCCGCGCCCGCGATCTCGTGCGGTTCGCCGATGCGCTTGAGCGGCGTGCCGCGAGTGACGGCCTTCAGCGTATCGGGATTTTCCCACAAAGCGCGGGCGAAATCGGTGCGGACCAGGCCGGGGGCGATGCAGTTGACGCGAACATTGTCCGCCCCGAATTCGGCGGCGAGGTTGCGGGCGAGCTGGAAGTCGGCCGCCTTCGAGACATTATAGGCCCCGATCGTCGACGATGACGTCAAGCCGCCAATCGATGAGACGATGATGATCGACCCATCCTTCCGCTCGCGCATCTCGGGCGCGACCATGTTGATCAGCCAGTGATTGGCGAGGACATTATTGTCGAAGATCTTGCGGAATTGTTCGTCGGTGATGCCCGCCATCGGCCCATAATAAGGGTTGGACGCGGCGTTGCAGACGAGCACGTCGATCCGGCCGAGCTGCGCCCGCGTTTCATCGACAAGGTTCTGCAACGCTTCCTTTGACGAGATACTGGCGGCCACCGCGATGGCCGCGCCGCGATGCCTGGCATTGATGGCGGCCGCGACCTCGTCGCAGGCATCCTGCTTGCGGCTGGAGATGACGACCTTCGCGCCCTGATCCGCCATCGCCTCGGCAATCGCGCGGCCGATGCCACGCGACGAGCCGGTGATGATCGCCACTTTTCCGGTCAGATCGAACAGGGACATTCCACCTCTCCTCCTTCTGGTTCAGCGGCCCCGCAGGATCACGCCCGATATTTGCCGAACTCCAGCCGGGCGATCGCGCGGTTGTGAACCTCGTCCGGCCCGTCGGCCAGGCGGAGCGTACGGATCGTGGCATAAGCGCGGGCGAGGCCGAAATCGGTGGTGACGCCGCCGCCGCCATGCGCCTGGATGGCATCGTCGATCACCTTCAGCGCCATGCGCGGGCCGGCGACCTTGATCATGGCGATTTCGGCCTGGGCGGACTTGTTGCCCGCCTTGTCCATCATGTCGGCGGCCTTGAGGCAGAGCAGGCGCGTCATTTCGATATCGATGCGCGCTTCGGCAATGCGCTGTTCCCATACCGACTGTTCGGCGATCGTCTTGCCGAAGGCGACGCGCGAGGTGAGGCGACGTGCCATCTTCTCGATCGCTTCCTCGGCAACCCCGATCGTGCGCATGCAATGGTGGATGCGGCCCGGCCCGAGGCGCCCTTGCGCGATCTCGAAGCCGCGGCCTTCGCCGAGCAGCATATTCTCGACCGGAACGCGGACATCCTTCAGCAGCACCTCGGCATGGCCGTGGGGTGCATCGTCATAGCCGAAGACGGGGAGCATGCGGACGACCTCGAGCCCCGGCGTATCCATCGGCACCAGGATCATCGACTGCTGCGAATGGCGGGCGGCGTTGAGATCGGTCTTGCCCATGACGATGTTGATCTTGCAACGCGGATCACCGACGCCGGACGACCACCATTTGCGGCCGTTGATGACATAATGGTCGCCGTCGCGCTCGATCCGCGTCTCGATATTGGTGGCGTCGGACGAGGCGACATCCGGCTCGGTCATCAGGAAGGCGGAGCGGATCTCGCCGTCCATCAGCGGCTGGAGCCATTGTTCCTTCTGCGCGCGGGTGCCGTAGCGGTGGAACACCTCCATGTTGCCGGTGTCGGGCGCCGAGCAGTTCATCGCCTCCGACGCCCAATAGACCCGGCCCATCTCCTCGGCGCAGAGCGCATATTCGAGATTGGTGAGGCCGGGGCCGTCAAATTCGAACGTATCGTCGACATGCTGCTGGCCGGAATGCGGGGGCATGAACAGGTTCCAGAGGCCGGCCGCCTTGGCCTTGGCTTTGGCCTCCTCGATCACCGGCAGCACCTTCCAGCGCTCACCGCTTTCCTGCTGGGCGTGATATTCGTGATCGCGGGGGCGGACATGGGTCTCGATGAAATCGCGCACCCGATCGCGCCAATAGGTCTCGCGCTCGTTGAGGGTGAAATCCATCTTTGCCTCTCCCGCTGACTCACAATTTGGGATCGCGCTATGCCGTCCAGCGGCGTTCGTCCAGCACCTCAAGCGGCGGAAAATTCGCCATCGGGCCATAGAAAACGTAACTTTCGGCCGTGACGCGGCGTAAATGCGAAAGAGATTTTTAGCGGAGCGCAAGCATGGCAGCCGGTGAGGCGGTGGAGGACAAGACAAGGCTGGTGCGACGGCACCGGCTTTCGACTCGGCTGTGGCACTGGGTGAACGCGGCCACCGTGATCATCCTGCTGATGAGCGGGCTGATGATCTTCAACGCGCATCCCCGCCTCTATTGGGGCCAATATGGCGCGAATGCCGATCCTGCCTGGCTGGAGATCAAGGCGACCGAGACACAGGGGCTGGTGACGGTGGCGGGCGTGACGATCCCGACGACGGGCGTGTTGGGCCGCTGGACCGACAGCGATGGCGTGGTGCAGACCCGTGCCTTCCCCGGATGGTCGACGATTCCCAGCCGCTACAGCCTGGCCGCCGCTCGGCGCTGGCACCTGGCCTTCGCATGGGTGCTGGCGGTGGGCGGGCTCATCTACTGGATATGGAGCGTCGCCAACCGCCATGTGCAGCGCGACCTCGCGCCGCGGCGGGGCGAGCTTTCGCCGCGGCACATCTGGCAGGATATCAGGGACCATGCGCGGCTGCGCTTTCCAAAGGGCGAGGCGGCGGCGCGCTATAATATACTCCAGAAACTGAGCTATCTGGGCGTGATCTTCGGCCTGTTGCCGCTGATGGTGCTGAGCGGGCTCGGCATGGCACCCGCGATCGATGCGGCGTGGCCGTGGATTCTCGATCTGCTGGGCGGGCGGCAATCGGCGCGGTCGATCCATTTCATCTGCGCGATGGCGATCCTCGCCTTCATCATCGTCCATCTCGCGATGGTGGTGCTGGCGGGGCCGTATAACGAGATCCGGTCGATGATCACCGGCCGCTATCGGCTGCCGGAGGAACGGGCATGATCCTGTCGCGACGGAGCCTGATCGGAGCGCTGGCGGCGACGCCGCTGCTCACGGGGTGCGACCGGCTGACCGAGAGCCAAGGCTTTCGTGACGGGCTGCGTTCGGCAGAAGGGCTGACGATGCGGGCGCAGCGGCTGATCACCGATCGCACCGCGCTCGCCCGCGAATTTTCGGAGACCGATCTGTCGCCGACATTCCGACCGAACGGATCGCGCGGGCCGACCTCGGCCGATTATGCCGCGCACGCCGCCGCCGGCTTCGCGAACTGGCGGCTGAAAGTGGACGGGCTGGTGGCGCAGCCGCTCGCGCTGTCGATGGCGCACTTGCGTCGGCTGCCGGCGCGGACCCAAATCACCCGCCATGATTGCGTCGAGGGGTGGAGCGCGATCGGCAAATGGACGGGCACGCCGCTGGCGCTGATCCTCCACGGCGCGGGGGTGTCTTCCCGCGCGCGCTTCATCGTCTTCCACTGCGCCGACGAGTTCGGGACGGTCCGATATTATGAGAGCATCGACATGGTCGACGCGCTGCACCCGCAGACGATCCTGGCCTGGGGATTGAACGGGAAGATGCTGCCGATCGAGAATGGCGCGCCGTTGCGGCTTCGTGTCGAACGGCAGCTCGGCTACAAGCATGCCAAATATGTCGAGCGGATCGAGGCGGTGGAAAGCCTTGCCGGAATCGAGGGCGGCAAGGGCGGAAGCTGGGAGGATAGGAGCGATTATGCCTGGTATGCCGGAATCTGACGCGCCCGTCCGCCTCCACGATTATTTCCGGTCGTCGGCTTCCTATCGCGTCCGGATCGCGCTCAATCTGAAGGGCGTGGCTTATGAGAGCGTGAGTGTCGATCTGCGCACCGGCGAACAACGCGATGCCGGCTATCGCGCACTCAACCCGCAAGGCTTCGTGCCGATGCTGGAGATGGACGGGCTGAAGCTCAACCAGAGCCTCGCCATCATCGACTATCTCGACGCAAGGGTGCCCGAGCCGCGCTTCGTTTCCCGCGATCCGGCAACGCGGAGCCGACAGCTCGCTTTGGCGCTCATGATCGCGTGCGACATCCACCCGCTCAACAATCTGCGCGTGCTCCATTATCTGAAGCGCGAGCTGGGGGTGGAGGAGCCGGCGCGCGACGACTGGTATCGCCATTGGGTGCGCGAGGGGCTCGTGGCGCTCGAGGCGATGGCGGCCGAGCAGGACGGCCAGTATCTGGGCGGCGACACCCCTTGCATCGCCGACATCTGCCTTGTTCCGCAGATATATAATGCCCGCCGTTTCGAAGTCGCGCTGCACGACTTTCCCAATCTGGTGGCGGTGGATGCGGCGCTGACCGCGCTGCCGGCCTTCGCGGCGGCGCATCCGGATGCGGTGGCGCCGGCCGGCTGATGCCGTATAGAGGCGCGCCATGCGCCATCTGATCCTGACCGCTTTCCTCTTCCCCACGGCCGCTTATGCGGAGGGGCCGGACATCGTCGTCACCGGCACCGGGCTGGCCGAGCCGGCGGGACTGGCCGCTTATGACGTGGCGGTGATCGAGCGCAGCCGCCTGACCGGTACGGCGAGCGACCGGCTGGAGGATGTGCTGCGCGACGTCGCCGGCTTCCAGCAGTTCCGCCGATCGGATTCGCGATCGGCACACCCGACCAGCCAAGGGGCGACCCTGCGCGGCCTCGGCGGCAACGCGTCCGCCCGCGCGCTGATCCTGCTCGACGGCGTGCCGCAGACCGATCCGTTCGGCGGCTGGGTCCCCTGGTCGGCTTATGCACCCGAGCGGCTGGGCCTCGTCCGCGTGACGCGGGGCGGCGGCAGCGGCGTCAACGGATCGGGGGCGCTCGCCGGCACGATCGAGCTGATGAGCGCGACATCGAGCGAACTTGCGCCCGTTTGGGGCGGGGTGGCTTATGGCAGCCGCGACAGCATCGCCGCCGATGCCGGGGTCAGCGGTGTGTTCGGCAACGGTTATGGCGCGCTTTCGGCAAGCTATGCGCATGGCGACGGCTTCACACCGATCGTCGAGGAGGATCGCGGGCCGGTCGATCGCCCAGCCTTCTACGAGCAAGCGAGTGTTTCGGCGCGCACCGCCTTCGCGATCGGTGACGATACGGAATTGCAGGCGAACCTGCTCGGCATGCTCGACCGGCGCGACCGCGGCGTCGACTTTACCCCCAACCGCAATCTCGGCGCCGATGCCAGCCTGCGGCTGGTGGGCCGCGGAAGCTGGGGGTGGGAGGCGTCGACTTGGCTGCAGCTTCGCGAATTTTCGAGCGGCTTCGCCAGCGTCAATGCCGATCGCACCGTCGTCAACCAGACGCTGGACCAATATTCGGTGCCTGCGACCGGCCTGGGCGCCCGCTTCGAGATCCGGCCGCCGCTAGGCGAGGGGCTGGAGCTGCGCATCGGCGCGGACGCGCGCCAGACAGTGGGTGAGACCAAGGAACGCTTCACCTATATCGCCGGCCAGCCGACGCGGCTGCGCGAGGCGGGCGGGCGGACACGGACCTTGGGCGCCTTTGCCGAGGCGAGCGTGACACCCGACGACCAATGGACGCTGACCGCAGGGGGACGGATCGATCGCTGGCGGATCGAGAATGGCCATCTGTTCGAAAAGACGATCGCGACGGGCGCGACGCTGAACGATATCGACTTCGCCGATCGATCGGGCTGGGAGCCGACCGCCCGCGCCGGCATCGCCTTCAAGCCCGCGCAGGCGGTGACCTTGCGCAGCGCCGCCTATCTCGGCTGGCGCCTGCCGACGCTCAACGAGCTATACCGCCCCTTCCGTGTCGGCGCCGACGCCACCGCCGCCAATGCGCTGCTCAAGCCCGAAGCACTCAAGGGCGTGGATGGCGGCGTCGACTACCGCCCGCTGCCGGGCTTCCGCCTGTCGGCCACCGCCTTCTACAACGAGCTGGACGACGCGATCGCGAATGTGACCTTGGGCATGGGACCGGGCAGCTTCCCCGGTGTCGGCTTTGTCGCCGGCGCCTATCGTCAGCGCCAGAATCTCGACGCGATCCGATCGCAGGGGTTCGAGTTGGAGGGATCGGCGCGCTATCGCGACTGGCAGTTCATCGCCTCCTACACTTTGGTCGATGCAAAGGTGCGGGCGAACGGCACGGCAGCGGCGCTCGACGGGCTGCGCCCCGCCCAGACGCCGCGGCATCAGGCGAGCGGCACGATCGCGTGGGAGCAACCGAGCGGCACCGCGGCCTCACTGACCTTGCGCTATGTCTCCAGCCAGTTCGAGGACGACCAGAATCTCCGTCGGCTCGACGATGCGGTGACGTTGGATGCGGCGGTGCGCCTGCCGGTTGCCCGAAATCTCTCGATCGAGGCGCGGGCGGAGAATTTGACCGACACTTTGGTCGAAGCTGGCATTTCCGGCGCCGATGTTTTGGAGCGCGCGACGCCGAGGACTCTGTGGATTGGCCTGCGTTACGGGGGGTGATTATTTTCCTTCTCCCGCGAAGGCGGGAGAGGGCTTAGGGAAACCAAAAATATTGCCGAAAGACAGCAATGACCCACTTCCCGGAACGCTCCACCTTCGTCACCCATCTCGAATGTTCGATCACCGGCGAGCGTTATGACGCCGATCGCGTGCATGGCCTGTCCAAGGCGGGGCGGCCGTTGCTGGTGCGCTATGACCTGGACGGCGTGCGAGGCGCGCTGACCAAGGAGGCACTGCGCGATCGGCCGCGTGACCTGTGGCGCTGGCGGGAATTGCTGCCGGTGCGGCGCGCGGAGAATATTGTCAGCCTGGGCGAACAAGAGACGCCGATCTTCGACCTGCCGGCCACTGCGAAGCGGCTGGGGGCAGCGACACTGCTGGTGAAGGACGAAGGTCGCCTGCCGACCGGTTCGTTCAAGGCGCGCGGCCTCGTCATGGCGATATCGATGGCGAAGGAGCTGGGAATCCGGACCATCGCCATGCCGACCAACGGCAATGCCGGGGCAGCGGCGGCGGCCTATGCGACGCGCGCAGGCATGGAATCGGTGATCTTCTGCCCGGACGACACGCCCGAGATCAATGTCCGCGAGATCGCGGCGCAGGGGGCACGGGTCTATCGGGTCAACGGGCTGATCGACCAGTGCGGCGCGATCGTCGGCGAAGGCGCGAAGGTGAATGGCTGGTTCGACCTGTCGACGTTGAAGGAGCCCTATCGCATCGAGGGCAAGAAGACGATGGGGCTGGAACTGGCCGAGCAATTGGGCTGGGAACTGCCCGACGCGATCTTCTACCCAACCGGCGGCGGCACCGGGCTGATCGGCATGTGGAAGGCGTTCGACGAGCTCGAAGCGCTGGGCTTCATCGGATCGAAGCGGCCCAAGATGTTCGCGGTGCAGGCCGAAGGCTGCGCACCGATCGTCCGCGCCTTCGAGCAGGGCGAGCGCCATGCCGAGCGCTGGGAGGATGCCCACACGATCGCATCGGGCATCCGCGTGCCCAAGGCAGTGGGCGACTTCCTGATCCTGGATGCAGTGCGCGCGAGCGGCGGCCGCGGCATTGCGGTTTCGGACGATGCGATCGCCGAGGCGGTGGTGCGTGTCGGACGCGAGGATGGCGTGCTGCTCTGCCCCGAGGGCGGGGCGACCCTCGCGGCCTATGAAAAGGCGTTGGCGGACGGCGACGTGGGGCCAGGCGACCGCGCATTGCTGTTCAACTGCGCCACCGGCCTCAAATATCCTTTGGCGGACCATTCGGGCGTGATCGACCTCAACGCAGCCATCGACTATTCCGCGCTGTAGGGATCGGCCACCCGCCGGATCGGTATAATGCCTGATTGTCGGCCCGCCGCCTCGTCCGCAAGCTGGCGGCATGACCGGCGGGCAACAATGGGCGGAATGGACGGCGCGGCTGGACCATGATCGCTGGGCGGAATCGACCGGCGATCAGGCAGCGTTCGAGGGCGGCCCGCCGCGGCGCCTGAGCGCGCTCGCCTTCCTGCCCGCACCGATCTGCCCCAATGGCGGCAGCCGCGTGATATTGGTGTTCATGCTGGGCTGGGTGCCGCTGGCTTTGCTGGTCGCCTTCGCGCCGGATGGACCCCGCGCGCTGGTGACGAACAGCTTCGCGCGCGATTTCGGCGTCCATGCCCGCCTGGGCGTGGCCGTGCCGCTGCTGGTGCTCGCCTTTTCGGTCTGCGCCAAGCGGCTAGGCGTGGTGGCGCTCCACTTCCTCCGTTCGGGGCTTCTGGAAGAGGCCGACAAGGTCCGGTTCCTCACCCAGCTTGCCGCCACCCGCCGGCTTATCAATTCGCTGTGGGTGGAGGCGGCGACGATCTTCTTCACTTATGCCCTCGTCATCTCGACCTTGCTCAACGAAGGCGCCTTGTTCGTGCAATCGGCCTGGCAGCGCAGCGCCGACGGCGCCGGCCTTTCGCCGGCGGGCTGGTGGAACGCGCTGGTGGGCACGCCGCTGCTGATCGTGCTGCTGATCGGCTGGATGTGGCGCATCTTCCTGTGGACGCGGTTCCTGCGGATCGTCGCGCGGATGGACCTGCAGCTCATCGCCGCGCACCCCGATCAGTCGGCCGGCCTCGGTTTCCTCACCCAATCGGTGCGTGCCTTTTCGGTGGTTGGCATGGCGTTCGGCGCGATCTCGGCCGGCCGGTTCGCGATGGTGCATGCGGCGGGGGCGACCAACCAGTTCACCGACGGGCTACTGATCGGTGGAACCGCCTTGTTCGTGACACTGCTGTTCGTGGGGCCGCTGACACCCTTTTCCATCCCGCTGATGAAGAGCTGGCGGAACGGCGCGATGGCCTATGGCGCACTCGCGTCCGAGCTCGGCCAGCAGTTCGAGCGGCGATGGTTCGCGCAATCGCGGACGAGCGATCCCGGTATCCTCGGCGAGCCGGACTTTTCCGCCGCGACCGACCTCTATCAGGTGGTCGGCAATGTCTATGCGATGCGCTTCATACCCGTGGACCTGCGCAGCATCATGATCCTGCTGGGCATGACGCTCGTCCCCTTCATTCCCGCGATGTTCCTGTCGATGCCGACCGAAGTGGTGATCGCGGAATTGAAGGGGCTGTTGTTCTGAAGGCGCTTCAGGCGGCCATCGGTTGCATTTCGGCGAGCATCTTTTCCCAATTTTCGATGGTGATCGAGTCGAGATATTCGCGCTGCATCTCGGCGGTCAGCAGCTCGATGAGTTGGCAGCCTTCGATCCACAATTCGATCACCCGGAACATGCCGTCACGCGAGCAGACCGCGACGGACCAGCCTTCGCGTTGGCCGATCGCGAGCACCTCTTCGGTCGAAAGCGGAGTGGCGAGGGCCAGGTGGGTAGCGTTGTGCCGGCGCTGGCCTTCGACCTCACCAATCGCGCCGTCTTTTCCTTCGTGAATCGCGGTGCCGCGCGGATACACCTCGACGATCGTGGAACGATCATCGCCGGCGAAGGCGACCCAAGACTCCACGCCGACCGGTGGGAAGGGCATCGCCTTGCCGCGCCACAGCTCGGCAAGGACGGACGCGACATGCTGGGGACGATCGGCTTCGATGGACGCGTGAAACAACATGGGGACTTGAACCTCACCAGGAAACAAGCGCCGCCCATGGCCCGGCGCGGCTGTGCTGAGCGAGATCCACGCGGCGGGGGTCGCCATTCCGTCGACGGCCGGGCCGCGCTCGCGACGAAGCCCGCGCCTGCTGCGACGGACATGAAAAGGGCCGCCACCGGAAGGTGACGGCCCCGATTGGCTGACGTGCGTGCCTGCGATCAGAACGGGACGTCGTCGTCGAGATCGCTGTCGAACGGGTTGGACGGGCGCGACCCGCCGCCGGAGCCGCCACCCGAACCGCCGCGACCGCCGCCGCCGCCCATGCCGGTGGAACCGAAGCCGGGATCGTCATCACCCCAACCACCGCCGGACGCACCGCCGCGCGCACCGCCGCCGCCCATGCCACCACCGCCGCCTTCGCCGCGGCCGTCGAGCATCACGAGCTGAGCGTTGAAGCCCTGCAGCACGATCTCGGTCGAATATTTGTCGGCGCCCGACTGGTCCTGCCACTTCCGCGTCTGGAGCTGGCCTTCGATATAGACCTTGCTGCCCTTGCGCAAATATTGCTCGGCCGTGCGGGCGAGGCCTTCGTTGAAGATCGCGACCGAATGCCATTCGGTCTTTTCGCGCCGCTCGCCGCTCGACCGGTCCTTCCAGGTTTCGGACGTTGCGATGCGGAGGTTCACCACCTTGCCGCCATTCTGGAAGCTGCGCGATTCAGGGTCGCGGCCCAGATTTCCGACCAGGATCACCTTGTTCACGCTGCCTGCCATGTTCACCGTCTCCAAATTCAGAGAGGATCATCTAGCACGGGGCCGCAAGGCTGCAACCGGCCCCACAAAATTCCCGTCCGCGGATACGCAACGCGCGGACGGGATTCCCAGGGGGATGGGATCAGAAGCCGATGTTGAGCGAGGCGCGGAAGGCGACCGCGACATGGTCCTGCTGTTCCTCGGCCGAAAATTCGCCGCCCGCAGTGAAGCCGGCATTGCCGCCCAACAGGCGCAGGCGACCGACCCAGCCGTTGGTGCGGTCTTCGGGCTGAAGTGTGAATTCCTGGCCGCCGGCAAACTTCGCCGTGGTGGTGCCGAGATCGCCGCCGACGATCTGACGGCGGCCGCCCTCGATCTCGGTGCGGAACCAGCCAGCTTCGGGATCCTTGCCGCCGAAATTGATGCCCGCGGCGACGGTGGCGTTGACCGCCAACTCGTCGCTGGTGCGGCTGGAGACGATCAGGTTGAAGGCGTCGCCGCCGCCGGCTTCGCTGTAACCCTTCTCGTGCAGGCGATAATAATCGATCGAGGCCGCAGGGCGCAGGCTGATATTGCCGAACGCCATCTCGTAGGAAGCGCCGCCGGCGGCCGAGTAGAGCGTGCCATCCCAATTGCCCTTGGTTTCGCGATGGACATCTTCGCCACCGATCTGGCCATCAAAGGCGCGCTGGCCCTTGAAGTCGACATAGGCGCCGGATGCGCGGGCGAACGTGTGCAGCCCGCCGAAATCGGCCCGCCAATAGCCGGCAAGTTCATACTGGTTGGACGTCACTTCATTATCGGTGCCGCCATCGGCATCCTTGCCGTAGAGATAAGCGAGCGAGATGCCGAAATTGCCGACGCCTTCGGTCTTGACCTCGCCGCCACCGGAGAAGCCCCAGCCGGAAATGTCGTAGCCGCCGGTATTGCCGATGCTCTTCGACGTGCCCCAGGCGACCTGCTGGAGCCAGAAGCCCCAATTACCCTGATCGGCGAAGGGCGCGCGCGGATCGGCGAACATGCGCGCCGTCGCCCGCGAGCCCGAAGTCACCGCCTCGAAGGTGCCGCCGGCATGATCGGGCAGCATCTGCCGCAGTTGCTTGCGGAAGCGATCGCCGTCGCCGATGTCGAGGAAGGCACCGGCCACCTTGGCATCCTTGTCGACGACCTTGAAGACCGCATCATAGATGCTGGCCTGCGAACGGTTGAGGCCGAGTTCCGTCGCGGTCTTGCGCTTGATGTCGATGCGCAGCTCATTGGGGTTGGCACCCGCGACGACATTGCTCTTGAACAGGAAGGGGAGCGTCGCGTCGGCGGTGGTGAGGTTGGTGCCGCCCGTCACGCTGCCTGCCTGCAGGAAGGTGTAGACGCCTTCGGAATCGCCGACATTGGCGAGCTTGACGATCACCTTGGAGCCTTGGGCGAAATTGGCGTCGCCTGCGACCTGATAGAGCGTGTTGGTGCCCGCCGCACCGTCGATATTGACGCGGATCGCGCCGGTGCCGCCGACGCCGAGCGATGCGATCGCCACCGAACCGCTGTTCTGAAGATCGAGCGTGCCGCCGGCGACATTGACCGCCAGCCCCTGCGCATTGACGAGCATGCCCGAGAAGCGCGCGGTGTTGCTGAGCGAAAGGCTGTCTGCGCCGCCGCCGAAATCGGCGGTGCCGCTGAAGATTGCGGTGCCCGCCAGCGTCATGGCGTCATTGCCCGCACCGAACACCGCCTTGCCCGTGTAAAAAGCGTCACCCGCGAGCTGGAGGCGGTTGGCGCCGTCGCCGAAGCGGGTGGTGCCGGCGACGGTGCCATCGGCGACGTCGAGCGTGTCACCGCCCGAACCGAACAGGATGTCGCCCTGGATCAGCGGCGCGGCCTTGCCGTCCGCGACCGCGAGCTGCTTTACGGTGACGCCGGCGCCGTTGGCGGCGACGTCGATCGCGATATTGCGGTCCGACGTGGGAAGGGCCCCAGAAGCGGCGATCGCGCCGCTATTCTCGATCAGCGAGACAGTGCCGGCCTTGTCGGTAATGGCGGTGGCCGAACCATCGGCCGTGGTGGTCGCGCGGATTTCGCCGGTGTTGCGGATGCTCCCGACATTGGCGCCGGCATCGATGCGGATTGCCGTCGCCTTGGCGGCGGCACCGGTGCCCGCGGCGGCGCCGATGCCGCCATTGTTGCGGATCTCGGCAACTGTAGCGCCATTGCCGATATGGAGCGCCGTCGCGCCTGAACCCGCGCCGGTGCCCGTGGCGGTCACCGTGCCCGCAACCGTCATGCCGCCCGCGATCGTCACAGCCCGGCCCTGACCGCCGATGACGAGCGCGTTGCCCGAAACGCCGGCGAATGTGCCGTTGCCGGCGATCGCGCCGTTGATGACGAGGCCGTGGCCATTGGCCTGACCCGCGACCGCGCCGATCACGACATCCTGGTTGGCGGAGCCGATCTCGACCGCAGCGACGGAACCGGCGGAGACGACCGAGGCTGAGCCTTCCTTCGAATCCTCGATGCCGTCCTTGTCCTCATCCTTGTCGTCGGGCTTGGTGTCCTTGGGCGGAACCGCGAAAATGATGCCGCCGCCGACATTGCCGGCGATGCGCAGCGCCGGGCCGCCCTGCAGCAGATCGTCCGCGTCAAGCTTCGACGGGTCGCTGACCGAGGTCGCCCGATATCCGGTGGCGCTGATCCCGCCCTGGATGGTGAGCGCACCGCCGACATTGCCGTCGATCGCGACGCCGACCGAATCCTTGCCCTTCACCGCAACGGCGCTGTTGATCGTGACATTGCCGCTGACGTCGCCGGTGCGGATGCCGTAACCGCGATCGCCGATCACATCGATGGTGCCGCTGTTGGTGAGCGATCCGGTGAGCGGGCCGCCCAGCACGATGCCGCCCGAATCATTGCCTTCGATCGAGATCTTGCCGCCGTTCGAGACATTACCAGTCATTGCGCCAGCCGTACGGATGGCGAAGCGGTTGCTGCCCTGCGCCAGCGGCCCATCGAGATCGCCGTCCTTGTCGGTGTCGGTCGCTTCATAGGTTTCGTCGATCGTGATCGTGCCGGTGTTGGTGATCGTCGTGGCGAGCCCGGCATTGACGAAAATACCCGTCGCGTTGCTGACATTGCTGAACTTGATAGTGCCTTCGTTCGTCACCTTGTTGGCGCTGTCGACGGTGATGGCGGTGCCACTGGCGGCCAGTTCCACCGAACCTGCGCTGCCGATCTTGATGTCGTCAGCCGTGCCGGACTTGATCGTCGAGGTGGCGACACCTGCCGTGCGCTTGTCACCGATCACCGTTTCGGCATGGAGGGGCGTGGCAAGGAAGAAAAGCGGCGTGAGGCAGGTCGTGGCAAGCAGGCTACGCATCTAGAATCATTCCCTTTCGCGGTGCGGCCAGCGCCGCGCGCCAGATGGGGCTGGGGCGCGCGAGGCTGGCCGTCATTCCCCAAGACGGTGCGAAGCGGGCGCAGCCTTGGCCGCGCCGGGAATTTTCAGAAGCGGGTGTCGAGCCCGATGCGCAGCGTGCGCGGGCGCAGCGGGGTGATCTGATCGATCCGGTTCATCAAGAAAGGCGTGCCGAGCGCGAAGCGGTTGCCGACGGCATCGGCGAGATTGGTAACCGACAGGGTGACACCGAAATCGGGGCGACCGACGCGGAGGTTGAGCGCGGTATCGAGATAATCGCCCTGCGCCTCACCCAGCACGGGGCCGACGCCAAGCCGCGATTCGCCGACATAACGCAGGTTGAGGCCGACGCGCAGATCGAGATCGTCCGAAAGCGGGGTCGCATAATCGACGCCGCCGCGCGCGGAAAATTGCGCGACATTGGGAAGCTGCGACAGCCTGGCGATGGTGAAGAGGGGGGCCGGGTCGCTGACCTTGCTGTCATTGAACACCAGCGCAGCGTCGATCGACAGGCCCGGAAGAGGCCGCCATGAGCCGCTTGCCGCGATCGAATATATCCGCCCGTCCCCGATATTGGCGGTCGTCGGCAGGCCGGCAATATCGATATAATCCGCCTGAATATCGTCCCAATCGGTGATCGAGAAGCTCAGCGACGCCTGCGCCCTTGCCCCGCCATAGCGCATGCCGGTTTCCCAAGTGGCGATGGTGTCGCGGCGGAAACGGCGGACGAACTGGTCCTCGATGGCAAGACCGCCTGGGCGAAAACCTTCCTGATAGCGGGTGAAGAGCAGCAGGCCGGGCAATATGTTGGCCGACAGCGCGAGCGACGGCAGCAGATTGGTTTCGCCGCGATCGGCGCGGATGGCGGCGGCCAGCGCGGGAATGAGCGGCGGCGGCGCATCTTCGGCTTCACCCGACAGACGCGAATGGGTCAGCCGGCCGCCAGCCGTCAGCGTGAGATCGCGCAGCAGTTCGACGCTCGCTTCGCCGTAAGCGGTATATTCGCGAATGCGATTGGTCACGCCGGTGAGCGGCATCTCCACGCCGTCGGGGCCGAGCGACCGGCGCAGCCGCGCGCGATTGTTGAGATAGCTGATGCCGGCGACCCAGCCGAAACCATCGCGCATCGGCTGCGACAGCCGCGTCTCCGTCGAGAAGAAACGCGTGTCGTTCTTCTGCGTGAAGGCGATCGGGGTCGAAGCCGAGACGTCGGCCGCCCCGCGGTAAGTGAGCAACGGCCATGGCCGGCTGGACGCCATCGAATCGTCTGGCAGCCCCTCGGGCACAGTCGCATCGTAGCGTTCGTCGAGCGATTGCTTGGCGAACCCCGTCGAGGAGACGAGTTGCAGATCGCCCCAATCCTTGGCGATGACGATGTCGCCGAGCGCATAGCGGGCTTCGAAACCCTGATCGACGAGGCTGGACCGGGTGAGGCGTGGGCCTTCACGATCGGCATATTGGCTGTCGGCGCCGTGTATCGTCTGGAACGTGCCCCCAATGTCGACCGTCCAGTCATCCCCCGGCGCGATGCGGAGCGTGGCGCGGCCGCCATAGGTATCAGTACGGTTGATATCGTCCTCATCCAGCACCGGATTGTCGATATAGCCGCCTTCCCGGACGCCATAGCCGACGATGCGCAACGCGACCGTATCGTCGGTCAGAGGCAGATTGACCGTGGCGCCAAGATCGGCGCCGGGGTCGCCATGCTGCGTGGCGCTCACCCCGAGCGACGCATTGCCTTCCGCCAGGCCCAGCCGCGGCGGATTGCGGACGACGCGGACGATGCCGCCCAACGCGCCGGCGCCATAGAGCGTGCCATTGGGGCCTTCGATCACCTCGACCTGGCCGACATCATAGAGTTTCAGATCGGGATCGGGGGCATTGTAGCTGAGGCGGACGTCGCCGAAATATTGGCCGACGGTCGCCTGTGTCGGCCCGGTGAAGCTCGAATCGGCGATGCCACGGATGAACAGCTTGTTGCGCCCCGCCCCGAGATGCGTGGAGGACAGGCTGGCGTTGCGCGACACGATCGCATCGGTGCCGCCCGTGCTGCCGAAGGCAAGATCGCGGCTGTCGAGCAACGAGACCGAGGCGGGATAATCGCTGAGCCGGACAGCACGCTTGCTGCCCGTAACGACGATATCCTCTCCCGATTCGGGCACCGGCGGAATCAACGCGGCCATCTGGACGGGCCGCGCCCTTCCTGTACGGACGGGCGCGTGCGACACGATCCGCCAGCCACCACCCGGCAAGGATTCGGCGCGGCCACCCGCTGCCCGCGCAAGCTGTTCGATCGCCTTGCGGGTGCTCATCCGGCCATTGAGCGCCGGCACGGGCCGCGTCCACATACGCGCTTCGGGCACGCTGACGCTGACCTTCGCCTGACTGCCAAGCGCGGCCACCGCATCCCCCAGCCGCCCCGCCGGCAGGGCGAGCGCGAGCGTCGCCTGAGCGGCAGCCGGCGATGCGAGCGCCAGCGCGGGAAGCGCTGCGAACAGGAAAGGGGCGCGGATCACTGTGGGGGGTTGGTCAATACCCATCCCTGCTGGCCGCGTTCGACCTTGACGTCAAGCAAGGGGCCGAGGCGGGCGAGGAAACGGTCGCTTTCACGGTCGAGCGCGATCACGCCGCGGAAGGGGCGGGCGGCAACGGCGGGCGAAGCGGTAACGGCGAAGCCAAGATTGCGGCTGATGTCCGCGGCTACTTGAGCGAGCGGCGCGCCGTCATAGACGAGCCGGTTCTGGCGCCATGACGTCATCACCGCTGGATCGGCGTTGCCGAGCAGGATGGCGGACGCCCCGCTGCGAACCCGCAGCGTGCGGCCGGCGTTAAGCGGCACCGCTTCGGCATCGGGATTGTAGATCACCGCGCCCTCCGCCACGGCGACGGCCAGTTCGCCCCGATCGCTGACGACGTTGAAGACGGTCCCGACATCGCGCAGTTCCGCGCCACCGGCGTGGACGACGAACGGGCGCTTGTCATCGTGGACCACCGTGAACAGCGCCTCGCCGCGATCGAGGGTGGCGAGGCGCGCATCGCGGCGATCGAGCGTGAGGCGGGTGGCCCCATTGAGATCGATCTTGCTGCCGTCGGCCAGCGTGACGCTGCGCCGCTCGCCCGCCGCGGTTTCGATGCTGTAGGGCGAGGGCTGGGCCTGGAACACCGCATAGCCCATCATCGCCATCACCGAAGCGGCGACGGCTCCGCTGAGCCAGCCATTGAAGCGACGACGGCTGATCGGGATGACATTGTCGGCCTGCGCGGCCACGACGGGTGCGGCGGGCGGCGGCGCGGCGGCCAGGAGGTCCGCCATGTCGGCGTCGGCGGCCGCCATTTCATGATAGATGGACGCGCGGCGTTCATCGCTGGCGAGCCATTCGGCAAACGCCTCCCATTCGGCGAACGCGGGGTCGCGCTGGCGGATCAGCCAGTCGATTGCCGCTTCGCGGATTGCCGTTTCATCCATCACCACGCCCCTTTGACGGAGTCACGGTCGCCCAACCTTGGTGCGGCATCATTCGGCATCGAGGCGGCTCCTGAGCTCGATCATTGCGCGATAGGCCCGACGCAGATCGGCCTCCACCGTCGACAGGCTGACGCCGAGCTCGACGGCGATGTCGCGCTGCGCAATCCCGTCGATCCGATGCCGGCGAAAGGCGGTTTCGGCCCGCGGCCCGAGCGCCGCCAGAGCGGCTTCGGCCTGGCGGAGATGTTCGCGCGCGATCAGCGTGCGTTCGCCGCCGGGCGTATCGGATATGCCGGGCGCGGTGGAGCCGGTGGCATCACTCCATTCGCGATCGCGGCGTTCGGTGGTGCGGTTGGCGCGGTGGCGATCGACCATCAGATTGTTGGCGGCGCGATAAAGATAAGCGAGCGGCTGGCCGACTGGTCCTTGTGGTGCTGCGGATATGCGCAGCCATAATTCCTGCAGCAGATCCTCCGCCGCATCGCCCGCGCCATGGGCGGCGAGGAAGCGGAGCAGCCGATCGCGGTTCTCGAAAAAGACCGCTTCGAGGCCGGCCGTCGTCATGGCCGCGCCCGCGTCAGGCCGCCCGCGCGCCGAACAACGCCGTGCCCACGCGGACATGCGTTGCACCGAGCATCACGGCCGTCTCATAATCGCCCGACATCCCCATGCTGAGCCCGGCCAGGCCATGATCGCGCGCGAGCTTGGCCAACAGCGCGAAATAGGGTGCGGCCTCGGTATCGGCAGGCGGCACGGCCATCAGCCCGGCAAGCGGCAGGCCGGCGGCGCGGACTTCGGCGAGCAGCGCTGGCAGATCGGCGACAAGCGCACCGCCCTTTTGCGGTTCCTCGCCGATATTGACCTGGACGAAGCAGTCCGGCCGGCGGCCGACCTTGTCCATCGCCTTGGCCAGCGCCGTCACCAGCGACAGGCGGTCGACCCCGTGAATCGCATCGAACAGGCGCACGGCATCTTCCGCCTTGTTCGATTGGAGCTGGCCCACATGGTGCAGACGGAGTGCCGGCGTCGCAGCCTTGAGCGCGGGCCATTTCGCCTCGGCCTCCTGCACGCGATTCTCGCCGAAGCTGAGATGGCCGGCGGCGATCAGCGGCGTGATCGCGTCCACGGCTTGCGTCTTGGAAATGGCGATGAGCTCGATCTCCGCCGACTTGCGACCGGCCACGCGCGCGGCGCGGGCGATGCGGACGCGCACCGATTCGAGCGGGGGGAGGTCGTCATCGGCGACAAGATCTTCATGCGGAACCATGCGCGCTGCTATAGGGAGCCGCATGATCCGCCGCCAGCCTTGCCCGCGCCTCTGGCTGATGACCGATCCGCGAATGGGCGATGCCCTATGGGATGCCTTGGCCCGACTACCGGCCGGGGCTGGCGTGGTGTTCCGCCATTATGGCGCAGCCAAGCGGCGGGAAATCTACGAAAAAGTGAGGCGAATCGCCCGCGCGCGGCGGCTGGTGCTGGTGCTGGCCGGGCCAACGAAGCAGGCGATCGCCTGGAAAGCGGACGGTGCGCACGGCAGATCGCTGCACCGGCGTGCCGCGCGGCCGCTGATCCGCACCGCGCCGGCGCATGATGCGCGCGAACTGGTGGCGGCGAAGAATGCCGACCTGATCTTCCTGTCGCCGGCTTTTCCGACCCGATCCCATCCCCATGCGCCCGCTTTGGGGCCGGTGCGATTCGGGCTGTTGGCGGGACGCACCAGAAAGGCCGTGATCGCGCTCGGCGGGATGGATTCGCGCAAGGGCCGTCGGCTCAAACCTTTAGGTGCCGATGGGTGGTCAGGAATTGACGCCTTTGCCGCCAAGGGCGGCGGCACGAAGATCAGAACTTGAAGGCGGTTCCGATATAGACGGCCTGGCTGTCGCGGCGATCATCCTCGACGGGCATCAGGCGATCGCGCTGGAGTCGATAGCGGACACCGCCCGTAACCTCGAGGTTACGGGTGATCGCATAGGAGCCGCTGAGATCGGCCGAGACCGATTCTTCAGTACCGATCAGGCGCGAACGAACGTCGGTCGGGCGATCGGCGCCGAGCTGGAACTTGGTGCTCCACTTGGGCGCATTATAGCTGAGGCCAAGATCGACCGCCTCACGGCCCGGCAGCAGCGCGCCATCCACGCGGGCAACCTCGCCAGTGAGCGCGAATCGCTTCCAGCCGACGGCGACGCCAAGATTATAGGCGGTCGGCGCGATGCTGGTGGACGGCGAAGACGCGATCCGCTGCGCTTCTTCCTTGGTCGATGCGCGCGCGCGTACCGCCACCGTCACGCTGCGCCGATTCGTGGTCGACGAAGCGGGCGTGAAGCGGAAGCCGCCACCGCTGCCCGCAATGCCGGCGCTGCTGAAGGCAGCGGCAAGCTTGGGGTTGGCGGCGGCCGGCGTGAAGGAGCCGAGGCTCCCCGGCGCGCTCAGTGAAATCGCCGATGCCCGCTGTTTCGCGGACTTGATCGACGCGGCGGTGGAGGGCGCAAGCGCAAGGGCGCAGGCCGCAACAGCGACCCCCGCCCATCCAGCAGCTTTGCGACTCACCACCATGGTTTGCATTCTCTCCCTGCGACTCTGGGCCTTACATGAACAAACCTGCAGGTTCCACCGTTCGTCGGCGAATCCGCACGGCCTGTTGCACTAATTCCACAACTCCACCCACGCCAGCTTTCTCTGCTGGCGATTAGAGCGGCGCAACGCAATGATCGCCGCGATGCAAACAACCCTTGTTGCGACGAGCCGTTGCGCGCTTGCGGGGCGGACGGGAGCATCTATAACGGCCGCGATACCGTATCCTCCTCAAGGACTGCTTCATGCTCCGTTCGCCCGTTTCGACGCTTGCCCTGGCCACTGCCCTGACGGCGATGGTGGCCCTTTCCGCCTGCGGAGGCGGAAAGGAGCGGCCCAAGGCGGACCTGGCGGCATCCAAGGTCACGACGATCGGCGTCAACGCCTATCTATGGCGTGCCGCGCTCGACACGCTTTCGCGCATGCCGATCGCGCAGGCGGATTCGAACGGCGGCATCCTCGTTACCGATTGGTACGTCAACCCGGCTGTTTCGACCGAGCGGATGAAGGTGACGGTGACGATCCTCGACCAGGATCTGCGCGCCGACGCACTGCGGGTCGCGGCATCGCGCCAGGTGATGCAGAACGGCCAGTGGACCGACGCGCCGGTGCAGGCCGCGACCGTGCAGAAGCTGGAGGAGATCATCCTCACCAAGGCGCGCGACCTGCGCCGCAGCGCCGTCTCCGGCTGAGGAATCCGCGACCATGACCACGCGGTTCAACCCGCAGGCCGCGGACAAGCGCTGGCAGGCGGTATGGGACGAGCGCGAGACCTTCCGCGCCGACGACAATAGCCCCAAGCCCAAAAGCTATGTGCTGGAGATGTTCCCCTATCCTTCGGGGCGCATCCATATGGGCCATGTCCGCAATTACACGATGGGCGACGTGCTCGCCCGTTTCCGGCGGATGCGGGGCATGGAAGTGCTCCACCCGATGGGCTGGGACGCCTTCGGCATGCCCGCCGAGAATGCAGCGATGGAAAAGAAGGTCCATCCCGGTTCGTGGACGCGCGAGAATATCGCGGCGATGAAGGCGCAGTTGAAGCGGCTGGGCTTCGCACTCGACTGGAGCCGCGAACTCGCCACCTGCGAACCCGAATATTATGGCCAGGAACAGGCCCTGTTCCTCGATCTCTATGCGGCAGGCCTGGTCTATCGCAAGGAAAGCGCGGTCAACTGGGACCCGGTCGACATGACCGTGCTCGCCAACGAGCAGGTGATCGACGGCCGCGGCTGGCGTTCGGGCGCGTTGGTCGAACGGCGCAAGCTCAGCCAATGGTTCCTGAAGATCACCGATTTCGCCGACGAGCTGCTGGAGGGCCTGTCCGCGCTCGACCAGTGGCCCGAAAAGGTGCGGCTGATGCAGGAAAACTGGATCGGCAAGAGCCAGGGCTTGCGCTTCACCTTCAAGCTGGAGACACCGGCGGCAGGGCATGACAGCTTCGACGTGTTCACGACGCGGCCCGACACCATGTTCGGCGCGAGCTTCGCGGCAATCTCGGTCGATCATCCGATCGCGCTGGCGCTGGCCGAACGGGACGCGCAACTCCACGCCTTTGCCGACGACTGCCGCCGCACCGGCACCGCCGCGGCCGAGATCGAGACGGCCGAGAAGAAGGGCTATGACACCGGCCTTTCGGTGATCCACCCGCTCGATCCCACGTGGAAGCTGCCGCTGTTCGTCGCGAACTTCGTGCTGATGGATTATGGTACCGGCGCCGTCTTCGGCTGCCCGGCGCATGACCAGCGCGACCTGGATTTCGCCCGCAAATATGCGCTGCCGGTCGAACGCGTCGTGGCGCCGACACCCGAGGAAGCCTCCGTCCCCGTTCAGGACGAAGCCTATACAGGCCCCGGCAAGCTGGTGAATTCACGCTTCCTGGACGGCATGGGTGTCGAGGAAGCAAAAGCCGCAGTAATCGCCCGCGCCGAGGGTGAAGGCTGGGGCACAGGCACCACCGTCTGGCGGCTGCGCGACTGGGGCGTTTCGCGCCAGCGTTATTGGGGCACGCCGATCCCGATCATCCATTGCGATGCCTGCGGACCGGTGGGTGTGCCGAAGAACCAGTTGCCGGTGGTGCTGCCGGAGGATGTCAGCTTCGACATTCCCGGCAATCCGCTCGATCGCCATTCGACCTGGAAACATGTCGATTGCCCGAGCTGCGGCAAGCCGGCCCGACGCGAAACCGACACGCTCGACACCTTCGTCGATTCAAGCTGGTATTTCATCCGCTTCGCCAGCGCGCCGAGCGACAAGCCGTTCGATCGCACGGTGGCCGAGCAATGGCTGCCGGTGGGCCAATATATCGGCGGGGTCGAACATGCGATCCTGCATCTGCTCTATTCGCGTTTCTGGACGCGTGCCCTCCAGCGGATCGGCCAGATCGACGTCGCCGAGCCGTTCACGGGCCTGTTCACGCAGGGCATGGTGACGCACGAGACTTACAAGGCGCCGGACGGCCGCTGGCTTTCGCCGGAGGAAGTCGAAAACAAGAGCGGTGCGCTGATGATTGTCGACACGGGCGAGGCGGTGACGCTCGGCCGCGTCGAGAAGATGTCCAAGTCCAAGAAGAATGTCGTCGATCCGGGGCCGATCGTCGACCAATATGGCGCGGACGCGGTGCGCTGGTTCATGCTGTCCGACAGCCCGCCCGAGCGCGATCTCGCCTGGAGCGAGGCGGGCATCGAGGGCGCGTGGCGCTTCGTCCAGCGGTTGTGGCGGATCGCCGGCAGCACCGCCGGAGCAGAGGGCGAGGACAAGGACCTCGACCGCAAACTGCATCGCGCCATCGCCGGCGTCGCCGAGGATGTGGAGACTTTGTCCTTCAACAAGGCGGTCGCCAAACTCTACGAACTCGCCAACGCGATCGAGAAGGCGCAGCCGTCGGCTTCACGGGACGCTGCGGCTCGCACGATCGTCCGGCTGATCGCGCCGATGGTGCCGCACCTTGCCGAGGAAGCCTGGAGCTTGCTGGGTGAGCAGGGCCTCGTCGCCGATGCCGCCTGGCCCGTGGCCGATCCGGCGCTGCTGGTCGATGACGAGGTGACGATCGCGATCCAGATCAACGGCAAGCTCCGCGACACGCTGACCGCGCCCAAGGGCACCGACAAGCCCACTCTGGAGGCGCTGGCGCTCGGTTCGGACAAGGTGATCCGCCTGCTTGAGGGCAGGGAACCCAGGAAGGTGATCGTCGTGCCCGACCGGCTGGTGAATCTCGTCGCATGAAGCTGCGGCTTGCCTTGCTGCTGGCGGCCACGCTGACGCTGCCGGGCTGTGGCCTCAAGCCGCTTTATTCCGGCGGCAGCCAGGGCGCTGTCGCGCAGTCGCTCAACGGTGTCGAAGTGGCGCCGATCGCGGGCAAGGCGGGCTGGCTGGTCCGCAATGCCATCAACGACCGGCTGGCGGCAAGCGGCAGCGGGCAGAACCGCTATCGGTTGGAAATCGAGCTGGACGACCAGCTCATCGGCTTCGGCGTGCGCAACGATAACGCGGTGACACGTGAACGGCGGACCTTGCGCGCGCGCTACAAGCTGATCGACGGCTCGACGGTGGTGCTCGACGCGACGGCCGGATCGGACGCCGGCATCGACGTCGTCAGCTCCGAATATGCGACGATCGCCGCGGAGCAGACCGCGCTCGAAAATCTCGCGAACGAGATTGCCGACCAGATCGTCACCCGGCTCGCGCTCTACGCCCAGCGCACCCAAGCGGGGCAATGAAGGCCACTCAGCGGCAGGTAGAACAGGCGCTCGACCGCGCCGATCCTGCGACCCGCTTTTACCTGCTGCACGGCCCCGACGAATCCGCGTCGCGCGCGCTGGCGAAGCGCATCGCCAAGCCGCTGGGCGCCGATGCCGAGAAGATCGATCTGGCCGCTGGTAGCCTGAAGGCGGACCCTGCCCTGCTGGCCGACGAGGCCGCCGCGATCTCGATGTTCGGTGGTCCCCGCTACATCTGGATCGATCCGGCGGGTGACGAGATCCTGGATGCCGTCGACGCGCTGTTGGCGCTGCCCCAGGCCGGCAATCCGGTGGTCGCGGTCGCGGGAGCGCTGCGCAAGGATTCGAAGCTGCTGAAGCTTGCGACGGCGAGCGACGCAGCCATGGCTTATGCCAGCTATGTGCCTGAGGGGCGCGACGCCGATCGCATCGCCATCGCGCTCGGCCGCGACCATGGCCTGCAACTCCGCCCCGATGTGGCGCGTCGGCTCGCAGCCGCAGCGGGCAATGACCGCGCGGTGCTCGAACAGGAAATCGCCAAGTTCGCGGCCTTTCTGGATGCCGCGCCCGAGCGCCCGCGCGAGCTCGACGAGGACGCGATCGATGCGCTCGGTGCCGATAGCGAGGAAGGCGATCTCACCCGGCTGGTCGATGCGGCGTTGGGCGGTGACATGGCGGCGACGGATGCCGAACTAGCCCGGCTGATAGGGATCGGGATGGATGCGATCCCGATCGTTCGCGCCTTTCAGCGCCAGCTTCTGCTGCTCACCCAGCTGCGCGCCGAAGTGGCCGAGGGCCAGTCGATCGAGGCGGTAATGGCCGGCCCGTCAGGCCGCGCGGTGTTCTGGAAGGAAAAGGACAAGGTCGCCCGCCTGCTCGTCCGCTGGAGCCCGCAAGCGCTCGCCACCGCACTCGGCCGGATGGCGGAGGCCGGGCGGATGGTGATGCGATCGGGGGGGCCGGGCGGTATCGCCGTGGAGTCCGAGATCATGGCGCTCGCGCGCGCCGCGCACCGGATGCGCTGATCAGATCGGTTCGCCGCTCAGCCGCTGGCAGATCATGTCGAGCTGATCGAGCGAGGAATAAGTGATCGTCACCGCGCCCCCCTGCCCCTGATGCTGGATCGTGACCTTCAGACCCAGCATATCGCCCAACTGGCGTTCGAGCGCGGCGATATCCGAATCGCCGCTCTTATATTCGATCGGGGCCGCCTTGCCGGTCGCGCCCTTGGCCTTGCGGGCGAGGCCTTCGGTCTCACGCACCGAAAGGCCGCGCTGGACGACTTCGCGCGCGAGCGTCTCCGGATCGGCGGAGGTGATCAACGCGCGGGCATGGCCCATCGACAGCGCGCCATCGGCAACCATGGCGCGCACCGGCGCTGGGAGTTCGAGCAGGCGGAGCAGATTGGCGACATGGCTGCGCGATTTGGCGACAAGCCGGCCCAGCGCTTCCTGGGTATGGCCATAATCGCGGATGAGGCGATTATAGGCCTCGGCTTCCTCGATCGCGTTCAGATCCTCGCGCTGAATATTCTCGATCAGCGCGACTTCGAGCGTTTCCGCCTCGCTGAAATCGCGGATGATGACCGGGACTTCGTGAAGTTGCGCCTTCTGCGCCGCGCGCCAACGGCGTTCGCCCGCGACGATCTGGTAGCCGGTGCCGTGTGGGCGCACGACGATCGGCTGGATCACGCCGCGCATGCGGATCGACGCCGCCAGTTCCTCCAGCGCCTCTTCGTTGAAATGGCGCCGTGGCTGGCCCGGATGCGGCCGGATCGAGGCAACGGCGACGATCTGAACGCCGGGCGCCCGGCCCTCGCCTTCGCTCAGCGGCTGCTCGCGCGCGGCTTCGCCCAGCAATGCGGACAGCCCGCGGCCAAGGCCAGACGGGCGACGACGGATGGCGGCATCCTCGCTCATGCGGCCACCGCAGGTTTCGGCGTCGGCAGACGCGCGATAAGTTCACGTGCAAGCGCCATATAGGCCTCCGATCCGGCGCAGCGATAATCGTAGATGAGGGCCGGAACCCCATAGCTCGGCGCTTCGGATAGGCGGACATTACGCGGGATCACCGTCTGGAAGACGACGGGACCGAGCGTTGCACGAACATCCTGCGAGACCTGCTCAGAGAGGCGGTTGCGCCGATCATACATGGTGAGTGCGATGCCCAGGATGCGCAGTTCCGGATTGAAGCGCGCGCGCACGCGCTCGATCGTGGTGAGCAATTGGCTCAACCCTTCGAGCGCAAAGAATTCGCATTGCAGCGGCACCAGCAGCGACTGGGCGGCGACAAGGGCATTGACCGTCAGCAGGCCCAGTGAAGGCGGGCAATCGATCAGGCAGATATCCCAGCGGTCGACCGGCGCCTCGCTGAGCGCAAGATCGAGCCGGTGAGTGCGGTTGTCGAAATCGATAAGCTCGATCTCCGCGCCCGAAAGATCGACCGTCGCCGCGATCAGATCGAGCCGCGGCACTCGCGTCGCGATCGATGCTTCGACGACATTGGCATCGCCAGTCAGCAATTCATAAGAGGAGCGGGCGCGAGCCGCCTGATCGACACCGAGGCCCGTCGAGGCATTGCCCTGCGGATCGAGATCGATCAGCAGCACGCGCAAACCGGTGGCGGCAAGCGCCGTCGCCATGTTGATCGCAGTGGTCGTCTTGCCCACCCCACCCTTTTGATTGGCGACCGCAATTCGGATCATCGCGCTTTCCCTGGCTTGATCTTTCGAGGCTTCACATCAGTAGCGACGATCACCCCCGCTTCGGGATCGGTAACGCTCGGTTCGATCCGGAACGCACCCTGCCACGTCTGCCGCACCTGATCCAGTTCCGCTTTTGCACTTTTCCCTTTGGGCAGCACCCAGATTGTCTCCGGTCGGGAAAAGCGGAAGGCAAGATCGAGCAACTTATCGAGCGGCGCGAAGGCCCGCGCGCTAATGATGGAAAAGGGCTGGGATTCGACGAGCTCGACGCGCTGGCCGATGACGGAGACGCGATCACCGACGCCCATTCGCTCGGCCGTTTGGTTGAGGAAGTCGATGCGCTTGCGGCGCGATTCGACCACGGTCACGGTTTCATCGGTCAGCGCCGCGACGACGAGACCGGGGAAACCGGCGCCCGATCCGAGATCGAGCCAAGGCCCGCGAGCGTAGAGGAGAAGCTGAGCGGAATCGACGATATGGCGCGCCCAGATGGCTGGGACAGTGGAGGCAGCGATCAGATTCTGATGCGTCGATTCCTCGACCACACATCGGACCAAGGTGTCGAGCTTTTCCAATGTTTCACGTGAAACATCGAAGTGCGCCGCGATCCACGCGCGGGCTTCATCCTCGGTCATGCCGCGCGGCGCCGCACATGGACGAGGATAGCGGCCAGCGCAGCGGGCGTAATCCCGCGGACGCGGGAGGCCGCACCGATCGACATTGGTCGGGCCGCCCCCAACCGCTCGACCATCTCGTTGGATAGGCCAGCGATCGCACCATAATCGAGATCATCGGGCAACCCCACCGCTTCATCGGCGCGCAGGCGGCGGATCTCTTCCTCCTGCCGCACGAGATAGGGCGCGTAGTGCGCATCCGTGCGGAATTCCTCGACGACATCGGCCGGAACATCCGCAAGCTCTAGAGCCACGTCGAGCAGAGCCGCGCGATCAACGCCCGGAAAGCGGAGCCATTCCGCGAGCGGGCGAACGCTTCCATCTCGCGACACGCCGGCGCCGCCATCGGCAAGCCGATCGGCCGTGACGCGCACCGTGGTTGCATCCCGCAAGCGATCGAGTTGGACCTGGCGATCGGCGAACCATTGACGCCGCTCACGGCCGACGGCGCCGGCGGCGATCGCGGCCCCTGTGAGACGCGCACCGGCATTGTCGGCCCGCAGCCGTAAGCGATATTCGGCGCGCGCGGTCAGCATGCGATAGGGCTCGGTCACGCCGTGCAAAACGAGATCGTCGACCATCACGCCGATATAGCTGTCGGCGCGGTCGAAACGCATCGGCTCCCGCCCGGCAACCTCAGCCGCCGCAGATAGCCCTGCCACCAATCCCTGCGCCGCGGCCTCTTCATAGCCCGTCGTGCCGTTGATCTGTCCGGCGAGAAACAGGCCGGTCACGCCCCGCACCGCGAGCCGATTTTCGAGCGCGCGCGGATCGACATGGTCATATTCCACCGCATAGCCCGGCTGAACGATCAGCGCGCGTTCCAGGCCGGCGATGGTGCGGACCATCGCATTCTGGACGTCCTCCGGCAGCGAGGTCGAGATACCGTTGGGGTAGACGAGATGCGTGTCGAGCCCTTCCGGCTCGAGAAAGATCTGATGGCCATCGCGATCGCCGAAGCGAACGACCTTATCCTCGATCGACGGGCAGTAGCGCGGCCCCTGCCCTTCGATAACGCCTGCGTAGAGCGGCGAGCGATCAAGCCCCGCGCGGATGACGGCGTGAGTTTCCGGCGTAGTCCGGCTGATCGCGCAGAACAGTTGCGGCGCAACACGGCCTGGACCAAGCGACGACATAGTCCAAGGATCGACGTCGGATTCCTGGCGCTCAAGTGCAGCCCAATCAATAGTGCGACCGTCGATCCGCGGCGGCGTACCCGTCTTCAAACGCGCAATCGGCAGCGCGAGAGCACGGAGTTGCTCGGCAAGCGGAACGGACGCCCCTTCCCCGACGCGACCACCAACAACGCTGCGCATGCCGAAATGCAGGCGTGCATTGAGGAAGGTGCCGGTCGCGAGAACGACCGCCTGAGCGACAAGCCGGCGTCCGTCGGCGAGAATCAGCCCACCGACACCTTTCCCATCAACACCTTCCAAAAGCAGCGATGCGGCTTCACCTTCGACAATTTCGAGCGTTGGTTCGGCGGCCAGAAGCTGATGGATCGCGTCGCGATAGCGGCGCCGGTCCGCCTGGACGCGCGGGCCTTGCACCGCGGCGCCTTTGCTGGCGTTGAGCATACGATAATGGATTGCCGCGTGATCGGCGGCCCGCGCGATGAGGCCGTCGCAGGCATCGACCTCGCGTACCAGATGGCCCTTGCCGAGCCCGCCAATCGCCGGATTGCAGGACATGGCGCCGATCATGTCGCGACGCATTGATACGAGTGCGACGCGCGCACCCATTCGTGCGGCGGCCGCCGCGGCTTCGGTGCCGGCATGGCCGCCGCCGACCACGATGATATCGAAGCTCTGCATGGGCCGCGCGCTATGCGACGCGAGTGATCAAGTCAAAGATGTTCCACGTGGAACATCATTTGCCGATGCAAAAGCGGCCGAACAGCCCATCGAGAACGTCTTCGATCCCCGCCCGGCCCGTGATCCTGTCGAGCGCGACGCGCCCGATCCGTAACCCCTCGGCGAAGAGCAGGACGTCCGGCGACGACAGACCAAGCTTCAATCCGTCCAAAGCATCGTCCAGTGCTGCCCGCTGACGCGCGTTGGTCGCAACCTCGGACTCGCGCGGTAGAAGTGACGAAGCACGCTCGCGAAGCAGCGAGCGGAGTTGCTCCATCCCCTCTCCCGTACGCGCCGAGAGCGTCACGTCGAAATGACCCGACGGCACTTCGGCCAGATCGCTCTTGGCGCCAACCCGGATCAGGCCAAGAGCCTCGGGTGCATCCACCGGATCGCCGAGCCACAGCAGGATGTCAGCGTTGCCAATGGCCTCTCCCGCCCGCGCGACACCGATCTGCTCGACGGGATCGTCTCCGTCGCGCAGACCCGCCGTATCGATCAACAACAAGGCCAAACCGTCGAGCGACACCGGCGCTTCGATCAGATCGCGCGTCGTGCCGGGAATGTCGGTGACGATCGCGGCATCCCGCCCAGCAAGCGCATTGAGCAAAGTCGACTTGCCGGCATTGGGCGGGCCGGCCAACACGACGCGAACGCCGTCCTTCAATCGCTCCGCCGGGGGCGCCGCCCGCAACGTCTCGATATCCGCGACGACGCTGCTTGCAAGGGTGCGCGCCCTCTCCTCGCCCGTCGCATCGACGTCATCCTCATCGCCAAAATCGAGCAAGGCCTCTACGCCCGCCGAAGCCTCAAGGATCAGGCCCTGCCACGCCTCCACCTTGCGGCTGAGAACGCCGCCCATCAACGCCATCGCATTGCGACGCTGCGCCTCGGTCTCGGCGGTCAGGAGGTCGCCGAGCCCCTCCGCCGCTGCAAGATCGATCACCCCATTGGCAAAGGCTCGCCGTGTGAACTCACCGGCGATCGCGGGTCGCAGGCCGAGCAAAACGTCGAGCGTTGCAAGGATTGCATCGACCACTGCGCGTCCGCCGTGAACGTGGAGTTCGGCGAGATCCTCGCCCGTGGCGGTGCGCGGGCCAGGGAACCAGAGCACCAGCGCCCGGTCCAGCCGCTCATTATTACGAGGATCAACGAGCCAGCGGACCGCAGCGATGCGTGGCGCAGGCAAAGGGCCGGACAACGCTTCCAACGCGGCAGCCGCGCGCGGGCCACTGATGCGGATCACCCCGATGGCTGCCGGTGGCGATCCCGATGACAGCGCAAAAATCGTGGAGTCGTCGCCGATCACGTTCGACCTGTCACTTCTTGCTCGGCCCACCCATCTGGTCGAAGAGCTGGCGCCACATATTCATGCTCGCCTCACCCATCGGCGCCCAGTTCTGCATCAGTGTGGAAATCGAGTCGGGTGTGATGCCTTCCTCGATCGTACGCCGCATCTTTTCCACATAGATTTCATGGACGCTGCTGAGATCCGGGAGACCCATGAAACGACGGGCCTCTTCGGGCGTGCAATCGACATCGACGCTGATCTTCATATCCACCGTCCCCTGCTTGAGCGAGCGCTGTTCATGCTGGTAAAGCGTTCGGGGAGAAGGGTCCATGTCGCACGCAACACTCCAGAGCCCGATCGGACCGATTCTCGTCTCCGCGAATGATTCCGCGCTGACCGGCGTCCGTATCGGCCAGTCCGACATGGCCGAGGATGCCAACCCACTGCTGCGCGAGGCGCTGCGCCAGCTTGGCGCTTGGTTCGACGGGAAACTCGACATCTTCGACCTGCCGCTTGAACCGCTGACGTCACCGCGAGGTGAGGTGCACCGCGCCGCGATCGCGGCGATTCCCGCCGGTGGTACAGCGAGTTATGGTGAGATCGCACGCCGCATCTCCTCCTCGCCCCGCGCGGTGGGGCAAGCGTGCCGCCGCAATCCGCTGCCGATCATCGTGCCATGCCATCGCGTGCTCGGTGCCGGTGGGGCGATCGGCCATTATACTGGCGGCGAGGGCGTGAAGACCAAGATCTGGCTGCTCGAACATGAACGAAGGAAAGGCTGAACATGGGAAGCACGATTACGATCGACGCGCTGGACGGCAGCGGAAGCTTCAAGGCCTATGTCGCCGAGCCATCCGGCACGCCAAAAGCGGCGGTGATAGTCATCCAGGAGGTGTTCGGCATCAATGCCGGCATTCGCGACAAGGCCGATTCGCTGGCGAATGAGGGCTATCTGGCGGTCGCGCCCGATCTGTTCTGGCGGATCGAGCCGGGAATCGAACTCGATCCCGACACGCAGCTCCAGCAGGCACTCGATCTCTTCCCCAAATTCGATCAGCAGAAAGGCATCGAGGATATCGAGGCGACGATCCGCGCGGCTCGCGCCAAGGCCGGCGGCGGCAAGGTGGGCGCGGTCGGCTACTGCCTAGGCGGACGGCTCGCTTACATGACGGCGACCCGCACCGATATCGATGCGAGCGTCGGCTATTATGGCGTCGGGATCGACGGGCTGCTCAATGAAAGCCACGCAATCGCACGGCCGCTGATGCTGCACATTCCCACCGCCGATGGTTTCGTCCCGCCCGAGGTGCAGAACAAGATGCATGAAGGGTTGGACAGCCACCCGCGCGTCACGCTCCACGATTATGAGGGGCTAGATCACGGCTTCGCGACGCAGTTCGGCAAGCGGCGCGACGAAGCGTCAGCGACGCTGGCGGATGGGCGGACCTCCGCATTCTTTGCGGAGCATCTGGCATGAGCGACGCCTGGCGGATGATCATCCGCCAAGCCGGTGGACCCGAAGTTATCGAGCGCGAGGATATCGCGCTCCCCTCCCCCAGTGCAGGCCAGGCGCGCGTTCGGCATGAAGCGATCGGCGTCAACTTCATCGACACTTATCATCGCGGCGGACTATATCCGCTCTCTCTTCCCTCGGGACTAGGCTCGGAAGCGGCCGGCATAGTGGAAGCCGTGGGCGAAGGCGTCGATGCTGCCCTGATCGGCCAGCGGGTCGCTTATGTCGCGCAAGGCCCCCGCACCTATGCCACGCATGGGTTGGAGGCAGCCGGACGACTCTATCCCCTGCCCGACGCGATCAGCGCGGAAGACGCCGCGGCAATGCTGTTGAAAGGGCTGACGGCCTGGATGCTGGTCGAGCGCGTCGCGCGCGTCCAGCCGGGGCAGAGCGTACTCGTCCACGCCGCAGCCGGCGGTGTCGGATCTATCCTGGTGCCGTGGCTGAAGGCGATCGATGCCAAGGTGATTGCCCATACCGGTAGCGCCGCCAAGGCAGACCGCGCGAAAGCGGCCGGCGCCGATCATGCGCTGTCCGCTCCGTTCGACACCCTGGCCAGCGAGGTGCGTGAACTGACCGGGGGCCGCGGTGTCGATGCCGTGTTGGATGGCGTGGGCGCGGACAGCTGGGCGGCGTCGCTTGCGAGCGTCGCCAAGCGCGGCATCCTGGTAACTTATGGCAACGCTTCCGGGCCGGTGCCGGCGGTGTCGCCGCTGGACCTGTTGCACGCAGGCTCGATCTTCCTGACGCGGCCGACGATGTTCGACTATCTGGAAGAGGAAGCCGACCGTCGAACGGCGGCCGAACGGCTGTTCGGATTGATCGCAAAAGGCGCGATCAAGGCCAATATCGGCCAGCGCTTTGCCCTGTCGGAAGCGGCCGACGCCCACCGCGCACTGGAATCACGCGCCATCACTGGATCGACGGTTCTGCTTCCTTGAGCCGCAGCCGGTCGGCGCGTCGTCAGCGGACCCGCGGTAGGCCGCCGGCCGCTGCCATCTCGATCCGGTCGCCATAGAGACGCCCATCGGGCGCCAATTGGGCGCTGATCGAACGGGCGACGTCAGAAACATCGTCACGGCCAAGGCGCGCCTGGCGGCGATCGAGCGAGATGGAGGTCTGATTGCCCGCCGACAGATCGGTCAGCAAATCACTCCACGTCGACGCATCATCGAGCTGCCCGTGGACAAGAACGATCGTCGACCGCACCGGCGTATGATTGGACTGGGCGGCGGCAGGGGCCGCGGACAGCAGCAGCGTTGCGGCCGCATAGAGAGCGAACATCGTGCGCATCATTTCCTCCATCCAGGCTTCCGAGCCCATGGAGGGAAGATGCGCTTCGCTGCCGCGCCGCGCGATTGCACCATCGCACAGCCGACTAATCTATTGGTGCTAGGCCGCTCGTGCGGAAGGGTATGTCGGGAGCGAAGCCCTTATCCGAACAGGTGCATCACGCCGACGCTGGGGTCGATCCAGCCATCATAGATCATCTTCACCGCGACGTAGAGGATCACGACAAGGCCGACATAGGCGATCCACCGGTAACGCTCGATATATTTGGCGATGAAGTTGGCGGCGATGCCCATCAGCGCCACCGACAGGATCAGGCCGACGATGAGGATGCCGGGATGCTCACGCGCCGCGCCGGCGACCGCCAGCACATTGTCGAGGCTCATGCTGACATCCGCCACCGCAACCGCCCAGGCGGCTGCGGCAAAGCTCTTGGCCGGTTTGACGCCCGAGCTCTCGTCGCCATGGATCTCGGGCGAGCCGGGACTGCCGCCAGCCGGGTGAAGCTCGCGATACATCTTCCACGATACCCAGAGCAGCAGCAGACCGCCGGCGAAGATCAGGCCGACGATCTGCATGAGCTGGGTGACGACGAGCGCGAAGGCGATCCGCAGCACCAAAGCCGCGACGATCCCGATCATGATCACCTTGCGGCGCTGATCGGCCGGAAGGCCGGCAGCCAGCGCACCGACGACGATCGCATTGTCGCCCGCCAGCATGATGTCGATCATCAGCACCTGGCCAAAGGCGGCCAGCGCCGACGGCGAACCGATATTGGCGAAATCGTTGACGATATGATGCCAGAGCTCGAGCATGTGCGGCCTTTAGCGGATTCCAAAGCAGGCGCGCCACAGCGATCCTTCGCCATGGCGCGCCAGACATATTAGGTTGCAAACCCGTCGCCGAGGACGGGCACCCGTGACGGAAAACTGCCGACGGGGCTTATTGGTTCATCGAGTCGAAGAAGTCCTCGTTGGTCTTCGAGTCCTTCATCTTGTCGAGCAGGAATTCCATCGCATCGATGGTGCCCATCTGCATGAGGATGCGGCGTAGCACCCACATCTTCGACAGCTTGGCCTTGTCGACCAGCAGCTCTTCCTTGCGGGTGCCGGACTTGCCGACGTCCATCGCCGGGAAGATGCGCTTGTCGGCGACCTTGCGATCGAGGACGATTTCCGAGTTGCCGGTGCCCTTGAATTCTTCGAAGATCACTTCGTCCATGCGGCTGCCGGTATCGATCAGCGCGGTCGCGATGATCGAGAGCGAACCGCCTTCCTCGATATTGCGGGCCGCACCGAAGAAGCGCTTGGGGCGCTGCAGCGCATTGGCGTCGACACCGCCGGTCAGCACCTTGCCCGAGGACGGGACGACCGTGTTGTAAGCGCGGCCGAGGCGGGTGATCGAGTCGAGCAGGATCACGACGTCCTTCTTGTGCTCGACGAGGCGCTTGGCCTTCTCGATCACCATTTCGGCGACCTGGACGTGGCGCTGGGCAGGTTCGTCGAAGGTCGAGGAGATGACCTCGCCCTTCACGGACCGCTGCATGTCAGTGACTTCCTCGGGGCGCTCATCGATGAGCAGCACGATCAGGAAGACTTCCGGGTGGTTGTCGGTAATGGCCTTGGCGATGTTCTGGAGCAGAACCGTCTTACCGACGCGCGGCGGCGCGACGATCAGCGCGCGCTGGCCCTTGCCCTGCGGGGCGACGATATCGATGACGCGAGCCGACTTGTCCTTGACCGTGGGGTCATGCGGATCGAGCGTCAGCTTGCTTTCGGGATAGAGCGGCGTGAGGTTGTCGAAATTGACGCGGTGGCGGACGACCTCGGGATCGTCGAAATTGACCGACACGAGCCGCGTCAGCGCGAAATAGCGCTCGCCATCCTTGGGTCCGCGGACCTCGCCTTCCACCGTGTCACCAGTGCGCAGGCCGAACTTACGGACCTGATTGGGCGAGATGTAGATGTCATCGGGACCGGCGAGATAGTTCGCTTCGGGGCTGCGCAGGAAGCCGAAGCCGTCGGGCAGCACCTCGATCGTGCCGAGGCCCATGATCTGCTCGCCATTTTCGGCCTGGACCTTGAGAATCGCGAACATCAGATCCTGCTTGCGCAGGGTGGACGCGCCCTCGACGCCAAGCTCCTCGGCCATCGCCACGAGTTCGGCGGGGGAATTCTTCTTAAGGTCTTTGAGATGCATAACTTGTTCCTGGGCAGGAAGCGTAAGGATCGCGCGAAACGGCGGTAAGATCGGGGAAATGGCCTCACACGGACGGTGGACCCTTGTTCGCGCGGTAAAGCAAGGCCGGGATTCAAGTCAAGCCGCCGTGCGCGGAAGCGGGGCGACTGTGGCAAATCTGCTTATGCCCGGGACGGGCTGGATATGGTTCGCCGCACGCCAAATGCAAGCAGCGGGCGTCGCTACAATGCCTGTTGGCACTGTCCGCGACAGCTCAGAAGGGCCGGACGATCACCAGGATCACGATCACCGCGGTCGCAATGCCGGGGATCTCGTTCATCATCCTGAGCGACTTGTCGCTCGCCGGGCGGAAGCCCTTCGCCATCTTCTTGGCATAGCCCACCGCCCAGCCATGATAGCCGGACAGCAGGAACACCGCGGCGAGCTTCGCGTGAAACCAGCCCTCGCTGAAAGCCCCGACATTCACCGCCAGCACCAAGCCGATCACCCAGACGATGATCATCGCCGGATTGATGATGATCTTGCGCAGGCGATTTTCGCGGTCGATCCACAGCCGGTCTTCGGCAGAGCCCGGCGTCACCGGCTGATGATAGACCAGGAAGCGGGGCAGCATGAACAGCCCGGCCATCCAGAAGATCACGAAGATCAGATGCGCGGCCTTCACCCACGGATAAGCCGCTCCGAGAAAGCCGATTCCGGGAAGCGCGCTCGCGAGATCCATGATTATGCTCTAGCGGGTTCTGAGCAGGGTCAGCAAGCGTTCGACATGTGCGATCGGCGCATCGGGCAGGATGCCATGGCCGAGATTGAAGATATGCGGCCGATCGCGAAAGGCCGCGCGGATTTCGGCGACCGCATTGTCCAGTGCTTCGCCGCCGGTGATCAACGCTAGCGGATCGAGATTACCTTGCACCGGCAGCCCCGTCGGCAGGCTGGCATCGGCCCAGCGCGGATCGACCGTTTCATCGAGGCCCAGCGCGTCGACCCGCGTTTCCCGCGCATAAGCCGGCAGCTTGCCACCCGCGCCCTTGGGAAAGCCGATGATCGGCGTCGCCGGGAAACGTGCGCGCAACGTCTCGACGATGGTAACGGTCGGCGCGATCACCCAGCGTTCGAACTGCGCCGGTGACAGGCTTCCCGCCCAGCTATCGAAAAGCTGGATCGCATCGACGCCTGCCTCGATCTGGCCGGCGAGATAATCGATCGTGGCGGCGACGATGGCGTCGATGATCCCCTGGAACGCAGCCGGATCGCGATACGCCATACGCCGCGCTTCGGCCTGTTCCCGGCTCCCCTGCCCCGCCACCATATAGGTCGCGACCGTCCAGGGCGAACCGGCAAAGCCGAGCAAGGTGGTCGCGGCCGGCAACTGGGCGCGGACCTGACGCACGGTTTCATAGATGGGCGTGAGCCGTTCAGGTGCTGCGGTTAGATCGGACAGCATATGATCGACCAGCCTGGGTGCGAGCCGCGGCCCCTCCCCGGTCTCGAACCACAGATCCTGCCCGAGCGCGTGCGGAATGACGAGGATGTCCGAGAACAGGATCGCGCCGTCGAAACCGAAACGGCGGATCGGTTGGAGCGTCACCTCGGCCGCGGCCGCGCTGTCATGCACCAACTCAAGGAAACCGCCCTTTTCGGCCCTGAGCGCGCGATATTCGGGAAGATAGCGGCCGGCCTGACGCATGAGCCACACCGGCGGCGGATCGCGACGCTCCCCGCGCAACACGGCGAGCAAGGGACGATCATGGGCCTTCGAAAGCGGGCTCGCGGTCAGGGAGTCGGGCTCCATTACTATCCAATCTTATGAATCTTAAGGAATCTGTAGATGAAGGTAGGGGGTGGGCAAGCCGGGGTTTATTCGCTGGCCCCGTTCTTGCCAACAGCTTGACTCAAAACCGACTCGCGAGCCTCACGTGAGTCGGAATTTCCACCCCCGTTATCAACAGGCTGTGGATGATCGGGGTGGCCTGTGGAAAAGCTGCGGGATCGAGTCGGAAGGCCGGGGATGAATCCGCGGCTTGAAACAATGCCCGGCTTCACGCTAGCGCCATCCCCATGCTTTTCCACAGGGCCATGCCCATGTTCGCCCAGGAGGCGCAATGATCCGGCTGCACCTCCATCTTCTGTCCGACTCCACCGGCGAGACGCTGGAGAATATCGCCAAGGCGGGCCTCGCCCAGTTCGACGGGGTTGAGACGATCAAGCATTTCTGGCCGATGGTACGGTCCGAGGGGCATCTCGATCGGGTGCTCACCGAAATCGCGCAGCGGCCGGGGTTGGTGATCTTCACTTTGGTCAATCACGAGGTGCGCCAGCGACTGGAAATGCGCTGCCACGCGCTCGGCCTGCCGACGGTTTCTGCGCTGGACCCGATCATCGAGGCGCTATCGCGGCTGCTTGGGCAGCAGGCGATGGAGCGGCCCGGCCGCCAGCATATGCTCGACGCCGCTTATTTTGCGCGGGTCGAAGCGATCCAGTTCACCATTGCCCATGATGACGGCATCGCGGCCGAGGATTGGGAGGAAGCGGACGTAGTGCTGGCCGGCGTGTCGCGATCGTCCAAGACGCCGACATCCATCTATCTCGCCAATCGCGGCTACAAGGTTGCCAATATCCCGCTGGTGCCCGAAGCGCCGCCGCCGCCGTCGCTATTTCATCTCAAGCGTCCGCTGGTGGTGGGACTGACGACGAGTCCCGACCGCCTGGTCCAGATCCGTCGCAATCGCTTGCTCTCGCTCAACCAGGCGCCCGAGACCGCTTATGTCGACCAGGAGGCGGTGGCCGCAGAGCTCGCTTTTGCCCGCCGGCTCTTTTCCGACAATGGCTGGCCGGTGATCGATGTCACGCGCCGATCGATCGAGGAAACGGCCGCCGCGATCATCAATCTTGTCAACGAACGGCGCAAGCCCGAGGAAGATGAGGCATGATTTTGATCCTGGCTTCGCAATCCTCGGCGCGGCGGGCCATGCTCGCGCAAGCCGGCGTGCCGCACGAAGCGATGGCACCGGGCGTCGACGAGGATATGGCCAAAGCCGCGCTCAAGGCGGATGGCAATGATGCACGGCGGATGGCGGATGCGTTGGCGGAGTTAAAGGCGCTGAAACTGTCGCGCCGTTTTCCGCAGGATCTGGTGCTCGGCTGCGATCAGACGCTGGCGATGGCGGACGGGACGATGCTGGACAAGCCGGCGAGCCGTGAGGATGCCGCCCGGCAGTTGCGCGGGCTGCGCGGCACCACCCACAAGCTCATCAGCGCCGCGGTGATCTGTCTGGGTGGCGAGCCGATCTGGCGGCATGTGGACGTCGCGCGGCTGACGATGCGCAATTTTTCCGACGACTGGCTCGAAACCTATATCGATGCCGAGTGGCCGGAGATTGGGGGCTGCGTGGGTGGCTACCGGCTCGAAGCGCTTGGTGCGCAATTGTTCGCTCGGATCGAAGGCAGCCATTTCACCATTCTCGGGCTGCCGTTATTGCCACTGCTGGATTATCTGCGGGTGCGCGGAGTGATTGAATCATGAGCCTGCCCAGCGCCGTCATCCCCAAGGCCGAAGTGATCGGCGATCCGATCGCCCATTCCAAATCGCCGCTGATCCATCGCTTCTGGCTGGGCAAGCTCGGCCTTGAAGGCTTTTACGAAAAGACGCGGGTTGGTGGCGAGGAGCTGGGCGATTTCTTCTCCGATCGGCGCAACCTGCCCGGCTGGCGCGGCTGCAACGTCACCGTGCCGCACAAGCAGGCGGTGATTCCCTTTCTCGACAGGATCGATCCGGTTGCCGCCAAGATCGGCGCGGTCAACACGATCGTTGCACGTGATGGCGCACTGATCGGCCATAATAGCGATGCGGCCGGCTTTCTTGAACCGTTGCAGCCGTCGCTCAATGATCGGCATCTTTACCGGATGGCGCGGATCCTGGGCGCCGGCGGGGCGGCCAAGGCGGTGGCCCATGCACTGTCCAGCCATGGCTTCACCCTCGTCATCGCCGCGCGCAATCTGGCCCAGGCAGAGGCGCTGGCTGCGGAGATCGAAGATGTCGACACGCATGTCGCAACGCTCGATCATTTTGCCGATCCGACCGATTTCGCCTTCGACGACCGATCGGGCGTGCTCGATTTGGTGGTCAATACGACGCCGCTGGGTATGACGGGCCAGCCGCCGCTGCGGCTCGATTTCAGCCATGTCCCGCCGGGCGCGGTGATCTACGATATCGTCTATGCGCCGCTGGAAACCGCAATGCTGGCCGAAGCGCGGGCACGAGGCCATCAGACCGTGGACGGCCTCGCAATGTTGATCGGCCAGGCGGCCGAAGCCTTCCGCCTCTTCTTCGGCCAGGCCGCGCCGCGCGAACATGATGCCGAATTGCGGGCGCTGCTCACCGCATGAAGACGCTGGGGCTGACCGGATCGATCGGCATGGGCAAATCGACCGTCGCGGCGATGTTCCGTGCAGAAGGCGTGCCGGTGTTCGATGCCGATGCCGAGGTGCATCGCCTGCAGGGGCCGGGCAGCAAATTGCTGGAAGCGATCGAAGCGCTGCATCCGGGCACGACCAGCCCGGAGCTCGGCGTCGATCGCGCCCTGTTGCGGCAGGCCGTATGGGGAGACGATGTTGCTCTCGCCCGACTCGAAAGGCTGCTTTATCCCGCACTTCATCGTGTAAGGCTCACCTTTCTCAGCCGTCATCGGGCGCGACGTCTGGTCGTGCTCGATGTGCCGTTGCTGTTCGAAAAGGGTGGCTGGCGTAAAATGGACGCGATCGCGGTGGTGTCCGCGCCGGCCTGGATTCAGCGGCGGCGCGTGCTGGCGCGGCCCGGAATGACGGCGGCGCGGCTCGCCCACATCCTATCGCTGCAGACGCCCGATCCGGAAAAGCGCCGCCGTGCCGATTTCGTGATCGACACAGGACGCAGCATGAATGCGACGCGTGAACAAGTCAGGTGTGTCATCGCTTGCCTAAGTGGCCCGGGAGGCCGATAATCGAATCAAATGCGTGAGATTGTTTTCGACACCGAAACCACCGGCCTCAGCCCTGCTGACGGGCACCGCCTTGTCGAGATCGGCTGTGTCGAACTGATCAATCGGTGCGAAACCGGGCGCACCTACCACGCTTATTTCAATCCCAACCGGACGATGCCGAGCGAGGCGGAGGCCGTCCACGGCCTGTCCATCATATTCCTGTCGGACAAACCTCTCTTCGCCGATTCCGTGAGCGATCTGCTGGAATTCATCGGCGATGCTCCGCTGGTGGCACATAATGCGCAGTTCGACTTCGGATTCCTGAATGCCGAGCTCGGCCTTTGCGGCCGGGATGCCGTCTGCATGACGCGGATGGTGGATACGCTGGCGATCGCGCGCCAGCGCCATCCCGGCGCGAAGCATTCGCTCGACGCGTTGTGCACCCGCTATGGCATCGACCGAAGCCATCGCGTCAAGCATGGCGCCTTGCTGGACGCGCAACTGCTCGCCCAGCTCTATGTCGAACTTACCGGCGGCAGGCAGATCGGCCTGTCGCTCAGAAGCGAACCGGCGGCCACCGAGTCGCTGGACGCGCACGCCCTTTCCCCTGGGGGGAAGCGTGCAGCCCGCCCGGTGCGGCCTCCCCGGCCGCACGCACCCAGCATGGAGGAACTGCTTCGTCATCAAGCGTTTATATCCAAGCTGGCCGACCCGCTCTGGGAGAGCGCCGCAACGCCCGGTTGACCGGGCGTTTGACCGGGCTTAAGGCCGCGGCCGCTCCGACCTTGGGTGCGGTCGCACATTAAAATCGGAGGTGAAGCCATGGAAATCCGCGTTTCGGGTCATCAGGTCGATACCGGCGCTGCGCTGCGCGCGCATGTCGAAGAACGGCTGCAAGGCATCGCCGACAAATATTTCTCGCGCAGCCTTTCCGCCCAGGTGACATTCGGCAAAGGCCCGCACGACAACGGATTTTCCTGCGATATTGTTGCCCATGTGATGCAGGGCGTGATCCTGAAGGGATCGGGCTATGCCATGGATGCCCATCCGGGCTTCGACCAGGCGGCCGATCGTATCGAAACGCAGCTTCGCCGCTATATGCGTCGGCTGAAGGATCGTCACAGCGCCGGTTCGGGTGCGGTCAATGGTGTCGAATATGATGCCGGCTACACCGTTTTCGATGGCGGCCCGGCGGAGGTGGAGGCAGCGCCCGCCGACAATCCCGTGATCATCGCCGAAACCCGCGTGGACGTGCCGGAAACGAGCGTTTCAGACGCGGTGATGATGCTCGATCTGCGCAACACAGCTGCGCTCCTGTTCCGCAATAGTGGCACCGGCGCATATAATATGGTCTACCGCCGCAACGACGGAACTATCGGCTGGGTGGAACCCCAGCGCGCGGCCTGAACAGGACTCTGATTTCACAGTGAATGAAGACGTGAATGCAGGTGCCGGGGCGGTCCGGGCGGCCGACGATCTCAGCGATCTGTTGGCGCCCGAGACCGTTTTCTCGGCGCTGATTGTCCCGAACAAGAAAGCGTTGTTTCAGCATCTTGCGGCGATCGCCGGCAAGTCGACCGGGCTCGACTCCAAGATGGTGGTCGAGCGGCTGGCGGAGCGCGAACGACTGGGTTCCACCGGTTTCGGCGGCGGTGTCGCGATTCCCCACGGCAAGGTGGAAGGACTTGATCGGGTCGTCGGCGTGTTCGCGCGGCTTTCGGCACCGATCGATTTCGCGGCGATCGACGATATGCCGGTCGATCTGGTCTTTCTGCTCCTGTCGCCGCCCGATGCCGGCGTCGAGCATCTGAAGGCGCTTGCGCGCGTCAGCCGGCGTCTGCGTGATCGCGCTTTCGTCGCCAAGCTCCGGGGGGCGGGTTCGGAGGATGCGCTTTATGCGCTGTTCGCCAGCGGTGAAGCGCGCAATGCCGCCTGAGGGCGATAGGCAACCCGACGCCAAGCATTTCCGGGCGCTGGAGTCGCTTTATGCGGCAGCGCCGATCAACCAATTATTCCCGTCGCGGCTTGAAATCGTCGAACCTGGCTTTGCGCGGATTCGCTTCAGCATCGATGAGCGCTTCCACCATGCTGCCGGCGCCGCGCATGGCACGAGCTATTTCAAGATGCTCGACGATGCCGCTTTCTATGCAGCCAATAGCCTAGTCGAAGAGCATTTCCTGCTGACGACGGCGTTCAACCTGTTCTTCACGCGCCCGATCCTGGGTGGCGAGGTGGTGGCCGAGGGGCGCTGGATCAGTGGCAAGCGGCGCGTGCTGGTCGCCGAAGCGCGGCTGGTCGATACCGATGGCGAAGAGGCGGCGCGGGGCACCGGCACCTTCATGCGGTCGCGCATCCCGCTCGCCGAGCTGCCGGGCTATCGCGCGCCGTGAGCGAACGGCTCGCCGCTGGCCTGTTCGTGTCGGCATTGGTCCGGCGGATGGAAGCGACGGGCGGCGGGGCCATGGTACTCGCAAAGGGGGATGCGACCGCTGGCGCGATCCTGCTGGTGATCGTTGAGCGCGGGCAGACGCAGGCGGTTCTCGAACGCACGCTCGATGAACGCGGCCGCTATCGCTGGACAGCGACCGGCCCCGCCGATGTTGATACCCCCGGTGCGCTTGCGGAATATATCGATCGCCGCCGGCGCTTCGACCCCGATCTCTGGGTAATCGAGCTGGAAGGTGCGGAGGCGCGGCGCATCGCCGATGAAGTGGCGGGCGCCTGACGCGCTTTCTTTCGTTCCTGTCTTGTTCTAAAAGCGGACATGGCAAGCGTGCCCGAACCCTGTTTTGACGATCTGCCGCTGGTGGCGCGGGACGTGGCGCGCGGCGTTTCCCGGCTGCTGTTCCGGCACGATTGCTATGCGCTGTGCGAGGTGCCGCTGGCCAATGGACGACGGGCGGATCTGTTCGCGATCGATGCCAAGGGTTGTATCACCATCGTCGAGATCAAGGTTTCCAAGGCCGATCTGCGCGGCGACTGCAAATGGCCGGAATATCTGGATTATTGCGATCGCTTCTTCTGGGCGGTGCCGCAGGGCTTCGATCTCAACCCGTTCGAGGAGACGGGATTTCGCCCGGAGATTGCCGGCCTGATCGTCGCGGATCGTTATGATGCGGCGGTGGTGCGCGAAGCGGCGCATCGGCCGATGCCACCGGCACGCCGCAAGGCCGAAACCCTGCGCTTTGCCAGGCGGGGCGCGCTCAGGATGCTGGGAACGCTCGATCCCGGCCTGGCTGGAATGGATTGAATTATAGCGTCGGGCCGGCGACGGCACCCTTCGGCTTCACGGGCTTCGCTTCGTCGATCATCTTCAGGATCGCTTCCGAACGATTGTCCTGCGCCGCATAATCACGCGCGGACTGGCCGGTGACGCGATCCGGCTGCTTGGGGTTCGCGCCGGCGGCCAGCAGGATACGCACCGAAGCCGAATCGCGATTCTGGACAGCGATGATCAGCGGCGTTTCGCCCCGGCCATTGGCGCCGTTCACATCGGCCTTGCCGTCGGCGAGCACCTGGATGCCATCCGCGAAGCGGAGCTGGGCCGCAGTCAGCATCGGGGTATTGCCCTCGCCGTCGCGCATATTGGGGTTGGCGCCCTTGGCGAGCAGAAAGCTCAGCCACTGCGCGTCGCGGCGCTTGACGACAATATGCAGTGCAGTTTCGCCCGTCGAATAATCCTTGGTATTGATGATCGTCGAGCCCGGCTTTTCGACGGCCTCGGTGACCTTGGCGCCGTCCTTGTCGCGCACGGCCTTCAGGAAATTATAGGAATCGGAAAACTGAGCCGTCGCCGGCGTCGCCATCAGCGCCAGCCCTATGGCCGCCGCGATCCATCGTCCCGCAAAACCCGAACCCCGCATATTCGATTGTCCCGTCCAACCGGCGCCAGGCGCCTCTCTTGCTTTGGCGGCAATAGCAAAGCATGGCTGGCCTTGCCATGAACAAAGCCTTCCTCGCCGCCCTCCTGTTCCCCCTGCTGTTCGCCGCGTGCGAAGCGCCGCCGGGTGAGGCGCCATTGGCCGGCGCCAAGATGGGCGGCCCCTTCACGCTGACCAGCCAGACCGGTGCGAAGGTGAGCGACACGCAGTTCGCCGGCCAATATCGGCTGATCTATTTCGGCTACAGCTATTGCCCCGATGTCTGCCCGGTCGATCTGCAGAAGCTGATGCAGGGCCTGTCGCTGCTGGAAAAGCAGGATGCGGCCAAGGCGAAGAAGATCCAGCCGATCTTCATCACCGTCGATCCCAAGCGCGATACGCCGGAAGTGTTGAAGCAATATGTCGCAGCCTTCCATCCGCGGCTGATCGGCCTCACCGGCAGCGAGGCCGAGATCGCAGCGGTCGCCAAGGAATATGCTATCTATTATCGCAAGGCGGATGGCGGCAGCGCCGACGCCTATCTGGTCGATCATGCGCGGCAGGCAACATTGTTCGGGCCCAAGGGGGAGCCGATCGCGTTGATCCCGCAGGAAGGAACGCCGCAGGAAATTGCGGCGGAGCTGGCGAAATGGGTGAGCTGAAGCCTTTCTGGGAGACGACACCGCTCGACAAGATGGACCGCGCGCAGTGGGAGTCGCTGTGCGACGGCTGCGGCAAATGCTGCGTCCACAAGCTCGAGGATGACGAGACCGGCCAGCTTTATCCCACCAACATCGCGTGCCGCCTGCTCGACCGGCGTAGCGGCCAATGCCGCGACTACAAGCATCGTCGCGCTTATGTGCCGGAATGCGTACGGCTGACGCCGACCCTGCTCCGCAAGATCGACTGGCTGCCTACGACCTGCGCCTATCGCCTGATCGACGAGGGCAAGCCTCTGCCCGAATGGCATTACCTGGTCTGTGGCGATCGGGAAGCGGTTCATCGCGCCGGCGAATCGGTGCGCGGCTGGACGGTTTCCGAAGGCGAGGCGGGCGATTTCGAGAATCATATTGTCGACCGCATCCTCTGATCCGGTCTTCACCGGCGGAGGACGAACGCGTCGGCTGACGGTCAAGCGGATGGCGCAGGCGCGCGCGCTACGGCTTGCGGTAGACCCTCGCGACGGCACCGTGCGGCTGACCATGCCGCAGCGTGCGCCGATAAGACATGCGCTGGAATGGGTGGAATCGAAACGCGGCTGGATCGAGGCGGCACTGGCCAAACTGCCGGCCGCGAGCCTGCTCGAACCGGGCAGCGAGGCGCCATTCGAGGGCCATTTGCGCAGGATCGACTGGCGCGAAGGCACGCCGCGCGCGGTGAAGCTGGAGGATGATTGCTTCGTGCTGGGCGGCCCCCGGGAAACCGTGCAGGCGCGGTTGATGCGCTGGATGCGCACCGAGGCGCTGGTCCGGCTCGATGCGGACACGCGGGCCATGGCCGAGCGTGCTAGCGTTTCGATCTCGCGCGTTGCGATCGGCGATCCACGCTCGCGCTGGGGAAGCTGCTCGGCGAACGGCGACATTCGCTATAGCTGGCGGCTGGTGCTCGCCCCCATCGCCGTGCGCGAAGCGACTGTCGCGCATGAAGTCGCCCATCGTCTCCACATGGACCATAGCCCGGCCTTCCATGCCGCCGTCACGCGGCTGCTCGGCCGCGACCCGGCGCCCGAGCGGGCGTGGCTCCGCGCCAATGGCGCCGCGCTTTACTGGTTGGGCCGCGACGGTTGAGGCTGCTGGCGTTCGGACTTCGGGGTCCGGCCAAGCGCATCGTCTAGCCAGCGATCGTCGAGCCGCTCCTGCGGCGCGGCCGGAGGTGCTTCGGCTTGCGGCGTTTCCTCGGGCTCGACGCCCGGTTCTGTCTCAACCGGCATGCCATTCTCGTCGACAAAGCCTTCGGTCGGCTCGCCATAATAGGCTTCGGCGTCGGGCTCGAGCTGCCATTCGGGCAGAGTCACCTCGGTCTCGAACGGCGCGATCGGGCGCTTGGCGACTGCGACCTTCATGAAATCGCGGAAAGCCGTCGCCGGGGCGCGGCCGCCCTGCAATCCGCCGACTGCCTTGGCATCGTCGCGGCCCATCCACACGCCAGTCGTCAGCCCGCTTGAAAAGCCGAGGAACCAGCCGTCCTTGTTCGATGATGTCGTGCCCGTCTTGCCGGCCACCGGCCGATCGATCTGGGCTGCACGCGCCGTGCCGGTGTTGACCGCGGTCTGGAGAAGATCGGTCATTTGCGCCGCGACATAGGGCGCAACCAGTACGCGCTGATCGTCGGGCTTATGTTCGTAGAGGATCTCGCCGCGACCCGTCGTCACCTTGACGATGCCATAGGGAACGACGGCGACGCCCTTGCGGCTGACCGCTGCAAAGGCGCGCGTCATGTCGATCAGGCGCACGTCGGACGTGCCCAGCACCATCGACGGGTGGGTGTTGACCGGGGTGGTGATGCCGAAACGCCGGGCCATATCCGCGATCGAGGCGAAGCCGACTTCCTGGCCCAGCTTCGCGGCGACCGTGTTGATCGAGAAGGCGAAGGCGGTGCGGATGTCGATCTCGCCCGAAAAACGCCTGCTCGAATTGCGCGGGCTCCAGCCGTTGATGTTGATCGGCTCGTCGACGACGATGTCGGCCGGCGTGTGGCCATTTTCGAGCGCGGCCAGGTAGACGAAAAGCTTGAACGCCGATCCGGGCTGACGGACGGCCTGCGTCGCGCGGTTGTAGATCGACGAGACATAGTCCGTCCCACCGACCATCGCTCGCACGGCGCCGTCCTGATCGAGCGAAACCATCGCGCCTTGCAGGCCGGGCGGCGTATTGGCGCGGATCGAGGCATCGGCGGCGCGCTGCATGTTGAGATCGAGCGTCGTCCAGACGTCGATCGGCTGCACCGTCTCCTCGATCATGGTGTCGAGCTGAGCCAAAGCCCAATCGGTGAAGTAACGGACGCTGTTCTGCTTGGGCTCGGGCGCCAGCTTCACGTTCAGCGGATCGGCGGCATCCATCTCCGAAGGAGAAATCATTCCCTGTTCGCGCATCAGCCCGAGCACAACCGAGGCCCGGCCGACGGCGGCTTCCGCGTCGGCGGTCGGCGAATAATTGGAGGGGGCCTTCACCAGGCCGGCAATGATCGCCGATTCACCCAGCGACAATTCGCTCCCCGGGTGCCCGAAGAATTTCCGGCTCGCAGCGTCGATGCCATAGGCGCCGCCGCCGAAATAGACGCGGTTGAGATAAAGCTCGAGGATCTCGTTCTTCGAGAATTTCCGCTCCATCGCCAGCGCGAGAATCCATTCGCGGAACTTGCGGCCGAAGGTGCGGGTGTTGGTGAGGAAGATGTTGCGGGCGAGCTGCTGGGTGATCGTCGATCCGCCCTGCACCCAGCGCCCGCGTTCGACCCGGACCATCACTGAACGCACCAATGCGATCGGATCGACGCCGGGGTGCATGCGGAAGCGGCGGTCCTCGGTCGCGACCATCGCATCCTTCATCGGCTGCGGGATGCGATCGAAGGGAATCCACTGGCCATAGCTCGGGCCAAGCGACACGATCACCGTGCCGTCGGCGGCGTGGACGCGCACCATCTGGCCGTTGGGGGAGGATTGGAGCTGTTCGTAGCTGGGCAGCGTCGATCGCGCGATCAGCACGGCGATGACGAGCGCGACAAAACCGGCCACGCCCGCGAAAAGGCCATATTTGGCCGTCTTCACGATCGCGCCCCACGCTGGGCCTCGTTGCGGTTTGGGGCGCTTCTTGGATGCCATCTTCGCTGCGGGGATTAGAGCCTAAGCCGCCGCGCTACAAGCGGCCACGGGCCGGGCCGTTGTTCAGTCGCTACGGCCTTTGAAATCCAGCGAGACGCTGTTCATACAATAGCGCAAACCCTCCGGCCCCGGCCCGTCTGGGAAGACGTGGCCGAGATGCCCGTCGCACTTGGCGCAGCGCACTTCGACGCGGCGCATGCCGTGGCTGATGTCTGCATGTTCGGTGACGGCCTCGGCGCTGAACGGATGGGTGAAGCTCGGCCAGCCGCTGCCCGAATCGAACTTGGCGGCGCTGTCGAACAGCACTGCGCCACAGCCGGCGCAGCGATAGACGCCGGGCGCCTTGTTGTCGGTGAGCAAGCCGCTGAAAGCGCGCTCCGTCCCGGCTTCGCGGAGGACGTGATATTGCTGGGGGGTGAGGCGTTTCCGCCATTCCTGCTCGGAAAGATCGAGTCGCTCCATGAGCGGAAATGTGGGTCGCGGCGCGGTGCCGGTCAATGGCGATCGATGCGGGTCAGGCGCGCGGCGAGGGCGATGAGGCCAGGAACTCCAGCGGCGCGGACGAGAAGGTCGCGATGGCGATGTTCGGCGAGGTGGCGGATCGCGCCGGCGACGGCGAGAGGGCGCTGGGCACGACGGCCGAAGGCGCGGGCGTGATGGGAAGGATCGTGGCCGGCGAGGAAGGCGGCGGCGGCGGCGTGGCCGCTGGTCAGCGCGATGGCGATGCCGTCGCCGGCGAGCGAGGCGATGACGGCGGCCTGATCGCCGACGCGGTAGAGAGACTGGTTTAGACTGGAAAGGCGCCAGCCATAGGGGATGTTGGAAATGGCTTGCCAGGATTCGATGCTGCCGGCTTGATCGAGGTGGGCGGTGAGGGTTGGCGATTCTTTCGCTATTTCAGTGAGTAAGGCTGTTGGATCGGCCGCAGCGGCGAGGCGGGAGCGGGCGACGGACAGGCAGAGGTTGGCGGTGCCATCTTCCTGCAGGAGTAAACCGGCATAGCCACGATCGAAGAGATGCAGCTCGATCACGCCGTCGAGTTCGGCCGCGAGCGCGGGGGTGAGGGCGAGGCGGGTGCGCAGGCCGACGGCGGGGTCCGCCCCCATCGCCTCGCGAGGGCGGGCGGCGCCGCGGAGATCATGCTTGCCGGTGGCGAGGAAGATGGCAGGGGCGGAGATGTCCTCGCCATTGTCCAGGCGGACGGTGTCGCCGTTGATGGCGCGGACTGCATGGCCGGTTTCGACGATCGCGCCTGCCGCAGCCGAGCGGGCGCGCAAGGCGGTGTCGAGCGTGGGGCGCGACAGGCCGGCGGCGGGGAAGGGCAGGGCGGCTTCGGCAATGCGGGCGCCGGCGATGAAGCGCAGCCGATGGATCGGGCGCGCGCCTAGCGCATTTGCATCCACCCCCAACCGGGCCAATGCGGCGAGCGCGTCGCCAGCGAGGAAGCCGCCGCAGACGATCTGTTGTGGGGTTTCATGCCGCTCGATCAGGAGCGGGTGGTGACCGGCCTCGGCCAGGGTGATCGCGACGGCGGACCCGGCCGGCCCGCCGCCGACGATCAGCGTATCCGTTCGACGCATAAGCGGAAGGGGAAGCGACGGACGATTGCGGCCTGTGTGGTTCCGGCATCGGCCAGGATCGCCTGCCAATCGTCGCGGCGGAAGGAGCGCGCGATCGAGAGCCTGCCATCATGGGCGACGATCGGATGCCAGCGCATGATCGCGGCGAGCAGCGGGAAGCCCAGATAAGCGAAACGGTGGCGGTGGAGATCGTTGACCAGCCAGCCGATCCGCGATTCGGCCTCCATGAAGCGGAGGAAGGCGCGGAGTTGATCGTCACTCATATGATGGGCGACGAAGCTCGAAACGACGAAATCCCAGCCCTGGCCGGCAAGATCGGCATAGTCGCCCGCGCGATAGTCGATGGTCATGCCAGCAGGCGTGACGGCGCGGGCCGAGGGCGCGCTGTTGGGGTTGAGATCGACGCCGACGAGATCGGCGGTGATGCCTTTTCGTTCCGCCCAGCGCGCGATCGCGCGCAGCATGTCGCCCTGGCCGAAGCCGACATCGAGCAGGCGGAATGCCTTGCGATCACCGAGCGCACGCTTGAGGAAGCCGAGCGTCGGCCGGGCCGAGAAGGTGACGCGGTTGACCTGCGCCAGATCGGCGAGGACGGCGGCATAATCTTCCGGCGGGAGCGCCGGATCGTCCATCTGCTCTTCCTCGCGGCTGCGGATGGCGAGGGAGGTCATTTTGTGTTCCCTGCCGTCACCCCAGCGAAGGCTGGGGTCCATGGCTGGTGCGGCAGGAACTGCCATTGCCTGTCAGGCCGTAGTTCTTGCCGAGAGAGCCATGGACCCCAGCCTTCGCTGGGGTGACGGATAAGGGAAGAAGGGTTGGTGGGCATTATCCCACCCTCTCGAACCCGAAGCCTTCGGCGGCGAGGCCAGGGCCGAAGGCCAAAGCGACGCCGGGGCCGGTGAGGTTGGCGGCGAGCATGTCGGCGAGCACGAACATCAAGGTGGCGGACGACATATTGCCGAAGCGGGCGAGCACCGAGCGCGACCAGGACAGCGCCTGCGCGTCGAGGCCGAGCCCATGTTCGACCGCATCTAGGATCGAACGGCCGCCGGCATGGACGGCCCAGGCGGCAATGTCCGATGGCGGGCGGGCGGCGGTAAGGGTCGCGCGGAAATCCGCGTCGGCGAGCGCGTGGCCGATGCGGGCAGGAACCTCGCCCGAGAGGTGCATGGCAAAGCCATGATCGCCGATGCGCCAGCGGATAAGCTCGTCCGAGCCCGGCAGCGTGGCGGCGAAGAAGCGATCCAGGACGAGGCCGGCGCCTTCCGCCGTGACGAGTGCCGCCGCTGCACCGTCGCCGAACTGGAGCATGGCAAGCAGGGGTTCGAGCGTGGAATCGGGCTGGAGATGGAGGCTGGAAAGTTCGACCGTGACCACCAGCACGCGCGCGGATGAGTCCGAGCGCGCGATGTGATGGGCGACGCGCAGTGCGGCGACCGCGGCGTAGCAGCCCATGAAACCGACCAGGGTGCGTTCTACGCTGCCTGGAAGGCCGAGCCGCGCGGCGATGATCTGGTCGATGCCGGGGGCGACGAAGCCGGTGCAACTCGCGACGACGAGATGGGTGATGCCGTCGAGCGATACCTGATCGCCGAGCGCGGCGATGGCGCGGAGCGCGAGGGCGGGTGCGGCCTGTCCGTACAAATCCATGCGGGCGCCGGTGAAGGGCATGCCATTGGCATAGAAGCCGCCGGCCTCGACCGGCGATCCGCCATCATCGGCGCGCGGCAGCACCGACCAACGATGTTCGATTCCCGATCGCTGGGCCATGCGACGAAAGAGCGAGCGTTCGCGATCGCCGATGCGTGCTTCGGCCCAGCTTTGGAAGGCGGCGTGAATGTCGTGATCCGGGACGGCGGTGCCGATGGCGTTGATGCGGGCGCTGGCTCGATCCAAAGGCGACATCCCGTTGTTCGCCGCGCAGAAAGCATGGCGAGGGCGGATACTATCTGTCCGATGTGAGAACGCAATCTGCGGCGTGTAGGTTGCGACGAGGGGCGTGGGTGTTTGCGCCTGGGGGCGGTTTGGGATGGTGGGTTGAAGGGCGTTGGTTATGATCAGGGGAGCCGATGCCCTCCTTCGTCACCCCGGACTTGTTCCGGGGTCCACCGGGCGGCACTCATCGACGCCGATGATCGAGCGACAGCCTCAGGACAATCCCTCATGGAATGATTTGGCTGTAGCGTTCGGGCTGGAACCGCTGGCCGCGTCGTCCGCGCGACGGTGGACCCCGGAACAAGTCCGGGGTGACGAAGGAAAATTCGGGCCGCGCAACGCGACTTCGCAGGTGCGGCAATTTGGCGGCTTCCCACCGTCGCGATGGCCGCTTATGGTGTGATCACAGTTGGGGGTTGCTGACGTGACTCAGGGTCTGAGCGACAATCTGGCCAAGGCTGAAAGCATAGCGCTGCCGAATATGGCAGTGGTCGATGGGGAACTGCGGCCTGCGCTGGCGGGCGGAACCTTCGACAATATCTCCTCGCGCGACGGCCGGTTGCTGGCCCAGGTTGCGGCGGGCGAGGCGGCCGACATCGACATTGCCGTGGCCGCCGCGCGCCGCGCCTTCGCGGATGGCCGCTGGCGCAATCTGGCGCCCAAGGCGAAGAAGAAGATCCTCCACAAGCTTGCCGACCTGATGGAAAGCCACGCCGAGGAACTGGCGCTGCTCGAATCGCTCGATACCGGCAAGCCGATCCGCGACGCGCAGGCGGTCGACATCCCGCTCGCGACCGATTCGGTGCGTTATTATGCCGAGGCGCTGGATAAGGTTTATGGTGAGGTCGGCCCGCATCATCCCGGCCGGCTATCCTATGCGGTGCATGAGCCGCTGGGGGTGATCGGCGCGATCGTGCCGTGGAATTTCCCGCTCCACATGGCGATGTGGAAGGTGGCGCCGGCGCTCGCGATGGGCAATTCGATCGTGCTGAAGCCGGCCGAGCAATCGCCGATGACGGCGATCCGCGTTGCCGAGCTGGCGCTGGAGGCGGGGCTGCCGCCGGGCGTGTTCAATGTCGTGCCGGGGCTGGGCGAGACGGCGGGCAAGGCGCTGGCGCTCCACATGGACGTCGACATGATCGCCTTCACCGGATCGGGCGTCGTCGGGCGGCTGCTGATGCAATATTCCGGGCAGAGCAACCTCAAGCGGGTGAGCCTGGAGCTGGGCGGCAAATCGCCACAGATCATCTTTCCCGACTGCCCCGACATCGCCGGCGCCGCCCGCGGGGCAGCGTGGAGCATCTTTTATAATCAGGGACAGGTCTGCACGGCGGCGTCCAGGCTGTTGGTTCATGAGGACATCAGGGCCGAGTTCATGGCCGAGGTTGTCAAAGTAGCGTCGCGTATCGAGGCGGGCGATCCGCTGGACCCGGCCACGCGCTTCGGCGCGATGGTGAGTGCGGGCCAGATGGAGACGGCCCTCCGCTATATCGAAACCGCCAAGGCCGAAGGTGCCGAGCTGGTGCTGGGCGGCGGCCGTGTGCGCGAGGAGTCGGGGGGATATTATGTCGCGCCGACGATCTTCGACCAGGTGACCCCGGGTGCCACGCTGGCGCGCGAGGAAGTGTTCGGGCCGGTGCTGGGCGTGATCGGATTCAGTGATGAGGCCGAGGCGTATCGGATCGCCAATGACACGGTTTACGGCCTGGCGGCGGGTGTGTGGACCGCCGATCTCGATCGCGCCCATCGCGCGGTGCGGGCGCTCCACGCCGGGCAGGTATGGGTGAACGGCTGGGATGCCGACGACATCACCATGCCGTTCGGCGGGTTCAAGCAATCGGGCTTCGGGCGCGACCGCAGCCTGCACGCGATGGAGAAATATGCGGACCTGAAGGCGGTGAGCTTCACGATCCGGGGAGGCGTTGCATGAGCAGCGATGCGATCCCGGCGGGTTTCGTCGCCGATCCGGCCGAGGGGCGGGCGTTCCTGGCGGCCAATCCGCATATCGCCCTGTTCGACATCTTCTACACGGGGCTTTCCGGCGTGCCGCGCGGCAAGAGGCTGCGGCGTCACGAGCTCGAAGCGGTCTATGATTATGGCCGTTTCCTGCCGGGATCGATCCAGGTGGTCGATATTACGGGCCGTGATTGCGAGGATACCGGCCTCGTCTGGGAAGATGGCGACGCCGACCGGCGGGCGCGGCCGGTGCCGGGCGGGATCGTGCCGGCGCCCTGGCTGGGCGATGATGTCGGGCAGGTGATGTGCTCGCTGCACGAACTGGACGGCACGGTCTGCGAACTCGATCCGCGTGCCGTGCTGCAACGGGTGATCGACCGCTTCACCGCCGATGGCCTGACCCCGGTGGTGGCGTGCGAGCTGGAATTTTATCTGGTCGACGGGCGGCGCGGGCGCGACGGATCGGTCCGCCTGCCGCGCGGCATGGCGACCGCGACCGAAGTCTATGGCCTGCCGCAGGTGGAGGAGGCATCGCCCTTTCTGCGCGACCTGTGGGCGGCGTCGGACGCGCAGGGGATTCCGCTGGAAGGCGTGATCTCCGAATGTGCGCCGGGGCAGTTGGAGCTGACCCTGAAGCACAAGGGCGATGCGCTACGCGCCGCCGACGATGCCGTCGCCTACAAGCGTGCGGCCAAGGGCGTTGCGAAGAATCACGGCTGCGACGTGACTTTCATGGCGAAGCCGTGGAGCGACCGGGCCGGCAGCGGGCTCCACCTCCATGTCAGCGTCAACGATGCCGAGGGGAGAAATCTCTTTGCCGACGAGGATGTTCACGGGACGCCGATGTTGCGCCACGCGATCGGCGGGATGGGCGCGTTGCTGGCGGAATCCATGGCGATCTTCGCGCCCAACGCCAACAGCTATCGCCGCTTCAAGGCGAACAGCTATGCCCCGACCGCGCCGACCTGGGGCGTGAACAACCGCACGGTGGCGCTGCGCGTGCCGGCCGGGTTGCCGCACACCCGGCATATCGAGCATCGCGTCGCGGGTGCGGACGCCAATCCTTATCTGGCGCTCGCGGCGCTGCTGGCGGCGGTCCATCATGGCATCACCCATCGCATCGACCCCGGCCCGCCGGTGACGGGCGACGGCTATGCCGCGGCGAGTGCTGCGGGATCGAGCCTGCCGACCAACTGGTTCGATGCGGTGCGACTGTTCGAGCAGTCGCAGGTGCTGCGCGACTATCTGGGTGACCGGACGGTCGACATGTTCGCCATCGTCAAGCGCACCGAACAGGCGCGCTTCTTCGAACAGGTGATGCCGCTCGATTATGACTGGTATCTGCATAACGCCTGAAGCTGGGGGGACAAGCGGATGGAAGAGGACTGGAAACGCGCCAAAGGCCCCTTCGCCGCCATCTTCACCGCACCGGCTTTGTGGCTGTTCGTCTTCTTCGTCGTGCCGCTGGCGGTGATCTGGGCCTATAGCTTCGGCCAGAATGTCGGGCCGACAACGATCGAGATCAGCGGCACCTTCCGCCATTATGTCCGCGCGGCGGACGCGGTCTATCTCGAGATTTTCCTGAAATCCTTGTGGCTGGCGGCGCTCACCACCTTCCTGTGCCTGGTGATCGGATTTCCCGTCGCGCTCGCCATCACCTTCGCACCGGACAAGGCGAAGGCGTGGCTGCTGCTGCTGATCATGCTACCTTTCTGGACCAATTTGCTGATCCGCACCTATGCGCTGATGGCGGTGTTGCGGCGCGAGGGTTACGTCAACAACTCGCTCGGCTGGGCGGCCGAGCATATGGGCTGGGCGTTCGAGCCGCTGCCGCTGCTCCACAATAATTTCGCGGTGATCCTGGGGCTGGTTTACGTCAATCTGCCCTTCCTGGTGTTGCCGCTATACGCCGCGCTCGACCGGCTCGATCGCTCGCTGCTGGAGGCGAGCCTCGATCTGGGGGCGGGGCATCTCCGGACGATCTGGGAGGTGGTGGTGCCCCTCGCACTGCCGGGCATCCTGTCGGGGCTGCTGATCACCTTCATCCCGGCGCTGGGCAGTTACCTTACGCCCGATCTGCTCGGCGGGCCGGACAGCCAGATGATCGCCAATGTGATCGAAAGCCAGTTCAAGCGGGCGAATGACTGGCCGTTCGGATCGGCCTTGTCCTTCATCCTGATGTATCTGACCTTCATCGCGATCGCGGGGCAGGCGGTGATAACCAACCGGCGGCGGAGGCTGGCACGATGATCGGCCGGAACCGCGAACCGATCGGGCCGCTCGATTATTTCCGGCGCTGGCCGCTCCAGCTCTGGATCGTGCTGGTGACGATCTTCCTCTATGCGCCGCTGATCACCTTGATGGTGTTCAGCTTCAATGAATCGAAGCGCAACATCGTCTGGACCGGCTTCACGTTGGACTGGTATTTCAAGGCCTTCCGCAATGCGAGCCTGTTCGAGGCGTTCACCAATTCGCTGACCATCGCGGCGCTGGCGACGGTGATCAGCGTGGTGCTCGGCGCGCTCGTCGCGGTCGCCTGCTGGCGCTTCCGTTTCCCGTTCAAGTCCGCGTTCGAAGGCACCTTGGCGCTGCCGATCGTCGTGCCGGAGATCTGCATGGGCGTGGCGATGCTGGTCTTCTTCTCGCGCGTGATGCCCTGGCCGCAGGGACTGACCTGGCCGCTCAATCTCGGCGCGATCATCATCGCGCACGTCTCCTTCTGCTTCCCCTTCGTCGCGGTGATCGTCCGCGCGCGGCTCGCCTCGTTCAACCGCGAGTTGGAGGAAGCGGCGAAGGATCTGGGGGCGAGCGAATGGCGGGCCTTCATCGACGTGCTGGTGCCGCACATGCGGCCGGCGCTGGTGGCGGGCGCCTTGCTCGCCTTCACGCTCAGCCTCGACGATTTCGTCATCACCTTCTTCACCGCCGGGCCCGACACGGTGACCTTCCCCGTGAAGGTCTATTCGATGGTGCGCTTCTCGGTGACGCCGGAGGTGAATGCTGCATCGACCGTGCTGATCGTGGTGACGGTGCTGATGACGGCGATCGGATTGAAGCTGCAGGGCCGCGAAGTGGCCAAGAGCGGGGGCGCGTGATGGTGGGGAAAACGCTGATCCGGATCGAGGGCGTCACCAAGCGCTTCGGCCAGTTCACCGCGGTGGATGACGCCAATCTGGAGATCGAGGAGGGCGAGTTCTTTGCGCTGCTGGGGCCATCGGGCTGCGGCAAGACGACCTTGCTGCGGATGCTCGCGGGGCTCGAAATCCCGACCGAGGGCCGCATCCTGATCGATGGCGAGGACATGGCCGGGGTGCCGCCCAACAAGCGGCCGGTGAACATGGTGTTCCAGTCCTACGCGGTCTTCCCGCACATGAGCGTCGCCGACAATGTCGCTTATGGCCTGCGCATGGACGGCGTCGCCAAGGCCGAACGCGAGGAGCGCGTCGCGGCGGCACTGGCGCTCGTCAAGCTCGACGGGCTGGAGGAGAGGAAGCCCGACCAGCTTTCCGGTGGTCAGCGCCAGCGCGTGGCGCTTGCCCGTGCGCTGGTGAAGCGGCCGCGGGTGCTGTTGCTCGACGAGCCGCTGTCGGCGCTCGACGCCAAGCTGCGCGAGCAGATGCGATCGGAAATGGCGCAGATCCAGGACAAGGTGGGCGTCACCTTCGTAATGGTGACGCATGACCAGGATGAAGCGCTGGCGATGGCGACGCGCTGCGCCGTCATGCATCGCGGGCTGATGCAGCAGGTGGCGAGCCCGACCGATCTTTACGAATATCCCGCCAACCGCTTCGTCGCCGACTTTATCGGCAGCGTGAACATGTTCGAGGGGCGGCTGACGGTGGACGAGCCCGACCGAGCCGTGGTCACGTCGCCGGCGCTGGCGAGCCCGATCTATGTCGATCATGGCGTGTCGGGCGCGGCGGGATCGACGGTGTGGGCGGCGATCCGGCCGGAGAAGATCGAGATGCTGCACCGGCCGGAGGTCGGGTTGCCGCCGGTCGTGTCGGGCGTGCCCGAGGGGCATAATGTGGTGGCGGGGACGATCTGCCATATCTCCTATCTCGGCAGCGAGACGGTCTATGAGGTGCAGGTGCCATCGGGGATGCGCGTCCGCGTGCTGCGGTCCAACGTCGCACGCTATGAGGAGCGCGGCTTCGACTGGGAGCAGCCGGTGTGGCTCGCCTGGCATCCGCGATCGCCGGCGGTGTTGTTGTCATGAGGGGGGCATTCCAGATCCTCCCCGGAACGGGGAGGGGGACCGCGAAGCGGTGGAGGGGGCGTGCGTCAAGTGACCGCGTTGCCTGTGAAACGCCCCCTCCACCATCCTTCGGATGGTCCCCCTCCCCGTGCCGGGGAGGATTTAGGGGGAGGCTCCCGTGACCCGCCCCCTTCTCGGCATCACCGCCTGCAACCGGCCGTTCGGCGAGGAATCGGCGCAGGTGGTGATCGACCGCTATATGGAAGCGGCGATGCGCCATGCCGATGCGGCGGCGCTGCTCATCCCGGCCCGGCCCGACCTGATGTCGGCGCGCGAGGCAGCCACGCGGATCGACGGGCTGCTGCTGACGGGGAGTCCGTCGAATGTCGGCCCGGAACGCTATGGCGACGCCGATGGCAAGGGGCCGTTCGATCCCGCCCGCGACGAGATGAGCCTCGCTTTGATCGAGGTGATGATCGAGCTGGGCAAGCCGGTGTTCGGCATCTGCCGCGGCTTCCAGGAGATCAATGTCGCTTTCGGCGGCACGCTGGACCGTGCGCTGGGCGATGCCGACCGGGCGCTTTCCCACCATTCGCCCGATGGCGTGCCATTGGATGCGATGTTCGCGCACAGTCATGACGTCAATCTCGCGCGAGATGGCGTGCTGGCGCGCGCATTCGGACGCGACAGCCTCAAGGTGAACTCCGTCCATTTCCAGGGCGTGAAGAGGCTGGGCGCGGGTCTGTCTGTTGAGGCGACGGCGCCCGATGGCGTGATCGAGGCGGTCTCGGCCAGTCCCGGCGGCACCCCCGTGCTCGCCGTTCAATGGCATCCCGAATGGCAGACCGATCGGGACGCATCCTCCCAGGGCTTTTTCGGAATCATGGGCCGGACGCTTCGTGGCGAAGCGTTCGCGGCCCAACAGGCGAAGGAAGGCGCGTGACCGTGCGCAACTATGACATTGCCAATCTGCGCAAGCAGGACGTGGCCCATCACCTCCCCGCGCAGGCGAATTACAAGCTGATCCAGGATTTGGGCGGCAGCCGGATCATCACGCGGGCCGAAGGATCGACAATCTGGGACGGGGAGGGCCATGCCATCCTCGACGGGATGGCGGGCCTGTGGTGCGTCGATGTCGGCTATGGCCGCGAGGAGCTGGCCAAGGTCGCCTATGAGCAGATGCTGGAGCTGCCTTATTATAACAGCTTCTTCCGCACTGCGACGGTGCCGGCGGTCGAGTTGGCCACCAAGATCGCCGGGCTGCTCGGCGGCGAGTTGCAGCATGTATTCTTCAACTCGTCCGGGTCGGAATCGAACGACACCGTGTTCCGGCTGGTCCGCCATTACTGGACGTTGAAGGGCCAGCCCGAACGGCAGGTCTTCATCAGCCGGCGCAACGCCTATCATGGATCGACCGTCGCCGGCGCGAGCCTGGGGGGCATGAGCTATATGCACGCGCAAGGGGGGCTGCCGATCCCCGGCGTCGAGCATGTCATGCAGCCCTACCATTTCGGCGAGGGATTCGGCGAAGACCCGGAAGCCTTTGGCGCGCGTGCGGCAGCCGAGATCGAGGCGCGCATCCTGAGCGTGGGGCCGGATAAGGTCGCGGCCTTCATCGGCGAGCCGGTGCAGGGCGCAGGCGGCGTCATCATCCCGCCGCCCGGCTATTGGGGCCGGGTGGAGGCGATCTGCCGCAAATATGGCATCCTGCTCGTTTCCGACGAGGTGATCACCGGCTTCGGGCGGCTGGGCAAATGGTTCGGCTTCCAGCGCTTCGGCTACACGCCTGACATCGTCTCGATGGCGAAGGGGCTGTCGTCGGGCTACCAGCCGATCTCCGCCACCGGCGTCAGCCACGAGATCGTCGAGACGCTGCGTGCAAGCGACGAGGATTTCGTCCACGGCTACACCTATTCGGGCCATCCGGTCGCGGCCGCGGTGGCGCTCCGCAACCTCGAGATAATCGAGCGCGAAGGGCTGGTCGATCGCGTCGCCCGCGACATCGGCCCCTATTTCGCCAAGGCATTGAAGAGCCTCGACGATCATCCGCTGGTCGGCGAGACGCGGAGCTGCGGGCTGCTGGGCGCGGTCGAGATCGTCGCGAAGAAAGGCACCAACCAGCGCTTCACCGGCAAGGAAGGCGCGGCCGGCCCGGTGGTGCGCGACGCCTGCATCGCCGGCGGGCTGATGGTGCGGGCGATCCGCGATTCGATCGTCATGTGCCCGCCCTTCATCATCACCCATGAGGAAGTGGACCGGATGGTCGCGATCATCCACGCCGCGCTCGACGAGGTGGGGCCGACGCTCGCGAAGATGCCGGCGCCGGACCATGTGGAGGTGGAGACGTTGGGGTGATGGACGCCCCAACCCCGTTCGTGTCGAGCCCCCGGACTTCGGCTCCGCCGAACCCGAGGACAGGCTGCGTCGAGACACGTTGCCGTATCGCTCGGGGCACGGCCCTCCACTTCGTTCGGGACGAACGGCGGGCGGGACGGAGAGTGTGAGGGAAGGGAAAATAAGGTGACTTTATGAGTACCAGCTTCCGCGAGTGGATCGCGGCCAACGGGATCAGCGAGGTCGAATGCCTCGTGCCCGATATGAACGGCGTCATCCGCGGCAAGGTGTGGCCGGCGCAGAAATTCCTGCAATCGGTCCATAACGGATCGCTCCGGATGCCGAGCAGCATCTTCAACGTCACCGTCACCGGCGAATATGCCGATGAGCCGTCCGAGGCGGAAAGTTTCAGCGACCCGGACGTGTCGCTCCACCCCGACCCCGCATCCTTGTGCGTGGCGCCGGGGTTCAAGACGCCGACCGCCTTCGTCTTCGCCGACGCGCATCACAAGAATGGCGACCCGTTCGAGATCGCGCCGCGTCATGTGCTGAAGAAGGTGCTCGGCCTTTACGACAAGATGGGCTGGGAGGTGGTGGTCGCCCCCGAGCTGGAATTCTACCTGACCAAGGTCAACACCGATCCCGATCTGCCGCTGGAGCCGCCGGCCGGGCGATCGGGCCGCGCCGAGACCGCGCCGCAGCCTTATGGGCTGGAGGCCGTCACCGAATATGAGGATCTGATCGAGGACATCTATGAGCAGGCCGAGGCCGCCTCGCTCCATCTCGACACGATGATCCACGAGGCGGGGACCGCGCAGCTCGAGATCAACTTCAACCATGGCGAGCCGATCCACCTGTGCGACCAGGTGATCGTATTCAAGCGCATCGTCCGCCAGGTGGCCCTCAAGCACGGTGTCTATGCGACCTTCATGGCCAAGCCGATGGAGCATCAGCCGGGCAGCGCGATGCATCTCCATATCTCCGCCAACGACAAGCTGACGGGACGCAACCTGTTCGGCGAGAAGCCCGATGGCCTGAGCGACGTGTTCCGCCATTTCGTGGGGGGATTGCAGAAATATCTGCCCGAAGTGGCTCCACTGTTTGCACCCAATATCAACAGCTTCCGCCGGATGCGGCCGGGCCATGCAGCGCCGATCAACCTGCAATGGGGCTATGACAACCGAAGCTGCGGGCTGCGCGTGCCGATCACCGACGTCGCCAATACGCGGATCGAGAATCGGACGCCGGGGGCCGACGCCAATCCCTATCTCGCGCTCGCGGCGTCATTGGTGTGTGGTTTCATCGGCGTGCGTGACGCGGTCAATCCGGCGCCGATGGTGGAGGGCAATGCCTATCTCCACCTGCGCACCTTGCCGCGCAATCTCGACGAGGCGCTCGACCGCTTCACCGAATGCCCCGAGGTGATCGAACTGCTCGGCGACAAGTTCGTCCGCGCCTTCCTGCTGATCAAGGCCGACGAGCTCACCGCCTATCAGGGCGTGATCAGTTCGTGGGAGCGCGACCATCTGCTGTTGAAGGTGTGAGCCAGCTTCCCCTCCCTGGCATCAGGGAGGGGATTGAGGGGTGGGTGCCCTCGATCGCAAGACCTTCGCCCGCCGCACCCACCCACCCCCAGCCCCTCCCTGCACGCAGGGAGGGGAGAAGGAAGGAAGATGACCAACCCCAACGACCTTGCCGCCTTCTGGCTGCCTTTCACCGACAATCGCGGCTACAAGGCCGATCCCCGCCTGCTCGCGCGGGCGAAGGACATGCATTACTGGACGCCCGACGGGCGCCAGATCCTCGACGGGACGGCGGGGTTGTGGTGCGTCAATGCCGGCCACACGCGACCCAAGATTGTCGAGGCGATCCGCGAGACCGCGGGGGAACTCGATTTCGCGCCGACCTTCAATCTTGCCCATCCGCTCGCCTTCCGGCTGGCGAGCCGGGTGGCGGAGATCGCGCCCGATGGCATGGACCATGTGTTCTTCGCCAATTCCGGGTCGGAGGCGGTGGATTCGGCGCTCAAGATCGCATTGGCCTACCAGCGCGCCATCGGCCAGGGCAGCCGCACCCGGCTGATCGGCCGCGCGCGGGCCTATCATGGCGTCAATTTCGGCGGGGTTTCGGTGGGCGGCATCGTCAACAACCGCCGCGCTTTCCTCAGCCTGCCCGGTGTCGACCATCTGCCGCATACCTATAACCATGCCGAACAGGGGTTCAGCCGCGGGCAGCCCGAATGGGGCGCGCATCTGGCCGACGCGCTGGAGGACATCGTCAACCTGCACGGCGCGGAGACGATCGCGGCGGTGATCGTCGAGCCGGTGGCGGGATCTACGGGCGTGCTGGCGCCGCCAAAGGGCTATCTTGAGCGGTTGCGCGAGATCACGAAGAAATATGGCATATTGCTGATCTTCGATGAGGTGATCACCGGTTTCGGCCGGATCGGCGCGCCCTTTGCCGCGCAGGCCTTCGGCGTCACGCCCGACATGATCACCATGGCCAAGGGGCTCACCAACGGCGCGGTGCCGATGGGGGCGGTCGCAGTGGCGAACCATGTCCACGCCGCGGTGGTCGACAATGCCGCGCCGGGGATCGAGCTGTTCCACGGTTACACCTATTCAGGCCACCCGCTGGCGGCGGCGGCCGGCCTCGCGACGCTCGAAACCTATGCCGAGGAAGGGCTGTTCGTGCGCGCGGCGGGGCTGGCCGACTATTGGGCGGACGCGATCCATGGCTTGCGCGATGCGCCGCATGTGATCGACATCCGCACGATCGGGCTGGTGGCGGGGATAGAACTCGCACCGCGCCCCGATGCGCCGGGCGCGCGGGGCAAGGCGGTGTTCCATCGCTGCTTCGATGATGGCCTGCTGGTGCGGGTGACGGGCGACATCATCGCGCTGTCGCCGCCGCTGATCATATCGACGGCGCAGATCGACGAGATTGCGACGCGGATCAGGGATGCGGTGGCGGTCGTCGATTAGAGCCGATCGCGAAGCGCAAACATCGACATCGCGGCCACCAAGGTCGGCCAGCGCAGCCATTTGCCGCCGGGGAAGGGGGGTACGGGGATGCGGGTGAGACGGGTGAAGTCGGGGCTGTTGCCGCCGGCCAGCGCATCGCCCAGCAGCTTGCCGAAATAGGGGGCGAGGACGACGCCGAGGCCCGAATAGCCGCCGATCGCGGTGAGGCCGGGTTCGACCTCTCGAACGAAGGGCATCCGCGTGGGCGTGACGCCGAGGGTGCCGCCCCAGCCATAGTCGAGCTTAACATCGGCAAGCTGGGGAAAGACCTTGAGCATGTGCGGGCGGACGAAGGCGGGGATGTCGGCGGGGAAGCGCCAGCGATAATTCTCGCCGCCGCCGAACAGCAGGCGATGATCGGGGGTCAGGCGGAAATAATAGACGACGAAGCGCGAATCGGAGACTGCGACATTGTCGCGGATCAACGACTGGGCGCGGGCCGCGCCCAGCGGCTCGGTGACGGCGATATAATTGTTGATCGGCATCACCCGCGCTTCGGTTTTGGGTGACAAGCCGCGGAGATAGCCGTCGCCGGCGAGAAGTATGCGGTCGGCGGTGATGGTGCCGCGTGCCGTTTTCACCTGCCAGCCGGCGGCGGTGCGGGTGAGGCCGGTCCCTTCTGTATGTTCGTGCAAACGCGCGCCGGCTGCTGCGGCAGCGTGGGCCATGCCAAGTGCGAGGTTCAGCGGATGAAGATGGCCGCCGCGCCGATCGAGCATCCCGCCATGATAGCCCTTGGCACCGAGCATTTCGGACAGCGCCTCGCCGGTGACGAACTCGGCATGGGGATAATCATAGCGGGAGCGGAGCAGCTCCACCGCGGCGCGGCTGTGGGGGACGTAGCGGCGCTTGTGATCGACGTGGAGCAGGCCGGGGGTGAAATCGCAGGGGATGCCGTGGGTTTCTATCAGCCGATCGAGATGATCGCGCGCGTCGATCGCGATCCGCCAGACGTGCATCGCATCGTCGGGGCCAAGCACGCGCTCCAGCCATTCGGGATCGCGGCGCTGGCCGACATGGACCTGGCCGCCATTGCGGCCTGAGGCGCCCCAGCCGAGCCGTGCCTGTTCGATCAGCCGGACTTGCCAGCCGGCCTCCGCCAGCCGGAGCGCCGCGCCGAGCCCGGTATAGCCACCGCCGATGATGCAGATATCGGCGCGCGCATCGCCGTCGAGCGGCGCTGCGACAGGGCCCGGGATCGCCGTCGCGGCATACCAGGACGGCGGATAATCCCGATCCTCACCGTCGCCCCGCATCGATCGTGTCCCTTGCTTGTTGCAATGCGGCGTTGACGGCCGCCATCTGTGATCTTAGCCTCAGTTCGACATAGCAGAAGGGGGCTTCGATGACCGACCTGCCGACGATCGTGCCGCCGCCTTCTCGCCGAGGGTTTCTTGCTGGCCTGGGTATCGCGGCGGTGGGGCTCAGCTTCACCTCGCTGTCCGGCTGCGGCAAGGGCGGCGAGACGGGCGCCAAGGCCAAGACGCTCAATTTCTACAATTGGGACACCTATATCGGCGAAACCACGCTGGCCGATTTCAAGGCCGCCAGCGGCATCGACGTCAATATGAGCCTGTTCGCGACGAACGACGAACTGTTCGCCAAGCTGCGCGCGGGCAACCAGGGCTATGATGTGATCGTGCCGACCAACGATTTTGTCCAGCGGATGGTGGCGGCCGACATGCTGATGCCGCTCGATCATGCGAAGATCCCGAACTTCAAGAATGTCGCGCCCGAATTCCAGGACGTGCAGTTCGATCCCGGCCGCAAACATTCCATGCCCTATACCTGGCTGGTGATGGGCATCGGCTATCGCAAGTCGAAGATGGACGGCGTGCCGGACAGCTGGAAGTGGGTGTTCGATTCGGACAAATATAAGGGGCGCATTGCCCTGCTGTCCGAAGCGGGCGATATGGTGCGGCTGGCGATGAAATATCTCGGCAAGCCGATGAATACGGCCGACGACGCCTCGCTGAAGCAGGTCGAACAGCTGCTGATCAAGCAGAAGCCCAATGTCGCCGTCTTCCACCAGGACAATGGCCAGGATCTGCTGCTGGCTGGCGACGTCGACATCTGCATCGAATATAATGGCGACATCGCGCAGGTGATGCGCGAGGACAAGGATATCGATTTCGTGGTGCCCAAGGAGGGCAGCCAAATCTCGTCCGACTGCCTGTCGATCCCGAAGGGCGCGCCCAACCCGGATCTGGCGCACGAGTTCATCAACTATCTGCTCGACGCGAAGGCGGGAGCGGAGATTTCCAAGACGATTCAGTTCCCGACGCCCAATGCCGCCGCCAAGGCGCTGATGGACGATGCCTATAAGAATAACCCGGTGATCTTCCCCACCAACCTCGCCAACAGCGAATATGCCCAATATTCGAGCGAGGATCTGTCGCGGAAATATGAGGAATTGTTCACCCGCGTCCGCGCGAGCTGAGGTTTAGCGCCAGGAAGGCGGCGGCGACGGTGGCGCGACATCGGGCACGAGCTCGATGATGTCGAGGTCGTTGCCGCCGCGCGGAACCACCAGCCGCCACTGGAAATCGCCGACCCGCTCGCACACGCCAGCGGTGTCGGTATCCGGGCTGTCGCCATAGGCCGGGGCGGGGCCTTCCGGGCCGCGGAGCGTGGAGCCGAGGAAGATCAGCCGTTTTTCCCCGTCCGGCCAGAGCCGGCCCTGAGGACGATCGCTGCCGGTCGCCTTGGTAAGGATCGTGAGATCGCCTTCCTCCTCGACGAAGCAGAACCAGGGCTGGAAGGACTGGAAACCGCCCTGGGTGCCGGTAAAACGCAAGGTGCGGCAGCGGTAACGGCCGGGCGGGGGCAGGGGGCGGACCAAAGCGGCGTCGGCTTCGAGGAGTTTGCCTTCGGCGGTGACCGCGGGCTTCCGCCACGCCTTGACGGCGGCCAGCGCGGAGGCCCAGCGGGCGCCCAGCGCGTCGATCGCCGACTGATCCTCTTTCTTCGCGATCGTCCGCCACTCGGGCAGTTGCGGTTGCGGCGGGGGCTCGACCGACACCTTGACGTCAGCACGATCCACCGGCTGCGCTGTCGTGCAACCGGAAACAAGCAAAAGCGCCACAAGGCACAGGATCTTCGACGTCATGATACGCTCCGTCGCGATCAACCCAACTAGAAGCTGGGGCCGAAGTATTAACAATTTCCTAACAAACCGACAGCCATTGAGCAGCCATAACCGATTTTGGCAGTAATTTCGCGGAGAGAACGAAGTTTCGCCAAAGGGACATTGCCGTCACCGATCCGGGCGACAGGCCATTAGCGGAAGGATAGGTTGCCGGCCGGAGAGGAGCCGGACATGGCCGAATGGATGCACCGCCACGCGCGGATCAACGGAATCCGCATGCATTATGTGGAGCAGGGGGAGGGGCCGCTGATCATCCTCGCCCATGGCTTTCCGCACCTCTGGTATAGCTGGCGGCACCAGATACCGGCGATTGCGGCCGCGGGCTGGCGGGTGGTCGCGCCCGACCTGCGCGGCATGGGCCAGACGGAAGCGCCGGCCGACCCCGCGCTTTACGATTGCGACCACACCGTCGGCGACCTGATCGGCCTGCTCGATCATCTGGACGAAGAGAAAGCGGTGTTCGCGGGGCTCGATTTCGGGGTGTTCGCGATCTACGATCTCGCCGTCCGCCACCCGGATCGCGTTGCCGGGATCATCGGCCTGCAGAATCCCCATACGCCCCACCTGCCCGAACTGTCGCCGCTGAAGGAAGCGGCCGACATGGCGGCCAAACACTTCTCCCACATCCATTATTTCGTCGATCAGCCGGGCGTGGCCGATGCCGCGCTCGATGCCGACCCGCGCGATTTCCTGAAGGCGGTGCTATGGGGGCTGAGCGGCGCGCACCATCTGCTCGACATGTGGAACTACCCGCCGGGGACGGCTTATCGCACGGCCTTGCCCGATCCGCCGCCGCTGCCCTGGGCGTGGATGAGCGAATGCGACATGGAATATTATGTGTCCGAATATAGCCGGTCCGGCTTCACTGGCGGGCTCAACTGGTATCGGGCGATGGACCTGCGCTGGCAACAGCGCCGGGCGTTCGAGGGGGTGAAGACCCAGGCGCCTTATTTCTTCATCGGCACCGAGAATGACGTCGACCTGGAAGGCTTCCATGGCGACGATCCGCTGGGCGCCATCAAGCTCCACCATGGAGACGTCCGCGCGGTCGAGATGCTGCCGGGGGCGGGTCATCTGGTTCAGATGGAGCAGCCGGAGGCGGTGACGGGGCTGATGCTGAAGTTTCTGGAGACGCTGCGGTAACCCACACGCGCCACCCATTCTCGCTGGGGTAACGCAATAAGGGAACGGGAAGTGGAAACGCGACCGCCCTGCCCGCGGTCAAGCGGACAGGGCGGCGCGACGAACAGGTAAGGGGCCTATTCGTACCGGAGCGCGTGGACCGGGTTCGCCCGGGCGACGCGGAAGGCGTGGCTGCCGATCGTGCCGACCGCGATCAGCAGCGCGAGCAGGCCGGCGAGCAGGAAGGGCGTCGGCCCGAGCGCGATGCGGCTGTCGAAGCCGTTCAGCCAATCCCGCATCACCCACCAGGCGATCGGCCAGGCGATCAGATTGGCGATCAGCACCGGCCGGCTGAACTGCCACACGAGCAACTGGACGATGTCCCGCGTCCGGGCGCCCAGCACCTTGCGGATACCGATTTCCTTGGTCCGGCGTTCGGCAGTGAAGGTGGCGAGCCCGAACAAGCCGAGGCAGCCGACGACCACCGCGAGCACGGCGAAGGCGGCGAACATCTGCGCGCGGGCGGCTTCCTTCGAATAAAGCTCGCGGACGATATCCTCGCTGAACTCCGCCTCGAACGGTGCGTCGGGCGCGATCTTCTTCCACGCGCGCTCGATCCGTTCGCGCACCACCTTGGGATCGCCGTTGTAGCGAACCACCAGCACGTCATAATTATTGTCGTTGCGGGTGATCATGATCGGATCGATCGGCGTGCGGATCGAACGGAAGCGGGAATCGTCCATCACGCCGACGATCGTCACCGGCGTGAGGCCGTATTTCTCGCTGTCGACCATGCTGGTGCGGACGGTCTTGCCCACCGCATCCGCCGGGCTGGCGAAGCCGAGCCGCTTGGCCGCCAGCGCGTTGATGACCATGTTGACGCCACGCCGGGCCAGCGCCTGTTCTACCACCGGATCTTCGGGGAAGGGCACGGTGGCGTCGTCGGCTGGGCGGTTGCGATCGAGCTTGCGGCCGGCGAGCATGCGGATGCCCATAGCGTCCACCCATTCCGGATCGGTGCTATAAGTGCCGATGTTCACGGCATCCTTGCGCCCCGGCACCTGGAAACCGCGGTTGCTGTTGTTGCGCGTGTTGACCCCCATGCCGGTGCCGGCGACCATCGTCACGCCTTCGACGCGGGCGATCTCGTCCTTGATCGTCTGCTTGCGGGTCTCGATCTGGCGGCGGCCGAAATTATCGACCTGCAAGATGCCGTCGCGGCGATAGCCGGGGTCGACGCTCTGCGCATACATCGTCTGCGTGTAGATGATCGCCGTGCAGATGATCAGCCCAATCGACACGGCGAACTGGCCGACGACGAGGATACTGCGCAGCCGCGCGGACCCTTCGGTATCCGCCGCCGAGCGATTGGCCTTGAGCACGCGTGCCGGCTGGAAGCGGGAAAGGACGAGGGCCGGATAGAGGCCGCCCGCGACGCCGACGATCAGAACCAGCAGGAGGATCGGCAGCAACACGCCATCGCTGCCGAAATAATGGAGCTGCAGCCTGGCATCAAGGAAGTTGGCGAAGAGCGGCAGCAGCAACTCGGCAATGGCGAGAGCGACCAGCATCGCGATTGCGGCGACGAGGATCGATTCGCCGACGAACTGGCCGATGAGCTGGCGGCGGTTGGCGCCGAGCACCTTGCGCAGCGCCACTTCGCGGGCGCGCTGGCTGGCGCGCGCGGTGGCGAGGTTGGTGAAGTTGACGCACGCCATGCCGAGGATCAGCAGCGCGATCACCGCGAAGGTATAGACCGTGCGCTTGTCATTGCCCGGCGTCATCGATGCGCCCTGCGCTTCGCCGAGATGGATGTCGCGCACATTGACCAGGCGCCAGTCCTGCTCGTCACCGGCATTGTAACGGATGCCTTCGACATCCTCGTCGGCGATGTTGCGCTTTTCCCAGGCGGGGAATTGGGACTGCAGCGTCTGCACGTCGGTGCCGGGCTTGAGCTGGGCGAACACCCAGCCCGATTGCCAGCCCCATTCTTCCATGAACTCGGGCTGCTCGGCGAAATAGCTGGTGAAATCGATGCGGGCGATGATCGTCAGGTGGAAGCTGCTGTTCTTGGGCGGATCCTTGACGATGCCGGTGATGCGGAAATCCATGGTCTTGCCGCGGGTGATCATCGTCATCGTCTGGCCGACCACATTGGTGGTGCCGTAGCGTTTCATCGCCTCGGCCTCGGTAAGGACGACCGTGCCCGCTTCCGACAAAGCGGTTGCGGGATTGCCGGTGGCGAAGGGGAAGCGGACGATGTCGAAGAAGGGGCCGTCGACCAGCAATATGTCGTTGGCCGCCGTCGCCTGGCCGTCCTTCATGACGACCGGACTGCCGCTCAGCGCGAAGACGGTCTTTTCGACCTGCGGAAAATCCTTCTTGAGCATCGTGCCCGCCACATAGGCGGTCATCTGGATGTTGAACTGCTGGCCCGTCTCCTTAGACGTGTAGAAGGACTGCAGCTCATAGGTGTTATCGGCATTGCCGAGGAACTGGTCGTAGGTGAATTCGTAGCGGACGAAGAGCAGGATGAGGATGCACGCCGCCATGCCGATGGCGAGACCGAGAATGTTGATGAGCGCATAGGCGCGGTTCTTCGCCAGCGAGCGGATGCCGACGGTGAGATAGTTGCGCCACATGGCCTTGATCCTCTCCCCCGATATCAGGCGGCGCGGCGCCGTTCGACGAGCACGCGGCCGTCGAGCATGTTGACGACGCGGCTGGCATAATCGGCATGGGACGGCGAGTGGGTGACCATGACAATGGTTGTGCCGTCGCGGTTTAGCGCCTGCAGCATGTGCATCACCTCTTCGCCATGCTGCGTGTCGAGATTGCCGGTGGGCTCGTCCGCCAGCACCAGCGCCGGCTTGCCGACGACGGCGCGGGCGACGGCGACGCGCTGCTGCTGGCCGCCCGAAAGCTGGCTAGGGCGATGGTCAGCGCGGTGGGCAATGCCGACGCGATCCATGACGAGATCGACGCGCTTGCGGCGTTCGGCCGCGGGGATGCCGTGATAGAGCAGAGCGAGCTCAACATTCTCGCGGACGCTCAGCTCGTCCACCAGGTTAAAGCTCTGGAAGATGAAGCCGATGTTGCGCTTGCGGACGTCGGCCAGCTGCGGTTCGGAGAGGCCGGCCACTTCCTGATCGCGGAAACGGTAGGAACCCGCGGTCGGGCTGTCGAGCATGCCGAGGATGTTGAGCAGGGTCGATTTGCCGCAGCCCGACGGCCCCATGATCGCGACGAATTCGCCGTCGAGAATGTCGAGGTCGATCGCGTCAAGCGCCGTCGTCTCGACGGTGTCGGTGCGGTAGGTGCGGGAAAGGTTGCGCAGGCTCAGCATCGGCTTCAGTCCTTGTCCGAGAGGTCGAGATCGAGCCGCGCCTTGTCGGTGAGGCCCGTATAGGGGGAGGTGATGACGCGCTCGCCGGGTTCGAGCCCGTCGAGTACCTCGATGAAATCGGCATTGCGGCGACCGAGGCGGACGGTGCGCTTCTCCGCGCTCTTGCCATTGGGAGCGACGACAAACACCCAGGCGCCGCCGCTATCGTTGTAGAAGGCGCCGTTGGGCAGGATGCGTGCAGGCGCGGGATCGCTGAGCGTCAGCTTGGCCTGCAGGGTCTGCCCGCGCTGGATGCCCGCGGGTTCGGGCCCGACGAATATCAGATCGACCTCGAACTGGCCGTCGCGGACCTGCGGATAGATTTTCGCGACCTTGAGCCGATAGGGCTTGCCGCCATGTTCGAGCGTCGCCGCCTGGCCGGGCTGGACGCGGCCGAGATAATATTCGTCGACGCCGGCGGCGAGCTTGTTGCGGCCCGGGCTGTCGATCTGGCCGAGCCGTTCGCCCTGCTGCATCGACTGGCCGATCTGGATCGAAAAAGCGGTGAGCTGCCCCGCGACCGGCGCGCGCAGGTTGAGCGATTCGAGATTGGCGGTGGCGATGCCGAAGCTCGCCTGCAACGATTCCGCCGACTTGCGGAGCTGGGCGAGTTGCTGCGACTGGAGCCGCTCGTCGGTGGCCTGGGCGGTGCGCAGCACGGCGGCGCGACGCTGCTGGAAGCGATAATCCTCGGCCGTGTCGGCGAAGGTCTTCTTGGCGACCCAGCCTTTCTCGGTCAGCGCAGCCTCGCGCTCATATTGCCGGCGGGCCTTGGCGGCGGCGGCGTCGGATTCGATGATCGCGCGCTGATTGTCGAGGCGGGTGCGCGAGAGCGCCAGTTCCTGGCTGCGCATATTGTTGAGCTGTTCGGCCACCTCGGTCTGGCGGGCCAGCACGGAAAGCTGGAGATCGGCGTTGGAAAGCTCGGCGAGCAACTGCCCCTTGGCGACGGTGGCGCCGTCCTCGACCAGCACTTTCTCGACCCGGCCGCCTTCGACCGCATCGAGATAAACGGTGACGAGCGGGGTGACGCGGGCGCGCAGCGGCAGGAAATCCTCGAACACGCCCTGGCGCACCTCGCCGATCGCGAGGCGCGAGGCGGCGACGGTCTGGCTGTCGCCCGAAGGCGCCAGCATCCAGAAGCCGCCGAGCCCGGCCAGCCCGACGCCGGCCGCGATGCCGAGCTTGAGCCTGGCCGGCAGACGCTTCTTTTCGACCACGCGGTCCATGCCGCCGCCGGAATGGGGCGCATCGGGCGACGCGGGATCGTTCGATTTGAGGGTAACAACAGACATGGCCGAAACAAAGCAAGCGGCGTGCCACAGCAGAAATTGCCGGATTTCCGGGGTTTCGGCCCGAAGCCGCCCGGCGTTGATTGTCCGGAACCGGACAGTCCCGGTGTCCGATCGCGGACACAGATCCGCGTCGACCCTCCCGAAATGGCGGAATGCCGGGCTTTCCCGGCTGGCACGCAAATTGATTGTCCGGAACCGGACAGCTCCTAAAAGGGGTGGCCGCAATGGGGAGCGCGCATGGCCGGCGACAAGCCTTATGATCTGTGTCTGGTGGTGGACGATGACGAGGATATCCTCCTCGCCGCGCGGCTGTTGCTGCGCCAGATCTTCGCCGAGGTGGTGACGACGACCTCGCCCGAGGACGCGGTGGCGATGATCGCCAGCCGATCGCCCGACGTGATCCTGCTCGATGCCAATTTCGCCCGCGGCGCCACCGACGGCGCGGAAGGTTTCCGCTGGCTGGGCAAGATGCTGGCGGTCGACCCCCAGGCGGTGATCGTCCTCATCACCGCGCATGGCGGTGTGCAGGTCGCGGTCAACGCGATGAAGCAGGGTGCGACCGATTTCGTCACCAAGCCCTGGGCCAATGAACGGCTGCTGGCGACGGTGCGGACCGCCGCGGCGCTGCGGGCGTCGCGCCGCGAAACCGGGGTGGAGAAAGCGAAGGCGGCCGCGATCGCCGCGCCGGCAGCCGGGGAAACCCCGTTGCTGGGCCAATCGCCTACCATGGCGCATGTCCTGTCGCTGATCGAGCGCGCTGCGCCGACCGACGCGAATGTGCTGATTCTGGGGGAGAATGGCACAGGCAAGGAATTGGTGGCGCGCGAGATTCACCGCCGTTCGCGCCGTGCCGATGGCGTCATGCTGTCAGTCGATCTGGGCGCGGTCGCGGACAATCTGTTCGATTCGGAACTGTTCGGCCATGTGAAGGGAGCCTTCACCGACGCCCGCGCCGATCGCGTCGGGCGGATGCAGGCGGCCGACGGCGGCACTTTGTTCCTGGACGAGGTGGGCAATCTGCCGCTCCACCTGCAGCCCAAATTGCTCACCGCGCTCGAACAAAGACGGGTGACGCCGGTGGGTTCCAACAAGCCAGTGGATATCGACGTCCGCATCGTCGCCGCGACCAACATGGCGCCGGAGCGGTTAGGCGATGAGACCGTGTTCCGGCCGGACCTGCTGTTCCGCCTCAACACCGTCGAGATCGAGCTGCCGCCGCTCCGCCGCCGGCGCGAGGACATTCCCCTGCTGCTCGATCATTTCCTGCGTTTCTATGCGCGCAAATATGGCAAGCCCGAGCGGGCGGTGCCGGGCGAGCTGCTGGGGGAACTCGTCGCTTATGACTGGCCGGGCAATGTCCGCGCGCTGCGCCATGCCGCCGAACGCGCGGTGGTGCTCGCCAATGGCGAGCATTTCGTGATGGCCGATTTCCCGCTGCCGCGCACTGCCGGCGCACCGATCCGGCTGTCGCCCGAAGCCGCACCGCCGCCGATGCAGGATCTCAATCTCGAACGGGCCGAACGGCAGATGATCGAGCGCGCGTTGAAGAAACATGCCTATAACATCTCCGCCGCTGCCTCCGAACTGGGGCTGACGCGCGGATCGCTCTATCGCCGGATGGAAAAGCATGGGCTTTGAGCGCGCCTTCGCGATCGGCCTCGCCTGGCGGCTGGCGCTGGTGGGCCTTGCCACGCTGGCCTTCACCTGGGCGCTGAACCAGCCCGATCTCGCCGCGGTGCGGGTGGTGGCTTTCCTCGCCTGCGTCGCCACCATCATTTTCCTGTGGCGCCACATCCGCCGCACCAATGTGGAACTGTCCCGCTTCGTCGAAAGCGTGCTGCATGGCGATCTGGCGCAGGCGTTTGGCCGGCCGGGTTCGGGCAGCGGCTTCGACGAGCTTGGCGCGACGCTCGACAAGGCGATGCGCAAGCTGCGCGAGGAGCGGCTGGCGATCGCCGACGAGGGCCGTTTCGCCGCGGCGCTGGTCGACGAATCGCCGGTGGCGCTGCTGACGATCGACGCCGAGGGCCGCATCGACCTGGCCAACAAGGCGGCGCGCAAGCTGTTCCGCCGCGTTGCCGGTGTCCGCCGTGACGATTTCGCGATCCACGGATCGACCTTCGTCGCCGCGCTCGAGGCGCTCCAGCCCGGTCAACGCCGGCTGACGACGATGCTGCTCGATGGCGCGGCGCAGCGGGCGATGCTGGTCGCGGCGGGCGTGTCGCGAATGGGGCAGGGGATGCGGCTCGTCTCGGTCCAGCCGATTCAGGGTGAGCTTAATGCCGTGGAGTTGGGCGCACAGGCCGATCTGGTGCGCGTGCTCACCCACGAGATCATGAATTCGATGACCCCCGTCACCTCGCTGGCATCGAGCGCGGCCGAACTGATGAAGGAAGTGGATGACGGGAGCGACCCCGCGCTCGGTGATGCGCGGGCGGCGGTGGAGACGCTGGCGCGGCGCGCGGCCGGCATCATGCATTTCGTGGAAACCTATCGCCAGTTCATCCGCACGCCCGAGGTTTCGGTGCGGCGTTTCGCCGGCAAACCCTGGGCGGACGAGATCGGCCGGCTGTTTGCTGCGTCCGACCATGGCAAGTCGGCGCGTCTTGCCATCCAAGTCGCGCCGGACGACTTGTTGCTCGATGCCGATCCCGACCTGCTGGCGCAGGTGGCGATCAACATGGTCAAGAATGGCGCCGAGGCGGCGGCCGGCCATGCCGATCAGCCAGAGGTGCGGCTGGAGATGGAGCCGCTGCCCGGCGGGCGGACGATCATCGCCATCAGCGATAATGGACCGGGGGTCGCCGCTGGCTTTCGCGAGGATGTGTTCCTGCCCTTCTTCACCACCAAGCCCGCGGGCACGGGCGTGGGGCTCAGCCTCGCCCGGCGGATCGTCGTCGCGCATGGTGGCTCGATAACGCTCGCCCCGCCGAGTGAGGGCGGGGCGAGGTTCGAGATCGTCGTCTAGCGGTTAGGGTTTCGGCGCTGCCGCCCGCCGCCGATCGATCATTTTCTTCGCGACATAGGCGCCGCCGAGCGCAAGGCCGAGTGGCCCGAGCCGGCGCAGGCCGCCGGCCGTCGCGGCGCCGAGCACAGCACCCTTGAAGCCGCCGCGGCCGTCGCGCCGATCAATCTCCCGCCCGACAAGGGCACCGATAAGCTTGCCGATCATATATCCTCCTGACCTGCCTGCCAAAGCGCGCGAACGGTGGTTTCGGTTCCGCGTCAGGCAGCCCAAGAGATCATGCGCGAAATATCGGTGCGGTCCTTGGCCTTCAGGCCGGTGCGGCCGAGCAGGTGGGACTTGATCTCGACATCGGCGGGGAGCTTGTCGACGAACTCGATCACCCGATCATATTCGGTCTTGGCGAGCTTCCATTTGCCGTCGACGCGGCGATATTGGTCGCGATAGATGGCCGTGCCCTCGGTGCGGGTGCGATCGCGCAGATCGACGAAGATATCCTCCAGATACCAGACGCCCTCCGCCGTATCATCGCCGGTCAGCGTGATTTCCGGCTGATGGCCCTGATGGAGCGCGGCGGCGTCCGAGTGGAAGGAATTGGCGAGGAATTCGAGCAGGTTCTCTCGGCCCTGGAGCTTCACCTTATAGCCGCCGCCGCGATATTCGACCTCGATATCGTCGGTGAACATATCCGACAGCAGGCCGATGTCGGCGGTGTCTATGCCGCGGAAATAGCGGTGCTTGAGGGTGCGGATGTCCTCGAAATCCGAAAGCTGCTGCAGCGTATAGGCCATGATGCTCTCCTGCTTGTCCCGCCGGGCTAATCCTCCCCGGCGGACGACGCAACGGTGGCGGCGCAGCCGATGGCCGCCCTGCGAAAGCGCGTCACTTTACGGCTATGGATGGCCGATCATCTCCTCCGGCCGAACCAGCCGGTCGAAGGTGGCTTCGTCGACCAGGCCGAGCGCAAGACCGGCCTGGCGGAGCGTCAGCCCTTGCGTATGGGCGTGCTTGGCGATCTTCGCAGCATTGTCATAGCCAATCTCGGGGGCGAGCGCCGTCACCAGCATCAGCGAGCGTTCGACCAGGTCGGCGATGCGGGCGCGATTGGGCTCCAGCCCTTCGATGCAGCGTTCTGCGAAACTCTCCATCCCGACACTGAGCAGATGGATCGAGCGGAGAATATTGGCACCGATCAGCGGCTTGAAGACGTTGAGTTCGAGATGGCCCTGCAGGCCGCCCACCGTGATGGCCTGATGGTTGCCGATCACCTGGGCGGCCACCATCGTCAGCATCTCGCACTGGGTCGGGTTGACCTTGCCGGGCATGATCGAGCTGCCGGGTTCGTTCGCCGGCAGATCAAGCTCGCCAAGCCCCGAGCGGGGGCCGGAGCCGAGCAGGCGGATGTCGTTGGCGATCTTGGTGAGCGCGACGGCGAGCGTGTTGAGCGTGCCGGAGAGGTGAACCAGCGGATCGTTGGAGGCGAGCGCCTCGAACTTGTTTTCTGCCGGGCGGAAAGGGAGGTCGGTGAGAGCGGCGATCTCCCGCGCAATCTCCTGATCGAAACCGGCCGGCGCATTGAGGCCGGTGCCGACCGCGGTGCCGCCCTGCGCCAGCGCGGTCATGCCGTGCATCACCGCGGGCTCGATCCGCTTGCGACAGCGGTAGACCTGGTGGGCATAGCCTGAAAATTCCTGGCCGAGCGTGAGCGGGGTCGCGTCCTGCAGATGGGTGCGGCCGATCTTGACGATATCGGCCCAGGCATTCGCCTTGGTATCCAGCACGGTGAAGAGGCGGTCGATTGCCGGGAACAGGTGCGCTTCGGCGGCGCGGGCGGCGGCGATGTGGAGCGCGGTCGGGAAGCTGTCGTTGGACGACTGCCCCATATTCACATGGTCATTGGGGTGAACCGGCGATTTGCCGCCGCGCTTGCCCGTCAGCAGCTCGTTGGCGCGGCCGGCGATCACCTCGTTGACGTTCATATTGCTCTGGGTGCCGGAGCCGGTCTGCCAAATGACGAGCGGGAACTGGTCGTCATGGCTGCCGGCGACGACCTCTGCGGCGGCGGTTTCGATCGCGTCGGCAAGCTCGGGCGCGAGGCCATGGGCGCGATTCACCCGCGCGGCAGCCTGTTTCACGATCGCGAGCGCATGGACGATGCCGATCGGCATCCGTTCGGTCGCGTCGAACGGGAAATTCTCGATCGATCGCTGGGTCTGCGCGCCCCAATACGCATCGGCCGGAACATGGATCGGGCCGATGCTGTCAGTTTCGGTGCGGGTATCAGACATGCGATTCTCCGTCGGCTCCATTTGCGTGAAATGGCGTGGGACGGAGGCAGATTCCAGCGTGGCTGGTGCGAATCGCTTATTTCTTGCGGGTGAAATCCACCGAGACGACGTTCGAACCGTCCTCGATCGGCTCGGCGATCGGCGCGTCATTGCCGGCGGGCGCCGTCTCCTGCGGCTCCTCATCCTCGACCTGGGCCTGGAACTGGAGCGCGAAATTGACGGCCGGATCGACGAATCCGGTCACCGCCGCAAAAGGAATCACCAGTTTCGCGGGCACCTGGTTGAAGGAGAGACCGACCTCGAACGCATCGGGGCGGACCTTCAGATCCCAGAAACGGTGTTGGATGATGATCGTCATCTCATCCGGGAAGCGTTCGATAAGGTGCTGCGGGATGTCGACGCCCGGCGCACCTGTCTTGAAAGTAATGTAAAAATGGTGCTGGCCGGGCAATCCGCCATTGGCTTGGACCTCGCCCAGCACCCGGCCGACGACGGCACGGAGGGCATCCTGGACGATCTCGTCATAGGGAATCAGGCTGTCGGGCGGTGTCTCGCTCATGCCTTCCTTCGTGAACATTGTGCCATTCAGGGTCAATAGTCTCGTTGCGTCGATGATCGACGACGCTATAGCGACCGCCATGCGCACGGCCACTATCCAGCGGACGACCAGCGAAACCGAGATCCTTGTCGAGCTCAATCTCGACGGGACCGGCAGCTATGAGGTGTCGACCGGAATCGGTTTCCTCGATCATATGGTCGAGCAGCTTTCGCGGCATTCGCTGATCGACCTGAAGGTCCAGGTGAAGGGCGATTTGCATATCGACCAGCACCACACGACCGAGGACAGCGCGATCGCGATCGGCGAGGCGCTGACCAAGGCGCTGGGCGACCGCAAGGGCATCACCCGTTACGGCACGGCCTATGCGCCGATGGATGAGACGCTGACGCGCGTCGCGATCGACATTTCGGGCCGGCCCTATCTGGTCTGGCGCTCCGAATTCAGCCAGCCGCGGCTGGGCGAGATGGACGCCGAGCTGTTCGAACACTGGTTCCACAGCTTCGCGCAGGCGGCGGGCATCACGCTGCATGTCGAGACGCTTTACGGCCGCAACAACCATCATATCGTCGAAAGCAGCTATAAGGCGCTGGCGCGAGCGCTCAGGATCGCGGTCGAGATCGACCCGCGCAAGGCCGATTCGGTGCCCTCCACCAAGGGGACATTAGGCGGCCATGCCTGAGCGCATCGCGCTCGTCGATTATGGTGCGGGCAATCTGAAATCGGTCGAAAACGCGCTGCGGGCCGCCGGCGCGGAAGCCGTGGCCGTCACCGCTGATCCGGCCGTGGTGCGCGAGGCCGACCGGATCGTGCTTCCGGGCGTGGGCGCCTTCGCGGCCTGTATGGGCGCGCTATCCGCGATCGACGGCATGATCGCCGCGATGGACGAAGCCGTGCGCGGGCGTGGCCGGCCGTTCCTGGGCGTCTGCGTGGGCATGCAGTTGCTGGCGGACGCCGGCGAGGAACATGGCCGCCATCCCGGCCTCGGCTGGATCGGCGGCACGGTTAGCGTGCTGAACCCGGCCGATCCCGCGCTCAAGGTGCCGCATATGGGCTGGAACGACGTCCGCCCGACCGGGCGCTGCGGTCTGATCGAGCCGGGCGAGGCCTATTATCTCCACAGCTTCGCCTTCGACGTCGCCGATGAGGCGCATCTGGCGGCCACCACCGACCATGGCGGCCCGGTCACCGCGGCGGTGGCCCGCGACACGATCCTTGGCGTGCAATTCCACCCGGAAAAGAGCCAGGCCTATGGCCTCGCCTTCCTGTCCCGTTTTCTTGCCTGGAAGCCCTGATGTCGCTGATCGTCTTTCCCGCTATCGACCTCAAGGACGGGCAGGTCGTCCGCCTGGCGGAGGGCGACATGGATCGCGCCACCATCTACGGCAATGACCCGGCCGAACAGGCGCGCAAGTTCGCGGACGAGGGGGCCGATCACCTGCATGTCGTCGATCTCGACGGCGCGTTTGCGGGCAAGGCGGTGAATGCCGGGGCGGTGGAAGCGATCATCCGCGCCTTCCCCGGCAAGGTGCAGGTCGGCGGCGGCATCCGCAACCGCGCGGCGGTCGATCGCTGGCTGGGGCTTGGCGTGGATCGCGTCGTCATCGGTTCGGCCGCGCTCGACGATCCCGATTTCGTGAAGGCGGCGGCGCGCGATCTGCCGGGGCGCATCGTCGTTGGCGTCGATGCGCGCGACGGGCTGGTCGCGACGCATGGCTGGGCGGATGTGTCCAACGTCCCCGTCATCGAGCTTGCGGATCGTTTCGCCGATGCGGGCGTGGCGGCCCTGCTGTTCACGGATGTCGGCCGCGACGGGCTGCTCAAGGGCTGCAATGTCGAAGCGACCATCCACCTCGCCCGCAACACCAATATCCCGGTGATCGCGAGCGGCGGGGTGAAGGATCTGGGCGACATCCTCGATCTTGCACGCCATGCGAGCGAGGGGATCGAGGGCGTTATCACCGGCCGCGCGCTGTATGACGGGGCGCTGAGCCTCGCCGCGGCGCTGCACGTGGCGCGGGGCCGATGACGGTCCGCACGCGGATCATCCCCTGCCTTGACGTGGCCGGTGGCCGCGTGGTGAAGGGCGTCAACTTCGTCGATCTGGCGGATGCGGGCGATCCGGTGGAACAGGCGCGCATCTATGATGCGGCGGGCGCCGACGAGCTTTGCTTCCTCGACATCACTGCCACGCATGAGGGGCGTGGGACGATCCTCGACGTGGTCGCACGGACGGCTGCGGTGTGTTTCATGCCGCTCACTGTCGGCGGCGGCGTCCGGACGGTCGAGGATGCCCGGGCGCTGCTTCTCGCCGGTGCGGACAAGGTTGCAATCAATTCCGCCGCGGTGGCGCGGCCCGAACTGGTGGCGGATCTTGCCGAGCGTTTCGGCGCGCAATGCGTGGTCGGCGCGGTCGATGCCCGGAGTGTCGCGCCGGGCAAATGGGAAATCTTCACCCATGGCGGCCGCAAGCCGACCGGTATCGATGCGGTTGCCCATGCCGTGCGCCTGGCCGAGCTCGGCGCCGGCGAATTGCTGCTTACCTCGATGGATCGCGACGGCACGCGCGATGGCTATGATCTGACGCTCACCCGCGCGATCGCCGACAGGGTGCGCGTGCCGGTGATCGCCAGCGGTGGCGTGGGCAATCTCGATCACCTCGTCGCCGGGGTGAAGGAAGGCCATGCCAGCGCCGTGCTGGCGGCTTCCATCTTCCATTTCGGCCAGCATTCGATTGCCGAGGCCCGCGCCGCGCTCCGCGCCGCCGGCCTGCCCGTCCGCGCCTGATTGACGGCAGCGGGCCAGAAGCGGCAGGAAAGATCATGGCCGATACGCTGACCCGCCTCGAACAGACCATCCGATCGCGCAAGGGCGGTGACGCCTCCGCATCCTATGTCGCCAAATTGTTCGCCAAGGGCCGGCCGAAGATCGCGCAGAAACTGGGCGAGGAGGCCGTCGAAGCGGTGATCGCGGCAATGGCCGGGGACCGCGAGGAGCTCGTCAAGGAATCGGCTGACCTGCTTTTCCACCTGACCGTGCTGCTGGCGGACATGGATGTGGAACTGGCCGACGTGTTCGCCGAGCTTGATCGGCGCGAGGGTGTTTCAGGGATCGCCGAAAAGGCGGCACGCCCCCAGGATTGAGGAAGCCTTATGCCTATCGACGCGACCCAACCTTATGACGACACCAACATCTTTGCGAAGATATTACGCGGGGAGATACCGGCCAGCCGTGTCTATGAGGATGAATTCGCGCTCGCCTTCCACGACATCAATCCGCAGGCGCCCACCCATATCCTGGTGATCCCCAAGGGCGCTTATGTTTCGTGGGATGATTTTTCCGCGCGGGCACAAGATGCAGAAATCGCGGGTTTCGTTCGCGCTGTGGGCCATGTCGCGCGGGAGGCGGAGTTGGTCGCGCCGGGTTATCGGCTGCTGGCCAATGCTGGCATCAACAGCCATCAGGAGGTGCCGCACCTCCACGTCCATATCTTCGCCGGCCGACCGCTGGGGCCGATGCTCGCCAGAACATAATCTGTTGCGCGGTGAAGATTAGCCTTTAGGCTCCCGCCAACATTATTTCCGGACCTGGCCGCCGAAGTGGCCATGCTCCGCTCGCCGGGGAACACCTCATGATATTCGGGCGCGTCAAATCACTCGACGCCATTCTGCGAACCGCAGAGAAGAAATCGCTGCACCGCTCGCTCGGTGCCATTCAACTTACCTTGCTCGGTGTCGGCGCCATCATCGGCACCGGTATCTTCGTGCTGACGTCGGAAGCGGCCCAGAAGGCTGGGCCGGGCATGATGATCAGCTTCGTCATTGCCGGCGCGGTCTGCGCGGTGGCCGCGCTCTGCTATTCGGAACTGGCATCGATGCTGCCGGTTTCGGGATCGGCCTATACCTACAGCTATGCCGTGATGGGCGAAATGCTCGCCTGGCTGGTCGGCTGGGCGCTGGTGCTGGAATATGCCGTGGCCGCATCGGCGGTCTCCGTCGGCTGGTCAGGCTATTTCGTTGGGCAGTTGCGCGGCTGGTTCGGTATCGAATTGCCGCCGGAGCTGATCGCCGGGCCGTTCGGTGGCGGGATCATCAATCTGCCGGCGGTATTCATCGCGCTCCTTATCACCGGCCTGCTGATCCGTGGTACGACCGAGAGCGCGCGGGTCAATGCCGTCCTCGTCGCGATCAAGGTGACGGCGCTGACCGTCTTCATCGTCCTCGCCCTTCCGGTGATGAAGATGGAGAATTTCGAGCCGTTCACGCCGATGGGTTGGGCCGGCAATAATGGTGCCGGCGTGATCGGCGCGGCGGCCTCGATCTTCTTCGCTTATGTCGGCTTCGACGCGGTTTCGACTGCGGCCGAGGAAACCAAGAATCCGCAGCGCAACGTGCCGATCGGCCTGATCGGATCGCTCGCGATCTGCACCATCTTCTACATGCTGGTCGCGGCCGGCGCGATCGGTTCGCCGCTCGGCTCGCAGCCGGTGATGAGCGCGATGGGCGAGTGGCTGGCGCCGGGTTCGGCCGGGCTTTCGGCGCGCTGCACCGAACTTTCCGCCCTCGGCCACGAGCCGCTGTCCTGCTCCAAGGAAGCGCTGGCCCATGTGCTGCGCGAGATCGGCTATCTCAATTTCGGCAATTTGATCGGCCTCGCTGCCTTCCTGGCGCTGCCTTCGGTCATTCTGGTCATGATCTATGGCCAGACGCGCATGTTCTTCGTGATGTCGCGCGATGGCCTGCTGCCGGAGAAATTGTCGACCGTTCACCCGAAGTGGAAGACGCCGCACATCATCACCGCGATCACCGGCATCGGCGTGACGCTCGCGGCCGCCTTCCTGCCGGTCGGAAAGCTCGCCGACATCGCCAATGCCGGCACGCTGGCGGCGTTTCTGGCGGTTGCCGTCTGCGTCGTCGTGCTGCGGCGTCGCGAGCCCAATCGTCATCGTCCGTTCCGCACGCCGGCCTTGTGGCTGGTGGCGCCCGCGACGGTGATCGGCTGCGTGGGCCTTTATCTGAGCCTGCCGTTCGAAGCGCAGATGGTGCTGCCGGTGTGGGGCGGCGTCGGCCTGCTGCTTTATTTCGCTTATGGCTATCGCGCGAGCCATGTCGGGCGTGGGCTGGTCGAGGTCCATGAGACCGACGCCGATGCGCCGTTGCCGCCGCATGAGGTGGAGAAGCCGTTCAACGCCTGAGCGCCTCTCGATTCCTGAACCAAAGGCCCGTTCCGGGATGCCGGGGCGGGCCTTTTGCTTTGACTCGGGGCAGGGCCGCCCGCAAAGTCGGAGCATGATCGGTCGATCGACACTCTGGCATTATTGCCGCCATCAGGCAGGACAGCTTCTCGCGGGCTTCTAGCCCCGGGCCTGGGTGAGCACGCGCCCGGCCGGGTCCGGGGCGAATATTCCATCCATCCAGATTTTAGGTGGTCGCTCGGCCGGAATGGCGGGCGAGACCTTGCTTTGCGAGACTGCCATGACCGATGAAAAGCCCCCGATCCGTATGATCGACGCGGAAGCCGACAAACTCGCCACGCTGGCGATGAGTGTCGAAACGCGCCTGCCGCAAGTGGCGGAACTGCTGCTCGCCGAGATCGACCGTGCCGAGCTCCATGCGGCGGACGCCATGCCTGCCGATGTCGTAACGATGCTGAGCACCGTCGAATTCGTCGACGAGGGGAGCGGAGCGGTCCGTACCGTCTCGCTCGTGTGGCCGGCCGACGCCGATATCGCCGCGGGGCGGATCTCGATCCTGACGCCGGTCGGGGCCGGGCTGATCGGGCTCAGCGCGGGCCAGGCGATCCGTTGGCCCGATCGCGACGGGCATGAGCGGCGGCTGCGGATCACGCGGGTGACGCCGCCGGGCGCGTAACGCCTATTCGTGGCTGCGGCCGAAATCGGGGCGGGCGTCGTCCTGCCCCTGTTCGATGATCGAGCGGCGGATCGCACGGGTGCGGGTGAAGAGATCGAACAGCGCATCGCCATCCCCCCAGCGGATCGCGCGCTGGAGTGCGGTGATATCCTCCGAGAAGCGCTGGAGCATTTCCAGCACGGCATCCTTGTTCGACAGAAAGACGTCGCGCCACATCGTCGGATCGGACGCGGCAATGCGGGTGAAATCGCGGAAGCCGCCGGCCGAATATTTGATCACCTCGCTCTGCGTCACTTCCTCGAGGTCCGAGGCGGTGCCGACGATGGTGTAGGCGATGAGGTGGGGCAGGTGGCTGGTGATGGCGAGGACCAGATCATGGTGCCGCGCGTCCATCAGCTCGACCTTGGCGCCCAACCCTTCCCAAAAGGCGGCAAGGCGCGCGACGGCGGCTTCGGGCGCGCCGTCCGGCGGCGTCAGGATACACCAGCGACCGTGGAAGAGGCTGGAAAAACCGGCGTCGGGTCCGCTCTTTTCGGTGCCGGCGACGGGGTGGGCGGGAATCACGGTTGCGCCCGGCAGGCTGGCCGCAAGCGCGGTAGCGACGCTCGCCTTGGACGAACCCACGTCGCTGACAATCGCGTCCCCGGGCAGATCGGCGGCGATCGCCTCGCCCACGGCGGCCATCGCGCCGACGGGGACGCAGAGGATGACGAGATCGGCATCGGTGACAGCCGCGCCGGGCGTATCCGCGACATCATCGACGAAGCCCAGTTCGCGCACGCGCTCCCGCACCGCGGGATCGCCGTCATGGCCGGTCAGCCGCACCGTCGGCATATGCTGGCGGACGGCATGGGCGATCGATGATCCGATCAGCCCCAGCCCGATGATGGTGACGCGCGAAAAGGGCAGCATCAGGCGGTTTCACCGACGATCTGGCGGAGCGCTGCGACGAGTCCGCGCGTCTCCGCTTCGGTGCCGATCGAGATGCGCAAGGCCTGGGGCAGGCCCTGGCCGGGCAGCCAGCGCACGATATAGCCGTGGTCCATCAGCGCCTTGTAGGCCTGCTCGGCCGTCACCTTGCCTTCAAACAGGACGAGGATGAAATTGGCCTTGGAGGGCACGGCGCGCAGGCCGGCATTGCCGAGGCTGGCGATCTCGCCTTCCAGCCAGGTCCGCCAGCGATCATTATGCTCGCGGCTGTGATCGACGAAGGCCTTGTCCTCCAGCGCGGCAATCGCGGCGAGCTGACCGGCGGTGGTGACGTTGAAGGGCGCGCGTATCTTGTGCATCGCCTGGATCACCGGCGCCGGCCCATAGCCCCAGCCGATCCGTTCTGCCGCCAGCCCGAAGATCTTGGAGAAGGTGCGGGTGACGAGGACGTTCGACGCGCCCTGCGCGAGTTCGAACGCGCCGTCATCGTCGGCGGGATCGAGATATTCGGCATAGGCCTGATCGACGACGAACAGGCAGTCCGACGGCAGGCCGGCATGGAGGCGCAGCAGTTCGCCGCGCGGCAGATAGGTGCCGGTCGGATTGTTGGGGTTGGCGAGGAAGACGACACGGGTGCGCTCGGTAACATGCTCCAGCAGCGTATCGACGCAGGTGGCATAATCCTTGTCGAGCGCCTCTACCGGGGTCGCGCCGACGCGGCGGGCGGCGATCGGGTAGACCGAGAAGCCGTAGCGGACGAACAGCACCTCATCGCCCACGCCGGCAAAGGCGCCGGCGGCGAGGTGGAGCACCTCGTCCGATCCGGTGCCGTGGATCACGCGCGCGGGATCGAGCCCGTAATGGGTAGCGATCTTTTCGCGCAGCGCGGTGGCGCCGGCGTCCGGATAGCGATCGAGCGACTGCGCGCCGGCGGCGAAGGCCGCCCGTGCCGCGTCGCCCGTGCCGAGCGGATTCTCGTTGGACGAAAGCTTGGCGACCTTGCGGCCGTCATCGGTGGTGGAACGCCCCGGCACGTAAGGGGCGATGGCGTCGATCCAGGGCTTGGGCGTCGGTGCAGTCATGCGCCGCGCCTTAGCGCAGCGACGCGGGAAATACATCACAAAGCGAGGCTGGCGGCTGACGATTTACTTTGTGCCCGCTGCGGTGCAAGCTACTAGGATAGCATTGAATGATGCCGGCAGCGGCCAGCTTCATGACGGGGAAAACAGAGATGCTTCGTGTTGTTTTTGCAGCCACTTTGCTGATCGGTGCGGCACAGATGCCGTTGCGAGCGCAGGTCGATGAGCGCGAGTCCGTCGATGCGCCGGAGCGGGCGGGCGACAAGGAAGACCGCGTCGTTTGCAAGCGTTTCCAGAAGATTGGCTCGCTTGTTGCGACCTACAAGACCTGCAAGACGGTGCGCGAATGGCGTCGCGAGCGCGAGAATATCCGCAGCGGGGGCGGTAGCGGCGGAGCATGCGGCGGCACCGCCGAAGGTGCGAATTGCACCATCGGCTGAATCGGGCCGATGATTGACAGGAGGGGGGCGCAGCCCTAGCCCGCCCTCTCCATGTCCGACGACCAGCGCTACGGCCTCGCCCGCCGCGTCTCCCTGCCCGGTCCCCTCTTGCTCGATGGCGGTGCGCGCCTGAGCCCGGTGGAGGTCGGCTATGAGACCTATGGCACGCTCAATGCCGATCGCTCCAACGCGATCCTGATCTGCCATGCGTTGACCGGCGACCAGCATGTCGCCTCGACGCATCCGATCACCGGGAAGCCCGGCTGGTGGACGCGAATGGTGGGTGCGGGCAAGCCGATCGATCCGGCGCGGCACTTCATCGTCTGCGCCAATGTGCTGGGAAGCTGCATGGGATCGACCGGGCCCGCCTCGATCGATCCGGCGACGGGCAAGCCCTGGGGGATGCGCTTCCCCGTCATCACCATCCGCGACATGGTGCGCGCGCAGGCGATGCTGCTCGATCATCTCGGCGTCGGCACGCTGGCGGCCGTCGTCGGCGGATCGATGGGCGGGATGCAGGTGATCGAATGGGCGGCCACCTTCCCGGATCGGGTGCGGTCGGCCGTGATCATCGCATCGGCGGCGCGGCATTCGGCGCAGAACATCGCCTTCCATGAGGTCGGCCGGCAGGCGATCATGGCCGATCCCAAATGGCGCGGCGGCGAATATTATGGCGACGGCGATGCGCCCGCCGCCGGCCTCGCGGTCGCGCGGATGGCTGCGCACATTACCTATTTGTCCGAAGCAGGGCTGACGGAGAAGTTCGGGCGCCGCCTGCAGGGCCGCGACGCCAAGAGCTTCGGCTTCGACGCCGATTTCCAGGTGGAAAGCTATCTGCGGCACCAAGGGATCAGCTTCGTCGAGCGGTTCGATGCCAACAGCTACCTCTATATCACTCGCGCCATGGACTATTTCGATGTGGCGGAGCCGCATGGTGGCCGGCTGGCCAATGCCTTCAAGGGCGTCGGCACACGCTTCTGCGTGGTGAGCTTCGATACCGACTGGCTTTATCCGACCGCCGAATCGCGCGCGATCGTCCATGCGCTGAACGCGGCGGGCGCGGCGGTGAGCTTCGTCGAACTGTCCTCGCCCTTCGGCCATGATGCCTTCCTGCTCGACGTGCCGGAGCTGAACCGCGTCGTCGACGGGTTTTTGAAGGCGGGAGAGCTGCGGTGAGCGTCCGCCTTTCCTTCGATGCACAAGAGCAGCAGCTCGACGTGATCCACGATTATCTTGCGCAGAGCTACTGGTCGCCGGGAATCCCGCGCGCGACGGTCGAGCGCGCGATCGCCAACTCGATCGTCGTCGGCGCGTTCGAGGATGGCGCGCAGCTCGGTTTCGCGCGCGTCGTCAGCGACCGCGCGACCTTCGCCTATTTGGCCGACGTGTTCGTGCTGGAGCCGCATCGCGGCCGCGGCATCGCGCGCGCGATGATCGAGGCGCTCCACGCCCATCCCGAATTGCAGGGGCTTCGCCGCTGGGCGCTGTTCACCCGCGACATGCAGCCGCTCTACGCGCGCTTGGGCTGGACGCCCTATCCGCACCCGCCCGAGCGGTTGATGGTGCGCGAGGATGACGAGGTCTATTCGCGATGAGCTTGCGCCCCGACCTGGCGATCATCGCCGCCAATGTGACGCCTGCCAGCCGCGTGCTCGACATCGGCTGCGGCGACGGCGAACTGATGGCGGAGCTGCGCGATCGGAGCCAGGTGGACGCGCGCGGCATCGAGATCGATGCGCGCAATGTCTCCGCGGCGGTCGGCCGTGGGCTTTCCGTCGTGCAGGGCGACGCCGATACCGACCTCGCCAATTATCCCGACCAGGCGTTCGACTTCGCGATCCTGAGTCAGACGTTGCAGACCACCAACGCGCCCGACAAGGTGCTGGAGGAATTGCTGCGGATCGGCCGGCGCGCCTTCGTTTCCTTCCCTAATTTCGCCTACTGGCGGGTGCGGTGGAGCCTGATGTGGGGCGGGCGGATGCCGGTGACGGCGGCGCTTCCGGTGAGCTGGTACGAGACGCAGAATATCCATCAGCTCACGATCGACGATTTCCGCGCCTTCGTCGCCGAACGCGGCATCATTGTCGAGAATGCGTGGTTCCTGAACGGGGCCAAGCGGACGAGCGCGGCCGCGGCGAATTTCCGCGCCGAACATGCGGTGTTTCTGCTGCGCCGCTGAACAGCGGATAAGCGCCATCGACAGCTTCATCATCATTTCGGGATGCTCCGGCGGTGGCAAATCGACTTTGCTGACCGAACTCGGCCGGCGCGGATATGCCATCGTCGAGGAGCCGGGGCGGCGGATTGTCGCCGAAGAGCTCGAAGGCTCGGGCGCGGCCCTGCCTTGGGTGGACCTCGCGGCCTTTGCGCGAAGGGCGGTCGAGATGGCCTTGAGCGATCGGCAGGCCGCCCGGGACCGGGCTGGGCCGGTTTTCTTCGACCGAGGCTTGGTCGATGCTGCTGCGGCGGTCGAACATGCCACGGGAGAATCCGTCCTGGCGCGGCTGTGCCGGAACCATCGCTACAACACTTGCGTGTTCATGGTGCCCCCATGGCCCGAGATATTCCTGGCAGATGATGCCCGCCGGCATGATCTGGCCGAGGCCGTGGCCGAATATGAGCGGCTGCTGATGGCCTATCAAACGCTGGGATATCGGCACGAGATATTGCCCAAGATCGGCGTGAGCGAGCGCGCCGATCTGGTGCTCTATCATCTGGAGCGGAGTTAAGGCCGCACGCCTATCGGCAGCGATCGGCGGCGCGCCGGCCGCTGGCTTCAGTGACGATCCTGACCGGTTTTCCCTTGCGCGTTCCCGTCGTCACCGAGCGAAAGGCATAGCTGGTGGGTGTCCAGCGGCCGGTGCTGTTGACGGTCATCGGATCGGGAAAGCGCTGGTTGATGCAGGTGGCTGCATAGTCCAGCGCGCCGTCGGCGGCCATGGTCAGCCGGATGGTGCGGCAGCTCGCCTTGTCCTCCTCGACGAACAGGGATTCCTGATGGCGTGCCGCGAGATCGGCGGTGAAGCAGCTCTTCCGCTCGCCGCCGCCGGCAACCATGCGGACGAGAAATTCGGGAACGCCGGGCACGTCGGCACTGATCAGCTTGCTGCTATGGCGCCATTCGCCAGGCGTGAAGCCGGCCGCGTGGCCGGTGGCGGCGGTAAGGATCAACGATGCGGACAGGATCGACTGTCGATATCCCCACATCGCCTGCCTCCCTGCCGCTCGTCAGCTCAGCCCGACTCGGCTCAGCACCTTGCGTGCGGCAGACTGCAATTTGTGCGGCACCCAATCATTGACGAAATGCTGGCCGCGCACCTGCCAGTCGGTCTTGTCCGGGCTGCCGGGACGCGACTTGAATACGGTCGACCGCTTCGGCGCTGCACCGGCGCCTTCGGGGAAGGCGGTGTAGTAATAGAGCGCGATCGAGCGGCGCGCGCGATCGGGTGGGCAAAGCAGCGGTTCGGGCTGGCCGTGGAAGCTGTCGAGCGAGGTGTTGAACAGCACGGCCCGGCCGATCAGCGGCGCCACCGATTCCTGCGCGCCCGTCATCGCCTGATCCCACAGCTCGAGATTGCCGCCATATTCGGACGGCCAGTCATCATTGAGGTAGATGAGCAGGTTCAACCGCCGTTCCACCTTCATCCGGCCATGGATGTTGAAATCGGCATGGACCGAAAGATGCCCGCCGGCCTTGGTTTCATGGAGGCCGCCGCCCGAATAATAGGGATCGGGGATCAACCCCTTGATGCCCGAAATGCCTTCGACGAAGCGGATGAAGGCGTCACTGTTCAGTTCGGCGAGAAGATTGCGGATGAGGCCGCTTTCGATCGTTTCGGGGTGAAACTGATATTTCAGCCGTTCCTGCGAGCGATCGAAATGGTCGCGCCCCTGCGTCGAAGGAAATTGGGCGATCACGCGGCGCAGCAGATCCGTGTCGAGGAAATCGTCGATCACCGCATGGGGGAAAGGCTGGGCCGCGGCATAGGCCCCAGCCCGCTTCGCCCCTTCCGCGCGGCATTCCTCCGGATCGAAATGGAGATAGCCGTCAACCTCGCGAACGTGAAGAACAGGCATCGGCAGACAGACTCCTCAAGCCAATACGGGGCGTTCCATAAACCGGTACGACCCCGGCGTGAACCGCAGTCATTGCACGATAATTACGAACACCTGCTTAGCTGGGGCGATCGGCCTCGCATGTATCGCCGACATGCTTGCCGCTGGAGCGGACGACCATCTTCATTGCCCCGCCATTGGGGCCGCCCTCGCCGTTCATGGTGACCGTCATGTCATAGGCGTCGGGGCCGTAATTGCCCGCCATCGTCATCCGCATGGGGCCGCCCGCACCTTGCCCCTGGGCGGCCTGGCAGAGGATTTCGGCGTCGAGCTTGCCGCCGGCCATGGCGAACCTTTCCGACTTGCAATTGCCGTTCTTGACGTCGGGATGCGCGAAGAAATCGGCGGGCGGACGTTCGGCCTGTTCCGGCGTCACGCAATTCTTGAACTCGGTCTTGCGGCCGACATTGCCCTTGAACATCGCCGGATCGAGACCCGCAATCTCCATCGAGACGATCTCTGTCGTGGCGTCCCATGCGCCCGGCTTCAGCTTGATTTCAGCCACCTTCGGGGCAGGAGCCGCGACCTCCTCCGCCTTGCCGGCCTTCTCGTCCCCGCTCTTCCCGCAGGCGGCCAGAGCGAGCAGCGACAGCAGCATTACCGAACGGTGGATCATTGAAACGCCCCCAGAGATTGCGAACAGAGGGGCAACATCCCATATTCGACCGCGATGGCAATCCAGATTCGCACCAGCCTCGCCGAGCCGGAAACGGGTGAAACCTTCGTCCCCCACCGGCCCGAACGTCCCCCCAAGGCCGAGGGCGGCAAGCCGTTCAAGCTGGTTTCGGAATATCAGCCGTCGGGCGACCAGCCGGGCGCGATCGCCGAACTGGTTGAGCAGGCGCAGGCCGGCGAGCGCGATCAGGTGCTGCTGGGCGTCACCGGATCGGGCAAGACCTTCACCATGGCCAAGGTGGTGGAGGCGCTGCAGCGCCCCGCTCTGATTCTCGCCCCCAACAAGATTCTCGCCGCGCAGCTTTATGGCGAGTTCAAGAGCTTCTTCCCGGAGAACGCGGTCGAGTTCTTCGTAAGCTATTATGATTATTACCAACCCGAAGCCTATGTGGCGCGGACGGACACCTATATCGAGAAGGAATCGTCGATCAACGAAGCGATCGACCGGATGCGCCATTCGGCCACCCGATCGCTGCTCGAACGCGATGATGTGCTGATCGTCGCCTCGGTATCCTGCCTTTACGGTATCGGATCGGTCGAAACCTATTCGGCGATGATCTTCGACCTCAAGAAGGGCCAGACGGTCGACCAGCGGGAGATCATCCGCAAGCTGGTGGCGCTGCAATATAAGCGCAACGACCAGGCGTTCGCGCGCGGCAATTTCCGCGTGCGGGGCGACAATCTGGAGATCTTCCCGTCGCATTATGAAGATAGCGCGTGGCGGATCGCCTTTTTCGGCGACGAGATCGAGGAGATCACCGAGTTCGACCCGCTGACCGGCAAGAAGGCGGCGTTGCTCGATTATGTCCGCGTCTATGCCAACAGCCATTATGTGACGCCGGGGCCGACGCTCAAGCAGGCAAGCGAGGCGATCCGCCACGAACTCACCGAACGGCTCAAGGAATTGCAGGTCGAGGGCAAGCTGCTGGAGGCGCAGCGGCTGGAGCAGCGGACGAATTTCGACCTGGAGATGATTGCGGCGACGGGAAGCTGCGCGGGTATCGAGAATTACAGCCGCTTCCTCACCGGCCGCTTGCCAGGCGAACCGCCGCCCACCTTGTTCGAATATCTGCCCGAGAATGCGCTGCTGTTCGTCGACGAGAGCCACCAGACCGTGCCGCAGGTTGGCGGCATGGCGCGCGGTGACCATCGGCGGAAGATCACGCTGGCCGAATATGGCTTCCGCCTGCCGAGCTGCATCGACAACCGGCCGCTCAGGTTTAACGAATGGGATGCGATGCGACCGCAGACGGTCTCCGTCTCCGCGACCCCCGGATCGTGGGAGATGGAACAGACCGGCGGCGTCTTCGTCGAGCAGGTGATCCGCCCGACCGGGCTGATCGACCCGCCGGTCGAGGTGCGCCCCGTGGAGGATCAGGTCGACGATCTCGTCCGCGAATGCCGCGCGGTGGCGGCCCAGGGCTATCGCGCGCTGGTGACGACGCTGACCAAGCGGATGGCCGAGGATCTCACCGAATATATGCACGAGGCGGGGCTGAAGGTCCGCTACATGCACTCCGACGTCGAGACGCTGGAGCGTATCGAACTGATCCGCGATCTCCGGCTCGGCGTCTATGACGTGCTGGTCGGCATCAACCTGCTGCGCGAGGGGCTCGACATCCCCGAATGCGGGCTGGTGGCGATCCTCGATGCCGACAAGGAAGGTTTCCTGCGCTCCGAAACCTCGCTGATCCAGACGATCGGCCGTGCGGCGCGCAATGCCGACGGCAAGGTGATCCTCTATGCCGATCGCATCACGGGTTCGATGGAGCGGGCGATGGCCGAGACCCAGCGTCGGCGCGAAAAGCAGGAGGGCTATAATCTCGAACATGGCATCACGCCCGAAAGCGTGAAGCGCGCGGTGGCGGATATCGTCGGCCATCTCGCGTCGAAGGATCAGGTGACGGTCGACACCGGCATCGAGGACCGGCCGCACATGGTCGGCCACAATCTCCGCGCCTATATCGAGGAGCTCGAAGGCAAGATGCGCAAGGCCGCGGCCGATCTCGAGTTCGAGGAAGCGGGCCGGTTGCGCGACGAGATCCGCAAGCTCGAACAGCAGGAACTGGGCCTGCCGGTCGAGGAGCATCGCGCGCCGGTGCGCGGCCGCGCCAGCGAGGGCAAGCCGGGGACGCGCAAGACGCGGTTCGGCAAGACGCAGCGGAAGTTCGGCGGCCGTCGTTGAAATGTCATCGGCGCGACGGAAAATCGGAACATTGGGCCTGCATTCGCTGTTATAAGTTTCGGGGGCTGCAGGGACAGGTCGATGGTTGCGAAGTGGGTCGCCTTGATCATCTTGACCGGATTTACGGCTGGCACCGTCGACGCGCGGCAGCCGTCACCGGCCAAGGCGCGCACGGCGCAGGTTCGTATCGCGGAACAATGGAAGTCGCCGGTTGCGGCGGACACCGCCCACGACGCGGCCCGCAATCGCTGGCTGTTGCAGGATGACATTCCCCAATATTCCGAAGATAATAGCGGCTTCCGCTGGCGCCTGCATGGCGCGAAGGTGAAGATGCGGATGCCGTTCGCGCTTCACCTGGACTGAGCAGGCTCCGCTAACAGGTTCAACTCGCGGCTATGATCGTCTAGGCCATCTCCACCAATCACGGACGGGGAGCGACAGTGACGAAGGCCGTCGCCCGGCGGGGCGTACATTCCGCGCTGCGCGATTTCCTTCAGTCCGAGGCATCGGGCGGCATCCTGCTGATGGTGGCGGCGGCGCTGGCGATGATCGTCGCCAACAGCCCGTGGGCCGAGGATTATTTCCATCTCCTCCATCTCGAAACCGGACCGGTGCTGAGCGAGAAGCTGGGGACGATGACGGTGCATCTGTGGATCAACGATGCGCTGATGGCCCTGTTCTTCCTCCTCGTCGGGCTGGAGATCAAACGCGAGTTCGTCGACGGCCATCTTGCAAGCTGGAGGGACCGCGGCCTGCCGATCGTCGCGGCCGCGGGGGGCATGATCGTCCCCGCCTTGGTCTATCTGATCGTCACAGGCGGGGCGCCGGCCTTGCTGCGCGGCTGGGCGATTCCCTCCGCCACCGACATCGCCTTCGCCATCGGCGTGCTGGCGCTGCTCGGTTCGCGTGCGCCGACATCGCTCAAGCTGTTCCTGACGACGGTGGCGATCGTCGACGATATGGGCGCGGTGGCGATTATTGCGCTGGCTTACACCGCGAGCATCGGCGGCCCGGCGCTGCTGGCGGCGATCCTGCTGTGGGGGCTGATGTTCGCCCTCAACCGCTTCGGCGTGACGCGGCTATGGCCCTATCTGCTCCTCGCCGTGGCGCTCTGGTTCGCGGTTTTGCTGTCGGGCGTGCATGCGACGATCGCGGGTGTGCTGGCGGCGATCGCAATCCCGATCAAACAGACACCCGGCGCGCCTGACGCCGACGATTCGCCGCTTCACCGGCTGGAACATGGGCTACATCCCTGGGTTGCCTATGCGATCGTGCCCCTGTTCGGCTTTGCCAATGCCGGCGTGTCGCTGGCGGGCACGGGCCTGGCGGAACTGCTCGCACCGCTGCCGCTCGGCGTCGCGCTGGGGCTGTTCCTCGGCAAGCAGATCGGCATCTTCGCCAGTGTCCGGCTCGCGGTTGCGCTGAAGATCGGCGAACGGCCGGCAGGGGCGACCTGGCTCCAGATCTATGGCGTGGCTTTGCTCTGCGGCATCGGCTTCACCATGAGCCTGTTCATCGGCGGGCTGGCCTTCGCCGATCCGCGGCTGGTGGACGAGGTGAAGATCGGCGTGCTGGGCGGCTCGCTGCTCTCGGCGCTCGCGGGCTATGCGCTGCTGCGCTTCGCCCCGCAGCCTATGCCGCAAAGCCAAAATTAAGGTTCGCGCGTTACGCCCTTACATTCCCTTTGGAATGGATGGACGGCGTTGCGGATTCTGGCGGTCCTTCACGAGCAACAGGCCGGTGATGCGCGCAGCGACGTGCGTCGCCCCGTCGACCTGAATGCCAGCCTCCTGATGGCCGGAACCAAGGGAATCGGCTGCGTCGTATCCAACATCTCGATCGCAGGCTTCATGGCGACGGCCTATTCGCCAGTTTCGCCCGGTGCGCTGTTGTGGCTGCGGGTGCCGGGCTTCGCGGCACTTTCGGCCCGCGTGATGTGGGAAGAGGATGGGCGAATCGGCTGTCAGTTCGAAACCCCGATCACGCCTGAAACATTGATCGGGATCGTCGCGGACGCGCCCAACCTTCACTGAGACGCAAAGAAAAAGGGCGGCCCGATGGACCGCCCTTTCTGCAATCGGATGCCAGCGAGGCTTAGAGCTTGCTGGTGAGCTCCGGCACGATCTTGAAGAGATCGCCGACGAGGCCGATGTCCGCGACCTGGAAGATCGGGGCGTCTTCGTCCTTGTTGATGGCGATGATCGTCTTGGAGTCCTTCATGCCGGCGAGGTGCTGGATCGCACCCGAGATGCCGACCGCGATATAGACTTCCGGGGCGACGATCTTGCCGGTCTGGCCGACCTGATAGTCGTTGGGGACATAGCCCGCATCGACTGCGGCGCGGCTCGCGCCGACGCCGGCACCGAGCTTGTCGGCCAGCGGCTCGATGATCGAATGGAAGTTCTCGCTGTTCTGGAGCGCACGGCCGCCGGAGACGATGATCTTCGCGGAGGTGAGTTCCGGACGTTCGGACTTGGAGATTTCCGCGCCGACGAAGCTGGAAAGACCCGCATCGCCCTTGCCCGAAACCGCCTCGACCGTGCCCGAGCCGCCCTCGCGTGCTGCCTTGTCGAAGGCGGTGCCGCGGACGGTGATCACCTTCTTCGCGTCCGACGACTGGACGGTCGCGATCGCGTTGCCGGCATAGGTCGGCCGGGTGAAGGTGTCCTCGCTCTCGACCGAGAGGATTTCGGAGATCTGCATCACATCGAGCAGAGCGGCGACGCGCGGCGCGATATTCTTGCCGTTGGCCGTCGCGGGCGCGACGAACGCATCATGATGGCCCATCAGCTCGACGACGAGCGGCGCCACATTTTCCGGCAGCGCATGGCCATAGGCCGCGTCGTCCGCGACATGGACCTTGGCGACGCCGACGATCTTCGCGGCGGCATCGGCAACCCCGCCGACGCCCTGGCCGGCGACGAGCAGGTGGACTTCGCCGAGCTTGGACGCGGCGGTGACGGCGGCGAGGGTGGCATCCTTGACGGCGCCGCCTTCATGTTCGACCCAGACGAGCGTCTTCATGCCGCGACTCCCATCGCCTTGAGTTTTGCCACCAGTTCATCGACGTCGGCGACCTTGACGCCAGCGACGCGCTTGGGCGGCTCGCTGACCTTGAGCGTCTTGAGACGCGGGGTCGTGTCGACGCCGTAATCGGCGGGCGTCTTCTGCGCGAGCGGCTTGGACTTGGCCTTCATGATGTTGGGGAGCGACGCGTAGCGCGGCTCGTTCAGGCGAAGATCGGTGGTGACGATCGCCGGAGTCTTCAGGCTGACGGTTTCGAGGCCGCCATCGACCTCGCGGGTGACGGTGACGGTGTCGCCGGCGACCTCGACCTTCGACGCGAAGGTGCCCTGCGGCCGGCCGGTGAGGGCCGCCAGCATCTGGCCGGTCTGGTTCGAATCGTCGTCGATCGCCTGCTTGCCGAGGATGACGAGGCCGGGAGCCTCCTCATCGACGATGGCCTTCAGGATCTTGGCGACCGCGAGCGGCTCGACTTCGCCCTCGGCGACCACCAGGATCGCGCGGTCGGCACCCATCGCAAGCGCGGTGCGGAGCGTTTCCTGCGCCTTGGCTTCGCCGATCGACACCGCGACGATCTCGGTCGCGACGCCCTTTTCCTTCAGGCGGATCGCTTCTTCGACCGCGATCTCGTCGAACGGGTTCATCGACATCTTGACGTTGGCGAGATCGACGCCAGTGCCGTCCATCTTCACCCGCGGCTTCACGTTGTAGTCGATCACCCGCTTCACGGGCACGAGTACCTTCATGGCATGCTCTCCTTCGGCTGGCCGATTCTCCAAACGGGGAATCAGGCGGCCTTCTTCACCTGCGCCACGATCTTCTTCGCGGCATCGCCAAGATCGTCGGCCGCCACGATCGGCAGGCCGCTATTGGCGAGGATGTCCTTGCCCTGCTGGACGTTGGTGCCTTCGAGGCGGACGACCAGCGGGACCGACAGATTCACTTCCTTGGCGGCGGCGACGATGCCTTCGGCAATGATGTCGCAGCGCATGATGCCGCCGAAGATGTTGACGAGGATGCCTTCGACCGCCGGATCGCTGAGGATCAGCTTGAACGCCTCGGTCACCTTCTCCTTCGAAGCGCCGCCGCCGACGTCGAGGAAGTTGGCCGGGAAGGCGCCGTTGAGCTTGATGATGTCCATCGTCGCCATGGCGAGGCCGGCGCCGTTGACCATGCAGCCGATATTGCCGTCGAGCTTGATGTAGGCAAGGTCATGCTTCGAGGCTTCGACCTCGGCCGGATCCTCCTCGGTCTCGTCGCGGAGCGCGAGGATGTCCGGGTGACGGAACAGCGCGTTCGAATCGAAGCTGACCTTGGCGTCGAGGACGAGCAGCTTGCCGTCCGTCGTCTCGATCAGCGGATTGATCTCGAGCATCGACATGTCGGTCGAGGTGAAGGCGGTGTAGAGCTGGCCGGCGAGCTTGATCGCCTGCTTGTTGAGATCACCCGTGAGCTTGAGCGCGAAGGCCACCGCGCGGCCATGGTGCGGCTGGAAGCCTTCGGCCGGATCGATGGTGATGGTGCGGATCTTCTCGGGCGTCGAATGGGCGACTTCCTCGATGTCCATGCCGCCTTCGGTCGACACGATCATGGCGATGCGGCCGGTCTTCCGGTCGACCAGCATCGACAGATAATATTCGGCCTTAATGTCGGCGCCGTCTGTGATGTAAAGGCGGTTGACCTGCTTGCCGGCCTCGCCCGTCTGGATCGTCACCAGCGTGTTGCCGAGCATGTCGGTAGCGTTGGCGCGCACCTCATCCAGCGTCTTGGACAGGCGGACGCCGCCCTTGGCTTCGGCCGACAGTTCCTTGAACTTGCCCTTGCCGCGGCCGCCGGCGTGAATCTGCGCCTTCACGACATAAAGCGGACCAGGGAGCTTGCCGGCGGCGGCAACCGCCTCGTCAACAGTGAGGGCGGCGTGGCCCGCGGGAATCGCGACGCCAAACTTCGCCAGCAGTTCCTTCGCCTGATATTCGTGAATGTTCATGACGCTCCAAGCCTGCTCCGGTTCAAAATCCGCCGGGCTAAAGCATGAAAGTGTCGCGAATGAAAGCCCGCAGACGTGCTTCCTGACGCAAAGAAGAGGCGATCAGGCGGCGATCGCGCAGCCGAGGCCCGCCTGGCTGACCACCATGAAGATTTCCGGGTCTCTGAGCGCGCGGACCTGATGGAGAAACTGATCCACCGTCATCCCGCCGATGTCCCGATCGGGCAGCTTCGCAAGGGACTGCAAGCGTTTGAGCTGGGTGATCGACAGACGATCGACCATTCTTTCCGCCATGCAGGATGCCACGCGCGGAGTGATGCCGGCGTCGATCAGGCCGGCGCGGACCTTCGCTTCAGGCGACACCGTGGCGCAGGCCGAAAGGGCTGCGGTTGCAAGCAGCAAAGGAAATATTCTCATGAGCGGATTCTTCATCCGAATCGATGAACCGGGGATGAGCGCTACTCGACCGACAGGCGGGTGACGTGGCCCATCTTGCGGCCGGGGCGGGGTTCGCCCTTGCCGTAAAGATGGAGGTGCGCGGTGGGATCGCCAAGGATCGCCGCCCAGTCGTCCGCCTGGGTGCCGATCAGGTTGCGCATCTCGACATGGCGGGCGGCGAGTGCGGTCGATCCCAAGGGCAGCCCGCAGATCGCCCGCACATGATTCTCGAACTGGCAGGTCACTGCGCCCTCGATCGTCCAATGGCCGCTATTGTGGACGCGCGGTGCCATCTCGTTGAACACCGGGCCGGCGGCGGTGGCGAAATATTCCACGGTGAGCACGCCGACATAATCGAGCGCGTCCGCCAGCGCCTTCGTCATCGCGATCGCATCACCGGCCTGCGCGGCGATGAACGGCCCGGCGGGCACGGTGGAGGTGGCGAGGATGCCGCCTTCATGCACATTGTCGGGCGCGTCCCAGGTGGCGAAGGCGCCATCCTGCCCGCGCACCGCGATGATCGAAAATTCGCGATCGAAGCGGACGAAGCCTTCGAGCACCGAAGGATTGCCGCCGACCGCCTCCCAAGCGGTCTCGGCATCATCGGCCGAAGCGAGCCGGGCCTGGCCCTTGCCGTCATAGCCGAAGCGCCGCGTCTTCAGGATCGCCGGCGTGCCCAACTCCGCGATCGCAGAGCGCAGGCCTTCGAGATCGTCGACGGCGCGATAGGGCGCAGGCTTGAGGGCGAGCCGCGCGACGAAATCCTTTTCCGTCAGCCGGTCCTGCGCGACTTCCAGCGCGGCGAGATTGGGGTGCAGCCGCTGCGACAGCGACCGGAGCGGCGCCACCGGCACATTTTCGAATTCATAGGTGACGACATCGACCGAGTTCGCGAAGCTCGCGAGCGCCACGGCATCGTCATAGCTGCCCTGCGTCCATCCGGCCGAGACATCGGCGGCAGGGCCGCTCGTTTCGGGCGCATATATATAGCAGCGATAGCCGAGCCGCGCGGCCGCGAGCGCGAGCATGCGGCCAAGCTGGCCGCCGCCGACGATGCCAATGCGCGATCCGGGCGGGACGATCATTGCTTGCCTGTTACTCCGGTGTTTCGGCGACGTCCGCCGTCTGCTTTGCGCGCCAGGCATCGAGGCGGCCGGCCAGCGCATCATCGGTGGTGGCGAGGATCGATGCGGCGAACAAAGCGGCGTTGACCGCGCCCGCCCGCCCGATCGCGAGCGTGCCAACAGGAATGCCCGCCGGCATCTGGACGATCGACAATAGGCTGTCCATGCCGCTCAGCGCCTTGGATTCGACCGGAACGCCCAGCACCGGCAGCCGCGTCATCGACGCCGTCATGCCCGGCAGATGCGCCGCACCACCGGCCCCGGCGATGATCGCGCGCAGGCCACGGCCCGCGGCCGACTTGGCATAATCATATAGCCGTTCGGGCGTGCGGTGGGCGGAGACCACCTTGCACTCATGCGCGATGCCGAGCGCTTCGAGCGTCTCGGCAGCGTTGCGCATCGTTTCCCAATCGGAACGGGAACCCATGATGATCCCGATCAGCGGCCCGGTGTCGGCCATGTCCTCTCCCCGGCAAAGCGCGGCCTTTAAGGAATCGCCGCGCTTTGCGCAATCAAGTCGGTGCGATCAGCGTTCCGACAGATAATAACGGTCGAGCGCGGAGAGATCGTCGGCCAGATCATAGACGATCGGCTGGCCGGTCGGGATCTCAAGCTCGGTGATCTCATCGTCGGGAATGTTCGACAGATGCTTGACCAAAGCGCGCAGCGAATTGCCGTGCGCGGAGATGACGACACGCTTGCCGGCCTTGAGCTCGGGGGCGATGCGCGCCTCCCAATAAGGCAGCACGCGGGCGATCGTGTCCTTCAGGCTCTCGGTCTGCGGCACGGCGATGCCGGCATAGCGGCGATCCTGCGACAGATCCCATTCGCTGCCGATTTCCAGCGGCGGCGGCGGCACATCGAACGAACGGCGCCACACCTTGACCTGCGCATCGCCATGCTTCGCCGCAGTCTCGGCCTTGTTGAGGCCGGTGAGGCCGCCATAATGGCGCTCGTTCAGCCGCCAGTCCTTCTCGACCGGCAGCCACAGCCGGCCCATCGCCTCGAGCGCCAAGTTGAGCGTCTTGATCGCGCGGGTCTGGAGGCTGGTGAAGGCGAGGTCGAAATCGAGCCCCTTGGCGGCCATCAGCTCGCCCGCGGCCTTGGCTTCCTCGATGCCCTTGTCGGTCAGGTTCACGTCCCACCAGCCGGTGAAGCGGTTTTCGAGGTTCCAGGCCGACTGGCCGTGGCGGATCAGGACGAGCGTGGGCATGGGGTCTCCTGTGCGGGTGTCGCGGCCTCCTTAGCGTCCCTTTCGCGAGTCTCAACATTGTCATGCATCGGCGCGACATGCGATGCGCGCTCAATCGACGGAGGAAATGAGCAGATGACCATCCAGACGCGCACGCTGATCTACGATGCACCCGGTGGCACCTTCGAAGGCGTGATCGCCTGGGATGACGCGCTTTCCGGCCCGCGGCCGGGCGTGCTCGTGTCGCACAACTGGATGGGTCAGGATGATTTCGACACCGGCAAGGCGATCGCGCTTGCCGAACTCGGCTATGTCGGCTTCGCGATCGATCTTTACGGCCAGGGCCGGCGCGCGACCAACACCGATGAGGCGATGGCGCTGGCGGGCGAGCTGGGTAGCGACCGTGCTGTGCTGCAGGCCCGGATCAATCAGACGTTGGAATTGCTGAAGGGACTGCCCGAGGTGGATGCCGGGCGCACCGCGGCGATCGGCTTCTGCCTCGGCGGCAAATGCGTGCTCGACCTCGCCCGGTCGGGCGCCGACGTGGATGGCGTGGTCAGCTTCCATGGCGTGTTCGATCCGCCGCCTTTCGCCAACAAGCCGATCAGCGCGAAGGTGCTGGTGCTCCACGGCTTCGAGGATCCGCTGGCGACGCCCGACCAGACGGTTGCGCTCGGCCGCGAACTGACCGAGGCCGGCGCGGACTGGCAGATCCATATGTACGGGAACACCAGCCACGCCTTCACCGCGCCGGGTGCGAACAATCCCGAGTTCGGCCTGCTTTATGATGCGAAGGCCGATCGGCGGTCCTGGCAGGCGATGCGCAATTTCTTCGAGGAATTGTGGGGGTAGCGCGCGGGGCCGCGCCGGCCTTATAGCGGGGCATGGTTCGCTTTTCGTTCTGCGGCGTGGAGATGGTGGCGCTGGCGCATGGCGCGCTATTGCTGCCGGCCCGCCGCGCGCTGCTCGTCGCCGATCTGCATCTGGAGAAAGCGAGCTGGTTCGCCGCCGGCGGGCAGATGCTGCCGCCTTATGATTCGATCGCGACGCTCGCCGATCTCGGCCGCGTCGCCGAACAGACGCACGCGGCGGAGATCTGGTGCCTGGGCGACAGCTTCCATGATTCGGCGGGCTGCGACCGGCTGCCGGCAAAGGCGGAGGCGATGCTGCGGGCGTTGACGGCGCGGACCCGCTGGACGTGGATCACCGGCAACCATGATGCCGGCCTGGTAGATCGTTGCGGCGGTGCGGTGGTGCGCGAGGCGGAAGTGGACGGGCTGATCCTGCGGCATGAGGCCGATCCCGTCGATCCGCGGCCTGAGCTTTCCGGGCATTTCCATCCGAAGCTGCGCGTGTCTCTTCGTGGACGCCAGGTGGCGCGGCGCTGCTTCGTCGCCAGCGCCACCAAGCTCATCCTGCCGGCCTTCGGCGCCTTGACCGGGGGGCTCGACGCCAGCCACCCCGCAATCGTCCGCGCCGTGGGGCGCGACGCGCAGGCGCTCGTGCCCGTGGCCGATCGCCTGCTGCGCTTTCCGTTGGCCGCCTGACGGATCAGGCCAGATCGTTCAAAGCTGACGGGTTGGCCGGATGACGATCTCGTTCACGTCGACATCGTCCGGCTGCTCGATGGCATAAGCGATCGAGCGGGCGATCGCGTCGGCGGGGATAGCGAGCTCGCGGAAGCGATCGATCATCGTCCTGGTCTCGTCATGGCTGATCGTGTCGGCCAGCTCCGATTCGGTGGCGCCCGGCGAGATGATAGTCACGCGGACATCGTCATTCTCCGCGCGCAACCCTTCGGAGAGAGCCCGGACGGCGAACTTGGTCGCCGAATAGACCGCGCCGGTCGGCATCACGCGGTGCCCCGCCACCGACGAGACATTGACGAAATGGCCGGACCCTTGCGCCTTCATCCGCGGCAGGCCGGCGGCGATGCCGTTGAGGACGCCCTTGATATTGACGTCGACCATGCGGTTCCATTCGTCGACCTTGAGGGCTGCGAGCGGTGAAAGCGGCATGAGGCCGGCATTGTTGACGATGACGTCGATCCGCCCATGGGTTTCGACGGCGAAGGCGACGAACGCCTCCATCGCCTTCGGATCGATAACGTCGAGTGCGCGATAGATGGCCGATCCGCCCGCGCAGCGGATCTCCGCAGCGATGGTTTCGAGGCGATCGGTGCGGCGCGCGCCGAGCACGACATGCGCTCCGCGGGCGGCGAGATGGCGGGCGGTCGCCTCGCCGATGCCGCTGCTGGCGCCGGTGATGAGGACGACCTTGTTGGCGATATCCGACATGGAGTGCGGCTCCTTGGCATGAAGGGGGCTATGTGGGGGAGGCTGGCGCGGAAGACGCACCGGGCCTTGCCCCCTTATTGCCGGCACTCGCGGGCGGTGCGGTAGCAAGATGCTCCGCATTGATTGCACGATCCTCCAAATGGAAAGCGGCAGGGCTTTTGGGCGGCAGCGCGGCGTGCCATCTGAACCGCAGGAGAATCGCTATGGAAACGCTGGATCGCCTCGCGGCCCTGATTGAACGAAACACCAGAGAGGATGGCACGCACGTCACGGCGATACGGGGCCTGTGGCTGATGCGCTCGTCGCGGCCCACCGAGCCATTGCACGGGGTTGCTGAGCCATCTTTGTGTCTGGTCGCACAGGGGCGCAAACGGGCGATGCTGGGCGAAGGCATCTTCGAATATGATCGCCATCGCTACCTGCTGGTGTCGGCCGACCTGCCGATCGTCGGCCATATCGTGGAGGCGAGCGCGGAGCGGCCCTATCTGTGCGCGCGGCTGGCGCTCAACCGCAAATCGCTGTCGGCGCTGATGCTGGAGCTTGCCGGCAA
>NZ_CP170544.1:3900000-4095000 GCF_042693015.1 Sphingomonas sp. DBB INV C78 | reverse complement strand
TGCAAGCTCCGAAATGAAGCCCAGGTAAACGGCGGCCGTAACTATAACGGTCCTAAGGTAGCGAAATTCCTTGTCGGGTAAGTTCCGACCTGCACGAATGGCGTAACGACTTCCCCACTGTCTCCAGTACATGCTCAGCGAAATTGAATTCTCCGTGAAGATGCGGAGTACCCGCGGTTAGACGGAAAGACCCCGTGCACCTTTACTGCAGCTTCAGAGTGGCATTAGGAAAGAACTGTGTAGCATAGGTGGGAGGCTTTGAAGCATTGGCGCCAGCCGATGTGGAGCCATAGGTGAAATACCACCCTGTTGTTTTCTGATGTCTAACCTCGATCCATGAAACTGGATCAGGGACCCTCTGTGGCGGGTAGTTTGACTGGGGCGGTCGCCTCCTAAAGAGTAACGGAGGCGCGCGAAGGTTGGCTCAGGCCGGTTGGAAACCGGCTGTTAGAGTGCAATGGCATAAGCCAGCCTGACTGCGAGACTGACAAGTCGAGCAGAGACGAAAGTCGGTCATAGTGATCCGGTGGTCCCTCGTGGAAGGGCCATCGCTCAACGGATAAAAGGTACGCCGGGGATAACAGGCTGATAACCCCCAAGAGCTCATATCGACGGGGTTGTTTGGCACCTCGATGTCGGCTCATCACATCCTGGGGCTGGAGCAGGTCCCAAGGGTTTGGCTGTTCGCCAATTAAAGTGGTACGTGAGCTGGGTTCAGAACGTCGCGAGACAGTTTGGTCCCTATCTGCCGTGGGCGTCGATATTTGAGAGGAGTTGACCCTAGTACGAGAGGACCGGGTTGAACATGCCTCTGGTGGACCTGTCATCGTGCCAACGGTGCAGCAGGGTAGCTATGCATGGACGGGATAACCGCTGAAAGCATCTAAGCGGGAAGCCTCCCTCAAGATAAGATATCATAGAGCCGTCGAAGACCACGACGTTGATAGATCGGATGTGGAAGTGGAGTAATCCATGGAGCTAACCGATACTAATTGCTCTATTCGCACTAGAGAGTCCCACCATCAACGACAGCGCTGATGTGGATAATCTCACAGCAACAGTAATATCGATTTCTAACCCAAATCCCTGCACGGAACCCGCCAGATACTCTGACGGGACACCCAATTGCGCTGGCTCCATAGCTTGGTGGCCATAGCGTCTGTGACCCACCCGATCCCATCCCGAACTCGGCCGTGAAACCAGACTGCGCCGATGGTACTATTGCTTAAGCAATGGAAGAGTAGGTCGTCGCCAGGCTTTGAAGCCAGCGCAAATCAGCACGGATCCAGAACCCATTCATAATCCCTCCCAAAAGGAGGGACATATCGGCCGCCTCGTGCGGCCGATCTCGTTGGCGCGGGGTGGAGCAGCCCGGTAGCTCGTCAGGCTCATAACCTGAAGGTCACAGGTTCAAATCCTGTCCCCGCAACCAACATAAACCCAATCCTACATCCTGACCCTCAGGCCCAAGCGCCAAACTTCCGGGCCCGATCACCCGTGCCACCGGCGCGTATCGGCACATCACGGCTCAGCCGTTCGGCCGTTGCCGTGCTCGATCCACTCCCGCCATCCCACCAGCAGCGCCACGATGATGACCGGTCCCAGGAACAGCCCGACAAGGCCGAAGGTCTCGAGACCGCCGAAGGTGCCGATCAGCGCCCAGATGAAGGGCAGGCGCGTCGAGCTGCCGATGAGATAGGGCAGCACGAGATTGTCGCCGATCATCATCACCGTCGCACCGTAGAGGAACAGCAGAACCGCCGCGAGCACCAGGCCGTGCGCGAGCAGAATGGCCGACGCAGCCGTGAACATGATCCATGCCCCGAAGGGCAGCATCGCGAACGCTGCGGTCAGCACGGCGAACAGCACCGGCCGTGGGACACCCGCCACGGCATATCCGATCCCGATCACGACGCCTTCACCGAGCGCCACAATCACCGTGCCGCCAACCGTCTCGCGCACGGCCAGAGTCAGCCGGCGGACGAAATGATCGCCGAAATCGCCGAGCATTCTGCGCGCCACGAGCAGCGTTTGCTGCGCCAGCGGCTGCCCGTCGCGCAACAGGAAGAACAGCGCCAGAAGTCCGCAGAGCAGCGCCAGCGATCGCCGCGCGACTTCACCGCCGATCGTGCCGATCCAGGAAGCGGCCGAACCCATGACGAAACGGCTGACGGCGTTGGCGGCTGCCTGGGGATCGGCAAGATTGGCTTGCCACCACGCATGGGCCCGCCCGCCAATGAGCGGCAGATGTGCGAGGCGCTCCGGCGGAGGGATGCCCGTGTGCTGAACCTCGCTCAGCCAGGAGAGGACGATATGGCTGTCGACCGCAGCCTCGATCGCGGCGACGGCCAAGGGCATGATCAGCAGCAGGCCCGTCGCAAAAGTAAAAACCAGCGGGATCAGCAGCGGTTTGCCCGCGGTCGGCCGCCGAGAGATCCATCGCTGGTAGAGCGGCCAGAGCGTGATCGCGAGGATGACGCCCCAGGCGAGCGGCAGCAGGAAGCCGCGGACCATCCACAATGCGGTCGCGGCGAGCGCGGCGAACAGGATATGGCGGGCGGAAATCTGCATCGACAGCCGGCACTCCCACGAGAGGGCTGGCGTAGCATTGCCTTAGTCGCGCGAATATCGGGGTTTATCCCCCGCTGCCGACGGGTGAGATCAGCCGGACCTAATTGGCCAGGCGGGTTTCCACCTTGTCCACCCATTCGGGGAAGAAGCAGGGCTCGCGATTGGACCAGCCCGGCGCGGTCGCGGCCGCCTCGCTGATCGACTGCAGCAGAATCCGCCGCTTTTCCGGGTGAAGATGCGGCAGCGCCGCGGCCGCGCAGAAGGCGCCGGGCAGCCAGGGGCGGACATGCGCACCGATCAGCCGCTCATAAAGGAAGCGATAGGCGCCGAAGGTCGTCAACCGATCCTGACCGAGATCGAAGGCCGAAACGATGACCAGAGGCGCCAAGAAGGGCTCGACTGCTTCGAGGCCGCTATCGTCCGGCACCATCGCCCTGATATGTTCGAGCCGGCCGTAGATGCGGATCTGCGCGCGGATGCTGGCGGTTTCGATCACGTCGCGCGACCAGCGCTCCATTGCGTCTTCGCGGTAGAAGCCGACGTCGAGCGAGCGGCGAATATAACGCTGAGTGCCGGCGGCAAAGCTGGCAAATTCTTTCATCTCGGCGAGCGTCATCGCTCCATCCGCCGGTCTCGCCTGGGTGCCCATGATCAACCCCCCTCGAACCCTATGCCTTCGAGATACGGATCATGCACCCGGTTGGTTTCCGAGAGCTTAACCGTAACCCGCCGCAATCGCGATGGGAGCATGATTTTTGCTGCAATGCAACATTGCGGCGCAGCGAATGCGCCAAACCGACTCAAAAACGAGTCGATCAGTTGTCGGAGGGCTTGTCCTCGTCGGCCACAGCGTCACGAAAATAAGGCTCGACCGGGCCGCTGGCCTTGACCGTCATCGGATTGCCGAAGCGATCGCGCGAATTGCCGACGGCCATCCGCACCCAGCCTTCGGACACGCAATATTCCTCGACATTGGTCTTCTCGGCGCCCTTGAAGCGAATGCCGACGCCGCGCTGAAGCGCCTCGGCATCGAAATGCGGGCTCTTCGGATTGGTCGAAAGGCGATCGGGGGGCGTGTCGGACATGGGATTTGCGCTTTCGGGGAAATTTGAATGCGTCGCCCATAGCCGCAGGCGGGGCCGCTTTTCAATCCGCCGCGGCTGTGGTTGATGGCGTTCATCCAAAAATTCGAGACAATTCGGGGGATTCCAAATCATGCGCGCTCTGCTTGCCCTTACCGCGGCCCTCATTGCGACGCCGGTGCTTGCGCAGCCGACGACCGGCGATGTCGTCATCCATGCCGGCACGCTGCTCGATCGCCCCGGCAAAGCACCGCGACGCAATGCTACGATCATCGTCCGTGGCGGCAAGATTGCGGAGGTGCGCGATGGCTTCGTCGACGCCCCCGCCGGCGCGCGGGTGATCGACCTCAAGGATCGTTTCGTCCTGCCGGGGCTGATCGATGCCCACGTTCATCTCGAATCCGATCGCGCGGGCAATGAAGGCCTGCTCGCGAGCTTCACCGAAGGCGTGCCGATGCATGCCTATGAGGCCGCATGGAACGCCCGCAAGACGCTCGACGCCGGCTTCACGACGGTCCGCAACCTCGGCGATTCCGACGGCGCGACGCTGGCGCTGCGCGACGCCATCGCCCGCGGCTGGGCGGTGGGGCCGCGCATCGTCGACGCCGGCACGTCGATCTCGACGACCTCGGGCCATATGGATGGCCGGCTCGGCCTCAATGACGATCAGCGGCACCATACCGGATCGCCGGAAAATCTCTGCGACGGGCCGGAATCCTGCCGCCAGGCGGTGCGCGTGCAGATCGGCCGCGGCGCCGACGTGATCAAGATCGCGACGACGGGCGGGGTCAACAGCCGCATCGGCGCCGGCCTCGGCAAGCAGATGTTCGACGACGAGGCCAAGGCGATCGTCGATACCGCGCATCTCTATGGCAAGAAGGTCGCCGTCCATGCGCATGGCGCCGACGGGATTGCGCTGGCGCTGGCCGCGGGCGCGGATTCGATCGAGCATGGCACGCTGATGGACGATGCCGATATCGCCGCCTTCAAGAAGAGCGGGGCTTATTATGTCCCGACGCTTTCGACGGTGAATGGTTATCTGGAGCGGATTGCGAAAGACCCGAACGCCTATGCGCCGGATGTGCGCGCCAAGATCGACTGGCGGATCTCGATCACCGGCAAAGCGCTGGAAAAGGCGGTGCCGGCGGGTGTGAAGATCGCGTTCGGCACCGATGCCGGCGTGTCCAAGCATGGCCGCAATGGTGATGAATTCGAGCTGATGGTGAAGCATGGGATGACGCCGATGGGGGCGATCGTCGCGGCGACCACCAATGCCGCCGATCTGCTGGGCCTGAAGGATCAGGTGGGCTCGATCGAACCGGGCAAGGCCGCAGACCTGATCGCGGTGGCGGGCGATCCGCTGGCCGATGTGAAGGTGCTGAAAGCGGTAGGATTCGTGATGAAGGGCGGAGATGTGGTCAAGCAACTCGACTGAACCTGCCCCGGATTGGTTGTGCGCCCTGCCACTCAACTTGTCGGAGGCAGGGCGCAATCCACCGCAAAAGCTTATCAATGTTAACCCTTTGGTCTTCCCGCAGCGCACCATAGCCGCCTAGCAAGTGGTCAGGGCACGCGGGGACTCTATGAAGCGCAACTCTTTCTGGGCCGGAATGGCGGCGATGCTGCTGGCGTCGATGACGCTGACCGCGACCCCGGCTGCGGCGCAGAGCCAATATTGGCAGTGCGCGCCCTTCGCCCGCATGTTCTCCGGCATCCAGCTTTTCGGTCGCGCCGCTGATTGGTGGGCGCAGGCCGCCGGCAAATATCAGCGTGGCCAGACGCCTGCGATCGGATCGGTGCTGTCCTTCCGTGCCTTCCGCGCGATGCCCGCCGGCCATGTCGCGACCGTCAGCCAGATCATCGACGCCCGCACCGTGAAGCTGACCCACGCCAACTGGTCGCTGATCGGCGGCCGTCGCGGCCAGGTGGAACATGACGTGACCGCGGTTGACGTCTCGCCCAAGGGCGACTGGAGCCAGGTCCGCGTCTGGTGGGCGCCGACCCAGAGCCTCGGCACCACGTCTTATCCGACCAACGGCTTCATCTATGCCGCCGCCGAAGCCGCCAAGGCTGCGCTGGCTGCCGGTTCTGATCTCACGAACTGACAAGTTCCGTCATGCCAGCGAAGGCTGGCATCCCGTTCGACTAGGACGGAATTACTTCGAGAGATCCTAGCTTCCGCTGGGATGACGGCTGCTATTGGGCCGCCGCTTTCAACCTCTCCAGCGCCCGATCACGCCCGATCAATGGCAGCAATGCCGCCATGTCGGGGCCGTGATCGCGGCCGGTGAGCGCGAGGCGGAGCGGCAAGAACAGGGCCTTGCCCTTGCGGCCGCTGATATCCTTGAGCAGCGTGGTCAGCGCCGGCCAGGGATCGGCGCTCCAGTCGATGCCCTCGGCGACCCTCACGGCCTCGCCGAGAAATGCGCGGTCCTCGTCCGGCAGCGCCGGCGTGGACAGCGGACCCTCGACGACATGCCACCAGTCCGTTGCCTCCGCTACGGTGGCGAGGTTGGGGCGGATCGCGTGCCAGGCCGTCGCGTCCATGCCCTCGGGCAGGCGATCGGCGACATCCTGGAAATGGAGGCGATGGATCACCCGCGAATTGAGCGCGGTCAGCTCGTCCAGATCGAAGCGAGCGGGTGCGCGGCCGAAGCGGCTGAAATCGAAGGCGTGGAGCAGCTCCGCCGCCTCGGCGACCGGCTCGACCGGATCGCTGGTGCCAATGCGGGCGAGGAGCGCGAGCAAGGTGAGCGGCTCGATCCCCATCTCGCGGAAGGCGTCGCAGCCGAGCGCACCGAGCCGTTTGGAAAGCTTGCCCTCGCTGCCGGTGAGCAGCGCCTCATGGGCGAAGGCGGGCGGCTCGGCCCCGAGCGCCGCGAACATCTGGAGCTGGAGGCCCGTATTGGTGACATGGTCCTCACCGCGCACGACATGCGTGACGGCCATTTCAATGTCGTCGATCACGCTGGGCAGCATGTAGAGCCAGCTCCCGTCGGCGCGGCGGACGACGGGATCGGACAGCAATTTCGGATCGAAGCGCTGGTGGCCGCGGATCAGATCGTCCCATTCGATGGCTGAGCCATGGTCGAGCTTGAAGCGCCAATGGGGTGTGCGGCCTTCGGCTCCGAACGCGGCGTGATCGACGTCGGAGAGCGCCAGCGCCGCGCGATCATAGACCGGCGGCAGCCCCCGGCCCGCCAGGATTTTGCGTTTGAGATCAAGCTCCTGCTGGGTTTCGTAGGCCGGATAGACGCGGCCCGCCGCGCGCAGCCGATCGAACGCGGCCTCGTACAGCGGGAAACGGTGCGACTGGCGTTCCTCGCCGTCGGGCACGAGACCGAGCCAGGCGAGATCGGCGCGGATCGCCTCGACGAAGGCCTCGCTCGATCGTTCGGCGTCGGTATCGTCGAGCCGCAGCAGGAAGCGCCCGCCCTGCTGGCGCGCGAACAGCCAATTGTGGAGCGCGGCGCGGATATTGCCGACATGGAGCCGCCCGGTGGGCGACGGCGCGAAGCGGGTGGTGATCATCAGATGGACCGGAAGGCGTTGGTGATCGGATAGCGCCGATCGCGGCCGAAATTGCGGGTGCCGAGCTTCACACCCGGCGGCGCCTGGCGCCTTTTATATTCAGCGATGTAGAGCAGGCGTTCGACGCGGGCGACGGTATCGCCGTCGAAGCCACGCGCCACCAGATCGGCGACCGCCAGTTCCTCCTCGACCAGCCCCTGCAGGATGGGATCGAGCACGTCATAAGGCGGCAGCGAATCCGAATCCTTCTGATTGTCGCGCAGTTCCGCGGTCGGCGGCTTGATAATGACATTTTGCGGCATCACCGGGCCATCGGGGCCGAGGCTCAGCGTCGGCCGGTTGGCGTTGCGCCATTCGGACAGCACGAAGACGGTCGTCTTGTAGGCGTCCTTCAGCACCGAATAGCCGCCGGCCATGTCGCCATAGATGGTCGCATAGCCGACCGACATCTCGCTCTTGTTGCCGGTGGTAAGCAGCATGTGGCCGAACTTGTTGCTGATTGCCATCAAGGTCAGCCCGCGGATGCGCGACTGGATATTCTCCTCGGCCAGATCGCGATGGCGCCCGGCAAAGGCATCGGCGAGCATCCCATCGAAGGCGAGCATGGCCGGTTCGATCGCGATGGTATCGAGCCTCACGCCCAACAAACGGGCGCATTCGGCGGCGTCGGACAGGCTTTCGTCGCCGGTGAAGCACGACGGCATCATCACGCACCACACCCGATCGGGGCCCAGTGCGTCGACCGCCACCGCGGCTGACAACGCGCTGTCGATGCCGCCCGAGAGGCCGAGGACGACGCCGGGAAAGCGGTTGCGGTTCACATAGTCGCGTAGGCCCACCATCATCGCATGGTAGAGATCGGCAGGGGCGACATCGAGCGCGTGCATTTCGCCGGGCACGCAGGCCCAGCGATCGCTTTGCTTTTCCCAGACGGTCAGCGTTTCGGACGCTTCCCAGTCAGGCATCTGCAAGGCGATCGTGCCGTCGCCGTTGACGACGAAGGAGGAGCCGTCGAACACCAGCTCGTCCTGCCCGCCGACGCGGTTGAGATAAGCAAGCGGCAGGCCGGTTTCGGCAACGCGCTTGCGGACGAGGCCGACGCGCAGATCGTCCTTGTCGAGTTCATAGGGGCTGCCATTGGGCGACAGCAGGATTTCCGCGCCGGCCGCCTTCAACTGCTCGGTGACCTTGGGGAACCAGATGTCCTCGCAGATCGGCACGCCGATGCGCACGTCGCGGAAGTGGATCGGCTCGGGCGGCGGTCCGGGTTGGAAGAGACGCTTTTCGTCGAAGGTGCCGTAATTGGGCAGTTCATGCTTGCGGATGATCGCCGCCACCGCGCCCCGATCGAGCAGCGCCATCGCGTTATAGAGGCCATCATCGAGCGCGATCACCGTGCCGACCAGCATCGCCGGGCCGCCGTCTGCGGTTACTGCGGCCATGCGCTGGATCTCATCATGCGCGCGGGCGATCAGCGCGGGTTTCAGCACCAGATCCTCGGGCGGATAGCCGATGAGCTGAAGTTCCGGGAACAGGATCAGATCGGCGTCGGGCCAGCGGCCGCGCACCTCCAGCATCGCATCGGCATTGGCGGAAAGGTCGCCCATGACCTGGTTGAGCTGGGCGAGGAGGATGGAAAGGCGCGTCGTCATGGCGCCCCGTTTAGGCCGGGATCGGTCGAACGGCCAGTGCCCGTGGGCCTTGCCATGCACGCCACCCCTTTCCCCATGGGCCGGACCCGACTAAGAGGCCGCAAAACGCGGCAGCGAGGACGAACATGAAACTATTGGCCGGCAATTCCAACCTGCCGCTGGCGCGAGCGATCGCGGCCTATCTCGAAATCCCCCTGACGGAAGCGAGCGTCCGACGCTTCGCCGACGAAGAGGTCTTCGTCGAGATTCATGAGAATGTCCGTGGCGAGGACGTGTTCGTCATCCAGTCGACCGGCTATCCGGCCAACGACAATCTGATGGAATTGCTGATCTGCATCGATGCGCTGAAGCGCGCGTCGGCCAAGCGGATCACCGCGGTCATCCCCTATTTCGGCTATGCCCGGCAGGACCGTAAGCCCGGCCCGCGCACGCCGATCTCGGCCAAGCTGGTCGCCAACCTGCTGACCACCGCAGGCGCCAACCGCGTGCTTTCGGTCGATCTGCACGCCGGGCAGATCCAGGGCTTCTTCGATATCCCGACCGACAATCTCTATGCCGCGCCGGTAATGTCGGCGGACATCCACGCCCGCTTCGCCGGCAAGAATCTGATGGTCGTCTCGCCTGACGTCGGCGGCGTTGTCCGCGCCCGCGCGCTCGCCAAGCGGCTCGAGAATGCCCCCCTCGCCATCGTCGATAAGCGTCGCGAGCGCGCCGGCGAATCGGAAGTGATGAACATCATCGGCGACGTTTCCGGCCGCTTCTGCATCCTCGTCGACGATATCGTCGATTCGGCGGGCACACTGTGCAACGCCGCCGCAGCGCTGAAGCAGGCGGGCGCCGAGGACGTGGTTGCTTATGTGACGCACGGCGTGCTTTCGGGCGGTGCGGTCGCCCGTGTCGACGGATCGGAACTGCGCGAGCTGGTGATCACCGACTCGATCGGCGCGCCCGATGCCGTGGCGGCGGCGGCCAAGATCCGCCACCTGCCGATCGCGCCGCTGCTCGCCGAAGCGATCAAGCGCATCGCCGACGAAAGCTCGGTCTCGTCGCTGTTCGACTGAGACTGATCTAGCGGACTTCGAGCGCCTCTCCCGGCTGAATGGCCGGGAGGAGGGCCAGCAACTCGGCCTTCTCGACCGCGACGCAGCCCTCGGTGGGCTGGGCGTCATTCCAGCAATGCAGGAAGATCGCGCTGCCCATGCCGGGCACGGGCGGCGCATCATTGTGGCCGAGGATGACGATCACGTCATAGAGGCCGTCTTCGCGCCACAGCCGTTCGGCCGAGGTGGCGCGGGGGTGGCAGATCGGCCGGTTGTAAGCGGGGTCGGCGGGATCGTCCGACCAGCCATCATTTTCGCGGATCCAGCGCCAGGGCAGCTTCAATCCTTCCGGCGGCGCGGCGCGGCCGGGGCGGAACAGCACCGCGCGCACCGGCCACCAGCCGATTGGCGTCATGCCGTCACCTTCGCGCTTGGCATCGGCCGGGCAGGTGCCCGATCGGCCGACCACGCATGGCAGGGCTCGGTCACCGATGGTGAGCGTGCGGGCGGACGCATCGACGCGGATCATAATTGGTGGCCCGTCCGGTCGCGCTTGGTATCGAGATAGGCGCGGTTGTGCGGATTGGCTTCCATGGCGTGGGCCACGCGCTCGACCACCGTCACCCCGGAGGCCTCCAGCCCCGCCACCTTGGCGGGATTGTTGGTGAGCAGGCGCACCTTGTCCTGCCCCAGCAGGGTCAGCATCCGCGCGGCGACGCCGAAATCGCGGGCATCAATATCGAAGCCCAGCCGCACATTGGCATCGACCGTATCATAGCCCTGATCCTGCAGGGCGTATGCGCGGAGCTTGTTGACGAGGCCGATGCCGCGCCCTTCCTGCCTCAGATAGAGCAGGATGCCCCACGCGGAATCCGCAATCTCGTGGAGCGCGGCATGAAGCTGCGGCCCGCAATCGCATTTGAGCGATCCCAGCACGTCGCCCGTCAGGCATTCGCTGTGGAGGCGGACCAACGGGGGCGTGCCATCGGGTGTGCCGATGATGAGCGCGACATGCTCGGCGGCGTCATCGGCATTGCGGAAGGCGACGATCTCGCTGTGCTCGGCTACCTCGACCGGCAGACGCGCGCGGGCGGCGATAACGAGGCGGACGGGTGCATCCTGATCGGCGATGGCGTCGGCGGACACCTCGACCTCGCCGGCGCCACCGTCGATCACGAAGAAGGCGGGCAGCAGGCCGGCCAGGCGGGCGAGCCGCAATGCGGCGGCCGCGGCTTCCGGCGACGCGGTAGAAACGGCGCGATAGGGGCCTTTCAGCGGCGTCGCGAGATCGAGCGCCGGATCGGCCAGCGCGACGGCGGCCGGAAGATCGAGCCAGGGTGCCCGTTCGATGCGAACCGCGGTGCCCGGCGTCGCGGCCGCGAGCTGGTTGGCGAGCTTGAGCGTCGCGGCGCGGCCGCTCGACAACAGGATGTCGGCGCGCGCCGCGGGATCGAAGGCAGCGAGGCGGCCGTCATCGGCGGTCTCGACCGCGAGCACCGCGATCGACCCTTGTGGAGACGAGATGCGCACCGGCCAGCCGCGCCGGAGCGCATCGAGCGCATGGGCCGCGGCGCGCAGATCGCTCAAAAGCTGAACTCCGTCACCAGCGGGATGTGATCCGACGGCTTGAGCCAACTGCGGCAGGGTTCGAGCACTTTGTGCGCGGTCGCTGCCGCTGCGACGCTGGGGCTCGCCCACATATGATCCAGCCGGCGGCCGCGGTCGTTGGCGGTCCAGTCCTTCGATCGGTAGCTCCACCAGGTGTAGAGCCGCTCGGGCGGGGGCACGAAATGACGGCCGAGATCCACCCAGTCATGGCTCTGCTGGAGTCGGGTGAGCGCCTCGACCTCGATCGGCGTATGGCTGACGACATCGAGGAGCTGCTTGTGGCTCCACACGTCGCATTCGAGCGGGGCGATGTTGAAATCGCCGACGATCAGCGTGGGCTCGGCCAACACCTCCGACCAGCGCGTCATCCGCTCGACGAAATCGAGCTTCTGGCCGAATTTGGGGTTGAGCGTGCGATCGGGAATGTCGCCGCCGGCGGGGACATAGACATTTTCCAGCCGGACGCCGTTGGGCAGGCGCACGCCGATATGGCGCGCCTCGCCATTATCCTGCCAATCGTGGCGGAGATCGGCGTCGAGCGGCACCTTGCTCAGGATCGCGACGCCGTGGTGCATCTGCTGGCCGTTCAGCACCTGATGGACATAGCCGAGCTTGCGGAACGGATCGCCCGGGAAGATGTCGTTCATCACCTTGGTTTCCTGCAGGCACAGGATGTCGGGTGCTTCCTCGGTCAGGAGGCGCGTGACGATATCCATGCGCGCGCGCACCGAATTGATGTTCCAGGAAGCGATCTTGAGCGTGTCGGCCATGGCCGCGGATGTAGCGAGGCCGATGCCGATACGCCAGACGGCGAAATCGCGGAGGTCGTTACTGGGGACGCCAAATCATGTAACCTATGGTCTTCGTTGGGTAACAGGGAGTTGTCGAATGAAGCAGCTTATCTCCGCCGTCAGCCTTGCCGGATTGCTTGCCGCGGCGGTGACGGGCGTGCCCGCGCAGGCCGCGGCGCCCAGCGATGTCCAGGACCTGGTGGGCGCCAAGGCATCATCCGGCGAAAGCGCGCTCGAATCCCGCGGTTACGTGCTCCAAAGCGGTTCCAAGAGCGATGACCGCAGCTACACCTATTGGTGGCATCCCACCAAGAAACAGTGCCTTTCGGTTGCCACTCGCGATGGCCGTTATGACAGCATCACGAAGACGCCCGCGCCCGATTGCGGGCAGAAGAGTGGCAGCAACAGCGATGGGACGGCCGCGGCGGTCGCAGTTGGCGCCGTGGCGCTGCTCGGCGTGCTGGCCTTGTCCCACAAGTCGCACGACCATGACGACAAGCAGCATTATTCCGACAGCCAGTCAGAGGCCGATTATGAGCGCGGCTATCGCGACGGCCTCTACCATCAGGATTATCATAATTATTCGCGCAGCGACCCCTATTCGAACGGCTATGCGGCGGGCGTCCAGCAGCGCAACCAGGAGACGAGCTATCGGCCCAACCAGTCGCGCGGCGGCTATGGGGCTTATGTGAACGTGTCCGACCTGGTGTATCAGGATTCGAGCTGGGCGACGGGCGAGCTTTCCAAGCGCGGCTTCCGCCAGGTCGATCGCGGCACCAATCCCGATGGTGGCCACACCGCTTATTACTGGAACGGCCATACCAACCAGTGCCTGTCGGTCGCGACGCGCAGCAGCAAGGTGACGGATGTCACCACGGTGCGCAAAAGCAACTGCAGCTAAAGGCTTTTCCCCAAAGGAATGGCCCCTGCTCCGGGGGCGTGGAGCAGGGGCCGACCTTGCGTTCGTCACGCTAAGGCGGGACATGGCATGATGCGCACGGGCAACAGGGGGAAATCCCGTGCGGCTTGCCATGGCCGCTTGATGGTTATTATCGCCTTGAAGCTGTCGCGGCGATGAATGGACAGCCAGAAAATCGTCAGCCTTTGGCGCCGCGCGGGCGCGGGTCGTTCCAACGGAACGCCTTGTCGCTGACCGCGACGTTGAAGGCCTGATTCGACAGCTGGATCGTCGAACGGTTGTTCTGCGCGTCGATCGTCGTCCAGCCGCGCAGCATCAGGCCGGCGGGCGCCGAGGCCGAGCGGGTGAAGGCGATGGTGATCGTGCCGAATTCGGGCCGCTTGGGATCATGCGCCTGGACGAGCAGCATGCGCGGATCGGTGACCGGCAGCACCTTGGCGAAACGCGACAGATCCTTTGACGGATCGAGCAGCACGGAGAGCGGCGAATTGCCGATCGGCCAGCGCGAGACCTGCCGCACCTGATAATCGATCATGGTCAGTGCCTTGCCGTCACCGACGATCAGCAGCGGCACGCCCTTCTGATATTCGAAGCGGATATGGCCCGGTCGCTTCATCGTCAGCGTGCCGTTGATCGTCTTGCCGTTACGGTCGGTCTGCGCGAAGGCCGCGGTCATCGTGCTGACCGCTTTCAGGTGCTGGGAAACCTGGGCCAGCGGGTCGGCAGCCTGGGCGGCCGCAGGCGGCGTCGCGCTGGTGGCGCCGATGATTGCCAGCGGCGCTGCGGCCAGCGCGAACAGGAAAGGGCGGATCATTCTGGTCTCCGAAAGAATCATGGCGCACAACTGCCTTACCGGCGTTGAATGCCCTGTGAACCGGTCGGTTCCGTAATGTTCAGCCTCAGCCCAGGCGTCGGCCGAAATCGGGCAGGTCGCCAATCTCCAGCAGCACTTCGCGGCGGCCGACATGATCGGGCGACGAGATGACGCCGTCTTTCTCCATCCGTTCGATCAGCCTTGCGGCGGAGTTGTAGCCGACGCGGAGCTGGCGCTGGAGCCAACTGGTCGAGGCCTTGCGATTCTCGACGACGAGCTGGACGGCGCGGCGATAATCCTTGGTTTCGGGATCGTCGGGGCCGGTCGGCGCACCTTCGAGCTCGTAGGATTCGAGCGGTTCTTCGGTGACGGCGTTGATATATTCGGGCGTGCCTTGCGCCTTCCAGTGATCGGCGACCGCCCGCACCTCGTCATCTGACACGAACGGGCCGTGGACGCGGGCGATCTGCTTACCCCCGGGCATGAACAGCATGTCGCCCTTGCCGAGCAATTGTTCGGCGCCCTGTTCGCCGAGGATGGTACGAGAGTCGATCTTGGAGGTGACCTGGAAGCTGATCCGCGTCGGCAGGTTCGCCTTGATGACGCCGGTGATGACGTCGACCGAGGGGCGTTGCGTCGCCATGATCAGGTGGATGCCGGCGGCGCGCGCCTTCTGGGCGAGGCGCTGGATGAGGAATTCCACCTCCTTGCCGGCGGTCATCATCAGATCGGCGAGTTCGTCGACGATGACGACGATCTGGGGAAGGATCTCGAACTCGAGCTTCTCTTCCTCGTAGATCGGCTGGCCGGTTTCGGCGTCGTAACCGGTCTGGACGCGGCGGGTGAGCGGCTTGTTTTTCGCGCGCGCGGTCCGGACGAGATCGTTGAAACTCGCCAGACTGCGGACGCCGACGGACGCCATCATGCGATAGCGGTCCTCCATCTGCTCGACCGCCCATTTGAGCGCGCGGACCGCCTTCTGCGGCTCGGTGACGACGGGCGAGAGGAGATGGGGAATATCGTCATAGACGCTGAGCTCCAGCATCTTGGGATCGATCATGATCATCCGGCACTGATCCGGCGTCAGCCGGTAGAGCAAGGACACGATCATGCAGTTGAGGCCCACCGACTTACCCGAACCGGTGGTGCCGGCGACGAGCAGATGGGGCATGGGCGCGAGATCATGGATGACGGGATCGCCGGCGATATTCTTGCCGAGCACGAGCGGCAGCGCGCCGCCCTGGCTTTCGAAGGCGGCGCTGTCGATCAGTTCACGCAACACGACCGACTCGCGGACCTTGTTGGGCAGCTCGATGCCGATGACGGTGCGGCCGGGGATGGTGGCGACGCGCGCCGATAGCGCGGACATGTTGCGGGCGATATCGTCGGCGAGCTGGATGACCCGGCTGGCCTTGATGCCCGATGCCGGTTCCAGTTCGTACATGGTGACGACGGGGCCGGGGCGGACCTCGACGATGCGGCCCTTGACGTGGAAATCGTCGAGCACGGTTTCGAGCAGGCGGGCGTTGCGTTCCAGACCGGTACGGTCGATCGACGGCGCGGCGGACGCCGGCGGCTCCGCGAGCAGGCTGAGCGGCGGCAGCACATAGGTGTCGCCGAGCGGAAGCTGCTGCTGGTTGGTGCCCTTGCGGACTTCCTTGGGCTGCGGCGGCCGGCGTTCGGGTTCCTTGATCGTCGGTCCCGGCAGATCCTCCTCATCGGGGAGCGTCTCGATGCGGGCACGCGGCGCCGGGGCGGCTTCACGGATCTTTGCGGGCGCCTTCGTCGGCCGGATGCCGCGCGACGGGGTTTCCCCATCATCGTCACGTTCGCGACGACGGAACAGCCACTCGCGCTCGCCGGCCTCCAGCCCCAGCCCCCAGATCCAGATGGTGAGGCCGCCCGCGCCGAACAGCAGAATGCAGGCGACGCGGAGTCCCGCCACCCACATCGGATCGCGGACCAGCGCTACCAGCGAATCCACGCCGCGTGCCGCGACCAGCCCGACAACGCCGCCCCAGCCGGCGGGAAGGCCGGCCACCGATCCCCCGCGCAGCAGCGACAAGGCGATGCCGAGCAGCAGCAGCCCGATCACGCACACGCCCAGCGACCGCTTCCACTTGCCGATCGTCGCGCCGCGCCACAGCCGCAGCCCGGCGATGATGCCGATCGGCAGCAGCAAGGCGGCGGGCGGGCCGAGCAGGCTGAGCAGCAGATCGGCCACCCAGGCACCGGGCGTGCCCAATATGTTGCGAACATCGCCACCGGCGGCTGTGTTGAGCGCGGCATCGGTCGGCTGGTAGCTCGCCAGTGCAAAGGCGAGCATCAGCATCAGCGCGAGCAGGCCCAGCGCCGCGCCCATCGATCCGCTGCGTTGCGCGACGCGTCGCGCCGTTTCCCGCCACACAGGTTGTTCCGTTGCCATGCTGCTGTCCGCCATTGCCGCCCCCGCCGACCAAGCCCCGTCCGGCGTGCCTGAAATGTTCCGATGGCAACAATGCGCCCGGCAGGGAGTCCCGGTCAAGCGCGGCGGGCGCAACTCGTCGACACTGGTGGCGCAGGCCGTCGACAGCCGCTAACAGGCAGACATGGAAAGCGCGGACTTCAACAGCGACGTCATCATTCTGGGCGGTGGCCTTGTCGGGCTGACCTTGGCCATCGCGCTCAACGCGCACGGGCTCAGTTCGACGGTGATCGACCCGGCGGATCCGCAAGCCATGCTGGCGACGAGTTTTGACGGCCGTGCGTCGGCGGTGGCGAGCGCGCCGTGGCGGATGCTGCAGACGATCGGCGTCGGCACGCGGCTGGAAGGCAAGGGCTGTCCGATCGAAACGATCCGCGTCACCGACGGGCTGACGCCGGAAGCGCTGCTGTTCGAGCCGGGCGAGGATGATGGTGCGGTCGGCATCATGTTCGAAAACCGGCTGCTTCGCACGGCGCTGCGCGAAACCGCGCTGGCGGCCTCCGGGATCAATCTGCTGATGCCGGCGCGGCCGGCCGAGGTGACGCGCGATGCGACGGCTGCGCGCGTGACGCTCGCCGATGGCCGCACGGTGCGTGCGCCGCTGCTGATCGGCGCCGAAGGCCGGCGATCGCCGACGCGCGACGCGGCGGGCATCCGCATCGCCCATTGGCGCTATCATCACGCGGCGATCATCGGATCGGTGAATCATGAACGCCCACATCGCGGCGTCGCGCACGAAATCTTCTACCCGCAAGGCCCCTTCGCGATCCTGCCGCTGGTCGATGATGCGGAGGGTCGCCATCGTTCCGCGATCGTCTGGACGGTGGCCGAAGGCGACGCGGCAGCGATGCTCGGCCTCGGTCCGCGCGCCTTTGCGGCGGAAGCGGAGAAGAAGATGGGCGGGCTGCTCGGCAAGCTGGAACTCTGCTCGGCGCTGTCAAGTTACCCGCTCGGTTTCCATCATGCGGCGAACATTACCGGCCAGCGGCTGGCGCTGGTGGGCGATGCGGCGCACGGCATCCACCCGATCGCGGGCCAGGGCCTTAACCTCGGCTTCCGCGACGTCGCGGCGCTAACCGAAGTGCTGGTGGAAGGCGCGCGACTGGGACTGGACCTCGGCGATGCGCAATTGCTGGCGCGCTACGAACGCTGGCGCGCGCTTGATACCTTCATGGTCGCGGCTGCCACCGACAGCCTGACCCGGCTGTTCGGTCTGCGCGGTCGCACCGCTTCGGCGGTCCGCCGCTTCGGGCTGGGCGCGGTCGAGCGGATCGGCCCCTTGAAGCGCCGCTTCATGGCGGAGGCCCGCGGCGAGACCGGCAAGCTGCCGAAGCTGTTGCAGGGTCTCCACGCCTGATTCATCCTGATACTGTTCGATCCGAGCGCTACCCGCTATGCGCGGGGCGAGACCCCATGGAAGTTTCCCCAATGTCCGTTTCCGCCGCCGGCCCACGCCTGTCGATGATCGTGCCCGTCAAGGATGAGGAGGCCGCGATCGGCCCCTTCGTGGCGCGCATCACCCCCGTGCTTGATGCCCTGCGCGAGCCGGACGGCGCGCCGCTGATCTGGGAGATCTTGTTCGTCGACGACGGCAGTGACGATGCCACGCTGGCCGCGATCTGGACGGCGCACCACGCCGATCCCCGCATCCGTGCGCTTTCGCTGTCGCGCAACTTCGGCAAGGAGGCCGCGCTGTCCGCGGGTCTGGACAATGTTCGCGGCGATGCCGTCGTGCCGATCGATGTCGACCTGCAGGATCCGCCCGAAGTGATCGGCCAGATGCTCGATCGCTGGCGGGAAGGCTTCGAGGTGGTCTACGGCGTCCGTCGCGATCGGCAGACGGATTCGCTGCCCAAGCGGATGACCGCGGAATTCTATTATCGCGCGCATAACTGGCTCTCGTCGGACAAGATCCCCGAGCATGCCGGCGATTTCCGCCTGCTCGACCGCAAGGTGGTCGAGGTCATCAAGGTGATGCCGGAGCGCAACCGCTTCATGAAGGGACTGTTTGCGTGGTCGGGCTTCCGCCAGGCGGCGGTCGAATATGATCGAGCCGAGCGCGCCGTCGGCACTACCAAGTTCAATTACTGGAAGCTGTGGACGCTGGCGATCGACGGGATTACGTCCGCATCCACGGTGCCGCTCCGCGTGTGGAGCTATCTGGGCAGCCTGATCGCCTTGTTCGCACTCATCTATGCCGGCTATGTGTTCGTGCGCACGGTGCTCTACGGCGCGGATGTCGCTGGCTATCCCTCGCTCATGGTGGCCACCCTGTTCCTGGGCGGCGTGCAATTGATATCGCTTGGCGTGCTCGGTGAATATGTCGGGCGCATCCTCGTCGAGGTGAAGCACCGGCCGATCTATGTGGTCCGTGAGCGTATCGGGGGTGAAGACTGATGGACCGGGCGATTTACGACCGGATGGCCGAGATCGACGGAGCCCACTGGTGGTTCGTCGCCCGGCGCCGCATCATCGCGGCGCTGATCGAGCAGCAGGCCCGGCCGAAGCCTGGCGCGCGCATTCTGGAGGTGGGGTGCGGCACGGGATCGAATATCAGGATGCTGCAGCATTATGGCACCGTCGACGCGATCGAGCCGGACGATCAGGCCCGCGCGCTGACAACCGAGCGGACCGGTGTCGCGGTCAAGGGCGGGCTGCTGCCCGATGGCGTCGCGCTGGAAGACGGCGCCTATGACCTGATCGTGCTGCTTGATGTGCTCGAACATATCCCCGGCGATCGCGAGGCGCTGGCCTCGCTCGTCGCCAAGCTCAAGCCTGGCGGTAAGATCCTCGTCACCGTGCCGGCTTCGCCCTGGATGTGGAGTTCGCACGATGTCGCCCATCATCATCAGCGCCGCTACACCATGGCCGAGGTGAAGAAAGTATTCGCCGACAGCGGACTTAAGGTGACACATGCCACCCATTTCAACACTGTGCTTTTCCCGCTCATCGCGGCGGCACGCGGGCTAGGCAAATTGTTGGGCCGCGAAGGCGGGGATGACGCCATGCCGCCAAAGCCGGTTAATGGCCTGCTCGGCACGCTGTTTGGCTTCGAGCGGCACGTGGTTGGCCGGCACAGCCTGCCTTTCGGCGTTTCGATCGGCTTGGTGGCCGAACCCTCTCGCTGACCATCACGCCAGCCGGGGGTATTTTCATTCGGAATCGTCACGCGGCCGGTTCGGGGTTTCCCCCGATTGCGGCGGGCCGGTCTGCTCCGGAATAGTTCCAACCGTGCGCGTGAATGCGCAACATGGAAGGAACAGCGAACATGCGGAAGATGAGCCTGATCGCGCTGAGCGTGTTGATCATGGTCCCCGCCCAGGCGCAGGAAACGCCGCCGCCAACCGATGTGGCGGCGTCTGCTCCTGAGCCGGCGTCGGCGCCGCCGATGAAGGGTGACGCACGCGATATCGCCACACAGGTCTGCATGCAGGAGGCTTCGAACCGCAAGGTCGAGCTGGGCGCGACCGCGATCACGCTGCGCGAGGTGAAGGACACCGACAAGAAGAGTGATGGCGTTGCCGGCGTCACCGCGGAGGTCAACGTCGTCAAGACGGACTCCAAGGGCAATGTGAAGACCAGCAAGAAGAAATTCCAATGCTCGACGCGCAACGGCGTGCTGACCAAGTTCAAATGGAGTTGACGATCGCGTCACGGGTCGCCGCATTTCGATTTTGAAGCCGGGATCGGCTGCGTCTTTGCGTATTGTAAGCCGCTCGGCGACGGCCTAATCCGCCCCTCACGGAATAGCATCGGGGAGTGAGGATATGCGGCGGCTCGAAGGCAAGGTGGCGATCGTGACGGGCGGCTCCCGCGGGATCGGCGAAGGGATCGTCCGCCGCTTCGTGGAGGAAGGCGCGCGGGTAGTCATCGCTGACGTGCTCGACGACGCAGGCCAGGCGCTCGCAGCCGAGCTTAGGGATGTTGCCGCCTACGAACATTTGGACGTCACCAAGCGGGCCGACTGGGACCGCGTGATCGCCGCCACTGAAGCGCGCTTCGGCAGGATCGACAGCCTGGTCAACAATGCCGGCATCATCATCTTCAAGGCGCTCGACGATCTCAGCGAAGACGAGATGCGCAAGATCATCGAGGTCAATCTGATCGGTACGATGATCGGCACCCAGGCGATCATCCCTGCGATCGAACGCGCCGGTGGCGGCACGATCATCAATATGAGCTCGGCCGACGGCATCTCGGCCGCGAACGGCCTCAGCCCCTATTGCGCATCCAAGTTCGGCGTGCGCGGCTTCAGCCAGTCGGCGGCGCTAGAACTCGGCCACCGCGGCATCCGCGTCAACACCATCCACCCCGGCGGCATCTACACGCCGCTCGCCAATCAGGCCGGGGTGACGCGCGAACAGTTCGATCAGGGCTTCAAGGTCTACCCGGCCCAGCGCGCTGGCGATCCGGCCGATATCGGCGCGGCGGCCGCGTTCCTGGCGTCGGACGATGCCCGCTATTGCATCGGCACCGAATTGTCGGTCGATGGCGGTCTCAATGCCGGCCATTATTACATGGCCGTTCCGGGTGCGCCCAAGCTGGGCTGAGGTAGGGAAGGGCTGGAGCGGGTAGCGGGGATCGAACCCGCATCACAAGCTTGGAAGGCTAGTGCTCTACCATTGAGCTATACCCGCAGCGCTTCAGCGGCTGTGCCCCTGCCATCATCGGGGGCAGGTCGTCAACATCGATGCACTCGACATGATCCGGTGGCCGGCCGGTCACCGGCGGCGGGAAGGTCAGGGATAGGCGCCCATCATGATGTTCTTGGCGATTTCGCGGCTGGCCTCGGTGCTTTGCGCGGAAAAGCCCGAGATGATCGAGATGATCATATCCTTGTCTTCGACACACCACAGCAGGATCTGATTTTCGCCGTCCCTGAAAACCACGGTATTCTCGGTCGAATATTGGATGCCGTATTGGGAGTCCTTCAGCTGCTTCGACATCTGCGTCACGCATTGCGCGGCGCTCGCTTCGGCCGGCAGGGGATTGTACCAGGCCGTGCTTTGCACCGTCGCGATCTTCGCATTGGCGGCCGCGAGCCTGGCTTTGAGCGGCGCATTGTCGGGCACCGAATCCGGAATGATGGATGGCGGGGACGGCTCCATCTGATTAGCGATCACTTGCGGGGGATCGGGAATCTCGGTCGGCTTCTTCAGCCCGGCCTGATAGCCGCCGAAAGCTGCGACCGCCGCCACGGCCACGGCGGCAACGCCCTTTACGATCTCGACGCCAATCTCACTGGCCATAAGCGCCCCCGGCTCTGGCAACTGAAGAAGCGATCATGCCCGAATTGTTGAGGGCTGCCTAGATTTTCGATGAATTCTAACGGCCTCGCCTGGTCGGCGCGTGAAAATCGGGCGGCCTGTCGGCGATCCAGGCTAGAAACCGGGCGATGGCAGGATGGGGCGTCAGCGCTGCGGCCTCACCGGGCAGCCGGGCCAGTTCCGCGTTGGAGAAGGTGGCATGGATCGTGCGGTGGCAGATCGGGTGGAGCGCGACCGTCATCCGCCCGCCGCGGCTCTTGGGCAGCGGATGGTGCCATTCGATGCGATGACCGAGCGGGCGGCCGCACAACCAGCAGCGTTGGCCGGCCGTCGCATCGGGGTGGTTCAGTCGCTCCGAAGCCAGTGGTTCACCTTTGCCGTTGCCAAGCCCCGTTCGGGAGCCTGATCGTTACAGATGCGTTGATCGGCGGCAACGCAGGAGAAAGTGATGCTGGAAATCCTTCCCTCGCCGGAAAATGTCGCGGCCTACAAGCTTTCGGGCATTGTCGACGCCGACGATTATGACCGGCTGATCGCCGATCTGGAGGAGCGGCTGAAGGGCCGCGAGAAATGGGGCGTGCTGGCGGACCTCTCCGAATTCAAGGACATTACCTTGCAGGCCGCCGGCAAGGATCTGCGCTACGGCCTGTCCAAATTATTCCAACTCAGCCGCTTTCCGCGTGAGGCGGTTATCACCGACAAGCAGTGGATCCGCACGCTCTCCAAGGTAGCGAGCCCATTCATCCCGTTCATGGAAATTCGCTGCTTCGATCCGGGCGAGCAGGACAAGGCGATGGAGTGGGTGGCGGGCGTAAGCTGACCTTGCGTTCGCGCTTGCCCAACTTGCGTCCGCCACGGCACAAGCGGGCCGGGAGGATCGCATGCTGCCAACACCGCTCAACCCAAGGGAACAGGCCGCATATTGCGCGCGGATCGGGATCGACGCGCTGCCGGCGGATGGCGCAGGGCTGGCCGCAATCCAGAGGGCGCAGCGGCTGGCGATCCCATTCGAGAATCTCGACATCATTCTCGGCCGCGGCATCAGCGTCGATCCCGATCGGGTGTTCGCCAAGCTCGTCGGGGACCGGCGCGGCGGTTATTGCTTCGAGCAGAACCAGCTTTTCCTGCGCGCGCTGCTGGCCGCGGGCTTCTCCGCCCGCCCGTTGCTGGCGCGCGTATGGCTGATGGCGGGGGACGAGATGCCACCCAAGACGCACACGCTGAACCTGGTGACGCTGGATGGCACGCTGTGGATCGCGGATGCAGGTTTCGGCGGCCTCTTCACCCCGCCTTTGCCGCTGGTGGATGGCGCCGAAAGCGTGACGCCCGACGGCGCGCGCCATCGCCTCATCGCGCGCGATAAGGCCGGGGAGGGGGTGTGGATGTTGCAGAGGGATGCCGGCGAAGGCTGGGCCGATCAATATAGCTTCACGCTCCAGCCGGTCTTTCCGGGCGATCTGGCGATGGGCAATCACTGGACGGCGACTGCGCCGGCCACGCGCTTTACGACCCTGCGCATCGCCAGCCTGGTGACACAAGGCGGGCTGATCGCGCTCACCGACCGCAGCTTCACCGAGCGAGAGGACGGCCAGACGCGTGCGCATGAGATCGCGGATGCGGAAAACTATCGCCGCGTGCTGGACGAACGGTTCGGGCTTATGCTGGATGCGCGCGAGGTTGCAGCACTTGGCCTGTTCTGAACGGATGCCCGCGCGATGATGCGTCGGCTGCTGGGGCTTGGCGCGGCCGGCGTGCTGGCTGCGCTGGTGGCGATCGGCTGTTCGCCGGTCGGCACCTTCAACGCGCTGGTACCCAAGGATGGCGGTGTCGCGCAGCTTGCGAGCGCGATTCCCTATGGCGAGGGCCCGCGCCGCAAGCTCGACATCTATGCGCCAAAGGCGGTGGCGAAGGAGCCGCGGCCCGTAATCGTCTTTTTCTATGGCGGATCGTGGAATTCGGGGACGCGGCGATCCTATGGCTTCGCCGCGCGCGCGCTCGCGGCGCAGGGCTTCGTCGTCGTCGTGCCCGATTATCGGCTGGTGCCTGAAGTGCTGTTTCCCGGCTTTCTGGAGGATGGCGCCGCGGCGGTGCGCTGGGTGCGGGCCAATGCCGGCCGTTATGGTGGGGATGGCGAGCGCATCCTGCTCGTCGGCCATTCGGCGGGGGCTTATAATGCGGCGATGCTGGCGCTCGATCCGCGCTGGCTGGGCAGCGACCGCGCGGCGATCCGCGGCTTTGCCGGGCTGGCTGGCCCCTATGACTTCGCGCCGTTCGATACGCCGGTTTCGATCGCGACCTTCGGCAAATGGCCCGATGCGGCGGACACCCAGCCGATCCATTTCGTCGATGCCGGCGATCCGGCCGCCTTGCTGCTCCATGGCGGCGATGACGAGACGGTGCGGCCGAGCAATTCGACCTCGCTGGCGGCGGCGCTTACCACGGCTGGGGTGCCGGTCGAGATCAAACTCTATCCCGGCATCGGCCATGTCGGCATCGCCGCTGCCATTGCTCGGCCGTTTCGGGGAAAGGCTCCGACGCTGGCGGACGTGACGGCTTTTGCGAGGAAGGTGACGGCGGGCGCTACCGATAAGCCCGCCCATCCTGGAGATTAAGCTACTCGACATCCACAACCGTCGCCCCAGCGGAGGCTGGGGCCCATGGCTCTCACCATTTTCGACGGGGTCTCTGGTCGACAGAGCCATGGATCCCAGCCTTCGCTGGGATGAGGGGAATTATGGCTCCGATTCTTGGGACGAACGGCGTGGTCGGGAGTCCTCAGTCCGTGATCTCACCGGTCACCACCGCCTCAACGTGATTGAGCGCGGCGAGGCCATCCCGCTGCAGTGCTGCGAGCGGCACGCGGTGGATGGTCACGGGCGGCGGCTCGCCCTCGGTCTTGATCAGGCGCAGGCTCCAGCCGCCATGGGCGTGGCCATAAGGATCGATCCAGTTGCCGTCGATGCCGGGATTCTCGTCGGCAATGACTAGGCGGATCGAGCCGTCGGCTTCATAGGTGGCGGTATATTTCTGCACATAGCCCTGGCCGTCCTCGTAATTGTCGAGATTCTCCTGCCAGATGTTGCAGAGCTGGAAGATCCAGTAATCGCAGGGCGTCGGCGTGAAATGGAGGACGAGTGCTTCGTCCGCCTTCTTCTCCCAAGTGCCGAAGCCGTGATGGCGATCGGGTACGCCGCCATTGGAGAGATAGACCGCGCGGCTGAAGCGGACGCGATTGGGCCGCTTACCGAGATTGTCCTGCCACCAGCTCCGCACAAGCTCGGCATAAGCGAGGACGAGCTGGCCCGACTTGGCGAGGCCGTCGCTCATGTCGGCCGGGCGAATCGGGCGCGGTTCGGCACCGTCGATCCGTTCGATCCGCATCGTCGGCGCAACCGTCTTGCCGCGTTCATGATAGACGGTGCGGACCAGCAAGCCGACGCACTTGTCGGTGATCGGCAGCCAGGCCACGTCTCTTGCCGGTTTCGTTCGGCTGACGATCACCTCGAAATCGCCATTGGCGTCGAAGCGGATCGCGTCGCTCTGCAGGAAGCCGGTGGTGCGCAGGGTGGCGGGGTCGAACTCCGTCAGTCCCTCCGTTTCCCGCTTCGCCCAGTCGCGCTCGCCGATGTCGGCCGGCTGCTTGGCTTCCCACGCCGCCATCACGAAATAAGGGATGGTGCCGCGATTACCGGTGATCCGGTAATCGGTGGAGCCGTCGACGAATTCGGCGAGCAGATGGTCCTGATCGGGCGACTGGAAGTTGATCCCCTGCCGCCACGGCGCGTCGCGCAAGCGCGGGCGATCCTCCTCGCAATTCTCCATGAAGCGTTCGAAGCCGTTGCGCATCAGCCGCGTCATGAAGCGATACCATTCGGCGCGGTCCAGCGTATCGGCATCGTCGCCGAAACGGTTCACCATATGGCCGGCACGGCGCACGGTTTCGCAGAAATCGTCCCAGGCCTCGCCCGAAAGCAGGCGATCGGCGGCGGCTTCGGTCATGCCTTCTCTCCGGCCAGAAGCTCCCGCCGGACGGGGAAGCGATCATAATAGAATTGGAAGCGTTCGCGGAGTTGGCCGATATCGACGCCGAAATCGCCGGCGAGATCATAGACGACCTGGCCATGCTTGCCGCGGGGATTGGCGGCGAGGAATCCGTCGATGCTGGCCTCCGCCTCGGGCGTAAGCTCCAGATCGGCCATGGCATAGACCTTGGCGATCACCGCCTTCTGATCGGCCATATATTCGTGGAACAACACGTCCATCGACCGGCCGGCGGGCAATTTGTCGTGGTCGCGCACGCAGGCCTTGAGCAGCATCTCGATCCGGTCGATCCAGTAGGTCGCAAGCTCCTTGAGGTCGAGTGGCAGCGTGCGGCGGATGCGATCGCCATAGGCCAGCATGGTGATCGCCGACTGGATGACGGCGAGCGGATCGCGGTGGGTGACGATGATCGTCGCATCCGGATAGGTCGCCGTCAGCGGCCCAAAATTTTCCATATGCGGCGGCGACTTCATCACCCAGCGATTGGGCCCCTTGAGCCAGGTCATCGCCTTCAGCACGCGCTTGCCATAGGCATAATGCGGCGTCTGGTCGTGCCGGGCATAATAGTCCCGCCAGGCATAAGGCCGGCTCAGCCATTCGGGCAAATAGGATGAGAAATCCGCACCCTGCAGCTCGATATCCTCATGCACATGATCGGGCGCCATTTCATGCATCGCCGGCATCAGCGGCAGCACCTGTTCGAACTGACCCCACATCTCCCGCGTGCGGGTGAAGCGCGGATCTTCGCCAGGCACTATGGGAACGTCGTTGGGCGCCGTGATCGGCTCCATCGTTTCCCACAACGGCATCGATCGCAGCCGCGGATCGGCGGCGAGGATGTTGACGAGATGGGTGGTGCCCGATCGCGGCAGGCCGGCGATGATGATCGGCCGGTCGATCGCGACATCCGCGATCTCGGGATGGCGACGATAGAGATCCTCGACCCGCAGCCGGGTGGAGGCATAGCGGACGCAATCGCCGAACATGCCGGCCCGGCCGAGCGGGCCGAGGCCCTTGTCCGCATCGAAGCTGGCGAGCCAGATCGCGAGCCGCTCACGGAAATCGGGAACGCCGAAATCGGAAAGGCCGGTTGCCGCCGTGGCGGCGGCGAGGACGGCTTCCACATCCATCGTCACCGCCGGTGCATAGGCGGTGGCGCCCTTCTGCAGATCGGTCAGCTCGGGATCGGCGAGATCGGTGATGCGGATCGTGTTTGGTTCGCGCGTGATCGTATCAGTCATCGAAAGTCACCAGCACCTTGGCGGAAGCCTCCTTGTCCTGCGCCAGTTCAAAGGCGCGCATAAAATCGCCGAAGGGCAGGCGGTGGCTGATCATCGGTGCGACATCGACCCCGCTGTCGAGCGTCGCGATCACGTCGGGAAACTCGTCGGGATAGGCCATGGAGGTGATGATCGACATCTCCTTGCCCAGCGCCATCTGGAAGTTCACCGGCACCGGATCATGGTGGACGGCGACCACCACCATCGTCGCGTGGAACGGTGCCATGGCGATGATCGACTGGAGCGCCGGTGCGGCGCCCGTCACCTCGAACCACAGATTGGCGTGAACCACCGGCCAGCCGAACACGTCCCCTGCGCCGAATGCACGGCCGAGCGCCGCCTCGACATTCTCCGCCGCAGGATTGATCGTCACGGTCGCGCCAAGCTGGCGGGCGCGTTCCAGTCGCTGTTCGGTCATGTCGACGACGGCGACATCGGTGACGCCGCGCTGCTTGAGGAAGAGCAGGATGCCGAGCCCGATCGGCCCCGCGCCGAACAGGACGACCTTGTCGCCCGGCTTCGCGCCTGAGCGGTTGACGGCGTGGAGACCGACCGACAGCGGCTCGGCCAGCGCGGCGCGGTCGAAGCCCATATCGTCGGGGATCTTGTGGATGGCTCCGCCCACCGTGGCGTTGCGGACCAGCAGATAGGGCGCGAAGGCCCCTTCGGGAATGCCATTGCCGATGCCGTTGCCGTCCCCCATCGGATTGACGATCACGCGGTCGCCCGGAGCGATGCCGGTAACCTCGGCGCCGACCGTCTCGACCGTGCCGGCCAGTTCATGGCCGAGCCCGAACGGATCGATCGTGGGGGCTGCGACGCCGCCGGCATGGACGAAGGTGACGTCGCTGCCGCAGATGCCCGCGGTGGCGACACGGACGATGACATCTTTCAGCCCGGCGACCGGCGCCTCGACCTCGTCGATCCGGACGTCGTCCGGACCATGTACGCGCACCGCCTTCATCACCCTCTCCTCCGATTTCGGATCAGGATAGGCCGACGCCGGCGCCGGGGCGCGTCCTTTCACTTATGCGGAGCGGCACAGAGTTGCGCCGCTCGGTCATCGATAGCATTCGCGATAGGCGCTGGGCGCCAGGCCAGCGACCCGGCGGAAGGCGGTGGAGAAGACGCCCTGATTGGCGAAGCCAAGATCATAAGCGATCATCTTGAGCGGCTGATCGGTCTCGGTGAGCAGGCGGCGTGCCTGGTCCATCCGTTTGGCTTCGACCCAGGCGCGGACGGTCAGCCCCGTCGTGTCGCGGAACAGGGTGGTCAGTCGCCGCGGGCTCATGCCCAGCAAACCGGCAAGCGTGCTGATCGTCGGCGCGCGGCGGGGAAAGGCATCGACATATTCGTCAAGCCGGCGGAGCTGGATGTTGCTCAGCCGGCCGGCGCTGCGCGTCTCGCTCTGGCCGTCGGCACGCAGGAAGCGGCTGAGCTCGGCCAGCGCGGCGAGGCCAAGGCCCTCGACCAAGGTCTCGGTGGCGAAGCCCGGGGCGCGCAATTCCTCGGCCATGCGGCGCATCAATGCGTCGATCGCGCCGCCCGCGGTGCCCCCGACATCGAGCGTCGCGAGCAACCGGCCACGGCTCCAGCCATCATCGATCCGGGTGACGCGATCGAACAAAGTGGGATCGAACAGGCAGCTTATCGTCAACGGCGTGCCGCCGTCGCCGCGAAACTCGCAATCGGCGGCCGCGGGCGTGAAGACGATATTGCCGAGCCCGCGATAATCGGCCCCCGCGCCGTCATAACGGCCTAGCCGTTCGATCGGATAAGGCGGCAGCATCATGCTGACCACCGGCCGGGTTTCACGCACCTTGATCTCCGCCGGCGCGGGCAGGTCATAGCGGCGCAATTGTACCGCGATCCCGCCGGCTTGGGCTTGCGCCAGATTGGTCCAGTTCGTCTGCGTCATCACCCGCCTCTCATTTCGAAGGATGACAATATCAGGAGGCAATATGCGCATTTTGCGTCGTCATAGCCGCCAGAAATGCAGCATAGGCGCATTTGTGCCTGCGAAGCAATCGATCGCGCGGCTCAGCGGCAGCCACGCCATCCCATCGCGCCCCGCTCCGCCTGGTCGAGGTGGAAATGGTCCGCGTGGGCGGCATTGTAATCGGGGGAAAGAGTGGTCGCGAACAATCGGCAGGCGCCGTCGCGGACATCGCGCAGGAATGCTGCCTTGGCGTTCTTGGCCTGCCAGTCGCGCGCGACGGTGATCCGTGTCCCGTCGGCCAGCCGGAAACCGGCGATGTCGATGGCGTCGGCGGTCGCATGCTCGCTCCAGCCGGCGTCCTTCCGTCCGTACATGCGCCGGCAAGAATAGCTGCCGAAATGGTCGATTCGCGCCACCGGCTGGCCGAAATGTTTCAGCGCCGCCGGCTGGACGACGCGCCATTCCCAGAGGGCAAGGCTCGCGGCGATCGGGCAGGCCATGCCGGCATCGGCCGGAGACAGCCAGATATCCAGCGATCCACCGCGGCCCAGCCCGCACGCCATCCGCATAGCCGCAATGGCCGTTTTCTGTGGAAGTAGACGGCAGCGCCTTATGGCTGATGCCCGCGCGATCGAGCAGAGCATGGCATTCGGCCGGGTCGTCGGTCAGCCGTGTCAGCTTGCGGCCGGTGAACGCGCCCACCGGCTGATTGAGATCGAGTTTGGTCCAGGGCAGGTCTTCGGGATGGCGGCGGCCATAAGCATAAAGCGCGAAGACGATCGCCAGGACGAGGATAAGCCACAGCAAGCCGCGGAGCAGGTGGATGAAACGCATCGTGCCTAATAGCGTTCGCAAGCCTATCCTGTTGCAATGATTCGGAGTCGTTGATGCCCGCCACTCGCCTCACCACCAAGCGCGTCGAAAAGCCTTGGGGCCGCACCAAGCTGTGGCCGGGTTTCGACGATGTCGCGGCCGGTGACGATCCGGTCGGCGAAATCTGGTTCGAAACGCCGGGCGGCGGCGATCCCGAACTGCTCGTCAAATATCTCTTCACCAGCGAGAAATTGTCGATCCAGGTCCATCCCGACGATGCCGAGGCGCAGGCGCATGGCTATCCGCGCGGAAAGGACGAGGCCTGGGTGGTGCTGGCGGCCGAGCCACATGCGACGATCGCGATCGGCACGCGATCGCCGATGACACGCGAGGAACTGCGCGAATCGGCGCTTGATGGATCGATCGAGGACAAGGTGTTCTGGAAGCCGGTGATGGGCGGCGACGTCTTCTATTCGCCCGCCGGCACCGTCCACGCGATCGGCGAAGGGCTGACGCTGGTCGAGGTACAGCAGAATGTCGACTGCACCTATCGGCTCTATGATTATGGCCGCCCGCGGGAATTGCATCTGGAGGCCGGCGTCGCCGCGTCCGATCCGGTGCCTTATGTTGCGCCGCATATCCCGCGCGATATGGGCGGCGGCCGCACCGTGCTCGCTTATGGTCCTGCTTTCGTGCTCGAACGCTGGGCCGGCGCGCGACGGACCGCAGTGAAGGCGGGCGAGGGCCGGCCGATCTGGCTGATCCCGATCAGCGGCAAGGGCAGCGTCGATGGCGAGCCGCTGGAGCCGGGCGGGGTGTGGATGGTCGAGGACGATGCGACAATCGACGTCGACGCCGCCACCAATATCCTCGTCGCCTATCCCGGCGCGGAGATTATCGGTGCTTGATCCTTAGCGCCGAGCGATCGGCAGCGAGATCCACCACCAGATCGGCGCGATCCGGCATCTCGATGATGATGTGCCGCGTCAGCCGCTCATAATGCGCGATGAAGCGGCTGATCTCGGCATCGGACATGACGCCGGGGCCGTCGCCGACGCGGGCGCGCAGCTCTTGCTCCTGCTGGGTCCGCCAGACGCGAACGACGTCGAAACTGGGCGCAGCGAGCAGGATCAATCGGTCGATCCGGCCGAAGAGTTGCTGATAATCCCCGGCCAACGCCGTGTTGACGAAGCGCCGCCAGCGCCCGTCCGCATCCTCGCTCTGCTCCAGCGCGTTGATCGAATCGACGAGCGCCGCATCCGGCTCGGGCCGCGCGCCGACGCACCAGCCTTCGAGGATCAGGAGCGTCGTGCCCGGCTCGGCGCGATCCCATTCCGTTTCCGGTCGACGATCGTCGCGGGCCTTGTCGAAGCGCGGCAGTGGTGCCGCCTCGCCACGTTCCAGCGCCGCGATCAGGTTCAGGCCGAGCGCCACATCATGCGTCCCAGGCACGCCGCGGGTGCGAAGCAGGGGATGCACCTGCCGCGCCAGGCCCTCGCGCGCTGCACGGCCGAGATAGAGGTCGTCGAGCGAGAGGATCGCCGTGCGCGTCCCGCCTTGTTCGAAGCGCTCGGCCAAGGCCGCCGCCAGCGTCGATTTGCCGCTGCCCTGCGCGCCGCAAATGCCCACCACCAGCAGCCCGCCTGCCGTCTGGGCCAGGGCGTCGCGAACCAAATCCTCTGCTGCCTCCAGCGTCGCGGGGGCGGTTGCGTTGCTCACGCCGCGGTTTCCAGCTCCTCGCTGGCGGCCATCCAGTCGGCCTCGGCCGCTTCCAGCTTGGCTTCGACGTCGGCGCGGCGCTTCATCAAGGCGGTCATCGTCTGGTCGCAATCCTGCGGGTCGGCGCTGGCGGGATCGAACATCGCGCGATCGAGCGCGGAACGGCGGGCGCCCAAGGTCTTGATCGCGTCCTCGGCCGCCTTGATCCGCTTGCGCAGACCCGCCGAGCGTTCGCGCGCCTCGGCGGCCGCACGCCGATCATCCTTGCGGCTGGACTTGGGCTCTGCGGCGCTGCCTGCCCTGGCCTGCTCGCCGCGGCCCAGCACCATATCGGTATAGTCGTCGAGCGTGCCGGCAAATTCCCGCGCCGCGCCGGCATCGACCAGCACGAGGCGGTCGGCGGTCAGCTCCAGCATGTGGCGATCGTGGCTGACGACGACGACCGCGCCCTCATAATTGTTGAGCGCCTGCACCAGCGCCTCGCGCGCATCGACGTCGAGGTGGTTGGTCGGTTCGTCGAGGATCAGCATATGCGGCGCCTCGCGGGTGATGAGCGCGAGCGCGAGGCGCGCTCGTTCGCCGCCGGAAAGCTTGCCGACCTCGATCGTCGCCTTGTCGCCCGAGAAGCCGAAGCGGCCGAGCTGCGCGCGCACAGCCGCCGGCTTCGCATCGGGCATCAGCCGCGCCATGTGCTGGAGCGGCGTATCCTCGACGTCGAGTTCCTCGACCTGATATTGGGTGAAATAGCCGACCCGCATCCGGCCCGCGGTGGTGACCGTCCCGTCCATCGGCACGAGCTGCGCCGCCAGCAACCGCGCGAGCGTCGTCTTGCCATTGCCGTTGCGACCGAGGAGCGCGATGCGATCATCAGGATCGAGGCGGAGGTTGAGGCGCGAGAGCACCGGCGTCTCGCCATAGCCGACCGTCGCCATGTCGAGCGTGATCAGCGGCGGCTTCAGCGGATTTTCCGGGCTCGGGAAATCGAAGCTCATCGTCGGATCCTCGACCACCGCCGCGATCGGCTCCATCTTGGCAAGCGCCTTCAGGCGGCTCTGTGCTTGCTTGGCCTTGGTTGCCTTGGCACGCCAACGATCGACGAAGGCCTGCATCTTCTGGCGCTGGGCAAGCTGCTTCTCGCGCGCGCTGGCCTGCAGCGCCAGCCGTTCGGCCCGCTGACGTTCGAACGCATCATAGCCGCCAGGATAGAGCGTCACCCGCCCCTTATCGAGGTGGAGGATATGGTCGACGACATTGTTCAACAGGTCGCGTTCATGGCTGACGACCAGGATGGTCGCGCGATAGGTCTTGAGGAAATTCTCAAGCCACAACGTCGCTTCGAGATCGAGGTGGTTCGAAGGCTCGTCGAGCAGCAGCAGATCGGGCTCGGAAAACAGCAGCGCGGCCAGCGCCACGCGCATCCGCCAGCCGCCCGAGAAACTGTCGAGCGGGCGTTGCTGCATCTCCTCGTCAAAACCAAGGCCGATCAGGATCTTGGCGGCGCGCGCCGGTGCGGCATGGGCATCAATGGCGTTCAGCCGCTCATGGATCTCACCCAGCCGGTCGGGATCATGGCTGTGCTCAGCCTCCTCCAGCAGCGCCGCGCGTTCGAGATCGGCGGCGAGCACGGTTTCGAACGGCGTCGCCGCTCCGGCCGGCGCTTCCTGCGCGATATAGCCGAGCCGCGCGCCCCTGGGCATGTCGACCGAGCCGCTGTCCGCTTCGCCCTGGCCGGCGATCACGCGCATCAGCGTCGACTTGCCGGCGCCGTTGCGTCCGATCAGCCCCACCCGGCTGCGCGGGGGCAGCGCCGTGGTCGCGTTATCGAGGATGAGGCGGCCACCCAGCCGCACGGTGATTCCGGAAATCGTCAACATGGCGCGGCCGATAGCAGGCCGGGACCGCGGCGACAAAGGCAAAGCCTACTCCGTGGCGCCGCGGAAAACGCCGTTCATCTGCGCGAAAGTAACGGCGAGCCGAGTGGCGGGGTCCGACGAGCCGAAGCGATTGCAGGAACTGCAAGCCCCGCCGGCATGTTGTCGCGCCGTAGCAGCAAGGGAGTTTCCACTATGCGAGCCAATAGTATCAAGCGGGGGGCGTTGATCGGTCTGGCAATCATTGGCCTGACGCTTCCCGCGACCGCGATGGCGGGTGACGAGGATCGCGCGCGGGCGGCTGTCGCCGAAGCGCGCGGCAAGATCGAAGCGGCTGAAAAGGCCGGCGTCGGCGGCGAGGCGGCCGATGGCCTGGCGCGGGCGCGCGCTGCGCTCGAACGCGCCCAGAAGGCAGTGCGCGACGATAATGAGGACGCCGCCTATCATGACGCCAAGGAGGCCGACGCTTTGGCGGATCTAGCCAGCGCGACTTCCGAACTGCGGAAGCTCGAAACCGAGCGCCAGCAGCTCGCCGGCAAGTAAGCAGACTCATTTACAGGAGATAATGCGATGAAACGCATCAGTATGCGCCTGTTGGGCGCCACGGCACTGCTCGCCCTTTCGGCGCCGGCCTTTGCCGACAAGGTAGACCGTCTGCTGGTTGATCAGGAGCGTGAGAAGATTTCCGCGGCGCGCGCCGAGCCCGGAATAGCCCAATATGGCGCGGCAGAGCTCGACCAGGCCAACACTGCGCTAACCGATCTTGCGGACAATCTCGACGATAATGAAGCGGGCCAGGCCAAGGCGATCAGCGCGCGCATCGATGCGCTGATCGAGACGGCGCGCACCCGCGCCACGATCGCCCAGCTCAAGACCGAGACCGCTGACATGCGTTCGGAGGCCAAGACCGAGGTGGCGGATGCCCAGGCAGCCGCGCAGAATGCGCAGGCCGATGCCGCTTCGGCCCGCGCCGAGGCCGATCGGCTGAAGGCGCAGATGCGCGACTATCAGCTCAAGCAGACCCAGCTCGGCGCGACGCTGGTGTTGCAGGATGTCGTCTTCGAAACCGGCAAGGCGGACTTGAAGCCGGGGGCGGCGGAGCGCCTGCGTCCGCTCGCCAAATATCTGGCGGCCAACCCGCAGGTCCGCGTGCGGATCGACGGCCATACCGACTCGCAGGGTGCCGACGCCTATAACCAGACCTTGTCGAACCAGCGCGCCGAGGCGGTGCGGACGGCGCTGGCCGGCATGGGCGTCACCGCGGATCGCATCCAGGCGGTCGGCCATGGCGAGGCCCAGCCGGTTGCCAGCAACGCCAACCAGGCCGGCCGCCAGCAGAACCGTCGTGTCGAAGTGACGCTGATGGGCCAGCAGGCGTCCAGCTTCGCCGCGCTGCAATAAGCGCGCGGCGGACGGGGCGGCGGTCGGGCCGCCCCGTCACCCTTCCTATTGGGCCGCCTGCGGTATTGCCTCGGCGAGCGCGGCGGCGGCATCATGCCCGATCAGGCGATCATAATTCTGGTGCATGCGTAGCACATTCTGCTCGCGCCGCCCGAGGATGATCGACGGCACCGCGCCCGCTTCCATCATCACCTGCGAGTTGGACTGGATCTTCATATCCTCGTCCATCGCCACCTTGATCAGCATGTCGGCGACATAATCGTCGCGCGCGCGCTCCTCGTCGGTCGGGTTCTTGCCCCAGCCATAAAGGCGGAAGATGTAGTTGCACTCGCCGGGATTATCGGCCGGGTCGCTGCGCTGGAAGATCGCCATCGCCTCGCCCGCGATCACCACGCTGTTGGGGAAGATCGCGTTCGATACCGAGAAGTGGCAATATTCCGGCCATTCCTCCTCGGGCTTGTCCTTCAACTCCATGATCTGCGGCGTCACTGAAACCAGCGTGTGATGCAGCCCATGATCGAGATGGACGAACTGCTGCAGCGTCATCGGCCCCACCGTTTCGGGATGGAGGAAGGGCACATGATAGCCCTCGACCCCGCCGTCCACGGCATGCTTCCAGTTGATCCGCGCCTTGGTGCTGAACTCCTTCACCAGCCGCAGATTTTCGAAATGATAGCCGGCAAGCATGTCCTTGATCGAGCCAAAGAACTCGTCGACATGGATCGCACCCTCAGGTTGCGGATGAACGAGCAGGAAGCCCATCGTCTCGACGCAGGGCAGTTCGATCAGCCCGCGATCCTCAAGCAGGCCGTCGAACGCCTTGCGGTTCGGCACGCCGACCAGATCGCCGTTCAGCGCGAAGGTCCAGGCATGATAGGGGCAGACGAAGCTCGCCGCCTTGCCGCAGCCTTCGGCCAGTTGCACGCCGCGATGGCGGCAGGCGTTGAGGAAGGCGCGCGCCAAGCCATCGCGGCCGCGGGCGAGCAGGATGGGCTTGCCGGCGATCTCGGTCGCATAATAATCGCCCGGGTCGGGGATATCCGCGCTGTAGGCAAGCAGTTGCGCGCGGTTGTGGAAGAAGACGTCCCGTTCCTTCTCGAACCGATCGCGATCGACGAAGCGGCCGATATCGAGCTCGACCGCGGGCTCGTCACAATATTCCAGTTCATTATTGTCGACCATAGCGATGATGCGCTTGGCCAATTCGATCCGTTTGGCGCGATCCATTTTTTACCTCTCCGATTGCGCACAAGCCGATAGGGACCGGTCTTTTCGTGCGACTTCGCGAGGAAGGTGTCGGGCCCCGCGATTATGCGCAACCCTTAACTTAATACCCGTAACTAAATAGCTGACGGAGCGTTGAGGATCGGTGCAGCGGCAGCCAGGCCAGGCAACGGATTGCTACTCCACCAGTTCCGCCGCACGCTCGGCCTGCTGGCGCGCCCACATTTCGGCGTAGGTGCCGCGCGCTTCGAGCAAAGCGGCGTGGCTGCCGCGCTCCACCACCTGGCCCGCTTCCAGAACGACGATCTCGTCGGCGTGGACGACGGTGGAAAGGCGATGGGCGATAATGATCGTCGTGCGGCGTTCGGAAATATCGTCGAGCGTCGCCTGAATCTCATCCTCGGTGCGGCTGTCGAGCGCGCTGGTCGCTTCGTCGAGGATCAGGATCGGTGGGTTCTTGAGCAAGGTGCGGGCGATCGCTACGCGCTGCTTCTCGCCGCCGGAAAGCTTGAGGCCGCGTTCGCCGACGCGGGTGTCATAGCCCTGCGGCAATGATCGGATGAAGCCGTCGATCGCGGCGCCGCGGGCAGCGGCTTCCACCTCCGCCTGGCTCGAGCCGTCGCGGCCATAAGCGATGTTGTAGCCGATCGTGTCGTTGAACAGCACGGTATCCTGCGGGACGATGCCGATCTGACGGCGCAGGCTCGATTGGCTGACCTCACGCACATCCTGCCCATCAATGGTGATGCGCCCGCCGGTCACTTCGTAGAAGCGGTAGATCAGCCGCGCGAGCGTCGACTTCCCCGCCCCCGACGGGCCGACCACGGCGAGCGTGCCGCCCGCCGGGATCGCGAAGCTCACCCCCTTCAGGATCTGGCGATCGGGATCATAGGCGAAGCGGACATCCTCGAAGCGAAGCGCGCCGCCATTCACATGGAGATCGGGCGCGCCGGCCTTGTCGATCACCTCGGGCGGGGTGTCGATCAGCTTGAACATCGCCTCCATGTCGATCAGCCCCTGGCGGATCTCGCGATAGACCATGCCGAGCATGTCGAGCGGACGGAAAAGCTGGGCGAGCAATGTGTTGACCAGCACCACGTCGCCGGTGGTGAACAGGCCTGTGCTCCACCCCCAAACGGTATAGCCCATCGCGCCCGCCATCATCAGGTTGGTGATGAGCGACTGGCCGATGTTGAGAACCGCCAGCGAGGATTCCACCTTCACCGTCGTGTCGGTCAGCTTCTGGACGGCCTTGGCGTAGCGGCGCTGCTCCACCTCTTCGGCGTTGAAATATTTCACCGTCTCATAGTTGAGGAGCGAATCCACCGCGCGCTGGGTGGCATAGCCATCATGTTCGGCCCATTCGCGGCGCACCTTCATCCGCCATTCGGTGATGCGGCGGGTGAACAGGATATAGGCCGCGACCATGATGAGGGTTGCGGCGACCATTCCCCAGCCGAACTTGACGAGGAAGATTACGCAGACCGCGGTCAGCTCGATGATGGTGGGCGCGATGTTGAACAGGATGAAATAGAGCATCGTATCGATGCTCTTGGTGCCGCGCTCGACGATGCGGGTCAGCGCGCCGGTGCGCCGTTCGAGATGGTAGCGCAGCGACAGCGCATGGAGGTGGCGGAACACATCCTCGCTCAGGCGTCGCGCCGCATCCTGGCCGACGCGCTCGAAGATGGCGTTGCGGATATTGTCGAACAGGACGCCGCCGAAGCGTGCGCCGGCATAAGCGACGACCAAAGCGACCGCGAGCATCACCGCCGGCTCCAGCCCCGGCGCCATCCGGTCCACCGCGGCCTTGTAGGCGAAGGGCATGGCGAGCGTCAGCGCCTTGGCGAACAGGACGAGCGCGAGCGAGACGACGACGCGCAGGCGCAGCGCCGGATTATCCGCCGGCCACAGATAGGGCAGGAAACGGCGCAGCGCGGCGAAGCGGGCTTCGGGATGGGCGGTGTCGGATGGGCGATCGGGCGGCATGGAAGCGCCTAGATAGGCCCGGCTCCGCAAAACACCAATGCTGTGGCCGCGATCACAGCGGAACCGCCTTCACGCCCAAAGGTTGGATAATGAAAGGAGCGAGCGTCCGATGATGGGTGCGGCATTCTATGTGATGGCTATTCTGGGCTGTGCCGACGATGCGGCTACGTGCCAGGATGTGCGGCTGATCGAGACCCGCTACGCGACCGCGGACGCCTGTGCGGCGGCGACATCGGAAATGCTGCTGGCCAATAGCGACGCATCTTTCCCGACGCTGATGGCGCAATGCCGCCCCGGCAGCGCGATCATGGCCGACGCGAAGATGGCCAAGCCCGGCGGCTGATATCGAAAAATGGGAAGCCAGTTCCGGCTGCGGCCCTGTGGGGGTGGACCGCAGCCGGGAGAGCGAGCCGGTTGATGCGCTTGTCCGTTCCGTGGGGGCAGAACATTGGCCATGCGCTCGACCACTCTGGGGTGGTGACTTTCACCAATCGGCATCGGGACCAGAACCTAGCCAATCGGTGTCATGAAAGATCACCGGTGCCTCGGCGTTTCCACCTCGGCGCTGTCCTATGTGCCGAATCGCGCCGTTAAACTTAAGGTTGAGACCGCATTTTACCCCCGCGCCGGCCCCTTTGCTGCAGCGCCGCTAAGCCACGTGACACATTCGATTTTGCGGTTTATCCTTCGGCAACTCTCAAGGTGTTACCGTTACATTGAGCGCTGGAAGACCAGATCCAGTTGCAGATGAGCGCCGGGAAGTGGGGGATTGTGGCGGGCGATGATCCCGAAACAGTGACGCGCGAACGCGTGGAAGGGGAACGGGCGCGAATCAGTGCCGCGCCGGATTTCGTCCGTGCGCCTGTGATGCGTCGCTTGCTGGATTATCTGGTTGCGGAGACGTTGGCCGGTCGCGGCGACACGCTGAAGGCCTATGCCGTCGCGGTCGATGGCCTGGGCCGCGCCGAAGATTTCGATGCCCAGGCGGACAGCTATCCCCGGGTTCAGGTCGGCCGCCTGCGCCGCATGCTCGATGCCTTCTATGCGCGCGACGGCGTCGTCGACGACTTCCGTTTCAATATCCCGCCAGGCCAGTATCGGGTCTTCTTTGATCCGGCCGATGCATCGACAAATGTCGCGGCCGAGGTTGTGACAGGCTCGGAGACAGAACCAGGCGACGATTCGCCGAAGAGTTCGCTGTCCCGCTGGCCGTGGTTCGCAGTGCTGGTCGCGATCGTTGTCGTCATGCTGATCGGCGGGGCCTTGTCGCTGCGCGATGGCGGTGCCGACGCCACGACGTCGGAATTGACGTTGCCGCCGGTGCTGCGCCTCGCTGCGATCAAGACGACCCCGTCGATGCAGGCCACGGGTCAGGCGGTTGATGCCACACTGGTCGATGGTCTGCGCCGAAGCTGGCTGATCCGGCTGCATGACGAGCGGGACAGCAAGGTCAAGGAAATCGCCTTGCCGCGGGCGCGGCGTGACGCGCTACCTTCCTACCGCCTGACGGGCGAAATCGGCGGGACGACCAAGCCGCAATTACAGCTACGCCTGGCCAATGCCAGCACCGGACAGGTGCTGTGGAGCAGCCAGATAGACCTTCCGTCAGACCCGGCAGAGCTGCGCGAGACGCTGTCGCCGGCCATGTCCGAACTTGTCCAGGCCTATGGCGTTATCGCGACCGATGAACGCGCGGTGGAGGGCGACCGCTTTGCGCCCGGTCAGCGCTGCGTACTGGAGTTCGATCGCTACCGCCGGGACCGTTCCAAGCCGGTTTTTACGCTGCTCACCCGCTGCCTCGACAGGACATTGGAACTCGACCCGGGCCACGCCATGGCGCTGGCGGCCAAATCCTTTATCGAGTTGGACAAATCGCTCTATCGTTTCGAGCCGAATGCGCCTGACACGGCGCGGACGGCCTTTGCGCTTGCCCGGCGGGGCGTTGCGGCGGACCCCTATAATGCCTTCACCCAACTCGCCCTCGGCCGGGCGGCGCAGTATAGTGTTGGCTGCGGACTGACGGTGCGCAGCGTTCGGCAGGCGATCGGGCTCAATCCGTTCGACGCCGATTTGTTGGGTGTATCCGGTGTTCTCTTGTTGAATTGCGGTCAGCCCGATGGCGAAGCTTTGTTGCGCCGCTCGATTGCGCTGGACGCCAATGCTCCCACCCCAATTCGGTCCTGGCTCATCTATGCGGCGCTCGACCGTGGCGACGTGGCGGACGCGCAAGGGCAACTTGAAGACATGCCCGCACCCGCCGCTGCGGGCGAGGGACCGGCGGCGCTGCTACGGGCCACGGTTGCCGCCAGTGCCGGCAATGTTGGCGAAGCCCGCCAGATCTGGGCGCGTCTGTGGCAGCTCGATCCGCAAATAGCGCGCGATCCCAACAGCCTGTATGAGCGTCAGAACCTGCCCAAGGCCTATCGAGAAAGGAGCTTGGCCGCGTTGGTGCGCGCGGGGCTCATCCCGCCAGCCTCCCGGCCTGTCGCAACGCCCTGAACCTGCACGGCGCTGTCCGGTTCTCTCCTTGTCCCCGACAAGGAGAAGTGCATGACCGATCACCCTGCCGAGCCGATGATCCATGAAGATCCGTTGCCGGGCAGCGAGGCACGGCTTGATCCGCAACCCGAATGGATGCCCCGTTATCCCGGATCGGGCCGGCTCGATGGCAAGGTGGCGCTGATAACCGGTGCCGACAGCGGCATCGGCCGCGCGGTCGCGGCCCTGTTCGCGCGGGAGGGCGCCGATGTCGCCATCCTCTATCTCTGCGAGCATGAGGATGCCGAGCAGACTGCCAAGATCGTCCGCATCGAAGGGCGGCGGGTGATGACGATCGCCGGCGATGTCGGTGACAAACAATTCTGCGATCGCGCCGTGGGCGAGGTGATCGAATCGCTGGGCGGGATCGACATCCTGGTCAACAATGCGGGCGAGCAGCATCCCGATCAGGACATCACCGATATCAGTGAGGAGCAGCTTCGCCGGACATTCCAGACCAACATCTTCGGCATGTTCTTCATGACGCAGGCCGCACGCCCGCACCTGAAATCGGGCGCGACCATCATCAACTGCACGTCGGTGACGAGCTATCAGGGGTCGAAGGAGCTGCTCGATTACAGCTCGACCAAAGGGGCGATCACCGCCTTCACGCGGGCCTTGTCGGAAAATCTGGTGGGGGACGGGATACGCGTGAATGCGGTGGCGCCTGGCCCGATCTGGACGCCACTCAACCCCTGCGGCGGGGCTTCGCCGGAAAAGCTCGCCAATTTCGGTGAGGATACGCCGATGGGCCGGCCGGGTCAGCCCAACGAGGTAGCGCCATCCTTCCTGTTCCTGGCGTGCGAGGACGGCAGCTATATGTCCGGCCAGGTGCTCCACCCCAATGGCGGAACGATAGTAAACGGTTGACGGTAAGGGCCCCGAGGACGGGAGGGCGATCAGAAGGCGATGATCAGATCGGTGGAGAAAACGACGCCGTCGCCACCCACCGTCTGCGGAAGGGCGGTGCCGCCGACGGGCGAGTCGTTCAGGAACAGCAGTTGCGTGTTGAGGCGCACTTCCTTGCGGCGGAAGGGGAACCAATTCAGGCCCAGGCTGAACTCCGTCGGGTCACCATATTCGCCGTATATTTTGGACGCCGTTCCATATGCCTGCAAGACGTCGCGGACCACCATGGTCGACCCTTGGATGGTGAAGCCATTGTCATAGAGCTTATCCACCGGCAAGGGGCCGCTCGCCTTGAAGTTATCGACCCAGCGGAAATAATATTCCCCCTCCAGGTGCCAGCCTTTATATTTGAACCCGCCGTTCAGCGCGAGCATCTTGTACGTCGCTTTTTCTATGTTGACGCCGACGTTGAAGGGATCGGGGCTGAACAATCGGGTGCCATCCGAAAGCCTGATCTGTGAATTATCGAATACGTCCACATCGGGCTGCCCCTGGGCATCTTCCCGGCTGTGCGTGAAGTGGACCGAGAACAATGTCGCCAACTGCTTGTGATATTCATAATCGCCGATGCCGAAGGACGGTCCATATTCGTGGGTCGTCGGCATCCACCACAAGGCGATCGATTGGGTGTTGAGATCCGAATCGAGTTCCTTGGCGCTGACGCCCAGTGCGCTAAGATTATTGGCCAGCGACGCGCGATAGCGCAGGCCGGGCAGTATCTCGCCCGTCGCCTCGATGCCCTGCGTGTAGGAACCGCGGAAGAATTCGTCCGCCATCACGCGGTTGTCGTTCCTGAGCCAGTTGGGAAAGCTCCAGTTGGTGCTGTGGGTGGTGGGCAATGGGACGATGCCGACCGTCACGTTCAGCCATTTGGAGAATTCATACGCCACCCAGCCGCCGATCACGACCTGCGCGCCGTCGCCCTGCGCGGGATTGTTGGTCCAGAAGAACAGATAGTAACGGAACTTGGGGTCGAACAGCCAACCCTTCATGTTCATGCTGACTTTCTGGAACTCGATGTCGTTGCGTCGATCGATCGACTGGGTGCGCCCGAACGCATCGACATAGCTTTTGTTGAGATCCATCTGGTTGAGGTAACGCGCATAGGTATAGAGGCCGACGCCAAGCTCGCCCTCGTCATCGCGAACCAGCACGAAGCCGCGGCCAGGCTCATAGACCGAGGATTGCCCTTTGACCGGCGTCGGCACTTCCTGACCGGCAATCTCGACATCCTCACCGGAAATATCGGGCGCCTTGGAAGGAGCTTCTCTGGTCGCGGATACCGCCGGGACAGGGGCCACGTTGACCGGCCCGCCGGCGGGCGGCACCGCCCCCGACGGACTGGTCGCGCCAAGCCCGCTTTCCAGAGTCCGGATACGGCTGTCGAACTCACCCATCTGGCGCTGCAGATCCTGCCGCATCGCCCGCAGTTCCTGAAGCTCGCGGGTGACATCCTCACGCGGCGGAGCCGGAGCGGGAGCTGCGTCCTGCGCCAAAACCGGGGAAACGAGGAACGAGGTCAGCAATAGGCCGACGAGCGAAAGGCGCCGGTCAGCGCGAGTTCTTGGACGCAACATTCACTCGCTCCCACTGCCGCACCTTCACGCGGGCCGCGTCGAACAGCCGTTCATAATTGCCGCGGCGAACCGCCAGGCTGGCTTCCGGGCTCAACTGCCGGAAGACCGGGTCCCACAGGTGAAAGACGCGCAGTTGCGTGGCCTGATCAGCTGGTGCGACATTGTCGGTGCCGAACAGGAAGCGATCCGAATTGCGTTCAAGCGCAGCGGCTACCCGCTTTTCCACTTCCGGGGAGGAGATGGCGTATTTCGCCACCTCATCCCACGAGATATCGAAATAGACGTGGCGCAACGTCGGATCGGCCAGCATCTGCTCCAGGATCTCGAGATGGTTGGGGCTGCGCTCGGCTGTGTCGGAAGTCGCCTGCGACACCGCCGGATGCACCACCCGGCCAAGGCCGGTATGCGCCCAGATGATCACCGTCTTCGGATGGCGACGCAGCAGGTCTTTCATCTGCTTGAGATAGACCGGCTCGGTGTTCGCTTTGGCGAACGGCATGTCGATGTCGCTGTGCAGGATGACGACCAGGCCCACTTCGGCCGCGAAATCGAGGATGCGATCGAGCGCCGGATCGGTCAGGCTGGCGACGTCGCCGGCCACCTTCGACGATACGAACTCCTTGTGGATCGAGAATTCGCCGATGCCCGAAAAGACCCCGGGAAAGGTCTCCAGCACGCGGCGGATATGGTCCACCGCATACATGTCTGACGGGTTGAATCCGGTGATCATCGGATCGAGGCGCTGCCGCGACTCCGGTGGTAGCGAAAGATAGGCGCTGGCGATAAACGCGTCGGTGAAGGAATAATAATAAAGCGGCGCGTCGCTCTGCAGATAATAGGTCGGCGCATAGTCGCCCGAATTCTCATACGACCAAGTCTGCTGGAGCGGGATGCCGAACAGGGTCGAACGGCCGACCTTGTCGCCCATGATCTCCAGATAGGCGTTTATGTCCGTTCCCTTCTGGACATAGTTGGTCAGATGGAAATGGGAGTCATTGAACAGATAAGCTGTGCCCTGCTGCGTGGCCGCTGTTCGGGCTGCGGCGGGCGAGCAGACCAGGGCCGCCGCAATGAGGAGCAGTCCGCGCATCGCCCTGCTCAGCCGAACTGCGCATAAGGGTTGGCGTTGAGCGCCTGGACGATGTCGGTGATCGCGCGCTGCCCGCGAACGCTGTTGCCGGCGGCGTCGAGCGGCGGTGCGAAGGTGCCGATACCGAACTTGCCCGGCGCCGCACTGACGAGCCCGCCGCCGACGCCGCTCTTGGTCGGCAGGCCGGTGTGGAACAGCCATTTGCCGCTGTCGTCATACATGCCGGCGGTCGCCATGATCGCGAGCAGGCCGGGCACATGCTTGCTGTCGATGACCTGCTTCTTGGTGACCGGGTTGCGGCCGCCGAACGCCAAGGTCGCGCCCATCACTGCGAGATCGCGCGCCGAGACGTTGATCGAGCATTGCCGCGTATAGAGATCGACTGCGACCGCAGGGTCCCCCGGAAAGCGCTCATAAGCGGACATCAAAGCGCTGATCGCGCGATTGCGCTGGTTGGTGTCGCTTTCCGACTTGTAGACTGGCTGGTTCACGTCGAGCTGACGTCCGGCGAAATCGGAATGGATCTTCAGGATTTTGCCCCATACCTCATCGGGTGATCCGCCTTTGACATTGCCCACCGTGGCGATGGCGCCGGGGTTGACGAAGGGGTTCATCTCCTTGCCGCGATATTGTTCGACCGCGACGATCGAGTTGAACACCGCGCCGGTGGCATCGACGCCGACACTATCCTCGATCTTCTGGTCGCCGGATTCCTGCATCACAAGGGCGGCCGTGAAGACCTTGGAGATCGACTGGATCGAGAAAAGCTGCTGGGTGTCGCCGGCCTCGTGCAGCTTGCCGTCGGCCCCGACCAGCGCGATCCCGAAATATTGCGACGGCACCTCGGCGAGCGCCGGGATATAATCGGCATTCTTGCCTTCAGTGAGGCCGCGATATTTCGAATGGGCGGCATTGACCGCGGCATCGATCTGCGCGCCGCCGGGCGCACCGCCGCTCTTCTGGGCAAAGGCCGGGGCCACATCGGCCATCGCTCCCAGGCCGACGGCACCCGCGGCAAGGCCGGCGACAAGGCCGCGACGGCTCAGCGACACATCCTGCATTTCCGCTCTCCCCTGTTCGAATTTACTGGCCCCACACATCCTTGCTGGAGAAGGACACCTTGACGGTGAACTGCAGGCGCTTGTCCTCGCCGCTGTCGCCATCATTGTCGGTGCGCTTGCCCCACAGGAATTCGGCGCCCGTCAGCACGCGATCGACCGGCGACCAGAGCAGGTTGCCCGAGGCGTAGTCGCCCGCATGATAGGAATCCCCGGTCTGGAAATTGGTGTTGTCCACCTCCGTCCGGCTGTAGCCGAAGGAGGAGCTCAATTGCGGCGTCCATTGCAGATCGACATAAGCCGTGACGCCCCACAGCGGCACCGCCTTGGCTTCCAGAAGCTGGTTGAGCGGCGGAAGTGGAGGCGGCGCTGGCACCAGTTCCGCCTTCGGTGCCAGATCCATGCCGCCATCGTTCATATAGCTGGCAATGCCCTGGCCATAGACGCCGCCGATGCGGAAGGTCGCGAGCTCCCACTTGAAGACCGTGCCGAGCATCAGGCCCCAGCCGAACTCACTCCCGGTCGGCTCATTGTCCACCGTGCCGACGGTGTCGAAGCCGACCTTCCGGGCGATGCCGGAAAGCTGCACATGCCCCCAATCGCCGTCATAACGCACCATCGCGGTGAGATCCGGCAGCTCCTCGTCGCCCTTGATATTGGTCGCGAGATCCGGATCGATCAGGCGGAGGGCTCCAGCGTCGATATCGTTCGACGGAAGCTCCAGCGCCGCCGCTACCGTCCATCCGCCATTGTTCACGAAGGTGTAGCGGAGCTGCGGGGTGCGTACGAACACCATGCCCGTCGGCCCCCAATAGTCGATCGTGTTGGGGAAGAGATCGCCGTCCATGAACAGGCTGTTGGTCTGGCCTGCCAGGATCGGGCCCCAGCGGCCATAGGCATGGCGCAGCCGGAACGTCGTCTGCCCGGCATCGACGCCCACCCCGTAGAGATCGAACTCGAACTTGGCTTCATAATCCTTGCCGCCAAGTTCGCCACGCGCGACCGCACCGAGACGGGATTGGCGGACGCTGACGATCGACTGGCCGTCGCTCCCGAACTGCCCCTTGGTAGTGGGGATCTTTGAGGGACGCAGTGTCGCATCCCAGCTTGGATCGACCCGATCGAAATCCTGAACCACGTCGGCCTGCGCGAAGCCATACAACTCCATGGTGTGATTGCCGGAGTTCGCGGGCTTCTGGGCAGCGATCGTCGGTTCGGCCGCGGGTGCGGCAGCGGTGGCGGCAGGTGCGGGCGCAGCCTGGCCCGGCGTGCGACCAAGCTCTGCCTCAAGGCTTTCCAAGCGGCCGCGAAGCTCCTGAATTTCGCTCAGAATGCGTGCGCGCTGCGCCGCATCCGCGGGTGGCGCGGCATCCTGGGCAAAGGCGGGAGACGCTAACAATAGAACTGAAAGTGCCACGGCGCGGTCGTACATCGCTGGCTCCCCATATCAGCGGGTGGGTCCGCAATTTCGATCCTACACGCGGCTTTAGCGGGGTGAACTCGGGTTAAATCCGGAGACCGCGCCGGAATATTACTTAGGTGATCATCCGCGATTGGCAGCATTCATGTGCCGCTGCGTGGCAAGGCAACTGGCCTCAAGCTTCAAAGTTCTTAATTTTCATGGATATAGGGGGAGGGAATATCCCTGCTGTATCGCGGGTTCTCTTGGAAAATCGGATTGCCTTCAAATCCACCCATGAAACTACCGATACCGCGGGCCATTGGCCGATCCTATCCTTCGCCGTGAAGAGTTTGGGAGCGGTCGCCATGCCTCTCACCCCGGCCGAGGCCTTCGTCTATCTTTCGCCGCGCTGGATGATCGTCCTTACGGTCATCGTGCTCAGCCTATTGGCCTTTGTCGGTGGCCGGATGCTGGCGCGTCTGCACAACTCCGCCGACAAGGAAGCAGGCGCCCGCGGCATAGGGCAGTTCGGCATCGCGCCGTCGCTGGCCTTGTTCTCCCTTCTCGTCAGCTTCACGCTGTCGATGGCGGTGGATCGCTTCGATCGGCGCCGTTCGCTGCTGGTGGACGAATCCACGGCCATCACCCGCACCTACGTTGCCGGTCAATTCCTGCCGGCTGCGCGCCGGCACGCGCTGCGCCACGTGCTGATCGCTTATGCGGATGCCCGGCTGGGTGCGAAGCGTGTCGCCGAATCCGTCAGTGGCGTCGACGAAGGATTGCTCGCCAATGCAACGGCACGGCGGCGCATTCAGGATCAATTGTGGAAACTGGCACTGCTGCCCATGCCCGGCCACGAACGACAGAGCAGTGCGCTGCTCGACGCCGCCAACCAGTTGGACGACGTGTCGTCGCACCGGATCGCCGTGCGGCTCGCTCACGTGCCTTTGCAGGTGCACGGAGTGTTGCTTGCCGTATTGATGATCGCTGCGGCGCTGATGGGCTTTGCCTGTACGCGGCCACGCGACCGCACCGTGGCGTTCATGCTGTTGCTTGCCGCCAATCTGGCGCTGATCCTGACATGGGACATCGATCGCCCGGTCCGCAGCGCAATCGAAGAATCGCAGGCGCCGCTGGAATCCGTGCGACTCTATCTCCTGGCCGATCCGTTGGGGCACAGCTTGCAGCCGATCGGGCGATAAGCGGCCAATTGCTCCGGCCGTTTCCAATGTCGACGAAGCAGGCCGGGCGGCTGCCCGGCCTGTCCCCCCCCCGGGAAACCTATTTCAGAAGCAGTTCCTGGAACTGCATATAGCCAAGCACCTTGCGGAAGGAGCCGCGGTCTCCGGATTCCTTTTCCATCCGCCTGGAATCCTTCTGGACATAGGCCTCATATTCCTTCTGACGAGCGATCTGCTCGGCTGCGCTCGGCACGGTCTTGTAACGGGTCAGGACATAGATGTCGGCTTCGCCCGGGCGGCTATAGCCGTTGGCGAGGACGTGATATTCGACGATCCATCCCTTCGCTTTCGCGAAATCCTGGTTCTTCTTCCATTCGCCCGCGAGCCAATCGGTGTAAGTTTCCGACTGGCCGGGCGTCACCTGCACCATGGTGACGTCCCAATAGTCGCCGGGCGCGTAGGACGAAGCCTGGGCGGCCACGCTTGAAGGCAAGGCGGCCGCTGCCAGGGCCAGACTGGCCGAAACTGCAAGAAACTTCCCGATCATGATTTCCCCGCTGATGATCCCGATGGTCTGCCGGCCATGCAACCGGCTGGCATCGGATAGTGCGCGAGACGGACCCGCTGTCCAGCCGGCCCCGCCGCCGGAACGCGGATGAAATGCTGATGATTTGCGGATGATGGACCCGCGGGTGCGTGCGGGCGGCATCACCATTCGAAGCGCGCGATCGGGCCTTCCGCTTGACCTGCCGTTTCTTCCGCGGAATGATACTTCGGTCTTGGGGGGACGGTCATGTCATTGGATGTGTTGATGGGGTCCCTCGTGGGGGCTTGTTGACGTCATGAGCTCGTTCAGCGCTTCGACGTCTCCGGGGGATGCGTCGGAATGGCGACAGATCATCCTGCCGAAGCAGCCTCCCTTCCGCCTGGGCGAAGTGGAGGTCGAACCTGCCCTCCGCAGGATGCGGCATGATGACGGTCGCGAACTTGTGATCGAACCGCGGGTCATGGAGGTCATGGTCGCGCTCTGGCACGCGAACGGCGCGCTGGTGTCGCGCCAGGATCTGCTCGATTGCTGCTGGGCAGGCAGAACGGTCAGCAAGGATGCGGTGAACCGCGTCATCTCGCAAATTCGCGGTCTGGCGACAGGCATCGCCGCCGGCAGCTTTGAAATCATCACCGTCAACAAGGTGGGATATCGGTTGACGACAGCGGCCACGGCCATTCCGTCTGCTCGTTCGGCGCCACCGGAGCCAGGAGCAAACCGGCGACACGCTCTCTTGCTCGGCGCTGGCATGCTTGCGGCATCGGCGATGGCGGGCGGGATCGCCTATTTTCGTGGGCAGCCCACGGACCAGCGGCGAAAGATGCCGACAATCGCGGTGATGCCCTTCGATGAACGGGGCTCCGTTCCCGACTTTGCCGGGCCTGGAATGGCGCGCGAGGTCCGTCAGGCGCTTTCCCGAATTGGCGGCATAAGGGTGATCAGCGATGCTTCGTCGCTTCAACTCGCGCAGGACAAGCTTCAGCCGGCCGAACTCGGCAGACGGCTTGGCGCGGACATCATCATATTCGGAAGCCTGACCCGGGAAGGCGGCGGCCTTACGGGACGAGCCGAGCTTGTCGAAGCGAAGACGCAAACCCAGGAATTGAGTTTTGTAGAAGCCGTCGCTGGACCGGATGTGATGGCGCTCGCCGATGCGTTGGCCGGCCGCTTGGTCGAGGAGGCGATCACGCGACTGGTGCCTCTTGCATCACCTGCGCAACTGCCGCCGCGACGACGCCTCGATCCCAGAGCCTATCCCCACATGCTGAAGGCCGAGCAGGCGTTTTTGCTGACTCGATCGCTGCGGGTCGGCGGCAACGTCGCAGTGGCAGCGGCGCAGGCGGAAGAAGCCTTTGACCAGGCAATGGCGGCGCTGGCGATTGATCCGAATGATGTACGGTCGCTGTTGGTGCTCTGGCGGCTGGCGCGGAACGGGTGGTCGCAACGGTTATACGCCGTGCAACCGGCGGGTGCGGATCGCGCCTCCGCCGCTACCCATTATGTGCGGCGCGCGCTGGCCGCCGATCCCAATGATCCGGCGGCGCTCGCGGCCCTTGCGGATTGTTACCGCAGATATGAATGGCGATGGCAAGACGCTGAGGCGCTTCTCAAGCGCGCGATCGCCGCAGATCCGGGGCTGCTTGAGGCGCGATGGGCCTATGGCACCTTGCTGGGCGTGTTGAACCGGGCGCCGGAGGGAGTGTCGCACGCCGAGGAAATTCATCTGCTCGACCCGACGAATGCTACGCTCCGCGGTTATCTGCGGCCCCGGCTCACCTACGCGGCCGGCGTGAAGACGGTGGCGCTGCGGCAGTATGACGCGCTGTTGAACAGCGATCCCGCGGGCGCATTCATCACTCGCGAAATCTATATGACTCACTTGACCGCTGGAGATGCAAGCGGACTGGATCGGCTCCTTGGCACGGTCGGGAAGCAGCCAAGCGCGAAAGCCGATGCCCGCAATATCATGGGACGCATCCACGCGGCGGCAGAGGCGTTGCGAGGCAGGCCCGGCGGGTTTCGCGACTTGCTCGACGGCGAAATGCGGCGAACAACTGGAGAAAGCCCAACATCTGAAGGGCGTATCGACAACGACAGATTGTTTCTCGCTGCGCTCGAGTTCGGATGGGCCGGGGATGCCGTCGCGTCGATTGACCTTCTCGGCAGGGCTCTAAATGCGGGCTCTCTCAACTGGATCGCGTCCTTGCCATATGGCGTTAGCCCGTTACCACGCGCGGTGAAGGATGACGCTCGCTTCACCGCCCTGTGGCGGCGCGATCCTCGCCTGATGGAACTCATGTCCATCCGACGCGAAAATCTCGGGCGGGGGTTGGCCCGAACGATTGCCTGAAGCCGCGGAACTGGCGCTTTTCGGTGGAATTAGCTGAGGATCCGCATCGCATTCTTCAACATCTGCTTCTGCGAAGCGGGTGACAGCAGGTTGGGCGAGACGATTTCGGAGATGGCGATTCCCGCCACAGTCGCGATAATGCCGCGATAGAATTGGGTGAGGTTGATGCCTGTGCGCACGGCGCCCGCCGCTTGGGCCTGGCGTAGATCGCCCACCGCCTCGCGCACGGCGATGCCGACATGGCGGGCGATATATTCCTGCATCCGCGGGTTGAGCGCGGCGCGCACATAGAAGGCCATGCGGACGACCCATTCCTCGCGCATCGCGGGCGTCAGCGGCAGGATGGCGACGAGCCGCGCCTCGACCTTGGCCAACCCTTCCAGCCCCTCGACGACGGCCCGTTCGCGCGCAGCATATTGCTCCGTCACCCACAGGAGCGCGCCGAACAGCAGCTCCTCCTTGTCGGTGAAATAATGCTGCACCATGCCCTTGGAGCAGCCATGGGCGGCCGCGACATTGCGGAGCGACAGCGTCTCGATGCCGTTGCGGGCAATCCAGATGGCCGCCTGCGCCGCTATGCCGGCCCGCTGTTCGTCGACGTCGACTATCTTCGGCACGGTCTTACTCGATCCCCCTGGCTTGCCTGTCGCCTATCAGTCCCCAAGGACGGGTCAAGCCGGTGCCAGGGCGTGGCGCAGCGCTTCGTGGAAGCGGCGCCAGTCGTCCGGATACCAGGTGTCCTGAAGCTCGCCGATCCCAGAGCAGCCATCGGCCGTCCAATCGGCCAGGCAGGACCAATTGAACATGCCCGGATAGGGTTGATAGGCGAACCAGGTGGAGGAGGTGCCGACGGCGTGCATCGTCCGGCCAAGCTCATCCGTCGCGTCGATCGTGCAGGCGACGGGCCGCCCGTCCGCATCGCGGCCGAGCGCGGCGCTGCCTTCCGCCAGCGCCGACCAGGTGCCGTCGCGCAGCAGGTAGCCGTTGACGATCGGCGCGGCATCGCCCGTCGCCCGCGCGGCATCCGATACCGCGAGGAACGCATCGCCGGCCGTGAAGGTCGCGTGGAAATAGCCGACATGCATGCCGACATTGTTGGGCTGGCGCACACCCCAGGACCGGTCGCGCATCGAGAAGCAGTCGACGGCGATGCGTTCGCCGCGCAGCACGATATGCCCTTCCACCTTGCCGCACTGGTCGATCCGCCCCGCGAAGAGCTGCGACGCACCGACCGCGCGCGTCACGACATTGGCCGGCTGGGTGGCGGTGAAGTGGATGTCGATCGACAGCAGTTCATGGTCGTAGCGCACGCGATAGCGCGTGTCGGGCTCGATCGTGTCGATGCGGATGCCCTGCGGCAGTTCGAGCGTGGCACCATCGACATGCGCCGCGGGGTCGCGGAATGGCAGGTGCCAGGCATAATCATTGTGGACGATGTTCCAGGGTTCATAGGCGCCGCCGTCCCAGGCGACCACGCCGCCCCCGGCTAGGCCCATATTCGCCCGGAACCATGGGTAGATATAGACCATGAGCTGGCGTTCGGGGACGAAGAAGGAGAACCAGAAAGCTTCGAACCACCAGAGATCCGGCCCGGGCGCGTGGAACACGTCATGTTCGGATTGCAGCTCTACGCTCATCCTGCTTCCTTCCTTCAGATTTCGAGCCGGCGATCGAACATCGGCCCCAGCGCGTCGCGCATCAGCCGGTGCTTCTGCTCGGAGATGCCGAACAGCCGCGCCAGCATGTCGCGCCGGGCATTGTCGTCGGCCGCGGCGATCCACGCAGCGAAGTCCGCGGGCAGGTCGGTCGCGAAACCGGTCGGCGGGACGAGCGCTCGGTCGCGAAGGTAACGGAGCAGATCGGCAGCGCCGCGCATCCGGTGGGCGGTGAAGGCGTCGTCGGTGCCCTCCGCGCCGCTGCCCAGAACGCCGATGGCAAAGTCGTAGAGCATGGCGAGTTCGTCGTCCTGCGCGATTTCCTCTGGCTCGCCCTTGTGGCTCAGCCCCTCGGCCTCCATCAGCAGCGACACGAGCGCGTGCAGGTTGACCTGCCGGAACTTGACGAGGATCGGCACGTCGAGCGTCGTGCCGCCACGCGCCATGGCGATGGCGATCCCGATCGAGAAGCGGGCGAGGACGAGGATCAGGCAGTAGCGCAGCTCGCTCCGGTCCACGGCCATGCCGCTGGCCGCTGCATAATCGGCGATCAAGCTTTCCGGCGTGCCGAACGGGACGCCCAGGGTCCGCGCGATGATGCAGGCAACATCCTCCAGCGGGTGGCCGGGATGGGCGATCTCCCAATCGATCAATGCGGTGATGCCCGACTGGTCGAACATGAAATTTCCCGGCCCGATATCGCCATGGATGATGACAGGCCGGCGATCACCGCCCGGCGCGTGGCGCTCGAGCCAGTCGAGCGCGAACAGGATGAGCGGATCGGGATCGGGCACCTGCTGCTCCAACATCCCCCGCCAGGTCGCCAGATCGTCGCGCAGCACGTCGCCGATGGTCCCGGCAACATGGCCGCCAAAGGCCGCGCCGACATCCACGTCCAGGCCGTGCAGCGTCGCGAGCTGATCGATCAGCTCGCGTTCGATCTGCCGGCGTGCGGCGGGATCGGTGAGGCTGCCATAGTCGGAACTGCCGGCCACGCATTCCATCAGGATCGCATCGAGCTCGGCGCTTGCGGCGTGAATGTGGGCGACGCGCACCGCGGTGCCGGCCAGGCCTTCGAGCAGGCGGGCCTCGCGCTGGAGCGTGAAGATGGTGTCGGACATCGGCCCGCCGCCATGGTCGGATCGCAGGAACGCCGTGCCGCCGATCGCGGAGGGCTTGGCGAAAGTCAGGATATAACTCTGCCGCGAAGCGCCGCCCGGAATCGGCCGGACATGGGTGATGGCAGCGCCCGCCACGCCTTCCGCCCAGGCCACGACTTTGCCGTCCAGCTGACCTTGCACCGCGCCCACGCAACCTCCGATGTCATCCTCGTCTGGCTCTCAGCTTAAAATCCATTCGGAATGTAAAAACAAGCATCAAAGCGAAATTGGCTTTGTAGCCCTATGCAGATACGCGAATATATCGGCGCATTTCAGCCAATGTTGACGATCGCGCGAACGAGGCATATCGTTCTAAAAAGTCCAATTGGAATGTAATGGAGAGGATCAACCGTCTCCAGCATTGGGAAGGGGAGGTTGTTTTGATGGATCGCGTGATTCGCCGTGGCCTGGCGGCCAGTGCATTGCCGATGGTGCTGGCGGCGCTTTCGGGTGGCCCCGCCTTCGCCCAGTCCGCCGCGCCGGAAAATGAGACGGCGAGCCAGAGCGGGCTGGCGGACATCGTCGTCACCGCGCAGCGCCGCGAAGAGAAACTGATCGACACGCCGATCTCGGTCACTGCCTTCACCTCGGCGGACCTCGAGGCGCATGAGGCGGTCAATTTCGTCGACGTCGCCCAATATACGCCCAACTTCACCGCGCTGACGACGACGGGCAGCAACCATAATGTCGGCGCGGGCATCCGCGGCATATCCAGCCAGGAACCCGCGCTGGCGCAGGACCCGCGCGTCGGCTTCTATCTCGACGGCGTCTATCTCGCGAAGAATTCGGGCGCGGTCTTCTCGATCGCCGACCTTGAACGGATCGAGGTACTGCGCGGGCCGCAGGGCACGCTCTACGGCAAGAACACCACCGGCGGCGCGATCAACCTCGTCACTGCCAAGCCCTCGGGCGAGTTCGGCTTCGAGCAGAAATTCACCTTCGGCAATTATGATCGCTTCACGTCGCGCACGATCATCGACCTGCCGGAAACCGGCGGGTTCAGCCTGAAGCTCTCCTACCTCAAGAGCGATCGGGACGGTTTCTTCAAGAATGACAATCCCGGCACCCAGGTGCGCGAGATGGACGACGAGAATACCGATGCCGTCCGCGTGGCGTTGCGTTTCCAGCCGATCGACTGGTTCACCGCCGATTATGCGATGGACTGGACGCGGTCGAAGTCCGTCGCCAAGCCGCCGCAGATTTCGACGGTGATCCCCGGCTATGCCGATGTGCCGGTCGTCACCAGTTTCACGCCCTTCACGCTCGCGCCCGACAATCCCTTCCGCCAGCTGATCGCCGCGGGCGTGGTTTCACCGGACAAGCGCCTCAAGCATTTCAGCCTCGATGGCGTCCAGCCGGAGCTGGTCCATGTCTATGGCCATGCGCTCAACCTGAAGGCCGATCTCGGCAATGCCGAGCTGCGCTCGATCAGCGCATGGCGCGCCTACCGTTCGAAGGCCGAACCGGGCCTCAACGACGCCTTCGATTTCGACGGTGGCGCCTGGGTCGAGCCGATCTTCCACAACGGCACGGTCGCGTCGAACGGCATCCACAAGAAGCAGGACCAGTTCAGTCAGGAATTCCAGGTGCTCGGCACCGCCTTCGACGAGCGGCTGCAATATACCGCCGGCCTCTATTATTTCCGCGAGACCGGCCAGGAGCTCAGCAATCAGTGGAACGCGCTGATCTTCCTGCCGGCCAATACCATCCCCGGCCTCAATTTCGACGCGCTCTACCGCCAGGAACTCATCCTCGGTGGGCCGCCCGGTGGGCTTGGCGAGAATTATTCGATCCGCAACACATCGAAGGCGGCCTATGGCCAGCTGACCTACACGCCGCCCTGGCTCGACGGCCGGCTGAGTTTCACCGGCGGCCTGCGCTACACGAAGGACAAGCGCAAGGCATCGGTGCTCGATGCCGATCCGATCTGGACCACCAGCAAGAGCTTCGACAATCTTTCGCCGAGCTTCACCATGGCCTTTGCGCCGAACTCCGACCTGAACCTCTATGCGAAGATTTCCACCGGCTATAATGCCGGCAGCATCCCGGTGCGGGCATCGACGCAAGCCGCGTTCAATACGCCGGTCGGTGACGAGAAGCTGACGGCATATGAAATCGGCATCAAATCCGAATGGCTCGATCGCCGGCTGCGTCTGAACGCCGCGGCCTTCTATTATGATTATGACGATCTGCAGGTGAGCGATTTCCAGGAGGGATCGACGATCCTGACCAATGCCGGCAAGGCCCGCATCACCGGCTTCGAGGTCGAGTTCGCGGCGGTGCCCGTCGATGGTTTCACGGTCACCGCCAATTATGGCTACACCGATTTCAAATATCGCGAATTCATCGTCGGTGGCGTCGACGTGGCGGACATCGCCAAGCCGCCTTATGCGCCCAAGCATACGGCGAGCGGTGCGCTGGAATATGTGTTCCCCGCTTTCTCGATCGGGGAGCTTTCGGCGCGGCTCGACGCGTCCTACCGATCGAAGCTGACCTTCGATCCGTTCCAGTTCGTCAACACCGCCGCCGACGCCCGCACGCTGCTCGATGCGCGGGTGGCGCTGTCGAACATCGAGCTCGGCCGCACCCGGCTGGAGATCGCCGGCTGGGTGAAGAATCTGACAGACGAGGAATATCGCGATTTCGGCGTCGACTTCGGTTCGATCGGCATTGCGGTGAACACCTGGGGCGATCCGCGAACCTTCGGACTGGATCTCACCCTTGCCTTCTGATGCGCCGCTCGGCCGCGACGATCTGATTTTCTACAGCGCCACCCTTTTCGGGAGCCCGCTGGAAGAAAAATTGATCGCCGCGGAAAGCGGGGGCTTTGCCGGCATCGGCCTGTGGGCGAGCGACGTCACGGCCGCCCGCACCGCGGGGCTGTCAGATGGCGACGTTCGGCAGATGCTGGCTGATCGCAACCTGCACTGCGCCGGCATGGACTGCCTGTTCGGCTGGGCAGGCGGCGAGAGCCTGCCCCCCGACCCCGCATTCAACATCGGCGTCGAAGCGATCATCGATGCGGCGTCGGCATTAGGGGCGCCGGCCATCAATCTCGCCCATGCCTTCGGCGACCGGATCGACGCCGTGGCTGCACCCGAACGCCTAGCCCAAATCTGCGATCGCGCCGGCGCGGCGGGACTGGAGGTATTGATCGAACCGATCCCCTGGGGCGGCATCCCGACGATTCATGCCGCCCGCGCGCTGATCGTGGCGAGCGGAGCGACCAACGCGCGGCTGACGATCGACGCCTGGCATTTCTTCCGCGCCGGCTGGCAACCCGACGACATCGCCGCGCTACCACCCACCCTGTTCGGCGCGATCCAGTTCTGCGACGCCGCCAGCACGGCCGGTGTGGATCATTGGGCGGACACCAGCGACCGCAATCTGCCGATGCACGGCGAACTGGCGGTCGCGGAGCTCGCAACCATGCTGCGGCGGATCGGCTATGCCGGCCCCTTCGGCATCGAATGCCCGTCGCTTGCGTGGAATGATCTCGATGCCGCGACGGTCGGCCAGCGCTGCGGGGATGCCATGCGCCGGCTGTGCGATCATGCTACCGCGCGCTGAGTGACAGAAAGACGGGCGCATGGACCATCGCCGCCTCGGACATTCCGGCCTGCGCGTGCCCGCGCTCAGCTTCGGCACCGGCACCTTCGGTGGCGGCGATGATTTCTTCCGCGCCTGGGGTTCGACCGATGCGGCGGGCGCGGAGCGGCTGGTGGATATCTGCATCGATCATGGCGTCACCCTGTTCGACAGCGCCGACGTCTATTCGGGCGGGCTGGCAGAGATGATCCTGGGCGAGGCGATCAAGGGGAAGCGCGATCGCGTCCTGATTTCGACCAAGGCCAATCTGCCCCACGGCGATGGCCCCAATGATTATGGCTCGTCGCGCCAACATCTGATCGCCGCGGTCGATGCGGCGCTTACGCGCCTCAAGATCGACCATATCGACCTCTTCCAGTTGCACGGCCAGGACAGCAATGTGCCGGTGGAAGAGACACTCGCGACGCTCGATCAGCTCATGCGGGCGGGCAAGCTCCGTTATGTCGGCGTCTCCAACGCATCGGGCTGGCATTTGATGAAGTCGCTGGCGGCGAGCGACCGCCATGGCTGGGCGCGCTTCATCGCCCATCAGGTCCATTATTCGCTGCTCTGTCGCGATTATGAGTGGGAGCTGATGCCGCTCGGCCTGGATCAGGGCGTCGGCGCGATCGTGTGGAGCCCGCTGAGCTGGGGCCGCCTGTCGGGCAGGATCAGGTGCGACAATGCCGGTGCAGCGGGCACGCGGGCGCACGCGATGGCCGGCTCCGGCCCACCTTATGAGGAGGAGCGGCTGTACCGTATCGTCGACCAGCTCGACGCCATTGCCGGCGAAACCGGCCGTACCGTGCCCCAGATCGCGCTCAACTGGCTGCTCGCCAAGGCCAGCGTCTCAAGCGTCATAATCGGCGCCCGGAACGAGACCCAGCTTGTCGAGAATATCGGCGCGGTCGGATGGCGTCTGTCCGACGAGCATAGGACGGCGCTCGACGCGGCGAGCGCGACCGCGCCACCCTATCCCGTGTGGCATCAGCAGACTTTTCCGATGCTGCATGAAGAAAGAGGGCAGTTGGCGTAGCTCGGGAATCATTGCCTACCAGCGGAGCGGAGATCGCGCCAATATCGAAATCCCAGCCATCCCAATTACGCGATTCGCGGCGTGGAGGCAGGAAGCCACAGCGAAAATGCCGGCAAGAAATCCCGGCACGCCTGCGGACGTGCCGATCGGAATATTCGATGAATATGGGTCGCTCGGTTTCACAAGCTATTGAAAAGCTTGGTGACCCCTACGGGAATCGAACCCGTGTTTCAGCCGTGAAAGGGCCGCGTCCTAACCGCTAGACGAAGGGGCCGTCAGCGAGACCGCGCCCCTAAAGCAGGTCCGTTCGATGGTCAACCCGGCCGTGACGAAAATCAGCGAACGTCGGCCCAGGCGGCGTCTTCCAGATGCAGTTCGGCGGCCGGGCGGCTGCCCCAGTCGTCCAGCTTGGGGCGCCCGGCCACCCATAGCCGGCGGTCGGGGCCGGCGCTGAGCAGGGCCTGGCCGAGCGGGCTGTCCGCCTGGCGGAAGGCGATGGTCTTGATCGAACGGCCGTCGTCCCCCGCGACGATCGCGCGGACATGGCCCTGACCGACGACATCGGCCTTGATGATGCGCACCGGCCCCGCCGCCACCCGCGGCGCCGGCCAGCCCGCGCCATAAGGGCCGCCCGCGTCGAGCGCGCCGATCAGCGCCGGATTGACGCCGCCCGGGCTCAGCACCGCATCGAGCAGCAGGGCGCGATCGTCGCGCGCCTTCGTAATGTCCTCGCCCAACCGGGCGTCGAGAAACGCCGCCAGGGCGTCGACCTTGTCGGCGGCGATGGTGAGTCCTGCCGCCATGGCATGGCCGCCGCCGGCCACCAGCAGGCCCATATCCTTGGCCGCCAGCACCGCCGCGCCGAGATCGACGCCGCCGATCGAGCGGCCCGATCCCTTGCCGGTGCCGTCCTCGTCGATCGCGATGACGATGGCCGGTCGCCCCAGCCGTTCCTTCAGGCGGCCGGCGACGATGCCGATCACGCCGGGGTGCCAGCCGTGCCCGGCCACCACTGCGACCGCGCGATTGCCCTGGCCGGTGGCGGCGGCTTCGGCGGCCTCCGTCACCAGCATCTCGATCGCGCGGCGTTCCTCGTTCAGCCGGTCGAGTTCGGCGGCGATGGCGCGCGCTTCTTCGGCATCTTCGGTGGTGAGCAGGCGCACGCCGAGATCTGACTTGCCGACGCGCCCGCCGGCGTTGATGCGCGGGCCGAGCGCAAAACCCAGATCGGTGCAGGTCGGCGCGCGATCGAGGCGCGCCGCCTGGGTAAGCGCGGCGAGGCCGACATTGCGACGGTTCGCCATCACCTTCAGCCCCTGGGCGACGAAGGCGCGGTTGAGGCCCTTCAATGCAGCAACATCCGCCACGGTGCCGAGCGCCACGAGATCGAGCAGCTCGATCAGCCGCGGTTCCGCCCGATCGGCGAACCAGCCGCGCGCACGCAATGTCCTGAGCAGCGCCGCGCCCAGCAGGAAGGCGACGCCAACCGCCGCCAGATGGCCGTGCGCGGCGCCGTCGCCTTCGTCCAGGCGATTCGGATTGACCAGCGCCAGCGCCGGCGGCAGCGCGGCGGCGCATTTGTGATGATCGACGACGATCACGTCGACGCCGGCACCCTTGGCCATTTCCAGCGCCTCGAACGCCTGCGCGCCGCAATCGACGGTGACGATCAGTCGCGCCCCTCCGGCGGCGATCCGCACCAGCGCCTCGCCCGACGGGCCATAGCCTTCCATCAGTCGATCGGGGATATAGGCTTGCGGATCTAGGCTGAGATCGCGGAGCAGCCGGATCAGCAGCGCGGCCGATGTCGCGCCATCGACGTCATAATCGCCGAAGATGGTGACGGCTTCGCCCGCCGCCACGGCATCGGCCAGCCGCTCAGCCGCGCGATCCATGTCGCGGAAGATCGATGGATCGGGCATGAAACCGCGGATGGTGGGCTCGCGATGCGCCTCCACCTCGTCCCGCGCGACGCCGCGCGCCATCAGCAGCCCGGCCACCAGGTCGTCCGGCTGGAAACCGGGATCGCGGGCGTCGCTACCCGCCCCGCGCCAGCGCCAGGGCTGGCCGAGGATCGAGTGGGAGATGTTGAGGACGGCGGTCATGCCCCGGCTCTAGCCGATCGGGACACGCGCGTGAATCGTCTTCGCGAGCGAGCGGCCTCAGCCGCCCTTGTGATGTTCGCCCTTCACCCAGCGGACGGTGCCGGAGCTGGCGCGCATCACCACGCTTTCGGTGGTCATCACGCCATTCTTCCGGCGCTTCACGCCTTCGAGCAGCGATCCGTCGGTGACGCCGGTGGCGGCGAAGATGGCGTCGCCCTTCACCAGATCTTCCAGATCATAGATCCGGTCGAGATCGGTGACGCCCCACTTGCGGGCGCGGCCGCGTTCGTCGTCGTTGCGGAACAGCAGGCGGCCCTGGAACTGGCCGCCGACGCAGCGCAGCGCCGCCGCGGCAAGCACGCCTTCCGGCGCGCCGCCCGAACCCATATAGATGTCGATCGTGGTGTCGGGATCGGTGACGGCGATCACGCCGGCGACGTCGCCGTCCGGGATCAGGATGATGCCGCAGCCGATCTGGCGCAGTTCGGCGATCAGCTTTTCATGGCGCGGACGATCGAGCACGCAGGCCATGATCTCGCTCGGCTGCACGCCCTTGGCCTCGGCGAGAGCATTGATATTTTCGGTCGGGGTGCGATCGAGGTTGACCAGCCCCTTGGGATAGCCCGGCCCGATCGCCAGCTTGTCCATATAGACATCGGGCGCGTTGAGCAGGCCGCCTTCCTCGGCGATGGCGAGCACGGCAAGCGCATTGGGGCCGGCCTTGGCGGTGATGGTGGTGCCTTCGAGCGGATCGAGCGCGATGTCGATCTTGGGGCCGGTGCCGATCGCGGCGCCGACCTTCTCGCCGATATAGAGCATCGGCGCTTCGTCGCGCTCGCCCTCACCGATGACGACGGTGCCGTCGAACTCCAGGCCGTTGAAGGCAAGGCGCATCGCTTCGACCGCGGCGGCATCGGCTGCCTTCTCGTCGCCGCGGCCGATCAGCTTGGATGCGGCGATCGCCGCCGCTTCGGTGACACGCACCATTTCGAGAACGAGCACGCGATCGAGCGCCTTGCTTGCCTTCACCATCAATCCACGCCTTTCAAATTATTTGCGGCCGGATAGGCAATGCTGGTGACAAAGTCGAGAATCCATCGTCGGATCGCGCGCGATCGGCGCTGAATCCCCCGCTTTACCTTTGATTCATCGGTTGAAATTACCATGTCCAGCTTGAGGACGAGGTAGCGGGAGATCGACATGAGCCTCGCGGCCAAGCTGCGCCAGACATTTGACGACGAGGAACGCCGTTCGACGCGCACGCGTCTGCGCCTCGACGCGGGCGTGCGCCATGGGTCCGACAGCTTCTCCGACATTATAGTGCATGATTTGTCGGCAGACGGCTTTCGTGCCGAATCCATGATGGAATTGTCGCCCGGCACCACGGTCGAGGTGGAGCTTCCCGGCATCGGCGTCTGCGAAGCCGACGTGATGTGGGCCGGCCATCCCTATGCCGGTTGCGCCTTCGCCCACCCGTTGTTGCGCGAACAGGTGCGCGCGGCGCTGGCGCATAGCCCGGTCGTCTGGGGTGAGTTCGGCGATGAGCCGGCGTCGGCGCAGTCGCGCGGCCTCTATTTCGACGATTATGCGATCACCGCCGAAATCGAGGCGGCCGAGGCGCAGGCGGCTGCGCTTGCCATGCCGCCTTTGCCGCTCGGCAATCGCCTCCGTGCGATCTTCGGCATCAACACCCTGCTCTGGGCTGTCGTTGCCGGCCTCGCCTGGGCCGTGTTCGCCTGAATTCGCCGCCGGGCGCCTTCCGCCCGGTCAGATGTCCAGAATGTGCATCAGCATCGGCTCGCCCAGTAGGCTTGCCGATCCCTTGAGGCGATCGAGCGCGTCGGCGACCGCGGCTTCCGGGCAGTCATGCGTCACCATCACCAGCAGCACGCCGCCATCGGCGGCCGCGCCGCGCTGGATCAGGCTCTCGATCGACACGCCGGCATCGCGCATCGCGGCGGTGATCTCCGCCAGCACGCCCGGCCGGTCGGCGACGGTGAAGCGCAGATAGGCGCGGCCGCGGCGTTCGCCCGCGACCGCCGGCTTCAGCTTGGCAAGGCTCGCCACGGGCATGGCGAAGGCCGGGCCATATTCGCCACGGGCGATGTCGATCAGGTCGGCGACGACCGCCGATGCCGTCGGGCCTTCGCCGGCGCCGCGGCCCTCGAAGAACAAGCGGCCGACGAAATTGCCCTCGGCGACGACCGCGTTCAGCGATCCCACGACATGGGCGAGCGGGTGGCTCATCGGCACCAGGCAGGCGTGGACGCGCTGGAACAGGCCGCCCTCATTGGCTTCGGCCAGGCCGACCAGGCGGACGCGGAAGCCGAGGCCCGCCGCCTCCGCAATGTCCGCGGCGATGACATGGCGGATGCCGGAAATCGCCACCGCATCGAAATCGAGCGTGGTGCCGAAGGCGAGGCTCGCCAGGATCGACAATTTGTGCGCGGCGTCGACGCCGTCGATGTCGAAGCTCGGATCGGCCTCGGCATAGCCCAGCGTCTGCGCCTCGGCGAGCACGTCGGCGAAGTCGAGCTTCTCCTGCTCCATCTTGGTCAGGATATAATTGCAGGTGCCGTTCAGGATGCCATAGACATGGCCGATCTCATTGGCGGCAGCACCTTCGCGCAGCCCTTTGATGACCGGGATGCCGCCGGCGACCGCGGCTTCATATTTCAGCGCCGCATCCGCCGTTTCGGCCGCTTTCGCCAGTTCGACGCCATGATGCGCGATCATCGCCTTGTTGGCGGTGACGAAGGCCTTGCCCGCCGCCAGCGTGGCGCGCGCCAGGGTCAGCGCCGGGCCGTCGGCGCCGCCGATCAGTTCGACGACGACGTCGACATCGTCCCGCGTCGCGAGCGTGGTGGCATCGTCCACCCAAGCGAAGCCGGAAAGGTCGACGCCGCGATCGCACGTCCGGTCCCGCGCCGAAATCGCAGTGATCGCGATTGGGCGGCCGGCCCGCCGCTCGATAAGGGCGCGATTGACTTCGAGCAGCTTCACCACCCCGCCACCAACGGTGCCAAGCCCTGCGAGCGCGATACGCAACGGCTGCGTCATGAACCTATTCTCCAGGCAATATCCACGCAGCCTCCTAGTCGCGCGAGGGGGCGCTTGCCAAGCAGCGCTGCCTATCCGTGGCCAAGCAATTGCTTTGGTCCCCGAAAGCGGGCCGGGTCTTGCAAATGCGTCCCGTGCAATCGCGGCGCGGCACTACGCACTTGCCGAATTGCTGCGTTGCAACATAACTCGGTGTCAGGAGAGGGCCTGATCGAAACCCATCAGGAGTTCGTTCGATGCGCTTTCTCAAGATCGCGGCTATCTTTGCCGCCCTCGCCCCCGCAGTTTTTGGCGTCGCCCCGGCGTCCGCTCGGACCGAATGGACCGAAAGCCGGTTCGAACGGGATGGCGAACAATATGTCGTCAAGACCGCGCAGGCGGGCGATACGACGCGGCTGAAGGGCTATGTCGTCGGCACGCCCGTGACATTCGATCTCCGTGTTCGCGGGGACCGCGTGTCCGGTACGGTCAACAACCGCAACGTCGAATTCCGACGCCAGGACGCGCCCCGGCTTGCGAGCCGCTGACGATTTCGGCCCGCAGTCGTTTTGAAGGCGGGCCGTTTCGTTTGCAAAACGTCGCATTTCTGCGGCTTTCTCCCGGTTGAACAGGAACGTGTTGGCCGTGGCAGTGTTCACTCCTCGCCCCTCAGGGCTTGTGAAAGGAGTAGGACATGCCGAACCAGAATAAGGGCGGCCAAGGCGGCAACCAGGAGCGCGAGAAACAGCAGCAGACCGAGCGCCAGCAACAGGCGCAGCGCGATCAGCAGCAGAGTGATCGCGGCCGCCAGCCGGGCGGAACGGATCGCGACAAACAGGATCGCGATCGTCAGCGCTGACCTTCCCTGATCAACCTGAAAGGGCCGTCCCCGCGGGGGCGGCCCTTTCTGTAATTAGATCCAAAAGGGATAAGAAAGTCCCGCACAGATCGTGCAATCGCGTAAAGATATGGCTAGCTTGGAGCGTAAGGCTGACAAAACATAAGAGTTCTGGTCCTAACATGCGTAATTTTCTCGATTCCGCCGAACGGGAGCGCAGGGACGCCCTACGCCTCGCCCGCGGGCTGATGGTGGATGCCCTCGATCGGCTCGACACCCACTCCCATTCACCGGCGGCCGCCACGCTCTCCCTGGCGCTTCACCATCTGGATCGCGAACTTGAGATGAAACGCCGCGCCGCTTGAGCCGATCCTGCTTGCCCGCGACACCCCGGATCGTCCAAAGGCAAAGGCGTGACGATCAAGATCGAGATGGGAAATGACGCTACCGGCCGCCCGGTGGCGATGGACGTGGAGGAGCTGCTGGCCACCCGTTTGCTCGTTCAGGGCAATTCGGGTTCGGGCAAGTCGCACCTCTTGCGCCGCATGCTCGAAGAAAGCGCCGGTGTCGTCCAGCAGATCGTGATCGACCCGGAAGGCGATTTCGTCACGCTCGCCGGGCCTTATGGCCATCTACCGATCGAAGCCGGTGATTATAGCGAGGGGGAAATTGCTCGCGTTGCGGCGCGCATACGCGAACATCGCGTCTCGGTGGTGCTCAGCCTGGAAGGGTTGGAGCTCGAGGCACAGATGCGCTGCGCCGCCACCTTCCTCTCCGCCTTGTTCGATGCCCCACGCGACCATTGGTATCCCGCCCTCGTCGTGGTCGACGAAGCGCAGCTCTTCGCCCCCGCCGTCGCTGGAGAAGTTTCGGACGAGGCGCGCCGCGCCTCGCTCGGCGCGATGACCAACCTGATGTGCCGCGGCCGCAAGCGCGGGCTCGCCGGGGTCATCGCCACCCAGCGGCTTGCGAAGCTCGCCAAGAATGTCGCGGCCGAGGCCTCCAATTTTTTGATGGGACGCACCTTCCTCGACATCGACATGGCGCGTGCGGCCGATCTCCTGGGCATGGAGCGGCGGCAGGCCGAGCAGATCCGGGATCTGGCCCGCGGTCAGTTCCTGGCGCTCGGCCCTGCGGTGTCGCGCCGGCCGGTCGCGGTCAATATCGGCGCGGTGCAGACGTCGGCGCGCAGCGGCAGCCCCAAGCTGGTGCCGCTGCCCACTGCGCCTGCGGCAGACGTCGGATCGCTGATCTTCGCACGCGACGATGCGCCGCCGCCTCCACCCCCGCCACCGCGCGCACCGGTGCCGTCGGAGGAACTCATCCGTACCATTGCCAGGCCCCAGCTCGCGCCGGCTGCCGATGCTCCGTCCGTTCCGGCCATGGCTGAGGATGAGCGGGCCGCAATCGTGGCGGCAGTGCTTGCTGACGTTGCAGCCGATCCCGAAGCCTCTTTCCGGCCGATCGCCGTGCTGTTCCAGGATTTCCAGCTTCGCTGCCGGATGCGGCGCCTGAGCGATTCCGAGATCGATCTCACCGCCTTCCGCCGCCGCATGGCCATGGCTCGCGCCGGCTTGTTCAGCGATGCAGAGGAAGGCTGGGAGGAAGCCCTGTCACTGGCGGCGGAGCTGCCCGAAGATATGCTGGGCGCCTTCCTGCTGATTGCGCGCGCGGCGCGCGAAGGGTGTGAGGCGCCGGACGAAAATGCGCTGGCCGAAGTCTATGGCACGCGCTCGCTCGGTCGTGTCCGTCGGCTGATTTCCTATATGGAAACGCGCGACCTGATCGTCGTGCGCACCGATCTCGGCGGCAAGCGCTCGATCGCGATCCCGCGGCTCGGCTGGTCGACGGCCGCCACCGCCCCCGAAGCGGAGGTGGCGGGCAAGCCGATGGCTCGCCCTGCTGAAAACGCCACCCTCTTCTAGGGTTTCGCCGACGGCGCGGGCTTGACGATCCGGTAAAGCACGCCCCGTTCGCGCCCGTGCCAGATCGGCACCAGATCGGGCTCGTGCGGCCAGCGATCTCGCTCCATGTCGATCAGCCAGAAATAGTCGTAGGCCGCGCGCGGGAAGTGAGCGAGCGTGTCTTCCCAGATCGGCTCGTTGCGGCCGCGGCAGTTGCGCGGACGCAGGAGCTGGGTCGGATCCTTGGCGAAGCGGCCGGCCGCTTGATAATTCACCGACAGCAATTGCGCGCCGGCCATCGCCCACTGTCCGTTGGCGAAGGCATCGCGACGGACGATTACCTGGCTGCCCAGATGGTCCATGCGCGATGTCATCCAGTGCGACTGGCATTTCAGGCTGACCATCACCATCACCGCCGATCCCGGCCGGATATGGTCGATAGCGGTCAATTGATCGTCATAGGCGCGGGAAAATTGCGCGAAACTCCAAGTCGTAGTGCTGATCCGGACGACGCAGAACAGACAGGCCGCGATGGCCAACCCGGCGGCAACGGCGCGGCCGGTCGTTTCGCGCGGGCGCAAGGCGATGATCCCGATGGCGAGCGCATAAGGCACCAGCCGCATATCGGCATAAGCCGATCCCAACAGGATGCGGGGCAGCAGGATGAAGGTCGCCGCCAGGATCAAAGTGGCGATGCCCAGCATCTTGTCGAAGCGGATCTTGTAGCGGATCAGGCCGACAAGCAGCAGGCCGCAAAGCAATATGACGCTGCCGATGTCGAACCATTCCCACCTCTCGCGCAAGGCGTTGGTGAGCCAGGTGAACTTAGACCACCAATTGAACCAGTCCCCCGTCGTGCCGGCGACATTGCCGCTGCGCCAGGCCAGCATCAGCGCGGCGGGGGGCCAAAGCGGCCAGGTCGAAAGCCCTGCACGCCAGAGGGCATGGAAACGGGTGCCGCCATGGCCGCGATCGCGCACAAGCTCGGCAGAGAAAGCCAGCAGCCCCAGCACCCCCCAGCCGAAGCTGTGGACTAGCCAAATCGCACTGCCCAGCGGCACGAAGAGCGCCCCACGCAAGGCCCAGCGCTCGGCACGCGCCAGCCTGAGCCAGAGGCCGAACGCCAGGAAAGCGAGCGCCATCGACAGCGCATAGTTCAGGAAGCCGAACTGAAAAGGATAGCCGAAGGCCAAAGGCAGCGCGAACGCGGCGGTTGGGGGAATGCGGTCGTGCACCTCGCGTGCGATCCATAGCAGGCCGGCTGCTGTCAGCGGCGGTACGGCGAGCGCGATCAGCTTCACCGACAATTGCAGCCCAAAGATCTTGGACATCGGGACGACCAGCAGGTCGACACCGAGATTGCCCAGCAGTGCCCATTCGAAACCGAAATAGCGTGACAGATAGGGCGAGGTGTCGATGTTCAGCTGCACATGATAACGCGCGAGATGGCCGAGAACATCGGTCAATGGCGGCAGCGGCGGATAGATCAGCGGCACGGCGCACAGCAGCACCAGGGCTGCTGCGTAGCGCCAATCGGCCCACCAGCTTCTGGCATAGGTCGGGGAGGGGGAAGTCATGCGCGGGCCTTATTGTGCCCCGCGCCCTCGCCCGCAAGCGATTCAAGGCCGGACGACGATGATTTATACGATGCCGCCGGTCGCGCTAAGCCCGCTTCAAATCGGCCATGCAAGCCTCTACACGCAGCTTGTGACCCTGTATCGCCGCTCCGCGATCGCATCGCTTGCGATCCTCGCCCTCATCGTCGCCGCAACCTGGTTCCGCATTCGCGGCACGTTGATTGAGCCGCTGTGGCTCGACGAGGCTTACAGTGCCTATGCGGCATCCAAGGGCTTTCATTTTCTCTGGAACGTGGTGCCGCTCTACGAAACGCACCCGCCCTTTTATTACTCGCTGCTGCGGGTCTGGACGCTGGGTTTCGGTGATTCGCTGACGGCGTTGCGCGCGCTGGGCATCGTCTGCGGGCTGCTGACGCTTCCTGTCGCGGTGCTGGCGCTGCGAGAAGTCGTCCGCGACAAAAGGCCGGCGGGGGTTGCGATCATCGCGGCGCTCGCGCTTGTCTCGCTCTCGCCGCCTCTGGTCGAGATGTCGCGCGAGGTGCGGCCCTATCCCGTCCTGATCCTCGTCTATTCCATCGCTACCGCCATGCTGTTGCGATTGGGTCGGATCGCGGCGGCCGAGCATCGGATCGCGCGTGCGCCCTTCATCATCTACCTGATCTGTCAGGCGCTGATGCTGTGGCTCCACAATCTGGGCCCGCTCTATGCCGCTGCGCTCGGCCTCGCCTTCCTCGTGCTCGTCGCCCGGCCCGGCCTTGCTCGCGCCGACTGGATCTGGTTTTTCGTCGGCCATGCACTGGTGGCGCTGGTCTATCTTCCCGGTCTGTGGATCCTGCTCGATCAGGCGCCGACGTGGGTTCGGTCTACCTGGCTCCGGTTCAATCCCGGCCTGCTCGGCGCGCGCCTCCAGTTTCTCTATGCCGCCGGCGGATGGCCGGCCGCCATCGCTGCCGCAGCCCTGTTGGTGCTGGCAGCGATGACGCTCTGGCGGGATTCGCAAGGCCGGAGAGTGCTGATAGGACTGCTGTTGCTGGCCCTGTTGCCCACCGCAGCCTCGATCCTCATCTCGATGACGATCGCGCCGGTCTTCATCGTTCGCACCCTCACCGCCACCGCCCTGCCCATGCTGTTGTTGTTCGCGATCGGCATTGGCCTGAATTTCGGCAGGGAAAGGGCGATCGGGTTGGGGGCTTTGCTGATCCTCCTTACGATCATGGCGATCGGCGACTATCGCGAGCGCGAGCGAGGGCCGATGCAGGATTGGTATGCGGCGCTCAAATGGCTGGGTGAACGCTACCGGCCGGGGGATGTGGTCTGGGCCTATCCCAATGAAGGGGCGCTCCCCTTCGATTATGCGGTGCGCGATCTTGGCATGAAGGTGGTGACCCGGCCGATCCCGACCGCGATTCCGACGCTCGACGGTGGGCCTGGCGCATGGAACCCCACGGGCAGCCGCGGCGTCGTCTCGCTGCCGGCCGATCGGCTGAAGACGCTGGCCGATGCCCCCGAGGCGCGGGCTGTGCCGACGATCTGGCTGCTGCGGCTGGGCGCCAACGCCTATGACAAGGGCGATCATCTGCTCCACGCGCTCGAAGCAAATCGCGTCCGCGTCGCCGATTGCGAGACCTATCCGATCGACGTCATCGGCCTCGCCCGGCCCGATGTCGCCGGCACGCCGCCCACCTTCCCGGCTAAGCGCGCGCCCTGCGTTCCGGGCAAATAAAAGCCCCGCCGTCCGGGTGGACGACGGGGCTCCAAAACCCGAGCTGACTGCGATCAGCGGCCGTCGCGGCGGCCCAGCAGGCGCAGGCGCAGCGCATTCAATTTGATGAAGCCCGCCGCGTCGCGCTGGTCATAGGCGCCGGCATCGTCCTCGAACGTCACCACCTTCTCGCTGTAGAGCGTGTTGGGTGACTTGCGGCCGATCACATAGACGCCGCCCTTGTAGAGCTTGAGGCGGACGGTGCCCGTCACCTTGTCCTGGCTATGATCGATCGCGGCCTGCAGCATCTCGCGCTCGGGCGAGAACCAGAAGCCGTTATAGATCAGCTCGGCATAACGCGGCGCGAGCTCGTCCTTGAGGTGGGCGGCGCCACGATCGAGCGTGATCTGCTCGATACCGCGATGGGCGAGGTGATAGATGGTGCCGCCCGGCGTCTCATACATGCCGCGGCTCTTCATGCCGACAAAGCGGTTCTCGACGAGATCGAGCCGGCCGATGCCATGCTTGCGGCCGAGATCGTTGAGCTTGGCGAGGAGCGTCGCCGGGCTCATCGCCTCGCCATTGATCGCGACGCCGTCGCCGCGCTCGAAATCGATCGTGATGATCTCGGGCTGATCGGGCGCGTCCTCCGGGTTGACGGTGCGTGAGAAGACATAATCGGGCACCTCCTCCCACGGATCTTCCAGCACCTTGCCCTCGGATGAGGTGTGGAGAAGGTTCGCGTCGGTCGAGAAGGGCGATTCGCCGCGTTTGTCCTTGGGCACCGGGATCTGGTGCTTTTCGGCGAAGTCGATCAAGGCGGTGCGGCTGGTCAGGTCCCATTCGCGCCACGGCGCGATCACCTTGATGTCGGGCGACAGCGCATAATAGCCAAGCTCGAAGCGGACCTGGTCATTGCCCTTGCCGGTTGCGCCATGGCTGACGGCGTCGGCGCCCACCATCTTCGCGATCTCGATCTGGCGCTTGGCGATCAGCGGCCGGGCGATCGAGGTGCCGAGCAGATAAAGCCCTTCGTAGAGCGCGTTGGCGCGCATCATCGGGAACACATAATCCTTCACGAACTCCTCGCGGAGATCGTCGATGAAGATATGCTCGTCCTTGATGCCCATCAGCTTGGCCTTGGCGCGGGCGGGCTCCAGCTCCTCGCCCTGGCCGAGATCGGCGGTGAAGGTCACGACCTCGCAGCCATAGGTCTGCTGCAGCCATTTCAGGATGACGCTCGTGTCGAGCCCACCCGAATAGGCCAGCACCACGCGCTTGATCCTGTCGCTCATTATCGCTTCCTTGATCGCTTGGGGGGAATCGGCTGCGCGACTATGCGCTAATGGCGCCGCGCGCAACCTTGCTTAAGGAGGGCTGGGATGGCGCGCGCGAACAAGACACAGGAGACGGAAGCCAACGTCGAAGCTTTCCTCGCCGCGGTCGAGCCGGCGTCCCGCCGCGCCGATGCGTTGCGGCTCGCCGAAATGTTCGAGGAGGTGTCGGGTGATCCGCCCAGGCTGTGGGGGCCGAGCATCATCGGCTATGGCTCCTACCATTATCGCTACGACAGCGGCCATGAGGGGGACATGGCACGGATCAGCTTCTCGCCGCGCAAGAATGCCCTCGTCCTCTACATCATGGGCGGATTCCCGCGGCATCAGGAACTGATGGACCGGCTCGGCACGTACAAGACCGGCAAGTCCTGCCTCTATCTGAAGGCGCTGGCGGACGTGGACGAGGCTGTCCTGATCGAACTGATGCGCGAATCCTTGGCTTATATGGCCGCTACCTACCCGGATTGAGCCCGTTCAAGCGCGATACACATGGCCCACGCAAAGATTGCAGCGTTGAAACTTGCTTTCAGGGTCGAACATCGGCGGCAACATGCCCCTGCGAATCAGGGACCGTGCAGAACAGATCGCACGATTCGATCGACAGGACGGAAGGAACAACCCCATGAAGAAATTCGCAATCGGCGCGTCGCTTATGGCCCTGGTCGCGGTCCCCGCGCTCGCCTGGCAGGCTTCGCCCCAGGGCGGCCCGCGCGGCTTCGACCAGCCGGAAACCCGCGCGCAGGTCGAGGCCAGCGTCAAGGATCATTTCGCCAAGATGGACCTCAACAAGGACGGCGCGGTCACCGAAGCCGAGATCAGGCAGGGTCGCGATGCGCGGATGAAGGCGCGCGCCGACGAACGCTTCGCCGCGCTCGATAGCGACAAGAACGGCCAGATCAGTCGCGCCGAATTCGATGCCGGCCATGACAAGGCGCGCGAAATGCGTGGCGATCGCGGGCCGGGCGGCCATGGCGGCAAGGGCAAGCATGGCATGCGCGGCCATCGCGGCGGCGGTGACTTCGGCGGCCGGATGTTCGCCACGGCGGACGCAAACAAGGACGGCAAGGTGACGCTGGCCGAAGCGTCGACGGCGCGCCTGCAGTGGTTCGACAAGGTCGATATCAACAAGGACGGCACGATCACCCCGGAAGAGCGCAAGGCCGCCTTCGCCTCCTTCCGTGAAGAGCGGAAGGCCGTTCGCAACTGAGGACCAAGCCGCCGGCTATTCGGCCGGCGGCACCCGCACGACGAGACCGTCGAGGGCCTCGTTCATCTGCACCTGACAGCCCAGCCGGCTGTTCGGTTGCCGGTGGGCGAGGCCCTCGATCATATCGGCCTCCTCGGCCTCCGGCGCCGGCAGTTGGTCCACCCATTCCGGTTCGATCCAGACATGGCAGGTGGCGCAGGAACAGATGCCGCCGCAGGTGCCGATGATCCCCTCGACATTGCCCATCAGCGCCGTTTCCATCAGCGTCATCATCGGGAAGGCATCGGCGGAGACGGCTTCGCCATCCTGCTGAATGTAAGTGATCCGCGGCATCAGGCGCGCCCTCCCGCAAACGTGACCGGGACATGGGTGAAGCCGCGCACCTGTGGCGAATGCATGCGTTGCAGCCTCGCTTCCTCGACCGCGAAATCCCCCGTCATCGCCAGCAACTCTTCCATAGCGACCTTCGCTTCGAGCCGGGCGAGCGCGGCGCCGAGGCAGGCGTGCAGGCCCCCGCCGAAGCCCAGATGGTCGCGCGGGTTGCGGCGGATGTCATAGACCTCGGCCCGCTCATATTTGCGCTCGTCGCGATTGGCACAGGTGAAGAGCAGAGCCACCTTCGCCCCCTTGGGGATGATGCGATCGTGCAGCGGCACATCCTGCGTCGTCGTTCGCGCCATCATCTGCGTTGGCCCGTCGAAGCGCATCGTCTCCTCCACGGCCGATGGCAGCAGGTCCGGCTCGGCATGGAGCAACGCAAGCTGGTCGGGGTGGCGATGGAGCTGGAACATCATGTTGCCGATCAGCTTGGTCGTCGTCTCGTTGCCGGCGATCGACAGGATGAAGATATAGCCCAGCACCTCCTCATGGCTGAGCTCGCCCGCCGCCTCGGCCGCCATGAGCGCGGCAATGATGTCGTCGCGGGGCGGTTCGGCGGCGCGTCGCTTCATGTCCTCGGCGAAATAGCCGTAGAGCGCATAGCTTGCGTGCATGCCTTCGTCGGGCATCTCGAACACGCCTTCGTCGCGGTGGACCACGGTGTCGGTCCAGTTGCGCAGCATGTCCTCGTCCGCCTTCGGGAAGCCGAGCAGCCGGCAGATGATCGCCATCGGCAGCTTCGCGGCGAAATCGGTGATGACGTCGATCCGGCCCGTCTCGCGATGCGGCGCCAGCAGCTCGCGCGCGAGGTCGCGGACGCCCTGTTCCAGCACCGCCACCTTGGCCGGGGTGAACATGCCCGCGATCAGGTGACGCATCTTGGTATGCACCGGCGGATCGGCGTTGATCAGCGTCGGCACTTCCGCCTTGATCGGCTCCAGCGTCGTCCCTTGAGCGCTGGAAAATAATGTGAAGTTGCGCACCGCCGCCTGGCAGTCGGCATAACGCGACAGTGCCCAGAAATCGAACTTGCGGTTGTGGAAGACCGGCTCCTCGTCCCGCAGCCGGCGATAGGTGGCATAGGGATCGTCGTGCAGCGCATAATCAAAGGGATCATAATCGAGCATCGCCGGTCCTCTTCCGCCACCGGCGATTCTCTGTCGTGATCGCTTGTGGGAGACACTGGATAGACGGGCGGCCGCGCGGGGTTAAACGGCGGTCAGGTCGCTTATCGGGCCGATTTTACCATAACGGCCATCAATCGCCGTCAGGCGCGCGCTTCGGGCCCCAAAGCGGGGTCGAGATCGCGGGGGCGGATGAAGCGCGCGAGATGTCCCGCGCCTGCCTTTATGTCCACCCAATGATCGACATGGAATTCGATCTCGGCGAGGGCCGCGGTGGGGAATTTCTCCTCCACCTGATCGCGCGCCTCATCATCGGCACGATCGGGCACCAGCATCAGCACCAATTCTTCCATGCCGGGATTATGGCCGCTCATCAAAATGGCGTCGGCTGTGTCGGGCGCTTCGTGGATGACGTCGAGCAAAGAGGCCGACGACGCCAGATAGATCCGTTTGTCGAGCTCGACATGGATCGACCGGCCATAGCCTTCCCACAATTCGTCCAACGTCTCGACGACGCGGACCGCGGGGGAGGCGAGCACCAGATCGTAGCGCAGCCCAAGGTCGCGCATATGCATGCCCATCAACCGCGCGCCGCGGCGGCCGCGCCCGTTCAGCGGACGATCGAAATCGCGGGCGACCGGATCGTCCCAGCTCGACTTCGCATGGCGCAGCAGCGTCAGCCTCTTCATTCCCTCTCCGCTCGTCCGGCTTCATCCAGCCTGATGCCGGAAACTTGTTGCGGTGAAAAGATATCGGGGACGAAAGCGTTGATCTCCGCGACGCGCGCGACAGCATCGTCCAGGGTCAGCCGCCGCACCGGCACCCCCGCGGGGAAGGCATCGAGCAGGCGCGTGGGCGTCGCGGCCGACAGCAGCACGAAGGCGCCACGATCGTCGGCGCGGCGGATCAGCCGGCCGAACGCCTGCGCCAGCCGCGCCCGCACCACCCGATCGTCATAAGCGGCACCGCCGCCGGCGGCGCGGCGCGCGGCGTGCAGCACCGTCGGGCGCGGCCAGGGCACGCCCTCCATCACCACCAACCGCAGCGATTCGCCCGGCACGTCGACACCGTCGCGCAGCGCATCGGTGCCGAGCAGGGATGCCCGGCGATCGTCGCGGAAGATATCGACGAGGGTGCCGGTGTCGATCGGGTCGACATGCTGGGCATAAAGCGGCAGCCGATCGCGAGCGAGCCGATCGGCAATGCGCGCATGCACCGCCTTCAGCCGCTGGATCGCGGTGAACAGGCCCAGTGTCCCCCCGCCCGCCGCTGCAATCAGCCGTGCATAGGCAAGGCCCAACGAGGCGAGGTCGCCGCGCTTGAGATCGGTGACGATCAGCACCTCCGCGCGCGACGCATAATCGAACGGGCTCTCAGCCTCGAACAGGCGAACCGGCTGGTCGAGATGGATCGCCCCCGTCCGCGCCTCGGCCGCCGCCCAATCCTCGCTACCGCGCAGGGTCGCCGAAGTGACGAGCACGCCGTGTGCCGGCTTCAAAACGGTTTCGGCCAGCGGGCGGGTCGGGTCCAGCCAGTGGCGGTGAAGGCCGATGTCGAACTCGCGACCTTCGATCCGGTCGATCGCCAGCCAGTCGACGAAATCGGGGTCGACCGGTCCGCCCAGCCGGGCAAGCAGCGACACCCAGGCGCCGAGCAGCTGGTTGCGGTTGGCAAGCCCGGCGATCGAGCCCTCGATCCGCGCGCGCGCCGGCCCGTCGAGCCAGTCCGGCCCATCCTCCAGCACCGCCTCCAGCCGCTGGCGCAACCGCGCGAGCGGACGGACGAGCGCTTCCAGCGCCTGGGCCGCGGGCGCCGCTGCCTCGATCAGCGCCGGGTCCAGTTCCGCGGCTTCCGTCTCCAGGCCATAGCCCGCATCGGCTGCCGACGAGCGGGCGTAGACGGTGTCGCGCACGGCGGAGAGCAATTTCTCGATCGGCCCCATCGGCGCGCCTTCGCCCAACCGGCCGAGCCAACTGTCGGCGGGGAGTACCCCCGCTGCGCCGATCGCGGCGTCGATCGCCAGCGCGCCCTCCTCGTCATAGGAGGCGACGTCGGACAGGCGCGCGGCCAGCCCGCGCCTGCGCCCACGGGATTTGCCTTCGGGGCCGATGATCCAGCGGCGCAGCTCGATCGTCTCCTGCCCGGTCAGCGCCGCGGCGAAGGTCGAATCGGCGGCGTCGAACAGATGATGGCCTTCGTCGAACACCATACGGGCGAGCGGCGCACCTTCCTCGCGGCGGCGCTGGGCCAGGATCATCACCAGCGCATGGTTGGCGATGACGAGATCGGCCCCCTCGGCCGCGCGCGCCGAGCGTTCGATGAAGCATTTTCGGTAATGCGGGCAGCCGGCATAGACGCACTCGCCCCGCCGGTCGGTCAGCGCGGTCGATCCGGCGCGGCGGAACAAAGCGGGCAGCCAGCCGGGCAGGTCGCCGCCCACCATGTCGCCGTCGCGGCTATAGGCCGCCCAGCGCGCCACCAGTTGCGCCAGGATCGCCGCACGGCCCTGAAAACCGCCCTGCAGCGCATCCTCAAGATTGAGCAGGCAGAGATAATTTTCGCGGCCCTTGCGCACCACGACGCGCCGCGCGCGGTCGATCGGCTTGGGGAAGATCCGCTCGGTCTCGCGGTCGAGCTGGCGTTGCAGCGCCTTGGTATAGGTCGAAACCCAGACCGTGCCGTCCGCCTGATCGGCCCACAAGGCGGCGGGCGCCAGATAACCGAGCGTCTTGCCGATGCCCGTTCCGGCTTCCGCCAACACGATGTTCGGTCGCCCCTCCGCGACGCGCGGATCGAATACCCGCGCTGTCGCCGCGGCATAGGCACGCTGCCCTTCGCGCGGCTCGGCGCCGTCGCCCACCAGCCGTGCGAGCATCGTGTCGGTCTCGGCGGCGTTCAGCACCACAGGCCGCGGTTGCGGTCGCGGCGGCGCTTCCTCCCATTCCGGCAGCTTCGAAAACAGCCAGCGTTCGGCGCGGTCGGGCTGGGCGATGCGATCGGTAACGGCCTTGGCCCAGGGCCAGCGCAGGCGGAACAAGGCCTGCCCCGTCGTCCACGCGCCTTCGCGCTCCGCCCAGTCGCTGGACTCCAGTCGATCGAGCAGCATCTGCGCCGCCCGCAGCAGGAAAGCGGGGGCCGCTATATCATCCGCGGGCGGCTCAAGCTCCAGCGCCCGCGCCATTCCTGCTGGCGTCGGCACGGCGAAGCGGCCCGGATGGACGAAGGCGAACAGTTCGAGCAGGTCGAGGCCCGAAAGCTCGCCATAGCCGAGCCGCGTTGCGGTGACGGGCGCGTTCAGCAGCACTGCCGGCGTCTCGGCGGCGAGCGCGATGGCCTCGCCACGCCCGGCGCTGCGGGTCACGCCATCCGGAAATGCGATCCAGATGCCGCCATGGGTGGCGTGGATGGCAGGCCAGGGGAGGGAAGCGGACACGAACCTTCTCTAGCGCCCGGCGAACGATTGGGGAACGGCAACTCGCGGGGACGATCGCGTCGTCCACATCATGTCGTTTACGAAACGATAGCAGGCTTCTGGGAAAACATGATAATGAAAAAATCGGGTCGCGTCAGAGAGGGAGAGTTGAATGTTCGGACCGACGAGACTGACGAATCAACAGCGCGCAATATTGGCCCAGCGCAACGGCGCCGGCGGCCCCTGCGAGACCTGCGAATGCACCGAATTCCGTAGCGGCGATCCTGAAACGGCATGCATCAATTGTGGCCATCACGTCGACGAGCATGATCTAGACTGACGCTCTTTTGCGTCGTCTAGATCGGTGATTGCCGCTCCTCGCGCCGCTACCGCGCGAGGGCGGCGACGAACTGCTCCACCTGGGGCAGATGATCGAAATGGATATTGCCGTCCACGTCGGCGGCAGGGTCGCCATGGATCAGGATCATCGCCGCATTGCCGCGGCCCTTGCCGTCCACCGCGCCCAATATGCCGCCCAAAATGCGCTCGCGGCCGATCTCCATCAGCGGATGGCGGTGCCAGGGCAGGCTCCACACCACCCGCCGGTCGGTGACGGTCAGGCGGATGAAGGGCGCGCGGGCAACGCCCAGCACGAAACCGGGAAAACGCCGCATCAGCAGCAGGGCGACGAGCAGCACCAGCAGCGCGATCGTCACCGTCCCGCCAATTGCGAAGGCGAGCAGCCGGGGCGTCTGCGGGGTCGGCCACCACATCGCCCAGAGCAGGAAGCTCAGGGTCCAGAGCTGGAGCATGAAGCAGCCTGCCATGATCAGGCTGCCCGAAGGCATCGCCCGCAGGCCCGGCCGCGCCACATAAAGCGATCGTTCGGGTATCGGGTCGAGCCGGCGCATATAGGCGACCGGCAATTGCGCCGCGGCGTCGATGATCTCGGGCTTCGCGGTGGACATCCGATACCCTCGCTTCGCGCCCTCAAGCGGCCGAATGTTTCCATCCGGCGCGGAATCGCTCTAAGGCGTCGCCGAACACGCTAATCGACACGGGAACCCATGGCAAACGACCTCCGCGCAAGCGCCCTCGACAGCAAGGCATGGCCCTTTGAGGAAGCCCGCAAGCTCCTCAAGCGCTATCCGAACGGCGCGCCGGAAAAGGGCCATGTGCTGTTCGAGACCGGCTATGGCCCGTCGGGCCTGCCGCATATCGGCACCTTCAACGAAGTGCTGCGCACCACCATGGTCCGCCGCGCGTTCGAGGCGATGTCGGACGTGCCGACGCGGCTGATCGCCTTCTCCGATGACATGGACGGCCTGCGCAAGGTGCCGGACAATGTGCCGAACAAGGCAATGCTGGCCGAATATCTCGGCAAACCGCTGACCAAGGTGCCCGATCCGTTCGAGAAGTTTGAGAGCTTCGCGCATCACAACAATGCGATGCTGCGCGAATTCCTCGATCGCTTCGGCTTCGAATATGAATTCCTGTCGGCGACCGAACAATATGCCTCGGGCCGGTTCGACGAGACGCTGAAGAGCGTTCTTCGCCACTATCAGGGCATCATGGACGTGATGCTGCCGACACTCCGCAAGGAACGGCAGGCGACCTATTCACCGGTGCTGCCGATCAGCGCGAAGACAGGCATCGTCCTCCAGGTGCCGGTGGAGGTGGTTGATGCCGATCAGGGCCTCGTCCGCTTCGAGGATGAGGGCGAGACGATCACCCAGTCGATTCTCGGCGGGCGGGCCAAGCTACAGTGGAAGGTCGATTGGGCGATGCGCTGGGTCGCGCTCGGCGTCGATTATGAGATGGCGGGCAAGGACCTGATCGATTCGGTCACGCAATCCGGCAAGATCTGCCGCGTGCTCGGCGCCCGCCCGCCCGAAGGCTTCAATTATGAGATGTTCCTCGACGAGAAGGGCGAGAAGATCTCCAAATCCAAGGGCAATGGCCTGTCACTGGAGCAGTGGCTGACCTACGGCCCCGAGGAGAGCCTGGCCTTCTTCGCCTATCGCGAGCCCAAGAAGGCGAAGTCGCTGCACATGGGCGTGATCCCGCGCGCGGTGGACGATTATTGGCAGTTCCGCGCCAATTACCCCACCCAGCCGATCGAACAGAAGCTCGGCAACCCCGTCCACCACATCCACAATGGCGATGTGCCGGCGGAGCCGCTGCCGATCAGCTTCGGCCTGCTCCTCAACCTCGTCGGCGTGCTCGGTGAGGCGGATGAGGCGCAGGTGTGGGGCTATCTCGGCAATTATCTGCCGGATGCGAACGCGACGACCTATCCCGAGCTTGCCCGGCTGATTGGTCACGCGCTTGCCTACCATCGCGATTTCGTCGCCCCCACGCTCGTCCGCCGCAAGCCGGACGCGAAGGAGGCGGCCGCGCTCAAGGAACTGGACGACAAGCTGGCAGCGCTCGGCGACGCGGCCGATGCCGAGGCGATCCAGAATGAGGTCTATGAGATCGGCAAGGCGCATTTCGGCAAGGAGGCGCTGCGCGATTGGTTCAAGGCGCTCTACGAGACCTTGCTCGGCACCAGCCAGGGACCGCGCATGGGGAGCTTCATCAAGCTCTACGGCCTCGCCAACAGCCGCCGGCTGATCGCCGAGGCGCTGGCCTGATCGATATAGCGGGAACAGGCGTGTGACCGACCTGCCGATCCACGCCGTCCTGCCCGATCTCATCGGCGCGCTGCGCGATGCGTCCTCGGCGGTGCTGGTCGCCCCGCCGGGCGCGGGCAAGACGACCGCAGTCGCGCCAGCGCTGCTTCGGGAAGCATGGTGCGACGGGCAGATATTGCTGCTGTCGCCCCGCCGCCTCGCCGCGCGTGCTGCGGCTGAGCGCATGGCCTTCCTCGCCGGCGAGCCGGTGGGTCGGACGATCGGCTATGCGACGCGCCTCGATAGCAAGCAGTCCGCCGCGACGCGCATCCTCGTCCTCACCGAGGGCATTTTCCGCAACCGCATCCAGGCCGATCCCGAACTCCCCGGCGTCTCCGCCGTGCTGTTCGACGAGGTTCACGAACGCAGCCTCGACAGCGATTTCGGCCTGGCGCTAGCGCTCGATGCACAAGCCGCGCTTCGCCCCGATCTCCGCCTGGTGGCGATGTCCGCCACGCTCGACGGCGCCCGCTTCGCCGCGTTGATGGATGGCGCGCCTGTCATCGAATCCGAAGGCCGCAGCTACCCGCTCGATCTCCGCCATATCGGCCGCCGCGCCGAAGCGCGGATCGAGGATGAAATGGCCGCGGCCATCCGCCGCGCGCTGAGCGAGGAAGCGACGGGCAGCCTGCTCGCCTTCCTTCCCGGTGTCGCCGAGATCGAGCGCACTGCCGAGCGCCTCGCCAACCTGCCCGCCGAGATCGAGATCCACCGCCTCCACGGCACGCTGGAGCCGGCCGAGCAGCGCGCCGCCATCGCTGCGTCACCCGCCGGCATCCGCAAGATCGTACTGGCAACCAGCATCGCCGAGACCAGCCTGACGCTCGATGGCGTTCGTATCGTGGTCGATTCCGGCCTCGCCCGCCGCCCGCGTTACGATCGCGCTGCCGGCGTCACCCGCCTTTCCACCGAACGCGTCAGCCAGGCGGCCGCCACCCAGCGCGCCGGCCGCGCCGCTCGCCAGTCACCGGGCGTCGCCTATCGGCTTTGGGAAGAAGCGGCGACCGCCGGTCTTCCTCGCTTCGACCCGCCGGAGATATTGGAGGCCGACCTTTCCGCACTCCTCCTCGATTGCGCGATCTGGGGCGTGGCCGATCCCGCCAGCCTACGCTGGATCGATCCCCCGCCCGCCGCTGCCGTCGCGGAGGCGAGGACCCGGCTGACATCCTTGGACGCGATCGATGCCGACGGCCGCCCCACGCCGCACGGCAAGGCGATCGCCGCGCTGCCGCTGCCCCCGCGCCTCGCCCATATGCTGGTCGAAGCGCAAGCCCGCGGCTGGGCCGACACCGCTGCCGAAGTCGCGGTGCTGCTCTCCGAGCGTGGCCTTGGCGGCAATGATGCGGACCTCGAACTCCGCCTCCGCCGCTGGCGCAGCGAACGTGGCAAGCGCGCCGAGGCTGCGCGCAGACTCGCAAAACGGTGGCGCCGCCTTCTCACTCCCCTCCCTGTAAGGGAGGGGTTGGGGGAGGGTCTCGCCGACGCAGGCGGCGATCTTGCCGAACGGTCGGGAAGCTCGCTCCGCTCGCCACCCACCCCCAGCCCCTCCCTTAGAGGGAGGGGAGAAGAGCTAGCCCCCTCCGTCGCGCTTGCTTTCCCCGATCGCGTCGCCCGCCGCCGCGACGCCTCGGGTGAGAATTGGATCGCTGTCGGCGGCCGGGGCTTCAGGCTCGATCCGCTCTCCCCGCTTGCTCGTCACGAATGGCTGGCGGTTGCCGAAACCCAGGGGTCGGCCGCCGGCGCGCGTATCCTCTCTGCTGCCGCGATCGACCAGGCCGATGTCGAGGCGCTGTTCGCCGATCGCATCCAGATGGTTCGCGACGTCCGCTTCGATCCTGCGACCGGTGGCGTCATCGCACGCCGCGAACGCCGGCTCGGCGCGGTGCGGCTTGGCGGCGGGCCGGACGATGCGCCAGACAAGGAGGCGATCGCCGCCGCTCTTGTTGAAGGCGTCCGCCAACATGGTCTTGCCTTGCTTCCCTGGTCCGAAGCTGGGGAGGCGCTGCGTCAGCGTGCCGCCTTCGCCCGCCCGCACGATCCCGCACTCCCCGATCTGTCGGACGAGGCGCTGATCGCCGTGCTCGACGATTGGCTCACCCCGCTCGTCGCCGGCAAGCGCCGTCTCGATGCGGTGCAGCCGGGGGATCTCACCCAGGCGCTCGAAAATCTGCTGGGCTGGGAAGGCGGCCGCGCCGTCGACCGGCTCGCCCCCGCCCGCCTCTCGACCCCCGCCGGCTCGAGTCACGCGATCGATTATGCCGCGGACGGCGGCCCCGCCGTCGAACTCCGCCCGCAGGCGTTGTTCGGGCTCACCCGCCATCCGATGCTCGCCGATGGCCGCGTGCCGCTGGTGCTGCGTCTCACCTCGCCGGCCGGCCGGCCGATCCAGACGACGCGCGACCTGCCCGGCTTCTGGTCGGGCAGTTGGGCCGCCGTCGCCAAGGAAATGCGCGGCCGCTACCCCCGCCACCCGTGGCCCGATGATCCCGCCGGTGCCGATCCGACACTCCGCACCAAGAAGGCCAGCGGGCGATAGCTCCCTATATCGTCATCCCAGCGGAAGCTGGGATGACGGAATTGATCTCAATGCAGGTGGCGCAGTTTGTCCGGGTTGCGCATCACATAAATCGCGGTGATCCGGTCGCCTTCGATCTCGAAAGCGGTGGTCTGAAGCTCGCCATCCGCCTCGCGGGTGACGATGCCGGGCAGGCCGTTGATCAGGCCGGTATGGACCAAGGTCGAGCCATGCTTGCCGTACAGGACGGCGAGCGCCTTGTGCAGCTGAACGACCTGACGGGCGCCGATGACCAGCTTGTCCGCCGCTGGCCGCTTCCCGCCGCCATCGGCATGCATGCTGACATCGTCCGCCAGCATGGTGCCCAGCGCGCTCATGTCGCCGCTGCGGGATGCGGCGAAGAAGGCGGCCGCCAATTCCAATCCACGCTGCTTTTCCACCTGAAAACGAGGACGGGCATCACGGACATGCGCGCGTGCCCGCGCGGCAAGCTGCCGGCACGCCGCGGGATCGCGCTGGATCGTTTTCGCCACCTCGTCGAAGCCCAATCCGAATACGTCGTGCAGCAGGAAGGCAGCGCGTTCGAGTGGGGACAGCCGTTCGAGCGCCAGCATCAGCGGCAGGGTCACGTCGGGTTCCTCATCCTCGTCCTCGACGATCGGATCGGGCAGCCAGGGGCCGACATAGGTTTCGCGCGTCGCCCGCGCGGATTTGAGCTGGTCGAGGCAGAGCCGCGTCACCGTGCGGCGCAGGAAGGCGGCCGGTTCGCGCACCTCGGCTCGGTCGGCCCCCATCCAGCGGATGAAGGCCTCCTGCACCATATCCTCGGCATCGGCGACCGAGCCGAGCATGCGATAGGCGACGCGGGTGAGCATGGGCCGCAGCGGATCGAAACTCGCCGCCGCGTCGGCGTGGCTCACCGCGCCGGTCATTAGGCGGTCGCCTTCGCGGGCACGCCATTCTCGTACCAGAGGCCGAAGCCCACGGCGATGCGATTCCAGCCGTTGATGATGTTGATCATCAGGGTCAACTTCACCTGCTCCTCCTCGCTGAATTCGGCCTTCAGCGCCTCATAGGCCGCTTCATGCGCATGGCCTTCGGAAAGCCGGGTCAGGGCCTCGGTCCAGCCGAGCGCGGCCCGCTCGCGCGGGGTATAATAAGGCGCCTCGCGCCACGCCGACAGCAGATAGATGCGCTGTTCGGTTTCGCCTTTCTCGCGGGCTTCGGCGGTGTGCATGTTGATGCAGTTGGCGCACTGGTTGATCTGCGACGCGCGGATCTTCACCAGTTCGATCAGGCTGGGTTCAAGGCTGGCGGCAACGGAAATGGACAGCGCCGTCCAGCTCTTCATCAACTGGGGGGCAGCGGTATAAGGGTCGAGCTTGGCAGTCATGGTCGGAAGTCCTTTCCTTGGTTCCGATGCCTTGACGAGCGAGCTCTATCCGCTGTGACATTGCCTGCGAAAAATTTGGGATCACGGACCCGCCCGATCCAACGGAGCGTCACGCTCTGTTGGGTTCGGCCCGGGTCACCGTCGCTGTCCTACGGCCCCGCCCTCACGTTAGGAATGTCAGAGAAGCACGGAATTTCCGTTGCTTGCCGCTCTTTGCCATCGTTGGAAACATCGCATCGGGGAGAAGTTGAGGAAGCGCATGGCAATCCTCAACTTCCTCAACTTCGTCCCCTTTCGGGATGCGGTCAGGCCCCGAAGGAGAGGCTGAACGGCCCGCCCTTGGTGACTGCCCTTTGCCATGCGGCACGCGCTTCCATCCGCGCGACGAAGTCCAGCAGGATCGGCTGATCGTCGATCTGCCCCTGCGCCTTCAGGAATTGCAGCTCGTGCGTCAGTTGCAGGTCGGCGGCGGTGAAGCTGTCGCCGATCAGATGGCCGCTCTCCTTCAGCATCGCGTTCAGATGCTCGATCTGCACCGAAAGCCCATGGTTCGCATAGCCCTCCAGCATGGGCGCGCTCACCCCGAACAGCCGGATGAACAAGGGCAGCAGGGTCCGCAGCGCCAGCGAGGATTCCGGGTAATGCAGCAACTCCAGGAACTTCGCATAGTCGGGCGAGTCCATCGGCGGGGCCAGCCGGCCCTTGCCGTAGCGCATCAGCACATATTGGATGATCGCCGCGGACTCGGCCATCACCAGCCCGTCAATCTCCACCGACGGCGCCTTGCCGAGCGGGTGGACCCTGGTCATTTCGGGGGGAGCGGCCCCCATCATCCGTTGGTAGCGAACCACCTCATAGGGCAGTTCCAGTTCCTCGAGCAGCCAGAGGATGCGCTGCGATTTCGAGTTTTCGAGATGATGAACGACGATGTTCGCCACGGTGGTTCCCCCCTTTGTCCTCTAACCGGACTGCGAGGGAGGCTAGGCCCCCGCCGCCCCGGCCCCCAAGCGGAATCGCGATGGCGGTGGGGCGGGGGAAGGAAAAAGCGTCACGGAACGCGCGTCGCCACGCGCGTTCCGCGCAAAATTGCGATCAATCCCGCAGCAGCTCGTTGATCCCCGTCTTGGCGCGCGTCTGCGCATCCACCCGCTTCACGATCACGGCGCAATAAAGCGACGGCCCCGGTGTGCCATCCGGTAGCGGCTTGCCCGGCAGATTGCCCGGAACGACGACGGCATAATCGGGCACGCGGCCGACGAAAATCTCGCCGGTCGCGCGGTCGATGATCTTGGTCGAGGCGCCGAGATAGACGCCCATGGAGAGCACCGCGCCCTCGCCGACGATCACGCCTTCGGCCACTTCCGCGCGGGCACCGATGAAGGCGCCGTCGCCGATCACGACCGGGTTGGCCTGCAACGGTTCCAGCACGCCGCCGATGCCGACACCGCCCGAAAGATGGACGTTGCGGCCGATCTGCGCGCAGCTACCTACGGTGGCCCAAGTGTCGACCATCGAGCCTTCACCGACAAAAGCGCCAATATTCACGAAGCTCGGCATCAGCACGACGCCCTTGGAGATATGCGCGCCGCGTCGCACGACGGCACCCGGCACCGAGCGGAAGCCGGCGGCACGATATTCGGCCTCGCCCCAGCCGGAAAATTTGCTCGGCACCTTGTCCCACCAGTTCGCCTCGCCCGGCGCGCCGGCGATCAGCGCGTTGTCGTTCAGGCGGAAGGAGAGCAGCACGGCCTTCTTGAGCCACTGGTGGACGATCACCTCGCCATCCACCGTCTCGGCGACACGCGCGGTGCCGGCATCGAGCTGCGCCAGCGCCGCATCGACGGCGGTGCGAACCTCGCCTTTGGTGTCGAAACCCAGCGTGTCGCGCGCTTCCCACGCGGCCTCGATCGTCTGCGCCAGATCGCTCATCACTTCGTCCCCAATATTGTTTGCAGCCATTCGCCGACTTCGGCGATTTCGAAATCGATGTAATCGGGATGGTGCTGGTGCGCGCCAAAATCCGATCCGTTGTTCACCCACACCGTCGTCATCCCCAGTGCCTTGGCGGGCTTGAGGTTGCGGGCCATGTCTTCCACGAAAAGCGCGGTTTCCGGCCGTACGCCGAGCGCGCGGCACATCATGTCGTAGCTCCGGGGATCGGGCTTCGGCTGATAGGCGCAGGCGTGGATGTCGTGGATCGCCTCGAAGCTTTCCGACAGGCCGAGCTTGCCCAGCACGCGGCGGGCATAGGTCTCGTCGCCATTGGTGAAGATCAGCTTCCGGCCGGGCAACTGTGCCACGGCTTCCACCAGCCGGCGGTCCTCGGCGATCGCGTCCATTTCGATGTCGTGGACGAAGTCGAGAAACGCATGCGGGTCGATGTCATGCGCCGTCATCAGGCCGCTCAAGGTCGTGCCATGTTCGACGAAATAGCTTTTCTGGATGCGCCGCGCCTCGACCGGGTCGACGCCGAGCAGATTTTGGATGAACTGCCCCATGCGGATGTCGATGAGGCCGAACAGATCCGCCGACGCTGGGTAGAGCGTATTGTCCAGATCGAAGATCCAGCAATCGACATGGGCGAGGGCGGGCAGCATGGCGCCGCGGGGTCTAGCGGCGTGGCGACGCCGGGGCAACCGGCGCCTTTGCGGCAAATCCTCCCCAGGCCGGAGCCCGGGGAGGGGAAGGCATTACATGCCGGTGATGACGACCGTCACCGCCCGACGATTCTGCGCCCAGGCGCTCTCGTCGGAACCCGGCACTTCCGGGCGTTCCTTGCCGTAGCTCACGGTCGAGATGCGGGCGGCGTCGATCCGGCTCGCGAAATAATTCTTCGCCGAATTGGCGCGGCGGTCGCCGAGCGCAAGGTTATATTCGCGCGTGCCGCGTTCGTCGGCATGGCCTTCGATCGTGATGCGCACGTTGGGATATTTGGCGAGCCACTGGGCCTGACGGTCGAGCGTCGCCCGTGCCTCATCGTTCAGATCATATTTGTCGGTGTCGAACAACACGCGATCCGAGCCGACCTGCTGGAGGAAATCTTCCTTCGATCCCGGGACCACGGTCGAGCCGACCGGGCCTTCCGGCTGCGTCGTCTGCGCGGGCGGCGCGGTCTCCGTCGGGGCAGGCGGCAGCGTCTCCGGCGGCTTCTTGGCGCAACCGGCCACGGCGACGAAGGCTGCCGCCACGAGCAGCTTTGTCGTCAGGTTCTGCATGTCGTTCTCCTTGATAACTGCGACGAAATGTTCTTTTTTGACGATGAACGGAATATGAACGGGGCGCAACCCCGTTTCACGGGAGTAACGGTCCCCAGGCCGGATCGGATCCATCAAGCGGCGTCGGGACGCGCTTTTCGTTGACGCCGGTCAGATCCACCGACCAGAGATCGGCCTTGCCCGAGCCCTGGGCCGTGCGGAAGAACATGAGCACGCGCCCATTGGGGGACCAGCTTGGCCCTTCATCCTGCCAGGCGTTGGTCAGGATCTTCTCGTTCGATCCGTCGACACCCATGATGCCGATGCGGAAGCCGCCGCCGATCTTGGTGAAGGCGATCAAATCGCCCTTGGGGCTCCAAACCGGCGTCGCATAGCGGCCCGATCCGAAGCTGATGCGGTTCTGGCCGGAGCCGTCCGCGCTCATCACATAGATCTGCTGCGTGCCCGAACGATCGCTTTCGAAGACGATGCGGCCGCCGTCGGGCGAGTAACTGGGCGCGGTGTCGATCCCCGGCGATGTGGTGAGGCGGGTTGCCGCGCCGCCGCTGGTGGGCACGCGATAGATGTCGGTATTGCCGTTCACCGCCATCGAGAAGACGATGAAGCGACCATCGGGAGAGAAACGCGGCGAGAAGGTCATGTTCGGCTGGTTGACCACCAGCCGCTGTCGGCCCGAGCCGACATCGTAGACGTAGACGCGCGGCTGATCGTTGACGAAGGACATGTAGACGATCGTCTGCTGGTTCGGCGCAAAGCGCGGCGTCAGCACGATTGCCTGGCCGTTAGTCAGGAAGCGGTGGTTGGCGCCATCCTGATCCATGATGGCCAGCCGCTTGATCCGCTTGGTCTTGGGCCCGGTTTCGGAAACATAGACCACACGGCTGTCGAAATAGGGGCCTTCTCCGGTCAGCCGGGTATAGACGGTGTCGGCGCACTTGTGCGCTGCGCGGCGCCAGTTGGCCGGTGTCACGACGAAGCCCTGCCGCGTCATCTCCGTGCCGGCGAACACATCGTAGAGATAGCAGCCGACCGTGATCGTGCCGTCGCCATTGGCCTGAACGAAGCCCTGAACCAGCGCCTGCGCGCCGGTGCCCACCCAATGCGGGAAATCGGGGGCAGTGACCTGCGGGAAGCTCACCTGTCCGAGCGCGCTCGGCCCGATCGGCTGGAAGAGGCCGCTGTTGCGCAGATCGTTGGTGACCACCTCTGCCACCTGCCGGCCAAGGGCGGACGTGTCGCCCGCGGCGGTGGGTGTGATCGCCGGCGTCGGCATGGAAGGTATGGCGATCGGCATCGGCGACGAGATGCCGCCGGTGATGTCGACGGTGATCGACTGCGCAAGAGCGGGGAGCGGGGACGCCCCGATCCCGGTTGCGACTGCCGCCAGCAGCAGGGTGCGGATCAGCTTCATCCTCTTCTCCCGTCTATCGTGTGAATGGCCCCGGGCGTCATGCAGCGCCGCCGGGGCTGAAGGTCAGTTCGAATTCGTCCCACCCGTTCTGGTGCAGTTCGGCCGGCAGGTTGATCGGCTGGCAGCGCAGCACCGCGAGGCTGGCCGCTTCGGCCATGCGACCGGCCTGCGCTGCATTCTCCGGCGTGACACCCGATTGCCGCGCGACTTCCGGCAGGCCGATCAATGTTCCATCCGCGGCATAGCGCACGCGCAATGTAGTTGTGATCGCTCGCGCCGATCGGATCACCTTGGGGTGACGGTAGCAGCGCTTGACCTGATGGGCCGCGATTTGCGTGGCGCGCGCGACAGCCGCGCGATCCGGCCCGGGCGCCACGGACACCGGGCGTTGACCGGCGCATCCCCCAATGAAAAGCGCAAGGAGGGGAAGAAGCGGCGATACCCATTTCATCCCAACTGGCTCGGCGTGAAGCGGAGTTGAAAATCGTCCCAGCCACCATCGTAAAGCTCGGCCGGGAGCTTTACCGGCGTGCAGCGCAACACGGCGCGGCGGGCAATGTCGCTCACCTGCCGCGAATAGGAGCGGTTGCCGTCGGTGACACCCGTCTGCTCGACGACTTCGGGCGCGACGGCGACCGTGCCGTCGGGCTTGTAGCGCAGGCGCAATGTGGTGACGATGCTCATCGCCGAGGTGCCCTGCAGCGATCCGAGTTCGTAGCATGGCTTGAACTGGCGCGTGATCGCCGCGGCCAGACCCTGCATCGCAGCACCACTGACCGCGGCTCGTGGCGTCTGCGCCTTACCCTTCGGGTCGTCCGATATGCCCTTCAGGAAATTGGAGCCCAGCCGCGATCCGCCGGCCTTCTGCGCACTGCCCTTGGCGTCGCGGTCCGGCCGGCGGCGATCGCCCATGTCCTGCTCCTCCTTCTTGGGAGTGGGCTGGGGTTTTTCGGCGGGCTTCGGCTTTTCTGCCGGCTTGGGCACCTGTGGCACGTCGGATGCCTTGGGCTTTGCGACCGGTTCGGGCGCGGGAACCGGTTCCGGTTCGGACGGCGCAGGTTCCTCGGGCGGGGCGAGTTCGGGTGCTTCGGATGGGGCCGGGGCCTCGGTCGCCGGGTTGGGCACGGCCGATCGCATGCCGACCTCGTCGGTCAGGATCACATCCATCGGCTCGTTGACGAGCGGGGGCAGCTTTGCGGTGGAAACAAGGCCGAGCGACAGCAATGCGAACAGGGCAATATGCCCCGTCAGCGCGATGCCGAAGCCAGCCTTCTCCGCACGATCGATCACGACTTCTCTTCACCCGCGGTCACGAGTGCCACCCGGTTGAGGCCGGCGCGGTTGAGCTCGCCCATGACGCGCATCACCCGGCCATAATCGAGCCCGCGGTCGGCGCGCAGGAAGATCTGCGGGCTATCCTTGCCCTTGCCGCGCGTCGCCGCGATCCTGCCCAGCTGGTCGGCGAGCGTCGCTTCGGCCACTTCCTGATCGTCGAGGAAGACCTTGCCGGTCTCGTCGATTGAGATCTGGATGGGCTCGTCCTTCTGGTCGAGCGCGCCGGCGCGGCTGTCCGGAAGGTTGACCGGCACGCCTGCCACAAGCAACGGCGCCGTGATCATGAAGATGATCAAGAGCACCAGCATCACATCGACCAGCGGCGTGACGTTGATCTCCGCCATCGGGGTCCGCCGGCCATTGTGGCCGCGGCCCTGAACGGGGCCCATTGCCATCAGCCTTCCACCTCAAGCTCGCGGCTGAGCGTCGCATGGAATCCGTCGGCGAAGCGGTGAAGACGGGCCTCGACGCGGTTCAGCACATGCGTCAGCCGGTTATAGGCAATAACCGCAGGGATTGCCGCGAACAGGCCGAGCGCGGTTGCGAACAGGGCCTCGGCAATACCGGGCGCGACGACGCCGAGCGAGGTGTTCTGCTGCGCGGCGATGTCGGTGAAGCTCTTCATAATGCCCCACACCGTGCCGAACAGGCCGACGAAGGGCGCGACCGAGCCGATGGTGGCGAGGATGTTGAGCCGGTCGGACAATTTGTCGACCTCGGCCGCGACCGCGGCGCCCATCGTTGTCGCGAGACGGGCGCGGGTTCCTTCGCGGTCGATCGCCTTGCCCTTGGTCGAGCGGCGCCATTCGGCGACGCCGGCGGAAAACACCTTCGCGCTCGGCAAATCGGCGCGGCCGGGGCCGTCATAGAAGCGGTCGATATCCTCGGCCTTCCAGAAGTCGCGCTCGAACGCTTCATTGGCCTTGCTGATCTTCTTCAGCCGCAGGCCATGGGCAAGGATGATCGTCCACGTCCAGATGCTTGCCAGCACCAGCCCGATCATCACCGCCTTCACGACGAAATCGGCCTGCATGAACAAGGTGACCGGGGACAGCAGCGATTCCGTGGGGGCAATGGTCATGATTGGTCAGGATTCCCTTTCAGCCGCTCGAATATTTCGATCCAGCCACGCGGCTGCCGCCGTGGCCGACCGTCGGGGGAGAGGAAGGCCGCGGTGACGTCCGCTTCGGCCACTACCTCCCCACCCCGCATGACTCTCTGATGAATGACGCACGAAGCCGCCCGAATTTCCTTCACATGCGACACGACCAGCAAATCATCTTCCAGTTTCGCCGGTCGGCGGTAGCGGATCGCGAGATCGGCGACGGCATAATAGCCTTCGCCGCCCTCCTGCGCGTCGCGCTGGTTGATGCCGGCGACGCGGAGCATGTCGCTCCGCGCGCGCTCCATGAACCGCAGATAATTGGCGTGATAGACCACGCCGGTAAGATCGGTGTCCTCGAAATAGACGCGCACCGCGAAGCGATGCTCGTTGCCGACGAAGCGCCCTTCGAATGGCCGGTCCTGTGCGTCCTTAACCATCGGCCGGGGTCTAGCCGTTCGGATTCGCGACAGGAACCCCCAACTTGGCCGTGTCGTCGTCTATTTCCCGTCGAACAGGCCCGCTTCCGCGCCTGGCGGCGGATTGAGACCGAGATGTTTCCAGCCAAGCGCGTTGAGGCAGCGGCCGCGCGCGGTACGGGCGACGAGGCCCAACTGGATCAGATAGGGCTCGATCACTTCCTCGATCGTGTCGCGTGGTTCGCTCAAGCCTGCGGCCAGCGTCTCCACCCCCACGGGGCCGCCGCGATAGATGTCGGCGATCATGTGGAGGTAACGCCGGTCCATCGCGTCGAGGCCGAGATGATCGACCTCCAGCCGGTTGAGCGCGGCATCGGCCGTCTTGCGATCGACGATGGCGGCGCCGGCGACATCGGCGAAATCGCGCACGCGGCGGAGCAGGCGGCCGGCGATGCGCGGTGTGCCGCGGGCGCGGCGGGCGATTTCGACGGCGCCATCCGGCGCGATGGCGAGGCCGAGCAGCCCGGCCGCGCGCGTCACCACCCGTTCAAGCTCATCGACGGTATAGAATTGCAGGCGGACGGGGATGCCGAAGCGATCGCGGAGCGGGGTGGTGATCAGGCCCTGCCGCGTCGTCGCGCCGACCAGGGTGAAGCGCGGCAGATCGATGCGGACCGAGCGGGCGGACGGCCCTTCGCCGATCATCAGATCGAGCGCGCGATCCTCCATCGCGGGATAGAGCACTTCCTCCACCGCCGGATTGAGCCGGTGGATCTCGTCGATGAAGAGGACGTCGCCATCCTCCAGATTGGTGAGCAAGGCCGCGAGATCACCGGCCTTGACGATGACCGGGCCGGATGTGGCGCGGAAACCCGACCCCATTTCCTTGGCGATGATCTGCGCGAGCGTCGTCTTGCCAAGGCCGGGTGGGCCGAAGAACAGGACATGATCCAGCGCCTCGCCACGGGTTCGAGCCGCTTCGATGAACACGCGCAGATTTTCCCGCGCGGCCTTCTGCCCGACAAATTCGTCGAGCGATTTCGGGCGCAGAGCCGCGTCCACGTCCTCGGATCGGCGGGCGGCGGTGAGGATGCGGTCGGTATCGGTCACGCGCCTGTCGTAGCGGGCGCCGCATCGGCTTGTCGAGGGCGATACGCCAGCGCGAAGTTGAGGAAGTTGAGGATTGCCATTCGCTTCGTTGAGGGGCCACAAAAGGCCGGCCGTGAAAGGGCGAGGGAAGAGGCGCGTGGACGGTTCACCGCCGGCAGGCTGCCATTTCAATTCCAACATTACCAGAGGCGGCAGGCGCAAGAGGGGGAGCAAGCGAATGGAGATCAGTCGACGCGACATGCTTGCGGGCGCCGCTGTGCTCACCCTGGCATCGCGAGCGGGCGCCGCACCGGCGGGCTTCGATGGAAAGAGCTATCGCAGCGCTTTCGTGATCGACGGCCTGGGCGCGATCAGCGATCCTGACTTCAAGCCGGGTATGACCCGCTTCACCGCGCGCGGCGTTGCCGAGATGCGGGCGTCCGGGCTGACCGCGGTCCACATGACGGTCGCCAATCCCGGCAATGAGGCGACGCTGGAGCAGGCCGTGCAGGAGATCGCCGGCGGCGACCAGATGATCGCTGACAATGCCGACATGATTTCGCACGCGCTGACCGTCGCCGACATTCGCGCTGCCAAGGCAACGGGGCGGATCGCGATCATCTATGGCCTGCAGGATTCGGCGGTGATCGGGACCACGCTGGATCGCGTGGCCTTGTTCAAGGGGCTGGGCGTCCGCGTCATCCAGCTCACTTACAATCTCCGCAATCTTTCGGGGGACGGATCGCTGGAGCCGGCCAATGGCGGCCTGTCGAAGCTGGGCCGCGCGACGATCGAACGGATCGAGAAGGAGAAATTGCTGCTCGATCTGTCGCACGGCGGCCAGCGGACGATCGCCGAGGGGATCGCGGCGGCCAAGCGCCCGCTGACGATCAGCCATACCGGCTGCCGCTCACTCCACGACAATCCCCGCAACGTGTGGGATGTCGAGCTGAAGGCGCTGGCCGACAAGGGTGGCGTCGTCGGCATCTACTGGATGCCGTTCCTGGTGCCTTCGGGCAAACCCAGCGGCGACGACCTGATCCGCCACATGACCCATGCCGTGAATGTCTGCGGCGAGGACCATGTCGCGATCGGCACCGACGGGATGCTGTCTGCGACCGTGATCAACGACGATAGCCGCGCGGCGCAGAAGAAATTCTATGACGAACGCGCCGCCAAGGGGATCGCGGCGCCGGGCGAAGGCCCGGACATCTTCAATATCGTCCGGGATTTCGACACGCATATGCGCTTCCGCACGCTGGCCGATGGGCTGGCCCGCGCCGGCTGGCCGGCGGCGCGGATCGAGAAGATAATGGGCGGCAATCTGCTGCGGCTTTATGGCGAGGTGTGGGGAGCCTGACCAACAACCACTCGTCACCCTGAACGTGTTTCAGCATCCACTCCGCCATTCGCGCTGTCTGCGCTTGTGGATCGGTGGACCCTGAAACAAGTTCAGGGTGACGAAGATCTGATATCGACGAAAGCTGACCCTTGCCGAACAAGCCCCGCATCCTCTGCCTCGTCCGCGACACCGCCCATTGGCTGCTCGACAATCTCGAGGATCATTTCGAACTTGGTCGGGAGCCCGGCCCCGGCATCGAAGTGGTCGTGACGGGTGGAGGCGAGGGCATCGACGCGGCCACAATCGACAAGCTGCCGGACCTGAAGCTGATCGCGGTCTGTGCGGTCGGCTATGACAAGGTAGACGTCGCCTATGCCCACAAGCGCGGCGTGGCCGTCACCAACACGCCCGATGTGCTGACCGACGACACCGCCGATACGGCGATCGCGTTGATGTACGCGATCTATCGCCGCGTGCCGCTTTATGACCGCTATGTCCGCGATGGCCGCTGGGTGGCGGAAGGCGCGCCGCCGCTGACGCGCAAGCTGACCGGGCAGCGCATCGGCATTCTTGGCTTGGGCCGGATCGGCAGTGCCATCAGCCGGCGGTGCGAGCCCTTTGCCGGCGAGATCGCCTATCATTCGCGAACGCCTGTGGCGGGCGTGCCCTATCGCTATGCACCGAGCGCACGGGCGCTGGCGGCATCGGTCGATATATTGGTGGTCGCGACCTCGGGTGGGGCGGAGACGGCCCGGCTGGTGGATGCCGCCGTGATCGACGCGCTGGGACCCAAGGGCACGCTGATCAATATTTCGCGCGGATCGGTGGTCGATGAAGAGGTGCTGGTCGCGGCACTGTCTGAGGGCCGACTGGGTGCAGCGGGCCTCGACGTCTTCGCCCATGAGCCGCATGTGCCGGAAGCGCTGTTGGCGATGGAGAATGTCGTGTTGCTGCCCCATCAGGGAAGCGCGACGGTGGAGACGCGGCGGGCGATGGCCGATCTGGTGGTGGCGAATGTCGGGGCGTTCCTGGCAGGGAAGCCGTTGCTGACGCCGGTGGGGTGAAGTTCCTTCTCCCGCAAGCGGGAGAAGGATAGGTAGCCTTGGCGCGGCAAGCGCCTAGGCGGACTTGGATGAGGGCAAGCGGGCCAAAGGCCCGCGCCGTTCCTGCGGAACGGCAAGACCCTCACCCTACCCTCTCCCGCATGCAGGAGAGGGGGAAGGAAGTCATCGCGCCGCCTTTCTGAGCGCCAACCGTACCAAGGCGTCCAACGTCGCGCCCGGTCCCAGTTCCTCCTCCGCCGCGGCCACCGCGGCGCTGGCTTCAGCGGGGCGGAAGCCGAGATTGGCAAGCGCTGAGAGCGCGTCGGCTGCGGAGCTGCCCGCGGTGGCGACAGGCGCGGAACCGCCCGGACCAAGGGCGATGCCGCCGGTCTTGTCCTTCAATTCATTGGCGATGCGCAAAGCGAGCTTGGGGCCGACGCCGTTGGCGCGGGCGATCATCGCCTTGTCGCCGCCGGCGATCGCGCGGCCGATCTCGTCGGGTGCGAGCACCGAGAGGATCGCGAGCGCGACGCGGCCGCCGACGCCCTGAACGCTGGTCAGCAGACGGAACCAGTCTCGCTCCGCGCCCGAGCCAAAGGCGTAGAGGGTAATCGCATCCTCGCGCACCTGCATCTCGGTGAACAGCGTCACCTGCCCGCCCGTGCCGCCGATCGCGGAAAGGGTGCGGGCTGAGGCCTGCACGAGATAGCCGACGCCGCCGACATCGATCACCGCATGATCGGCCGCCGTCTCGACAAGCGTGCCGGTCAACCGTGCGATCATGCGATGATCCTCTTCATGGCCCTGGCGCTCGCCAGATGATGGGCATGGGTGATGGCGACGGCGAGCGCGTCGGCCGCGTCCGGCCCGCTGATCTTCACGCCGGGAAGGAGGCGCGAGACCATGGCGTGGACCTGCCCCTTTTCCGCGGCGCCGGTGCCGACCACCGCCTTCTTGATCAGGCGGGCGGCATATTCGCCGACCTGGATTCCCTGTCGCGCGACCGTCAGCAGCACGACGCCGCGCGCCTGGCCGAGCTTCAGCGTCGATTGCGGGTTGGCGTTGACGAACACCTCCTCCACCGCGGCGCCATCGGGGCGGTGGGTGAGGAGCACGTCGGTCAACTGGTCGTGCAGCGCCACCAGGCGTTCGGCGAGCGGCGCGTGCGTCTCGGTCTTCACCTGGCCATTGGCAATGTGGGAGAGGCGATTGCCGTCAGCGGCGATCACCCCCCAACCGGTGGTGCCAAGGCCAGGATCGAAGCCGATGAGGATCAGCCGAGCTTCTCCATCACCTCGTCGGAGATGTCGTAATTGCCCCAGACGGTCTGGACGTCGTCATCGTCGTCGAGCGCGTCGATCAGCTTGAGCAGCGTCGCCGCGTCCGCCTCGTTCACCGAGACCTGGGTCTGCGGGCGCCAGGCGAGCTTCACGCCTTCGGCATCGCCCAGCACGCCTTCCAGCGCCTTGGCGACTTCGTGCAGATTTTCGGTCGCGGTCCAGATCTCGTGGCCGTCCTCGCTGGAGGACACGTCCTCGGCGCCGGCTTCGAGTGCGGCTTCGAACACCTTGTCGGCGTCGCCTGCCGAAGCACCATAGTTGATCAGGCCCATGCGATCGAAGCCGTGGCTCACCGATCCGCCGGCGCCCAGATTGCCGCCATTCTTCGAAACGGCGGTGCGGACGTTAGTGGCGGTGCGGTTGCGATTGTCGGTCAGCGTTTCGATGATGAGGGAGACGCCGCCGGGGCCGAAGCCCTCGTAACGGATTTCCTCATAATTCTCGCCATCGCTGCCCGCGGCCTTGTTGATCGCGCGCTCGATATTGTCCTTGGGCATACCGCCCGCCCGCGCGGTGAGCACGGCGGCGCGGAGCCGCGCGTTCATCGCCGGATCGGGAAGACCCATCTTGGCGGCCACGGTGATTTCGCGGCTGAGCTTGGAAAAGAGCGCCGAGCGCTTCTTATCCTGCGCACCCTTGCGGTGCATGATGTTCTTGAATTTGGAATGGCCGGCCATTGCCGTCGCGGTCCTGTGCTGAATTCTGGAAAGGTGGCGGTTCCCTTAGCGGGGTGCAGGCCCTTCGCGCAACGGCGACGCGAGTTTCCATGCGACAACGGCGAGCGCGCAGGTGGCGACGAGCTGGACGGTCGACGCCGCGCCGTCGACCAGCGCCAGGGCCGCGAGCGCGGCGGGCGACAGCGCGAGCTTCACGCCGATCATCGTCAAGGCGACGTGAATCGCCGCGAAGGGCAGGATGATCGCCGCGAAGGCGAGCCAGAGCGGCGTCAGTTTGCCGCGCTGGCGTTGGTGCATGCCCTGCAGCTTGAACTCGGGATCATCGATGGCGAGCGCCGCCTGCCAGGCGAACAGGCCGATGGTGAAGGCGGTCCAGATCATCAGGGAAAGGATGCGCGCCATCCAGCGATCGGCGATCTCTGCTTCGGCGCCGGCGGCGACATTGGCGACGACGGCGAAGATGCCGGAGCCTGCCGCCAGCAGGAAGGTGAGCGCGCCGAAGCGCAGCAGCGGCAGACCGGGGGCGAAGGGATTCGTTATCCCTGCCATCCGCCGGATGATTGCGAAGTTGATCCAGAACACGGCAATGACCCGGACCACCATGGCGGCGACGAACAACGGGGTTTCCGCCATGCCCGGATCAGGCTTTACCGCGAAATCGATGAGGTTGGTCGCGGTAGTGACGAACAAGACGATCAGCCACAGCTCGGCCGGCATGAAGGGCGGCTTCAGATGGTCCATCACGGCCCGGCGGATGCCGGCGACGCTGGGTTCGATCGCAGGGCTCAAAGCTTCACCGCCGTGCCGCTCACTGAAACCATCAGCATCGATCCGTTCTGGCCGAGCACTTCATAGTCGATGTCGACGCCGATCACCGCGTCGGCGCCGAGATCGCGCGCTTCGGAGGTCAGTTCCTCGAACGCGGTGGTGCGGGCGTCGCGCAGCGCGCCTTCGTAGGCGCCCGAACGGCCGCCGACGATGTCGCGGACCGAGGCGAACAGATCCTTGAAGAGGTTGGCGCCGACGATCACCTCGCCGGTGACGACGCCGAGATATTCGCGGACTGGCCGGCCCTCGATCAGGGTGGTGGTGGTGACGATCATCCTTGCTCTCCGAACCTGGATTGCTCCCCGCCCGGCATCGGCATGGCCGATTCGGACAGCATCAAGCCGTCATCGTCGAAGAGGCGTATCTTCGCCAGCGGATAGATCGCGCGATCGCCAATGCCGTCGGGCACTGGCGACGGATGGGACTATCCATCCCATTGGCCCGCGCCACCCTCAGGCAGCGCCGGGCATGGGATGAAGGCGACGCCGTGGAGCATCATCACCCCGTCACGGCGCGCCGGCACGCGCTAGCCGAGGCCGAGTGCCGCCTTGTAGGTTTCAAGCAGCGCCTCGGCTTCGTCGCGGGCATGCTTTTCCATCTTCCTGAGCCGGACGATGGTGCGCATCGTCTTCGGGTCGTAACCCTGGCTCTTGGCTTCCAGATAGACGTCCTTAATGTCGTCCGAAATGCCCTTCTTCTCTTCTTCCAGCCGCTCGATGCGCTCGATGAACAGCCTCAGCTGATCGGCTGCGACATTGGGTTCGCTCATCCGGTCCTTCACTCCCGATTCGATGGAAGCGGAGGCTCTAGAAGGAATCGCCGAGCGATGGAATTGGCCTGCTCACCCTCATCAAAAGAAAAACGCCGCCGGCCACAGGGCCGACGGCAATTTTTCCGTCTCACGGGAAATGTAGAGACTTAGGCGGCGATCGCCTTGCCACGCGGCGCGCGCATGCGCATCGCACCGCCGACCATGCCGAAGCCGGCGATCAGCATCGCCCAGGTGGCCGGTTCGGGAACCGCACCGCCCACGCCTTCGCTGATCAGCGTGACGGTGGCCTTCACCTTCGGATTGGCGATGGTAAGGCCGGCGAGATCGCTGAAATCGATCTGATAGGTCGCATTGCCGATGGTGATCGGGGCGATGTCTTCCCAGCTCAGGCCGCCACCGGAGACGACCCAACCCTTGACGTAGAAGCCGTCGCCCTCGCTGGTACCGGACCCGCCCGGCGTCAGGAAGGACAGCTTGGCCTCCAGCGAGGCAGTGCCGGCGCCCAGGAAGCCACCGATGTTGAGTGTGGCGAAGTCGAAGGTGAAGCTCTCACCTTCATTAAGCGTGAAGGCCCCCGGAAGGCTGGCGAGGCTCGCCGAGAAGTTCGTGAAGCCGAACTGGTCGAAGTCGGTGACCTTCACATAAGTGTCGGCCGCGTCGGTATCGATCGAGAAGGTGGTGGCAGCCTGCGCCGGAGCGACGGCGGCAACCCCAAGAGCAGCGGCAGCAGCGAACTTAAAGAACGTATTTTTCACGCTAATTCCCCAACTGTGAACTTTGCTTTTTCCGTTCAGCAAGAAGCGGGCCAATGACCGCATTGCTTGCTTAGTGCCTTGTTAACCATAAACTTTGTAAGCATCATCGACAGTTGGGGAGCGCGTCTCATTGATCCAGATCAGTCTGCGGGGAAGGGCTGGCGCTTGCCGGCCTGCTTGTGGACGACGCCGTGGCGCATCACGAAATCGACGGTTTCGAGCCGACGAACATCCTCCAATGGACTGCCCGCGACGGCGATGATGTCGGCATCCTTGCCCACTTCGATCGAGCCGAGACGGTCGGCGCGGCCGAGGAGATCGGCAGCGTCGAGCGTGGCGGCGCGGATCGCCTGATCGGCGGTCATCCCCGCCTGCAGCATCAGGCTGAATTCCTGCGCATTGGTGCCGTGCTTCGAAACGCCGGTATCGGTGCCGAAGGCGATCTTCACGCCGGAGCGAACGGCGAGCGCATGCGCCTTGGCGGCGGCCGCGCCGGCGGCTTCGGCCTTGGCTATCGTCGCCTGTGGCAGCGCGCCCGCCCGCGCATTGCGGAGCGCCGTGACGGGCGCGATCATCGTCGGCACCAGATAGGCGCCCTTGGCCTTGAACAGCTTCATCGTCTGATCGTCCGCGAAGCTGCCATGCTCGATCGAATCGACGCCGGCATCGAGCGCGCTTTCGATCCCTTCCTTGGCGTGCGCATGCGCGGTCGCCTTGCGGCCGAAGCTGTGCGCGGTCTCGACGATCGCCTTCATCTCGTCCGGCGTCATCTGGCGGCCGAGGCCACCCGAGACGTTGGAGAGGACGCCGCCGGTCGCGGCGAACTTGATGACTTCGGCGCCGTTGCGGATCTGGGCGCGGACCGCGCGGCGGCAATCGTCGGCGCCGTCGCAGACATTGGTCTGATGCTGATGGGCCGCTTCGTAAAAGTCGCGGTTGAGGCCGTTGGCATCGCCATGGCCGCCCGAAACCGAGATCATCTCGCCGGCCGGAACGATCGTCGGCCCCGGCAGATCGCCGGCGTTGATCGCGTCGCGCAGCGAGGCGATGCCGCGGGCCTCGCCGCCGAGATCGCGGACGGTGGTGAAGCCCGATTCGAGCGTGATCCGCGCATGGCGTGCGGCGATGATCACCTCATCCTCATAATCACGGCTCGAGCTTTCGAGGCGCGTCTTGAGCGGATCGCCTTCATGGTAGAGGTGGACGTGCATGTCGATCAGACCGGGGAGCACGAAGCGATCCTTGAGATCGACCAGCGTGGCGCCGGCTTCGGGCGAGACCAGGCCGTCGCGCACTTCGGCGATCTTGCCGTCGCGGATGATGATCGTCGAAGGTCCGCGCGGGCGGCTGCCCGGCCGGTCCAGCAGCGCGCCGGCCTGGACATAGGTGACGCGGCTCGCGGTCGCGGCGGTCTGGGCTTGCGCGCCTGCGGTTCCAGCCAGCAGCACGGCGGCGCACAGCGCCAGCATCTTCTTACGCATGATGTGATGGTTCCTCCCTTGGAACCATCACCCTAGCGAGCGATCCTTCAAGGTTGAAGCGGTTTAGGTCAGCGCGACGGATCGGTCAGCGACGGCGGATCGCTGGCAGGAAAGCTATCGTCGAGCGCTTCGTCCAGCTCGGCGTCCAACGCCTCCTGCTCGGCGGTCTTGTTGAGGGTCAGACTTTCTTCCATCCGCGCGAGCTGTTCGGGCGTGGCCTTGCCGCCGTGACGATCCTTCCATTCGACATAAGGCATGCCATAAACGAGGAAACGGGCGGTTTCCTGATCGAACTTGCCGTTCGACTCCTCTTCCACCCACTCGGCCAGGCAGTTGCGGCAGAAACCGGCAAGGCCCATCAGATCGATGTTCTGCGCGTCGGTGCGATGGCGTAGATGACGCAACAGACGGCGGAAAGCGGCCGCGGCGGTTGCATCGTCTATAACATCTTCGGGGCGCGTGACCGTTTCAGTGGGCTTCATGGCACAAACTCCAAACTTGATCTGTCGCAAATAGGCTCTAACCAGCCGGCTGAATCCTGAAAGGAGAGGGTCGCTCCCCATGACCACCAAGTTCGCCGCCCACGCCCGCGAGCGCAAGGTCCGCGTGCTCGCAACCCTCGGTCCTGCCAGCGAAACGCCGGAGATGATCCGCAGCCTCTATATGGCCGGCGCCGATGCCTTCCGCATCAACATGAGCCACGGCGGACATGAGGACAAGGCGGCACTGGTCGCGGCGATCCGCGCGCTCGAGAAGGAACTCGACCGGCCGACGACGATCCTGTTCGATCTGCAGGGGCCGAAGCTGCGCGTCGGCACCTTCGCCGAAGGATCGGTGCAGTTGCGCAACGGCGCCACCTTCATCCTCGATCGTGATGCGGCGCCTGGCGACGAGACCCGCGTGCAGCTTCCCCACAAGGAGATTTTCGAGGCGCTGCGGCCCGGTGCACGGCTGCTACTGGACGATGGCAAGCTGGTGCTACGGGTTACCGATGTTGCAGACTATCGGGCTGAAACCGTAGTCGAGGTCGGCGGCAAGCTTTCCAACCGCAAGGGCCTGAACGTGCCCGATGTCGTCGTGCCGATGGCGGCGCTGACCGAGAAGGACCGCAAGGATCTCGCCTTCGCGCTTTCCCAGGGCGCCGACTGGATCGCGCTCAGCTTCGTCCAGCGGCCGGAGGATGTGGCCGAGGCGCGGCGGCTGATCGGCGGCAAGGCGGCTTTGCTCGCCAAGATCGAGAAGCCGGCCGCACTCGAACGGCTCGACGAGATATTGGAGCAGGCCGATGCGGTGATGGTCGCCCGCGGCGATCTGGGTGTCGAACTGCCGCCCGAGCGCGTGCCGCCGGCGCAGAAGCGGATCGTGGAAACCGCGCGGCGCATGGGCCGGCCGGTGGTCGTCGCGACCCAGATGCTCGAATCGATGATCCAGTCGCCATCGCCCACCCGCGCCGAGGTGTCCGACGTCGCGACCGCCATCTATGACGGCGCCGATGCGGTGATGCTGTCGGCGGAATCGGCGGCGGGGAGCTGGCCGGTCGAATCGGTGGCGATGATGAATTCGATCGCTCTCTCGGTCGAAAGCGACCCCGGCTATCAGGCGCGCCTCCACTTCACGGAGACGCCGGCGGACCCGACCACGGCCGATGCGCTGGCCGAAGCGGCCGGCAATATCGCGCGCACCGTATCGGCCGCCGCGATCATCTGCTTCACCACGTCGGGATCGACGGCGCGGCGAATCTCGCGTGAGCGTCCCGACGTGCCGGTGCTGGTTCTCACTCCCAGTCAGGCAACCGCGCGGCGGCTCGGCCTGCTATGGGGCGCGCATGCGGTCCACACGCGCGATGTCGACAGCTTCGAGGAAATGGTCGGCAAGGCCAAGCGCATGGCGCTGCGCCATGGCATCGCCAAGGCCGGCGACCGCATCATCGTCATGGCCGGCGTGCCGTTCGGCACGCCGGGATCGACCAACGTGCTGCACGTCGTGCGCCTGACCGGGCATGAGTTGAAGCGGCAGAGCTAGCGCGACGCCGTCTGCCGCGGGTTCACCAGCACGGGCTTGGCGCGATAATAGGTCGGGAAAGCCTGCTTGAGCGCGGCGATCTTCGGCAGGTCATTCACCCGGATGTAGAACCGGTCGGGGTGCAGCGTCAGATAGTCCTGATGATAGGCCTCGGCCGGGAAGAAGCCGCGATTGGGCTCGATCCGGGTGACGATCGGGCGGGGCCACGCCTTCGCCTTGTCGAGTTGGGCGACATAAGCGGTGGCGACCTTCCGCTGCGCGTCGGTAGTGGGCGTGATCGCCGAGCGATATTGGGTGCCGACGTCGGGGCCTTGGCGGTTCAGCGTGGTCGGGTCATGCACTACCGAGAAATAGATCTGCAGCAGCTTGCCGTAGCTGATCTGTGCGGGGTCATAGGTGATGCGCACCGCTTCGGCATGGCCGGTGGTGCTTGATCCGACCTTTTCATAATGGGCGTTCGCCTTGCTGCCGCCGGCATAGCCCGAGACGGCGGAACTGACCCCCTTCACCCGCTGGAACACGCCCTGCACGCCCCAGAAGCAGCCGCCGGCGAGCACCGCCGTCTCCGACTTGGCGGCCGATGGCGGGTCGAAGGCGGGGGCGGGCAGGCGTACCGCACTTTCCGCCGCGACCGCCACATCGGGGCGGGAGATCGGCGTCAGCGTCGCCAGGGCGATGACGGCCGCAAGGGCGGCGGCGGCGATATGGGTGCGGGGGCGGGCCATTCGGATCCTCGGAAGCTTCATGCTTCCAAAGATACGTGGGGCGGCCGCCCCCGGCTGCAAGCTTATTTCAGCGCGGCGCAGGCTTCGGCGATGCGGTCGCAGGCTTGGGTGAGGATGGTTTCCGACGTCGCATAGCTGACGCGGAAGGCCGGCTCGAGCCCGAAAGCCCCGCCATGGACGGCGGCGACGCGGCCTTCGTCGAGGAAATAGCCGATCAGCATCTCGTCATTCTCGATCTTCAGGCCGGCCGGGGTCGACTTGCCGATCAGGCCCGAAACGTCGGGATAGACGTAGAAGGCGCCTTCGGGGGTCGGGCAGTCGATGCCTTCGATTGCGTTCAGACGGCCGACGACGAGATCGCGGCGGACCTGGAAGGCGCGGGCGCGGTCCTTGAGGAAGCCCTGGTCGCCGGTCAGTGCCGCGGTCGCGGCCGCCTGCGCGATCGAGCAGGGGTTGGACGTGGATTGCGACTGGAGCTTCGCCATCGCCTTGATCAGCCAGGTCGGACCACCGGCGAAACCGATGCGCCATCCGGTCATCGAATAGGCCTTGGAACAGCCGTTCACCGTCAGGGTCCGATCGTAGAGATCGGGCGCGACCTGAGCGATCGTCGTGAACTTGAAGCCGTCATAGACGATATGCTCGTACATATCGTCGGCCATCACCCACACATGAGGGTGACGGCGCAGCACTTCGGCCAGGCCCTTGAGCTCGGCCTCGGTATAAGCCGCGCCCGACGGGTTGGACGGCGAGTTGAGCAGCACCCACTTGGTCTTGGGCGTGATCGCCTTGTCGAGCTGTTCGGGGGTGATCTTGTAAGCCTGCGCCGCGCCCGCCTGGATCACCACCGGCACGCCGCCGGCGAAGTTCACGATGTCGGGATAGCTCACCCAATAAGGCGCGGGGATGATCACCTCGTCGCCCGGATCGACGGTCGCGACGAGCGCGTTGAACAAGGTGTGCTTGCCACCGACATTCACGCTGATCTGGCCGGGCGCATAATCGAGGCCGTTGTCGCGCTTGAACTTGGCGGCGATCGCCGCCTTCAGCTCGGCGGTGCCGTCGACATTGGTATATTTGGTCTTGCCGGCGTTGATCGCCTCGATCGCGGCGGCCTTCACGAAATCGGGGGTGTCGAAATCGGGCTCGCCGGCGGAGAGACCGATCACGTCGATGCCCTTGGCCTTTTGCTCCAGAACGCGGCTGGTCATGGCGAGCGTGGCGGACGGCTTGATGCGGCCGAGCGCGGCGGACGTGAAGGTCATGGATCGTGTCCCCGGATTGGAAGGCGCGGGGGCTATACCGCCGGCGTCCCCGCCGCTCAACCGTTGCAGCGCAACATTGGACAAGAAAATCCGCGCGCCGGCCAAGTGGGGTTACTCACGCGGATGCGCCGGCGACAGATATGCTCAGTCGAGCCGCGCCGGGATCAGGCCGCGCAACGCATTGCCGACGAAGAAGCCGGCGGTGAGATCGGCCGGCGTCAACTCGCCCTCAATGGCATGGCCCTGGGCGATCAGCGCTTCGCGCAGGACGCCCGGCAGCAACCCGCGGTCGAGCGGTGGCGTCACCAATCGGCCATCGCGTCTTACGAAGATGCTCGTGAAGCTGCCTTCGGTGAGATGGCCCTCGCGATCGACGAAGACGACCTCGAACGTGCCCGATGCGTGGCGGATATCGTCGTAGAAAGCGCGGTCGCTGGTTTTGTGGCGAAGCCGGAAATCGCTCGACACCACGGGCAGCGGCGCCACTTTGACGTCGGCGACATCGGGATTGACGGGTAGGGGCCGGACCTCGACCGCGACCGCGCCGCTGCGCGACAGCATCACCCGCACCCGGCTGGGCACGCGCAGACGGAAGGTCGCCGCCTGCAATTCGTTGCGCGCGCCGTGGCGATCGAAGCTGAAACCGAGCGCGTCGGCCGACGCCTTCATCCGCCCGAGATGGCGTTCCAGTTCGGCGACGCCATCGATCGGATCGAAGCGCATCGTCTCGATCAGATCGAACGGGCGCGCCGCAGCGGTCACGAACGCACCTTTCGCAAGGCATTCGCGCCATTCGCCATCCGCGGTCGAATCGGCAACAACCGCCGATCCCAGCCCGAGCTCTGCAACCTTGCTCCCCTGTTCCAGCACCAGCGTGCGGATCGCGACATTGAACGCCGCGTCGCCCGCCGGATCGAGCCACCCGATCGAACCCGTATAGGGGCCACGCGCGTCCGCCTCTACCCCGGCGATGATTTCCATCGCGCGGATCTTGGGCGCGCCCGTCACCGATCCGCACGGGAAGATGGCCGACAGCACGTCTATGGCGTCGCGATCCTCCGCCAGGCGGGCTGTCACTGTCGAGGTGAGGGTGTGGATGGTCGGATAGGTTTCGACCGTGAACAGCGCCGGCACCTCGACGCTCCCCGCCTCCGCCACGCGCGACAGATCGTTGCGGAGCAGATCGACGATCATCAGATTTTCCGCGCGCTCCTTGGCGTCCTCGGAAAGCGCCTGTGCCGAAGCGGCGTCTGCGGCCGCATCAGCGCCTCGCTTTGCCGTTCCCTTCATCGGCCGGGCGGTCAGTGCGCCCCGATCCAGCGTGAAGAACAGCTCGGGCGAGCAGGAGAGCAACCAATGCTGGCCGGTGAACAGTACGCCGCCCCAGCCGCCATGGCTGCTTGATCGGAGTGCGGCGTAAAGCGCGAGCGGATCGCCTTCGATGGGCACATCCGCGCGGAAGCTGAGATTCGCTTGATAGATATCGCCCGCGGCGATGAAGTCGCGGACCTTGGCGAAGGCGTCGGCATAGGCCGGATAATCGATCCGCGGTTCGGGCGAGCCCGCCCAGGCGCCGACCGGATCGGGGAGCAGAGCTGAAACTGTTTCGGGAGACAGTGCCTCGAAGCCTTCGAACAGGCCGAACCAGAGGAGCGGGACTTTATCGGCCCGTGCTTGCGACAGCGCTTCCAGCCGTCCTTCCAGCGCGAGCCCGGCTTCATAGGCGATATAGCCCGCGGCATGTAGGCCACGCGCCTTCGCCGCCCGCAAAGCTTCCAGCGCTGGGGCGACTTCCTCGGGTGTGTCCGCCCTGATCTCGGCCACCGCATTCGCATAAAGCCGCGCCGGCCCCGCGCCGGTCTCGCGGGCGTCGTCGAGGAGGATGAAGGGGCGGGCGGTATCGATCGTCACGCCGCCAGTTGCCGCGTCCGGCCCCCTTTCGTAAACCCCTGCGACACTCTTGCTTTGGGGGAATGTTTCCAGCCATGCGCCTTGCCTTCCTGCTCGCGGCGGTTGCGCTGCCTTTCGCTCCCGCCCTCGCCGATGTGGAAAAGCCCGCCGCCTTGGTCGCCGATGGCGTTCCGGCCGTGCCCGTAGCGCTGGCGGATGCGACCCGGCCCTATATGGAGTTCCGCACCGCCACCTTCCTCGGCTGGAACCCGGCGGACCGATCGATGCTGATCGGCACGCGTTTCGGCAACACCGTGCAGGCGCATCGCGTGGCAAGCCCGCTGGCGGCACGCACCCAGCTCAGCTTCGAGGCGGACCGGATCGCGGACGGGCATTGGGCGCCGGGCAAGGGCGATACGCTGATGATTCAGAAGGATATCGGCGGTGACGAATTCTTCCAGCTCTACACGCTGGCGAACGGCCGGCTGACCTTGCTTTCCGACGGCAAGAGCCGCAACGAATATGGCGCCTGGAGCCATGACGGGCAGTGGATCGGTTACAGCTCCACACGGCGGAACGGCACCGATACCGACCTTTATGTCGTCGATCCGCGCGATTCGAAGAGCGACCGGCTGGTCGCGCAGGTGAAGGGCGGCGGCTGGCAGATCATGGGCTTCGCGCCGGACGGCAAGAGCGCCGTCGTGCTCAATTATACCTCAGTCACGAAGTCCGATCTCTATCGGCTCGACCTTGCCGGTGGGGCGCTGACGCCGATCAACGATCTCAAGGCGGCGGTCTCCTATGGCGACGTGGATTATGCGCCGGACGGCACATTGTGGGCGACGTCGGACGAGGGATCGGATTTCAAGCGCCTCGGCCGCATCGACGCCAAGACGGGCAAGTTCACCGCGGTCGCGATTCCCGGGAAGGGCGTTGTCGAAGGGTTCGATATCGCGCCCGACGGCAGCTTCATCGCGGTGGTGATGAACGAAGCGGGCGTCGGCCGGCTCCATCTGCTCGATCCGCGAACCGGTGCGAGCCGCACAGTGAGCGAGCTGCCGATGGGCGTGATCGCGTCGCTGGAGGTCGCGCCCTGGGGCGAGATCGGGCTGTCGCTCGCGTCGGCCAAATCGCCGACCGATGCCTGGTCGGTCGATCCAAAGACGCTGAAGGTGACGCGCTGGACCGCGAGCGAGACCGGTGGCCTGGACACCGCCGCCAATGTCGAACCCGAACTCGTCTCGATCAAGAGCTTCGATAGCGAAACGGTTTCGGGCTTCCTCTATCGCCCCGATGCCAGCAAGTTTCCGGGCAAGCGGCCGCTGATCATCAACATCCATGGCGGCCCGGAAGCGCAATCGCGCCCCGGTTTCCTCGCCCGCAACAATTATCTGCTGAACGAGCTCGGGATCGCCATCTTCTATCCGAATGTCCGCGGCTCTGAAGGTTTCGGCAAGCGCTTCATCAGTCTCGATAACGGCCCCTTCAAGCGCGAGGATTCGGTGAAGGACATCGGCGCCTTCCTTGATGTGCTGGACAAGGATGCGGCGCTCGATCCCGCGCGCTTCGCCGTCACCGGCGGCTCCTATGGCGGCTATATGTGCTACGCGACCGCGATCCGTTACGGCAGCCGGCTGAAGGGGGCGAACTGCGTCGTCGCCATCTCCAATTTCGTGACCTTCCTGGAGAATACGCAGAGCTATCGCCGCGACCTGCGTCGCGTGGAATATGGCGACGAACGCGAATTCAAGCAGCGCGCCAAGCTGATGGAAATCTCGCCGCTCAGCCGCGTCAATGAGCTCAACCTGCCGATGATGGTGGTGACGGGCGGCAATGATCCGCGCGTGCCCGCTTCGGAAGCGGACCAGATCATCAAGGCGGTTCGTGGCAAGGGTGGCACGGCCTGGCATCTGCTGGGGCAGGATGAAGGCCATGGCTTCGCCAAGAAGGTCAATCAAGACTATCAGTTCTGGACCAGCCTGATCTTCTGGCAGCAGACGCTGCTCGGTCAGGCGCCAGCCACTCCTGCAAAGGCCGCCGAGTAACCCAATGACCGAAGCCTCGCCCCCGCTGCGCGCCGCGATCGTGCCCGTCACGCCGCTCCAGCAGAATTGCACGCTCGTCTGGTGCACCAAGACGATGCGCGGCGCCTTCATCGATGCCGGTGGCGATCTGCCGCGATTGACGGCGGCTGCCGAGAAAGCGGGGGTGACGATCGAGAAATTGCTCGTCACCCACGGCCATATCGACCATTGCGGCGGCACCGGCATTCTCGCCGAACAGCTCGGCGTGCCGATCGAGGGGCCGCATGAGGCCGATCGCTTCTGGATTTCGCGGCTCGACGAGGATGGCCGCAACTACGGCATCGAAGGCCGCGTGTTCGAGCCGGATCGCTGGCTCAAGGATGGCGATACGGTGACGGTGGGCGAACTCAGCTTCGACGTGATCCACTGCCCCGGCCACACGCCGGGCCATGTCGTCTTCCACCACGCGCCGTCACAGCTCGCGATCGTCGGTGACGTGCTGTTCCAGGGCTCGATCGGCCGCACCGATTTCCCGATGGGCAATCATGCCGACCTCATCGACGCGATCACCCGCAAGCTGTGGCCGCTCGGCGGCGAGACCGCCTTCGTCTGCGGCCACGGGCCGATGTCGACCTTCGCCCACGAACGCCGCACCAACCCATTCGTGGGCGATGCGGCGATCGCGAGGGAGTGACGCGAATCAGCCGATGACGGTCTTGGTCGCCGCGGCGCCCGGCAGCGCATAGACGATCATCAGCGCATAAATGGCGAGGCCGACCAGCGCGAGCCAGGTTACGAGGATGCCGATCACCCGCGTCTTGCCGGGCTTATCCAGGCTGTCCATGCCGAAGGCGTGGAGGATGCGCGCGAGGATGAAGGCGATCCCTACCAGCCACAACCACAGCGCCTGGCCTCGCGCCAGTTCGATCAGGCCGAGCAGAATCAGGAAGAAGGGCGTGTTCTCGATATAGTTGGCCTGAGCCCGCATCCGCGCGACCAGCAGCGGCTGGCCACCATCGCCGGTCAGCACCTTGGCCTGCGCGCGCACGCGGCCGACGCGCGTCCCCAGCCAGATGTTGATAAGCGCGGCTGCAGCGGCAATGGTCAGCGTGATCGGCAGCACCGTCATGGCATTCTTCCCCCAAACTTTTGTCGGTGGCCTGCCTCGCATGGGTAGCTCCGGCTTGCAACACGGGCTGAAATCGCTATAGGGCACCCGTTCGCGACGAGCCTGGCCGCTTGGTCCATCACCCTGAGGGGTTGTGGTCCGCTGGCGGCAAAACTCGTCGCTTATTCTTTTTTTGCAGATGGAACAGGTGCCGAGATGGCCGTCCCCAAGAGAAAAACTTCGCCGTCGAAGCGGAACATGCGTCGCAGCCATGACGCGCTTTCGGTCGAATCCTTCCAGGAATGCCCGAATTGCGGCGAGCTGAAGCGTCCGCACAATCTGTGCAACGCTTGCGGCCACTATAATGGACGCGAGATCGTCTCGGTCGAAGCCTGAGCCCAAAGGGCTAGGAGAGGGGGCCATGGCAGGTACGCCGCGAATCGCCATCGACGCGATGGGCGGCGACGGTGGCCCCGCGACCATGATCGAAGGCGCGGTCCTCGCGGCCTCGCGTGATCCTGCACTGAATTTCCTGCTGTTCGGTGACGAATCGGCGGTCGCGGCTGAGCTGGCCCGGCATCCGACGCTCGCCGGGCGGGCAGAGATCATGCACGCCCCCGAGGCGATCAGTGGCGAGGACAAGCCGAGCCAGGCGATTCGCCGCGCCAAGACGACGTCGATGGGGCTGGCCATCGCCGCGGTTAAGGGCCATGCTGCCGACGCGGCGGTTTCCGCCGGCAATACCGGCGCGCTGATGGCGATGTCCAAGCTGGCGCTCCGCACCATGAAGGGCATTGACCGCCCTGCGCTCGCGGCGCTGCTGCCCACGCTCGGCGACAATGATCTGGTGATGCTCGACCTCGGCGCCAATACCGAGTGCGATGCCCGCAATCTCGTGGAGTTTGCGGTGATGGGCGCGGCTTATTCGCGCTGCGCGCTGGGGCTGGAACGGCCGAGCGTGCGCCTGCTCAACATCGGCACCGAGGAGCTGAAGGGCACCGACGAGTTGCGCGATGCAGCCGCGCGCCTGCGCGCCGAGGGCCATCTGCATCTCCGCTTCGACGGTTTCATCGAGGCCGACCGGCTGGGTCGCGGTGAGGCTGACGTCATCGTCACCGACGGCTTTTCCGGCAATATCGCGCTCAAGACGATGGAGGGCACCGCCCGCTTCGTCACCGATCTGCTGCGCCGGGCCTTCACCAGCTCGGTGCGGTCGAAGGTCGGTTTCCTGATTTCGCGCCCGGCAACCGATCTGCTGCGCCACCATCTCGATCCCAACAATCATAATGGCGCGGTTTTCCTGGGTCTCAACGGCATCGTCGTGAAAAGCCACGGTGGTGCCAACGTGCAAGGTGTGGCGAATGCAATCGGCGTGGCGGCAAGCCTGGTGACGAACGACCTCAACCGGCGGATTGCCGAAGACCTGGAAATGATTCGCGCGCACGAGGCCGCAGCATGACCCTGCGCGCCGTCATCAAGGGCAGCGGTTCGGCACTTCCCGCACGCCGCGTTTCCAATGCCGAACTCGCCGAAACCGTCGACACTTCCGACGAATGGATCGTCGAGCGCACCGGTATCCGTTTCCGCCACATCGCGGGCGAGCATGAAACTACCGCGACGCTGGCGACCGATGCCGCGCGCCGCGCGCTGGAAGCGGCCGGCATCGCCGCCACGGACGTAGACCTGATCGTGCTCGCCACCGCGACGCCCGACCAGACCTTTCCGGCGAGCGCGACCAAGGTCCAGGCCGCGCTCGGCATCAATGATTGCGTCGCCTTCGACGTGCAGGCGGTCTGTTCGGGCTTCCTCTATGCCATGTCGGTGGCCGACAGCATGATCCGTGGCGGCGGCGCGAACACTGCGCTGGTGATCGGCGCCGAAACCTTCAGCCGCATCCTCGACTGGGAAGACCGCACCACCTGCGTGCTGTTCGGCGATGGCGCCGGCGCGGTCGTGCTGCAAGCCGAGGCAGGCGAGGCAGGGATTCTGTCGGTCGCGCTCCATGCCGACGGCCGCCACAACCAGCTTCTCTATGTCGATGGCGGTCCCTCGACCACGGGTACGGTCGGCAAGCTCCGCATGAGGGGGCCGGAGGTGTTCAAGCATGCGGTCGTCAACCTCGCCACCGTGCTCGGCGAGACGTTGGCCAAGGCCGATCTCTCTATCGCCGATGTCGATTGGGTAGTACCCCATCAGGCCAATCGCCGCATTCTCGACGCCACCGCGCGCAAGCTCGGCCTGTCGCCAGACAAGGTGGTGGTGACGGTCGACGAGCATGCCAATACGTCCGCAGCATCGGTTCCGCTGGCTTTCGACGCGGCTGTCCGCGATGGCCGCATCAAGCGCGGTGACCTGATCGTGTTCGAGGCGATGGGTGGCGGCTTCACCTGGGGTGCTGCGGCCGTCCGTTATTGATACAGGACTCTCCACCAAATCAGGCCTTTGCGCCCGTCCCGCTGAGGCGTATGCTACGCCTCCACGGACTTGACGGAGGGGACGTTGATGACCGAGGTGGGTACACTGACCAGGGCAGATTTGGCTGAGGCGGTTCACCGCAATATCGGCCTTTCGCGCAGCGAATCGGCCGTTATGGTCGAGAAGATTCTCGACCATATGAGCGAGGCACTGGCCCGCGGCGAGAATGTGAAGATTTCGGGTTTCGGCAGTTTCGTGTTGCGCGACAAGGGGGAGCGCATGGGCCGCAATCCGAAGACAGGCGTCGAGGTGCCGATCGCACCGCGGCGCGTGCTCACTTTCCGCGCTAGCCAGATGATGCGTGATCGCATCGTCAAGGCGAGCAACTGAGCGCCAGGACGGAGCCTGCGATCGCGTGGACAAGGCCAACAACGCCTTCCGCACGATCGGCGAAGTAGCGGACGAGCTGGGGATAGCGCAGCATGTGCTGCGCTATTGGGAAACGCGTTTCCCGCAGCTCCGTCCGCTGCAACGCGCCGGCAACCGGCGTTATTACCGGCCGGACGATATGGCGCTTGTGCGGCGTATCGACCAACTCCTGCATCGCGAAGGCTATACGATCCGTGGGGTGCAGCAATTGCTGGCGGCCGACGGGAAAGAGGCGCGGCCTCTCGACCCGCAACTTGCGGCAGTCACGGCACCTATCCGCAATGATCTGATCACCTCGCTCGAATCCGTTCGCGACGATCTTCGCGCAGCATTGGCGCAATAGAAGCCCGAAGATCGGTGGCTAAAGCCGCTCCGCCGAGGAGATGGCGTCCGCTGCCCTGAGTGCCGCAAGGATACGCATCAGGTGCGTGACGTCGCGTACCTCGATCGCCAGATGGAAGGTGTGGAAGCTGGCGTCGCGGTGGACGAGCGACAGGTTGACGATGTTCGCCTGCTGGGCGCCGAGAATGCTGGCCATCACGCCCAGCGATCCCGGCTCGTTCTTGACGATCACGGCGAGACGCGCGGTGCCGCCGTCGGTGCCGTCGCCCCAGGCGAGGTCCACCCAGTCGGCGTCGCTGCCGTCGGCGAGCTTCGGGCAGTCGATCGCATGGACCTCCACCGCCTCGTCCGGGCGCCGCAGCCCGACGATGCGGTCGCCCGGCACCGGGTTGCAGCATGGCGCCAGCGTGAAGGCGACGCCGGGGGTGAGGCCCTTGATCGAAATCGCCTCGCGCTGCTGCGGCACGGGCTTGGCACCCGCGACATCGCCGCCGCCCGCACCCGGCATCAGCGCTTCCATCACCGCCGCATCGGAGATTGAGCCGCGGGCGATCGCCTCCATCAGCACATCCTGATCGGCCATGTTGAGCCGCTTCAACGCCGAGGCCAGCGCCTCCTGCCCAAGCTGCGCCGGCAGGCGACTGACGATCTCGTCATAGAATTTGCGGCCGAGCGCGATCATCTCGTCGCGCTCCTTGTGGCGGACGAAGCGGCGGATCGCCGCGCGTGCCTTGCCGGTGACGACGAAGTTCAGCCAGCCCGGCTGCGGTTCCTGCGCCTTGGATCGCAGGATCTGCACCTGATCGCCATTTTCGATCGCGGTGCGCAGCGGCACCACGCGGCTGTTGATCTTGGCGCCAACCGTCTGGTCGCCCAGATCGGTGTGGACGGCATAAGCGAAATCGACCGGGGTCGCGCCCTTGGGCAGCTGGATCAGCTCGCCCGTGGGGGTGAAGGCGAAGATGCGATCCTGGTACATCGCCATCCGCGTATGCTCCAGGATCTCCTCGGCCGATTCGGCATGTTCGAGGATTTCGAGGAGATCGCGGATCCAGTTGGCCTGTTCGTCGGGTTGGCCGCCGCCCTGCTTGTAGGCCCAGTGCGCGGCGAGGCCATATTCGGCCTGTGCGTGCATTTCGGCGGAGCGGATCTGGATCTCGATGCGGGCCTTCTCGCTGTGGATCACCGAGGTGTGGAGCGAGCGATAGCCGTTGCGCTTGGGGGTCGAGATATAATCCTTGAAGCGGCCCGGAACCATCGGCCACTTCTGGTGGATGATGCCGAGCGCGCGATAGCATTCCGCCTCGTCGGCGACGATCACGCGGAAGGCCATGATGTCCGAAAGCTGTTCGAAGCTGATGTGCCGTTCGGCCATCTTCTTCCAGATCGAATAAGGATGCTTCTCGCGGCCCGAGACGTCGGCATTCACGCCTGCACGGCCGAGCAGCATGCGGATACCCGATCCGATCCGCGAGATCCGGTCGCCGCCGCCGCCCTGCAACTGCTCCAGCCGCTTGGTGATCGACGCATAGGCATCGGGTTCGAGTTCGCGGAAGGCGAGCGTCTGCATCTCCTTCATGAACTCGTACATGCCGATCCGCTCGGCGAGAGGGGCGTAGATATCCATGGTTTCGCGGGCGATGCGTCGCCGCTTATCCGCATTGGGGATGTGGTGCAGCGTGCGCATATTGTGCAGCCGATCGGCTAGCTTGACCAGCAGCACGCGGATGTCGTCGGACATCGCCAGCAGGAATTTACGGAGATTTTCCGCCGCCCGCTCATTCTCGGTCTGCGCCTCGATCTTGCTGAGCTTGGTAACGCCGTCGACGAGGCGCGCGACATTGGGCCCGAAGGTCTTTTCGATCTGCTCCGGCGTGGCGACCGTATCTTCGATCGTATCGTGGAGGATCGCGGTCGCGATCGTCTCATCGTCGAGATGCAGGTCGGTCAGGATGCCCGCCACCTCGATCGGATGGCTGAAATAGGGGTCGCCCGAAGCCCGCTTCTGGCTGCCATGTGCCTGCATCGAAAAGACATAGGCACGGTTCAACAACGCCTCATCGGCGTCCGGATCGTAGCTTAAAACCCGATCAACAAGTTCATACTGGCGCAACACCCGGTCATGATGTGGCGCGCGAGCGCTGCTTTGCAACAAAAGAAAGCAATGGCCGGGTCAAGAAACCGCCCCGGTCGCGCAGGTGCGGCCGAGGCGGCAGTCGTGGGATGGTATCTGGATCAGCCGCGTTTGGTCACGGAATTGCACTTCTCGAGCGCGGCTTCGTCGAACGTCTTGGCGCCGGCGGAGAAGCTGGTGACTGGTCCCAGCTTGCGGGCCACGGCCGAGCAGACATTGCCGTCCGGCGACGTGCCGGTGCGCACGGCCGAGCAGCTATCGCCGACGCACGACCAGCGGAGATCCTTGACGACCAGGGTCGCCGTCGTCGGCGTCGCAAGGCCGACTCGATACATCGGCTGGACCTCTGCCCGCGCAGGCAAGCCAATGAAAAGAAGCGAAATCATGGGAAGAAGAGCGGAGCGCAACACGGAACCCTCCTTTACGTTGCTATATGCAACTTATCTAACTACATTGCAGTTTGCAACTTAAAATCCGGCCGATCCGGGCCGGTTTTGCCAGACGCTGCGGAAAGGCCTATTTCTTGGCGATGATCGAGATCGAACAGCTCAAGCGAACCGTCATCCAATGCAGTCTGCCCGCGGCGCTCGAAGCGATGGGCGAGCGCTGGTCCTTCATGATCCTGCGGGCCACCTTCAACGGCCTCAGCCATTTCGAACAGTTCCAGACAACCTTGGGCATTGCGCGCAACATCCTGGCGAACCGGCTCTCCCGGCTGGTGGAGCATGGCATATTGGAACGGCGCGATTGCCCGGAGGATCGCCGCAAGGTCGAATATCGCCTGACCGCGAAGGGCGAGGCGCTGCTGCCGACGCTGATCGCGCTGCGCCAATGGGGCGAGAAGTGGGAAGCGAACGTCCCCAACAATCCGGTGCTGGTCGATGCGCGGGACGGCAAGCCGATCGCCGATGTCGTCGTGCAGGCGCATGATGGCCGCACGCTCGGCCTGGGCGATCTGCGCTGGGTCGATCGCAGCGATCTGGAGGCGGATCAGGCGCGCTGCATCTATACGGGCGAACCGGTCGGCGCGAAATAGGCCCAAAAAAAAAGGGAGGCCGAAGCCTCCCTTTCCTTTGTTCTTCTCGGTTCAGCGAGCCTTATTCGTAATCGCCACCGATATTCTGGTTGCGCGGCGGCGCAGCGGCGGTGAGGCGCAGCGCCTCGGCCGACGCGGCCAGCGAACCGATCTCGTCCGGCGCATCGTCATCATCGACGCGCACGCGCTGCAGGTTGCCGACTACGGCTTCGTGCAGATCGTCCGGGGTGACGGTCTGTTCGGCGATCTCGCGCAGCGCGACGACCGGATTTTTATCGCGGTCGCGGTCGAGCGTGAGCTCGGCACCGCCGGAAATCTGCCGCGCGCGCTGGGACGCCAGCAGCACCAGATCGAACCGGTTCGGAATCTTGTCGACGCAATCCTCGACGGTAACGCGCGCCATCTGTCGCTCCGCTTTAATGTTGAAGCTCGGGAAAGGGTGGCGGCTAGCAGTGTGGGGACCGAGAGTCAATTTTTGGCGACGAGCCAGGCAGACAGGCCAGCCAAGGGAACCCGGATTGCGCCCGCGCGTCCTGTGGCGCATGCCATGGGGGATGAACGAGGCTGCCATCAGCGCGGACGCCGGGACGGAGCAGTCAAAGGGCTTCCTGGTCGCCGGCAACCGCCTGACATTGCTGACCGAAGGGCCGGAGCGACTGGAGGCGCTGATCGCGTTGATCGCAGGCGCGCAGAGAAGCCTGCGGCTGCTTTATTATACCTATGCGAGCGATCATGCCGGTGCCGCCGTTCGCGATGCGCTGCTGGCGGCGCTGGGCCGCGGTGTTGCCGTCTCGATCATCATCGACGGCTTCGGCAGCCATGTCGACGATGCCTTCTTCCGTCCGCTGGAAGCCGGCGGTGCAGTGCTTTGCCGCTTCATCCCGCGCTTCGGCCGGCGATTTTTGCTGCGCAACCATCAGAAGATGGTGCTGGCCGACGATGTTCGCGTGCTGATCGGCGGGTTCAACGTTCAGGACGATTATTTCCTGCCCTCGACCGATCCGGGCGGATGGCGGGATCTCGGCCTGATCATGGAGGGGCCTGGCGTACGCCCGCTCGCCGGCTATTTCCGCGCGCTCACCCGCTGGGCGCGGCGACCACGACCGCCGATGCGGGATCTGCGCCGCGCGCTGGGCCGGTGGAGCCAGTCGTCCGGCCCGGTCCGCTGGCTGCTGGGCGGGCCGACGCGGCGGCTGAACCCCTGGGCCCGACGGATCAAGGATGATTTGCGCGCCGCCAGCCGGCTCGACATGATCGCCGCTTATTTCATTCCCAACCCCGCCATGCTGCGCCGAATCGGTGCGGTCGCCAAACGCGGGCCGGCGCGGGTGGTCACGGCCGCCAAGTCCGACAATCTTTCGACGATCGCGGCGGCGCGCCACACCTATCATCTGCTGCTGAAGCGAGGGGTCGAGGTCTATGAATTCCAGCCGAGCAAGCTGCATACGAAGCTGATCATCGTCGACGACATTGTCTATATCGGCTCGGCCAATTTCGACATGCGCAGCCTTTACGTGAATCTGGAGGTGATGCTGCGGATCGAGGATCGGGCCTTTGCCGATCATCTGCGCGCCTATGTCGACGGCGAATGCGCGCAATCCGAGCAGGTGACGGAAGACGCGCATCGCAGAGCGGGCGGCTGGCTCTCGCGGCTGCGCTGGGGCCTGGCTTATTATCTCCTCGCCGTCGTCGACGTGCGGCTGACGCGCCGGCTCAATTTCGGCGTCGGCCAGGATTGAGGCCACTATGGTTGCCAAAGCGCACCACACCGGCTAAAGGCGCCGGCTTCCGCGATTCTGCAGGACTGCCCGGCCGGTATGGGCTGCCGTGGCCGTCCCATGACGTCGCATATCAGGAGACGAAAATGCCCAAACTCAAGACCAAGAGCGGGGTCAAGAAGCGGTTCAAGCTGACCGCGACCGGCAAGGTGAAGCACGGCGTTGCCGGCAAGCGCCACCGGCTGATCTCGCACAACGCGAAGTATATCCGCCAGAACCGCGGCACCGAGGTGCTTGCCGACGCCGATACGGCGCGCGTCAAGCTCTGGGCGCCCTACGGCCTGAATTAAGGGAGACTGACGGATGGCACGCGTAAAGCGGGGTGTTACCACCCGTGCGAAGCACAATCGCATTCTCGATTCGGCGAAGGGCTACTATGGCCGTCGCAAGAACACGATCCGTATCGCCCGCCAGGCGGTGGAAAAGGCCGGCCAGTACGCCTATCGCGACCGCAAGGTTAAGAAGCGTTCGTTCCGCGCGCTCTGGATCCAGCGTATCAACGCTGCGGTCCGCGCCGAAGGCCTGACCTATGGCGTGTTCATGCATGGCCTGAAGCTCGCCGGGATCGAACTGGACCGGAAGGTTCTGGCCGACATGGCGATGCACGAAGGCGCGGCGTTTAGCGCCGTCATCGCGCAGGCCAAGGCGGCCCTGCCGGAAGACGCCCGCGTCGCGGCGTAACCGGCACCAAGCCTGAAGCTCTGAGGGGCGCGGACTGCAAACGTGGTCCGCGCCCTTTGCTTATGTCCGTGACGAAGACTTGATTACCGGTTCACGCCCCGACTACGGGGTCTGGCGCCCGCCTGCGCGGGGATGACGGGGAAATTATGGCTGACCTGACGACGATCCGAACTGCGTTGCTGGCAGAGCTGGATGCCGCGAATGACCTGACGGCAATCGAACAGGTCCGTGTCACCGCCCTTGGCAAGGCGAGTGAGATCACCGCGTTGATGAAGACACTGGGCGGCATGAGCCCCGAGGAACGTCAGGTGCAGGCGCCGCTGATCCAGGGGCTGCGCACCGAGATTAGCGATGCGATCGCCGCGAAGAAGGCCGCGCTCGAAAGCGCTGCGCTCGATGCGCGCCTCGCCACCGAGACGATCGACCTGACGCTGCCGGCGTCCGCCGCCGCGCAGGGCTCGGTCCACCCGGTCAGCCAGGTGATGGACGAGCTCGCCGAAATCTTCGCCGACCTTGGCTTCGCGGTCGCTACCGGCCCGGAGATCGAGGACGACTGGCACAATTTCACCGCGCTCAACATCCCCGAGACGCACCCGGCGCGCGCGATGCACGACACCTTCTATTTTCCGGATGAAAAGGACGGGAAAAGGATGCTGCTGCGCACGCACACCTCGCCGGTGCAGATCCGCACGATGATGAACCAGAAGCCGCCGATCCGCATCATCGCGCCCGGCCGCACCTATCGTTCGGATTCGGATGCGACGCACACGCCGATGTTCCACCAGGTCGAAGGTCTGGTGATCGACAAGGGCATCACGCTCGGCCATCTGAAATGGACGCTCGAAACCTTCGTGAAGGCCTTTTTCGAGCGCGATGACATCGTGCTGCGCCTGCGTCCGAGCTATTTCCCCTTCACCGAGCCTTCGGCCGAAGTCGATGTGGGCTACACGCTGGTTGACGGCCGCCGCGTGATCGGCGGGGCGGAGCCGGATGGCTGGATGGAGATTCTGGGATCGGGCATGGTCCACCGCCGTGTGATTGAGGCTTGCGGGCTCGATCCCGATGAGTGGCAGGGCTTCGCCTTCGGCTGCGGCATCGATCGGCTGGCGATGCTCAAATATGGCATGGACGATCTTCGCGCCTTCTTCGACGGTGATCTGCGCTGGCTGAAGCATTATGGCTTCGCCGCGCTCGACGTGCCCACGCTGTCGGGAGGAGTCGGCGCATGAAGTTCACCCTTTCCTGGCTGAAGGACCATCTCGACACGCAGGCAAGCCTGGACGAGATCCTTGTCGCGCTGACGCAGGTCGGCCTTGAGGTCGAAGGTGTGGAGGATCCGGCTGCCAAGCTGGGCGCGTTCAGGATCGCCCGCATCCTGACCGCCGAGCGCCACCCGCAGGCGGACAAGCTGCAGATACTCTCGGTCGACACCGGCGAGGGCGATCCGCTGCAGGTCGTCTGCGGTGCGCCCAATGCGCGCGCGGGGCTGGTTGGCGTGTTCGGCGCGCCGGGCACCTATGTTCCGGGCATCGACGTGACGCTCAAGGTCGCGGCGATCCGTGGCGTCGAATCGCGCGGCATGATGTGTTCGATGCGTGAGCTTGAGCTGTCGGATGCGCATGAAGGCATCATCGAGCTGCCGGCGGATGCGCCGGTCGGCGAGGTCTTCGCCGAATATGCCGGGCTCGACGATCCGTTGATCGACGTCGCCATCACGCCGAACCGGCAGGATTGCATGGGTGTGCGCGGCATCGCCCGCGATCTTGCCGCTGCCGGGCTGGGTGAACTGAAGCCGCTCGATGTGCCGACGATCCGTGGCAATTTCCCCTGCCCGATCGAGATCCGCATCGAAGACGCGGAAGGCTGCCCCGCATATTTTGGCCGCGTCGTGCGCGGCGTGAAGAACGGCCCGTCGCCCGAATGGCTCGCCAATCGCCTCAAGGCGGTGGGCCAGCGGCCCATCTCGGCACTTGTCGACATCACCAATTATGTGATGCTCGATCATGGCCGCCCGCTGCACGTCTATGATCTGGCGACCCTGAAGGGCGCGTTGGTGGCTCGCCGCGCCAGGGATGGCGAGACGGTGCTGGCGCTCAACGGCAAGACCTACGCGCTCGATCCCGAAATCACCGTGATCGCCGACGATGTCGGTGTGCATGACGTTGGCGGCATCATGGGTGGCGAGCATTCGGGCGTGACCGAGACGACCACTGACGTCGTCATCGAATGCGCCTTTTTCACGCCCGAGCATATCGCTCGGACTGGCCAGAAGCTCGGTCTTACCAGCGATGCGCGCAGCCGCTTCGAGCGTGGCGTCGATCCCGCCTTCCTCGGCGACGGCCTCGCGATCGCCACCCGCCTCGTCCAGCAGCTTTGCGGCGGTGAGGCGTCCGAGGTGGTGGAAGCGGGCGAGCCGCCGCTCGCCGTCCGCACGCTCCGCTTCGATCCGAACCTGACCGAGCAATTGGCTGGGCTGGCCGTGCCGGCCGATCGCCAACGTGCGATCCTGTCGCGGCTTGGCTTCGGCGTCGACGCCGGCTGGACCGTGCTGATCCCGAGCTGGCGGCGCGATGTCGACGGCCCGGCCGATCTGGTCGAGGAAGTCGTGCGGATCGAGGGTATCGACAAGGTGCCGTCCATGCCGCTGCCGCGCGCTGAAGGTGTGGCGAAGCCGACGGCGACAGCGGCCCAGCTCGTCGAGCGCAAGGCGCGCCGCACCGCCGCGGCTCGTGGCCTCAACGAGGCGGTGACGTGGAGCTTCGTTTCGGAAGCCGAGGCTGCTGCCTTCGGTGGCGGCGCCTGGACGCTCGCCAATCCGATCAGCGAGGATCTGAAGGTGATGCGGCCGTCGCTGCTGCCGGGGCTGATTGCCGCGGCCAAGCGCAATGCCGATCGCGGTGCCACGGCGATCCGCCTGTTCGAGATCGGTCGTCGCTATCTGGCGGATGCCGAACGCCCGACCCTGGGCTTCGTGCTGGCTGGCGAGAAGTCCCCGCGCAACTGGCAGACGGGTCGCGCTACGGGTTTCGACGCTTATGACGCCAAGGCCGAAGCGATCGCGATCCTCGCCGCCGTCGGGGCGCCGGTCGATCGCCTGCAGCTGATGGAGGCGGTGTCGCCCGTCTATCATCCCGGCCGTTCGGCGAGCCTGCGGCTGGGGCCGAAGACGGTGCTGGCCGAATTTGGCGAACTGCACCCCGCGACCGCGCGGGCCTTCGACGTCGAAGGCACGGTGATTGCGGGCGAGATCCATCTCGACGCGATCCCGGCCAAGCGGGCGAGCGGCTTCATGCGCACCGCCTATCGGCCGCCGGCGCTGCAGCCGGTGACGCGCGACTTCGCCTTCCTGCTGCCTGCGGACAAGGCCGCCGACGAGCTGGTGCGCGCGGTGAAGGGTGCCGACAAGGTCGCGATCATCGACGCTCGCTTGTTCGACCTGTTCACCGGTCAGGGCGTGCCCGAAGGCCAGAAATCGCTGGCGATCGAAGTCACGCTGCAGCCGGCGGAAAAGACCTTCACCGATGCCGATCTGCAGGCGATCACCGCCAAGGTGGTCGCGGCGGCGGCGAAGCTCGGCGCGACTCTGCGCGGCTAACGATAAGACGCCCCGGCGCCATGGTGCGGCCGGGGCGTTGTGCTGTCTTATTGCAGTGGGACAGCCGTCCCGGCTAGACCCGGATCAATCCACTGATTCGGAAGCCTCTTCATGCGTCCTTTCCTGCTTGGTCTCTCCGCTCTTCTGATCCCCGGCACCGCGTTGGCGGACGATGTGCCCACCGGCCGCCTGCCTGATACCGCAGCGCCGCTCGCCTACCGGCTCAACCTCACGGTCGATCCCGAACAGCCCCGTTTTTCGGGCCACACCGAGATTGATGTGGACGTGAAGAAGGCGACCAGCACGCTCTTCATCCACGGCCGCGACCTCAAGGTGTCGAAGGCTTGGGCCAAGGCGGGCACCAGCACCATCGCCACCACTTACACTCAGGTCCACCAGCTTGGCGTCGTCCGGCTTGATTTCGCCAAGCCGCTACCCGCGGGCAGGGTGACATTGGGTTTCGACTATGACGCTCCCTTCGGCGACGGCGCCGCGGGCATGTATCGCGTCAAGGTCGGCGATCGTCATTATGCCTGGACCCAGTTCCAGTCGATCGACGCCCGCGCGGCCTTCCCCGGCTTCGACGAGCCGGGCTTCAAGACGCCCTACACCGTCACGCTGACCACCCCGGCCGATGCGGTCGCCATCACCAATGGCGCCGAGACCGGCACGAAGAAGGCCGGCGCGATGGTGACGCACAGCTACACCGTCACCGAAAAGCTGCCGACCTATCTGATGGCCTTTGCCGTCGGCCCCTTCGATGTCGTCGAGGGCAGCATCCCGGCGACCCCGCAGCGCAGCCAGCCGCTGCCGCTGCGCATCGTCGCGACCAAGGGCCAGAAGGACAAGATGGCCTATGCGCTGAAGGAAACGCCGCGCATCGTCGAGTTGCTCGAAGGCTATTTCGGCTCGGCCTTCCCTTTCCCGAAGCTCGACCAGATCGCCTCGCCGGTGATGGGCGGCGCAATGGAGAATGCCGGTGCGGTCGTCTATGACGACACGCTCATCCTGCTCGACGATGCTTCGCCCACCCGCCAGAAGCAGAATTTCGGCATGGTCGTGGCGCATGAACTGGGCCACCAGTGGTTCGGCGATCTCGTGACGCCTGCCTGGTGGGACGATATCTGGCTCAACGAAAGCTTCGCCAACTGGATCGGTTACCGCATTGGCGATCAGTGGCGGCCAGAACTGAATATCGGCGTCGGTTCGATCGACGAGGCGCTCGATGCGATGAACATCGACGCTCTCCATGTCGGCCGCCCGATCCGCGAGCCGATCACCGATAGCGGCGCGATCGACAGCGCCTTCGACGCGATCACCTATGGCAAGGGCGGCCAGGTGGTCGACATGGTCGAAAGCTATATGGGGCGCGATACCTTCCAGAAGGGCGTTCAGCTCCATCTGTCGCGCCACGCGCGCGGCAACGCCACCGCGGATGATTTTTTCGGCTCGCTGGCCGAGGCCGCGGGCGATCCGCGCATCGTCGCCAGCATGAAGGGCTTCGTCGATCAGCAGGGCGTGCCTGTGGTCGATGTCACCCGATCGGGCAGCGCGCTCACGCTCGATCAGAAGCGCTACGGCGCGATCGGCGCGGGCGCGACCCCGCCGACCGTCTGGGCGATCCCGTTCTGTGTTCGCAACGGTGGCACCAAGAGCTGCTCGATGCTCGACAAGCCGCAGGGGACGATGGAAGCCAAAGGCGAAGGCCCGCTGATGCCCAATGCCGGCGGCCACGGCTATTATCGCTTCGATCTCGACGATGCCGACTGGTCGGCACTGATAGCGACCGCGCCGACCATGCCTTCGGGTGAGGCGCTGGCGACAATCGACAGCCTGTGGGCGAGCTTCGGCGCCGGTGGCGCCAAGCCCAAGCAGCTTGTCGATGCCGCCAAGGCTTTTGCGGCGAACGCCGATTCCAACGCCGCGGTCGATGGCGGCACCCGGCTGGCCGATCTCGATCGGCGCGGGCTGGTGAGCGACGCCGGCCGACCCGGCCTCCACAAGATGCTGCTCGGCACCTACCTGCCCAAGCTCGGGCAGATCGGCTTCGATCCGGCCAAGGGGGCGCACGCGAAGAATAGCCCGGACGTGCAGAAGCTGCGCACCGATCTCGTCAGCATCGTCACCCGCGAGGCACGCGATCCGGCTACCCGCGGCAAGCTTGCCGCCGCCGCGACGGCCTATCTTGGTGGCAATGAGGCGGCGCTCGATCCGGCTTTCCTTGGCTCCGCGTTGCGTGTCCATGTCGAGGAGGGCGGTGCGGTGGCCGCCCAGACATTGTTCGAAAAGGCGATGGTGTCGACCGACGCTTATTTCCGCGGCCGCGCGATCGGTGCGATTGCCGCTTCAGGCCGGCCGGAGGTCGCGCGCTGGCTGATCGGCAAGATGGGCGACAGCCGCCTGCGGTCGAGCGAGAAGGTCAGCATCGTCGCCAACACCACTTCCGTGCTGGCGACGCAGGATATCGGCGTGGACTATCTCACCGCCAATTTCGGCAAGCTTGCCCGCGAAACCAACCTGACCAGCGTCAATGCGATGTTGTCGATCCCGTCGGCGGTGTGTTCGGTCGAAAAGGCCGATGCGCTGGCGACTGCGCTCAAGCCCCAGGTGGCCGCCTTTGGCCGTGGTGCGTTGACGCTCGACCGCACGATCGAGAAGGTGCGGAGCTGCGGCGCGCTCAAGGCCGCCCGTGGCAAGGAACTGGACGCGACTTTCGGTAGCTGATCCTGAAACCGTCATCCCGGCCTCGTGCCGGGGTGACGCTCAACCGCGGCGGATCATTCTGCGCGCGGCCCCGGCCATTGCAGCCGGGACGATGTGACGACGTGGTGCTCGACGAATTCCGGCCGCTCGATCAGGAAGCGGTCGTCTTCGGGATAATAGCGCGCGCGCTCGACATCCTCGCCGGCGAACAGACGGATCGAATCCATCGACCGCCACCAGCTCAAGGTCGTGAGCTCGGTGGTGCCGTCCCCCAGATCGCGCGTGGCGATCTGGAAGCCGATATTGCCGGGCGTCGACGCATAGTCCATCGCGCCGGTGCGGCTCACATAAGCGAGATAGGTCGCCGCATCGGCGGTGCGGATGCGCCCCGCCCAGCGTCGCAGGATGATCGTTCCGTCGATCGCGTCGGCAGCCATGGTTCAGGCTTTCCTTATGGAAGAGTCCTCTCGCACGCAGGCCAGCCCGATCGCTACGCGCCGACGCTTTGTGGCTTCAAACAGAATCGCCGGCAAGCGCGCGATCCTTTGCAGCGCGATAGCCACAGTATCGGCCCAGATCTGGTGGCTATCGGCCCATTCATGTCCCAGAAAATCGTCTCTCATGGCCCTGCTCCTGACTATGCAGTGGCATGAAACTGATCTTCGTCGGGCTTTCGCACAACGCGATATCCGGCATGACTTGATAAGGAGAGCTTGGGGTAAAAGCCGTTTGCCTAGCGGATTACCCCAGCAGCGGCGCGCTCGGCCAGGCGGTCGATCGCAGCGGCGTGGATACCCGGCGTCGCGGCGAGGATGCCGAATGCCTCGCCCTTGGTGGAGTTGTAGCGCAGCGGCCGGCCGAGCGCGTCGGTGACGGTGGCGCCGGCTTCCTGCGCGATCAAAGCGGCGGCGGCGATGTCCCACTCATGGCCCCAGCGCAATGTTGCCAGCAGATCGGCCTCGCCCGCCGCCACCATGCCGATGCGGAGCGCGATCGAATTGGGCTTGTCGACCGCGACCAGATCGAAATCGACCTTGGGTAGGCTATCGGCCGGCACCCGCGCGCCGTTGAAGCTGGTGCGGCCACTCACCATGAGCGGTAGGCCGTTGCGGGTCGCGCCCATGCCGGCCTGCGCGCGCCAATGTTCGCCGCGAGCCGGGGCATCGAGCACGCCGATCAGCGGGCGCCCGCCTTCGACCAAAGCGATCGACACCGACCAGCCCGGCCGCCCGCGCAGGAAATCGCGCGTGCCGTCGATCGGATCGACCACCCAGGTCCGCACGCCGAGCAATCGTTCGGCGCTGTCGACGGTTTCTTCCGAAAGCCAGCCCGCCTCGGGATCGAGCTTCGTCAGCCGCTCGCGCAGCATCGCGTCCAGCTCGAGATCGACATCGCATACCGGATGGCCGGGCACCTTCTCCCAGCGGCGATAGTCACTTGCGCCGCGCCCGAGCGCCAGTTGGCCGGCCTCCGCCGCGATCGCGCTGACGGCGTTGAGCAGGGTGTCAGGCGCCGGCAATCGTCAATCCGTCGACGCGCAATGTGGGAACGTCGGTGCCGCGCCGGAATTCCAGATCATTGGCCGGCGTGATGTTGCGGAACATGTCGATCAGATTGCCGGCGATGGTGATCTCGGCCACCGGCTCGGCGATCTGGCCGTTACGGATGACGAAGCCCGATGCCCCGCGGCTATAATCGCCCGTCACGGGGTTGACGCCCTGGCCGATCAGTTCGGTCACATAGAGGCCGAGCTTCACGTCCGCCATCAGCTCGGCGGGGCTCAGCGGGCCGGCCGCCAGATAGACATTGGTGGCGCCCGCGCCGGGAGCGCCACCGATGCCGCGCACCGCATGGCCGGTCGGTGCCATGTCGAGCTGGCGGGCGGAAGCGGAATCGAGCAGCCAGGTCGTCAGCACGCCATCGGCGATCAGGTCACGCGGGCTGGTCGGCAGGCCTTCTCCGTCGAACGGCTTGGAACGCAGGCCGCGGACCCGGTGCGGATCATCGCGAATGTTGATGCCCGGCGCAAAGATCGCTTCGCCCAGTTTGCCGAGCAGGAAACTCGTCCGCCGGGCGATGGCGGCGCCGGTGATGGCGCCGGTGAGATGACCGACGAGGCTCGCGCCGGCGCGCGGATCATAGACCACCGGCATCGCTCCGCTGGCGAGCTTGCCGGGGTTGAGACGCGCCACCGCACGCTCACCCGCGCGCCGGCCGATCGCGTCCGCCGCCTCGAGATCGGCGAAATGGCGGGTGCTGTGATAGGCATAGTCGCGCTGCATCCCCAGCCCCTCGCCCGCGATCACGCTGGCCGAATTGCCATAGCCGGTCGTGCTGTAGCCGCGCGTGAAGCCATGGCTGGTGGCGAGCGCGATCACCGAGCGCCCGGCCGATGCGCCGGCACCCTCGCTGTTGGTGACGCCGGCGATGCTGCGCGCCGCATCCTCGGCCGCCAGCGCGCGTTCGCGCAGCGCGGCGGGCGAAGGATCGCTGCCGTCGTCGGATTCGAGTGTGGGTGCGTCGCCGCCGAACAGGCGATCGGCGGGTGCCAGGCCGGCCCACGGATCTTCGGGCGCTTCGCGCGCCATCGCCACTGCGCGTTCGACGAGCGCCGCCAGTGCGTCCGCCGATAGGTCGGAGGAGGACACGCTGGCCGATCGGCTGCCGACGAAGACACGCAGACCAATGTCCTCGCCTTCCGAGCGCTCGACATCTTCGAGCTTGCCTAGCCGCACCGATACCTGGGTGGAGGCATCGCAGACATAAAGGCCATCGGCGGCATCGGCGCCGGCCTTGCGGGCGGCCGCGACCAGGGTGGCGACGCGATCTTCGGCTTGGGAGACGGTTAGCATGTCCCGGACTTAGGAGCGGCAGCCGGCAACGTCACCCCCAAAAGATCAGCTTCCGCCGACAACGCCGCAGGCCAGGAACATCAGCAGCCCGGCGAAGCGGTTGGAACGGAACTTGGCGAGCGCGTCTGCCGCATCCTCGACGCGGAGCGTCGCGACCTGCCAGATCAGGTGGATCGCGATCGGGATCATGCCTGCAAGCGCCAGCATCTGCGGACGGATCGTCCAGATCGCCGCCGTCCAGCACAGCAGCGCGATGGCGTAGCAGATCGCGACACCGAGCCGCGCATGATCCCCCAGCGCGCGGGCGGAGGATTTCACCCCGGCCAGCGCATCATCCTCGATATCCTGCAGCGCATAGATCGTGTCGTAGCCGATCACCCAGAAAATGCCGCCGCCATAGAGCAGCAGCCCCGGCAGCTCGATCCGCCCCGTCACCGCCGCCCAGCCGACCAAAGCGGCCCAGGAAAAGACGAGGCCAAGCCACGCCTGCGGCCACCAGGTGATCCGCTTCATGAATGGATAAGCCGCGACGAGGGCGAGGCTGGCGATCGCCACCCCTTGCGCGAACCAGTTGAGCTGCAGATTGACGAGCTGACCGACTAGGCAGAGCGCGATCAGGAAAGCCCAGGCGGTCTTCAGCGACAGGCGCCCGCTGGCGAGCGGCCGGCTCCGCGTGCGTTCCACCTTCCGATCGAGATCGCGGTCGACGATGTCGTTATAGACGCAGCCGGCGCCGCGCATCACCAGCGCGCCGGTCGCGAATAGCGCCAGCAATTGCCAGCTCCATGGGGCGCCGGCGAGCGCGATTGCCCAGGCGCCCGGCCAGAAGAGCAGCCAGGCCCCGATCGGCCGGTCGAAGCGACCGAGCTGAACCAGATCGCGCGTCCGCGACGGCAGCGCCGCCACCATCGCGCGCTGTTCGGTATCGGGAACGATCGCAGAGGGGGCGGTGTCGGGCAGGGGTTCGGACATGAGGGGCTTCTAGGACGGCAAGCCAGCCTTGTCATCGCCGGCTCGCGCGTTCAAAAGCGCCGCCATCGTCGGAGGAACGCATGACCGTTACCCAGTCGCTGATCGCCTTTGTCATTGCGGCATGGCTGCTCGCCATCACGCCGGGGATCGATACGGCGATGGTGCTCCGCACCGCCGCGGTGGAAGGGCCGCGGCGCGCACTGCTGGCGGTGATCGGCATCTGCCTTGGCTGCCTGACCTGGGGCGCGGCCGCGTCTGCCGGGCTCGGCGCGCTGCTCCACGCCTCCGAAATGGCCTATACCGCCGTCAAATGGGCCGGTGCCGCCTATCTCACCTGGATGGGCGTGAGCCTGCTGTTCCGCCCACGTCAGCGCTTCGATGCGGCGGCGGGTGACGGGCAGGTGCCGGCGGGCAGCGGGATGGCGAGTCTGCGACGCGGCCTCATCACCAACCTGCTCAACCCCAAGGTCGGCGTCTTCTACGTGACCTTCCTGCCGCAGTTCGTGCCCGCGGGCATGGCGGTCGCGCCGTGGAGTTTCATGCTGGCGGTGATCCAGCTTCTGATCGGCGCGCTGTGGCTGACGGTGCTGATCGCCGCGACGGTGCCGCTCGGCCGGATGCTGGCGCGGCCTGCCTTCATCCGCCGGCTCGATCGGGTGACGGGCGGCGTCTTCATCGGCTTCGGCGTCAAGCTGGCCCTCTCCCAGCGCTGACGCCCCAACGCCGAAGCTTGTCACAAGGCGGAAAATCCGGCTTCATCCCGCCCGAGCCGAAGGGGGGAGGAAGCCATGTTCCGCGCCGTCGCCGCTGTCGCCGTCATTGTTGCGCTGTCCACGCCCGCCGCACTTGCCGCCCAGGCGGGCGGGGAGGCGATGCGCCACCAGATGCCGCCCGGTTTCAAGCTCGGCTATGAAACGAGGCAGGGGCCGATGCACCTTGTCGAACTGGTGCCTGCGGCCGAGACCGTAGACAATTGGACCAAGATGGTGACGCTGCAGACCTTCAGCGGCGGCATCCAGCGCACGCCCGCACAACTGCTCGATTTCATCGCCAAGGGCTTTGCCGATGCCTGCCCGAACATGGCCAGGGACCCGATCACCAGCGAGACCATTGACGGTCTTGCCAATGCTTTTCTGTCGATCCGCTGCCCGCGCAATCCGGCGACGGGCAAGCCGGAAAATGTCATCTTCCGGGCGATGCAGGGCCGCGACAATTTCTATGTCGCGCAGGTCGCCGTGCGTTATCCGGCACCAGCGAAGGAAGCCGCCGCGGATCATGCCTGGCTGCGCGCCGTCGCCATATGCGACGCCAGCCGTCCGACGCCGGCCTGCGCGACGCACTGAGCCGGCTCGACTTCGGGCGCCACTCGCGGCAGGGAGGCATCATGCCCGCCACCCCCGCCTGGCCGCCGGCCAGCACGCCTCGTCTGTTCATCGATAGCGCCTTGGGCGAAGGCATGGCTGTGCCGGTCGATGGCGCCGCCGCCAACTATCTCGGCAATGTCATGCGGCTGAAGGAAGGCGATCCCGTCCGGCTGTTCGACGATCGGACCGGCGAATGGCTGGCGGAAGTGTCGTCCGTCAGCAAGCGTTCGCTCACGCTCGCCATCACCGCGCAGCTTTCCGTGCGAGAAGATGTGCCGGACCTGTGGCTCGTCGCCGCGCCAATCAAGAAGGGGCGGATCGACTGGGTGGCGGAAAAGGCCTGCGAGTTGGGTGTCGCGCGGCTCGTGCCGGTCATCACCCGGCGCACGATCGTCGATCGCCTCAATGTGGAACGGCTGCGCACCCACATGATCGAGGCCGCCGAGCAATGCGGGCGGACGGCGCTGCCTGAGATTACGGAGCCGGTGAAGCTGGGGGCGCTGCTGCGCGACTGGCCGGCCGATCGTACGCTCTATTTCGCCGACGAGGCAGGCGGCCTGCCGTTTGTGGATGTCGCCAAGCCCGGCCCCGCGGCGATCCTGGTCGGCCCGGAAGGCGGTTTCACCGATGAGGAGCGCGTGGCGATCCGCGCGGTGCCCGGCGCCACCGGCACCTCGCTCGGCCCTCGCATCCTCCGCGCAGAAACCGCGGCGGCGGCGGCGATAGCGATCTGGATGGCGGCCGCGGGCGACTGGCGTTCGGAAAGTCGTTGAAAAATACTCGATAGATGCCATCCTGCCGGCTTCATCACTTCGGTGGGGGAAAACCGGATGAGCGACCCGAACAGCAGCCCAAATGCGGGCTTCGACTTCAATCACCCGACGATCGTGGCCCTGCTTTATCTTGCAAGCTTCGTTGTCGGCATCACCGGCATCGTCGGTGTCGTCCTGGCTTATGTGTGGCGGGGCGAGGCAGCCGGCAATTGGGAAGCCAGCCACTACACGTTCCACATCCGCACCTTCTGGATCGCGTTTATTGCCAGCATCATTTCCTTTCCGCTGATGCTGGTCGGCATCGGCTTCCTGCTGCTGTTGGCGATCGCCGCGTGGGTGATCGTGCGGTCCGTGCTCGCACTGCTTGCTGCGCAAAAAAGACAGCCGATCGCCAATCCCGAAAGCTTTCTCTGGTAAGAGCATGCGCTGGGGCCGGAACAATCCGTCCGTCCCCAAGTGCAACTGATCGCTAGCTAAGGGCGGCGCCGCTCGCTATGGGCGGCCCATGAGCACGCGCACGGAATCGGGTCAGGACGATCCCCTGATCGAAGGTCGCGACGACCTTCTTGCCATCTTCGCGAAGGGCGAAAAGCCGCGCGAACGCTGGCGCATTGGCACCGAGCATGAAAAGTTCGTCTATTGGCTGAACGATCATCGCGCGCCCTCCTATGAGGAGCCGGGCGGTATCCATGCTCTGCTGATCGGCCTCACCAAATATGGCTGGGAACCGGTCTATGAGGGCGAGAATGTCATCGCGCTCGCAGGGCCGGACGGCAATGTCAGCCTGGAGCCGGCGGGGCAGCTCGAACTGTCCGGCGCACCGCTCGAAAATCTGCATCAGACCTGCGCGGAAACCGGCCGTCATCTCGAACAGGTGAAGGCCGTCGGCGACCGGCTGGGCATCGGCTATCTCGGCCTCGGCTTCTGGCCGGACAAGACGCGCGCCGAACTGCCGATCATGCCCAAGGGCCGCTACGGCATCATGCTGCGCCACATGCCGCGCGTCGGCAATCTCGGGCTCGACATGATGCTGCGCACCTGCACCATCCAGACCAACCTCGATTATTCGAGCGAGGCGGACATGGTGAAGAAGTTTCGGGTGTCGCTGGCGCTCCAGCCGCTGGCCACCGCGATCTTCGCCAACTCGCCTTTCACCGAGGGCAAGCCCAACGGCTATCTCTCCTATCGCAGCCATATCTGGACGGACACCGATCCGCACCGCACCGGCATGCTGCCCTTCGTGTTCGAGGATGGCTTCGGCTACGAACGCTATGCCGATTATATGCTCGACGTGCCGATGTATTTCGTGTTCCGCAACGGCGGCTATGTCGATGCGGCGGGCCAGAATTTCCGCGATTTCCTGAAGGGCGAACTGCCCGCGCTGCCGGGCGAGAAACCGCGCCTCGGCGACTGGACCGATCACCTCTCCACCGCCTTCCCCGAAGTGCGGCTGAAGAGCTTCCTCGAAATGCGCGGCGCCGATGGTGGGCCGTGGGGGCGGATCTGCGCGCTGCCGGCCTTCTGGGTCGGCCTGCTCTATGACCAGACGGCGCTCGACGCGGCGTGGGACGAGGTCAAGCACTGGACGATCGAGGATCATCACCGCATCCGCGCCGAGGTGCCGAAGCTTGGCCTGCAGGCAAAGGGACCGCGCGGGCGGACCTTCCAGCAGCTCGGCAAGGAAATCCTCACCATCGCCGATGCGGGCCTGTCCGCGCGCGCGAAGCTCAATGGCGCCGGCGACAGCGAACAGGGCTATCTCGATCCCGTCCGCGAGATCATCGAATCCGGCAAGACGCCTGCCGAGCGCCTGCTCGACAAATATCATGGCGAATGGGGCGGCGACGTTTCCCGCGTTTATGAGGAAATGCGCTTCTAGCCTTGGCCGCGCCGATCAGGCGGGAATGGGTTCCAGCTCATCCCAGATCGGGCCGATCAGGATGCGGAAGAAGGCTTCGTCGGCATAAAGCCGCTCGCCCGAAAGCCGCTCCTCGCCGAAGGTGAGGATGCCCAGGATGCGGTGGCGCGTGGCCGGCCCGTCCGCGGCCTTCAACGTCACGTCATATTCCTGGATGACGCCGGCATCGCCGACCCATTCGTCGCGCAGGTCGAACCCCGCGATCAGCGGCATCACGGTGTCGATGAAGTGGCGGTAATAGCGCCGGGTGCGGTCCATGCCGGTGAAGCGGCGGCTTACGGGGTAGAAATCATAGACCGGCTCGCCTTCCAGCGTCGCCAGGATCGCGTCCATGTCGCCGCTGCCCTCCGCTTCGGCATGGCGGTGCGCGGTGACGATCAGCGACAGGATCGATCGGGTCATGGCTGCGGTCTCTCCGTTGTGTCAGGCCGATGGCGGGGCGAAGGCGCCGAACACCTCCATGATCGAAGGATTGCGGCGCAGCGTCTGCCCACCGCTGACATGGATGGTCTGGCCGGTGACGAAGCCCGCCTCGTCGCTGGCGAGCCATAGAGCGGCATCGGCAATGTCGGCGGAAACGCCGCTCCGGCCCAGCGGAATCTCCCGCGCATAAAGCGCCGCGACGCTCGGAATGCCGAGCCCGCCGCCGGACATCGGCGCATCCGCCACGCCACCGGGCGCGATCGAATTGGCGCGGATGCCCTGATGGCCGAACTCATGGGCGATGCAGCGGACGACGTGGTCGAGCCCCGCCTTGGTGCCCATGTAGGCGGCATGATGATCGAACATGATCGTCGCCGTCACTGACGAGATCTGGATGATCGATCCGCCCTTCGTCATCGTCCGCAGCAAGGCCTGGAAGAACTGGAAGGGGCCGGTGAACTGCACCGCATTCATCTGGTCGAGATCGGCGCGGTCATGGTCGAGGAAGGGTTTCAGCAGTCCCCAACCGGTGGCGTTGACGCCGATGTCCAGCCCGCCCAGCCGTCCGGCGGCTTCGGCGACCAACCGATCAACATCGGCCTGGACGGTGATATCGCAGACCTGGCTGTCCACGCCGATCGCGCTCGCGACCTCGCCCAGCGCATCGCCGCGGCGGCCGGCGATCATCACCTTCGCGCCCTCATCCTTGTAACGGCGGGCGATCGCCTCGCCGACATTGCCGGGCGCCACGCCCAGCACCAAAGCCGCCTTGCCCTTCAATCGATCGCCCATGGCCTGCCTCACGCTGCGAAGTCGATGACATGGACGGGGTTGGTGCCGTCCCAATTCTTGGTGGCGATGATGCCCGCGCCGATCATGTCGCGCGTGGCCGGGCTTTCGATGAACTCGAACAACACGCCCGGTTCACCATCCGCTTCCATATAAGCGACGTGGGTGCCGGGGCTGGACGCGGCAAAGGCCACTTTCAGCCCATCGGCGGTGGCGCGCTCCACGGCGGCGTCGAGATCGTCGACCACCCAGGCGACATGATGGACGCCCAGGATCGGCTTGCCCGCGGCATCGCGATAGGGTGAGGGGGTCTCGTTCGTGATCTTGATCAGTTCGATCTGGACATCACCCTGATAGGCAAGGCCGACATCCATCCCCACCACGCCGGCTTGGCCCCGATAGCTGCCGTTCAGGCTGACATTGCGGAACACCGTCCAGGGGCCGACGCCCATCATGTCGATCCAGCGCTGGATGCTCGCGTCGAGATCGTCGACCAGATAACCGATCTGGTCGATCGGGCCATATTTCGCTTGCGTCATCCTATCGTCTCTCAAGCCAGAGTTGCGGCGTGGCGCCCGGCGCGCCGCCCGAAAAAGCTCGCCTCGCCGAGGCAGGTGCCCGAGGCGTAGCCATTGCTGTCCTGCGCGATGTTGGACGCGCAGGCGCCGGCCGCATAGAGGCCCGGCACTGCGGCGCCGGTCCCAGTCAGAACCTCGCCATTGGCGGACACTTTCAGCCCGCCCAACGTGAAGCCGGTATAGACCGCGCGGCCGAAGGACAGGTCGAACGCCGCAAAGGGGCCTTCGTCCAGCGGCTTCAGCCATTTGGGATATTTGTGGAAGCTTGGGTCCTCGCCCTCGGCCGCGTGGGCGTTGTAGTCCGCCATCGTCCGCTGCAGTGACCCGTCGGGAAGGTTCAGTCCCTTCTCCATATCGGCGATCGTCTCGAACCCGTCGATCAGGCTCTGGTTGGTGAGCGAGGCGAAGTGCGGGTAGGCAAAAATTGCCGCATCGACGACCAGATAGACCACACCGTCGGGCTGCTGCGCGGAAAAGATGCCCGACCGGCTGTGATAGGAATCCTCGGCCACGAAGCGTTGGCCCTGCGCGTTGACGAGGATGCCCTTCAGCAGATTTTCGGGCGGGTAGAAGGGCGAGGTGAGGAAGGGCTCGTCCATGTGGATCGCCGCGCCGCCGGCCGCCTCGCCCAGCCGGATTGCCAGTCCATCATCATAGGGGCTGCCCTGGATATAGGCGGATTTCAGGATAGGGACATGCTTGGCCACCATCTCGGCATTCTGGCCGAAGCCGCCGGCCGCCAGCACCACGGCCTTGTTGGCGCGAACGTGGGAGACCTCACCATAACGCCGCAGCCGGGCACCGACTACGCGGCCGTCCTCGACCACCAGCGCCTCGACCTTGCTGTCGGCCATGACCGTAGCGCCGCCCGCTTCGGCCCTTTCGGAAAGAATGCGCAGCGCCAGCGCGCCGCCACCTTCCTCGCCATCGAACGCGACCTTGTGGCCGCGCGGCGCCGGCTTCGCTTTCTCGCGATAGGGCCAGACCTGCTCGTTACCCGTCCAGATCAGGCATTCGCGGCCCGGCTGGACGACATTCTTCTGCGGGTAATAGCTACGGTCGAAGGGCACGCCCTGCGCTTCGAGCCAGTCGAAATGGGCGACGCTGCCATCGGCATAGAGGCGGATCTTCTCATGATCGGGGTCGAGCGCGACGGCTTCCAGATAGCGCGCCATCTCGTCCGGGCTGTCTTCGAAGCCGCAGGCCTGCTGAACCGCGGTGCCGCCGCCGAGGTAGAAATGGCCCGCAGCCGCGGACGTGCTGCCCGTGCAGCCGCTTGTCCGCTCGATGATGATGACCGATGCGCCCGCCGCGCGCGCCTCAATCGCGGCACAGGCGCCCGCCATGCCGAATCCGACGATCACGACATCCGCCGTCGCCGCCCAGTCCTTCACCGTCGCCGCGTCGATCAGCAACGGGCCGGCCGCATCCTCAGCCACAGAATCCACGCCTCACCCTCCCATTATCATTGACGCAGAATTATGGCAGACTGATAGTATGGTCAAACATTCTGATAATGCGGACGACCATCGGCGCGGATATGGCCGTTCAGGAAAAGAGGTGGAATGGGCAGTCCGGCTGCATCAGCAAAGCCGATCGCCGCGCGGGGGCGCCCCGGCGGCCGAACGGCGTTCCAAGAGGAAAAGAGGCGTCAGAACCGCGCGGCGATTCTGGCGGCGGCGGCGGACACCTTTTCCGCCACGCCTTATGTTTATGCCACGATCGACGACATCATCCGCGCGGCCGGAATCAGTCGCGCCACCTTCTATGTGCATTTCGAATCCAAGCTGGCGCTGGCGCTGGCCATCTATGACGGTATTGCCGCCGACTGGCAGGCGGTGTTCGATGGGCTCGCGGCCGCCTCGGCGGAAGGTGCGGTCGGCCTGCGGACATGGCTGGCCGCGCTAGCGGCGCTCTACGTCGATCATGGCTATGTCACGTCGCTCGTGGCCCAGCTCGAAACCTTCGAGCCGAGCTTCCGCCAGCGGCTGCGTCGCGACCGGGACGAACTGATCGACCGGTTGGGTGCGGCTGGTGTGGGCGGCTTTGTTGCTGCTCGTGAGGATGGCGAAGCGGCCGTCCGGCAACGCGCGCGGGCGCATCTGCTGCTCCGCCGGCTCGACCAGATATGCGGCGATGTCAGCCGGCCCGAGACGCTCGGCGCTGCGGAGGGCGAAGTCTATGCCGGCCTCGCTGTGGAGGAACTTGAAAGCTTCCTGGCCGAACGCGCCTGATCGAAGCGCTCAGCCCCAATCAACGATCGGCCAACCACGCGTGGTAGCCAGTTTGCGCAGCCTGTCATGCGCATTCACCGCAAAGGGCTCGTCCGACCATTCCATCACCGGCGCATCGGACGCGTGATCCGAATAGAAGCGGACGCGGCATTGGGCGCGATCCAGCCCCTCGGCCGCCATCCAGGACTGGACCATCCGGAGCTTCGCGGGCCCGTAATTATTCTCGCCGTCGATCTTCGCCCGAATGCGCCCATCGAGGCCGATGATGCTGTTGGTGGCCATGCAGTCGTCAAAGCCCAGCCGATCGGCGATCGCTTCGGAATAAAGGCGGTAGGATGCCGTCGCCATCACCAGCCGGCGCCCGGCCGCGCGGTCCGCGGCGATCTGGGTCAGCGCGCCGGGATGGATGTTGTGCGCCACCGTCCGCTCGGCGAAGCTGTCTATCACCAGCCGCAATTCCTCCGGCGCGACATGACGGCCGAGCAGCAGCGCATGGTTGATTTCCTTGAGCTTGGCGCGATCGATCAGCTTCAGCACATAAGCCAGCATCGACAGGATGACGAACGGCACCAGCAGCAGCCGCCACGGCGCGCGGCGCCGCGCCGCGTGGAGCAGGAAGGGCGTATAGGTGGCGACGCGCGTGATCGTGCGGTCCATGTCGTAGATGGCGAGTTCGGTCATGCCGCGGCCATAGCGGGGAACTCGCGTCACCGCCACGCGTCTGGCCCGTAATGATCCTTATCTGCTCTGCGCTTGCCGTTCCGCACATCCTCGCCCATGGTTGCCGGGCATGAGCGAGACAGCCGATTTCAACGTGGATGATCAGGGCGTTCTCCGTTTTTCGGGGGAGCTTACCCTGCCGCGTCTGCGCGATCTGCCCGATCGGCTCGATACGCTTGCCGATCCGCCCGCGCGCATCGATCTGTCGGGCGTCGGCCGGATCGATACCGTCGGCGCGTGGCTGGTCCACAAGCTGGCGCGTGACAGCGGCGCGCAGCTGGAAGGCGCCAGCAAGGATGCCGCGCTGCTGATCGATCAGGTCGCCCAGGCCGATCAGCCGGTACAGGTCCGGCCCGATTATGTCTTTCCGCTCGCCCGCGTGCTTGCGCAGATCGGTCGTTCGACGATGACGGCCTGGCACACGCTGCTCGGCCTGATCGGTTTCTTCGGTGCGATCTGCATCGCCTTCGCGTCCGTCATCCGCCATCCCCGCCGCTTCCGCGGCAATGCCGTCACCCGCCAGTTCGAGGTGGTGGGCGTCGATGCGCTGGGCATCATCGGGCTGATGAGTTTCCTGATCGGCATCGTCATCGCCCAGCAGGGCGCGGTACAGCTCCGCCAGTTCGGGGCGGAGGTATTCACGATCAACCTGATCGGCCGCATCACGCTGCGCGAACTCGGCGTGCTGATGACCGCGATCATGGTTGCCGGGCGATCGGGATCGGCCTTTGCCGCCCAGCTCGGATCGATGAAGCTCGCCGAGGAGGTGGACGCGATGCGGACCATCGGCGTCTCGCCGATGGAGGCGCTGGTGCTGCCGCGCGTGCTGGCGACGGTGGTACTGATGCCGCTGCTCGGCTTCTACGCTTCGCTCGTCGCGATCATCGGCGGCGGCATTCTTTGCTGGATCTCGCTCGATATCCCGCCCGCGACCTATATCCAGCGGATGCGCGAAGTCGTGCCGATGACCGATCTGTGGGTCGGTCTGATCAAGGCGCCCGTGTTCGGCGCGATCGTCGCCATGGCGGGCTGTTTCCAGGGTATGCAGGTGAAGGGTAATGCCGAGGAAGTGGGCCTGCGCACGACCGCTGCGGTTGTGCAGGCGATCTTCCTGGTGATCGTGCTCGATGCCTTCTTCGCCGTCTTCTTCTCGTCGATCGGCTGGGACTGATGGCGGAGGAAAAGCAAGATCTCGTCATCCGTGTGCGCGGGCTGAAGAACGCCTTTGGCGATCAGGTCGTGCATGAGGGGCTGGATCTGGATGTCCACCGCGGGGAGATCATCGGCGTGGTCGGCGGCTCGGGCACCGGCAAGTCGGTGCTGATGCGCTCGATCATCGGCCTCCAGACTCCGGTCGCAGGCGAGGTGACGGTGTTCGGCGAGCCGATGATCGGCCGCGAGGAGACAGAGGCCACGACGGTCCGCCGTCGCTGGGGTGTGCTGTTCCAGAATGGCGCCCTGTTTTCGACGCTTACCGTTGCGGAAAATGTCGAGGTGCCGCTGCGCGAATATTATCCGCAGCTTTCCGAACAACTGCTCGACGAGATCGCCGCCTACAAGGTCTGCATGTCCGGCCTTGCGCCCGAGGCCGGGCCGAAATTTCCCTCGGAGCTCTCCGGCGGCATGCGCAAACGTGCCGGCCTTGCCCGCGCGCTCGCGCTCGATCCGGAATTGCTGTTCCTGGACGAGCCCACCGCCGGCCTCGATCCGATCGGCGCTGCGGCCTTCGATGAACTGCTCAAGGATTTGCAGGAAACGCTGGATTTGACCGTGTTCCTGATCACCCATGATCTCGATACGCTGCACGCCATCTGCGATCGCGTGGCGGTGCTGGCAGATCGCAAGGTGATCGCAGTAGGAACGATCCCGGAATTGCTGGCGTTGGACCATCCGTGGATTCAGGAATATTTCAATGGCCCGCGGGGGCGGGCTGCCGCCAGTGTGGCGGAACGGATTGAAGCGGGGAGCAACTGACGAACGATGGAAACCCGCTCTAACCATATCCTCGTCGGCAGCGTCGTGCTGGCATTGCTTGTCGCCGTGCTGCTCTTCACCGTCTGGCTCGCGCGGCTTTCGGGCGCGAACGAGCAGGAATTCGACATCTTCTTCAAGCAATCGGTCGATGGGCTGGCCAAGGGGTCGCCGGTTACTTTCTCGGGTGTTCCCGTCGGGCAGATCAAGGAAATCCTGCTGATGCCCGAACAGCCGGAATTCGTGCGCGTGCGCATCTCGGTCAACGGCGACACGCCGATCCTGCAGGGGACCACCGCGACGATTGCGGGCGTCGGCTTCACGGGCGTCAGCCAGATCAATCTCGACGGTGCGATCAAGGGGCAGCCGCCGATAACCTGCCCGGACGAAGACCGCAGCGCGCAATGCCCCTATGGCCGTCCCGTCATCCCCACCAAGCCGGGCGCGCTCGGCGAACTGCTCAACAGCGCGCCGCAGTTGATGGAGCGGCTGTCGACATTGACCGAACGGATGGGTGAATTGCTTAACGATCGCAACCAGAAGTCGTTGGCGAACATCCTCGCCAATCTCGAACGGTTGAGCGGTTCGCTGGCCGATCGCGGGCCCGATCTGAAGGATGTGCTTGCCGATACGCGGGTCGCCGTGCGGCAGGCGGGCGACGCGGCCGAGCAGATCGGCCAGCTGGCGGCCACCACCAACAAGGAATTGCAGCCGATCGCCGCCGATCTGCGCAAGACGGTGCAGTCGGCCGAACGCAGCATGGGTGCACTCGAAGGGGCGATCAACGAGGCGCGGCCCGGCCTCAAGGCCTTTTCCACGCAGACGGTGCCGGAGGTCAGCCAGCTCATCCGTGATCTGACCGAGATGTCCGACGCGTTGACCGGGGTCGCCAATAAGCTCGATCGTGGCGGTGCTGGCGCCGTGCTGGGTGGCAACAAGCTTCCGGACTATGAACCGAAATGAGGCGCATGAAACCGCATCCCATCCTGTTCGCGGCTCTGCTTTTGCCGCTTTCCGCCTGCATCAGCTTCGGGGAGGAGCCGCCCTCGACGCTGTTGACTCTGACGCCGGACAGTTCGTTCGCGGCCGGCCAGACGCGCACCGCCGGTGACGGCCGGGCCGTGGCGGTGATTCCACCCAGCGTGCCGCAATCGCTCAACGTGCTGCGCGTGCCGGTGCAGACCGGCGCCACCAGCATCGCCTATCTCAAGAAGGCGCAATGGGTCGAACCGCCGAGCCGGTTGTTCCGTAACCTGCTCGCGGAAACCATCGCGGCGAAGACGGGGCGGCCCACGCTCGACATGCGCCAATATTCGCAGGCGCCGGGCTTGCGGCTTGGCGGGCGGCTCCAGCAGTTCGGCCTTGATGCGACGCAGGGGCAGGTGGTCGTGCAATATGATGCCAGCCTCGCGCGTGGCGGCACTGCGCCTCTCGAAACGCGACGCTTCGAGGCGCGGGTGCCGGTGGCGAGCGAGGATGCGCAGTCGGTGGCCGCGGCCCTCAACCGCGCGGCCAACCAGGTCGCCGGCGAAGTGGCGGACTGGATCGGCGCCTGATCAGGCGTCGCGGCCCTCTTCCATCGTGCGAATGGTTGCGGTGAGCCGCGCGCGCTCGGCCAGCGCCTGATCGAGCAGCGAGCGCAGTTCGCCCAGCTCCATCGCGCGATCGGCGATGCGTGCATCCAGCGTCGCATTGCTGCGGCGCAGATCGGCGATCATGCGGGATCGGGCGAGCAGCCGCTCGATGCGCGCGGCCAGCACGTCGAAATCGAACGGCTTGGCGACATGATCGTCGGCGCCGCCGGCGAGCGCCTCGACCGCGCAGCCGCTGTCGGTCCGCGACGTCATCATCAGCACGGGAATGTCGGCGGTGCGCTGGCTGGTACGGATCTCGCGCAGCGTGGCGAGGCCGGAAAAGCCGCTGAGCTTCGCATCGAGCAGCACCACGTCGAACCGACGCCCTTGCAGCAAATCCAGCGCGGCCGGGCCATCGGCGCATAGCATCGTCCGGAAGCCGAGCCGGCTGAGGCGGCGGCCGATCACGTTCAGGCTGGTGGGGTTGCCGTCGACGACCAGGATATCCCTGCTGCCGCTCGCCCCATTAGCCATAGCGTCGTTCATTGCGCCCTCTTCGTTCTGCGTTTCTCGGCAGAGACTTAGGCGTGCGGGGTCACGAAATGGTTAATTTGCTGACAGCCATGTCAGCCGCTGTTGCGGAGCGCCGTCGCTATGGCGTTGATCGAAAGCTGGATTCCCTCGCGGATGCGGGGATCGTCCTCGCCGGCGCGGTGACGCTTCAATAGCTCGATCTGGAGATGGTTGAGCGGCTCGATATAAGGCAGCCGCAGCCGGATGCTGGTTTCAAGCGCCGGGCTCTTTTCCAGCAGCCGAGTCTGGCGGGTGATTGACAGCAGGCTGTCGCGCGTCATGTGCCAGCCATCGCGGATGCGATCGAAGATAGGGCCCGCGGCGTTCTGGTCCTCGACCAAAGTCACATAATGGCCGGCAATGCCCATGTCCGATTTCGCCAGCACCATCTCCAGATTGGCGAGCGTCGCCTGCAGGAAGGGCCAGCAATCTACCATCTCGCGCAGCAGCGCCTGATCCTTGAAGCTCCGGATGGCATCACCGACGCCATACCAGCCCGGCAGCATCACCCGCGCCTGCGCCCAGGAAAAGACCCAGGGAATGGCGCGCAGATCCTCGATGCGGTCGCTCTTGGTGCGGCTGGCGGGGCGCGATCCGATCTTGAGGTCGGCGATCTCGGCGATCGGGGTGAGCTGGCGGAAGAAGGTGCGAAAGCCGTCCGTGCCGTAGACCAGGTCGCGATAGGCCCTGAACGCGGTGTCGGACAACGCCGCCATCGCCGCGGCGTAGCGCTCATAATCCGCCTCGGGAAGCTGGGGCGGCTCGAGGCTCGCGAGCAATGTCGCCGATGCCATCGCCTCGAGATTGGCGACCGCGCTTTCCCGTGTGCCATATTTGGCGGCGATCACCTCGCCTTGCTCGGTGATGCGGATGCGCCCGCTGACGGTGCCGGGCGGCTGGGCGCGGATCGCCGCGAAGGATGATCCGCCGCCGCGCCCCACCGCGCCACCGCGGCCATGGAAAAGCTGCATGGCCGCGCCGGCCTGCTCGAACACCGGCGCCAACGCGCGGCTGGCCTGATGGAGGCTCCAGACCGAGGTCAGGTAGCCGCCATCCTTGTTGGAATCCGAATAGCCGACCATTACTTCCTGATGGCCGCGCGCCGCGGTGATCGCCGCCGCCTCGGGCAGCGCGAACCATGACGTCATGACGTCGGGCGCATTCTCCAGATCGTCGATCGTCTCGAACAAGGGCACGACCATGATCGCCGCCGTCGGCGGATTGCCGGGCCGGAACAGACCTGCCTCCTTGAGCAGGATGTGGACCTCCAGCAGGTCCGACACGCTTTCGGCCTTGGAAATAAGGTAGGTGGTGATCGATGCCACCCCGTAGCGCCGATGCGCCTCGGCCGCGGCATGGACGATCGCCATCTCGGACGCGGTCTCGTCCGAATAGCTTGCATACGGGCTGGAGAGCGGCCGCTCGCTCGCCAGCTCGCGGCGGAGCAGGGCGACGCGAGCATCCTCGTCCAGCGCTTGATAATCGGCTTCGACGCCAGCCACTTTCAGCAGTTCGGCAACGACGCGCTCATGCACGTCGGCATTCTGGCGCAGGTCCAGCGTCGCCAGATGGAAGCCGAACGTCTCGACCGCGCGGATCAGCCGGCCGAGGCTACCGCCGCCCGAAAGCGCGCCCCCGCCGCCCTTGGCCAGCGCATGAGCGATGTCGACCAGATCGGCGCGCAATGCGGCGGGATCGGCATAAGGTTCGGCCGAGGAGAAAGCGGGACGCGGCGGTTCCCGACCTGAAAGCTGGCGATAGGTGGCGGCCAGCCGCGAATAGATGCCCGTAATCGCGCGGCGATACGGCTCGTCCGCCCGGCTGGCGGAATGATCACCGCCACGTTCGGCCAGCGCCTCCACTTCGTCGGTGACGGCGGTGAGTTCGGTCGAGATCGAAAGCTCGGCCCCGAGCATGTGGAGCATATCGAGATAATTGCCGATCACCGTTTCGGCCGCGCGGCGGAGCGCCAGTCGCAGCGAATCGGCGTTCACATTGGGGTTGCCGTCGCGATCGCCGCCGATCCAGCTTCCGGGCTTCAGGAAGCTGGGCGGGCGGTGGCCGAGCGCGCGTTCCCAACGGGCATGGAGCGCGGGGATGACGGGCAGGAAGATGTCGCGCAGATAAGCGAGTGCCGTCTCAACTTCATCGGCGACATAAAGCCGCTCGCGCCGCAGCGGCCGCGTCTGCCATAGGAGCGCGATCTGCCGGTAGATCGCCTCGTCGATCAGTTCACCTCCGTCGGTTTCGGTGCGGCCGATGTCGCGGAGCTTCATCAGTTCGGAGATATGGTTGCGATGGTCGATGATCGATTTGCGCCGCACCTCGGTCGGATGCGCGGTCAGCACGGGCGCAATCAACGCATGCTGGAGCAGCGCCAGCGCCTGATCCTTGCCGATGCCCTCCCCCTCCAGCCGGGCCAGGGCCTGCGCCACGTCGGCGCCGGGCTCAGCGGCGACGCCCTGCCGATCCTCGGCCAGGTTCGCGAGCATCGAAAACAGCATGAAGCCGCGGACGAAGGCCAAAGTCTCGTCGAGCGTCAGCGCATCGAGGCCGGGGTCGATCGCATCGGCGGCGACGATGCCGCGATGGCGGTCGACCGATGTCGAACGGATATATTCGATCCGGCGAAACAAAGCTTCGCCGCCATAAGCGCGGATGACGTCGCCCAGCAGCCGCCCGAGAAAGCGGATGTCGGGATTTTGCGTGATCGGGGCCGGCGCGTTCATGGCCTCGATGCTGCATCGCAACAACGCCGCCGTCAATGCCGCGCTGTTGCGCCGGGCCTCACTGTTTCTTGCGATATTCCGTGAATTCGCTGAGGGGGCAGGCTCCGAAATCCATGGGAGTCGGCGGGTCGATCACACGGACCAGATCGGAACTACAGAGATTGCCCGTAGGATTCCGCGTCGCGAGCGCGCGATCCGCCTTCAAGGCCCGACATGTCCCGTCTGCGGGCTGGTTCACATACAGCTTTTTGGAGCTGATCTCATAGATGATCGCCGTATTGTCGATGATCCGGCTGCTCCGCACCGAATAGAGCGGAATGCAGGACGTGGTGCCGACGGGCTCATATTTATCGAGCGCCTTCTGCGCCTTGTCGCTCAGCGGAACCGCCAGCGGCTTTTCCGCGGCCGAAGCCGGCCCTGCCAGCAACGCCGATCCCAGGATGATGGGGAGGATGTGCCTCATCTTCATATCCTTCCGAGGGTTTTTCCCCTGAAAGACGGAGTGTAGCAGGTCGCACCTTAACCGCGAAAAACATCCTTGGCGGCGCGGCGCTCGGCAAGTTGTGCGACGCTTGCAGCGCGCATGAAGGGGTTGGTCGCGCGCTCGAGTCCGATCGTGGTCGGCACCGTCGGTTCGCCGCGGGCGCGTGCAGCGTCGACATCGGCCATGCGGCGGGCCAGCGCGTCATTGTCCGGCTCGGCCACCACCGCATAGCGGCCGTTCGACTGGGTATATTCGTGCGCGCAATAGACGGCGGTGTCGTCGGGCAGCGCTTCCAGCTTGCGCATATTGGCGAACATCTGGTCCGCCGTGCCCTCGAACAACCGGCCGCATCCCATGGCGAACAAGGTGTCGCCGACGAACGCCGCCGACTCGGCGGGCAGATAATAAGCGATATGGCCGGACGTGTGGGCCGGCACCTCGATCACCGACGCCGTCGCCTTGCCCAGGCTGACCGAGTCGCCTTCACGCACCTGCCGGTCCAGCGTCGGGATGCGATCGGCTTCCGCCGCCGGGCCGGTGATCAGACAGCCCGTCGCCGCCTTGATCTCGGCATTGCCGCCGGTGTGGTCGGGGTGCCAGTGCGTGTTCCAGATCTGGGTGATCATCCAGCCGCGCGTCTTGGCCTCGGTCAGCACCGGCTCGGCCACCGCCGGGTCGACGGCGACCGTCTCGCCGCTGTCTGGATCATGGGCCAGCCAGACATAATTGTCGCTGAGGACGGGGATACGGGCGATCTCGATCATACCGGCCAGCCTTTGCCCGTCCGGCCGAGCAGCGCAAGTGCGTCCGCCGCCATCTGTTCGGTCAGCGTCCTGGCGGGAAGCGGACGGCTCAGCCGCGATGCCTGGCCCGACCATAAGGGGCCGAAGCCGCCGGGATCGACAGTACGCAGCCGCGCCAGCGCGTTGGCGGCATAAGGGAAGGGCGGCGCTTCTTCGCGTATCGGCCCCAGCGCGGTCATCAGCCGGTTTGGCACGCCGCGGGCAAGGCCGCCGGTGAAAAGGTTGGTGAACATCGTCCGCTCGGCCGCGTCGCTGGTCAGGGCGGCGCGGTGCGGTTCGTGGATCAGGCTTTCGGGGCAATGGAGGTAAGCGGTGCCGATCTGGACGGCGCTGGCGCCCAGCATCAATGCGGCGGCGATGCCGCGGCCATCGGCTATTCCGCCCGCGGCGATGACCGGCACGTCGACGACATCGACGATCTGCGGGATCAGCGCCATCAGACCCATATGATGGGCAGGGTCGCCGCCCAGGAACCGGCCGGCATGCCCGCCCGCTTCCCAGCCCTGCGCGATCACCGCGTCGACGCCCTGATTGGCCAGCCAGCGCGCTTCGCTGACGCTGGTGGCGCTGGCGATGATCAGCGCGCCGCTCGCTCGCGCGCGTTCCAGCAGCGGCTCGTCCGGCAGGCCGAAATGGAAGCTGATGATTTCGGGCTTCAGCTCCGCCACCACGTCTGCCATCTGCCCATCGAATGGCGCGCGGATCGGCGGCGGGGTTACCGGCGGGCCGACCTGGCAGTCGGCGTAGAAGGGCGCCAGTAGCTTCTTCCACACGCTTTCGTCGGGCGGCGGCCCCATGCGGTGGCAGAAGAAGTTGAGGTTGATCGGGCCGGATGCGCGGGAACGGAGTTCCTCATACTGGCTTCGGAGCGCGCCGGGCGTCAGCAGCGAGCAGGGGAGCGCCCCTGCCGCGCCGCCAGCCATCGCCGCTGCCGCCAGTCCGACGCCACCCGCGCCCGCCATCGGCGCCAGCAGAATCGGGTGGGCCGCGCCGATCCGCTCGATAAAGGCGCCGGGGCTTACCATTGCCCCGTATTCGGCATCGACGCCCAGGGTTCCTGCGGCGGCAGGTGCCCGTCTTGCAGTATCTCGATGGAGATATTGTCGGGGGTGCGGACGAACGCCATGTGTCCGTCGCGAGGCGGGCGGTTGATCGTCACGCCGGCGTCCATCAGCCGCTGGCACGTCTCGTAGATATTGTCGACGCGATAGGCGAGGTGGCCGAAATTGCGGCCGCCGTCATAGCCTTGCTCACCCCAATTATGGGTGAGTTCCACCTGCGCATCCTCATCGCCCGGAGCGGCCAGGAAGATGAGCGTATAGCGGCCGGCTTCATTGTCGAAGCGGCGCTGCTCCTTCAGCCCCAGCAGTTCGAAGAAGCGGATGGTGGCGTCCGGATCGGACACGCGGATCATCGTGTGGAGATATTTCATGCCCCCAATCTAGAGGCAGAGCAGGGCGGGTTGAAGCCCCCGATCCGCTGATTCGCACGGACCATCCGCCTCTTCCACTCCGTTGGACGCTGTTCCTGCCGTTCGTCTGCCGATTTTGCACGTTCGTCGTTGATCGTGTCGGTTGGTGGAGCGCAACCGTTCTCCGGTCGAACCAAAGATGCGTGAAACCCCAGCATTACGTAAGGAAAATGCACGGCAACGGGACGCCCCCTTACAAACCGTCGCCGACAGGATCGCAAGCTCATCGGTCTCCGACCAGACCGGAACGACCGCCAGGTTCGAAGGAGAGTACCATGTTCACGCGTTTCACCCGCAATGCCCTTGTCGCCACTGCTTCCGCCGCCCTTCTCGTCGCCGCTCCGGCCTTCGCGCAGAGCGAAACCCGCAGCGAAGCCGTCCGCTACGGTGATCTCGACCTCAAGTCCGACGATGGCGTCGCCAAGCTCGACAGCCGCGTCCGCACCGCCGCCAACTCGGTCTGTGGTGTCGATGGTGCCCGGACGATCCAGGAAGTCGCCCAGGCCCGCAAGTGCGCCAAGATCGCGATGACGAATGCGGCTGGCCCGGTCCAGCTCGCGGTGGCGCAGGCCCGTTCCAACCAGGGCTATGCCAGCAACGAAGTGAAGATCCGCACCGGCCGCTAAGGCCAGCAGATCGCCAACAGATCGCCGGCGCACCAGCGGAAACCAGTCCCTTCCGCCGCGTCAGTGAAGCGCCCCCGGAGTTCCCTTGCTCCGGGGGCGCAGCTTTTTGTCTATGCTTATCGCCCGGTCAGGGCCTTGGCCGCCTGGAGATAGGTGCGGCCAATGCGGATTTCGGTGCCGTCCGCCAGGTCCGCATGCCACACGCCCAACCCGTCATGACGCAGCTTCGAGATATGATCACGCCGCACCATCGTCGATCGGTGCAGCCGGATGAAGCGCTCCGGGTCCAGCCGCCGTTCGAGCTCCGTGATCGTCTGGTGGAGCAGGAAGCTGCGCGCGCCGACATGGAGCCGCATATAATCTCGCTCCGCCTCGATCCGGTCGATGTCGGTGGCGGCGATCCGGATCATTTCCGAACGGTGCGGGACCCAGAATTCGTCCGTCCAGCTCGTCTTGGCGGAGGGTTCGGCTGGCGGCGCCCGCAGCTTTTCATGGACGCGCGCCACCGCCTTGGCCAGGCGATCGCCCGATACCGGCTTCAGCAGATAATCCACCGCCGCCACATCGAAGGCGGCGACGGCGAACTGGTCGAAGGCGGTGCAGAAGATGATTGCCGGACGATGCGCCGCGGTCTCCAGCGCCTTGGCGACACCCATGCCGTCCAGGCCGGGCATGGCGATGTCGCACAGCAGCAGATCGGGCTTGAGCGCCTCGACCAACCGCAGCGCTGCCTCGCCATCGGTCGCGGTGCCGACCAGTTCGATCCCCGGTGTCTGGGCGCAGAGAATCTGCAGCCGCTCGATCGCCAGCGGCTCGTCATCGACGATCAAGGTTCTCAGGCCCTTCTCGGCCCCAGCTTCAGCAACCATGGCGCGAAAGCGGCAGGAACAATGTTACCGCAAAGCCGCCGCCGGGCAGCGCGCCCCAGCGGCAGCGGCTGTCGCCGCCGAAGCGTGCGGCCAGCCGGTCACGCACGTTGCGCAAGCCGACACCCGTGCCAGTGCCGTTGTTCACCTCAGCTTCGGTCATCGCGTCGCCGTCATCCTCCACCGACAAGACCAGCCCGTCCGAATCCTCGCGGGCACGGATGCGGATGGTAACGGGGCGGCGCGCGCGTGAAACCCCATATTTGACGGCGTTCTCGACAAGCGGCTGCAAGATCAGGCCGGGCACGCAGGCGGTGCGCAGCGGATCGGGGACTTCGACCTCCACCTTCAGGCGATCGGGAAAGCGCACCGCCTCGATATCGAGATAGAGCCGCTGCAGCCGGATCTCCTCGTAAAGCGGCACATCCTCGGTGGGATCGCCGGTCAGGCTGGTGCGGAAGAAAGTCGACAGATTCATGATCATCCGCTCGGCCTCCTCCTTCTTGTCGGTCATCACCAGCGAGGAGAGCGAGTTGAGCGTGTTAAACAGGAAATGCGGATTGACCTGATAGCGCAGCGCGCGGAGCTCTGCCGACTGCACCGCCGCCCGGAAACCCGCTGCCTCACGTTCCGCGGCACGCACCGCAGACGCATAGCACAGTGCCAGGAACAAGGCGGACCAGGCGGAAAAGAAGAAGAAGCCGTTGGCCGCCTGATCGGCGATCGCCATGATCGGCGTCTTTTCCTCCTCGTCCTGCTCGCCTTCGTCGCCGACCTGGATGGTCACCTGGCGGGTCGCGACGGGCGGTGCCGGGGGTGCTGGCGGGGCCGGCGGCGCCGCGCCTTCGCGAACGGGCGTCTCCGGCTTCACCGGTGGCACCAGTACCGCGACTGGATCCTTCCCTTCCTCCTTCTGGATGACGATCGTCGCAGACTTCTTCTTCTGCATTTCGTCATGGTAGCGCTCGTCGAACCGCTCGAACGCCAGCCAGTTGATCGTCGAATAAGCGAAGGCCGCGGGTACTGCGAGCAAGGCGGCAACGATGATCGCCTGCTTTAGCGAATGTCCTATCGTGCGGCGCAGGACGAGGTAGACGATATAGGTGATCGCCATGCTCGCCAGCGTGACGCCGGCGCGATAAGCCAGCATTTCAAGCTGGTGCTCATAGCCAAGCCCGGCGGCGCGAAACGTGATGATCGTGAAATAGAACAGCCAGAAACCGGCGATCGAAAGCAGTGCGACGCCGTGGCTGATCTGCGCGCGCGGCGTCTCGTCATGTTCAATATCCATCACCGGGATATAACGCCCTATGGATGAATCGGGAGTCTAGATCAGGCCACGTCCGTCGAACCGCGCCGGCCGTTCATCGAAAGTTCAGGTTGCACGGCCCGGTTTCACCTAAAGGAACAGTCCCCTCCGACCGCGCGTTTCCTTGCCGATAAAGAGAGGATTAAGACATGGACGCCAGCGGCCGTGAAAAACCAAAGACCGAGGACCATCCCACCACCAAGGTCCGCACCGCGCATGATGCCAGCGATGATGCGCGGCTGGCGCTCGATCCAAGCCACGAAGACGCGAAGCTGGATGTCGCGCTGGACGAAAGTTTTCCGACCTCGGATGCGCCGTCGAACACCCAGCCCGGCAAGGGCAAGGATCCCGCGCCGTCGTCGGGATATGACGAGGACGCCGAGCGGGAGCGCGCCAGGATGAAGGCGGGCGAGTAGTCCAGCGCTCGCCTAGCGGCGCGCCCGCGGCTATAGCGCGGGCATGTCGCTCCTTTCCGGCCCCCTGATCTTCCTTGCAGCGCTCGCTGCGATGGAGGGCCTCGCCTATGCGGCGCATCGCTGGATCATGCACGGGCCGGGCTGGTTCCTGCATCGCAGCCATCATCGCCCGCGCGACGGATGGTTCGAGGCGAACGATCTCTACGCGGCGATCTTCGCCGTTCCGTCGATCCTGCTGATCCTGGCTGGCGTCCAACTCGGCTGGGGTGCGGGCTACGCTTGGGCTGGGGCTGGCATCGCCGCTTATGGCGCAATCTATTTCGGCTTCCACGACGTCATCGTCCATCGCCGCATCGCTACCGGCTATGTCCCGCGATCGGCATACATGAAGCGGATCGTCCAGGCGCACCGTTTGCACCATGCGGTGGAGACGAAGCACGGCACCGTCAGCTTCGGCTTTCTCGTCGCGCCGCGGGTGGAAACGCTTAAGGCGGCGCTGGCCAAAAACGACCGCCAAGGGATGCGGGCGCCGCGCAAATAGTGGTTGCGGCCACGTATCAACTCACAAGCTATTAAGCTTTCCGGCCGACTAACCGAACCAGAAAAATCGGGTCGTCGGGGCGTAAAATGAGTAACTTCCTGTCCAATTTGAAAATTTCGGCCAAGGTGCTTGGCGTCATCGCGATTCTGTCGCTGGTGTCCCTGGCGCTGGCAGGGCTGGGCGCCTGGCGGACGAACGGCATCACCGCCGAATATGACGATCTGGCCGATCATCATCTTCCGGCATCGGTCAAGCTCGCGCGCGCCGATCGCAACATTCAGGAAATCGGCTACGCCGCTTACCGCATCATCTCCTATGATGGCGCATCAAGCCAGGCGAAGGATGCCGCATCCGACGTGGAGGAAGGAATCAGGGCCGCAGGCGAATCTCTGGCCGAGGCGGCGAAGCTTCAACCGGAGATCGACCAGCAGCGCGCAGAGGTGCAGAAGAGCATCGACGCTGTTGCGCAGACCGCCGAACGCATCGTTGGGCTTGGCCTGGCCAACCAGAATGACGCGGCCCGGCCCGAGCTTATCCTGCTCGATCAAAAGATCGCAGCCGCCGTCGATATCATCAGGCCCCTGAACCGGAAGCTCATCGCCAAAGCTGACGATCAGACCGATGCGCTCATGGAAACGGCCCAATCGTCCGTCATCGAGCTCGTCCTCATCAGCGTCCTCGGCATTCTCGTCAGCGTCATTGCCGGTCTCTACGTCACCCGCGCCGGCATCACCCGGCCCTTGGCGGCGCTCGGCGATCGCATGAAGGGGCTTGCCGCCGGCGAGAATGACAGCGCCGTCCCCGGCACCGCCCGTGGTGACGAACTCGGCCAGATGGCCGCGACCGTGGAGATATTCCGCGAAATCGCCGTCGCCAAGCTCGCCGCAGACGCCGAAAAGCTTCGCGCCGATGCGGAACAGAAGATGGTGGTGGACAAGGTCGCAGCCAGCCTCGGCCGTTTGGCCGAGGGCGATCTCACCGCCCGCCTCGACGATAATATCCCCGCCGCCTATGACCGGCTGCGCAGCGATTTCAACGCCGCCACGCAGGCTTTGCAGGATGCGATGGGCAAGCTCGCCGAAAGCGCCGGCAGCATCCATACCGGCTCGGGCGAGATCAGCTCCGCGTCCGAGGATCTGTCGCGCCGCACCGAGCAGCAGGCCGCCTCGCTCGAGGAAACGGCCGCCGCGATGGACCAGATCACGTCGACGATCCGCGACACGGCCGATCGCGCCCGCCATGTCAGCAGCTCGGTGGCGGAGGCACATGGCAGCGCCAGCGAAGGCGGTCGCGTCGTCCGCGAAGCCGTCGTCGCGATGGACGCCATCGAAAAGAGCTCGCAGGAAATCGCCCAGATCGTCGATCTGATCGACGGCATCGCCTTCCAGACCAATTTGCTAGCGCTGAATGCGGGTGTTGAGGCGGCGCGCGCGGGGGATGCCGGCAAGGGCTTCGCCGTCGTCGCCAATGAGGTCCGCGCGCTCGCCCAGCGCTCGGCGGACGCCGCCAAGGACATCAAGGCGCTGGTCGGTGCCAGCTCGCGCCAGGTGGCAACGGGTGTTGCTCTGGTCGGCGAGACCGGCACCGCGCTCGACATGATCGTCGGCAAGGTGGCCGAGATCGCTGGTCTGGCGACCGAAATCTCGGCCGCTACCGAGGCGCAATCGGCCAGCCTGCAACAGGTGAACACCGCCATTGCGGAGATGGATCGGACGACGCAGCAAAATGCCGCGATGGTCGAGGAATCGACCGCAGCGGCGCGCAGCCTTGCCGGTGAGGCGGACGAGCTTACCGCGCTCGTCGGCGGTTTCCGCATCGGCGACGCCGCCCGCGCCCAGCCGCGCAAGGCGCGGCCCGCGGGACGCGGCAACCCCGTCCACAAGGTCCAGACCAACCTCGCCGCCGCGATCGACGGCTGGGCGGAGTTCTAGATCGCCAGCTTCGCCCAGATCGGCAGATGATCCGACGCGCGGGATGATTTGGCGGAGCGGTGGACCCCGCAACCGCCAAGCTCGATCCCGCGGCCGATCAGGATACGATCGAGCGCCGCGACCGGGCGGCGGCTGTGGAAGCTGCGGCCGGTATCGCAGATGCGGAAGGCCGGCGCGAATTCGGCGAGGCAACCGCCGACCTTCGCCCATTCGTTGAGGTCGCCCATCATCACCGTCGGCAGCGGCGGGCGCGATGCGAGCTGGGCAAGGATCGCGCGCACCTGCCGCCGGCGCCACAGGCCGGACAGGTCGAGATGCATCCCGACAATCCGGATCGGCGTACCGCGAATGCGCAAGTCGGCCATCACCGCGCCGCGCGGCTCCAGCACCGGCAGGTGGATCGGCGCATGGGCGAGGATATCCACCCCGCGCTTCACCAGCACCGCATTACCGTGCCAGCCGATTCCGCCGGGGCGGATGTCATAATCGACCGGCTTGTAGGCGCTATGCTCGGTAATCATGTCGACCGGGATGGCGGACAGCTTCGATCCGAAGCGCAGGTCCGCCTCCTGAAGCGCCACCACATCGGCGTCGATCTCGTGCAGCACCTCCAGGATGCGGGCGGGGTCGCGCTTGCGGTCGGTGCCGACCGCCTTGTGGATATTGTAGCTGGCGACCGTGATCGGGCTGGGCGTGATCATGCCGCGCCGCCTTCCTCCCATGCCGCGGCGAGGATGGCGCGCGCTTCCGCCTCATCCTCTTCGTCGACCATCACCCAGATCGGGATCGCCATGCCCATCGCCTGCAAGCTCATCTCCAGATCGAACAATACCGACGGGATGCCGTCCGATTCCAGCCGGGACTGGATGATCCCGGCTTCGAAGCTGTTGTAGAAGCGGGCGAGCTCGATCAGGGCCATGGCAGTGGGACGCGCGGGCTCAGGCCGCGGTTCCGCCCACCGTCAGCCCTTCGATCAGCAAGGTCGGCTGGCCGACGCCGGCGGGGACGGACTGGCCACCCTTGCCGCAGATGCCGACGCCCTCGTCCAGCGCCATGTCATTGCCGATCGCGCGCACCTTGGTCAGCGCGGTCGGGCCGTCGCCGATCAGCGTCGCGCCCTTGATCGGCGCGCCGATCTTGCCATTCTCGATGCGATAGGCCTCGGTGCAGGAAAAGACGAACTTACCGCTGGTGATGTCGACCTGGCCGCCGCCGAAGCTGGTGGCGTAGATGCCGTTTTTCACGCTCGCCAATATGTCCGCCGGATCGTCCTTGCCCCCCAGCATGAAGGTGTTGGTCATGCGCGGCATCGGCGCATGGGCGAAGCTTTCGCGCCGGCCGTTGCCGGTGGCGGGCACGCCCATCAGCCGGGCATTCAGGCGATCCTGCATATAGCCGACGAGAATACCGTCCTCGATCAGCGTGTTGCGCTGGGTCGGGGTGCCCTCATCGTCGATGCTGAGCGATCCGCGGCGGTTGGCGATCGATCCGTCATCTACCACGGTGACGCCGCGGGACGCGACCTGGGTGCCGATCCGGCCGGAGAAGGCCGAGCTTCCCTTGCGGTTGAAGTCGCCTTCAAGACCATGGCCGATCGCCTCGTGCAGCAGCACGCCGGGCCAGCCGGGGCCGCAGACGACGGTCATCTCGCCGGCGGGCGCCGGCACCGATTCGAGGTTCACTAGCGCCTGCTTCAGCGCCTCGTCGATCGCCCGGTTCCAGGTCGCGTCGACGAACAGGTCATCATAGAGATAGCGGCCGCCCAGCCCGAAGAAGCCGCTTTCACGCCGGCCATTCTGCTCGACCACGATCGAGACGTTGAGGCGGACGAGCGGGCGTACGTCATGCGCGACGAAGCCGTCGGGGCGGACGATCTCGATCACGCTCCACGAACCCGACAGGCCGACTGTGACCTGCGCGACGCGCGGATCGCGCGCACGGGCGGCGGCGTCGATCTTCTGGCAAAGCTCCACCTTCTTCGCGAAGGGAACGAGGCCCAGAGGATCATCCGCGGTGTAGAGCGAAACATTGGTCCGCCGCGGCGGTGCCGAGCGGGCGCCCTTGGCGGGATCGAGCAGGGTCATCGTCTCGGCCGCGCGGCGGATCGCAGCTTCGCTGATCTCGTTCGCATGGGCGAAGGCTGTCGTTTCGCCGGAAATGCCGCGCAGACCGAAGCCCGCTTGCGTGTTGAAGTCCGCCGTCTTCAGCCGCCCGTCATCGAAGCCGAAGCTCTCCGACGTCGCATATTGCAGGTAAAGCTCGCCATCGTCGCAGCCCTTCAGCGCATCGGCGGTCAGGCGCAGCGCGCCGTCCGGGTCCAGGGCATTGTCGCGATAGAGGAAGCGGCGGGGGTCGAGGATCGTGCTCATGCTCCCCGATATAGGACGATCAGTGGTCGGAACCAGTCGTTTCGTCCGCAGGGCCGCCGATCAGGATGAAACGGCGATCGCAATAGCCGCAATCGGCATAGCCGCTCTCGTCGATTTCGAGCCAGACGCGCGGATGGCCGAGCGCAGCGCCGCCGGGAATCTCGGAGGCACCGTCACAGGCGACGCGGGACGAGGAGACGCGGGTGGATTCGGGCGGCGGCAGCATGGCCTTGCCCCTAGCGCAGGCGGGGTGCGCGGTTCAAGCGGTCTGATGCGCGGCGATCGTCGCGGCGCGGGCCGGATGCATCGGCGTCAGCGTCGCCAGCATGGTGGCAAGGACGGCGGCGAAGGCCAGCGCGCGGCGCGACCGGCGGAGATGGAGATCGTTGAACATGGATTGGAGAATCGCCGATCCGCGTAAACAAGCCTTAAACGGAGACGGTTAACACTCTGGCCATCGCACCCCTTTGCGCCACCGCGCCCGGCCCGCTAAAGCGCTGGCATGACTGACGCCGCGATCCGCATCCTCGACCTCGCGAAAACCTATGCCGGCGGCAAGCAGGCGCTGAAGGGCGTCAGCTTCGATGTGCCGCGGGGGCAGATATTCGGCCTGCTCGGCCCCAATGGCGCCGGCAAGTCGACGCTCATCAACATCCTGTCGGGCATGGTCAACAAGACCAGCGGCACGGCGGAGATCTGGGGCTTCGACATCGGCCACGATCATCGCAACGCCAAGGCCTCGATCGGCATCGTTCCGCAGGAGATCGTGTTCGATCCCTTCTTTACACCGTTCGAGACGCTGGAAATCCAGGCCGGCCTTTATGGTGTGCCCAAGCATCTGCGCCGATCGATGGAACTGCTCCGCGCGGTCCATCTCGAGGACAAGGCCAAAGCCTATGCCCGCTCGCTTTCGGGCGGCATGAAGCGCCGGCTGCTCGTCGCCAAGGCGATGGTCCATTCGCCGCCCGTGCTGGTGCTGGACGAGCCGACCGCCGGTGTCGATGTCGAACTGCGCCAGCAGCTCTGGGCCTATGTGCGCGAACTCAACAGGGGCGGCGTCACTGTCGTCCTGACCACCCATTATCTCGAGGAAGCCGAGGAGTTGTGCGATCGCATCGCGATCATCAATCATGGCCAGCTTATCGCCAATGAACCGACCAAAACGCTGGTCGGCATGGCGCGCGAGAAAGCGGTCGAAGTGACGGTCGATCGCGACCTCAAGGCCCCGCCCTCCTCGCCCTTGTTCGATCGGATCGAACTCAAGGGCGAACGCACCATCGTCATCACCTATTGCAAGGATAAATTGAACGCCGGCGGCGTGCTGGCGGCACTTCAGGCCGAAGGGCTTGGTATTGTCGACGTTTCGACGCGCGAGGCCGATCTGGAAGATGTGTTCCTTAACCTGACGCGCTCCGCCAATGGCTAACGCCTTTGACGTCGTTGTCATCGGCTCGGGCGCGGCCGGGCTGACGGCCGCGCTCAACCTCGCCGAACGCCACCGCGTCGCGGTGATCGCCAAGGGATCGCTGTCCGACGGGTCGACTGCCTGGGCGCAGGGCGGCATCGCCGCCGTGCTCGAACCCGGCGACAGCTTCGATGCCCATATTGAAGATACGATGATCGCGGGCGCGGGCCTCAACAATCGTGCCGCGGTGGAGTTCGTTGTCGGCAACGCACCGCGTGCGATCGAACGGCTGGCGGAGCTCGGCGTACCCTTCAACCCCGGCGAATCCGAACGCTGGCACCTGACACGCGAAGGCGGGCACAGCCATCGCCGCATCGTCCATGTCGACGATGCGACCGGCTGGGCGGTGCAGCAGGCGCTGGAAAAGGCGGCGGCTGCCAATCCCAACATCACCCTCGTCCCCGACATGGTGGCGATCGACCTCGCCACGGGCCGCCATGGCGAGCGCTATTCGGGCGAAGGCCATGTGTGGGGCGTCTATGCGCTCAACCGCAAGACCGGTCGGGTCGAGTTGTTCACCGGCCGCGCGACCATTCTTGCCACCGGCGGGGCGGGCCGCACCTATCTCTATTCGACCGCGCCGCGTGGCGCGACCGGCGACGGCATCGCCATGGCTTGGCGCGCGGGGGCGCGCGTCTCGAACATGGAATTCATGCAGTTCCACCCGACCTGCCTCTACAATCTGGAGGTCAAGAACTTCCTGATTACCGAGGCGGTTCGCGGCGAGGGTGGGCACTTGAAGATCCCGACCAGCGGCCATCGCTTCATGCCCGATTTCGATCCTCGCGCCGAACTTGCCCCGCGCGACGTGGTGGCGCGCGCGATCGATCATGAGATCAAGCGGCTCGGTCTGGATTATGTTCATCTCGACATCAGCCATATGCCGCCCGATTTCGTGCGAGACCATTTCCCCAACATCTACAACAAGCTGCTGGGGCTGGGCATCGACATCACTACCCAGCCGATCCCGGTGGTGCCCGCCCAGCATTATACCTGCGGCGGCGTGGTCGTGGACCTCAAGGGCCGCACCGACCTGCCCGGCCTCTATGCTGCGGGCGAGGTGACGCAGTCGGGCCTCCACGGCGCCAACCGCTTGGCCTCCAACTCGCTGCTCGAATGCCTCGTCTTCGGCGAGGCGGCCGCCGGCCACATCATGCGCCATTGGGATGAGATGCCCGCCCCCCCGCCAATCCGCCCGTGGGACGAAAGCCGTGTTTCGGATTCGGACGAGGAGGTCATCGTCCAGCATAACTGGCGCGAGATCCGCCGCTTCATGTGGGATTATGTCGGCATCGTCCGTACCACCAAGCGGCTCGAACGCGCGCACCATCGCATCAAGCTGCTGCGGCGCGAGGTCGACGAATATTACGGCAATTTCCGCGTGACGCCCGACCTGATCGAGCTGCGCAACCTCGTCGACGTCGCCGAACTGATCGTCCGCTCGGCGCTTCGCCGCAAGGAAAGCCGCGGCTTGCACTATACGCTCGATTATCCCGACACGCTGGCCGAGGCGAAGGACACGGTGCTGGTGCCCTGACTTTATTCTCCTCCCTGCAAGGGAGGGGTTAGGGGTGGGTGGCGGAGCCAGTGGGCTCAATGCCCGCTGGCGTAGCTTTTCGGGGAGGTCGGCGAAGCTCGCTGCCGCTCGCGACCCACCCCCAGCCCCTCCCTTGGCAGGGAGGGGAGATAACTCAGCTCATCCCCACCCCAATCACCATCCACAGCGCCATCGCCACCATCATCACATTCTCGGTCAGCGAGACGAAGCCCAGCGGCACATTGCTGTTGCCGCCGACGCAGGCGCATTTCAGGTCGCGCTTGTCGATATAGACGGCCTTGAACACCGAAACCGCGCCGATGCCGCCGATGAACAAGGCGACCGGGATCGAAAGCCAATGGAGTGCGCCCGTCAGCATCAACAGGCCCGCGCCCAACTCCAGGAACGGATAGGCATAGGCATAAGGCACGTACCGCCGCGCCAGCAGGTCATAACCGAGGAACATCGTCGCAAAGCGATCGACATCCTGTAGCTTCAGCATCGCCAGCAGCATCATGGCGATCGCGATGAAGCGTTCGACGGTCATCACGCCGACGAGCGGCATCGCGGTCAGCCAGTTCACCCCAAGCGCAAGCAAGGCGGCCACCGCGAACACTGCGATCACCGGCGTATAGCTGGTCGCCTTGGGATCTTTGACGCTCAGGCCCAGATAGCGGCGCAGATCGTCATGCCCGCCGATGCGCTCGCCGTGGATGAAGATTTGCGGCGTGGTCGCCACGTCATATTGGGCCTTGAACGCCTCCTGCTCGGCGCGCGTCGTCAGCCAATGATCCTCGACCTCATAGCCGCGATGCTTCAGCAGATAGCGCGCCTTGGTGCCGAACGGGCAGATGTGCTCCGGCATCACCATGCGATAGAGTATGGCGCGTTTGGGGGCGGTGGCAGCGGCGGTCGTCATTCGCATCGTCCGTTGTGAGGCGTTTCGATGCACCCCATATAGGGTCCGTATCATGGTACGGAGTCAAGGGCAGCGATGACGACGATTTCGGGGCTCGCCAAAGCGGGCGGCGTAGGGGTGGAAACGGTGCGCTTCTACCAGCGGCGCGGCCTGCTCGGCACGCCCGATCGGCCGCTGGGCGGCGGCGCGGCGGGGAGTGTGCGGCGTTATGGGGCGGAGGATGTCCGCCGGCTGCGCTTCATCCGCTCCGCGCAGGCGGCGGGCTTCACGCTCGATCAGATCAGCGAACTGCTCCAGCTTGACGCCGGCCAGGATCGTGCCCGCGCCCGGGCGCTCGCGGCCGAACGGCTGGCGGCACTCGACGCCAAGATCGCCGAATTGGAAGCCGCCCGCACCGCGCTCCGCCGTCTCGCGCATGAATGCGGCAAGTCCGACGAAGGGCGGTGCCCGATCATCTCCGCCTTCGATGAGTGACGTCGAAGAGGGTCAGGCCGTCAGGAAGGTCTTGAGCTCAGATATGAAACCGTCCGTATTGTCGAACATGATGAAATGCGCGGCATTGGGCACGCGGATCAGCTTCACACCCTTCAGGTTGGCGTAGGATGCCTTGTAGATTTCATCCACCTGCGCATCGGTCACCTGCACGCCCCGCGGCGTCACATAGAGCACGGTCGCCGGCACGCTGATCTTCGTGAGTTCGGGGCGAAGATCGGTGACGATCAATTCGTGGAAGGTGGCGGTCACGACCTTGCGATCGCTGGCCACGGCCTGTTGCAGCACCTTCGGCCGCAGCGCCTCATTGGCCACCATCGGCCCCATCATCGCTGCCAGCGCCTGCTCATTCTCGGCATCGCTGCGCGCGTCCATCTTCTTCTGGATGTCGTCGGCGACCGGCTTCAGGCTTTCGGCGGTCGATCCAGGCGGGCCGAACATCATGCCCATGAAGGGCAATTGGTCGACCACCATCACCCGGCCGACCAGTTCGGGATGCCGCGCCGCCACCATCAGCGCCACGGTGCCACCCATGGAATGGCCGACGATCGCCGGCTTGGTCAGCTTGGCGTCACGGATGTAGCGGGCAATCTCCTCGGCCACGCCGGCGATCAGCCCGCCGGCCGCGTTGCCCTCGGCCGCGGTGCCGGCAAAGCCTTTCACCTGCACATAATGATAACGATAGCCAGGTAGCTTGGGGGTCGCGGTGCGCCAGGCATCGGGGGAGGAGGTGAGGCCGGGCACCAGGATCACGTCGCGCCCGCTGCCTTCGACGGTCATGGTCAGCCGGTTCGATACGAAGCCGGCGTCCTTCGCCCATGCGGGTGTCGCCGCCACCAGCGCCAGTGCCGCTGCCGCCAAACCGAACTGCCTGCGATCCATGGCTTACTCTCCCGATTTTACCCTATTCCGGTCGCGATGGTTATGGATGGTCGCGCCGCGTTCGGCTATCCCCTTCGCCATGGCATCCAACCACCTCTATCTCGTCGACGGCTCGGGCTATATCTTCCGGGCCTATCACCAGCTTCCGCCGCTCACCAACCGGCACGGCCTGAATGTCGGGGCGGTCTATGGCTATACGGCGATGCTGTGGAAGCTCGCCGATGCGCTCGACAAGGCGGATGGGCCAACCCATTTGGCGGTGGTGTTCGACAAGGGCTCGCACACCTTCCGCAACGATCTCTACGACAAATACAAGGCCCAACGCCCGCCCGCGCCCGAGGATCTGGTTCCCCAGTTCCCGCTGTTCCGCGACGCGACCCGCGCCTTCTCGCTGCCCTGTATCGAGGAAGCGGGGTTCGAGGCCGACGACATCATCGCCACCTACACGATGAAGGCTATCGAGGCCGGCTGGGACGTCACCATCGTCTCGTCAGACAAGGATCTGATGCAGCTCATCCGCCCCGGCGTCGACATGCTCGACACAATGAAGAATGAGCGGCGCGGCGCGGATTATGTCGTCGGCAAATTCGGCGTGCCGCCGGAAAAGCTCGGCGACGTGCTCGCTTTGATGGGCGACAGCGTCGACAATGTTCCCGGTGTGCCGGGCATCGGCCCCAAGACGGCGAGCAAGCTGATCCTCGAACATGGCGATCTCGATGCCGTGCTCGCCGCCGCGCCGGCGATGAAGCCCAGCAAGATGCGCGACAATCTGATCGAGCATGAGGCGATGGCGCGGTTATCGCGCGTGCTGGTCGACCTGCATCGCGAAGTCCCTGTGCCGCATGGGCTGGACGATTTCCGCCTCGACGGCATCCCGCCCGAGCCGCTGCGCGCTTTCCTTGAGGATCAGGGCTTCAAGACCTTGCTGTCGCGGCTCGCCGCGCATGCGCCGGGCAAGGAGAAGGCCGACCCGGTCGCCGCGGCGGTGGCCACGGCCGACATGCCCGTTCTCCCCGATTTCGTGCCACTGCCGCCGATCGACTGCGACAGCTATGAACAGGTGACGACGCTCGAACGGCTCGATGCCTGGATCGCCGAATCCTATGCCAGCGGCATCATCGCCATCGATACCGAGACGGACGCACTCGACAGCATCTCCGCCGGGCTTGCCGGCATCTGCCTCGCCACCGCGCCGGGCAGGGCCTGCTACATCCCCGTCGGCCACAAGAGCGGCGACGGCATGTTCAGCGAGGCTCCGCCGCAGATTCCTCTCGCTCAGGTGGTTGCGCGGATGCAGCCGCTGCTCGCCGATCCCGCGGTGCTCAAGATCGGCCACAACATCAAATATGATCTGAACGTGCTCGCCCGCCACGGCCTCACGGTCTCGCCGATCGACGATACGATGGTGATGAGCTTCGATCTCGATGCCGGCAAGTCGCTCGCCGGGCATGGCATGGACGAGGTTGCCCACGCGGTGCTGGAACACACCTGCATCTCGTTCAAGGATGTCGCCGGCACCGGCAAGAAGGCGATCAGCTTCGCCGAAGTCCCGCTCGATCAGGCGACGCGCTATGCCGGCGAGGATGCCGACGTCACCTGGCGGCTGTGGACGCGCTACAAGCCGCGGCTGACCCGCGAAGGCGTCACCCGCGTCTATGAACTGGTCGATCGCCCGCTGATCCCCGTGATCGCAAAGATGGAGCGGACCGGGATCAAGGTCGATCGCGATCATCTCTCGCGCCTGTCCAGCCGCTTCGCGCAGGAAATCGCCCGGCTGGAGGAGGAGATCCACGCCGAGGCCGGCCAGCCCTTCACCATCGGCTCGCCGCAGCAGCTTGGGGCAATCCTGTTCGAGAAGATGGGGCTGAAGGGCGGCAAGAAGGGCAAGTCCGGCGCTTATTCCACCGACGTCACCGTGCTCGAAAAGATGAAGGTGGATGGCGTGAAGATCGCCGGGTTGGTGCTCGACTGGCGCCAGCTCGCCAAGCTGAAATCCACTTATACCGATGCGCTTCAGGCGCAGATCAACCGCGACACCGGCCGCGTTCACACCAGCTACAGCCTGACGGGCGCGCAGACCGGGCGGCTGTCGTCGACCGATCCGAACCTCCAGAACATCCCGATCCGTACCGACACCGGCAAGCAGATCCGCGATGCCTTCATCGCCGACCCCGGCAATGTCATCCTGGCTGCGGACTATAGCCAGATCGAGCTGCGACTGGCGGCGCACATGGCCGATGTGCCGGCGCTCCGCGACGCCTTCCAGCGCGGCGAGGATATTCACGCTGCCACCGCGCAGGAACTGTTCGGTGAAGTGAACCGCGACACCCGCGGCCGCGCCAAGACGATCAACTTCGCGATCCTCTACGGCATCTCGCGCTGGGGCCTCGCCTCGCGGCTGGAGATCGACCCGGACGAGGCGCAGGCGATGATCTCGCGCTATTACGAACGCTTCCCCGGCATCTCCGTTTATATCAACGAGACGCTGGAGAAAGCGCGCCACAATGGCTTCACCGAAACCTTGTTCGGCCGCAAGACCTGGTTCCCGCAGATCAAGGCCAGCGTCCAGCATATCCGCCAGGGCGCCGAACGCGCGGCGATCAACGCGCCGATCCAGGGGAGTTGCGCCGACATCATCAAGCGCGCCATGGTCCGCATGGGCCCGGCGCTCGAACAGGCGGGGCTTCCCAACGTCCGGATGCTGCTGCAGGTGCATGACGAACTGGTGTTCGAACTGCCCGAAGGCGATGTCGCCGCCGCGACGCCGATCATCCGCGAAGTGATGGCGAAGGCGGTCGAGCCGATGGTGGCGCTGTCGGTGCCGCTCGGTGTTGAAATCGGCACCGGTGCGAGCTGGGGGGCAGCGCATTGATCGCAATCACTTTCGATCACAGCGATCGAAGTTTTATCCGAGCATTTCCTGCCACCAATTCCTATCTTGATCGTTAGAGACGCGAATCGATCATCATCCCGACCGCCCGACAGGAGGATAAGCATGGCGAAGACGCCCAAGGCCAAGCCCAAGCTCGCGACCCCGACCGATCTCCAGAGCAATCAACTCAGCAACGTCGCTGACGCACTGAATGCGATCCTGGCGGATACCTATGCGATCTACCTCAAGACCAAGAATTTCCACTGGCATGTCTCTGGCCCACATTTCCGCGACTATCATCTGCTGCTTGATGATCAGGCGACCGAAATCCTCGGCACGACCGATCAGATCGCGGAGCGCATTCGCAAGACGGGCGGCACCACCCTCCGGTCGATCGGCCACATCGCGCGGCTCCAGTCGATCAAGGACAATGACGCCGATTTCGTAAGCCCCGGCGACATGCTGCGCGAACTGCGCAACGACAATCTGAAGCTGGTCGAAAAGCTGCACGAGGCCAAGGACATCGTCGACGCCGCCAAGGACAATGCCACCAGCGGCATCCTCGATGAATGGACCGATCTCGCCGAAGGCCGCGCCTGGTTCCTCTTCGAAGCCAGCCAGGGCGCCTGACGTCCTCTGGAAACAGGAACGCCGCCGGCACATGGCCGGCGGCGCCCTGACGAAAGCCCGATCTCGATCAGGCGATCGAGGTGTGACGCGCCCGACGCGTGCGCGAAGCCGCACCGATCATCCCGAAACCCGCAATCATCATTGCCCAGGTTGCCGGTTCGGGAACCGGGGCACTGGTGATGGCGACATTGTCGAATTCGAAGGCGTTCTGGCCCGAGGTGAAGACGAGCTTCGCGAGCAGGCCGGAATCCACGCCGGAAATGTCGAACGTCACGAGCCGGTTGGAGGCCGGGTTTGTCTGGCCGCCGTCGGCTGGCGCGATGCCGTCAAGGCCGCCGGTGAAGCTTGCCAGCACATTGCCCGCCGCATCTTGGAATTCGACCGTATTGTAGGTGTCGATCGAGCCCCACAGGAAACTGATCTGAGAGATGCTGGTGAAGCCGCTGAGGTCCAGCGTGCCCGGATTGACGCCGCCGTCCGGGTCGATTCCGACCGAGGCATAGCCGCCGGTGCTGCCAAAGGGCTGCGCGCGATGCGAACCCACCGAGTCGGTGAAGATCGAGCCATCCCATTCCGGCGTGGCGCTATCGAAATCGAAGGTGGGTGTCGGGCCTGCGTAGGGATCGCTTCCGTCGACACTCGTTACCGTAATCGCAGCATGGGCGGGCGCAATGGCAGAGCAGGCGGCCAAGACAAGCAACGCTTTCTTCAACACGGCATATCTCCGTTGGCATGCACATCCGGTGTGCGCAATCTTCCAAGCATATGTCGTGCCACGTCGGTGAGTAGTTCTGAATCCACGAGATTCCGATTTACCTAGAATCGCGAATGTAAAATATACCGACTCATGGTTAACGGAGCAGACTGGGGATAGATCGCGATTCACCTGGCGGTCGGATCGTAAAGATCAGCGTGGCGACGGTGACTTTGTCCCTTTGACAACAGGATGTTCCGCGACCCTCCTCGTACAGGGGGGCATCAATCTATCGCGGGGACCTTATCTTTAATTGCCCGGAACGTCGTGCCCACTTCCTGCGTTTGGATCGCGCGAGTGTAAAGGAGACGATAAATGTTAAGATGGGCCCTTATCTTCCTGGTTGCCGGGCTTGTTCTTGGCGTGCTGGGCTTCGGCGGGATCGGCGGCGCTTTCGTTGGGATCGCGAAGATTCTTTTCGTAGTGGCAATCGCCCTCTTCCTGTTGTTCGTGGTGATGGGCGTCGCCGCGGGCAAAAAGATAGCGTAGTTCGTGGACGGGGACGCCGTCAGTCGTCCTCGTCCTCGCGGCCCGCCAGTTCCAGCGCCCGCGCCCGGATCTGGCGTGTCATGCACCAGTGCACCAGCGCGTCCTCGCGCCCGTGGGTGACCCACACTTCGGCCGGTGCAATTTCTGTCAAAGTTTTCGTCAGCTCATCCCAATCGGCGTGATCGGAAACAACCAGCGGCAATTCCACATTGCGTTGGCGCGCGCGCTGGCGGATGCGCATCCAGCCCGATGCCATCGCCGTGATCGGATCGGGCAGCCGGCGCGACCAGCGATCGTTGAGTGCAGATGGCGGCGCCATGACAATATGCCCCCGCATCTCGGCCGCCTTCACACCCGTCGCCGGCAATAAGGGGCCGAGTTCCACCCCGAATTCCTCGTAGAGATCACACAAGCGCTGCAGGGCGCCGTGGATGAAGATCGGCGTGCCATGACCGCGCGCCCGCAATTCGGCGATCACGCGTTGCGCCTTCCCCAGCGCATAAGCTCCCACCAGCACACAACGATCCGGATTCGCGTGGAGCGCCGCGAGCAGCCGGTCCATTTCCGATCCGGTGTCGGGATGCCGGAACACAGGCAGCGCAAAGGTCGCCTCGGTGACGAAGATGTCGCAGGGCACCGGCTCGAACGGCGCGCAGGTGGGATCGGGCCGGCGTTTATAGTCGCCGGAAACGACGACGCGCTCGCCCTCATGCTCCAGCACGATCTGCGCCGATCCCAGCACATGCCCCGCCGGCATGAAGCGCGCCGTGATGCCGTCCAGCGCGATGGTCTCGCCATAGCCGAGCGCCTGGCCATTTTGCGGACCATAACGCGTCGCCATGATCGCCAGCGTCTCCGCGGTCGCCAGTACCGCGCCATGGCCGCCGCGGGCATGATCGGCATGGCCATGGGTGACGAGCGCGCGCGGCTTCGGCACCGACGGGTCGATCCAGGCATCGGCGCCCGGCAGATAGATACCTTCGGGATGAGGCTCGATCCAGGCGGCGCGGCGCGGCATGATGCCTATATGGTTGACGGGCCGGCTGGTTCCACGGCCCTGCGCCGATCAGTGCAGCTTGGCGATACGGATGCCGTCCTGCTTGGCGCGGTCCTTCACCGATTCCTCGCTGCGGGTGAGCGCCTTGGCGATCGCCTTCAGCGCCATGCCTTTCTCGGCAAGGCGGCGCAGCTTGGCGAGTTCGTCGCCGGTCCAGGGCTGCTTGTGTCGAACGAATTCGCCCATCGTCATTTCCTTTTGCTTTCCTCCTCCTATCGCGGAGCGGGCAAGGCGGATAGTCGTTGTCGGCAATGATGGATTTGCCACCCGCGATCGCCGAATGGTTTGCCGCCCGCGGCTGGCGGCCCCGCCGGCATCAGCTGGAGATGCTCGACGCCGCCCGCGAAGGGCGTGACACCCTGCTCGTCGCCCCCACCGGCGCGGGCAAGACGCTGGCGGGCTTCCTGCCCAGCCTGGTCGATCTGATCGAGCGGCCGACCGACGGGCTCCACACCCTCTATGTCTCGCCGCTGAAGGCGCTGGCCGTCGACGTTCAGCGCAACCTGCTGCGGCCGATCGAGGAGATGGGGCTGCCCATCCGGGTCGAGACGCGGACCGGCGACACGCCATCCGACCGCAAGGCCCGCCAGCGCGCGCGGCCGCCGCAGATGCTGCTGACGACGCCGGAGTCGCTCAGCCTGCTCATCTCCTATCCTGAAAGCGCCGCGCTGTTTGCCGGCTTGCAGACGGTGGTGATCGACGAGGTCCATGCCTTCGCCAATGGCAAGCGCGGCGATCTCCTGTCGCTGTCGCTGTCGCGGCTGCGCAGTCTTGCCCCGGATATGCGCGCCGTCGCGCTGTCCGCCACCGTCGCCGATCCCGACGAATATCGCGGATGGCTGTCGGCGGACGGTGACATCGATGGGGTGGCGCTGGTCCAGGGCGATCCCGGCGCGCCGGCCGACATCGCCATTCTGCTTCCCGAAGGGCGCATCCCCTGGTCGGGGCATTCGGGGCGCTATGCTGTCGCGCAGGTGATGGCCGAGATCGAGACGCACAAGACGACGATCATTTTCTGCAACACCCGCAGCCTTGCCGAACTGATCTTCCAGGATCTCTGGAAGGAGAATGCCCAATCGCTGCCGATCGGCATCCACCACGGATCGCTGAGCCGGGAGGCACGGCGCAAGGTGGAAGAAGCGATGGCAGCGGGCCGACTGCGGGCGCTGGTCGCCACCGCCAGCCTCGATCTCGGGGTCGATTGGGGCGATGTAGATCTCGTCATCCAGATGGGCGCGCCCAAGGGATCGTCGCGGCTGCTGCAGCGGATCGGCCGCGCCAACCACCGCCTCGACGAACCTTCCGAAGCCGTGCTCGTGCCCGGCAACCGCTTCGAATATCTCGAGGCACGCGCCGCACTCGATGCGGTGGAAGAAGGCGCGCTCGATACCGAAATCTTCCGCCCCGGCGCGCTCGACGTGCTGGCCCAGCACATCATGGCGGTCGCCTGCGCCGGGCCCTTCCGCGCCGATGAACTGCTGGCGGAGATCCGCCGTTCCGCGCCTTATGCGGGCCTGTCGGGAGATATATTCGGGCAGGTGCTGCGCTTCATCGAAAATGGCGGCTATGCGCTCAAGGCCTATGACCGTTTCAAGCGCCTGGTCGAAGATGCGGACGGCTATTGGCGGGTCAGCCACCCGAAATTTATCGCCCAGCATCGCCTGAACGCGGGGATCATCGTCGACGCCCCGATGCTCGACGTCCGCTTCCGCAACGGCCGCAAGCTCGGCGCGGTGGAAGAAGGCTTCGCCGCGACGCTCACCCCCGGCGACACCTTCTTCTTTGCAGGCCTGAGCCTGGAGGTCGAGAAGGTCGACGTCACCGATCTGATCGTGCGGGCCACCGCCAAGTCGGCGCGCATCCCTTCTTACATGGGCGCGCGGATGCCGATCTCGACCAATCTGGCCGATCGCGTTCGCGGCTTCCTCGCGAACGATAGCGAATGGCCACGCTTCCCGCCCGACGTGCGCGAATGGCTTGAAGTGCAGTCGCGCCGCTCGCGCCTGCCGCAGCCGGGGCAATTGCTCGTCGAAACCTTCCCGCACGAAGGGCGCCATTACATGGTCGCCTACAGCTTCGAAGGATGGAATGCGCACCAGTCGCTGGGGATGCTGCTCACCCGGCGGATGGAGACGCTGGGCCTGCTGCCGGTCGGCTTCGTCGCCAATGATTATGCGATCGGCACCTTCTCGCTGAATCCCGTCACCGACCCAGCAGCCTTGTTCTCACCCGACATATTGGAGGACGAGTTCGTCCAGTGGGTGCAGCAATCAGCCCTGCTGAAACGCGCCTTTCGCGAAGTCGCGGTAATCGGCGGACTGGTCGAACGCCAGCATCCGGGCAAGCGCAAATCCGGCCGGCAGGTCACTTTCTCGACCGACCTCATCTATGATGTGCTGCGCCGCTACGAGCCCGATCACCTGCTGCTGCGCGCCGCCTGGGACGATGCGCGCGCGCGGATGACCGATGTCGGCCGGCTCGCCGATCTGCTCGATCGCGCGGCCGGCACCATGCTCCATGTCGAGCTCAACCGCGTCTCGCCGCTGGCCGTGCCGGTGCTGGTGATGATCGGGCGCGAGCATGTGCCGCAGGGCTTGGCCGACGATGCGCTGCTGATCGAGGCGGAAGCGCTCGCGGCCGAAGCGATGCGGATGGATTGACGAAATTCGCGACACATCCGAAACAGTTGGCGACGCACTGTATCCGCGTCGGCCAAGTTGAGGGGTATGCGTATCATGACCCTGTTGCTGTCCGGGCTGCTCTTCTTTTCTGCACTGGATGATGCGCAGCTCGCTTATATCCAGTGCCTCGGCGCGGAATCCGACGCAGCGTTGCGGGAACGGGTGCCCGCCGATCTGTTCGCACAGGGGGCATTGCAGATCTGCGAGGATGAGACCGCCGCTTTCCGCGCGGCGGCGATGCCGATGCTCACGGCGCAGGCCGACGGAGGAGGCGAAGCTGCCGAGCAGCGCTTCGCCACTATGGATGCCGCCAACCGCACCCGGCTGATCCAGTCCTATGCCGGCAAGCTGCGCGCCCGTCGCGGCGTCCGTTCAGGTGACAGCGTCGGCGACGAAGTGCCTCAGTAAGGCGGGACGCCGAACAGCGCCGCCATTCCCCCCTTGGGACCGCCGATATCGGCGAGGCTGTAGCGGTCGAGTGTCTCGACAAAGGCCCGCGTCGCCTGGCGCAGCACGCCGGGAAGCCCGCAGACCGGCACGATCACGCAGCCTCCGCAATCGACCAGATCGAACCCTTCCTCCATGTCGCGTACGACCGTGCCCAGGATGATCTCGTTCGCCGGCCGGGCGAGGCGCAGACCGCCATTGCGGCCGCGCACCGTCTCGATATGGCCGATGCGGCCGAGCTCGTTGGCGACCTTCATCAGATGGTTCTGGGAAATATCGTAAGCGCGCGCGATCTCGGCGATCGAACAGAGCCGGTCGGGATGGGCCGCCAGATAGAGCAGCATCCGCAACGCATAATCGGTGTGGCGGGTCAGTTTCACGCGATGATAATATGCATTTTGGTTGCATGTTTCCAGCGACTCTAATAGATGCATTTTTGACGCATGTTTTTGAGTCGCATTCAGGGAGACATCTGATGACCAGCAAGCTTAGCCCCGCCACCATCGCGATCGTCAAGGCGACCGCGCCCGCCTTGCAGCAGCACGGCTTGGCGATCACCACCCGCATGTATGAACGGCTGTTCGTCGACGCCGACGTAAAGGCGATGTTCGATCAGGCGGCGCAGGTTTCCGGCGAGCAGCCGAAGCGGCTGGCCGCGGCGATCCTCGCCTTCGCGCAGAATGTCGACAAGCTGGAAGCGCTGACCGGCGCGGTCGAGCGGATGGCGATGCGCCATGTCGAAACCGGCGTGCGGGCCGAACATTATCCGGTCGTCGCGGCCGCGCTGCTGCCGGCGATCCGCGACGTGCTGGGTGCGGACCTTGCGACCGACGAGGTGCTCGCCGCCTGGGCCGAAGCCTATGGCGTTCTCGCCGACATCCTCATCGGCCGCGAAGCCCAGCTCTACACCGAAGCGGCTTAAGCCAGATAAAAGCGGGGAGATTCACCCCCAAGCCGTTTGTGTCGAGCGAAGTCGAGACACGTCTTCGAGCGAAGTCGAGAAGCCCTCGGCTGCGCTCGGGACGAACGGGCAAATGCAAAGTCCTGTTTAAGCGAGCGGCGCTTCGCCGCGCCTCACCGCATCGATCGCGGCATCGCCGTAGATCGCGCGGGCGAGGCCGGTGAGGTCGGGGTTGCGGCGCAGTTCATGGCCGCCGTCGACCGCGAAGCTCTGCCCCGTCACCCAGCCCGATTCCGGGCCGGCGAGGAAGCGGACGCCGCGGGCGATATCCTCGGGATCGCCCGCGCGGCCCAGCGGCATCTGGTCGATGAAGGGCTGGATGATCGCCGGATCGTCGAACATCGCGCCGGTCGCCTCGCTCTTGGTCATGCCCGGCCGGATCGCGTTGATGCGGACATTGGCGCTGCCAAGCTCGTCGGCGGCGGTGCGCAGGAACTGCTCCAGCCCGCCCTTGGCGGTGCAATAGGCGCCGAGCCAGGGGAAGGGCATGATCGCCGCGGTGGAGGAGATCAGCACAATCGTCCCGCCCTTCTTCATCCGCGGCACGCCATAGCGCACCGCCAGGAAGGCGGTGATGATGTTGTAGTCGAGCTCGGCGCGGAACGAATCCGCATCGTGCATCAACAACGGCTTGAAGCCGCCGCCACCCACGGTGGGGACGAGGATGTCGAGCCGCCCGCTCATCGCCAGCGCCTTGTCCAGCCCCGCCTCGACATCGCCCTGTTGACCGGCATCGCCGGCATGAAGCTCGATCCGCGCGCCGGGCACGTCGGCCACCAGCCTGGCCCGCGTCTTCTCCAGCGCTTCCAGCCGCCGGCCCATCAGCAGCACTTCCGCACCGTCCTGCAGCAGCAGCTTGGTGCTGGCACTGCCGATCCCGCCGCTGCCGCCGGTGACGAACGCGGTCTTCCCCTTCAACACGCCCTCAGCCATCGCCCGTCTCCCCTCACTGCGCCGAAAGGCCACCGTCGATGACGAGGCCGTGGCCGATGACAAAGCCGGATACGGGCGACGCGAGCCACAGGATCGCTTCGGCAATATCCTCCGGCTCCGCGGCACGGCCGGCCGGATGCGCGGCGCCGACCGCCGCCGCCGCTTCAGCCGACGTGCCGACATTATCGACCAGGATGGCGGTCTTGACGCCGCCGGGGCACACCGCGTTGATGCGGATGCCGGCGCGCGCATATTGCAGCGCGGCCGCGCGGGTCATGCCCAGCACCGCATGTTTGCTGGCGGTATAGGCCGGCTTGTTGACGACGCCCGCCACCGACGCGAACGATCCGACATTGACGATCGCGCCGCCCTTTCCTTGCATCGCCGCGATCTCCGCCTTCATGCACAGGAACACGCCACGGGTGTTGATCGCGTGGATGCGATCGAAATCCTCAAGCTTCCACTGGGCTTCGGGTGCCACTTCCGGATCGACGCCGGCATTGTTCACGGCAATGTCGAGCGCGCCATAGGTCTTGACCGCATGATCGACGATCGCCTGCACGTCGGCATCCTGGCTGACATCGCAGCGCACGAAGCTTGCCGTGCCACCCTTGGCGGTGATCAGCGCTACCGTTTCCTCGCCGCCCTTCACCGAAACATCACCGACGACGACCTTCGCCCCCGCTGCGGCGAATGCCTCCGCCGTCGATCGGCCGATGCCGCCGCCGGCCCCGGTTACGAGTGCGACCTTGCCCGAAAAGTCATGTGCCATGCCAACGCTCTCCTATCCTTTATCGAATCAAGGGGTAGCGGCGGGTGCCCCCTGTCACCACCGTCCAGTTGGACGGGGGCATTTGCGATCGGGACATTAAATGCTCGGCAATGGGACAGGCAGGCCCACCCTCGGGGATGCGACGGCGGTTGCAGGGTCGCAAGCAGAGCGCCTAACACATGCGTCCCGCCGAGGCTCCAGCCATGGGATGACCGTGCCGCAAACCCAGATCCTGTCGAAGCGCGAACGCAACCGCCTGAACATCCGCGGCGCCATCCTGAAGGCCGCGCGGATCAGGTTCCAGCAGGACGGCATCCAGGACGCACGGATGGACGAGATCGCCGACGAGGCCGCGGTCTCGCGCGCCACGCTCTACAATTATTTCCCGAGCAAGGCGGACATCATCGACGCGCTGGTGGAGCGGATGGGCGATGATTTCGTCGCGTTGATCCTCCGCCACACGCAGGAAGCAGGATCGACCGCCGATCGGATCGTGGCAACCTTTACGGAAAGCGCCCGCATCCTCGAAGCGGAGGCCGATGTCGCCCGCCTGCTCGTCGAAATTTCCTGGCAAAGCTGGGGCAGCGAGGGCGGCAATAGTGGCCTGGCGCGGCTGATCGACGCCTTCATCGTGCTGCTTGGCGGCAAGGACGGCGCCGATGACATTCGCAAGGACGTCGATATCCGGCTCATGGCCGAGATGCTGATCAGCGTTTACACCGGCGTCATCCGTAGCTGGCAGCAGTCGACAAACTATCCCCTGCAAAAGCAGCTTGCCGCCGCGGCGCGGCTGATGGGCGAGACGTTCGCGCGGAATTGATGTGCCGAATGGACGATAGACGGCCTAAAAAAATATAGACACGTGTCTACGTTTTTGGCAATGACGATCCGAGAGGCTGCTCCGGACCCGCCTCCATGCGAGACTATCGCGGGCCGGGCTCATGGAGAGGATGGTATTGATGCCGTTGCCCAAGGACATCCGCGTCGTCGACACGATGCTTGGCATCCCGACGCGGGCGAATCGCTCCGACTGGTATGACTGGTTCAAGCCGCTGCTGCGCGATGCCGAAAGCCGGCAGGCGTTCGAGATGCCGGCCCAATATATGTTCAAGGGCGTTCCCGAGATCGAGGAATGCGACGATTATATCGCCTGGACCGTCGAGCAGATGGACCGTTTCAACATCGACAAGGCGCTGGTCGGCTTCGGCGAACAGCCGCACGAGATCGAAGCGAAGGAACGCTTCCCCGATCGCTTCTTCTTCGATGCGCCGGTCGATCCCAATGGCGGGATGGACGAAGTGCGCCGGATGAAGCGGCTCCACCGCGATTACGGGATCAGCGCGGTCAGCGTGTTCCCGTCGGGCACTTTTCCGCAGGTGCCGATCAACCACAAATATATGTTCCCGATCTATGCGGCCGCGGTCGAGCTCGACATCCCGATCCTGCTCAATGTCGGCATCCCCGGCCCGCGCATCCCGATGGAAAACCAGAAGGTCGAGCATCTCGACGAAATCTGCTGGTTCTTCCCCGAACTCAAGGTCGTGATGCGCCACGGCGCGGAGCCGTGGGAAGCGCTGGCGGTTAAGCTGATGCTGAAATGGCCGAACCTCTATTATTCGACCAGCGCCTTCGCGCCGAAGCATTATCCGAAGGCGATCATCGACTACGCCAACACCCGCGGCGCCGACAAGATCATCTATGCCGGCTATTTCCCGATGGGCCTGAGCCTCGACCGCATCTTCGGCGAGCTCGAAAATGTGCCGTTCAAGGACGAGGTTTGGCCGAAATTCCTGCGCGACAATGCCCGTCGCGTCTTCAAGCTCGATTGAGGAGGTAGTCATGGGACATGATCACGCCGCAACGGATGCGCGGACCGCGCCCGTCGCCGCCTTCGCCGTCCTCGACCGGATGACGAAGGACGAGCTCAAGGCCTGGCGCCTGGCACCCATCCCCGACAATCCCAGCGCGGCCGAGCGTGGCGCGGAACGCCTGCCTTACCCCTATGGCTGGTTCGTCGCCTGCTATTCGGACGAACTGCCCGCTGGCGAGGCCCGGCCGATGCGGTTCTTCGGTAAGGAATTGGCCGCATGGCGTGGCGAGGACGGCAAGGCGCGCGTGATCGACGCTTATTGCCGCCATCTCGGTGCGCATATGGGCCATGGCGGCAAGGTTCATGGCAACCAGCTTGAATGCCCGTTCCACGCCTGGCGCTATGACGAGACCGGCGTCGTCAACGAAATCCCCTATGGCAAGGTGATCCCGCCCCAGGCCAAGCGCCCGTGCGGCGGCTGGCCGACCGCGGAAGCCAATGGCTTCGTGTGGATCTGGTATCATCCCGAAGGCAAGGCGCCGATGTGGGAGGTCGAGACCTTCTCCGAAATCGGCGATGCCGACTGGACGGCCTATGATCGCTATGAATGGCTGGTCCACGCACCGCTGCAATTCATGGCCGAGAATGCGGCCGATACCGCGCATTTCAAATATGTCCACGGCACCGCGACCTACCCGGATGCCACCCTCAGCTTCGACGGCCATCTGCGCAACGGCCTGGTGCTGGCCAAGTTGGGGACGCCGCAGGGCGAGATTGACGGCAAGATCGCCAATGGCAATTTCGGCCCCGGCCAGGGCTGGACGCGGTTCAGCGGCATTTCCGAAACGCTGCTGATGTCGGGCGTCACCCCGGTCGACAAGGATCTGGTGCGCGTCCGTTTCGCCTTCACCCAGCCCAAGGCGCAGGCCGAAGGCCCGATGGCGGGTCTCGCCCGCGCGCTGATCCGCGACATCTTGAAGCAGTTCGATCAGGACAAGGTGATCTGGGATCGCCAGCGCTTCGTCGAACGCGCGCTGATCTGCGACGGGGACGGCCCGATCGGCGATTTCCGGCGCTGGTATTACCAATTCTACGCCGAATGGGCGGACGGCAAGCCGCCCGTGGCGGCCTGATCCCTCGAAACAAAAAGAAGGGGCGGCGCCGATCGGTGCCGCCCCTTCCCTTTTTTCAGTCCTGAGCCCTTATCCCGCCGCGCGCAGCGCCTTGCGGTCGATCTTGCTCATATGGTTGCGCGGCAGTGCGTCCATCACCCGTATTTCCGTCGGCACCTTGTGCTGGGCGAGCTTGGCCGCCAGCGCCGCGCGGAGGTCGGCGGGCTCGATCGACTGGCCCGGCCTCGCCACCACCGCCAGCACCACCCGTTCGCCCATCCGCTCGTCGGGCAGGCCATAAGCGGCGGCATCGATCACCTGCGGTTCGGCCAGCGCCGCGAACTCCACTTCCGAACAGGCGATATTCTCGCCGCCGGAAATGATGATGTCCTTCTTGCGATCGACGACGAAAAGATAGTTCTCCGCATCGAGATAGCCGACATCGCCGGTCGCGACCCAGCCGTCCCTGAACACGCGTTCGCTTTCCTCGGGCCGGTTCCAGTAGCCGCGGGCGACCATCGGCGCGCGGATCACGATCTCGCCCACCTCGCCTGGCGGCAACTCGTGGCCCTCATCGTCGAGGATGCGGACCTGGGCCACGGGGACGACGCTACCTGACGTGCCCGGCCGCGACAGGATATCCGTGGTCGATGCCGCGCAGACCGTGCCCGCGGTTTCCGTCTGGCCGAAACCGCAGCCGAAGCCCGCGCGGGGAAACATCGCGCGGATATCGGCGAACAGGGTCGGCGGCAGCGCCTGCCCGCCGATGCCCAGCGCCATCAGCGAGGAGAGGTCGCGCTTGCCATCATGCGCACGCAACAGATCCCACAGCATGGCGGGCGCCCCGGAAATGGCTGTCACCCGCTCACGCTCGATCAGGTCGAGCGCCTCGGCGCCGTTCCATTTGGTCATTATGACGACCTTGCCGCCGACCAGCAGATTGTTGAGGAAGTCGGACGCGCAGCCGGAAATATGGAACAATGGAAAGGCGTTGAGCACGGTCGGCTGGATCGCGGACAGTGCCTTCACCACCTCCGGGTCCATCCCCGCCATCGCCTTGGCGCCGACAAAGGCGCGCGAGAAGATGGTGGTGGCGATCCCCTGCGTCAGGCTGCGATGGGTGAGCCGCGCGCCCTTGGGCAGGCCCGACGTGCCCGTCGTGAACATGATGACGGCGTCGCTATCGGGATCGACTATGGCGAGATCGAGCGCCGCACCGGTTTCCGGCAGCGCACCGGCATCCACGTCGAACAAAGCCACTGAATCGAGCCCGGCCTCGCGCAATGCCGCGGCGCGCTGCGCGTCGGCGACCACCAGCCGGCATTCGGTGTCGGCGATCGCGGCCGCCATTTCCGGGCCGGTGCCGCGGCTGTTGACCAGCACTGCCACCCCGCCCAGCGCGGTGATCGCGACGAAGGCTGCCATCCAGTCCGGCCGGTTGCGCATGGTGATCGCGACATGCGCGCCCGCCGGATCGTCCAACCGGTCGCGCAGCATCGCCGCCATCGCTTCGACACGGCCGAAGAAGGCGTCATAGTTCAGCCGTTCCTCGCCATAGACGACGAAATCGCGTGGGCCATGGGCGCGCGCGGCGGCGTAGAGTTCCGGCAATGTCCGCGGCCCGTTGCGGAAGCCCCGCATCGGCACGCCGCGGACGACGACATCCTCTATCTCATGCGGCGCGCCTGGCCCGGTGAGCGCGGCCATCAACGGGTCGGTCATGCTCTCTCCTCATTTCGCCGGCTTGTTTTCGCGGGGCAGTCCCAGGCCCCGTTCGGCGATGATATTGCGCTGGATCTGGCTGGTGCCCGCCCAGATCGAATCGGAACGCGATTCCAGATACATCTTTTGCAGGCGATAGGCGTCGGTTCCGGCTTCCGCGATCTCGCCCGCGGGGCCGAGCACGTCCATCGCCAGTTCACCCAGCCGCTGATGCCAGCTGGTGTAAAACAATTTGTAGGTCAGGCCGGCGAGGCTGAGGCCTTGGCCGCCCAGCATCCGCAAAGCCGTGTAGCGCATCACCTTGAGTTCAGCCTGCGACCGCGCGATCCGCTTGGCGATCCCCGCATCCCGCGCTGCCCCGTTCGCCTTGGCGACGCGGATCACGCGATCCAGTTCCGCACGGAAGCCCATCTGCTGGCCGAGCGTGGAAACGCCGCGCTCGAAGGTCAGCGTGCCCATCGCCACGCGCCAGCCGTCTCCGGGCGCACCCAGAATATTGTCCGCCGCGGTCTCCGCGCCATCAAGGAACACTTCGTTGAAGCTGCTGCCGCCCGTCATCTGGCGGATCGGCCGGATGTCGACGCCCTTGCCGTCCAGCGGGATCAGCAGCATCGAAAGCCCCTTGGAGCCGACGCTGCCGGGCTCGGTGCGGACCAGCGCCATGCCCCACTGCGAATATTGCGCGAAGGAACTCCAGATCTTCTGGCCCTCCATCACCCAGACATCACCTTCCAGCCGCGCCCGGGTCTGGACATTGGCGAGGTCCGATCCGGCATTGGGCTCGGAAAAGAGCTGCGCCCACACCGTCTCCACCCGCGCCGTCGGCCCGAGGAAGCGTTCGCGCTGCTCGTCGTTGCCGAACGCCATGATCGTCGGCGCGACAAGCTCCAGCCCGACATGGCTCAGCCGTCCCGGCGCGCCCGCACGGGCATATTCCTCATGGAAGATCACTTGCTCGATCAGGCCGATCTCGCGTCCGCCAAAGGCCTTGGGCCAGGCGAGTGTGTTCCAGCCGGATCGGCCGAGATGCTTTTCCCATTCGAAGCGTTCGGCGATCCCCTCGCTCGTGCCCTCAAGCCCGCGGACATGCGCGAACGGGCCGGCAAGCTCTGCCTCGAACCATTCGCGGACTTCGCCGCGAAACGCTTCCTGCTCTGGCGTGAAATCAAGCCGCACAAGCGATCTCCTCGTTCAGGCCGATCGCATCGGCAATGATCTTCGCCATCGTGTCGGGATCGCCGAACAGGCTGCCCGATGCCCGCGCGCGGCGGAAATAGAGATGCGCGTCATGCTCCCAGGTGAAGCCGATGCCGCCATGGAAATGGATCATGTCGGCCGCGCATTTCGACAGCGCGTCGCTCGCCATCAGCCGCGCGATTGCGGCCGCCTCGGCAAACTCCTCCGGCCGCTGGTCGGCGGCGGCGGCGGCGTACCAGACGGCCGATGCCGCGGCTTCCACCTGCAAGGCGAGATCCGCCATCGCATGCTTCACTGCCTGGAACTGGCCTATCGGCTGGCCGAACTGCACGCGCTGCTTGGCATAATCGACGGTCAGGTCGAGCGCGGCGGCAGCCGCGCCCGTCTGCTCTGCCGCGAGCGTGGCATTGGCAAAAGCCAGCACTTCGTTGAAGGCATCGCCGGGCAGCAGGTCGTCCGCCGGGATCGCCACATCGTCGAAGCTCAACTGGGCGATAGCGCGGGTGATGTCGATCCACGACAAGCGTTCGGCGGTAAGGCCGGCGGCATCGCGCGGAACCGCGACGAAGCGGATAGCATCGTCCAGCCACGCCGCGACCAGGATCAGATCGGCGACATGGCCATCCAGGACGAAGCCCGCCGCACCGTTCAATCGATAGCCGTCACCATCGCGCTTCAGCTGCGCGGCGACATCGTCCGGCGTGTAGCGCCCCAAAGCGCCCGTCAGCGCTACCGTTGCCGTCCGTTCGCCCGTGGCGATGGTCGGCAGCCAGCGATCCTGTTGCGCCGCAGTCCCAGCGAGCAGGATCGCGCGTGTGGCCGCCGACGTCGCCAGCAGCGGCGACGGCAGCAAGGCCCGGCCGCACGCCATGGCGACGATCGACAATTCGACCTGCCCTAGGCCAAGCCCATCCTGCGCTTCCGGCACAAGAATCGCGCTCCAGCCCATTTCGGCCATCTGTTTCCAGACTGTCGGGTCATATCCGGTAGCACTGGAACCTGCGGCACGCACCGCGGCGGACGATCCCGCTTCCTCGACCAGGCGCGCCGCAGCATCCTGCAACATCACCTGCTCGTCGCTGAACGTGAAGCTCATGCCGGATCCTTGATCTGGAAGATCCGCTCGGCGCTGTCGCCGGCACGGTTGGGGAACGGCATCTCTTCTCTCCTAGGGATTTTGTTGCGCCAACCCCTGCAGGAAGGGCAGGGTAGCGAGAATGTCGCGATGCTTGATCAGCGCGGGATCGGGGTCGCGGCCGGCGAACATGCGATAGACGTTGAGCGCCAGCCATTCGGCCAACGCCGCTTCCGCCAGATCCAGCGGCTTCAGCGATTTGGTGCGCCAGCTGGCATAAGCGACCATCGGCATCTCTCCCGCGCCCATCGCCGCATAGCCGAGCATGAGCACGCGGGCGCGCTCGGTCGTGCGCGGCTCTTGGCGATCCGGCCAGCGATCGGTGACGAGGAATTCCAGATAGCGCTGATAATCGGCGTGCGCCTCGGCCAGAAATTCCGGGCTGTCTTCGGACAGCGGCACCCACGCGCGCATCAACCCCGGATTGCGCAGATAATTGCCGGTCTGGATCGCGTGATGGACGCGGAGCTTCTCGAACAGGCGGTCGGGCGCGGCGGGGTCCATCTGCGCCTCGATGTCGAGGAACGGGCGGATCATCTCGCTCGAAAGCTCGACGGCGATCGCCCGCAGGTCGACGAAATAACGGTAGAACAGGCCCGATGCGACGTCGGCCTCATCAGTGATGTCGGTAACGCGCGCCTTGCGGTAGCCGACCCGGTTGAAGACGATGCGCGCCGCTTCCTTGATCCGCTCGCGCGCTGCCTCGCCACGCGATGTGCGCGGGATTTTCGTCGTCCGCGTCGCGCTGGTCCTGTTCTGTCGTGCCGACATGGCCCTGTTCCCCAATGGTCCGCCGTCAGGCCTTGTCATGCGTCGTCGGCACAGGGCTGTCGACCATCGGGAAGGGCTGGGGGCGGAACATGGCGACGCGGGCATCCATCATATCTTCATGGTGATGGTGACGTTACATTCACTTTTGTGTCCCGAAAACCCTCACACTTCGCTCAAGATGACGCAAAAGAGTCGCTTCGTTTCGATTTTGCAGCATGATCCGCCGGATCGATTGCGCAAAGCGATGTCCGCAACCAGAGAATGCGACGGATAAGCAGGAGGAGAGAGCCTTGACCGACAAGATCGTCCGCATCGGTGGGGCATCCGCCTTCGCGATGGATAGCGCGCTGTCGGTGCCCCAGCTCCTTGCCGTTCCGGGGCTCGATTATCTGATCTTCGATTATCTCGCCGAAGGATCGATGGGGATGATGGGCCGGGCCGCGCAGGCCAGCCCCGAAGCCGGCTTCGGCACGGACTTCCTCGACGTCCATGTCGGCCCCTATCTGGCGGAGATCCTGGCGAAGAAGGTTCGCGTCATCGCCAATGCCGGCGGCGTCAATCCGCACGCGCTGGCCGCGGCGCTGGCCGCAAAGGCCAAGGCTGCGGGCTTCGCGCCGAAGATCGGCGTCGTTGCCGGCGACGATCTACGCGAACGGCTCGACGAGATCCGCGGCCGCGCGCCCGCCGACATGTTCTCGGGCGCGCCCTTCCCGGACAAGGTGCTCAGCGCCAACGCCTATCTCGGCGGCTTCCCGATCGCGCGATTGCTCGATGAAGGCGCCGACATCGTCATCACCGGCCGCGTCGTCGATAGCGCGGTGGTGCTGGGCGCCTTGATCCACGAATATGGCTGGGGACCGGACGATCTCGATCTGCTTGCCGCCGGCACCACCGCCGGCCATCTGCTCGAATGCGGCGCGCAGGTGACGGGCGGCACCTTCACCGATTGGCAGGACGTGCCCGACTGGGCGAATATCGGTTTCCCGGTCGGCGAATGCCATGCCGACGGCAGCATCACTATCACCAAGCCCGAAGGCACAGGCGGCCTCGTCAGCGTCGGCACCGTCGCCGAACAGATGCTCTACGAGGTCAGCGATCCGCAGGCTTATTATGTCCCCGACGTCACCTGCGATTTCTCGACCGTGAAGCTCGAACAGGTCGGCCCCAACCGCGTCCGCGTGTCCGGCGCGACCGGCCATGCCCCCACCGACAGCTACAAGGTGTGCGTCACCTATGACACCGGCTGGCGCGGCGTCGTCCATCAGCCGGTGATCGGTATCAACGCGGCCGCCAAGGCGCAGCGCCAGGCGGAATCCTTGTTCGAACGCGGCCGCCGCATGCTGCGCGATCGCAACCTCCCCGATTTCCGGGCGACCCATTATGTCCCGATCGGCGTCGAGGCCGAATATGGCGCCCGCGCCCGGACGGTCCCTTCGCGCGAGGTGATCGCCAAGATGGTCGTCGAGCATGACGACAAGCTGCCGGTCGATCTGTTCCTGCGTGAACAATATATGGCGATCTCCGCCATGTCGCAGGGGACGACGCTGAACCTCGCGGCTTTTGCCATGCCGACGACAGGCCTGTTCTCCTTCCTGATCGACAAGGCGCAGGTCGCCCCGAAGATCAGCCTCGACGGCCGCGAGCTGCCGGCGGAAGGATCGAAGCGCGGCGGTTTCGCCTTATCATCGCTCGCGCGCCCCGGCGGCCCAGAGGCATCGGCCGATGGCAGCGAAACCGTGCCGCTGATTTCCCTCGCCTGGGGCCGCAGCGGCGACAAGGGCGAACTGTTCAACGTCGCCGTGATCGCGCGTGAGGCCCGCTACCTTCCCTATATCCGCGCCGCCCTCACCGAAGCCTCGGTCGCCGACTGGTTCGTCCATCTCTTCGAGGGGAAGGAACCACGCGTCGACCGCTACGATCTCCCCGGCTGCGCGGCGATCAATTTCGTGCTGCACGGCGCGCTGCCCGGCGGCATCAACGCCTCGCCCCGGCTCGATCCGGTCGGCAAGACGATGGCGCAGCAGCTCATGGAATTCCCCGTCCCCGTCGACCCCGCAATCGCGGCGCAACTGCGCTAGGGCTGACGGTCAGGCGGCGTCGCTGGCCCGGGGCTGTTCCTGTGGCTCGGGAATGTCCACCGCCGGCCTATCGTCCGTCCCCCCGTTCAGCAGCAGCGGCACCGGCCGGCCGAGCAGGAAGCCCTGCGCCTCGTCGCAGCCTTCGCGTTGCAGGATGGCGAGCTGCGCGTCGGTTTCGATGCCTTCGGCGAGCACCGGGATCGACAGGCTCTTGCCCAGCGCCAGCACGGCGCGGATGATCGCGGTCGCCTGCGGATTATTCTCGAGCTCGGCGACGAACAGCCGGTCGAGCTTGATCTTGTCGAACGAGAAAGCGCGCAGCGTCTCGAGCGAGGAATAGCCGGTGCCGAAATCGTCCAGCGCGACGCCGACGCCCAAGGCCTTGATCTGGCGCAACACATGCAGCGCGCGCTCGCGATCGGCCATGATCGCGCTTTCGGTGAGTTCGATTTCCAGGCGACGCGGCGGCAGGCCGGTTTCCAGCATGATCTGATGGAATAGCTGCGGCAGTTCCGGATGGGCGAGCTGCACCGGCGAGACATTCACCGCGACCTTGGACTCATGGTCCCAGCCCATCGCATCCATGCACGCGCGGCGCAGCACCCATTCGCCGAGCTGCAGGATCAGCGCATTCTCCTCGGCGATCGGGATGAACACCGACGGCGGAATCGGCCCGCGCTTGGGATGATCCCAGCGCACCAGCGCCTCATAGCCCGTCACCTCGCCGGTCGAGACCGACGCCTGCAACTGATAATGGACATGAAGCCCGCCCGACTGGATCGCGAGGCGTAGGTCACTTGCAAGATCGCGGCGATCGCGGATCGCCTCGTCCAGCTCCGGATTATAGAAACAAGGCCCCGACGCCCGCTCGCTCTTGCCGCGATACATGGCAAGATCGGCATTGTTGGTCAGCGTCTCGGCATCGACGGCGTCGCGCGGGTAGAGGGCTATTCCGATGCTCGCGCCGACGCGGGCTTCGAAGGTGCCGATCGGCAGCGGCGCCTTCAGTGCCCGGTCGAGCCGCTCGACCCGCGCCAGCAGTTCGGCGCGGTCGGTGTAACTGCAGATCGCCATGAACTCGTCACCGCCCAGGCGCGCAACCGCATCCTCGTCGGAAAGCTCCTCCCGCATCCGGGCGGCAAGCAGCGTCAGTACGTCGTCGCCGGCCTTGTGGCCGTGAACGTCGTTGATTTCTTTGAAGCGGTCGAGATCGATGGCGACCAATGCGAAGCGGCCCCCGGTGGCGCGTGCGGTCGCCAGCTGGCGGCGCAGCGTCTGCTGGAAGCTCAGCCGGTTGGGCAGGCCGGTCAGCGCGTCGTTCATCGCCATGTGGTGAAGCCGCTGCATCGCGTCCGATCGCGTATGACGGTCGATCAGGGCCGCCAGCACGCCCGCGCCGATTACCACGAAGCCCACCATCGCCGTCGCCATGGCGAGCGCGTTCATCTCGCTGGGGTCGAGCGGCGTCGCGCTCAGCGCCAGCGGCGTAACGCGGAACGCGGTCATGCCGGTGAAGTGCAGGCCGGCAATGGCGGTGACGATCAGCGCTATGCCGGTGCCCAGCCGGAAGCGGCTGGTCCTTTCGGCGCAGAGCGCGGTGAAGGCGCCGCCTGCCAGCAGCGACGCACACAGCAGCGATGCGATGACGAACGGCCAGCGCCAATGGATGATGCCGTCGACCCGATAGGCCGCCATGCCGACATAGTGCATGACGGATATGGCGCCGCCGAAGACCATGCCGCCCGCCGCCGGCAGCATCCGATGGCTGCGCATCGCCGCCAGGAAGATGCCGGCATTGGTGCCCAGCACGGCGACGATCAGCGAGGCGATCGTCAGCACAGGATCGAGATCGACCGGCACCTTGGACTTGAAGGCCAGCATCGCCACGAAATGGGTACACCAGATCGTCGCGCCGGCTGCCACCGATGTCAGGAAAGACCAGCCGAAGCGCTGGATGCCCAGCGTGTTGCGAACCCGCTCGAACATCTGGACGATGGCGAAGGCGCCGGTACAGCAGATGATGACGGCAAGCCCCACCAGCCAGGGATCATGCTCGATGGCGATGCAAAGGGCGACGTCTATCATCGGGTTTCCACGCGGATGGAGCTACGGGTACGCGCGGGCCATAGGTTGCCCGCTACTTGCAGGCATGTAAGGTCAATGGGTTACTACCCCGTAAACCGCTGATTGGAATGACGTTTCGGAGGCGAACTGTCCTACACACGGGTGCGCAGCTATATCGTGCTGATGCGTATCACCAGTTCTCGCCTCGCCGGTCGCGGCTTGCCGTCATGCGTCTGGAGCGACCTCGACCGCGCCGATGGCAATCCTCAACTTCCTCAACTTCGCCCGGCCCGCGTCGCTCAGTCGTTGCGGGCCTTCACATGATGGCGGATCACCTCATTGATGATGAAGCGCAGGAATTTCTCGGAAAAATCGGGGTCCAGGTTCGCCGATCGGGCGAGCTCGCGCAGCCGCTCGATCTGCGCCGATTCGCGGCCCGGATCGGCCGGCGGCAGGCCGGCTTCGGCCTTGTAGCGGCCCACCGCCTGCGTCACCTTGAACCGTTCCGCCAGTATGAAGACGAGCGCGGCATCGATATTGTCGATGCTTTCGCGATACCGCTTCAACACGTCGTCGGTCATCTGCTTCCCTTCAGGCTGGCATTTCCGGCCCTTTTGTGGAGGTTCTTGGCCGCGCGCAAGCCCGCGCGCTTGCCTTTGCGGCCTGCGCGGGCCATGGCGCCCCTGTCATGACCGCAACCGTCACCCCGCTGCACCGCTCGGCCGCGCCCTCGCTTGAGCCGATGATGGCGCTCGTCGCCGCCGACATGAACCAGGTCAATTCGGTGATCCTCGAGCGCATGCAGAGCGATGTGCCGTTGATCCCGGAGCTTGCCGGCCACCTGATCGCCGGCGGCGGCAAGCGGATGCGGCCGATGCTGACGCTGGCCTGCGCCCGGCTGCTCGAATATGGCGGCGCGCGGCACCATAAGCTCGCCGCCTCTGTGGAGTTCATTCATACCGCGACCTTGCTGCATGACGATGTCGTCGATGGCTCCGGCCTGCGCCGCGGCAAGCGCACCGCCAATGTGATCTGGGGCAACCCCGCCAGCGTGCTCGTCGGTGATTTCCTGTTCAGCCGCTCGTTCGAACTGATGGTGGAGGATGGCAGCCTGCGCGTGCTGCGCATCCTCTCCAACGCGTCGGCCGTCATTGCGGAGGGCGAGGTGAACCAGCTCACCGCCCAGCGCCGCATCGATACGACCGAGGAGCGCTATCTCGACATCATCGGCGCCAAGACGGCTGCCTTGTTCGCTGCCGCGTGCCGCATCGCCGCGGTTGTGGCCGAACGCGATGAGAGCGTGGAACTCGCGCTCGACGCCTATGGCCGCAATCTCGGTATCGCCTTCCAGCTCGTCGACGACGCGATCGACTATCTCTCCGATGGCGCGACCATGGGGAAGGACACGGGCGACGATTTCCGCGACGGCAAGGTGACCCTGCCGGTCATTCTCGCTCATGCTCGCGGTTCGGACGAGGACAAGCGCTTCTGGCGCGATGCGATCCTCGGTCACAAGATCACCGACGAGGATCTGGCCTATGCCACCGGACTGCTGCGGCAGACGGGTGCGTTGGACGATACGCTCGCCCGCGCCCGCCATTACGGCCAGCGCGCCATCGACGCGCTAGGCGGCATCGGCGGGGGCAAGGCGAAGGCGGCGCTGATCGAGGCGGTCGAGTTCGCGGTCGCCCGCGCTTATTGAGGTTGCCGTAGCGGCAAACGCACTCGTCGTTCGTCGTCGCCGCTATGTCGTTCGTAGAAAAGCGGCCTTCGTGTTGCCCGCTTGCGCCTAGGTGCAGGCCCCGAAGGTCGCGGGAAAGTTGCGTTGTTACAGAATGTTATCGACTTACGGGATCGCCCCGACCGCTGGCGGAAGGTCCGCGCGGTGCTGGCTCCTGCCGTGGACCATGCGATCTCCGACGTTCCGGCCTATGCCGTCGCCTGCGACACTCAGGCGCTTCCCGAAACGCGCGACGCGGTGAGTGTTGCCGAAGCTTTTCGCTGGGCCGGCGGCCAGGTCTGGCCCGTCGATCTCTACCTCTACGACGAGGACGGTGCGCCGGCGATCTGATCCCCTCCCCCCTCTCGGGAGAAGGGGAGAGCAGGTCAGCCCTTCGCCTTGGTGACGGCTATCCAGTCGTCGATCTTCTTTTCGAGCACCGTCATCGGCAGCGCGCCCGTCATCAGGATCTGGGCGTGGAATTCACGCGGATCGAACTTCGCGCCCAATTCCTTCTGCGCCTTGGCCTTCAGCCGCGACATGGTGAGCTGGCCGACCTTGTAGGCCAGCGCCTGTCCAGGCCAAGCGATATAGCGCTCGACCTCGGCGGTGGCGTCGGTCTCGCCCATTTTTGAATTGTCGAGCATATATTTGATTCCCTGCTCGCGGGTCCAACCCTTGGAATGGATGCCGCTATCGACCACCAGCCGCATCGCGCGCAGCATTTCGTCGTCCAGCCCGCCGAGCCGCTGATAGGGATCGGTTTCCATGCCGAGTTCCTTCCACAGCGTCTCGGCATAGAGGCCCCAGCCCTCGGCATAAGCGGTGTTGCCGCCATAGCGCATGAAGGCGGGCAGGCGGTCATTCTCCTGCGCCAGGCTGATCTGGAAATGGTGCCCCGGAGCACCCTCGTGCAGGTAGAGCGTCTCCATGCCGGGCGTCGTCCGCGACGGCAGGTCGTAGGTGTTGAAATAGAAGATGCCCGGCCGATTCTTCGACGGGTCCTTGGGATCGTACATCCCGCTCTCATAGGAACCGCCGGCCTGCGTCTTTTCGCGCCACGCCTCATAATAGCGGATTTCCAGCGGCGTCTTGGGGATGGTGGAGAATTGCTCGCCGATCCGCGCGTCAACCTTTTTGCCGATCGCATAATAACCGTCGACCAATTCCTGTTTGGTCTTCGGCTTGAACTTCGGATCGGTACGCAGATAGTCGAAGAATTCCGCGAGCGTGCCCTTGAAGCCGACCTGCGTCTTGATCGCTTCCATCTCGTGCTTGATCCGCGCCACTTCGGACAGGCCCAGATTATGCACATAATCCGGGGTCAGCGGCAGCGTCGTCAGCTGTTCGATCGCCGCGCGATAGACGGTCTCGCCGCCCTTCATGCTGCTGATACCGACATTGTCGCGCGCGACGGGCAGATATTCGTTCTTCAGGAAATCGCGCAGCCGGATATGCGCGGGGATCAGTTCGTCGCGAATGGCGGCGGCGTAGGCCGTCTTCAGTCGCGCCTGGTCGGCGGCCGGGATGCCGGCGGGAAACTTGTTCACCGGCCCGTAGAAGGTCGATCCTTCGACGCCCTGATTGATGAGATTGTCGAGCTGGCCGATCATGTTGTTGACCGTCATCTTTGACTGGACGACGCCGGATTTCATGCCCTGGCGGAAGCGTTCGATCGACCGGTCGAGCAGCACCACATATTCCTTATGGCGCTTCAGATTGTTCTCATAGTCGGCAAGCGTCTTGAAGGGCGCTGCGCCTTCGCCGGAAGCGAAGCCGGGGTAGAAGGTGTGGAAGCCGGTGAAATGGTCGAGGGGGCGTACCGCCGTCAGTGCCAGCATTTCCGGCGTCAGATTCTTCAGCGACAGCTTGGTCTGCCATTCGAACACGTCATAAGCGATCTGGTCGGTGGCATCGAGCTTGCCGCGGTCGATGCCGTGGAGCCGCTTCAGATCATCCTCGCTGGCCGCGCGCTCGGCGTTGAAATAGGCGTCGGTCGTGTAATCGCCGAGATGGTCGGCATAACGCAGGTCACCGCGAAAGATCGCGTTGATCGGATTGCGTTTGAGGTTGGCCTCGTCGCTTTCGTCGAACAGGCGGTGCAACTGGTCGTGCGCGGATTGGGTGGCGGCCGGCGTAGCGGCCTGGGCCGTGGCTGCGGTTGGCGCGGCGGCAACGAGCGCGAGGGCGACGGAGGCGAGAAGAATATGACGAGACGGCATGAAGGACTCCATCAGCGGAGGAATGCCGTGCGTTCTAGGAGGGCAACACACTTGCCGCAAGCGACCGGGAAGACGCTGCTTCCCGGTCGCTTTCTCGCGTCTTACCAGAAGAAGGCGCGATGGGCCTCGATCACCCGGCCCGTGCGCGCATTCACCAGCAGCACGTCATTGCCGTAACGCACCCAGCGGGCATAAGCGGCGGGGGCCGGCAGGCGATAGCGATACGGGTCACTGATCACATAGCGCGAGCCATAATAAGCCGGGGCAAGCCGCGCGCCGACGGACATCGGCCGATACGCATAGCCGCGCGGACCGCGATAAGCCGGGCGCTTGTAGACCTCGCGATGATCACGACGATAATCGCGCCAGTCCTCGCGATATTCCTGGCGGGCTTGCTTCACGTCCTTGCGCTGATCGCGGACGTCGTCGCGGCTGCCATAGCGCTGGGCCTGGCGCACGTCGCGCTGCTCCTGCCGGATGTCCTGGCGGTCGCGGCGCAATTCGTTGGTCTGCGCGGAGGCGGCCACGGGGAAGGCGGTGGCGGCGATCAGGGCCGTGAGGATCAGTTTACGCATCATTCTTCCTTTCGTCGGCCGGCATGACGGCCGGCTCACGAACGGGTTCGCATGATTCGCTTGAACGCATGACGAATGTGATCGTCAGCCGCCCGACAGCATCAAGGCCATGAAAGGGCGCGATTTTTCAAAGGTGTAACATGATGTCAAAACTAAGGGCTCAAGGCGCATTTCCGCCCCGAGCCCTCCGTTTCCTCCCGCTGGCCGTCAGCGCCAGAAGAAGGAATAGATGATGTCCTGGATCAGACCCGAACCGATGTCGACCAGCAGCGCGTCGTCATAATAGCGGACCCACTGATAGGGGCCGTAGACGGGCGGCAAGCGATAATGCCAGGGATCGTCGATCCAATAGTCGCGAACATAATAATAAGCCGGCAGCTGATATCCGTAATTCCACCGCCGATATTGATGGCCATAAGGCGCATAATAACGCGGCGCCCGATAGATCTGGCGGTTGGAATAACGGTAGCGCTGCCAGTCATAGCGATTGTCGTGACGCCAATCGCGATCCCAGCGATTACGGCCGCCCTGGTTCCACCGATCGTCGTTCCAGCGCTGATTGTCCCAGCGCCCGTTGTTCCAGTGATTATCGCCCCAGCGGTTGTCACCCTGGCGGTTGCCGTTCCATCGGCCATCACTGGGTCGGCGGTCGTTCCAATGATTGTTGACGCCGCTATTGCCTGACCAGCTTTCGCCGCGCCCACGGCCGTTGCCGTCCCGGTCATTCCAGCGACTGTCGGAATTACGGCGATCCGTGCCCATCCGTTGCTGCCCGGTCTGCGCGCGGGCTCGTTCCAGATCGCGACGACCCCGTTCGGCGTCCACCCGCTGACGATCGCCGCTGCGCCAGCTGTTTCCATTGGACGCATTGCCATTCGGTCGGTTCGGGATCGTCGGGCGCGCGCCCGCCTGCGCGGGTCGCTGCGCATTGGCATTGCCACCTTGCGCCACTGACGGCTGGCGTGCCTGACCGCGCTGCGCGGCATTGTTTGGCGTCGGCCGATCCGGAGACCCAACCCGGTGCTGGCCGCCATCATAACCGCGTTGGGCATTCGTTTGCCCGCGACCGCCATTCTGCCAGGCTTGCGCCTGAGCTGCGACCGGCATGGCCGCGACGCCTGCCATCAACAGCAAGGCAGTCCAGTTTCTGCCCGTCATCCTCAACACTCCTCGCTCTGGCGGCGGTATCGCCACCTTGAGCCAAGGCGTAGGGCAAGTCCACTGAGCGGTGGCTGAACCCCTTTGTCAGCCGCGCGAAAGCTAGGGCTGCTTGGGTTTCGGCGGCGCCAGTGCGGGAATGGCGCGGGCGGCATCCTCGGGTTCGATACCCGGCGGCGGCGCCGCAGCGATCGTCTCCCCGCCCGCGGCGACGCGCGCGGCATGGCGGATCGCCCGGCGGATGCGCGGATAGGTGCCGCACCGGCAGATATTGGTGATCGTCTCGTCGATCTCGGCATCGGTGGGGTTGGGATTCTTGTCGAGCATCGCCGCCACCGCCATGATCATGCCCGACTGGCAATAGCCGCATTGCGGCACGCCTTCGGCCACCCAGGCCTGCTGCACCGAATGGCTGCGGTCACGCGACAACGCTTCGATGGTGGTGACGAAGCTGCCTTCGATCGCGCCGATCGGCACCTGGCAGGATCGCATGGCATTGCCGTCGATATGGACGGTGCAGGCGCCGCAAAGCCCGGCCCCACAGCCATATTTGGTGCCGGTCAAATTGGATGCATCGCGCAGCGCCCACAGCAAGGGGGTTTCCGGGTCCATGCGATAATGGACGGGCTGGCCGTTGACCGTGAAACGCGTCATGACCGCGACGGATAGACGCAGGAGACGGGCGATGGGAAGCGAAAGGATTGTCGTCGGGCGCGATGGCGCGGTGGCGCATGTCGAACTGGCCCGCCCTGACAAGCTCAACGCGATGGACGGCGATTTCTTCGCGGCCTTGGGCGAGACGTTCCGGTCGCTGGGGTCGGATGCCGGCGTCCGCGCGATCCTGCTGTCGGGGCAGGGGCGGCACTTCACTGCCGGGCTCGATCTTGGCTGGGCGGCCGCGCAGTTCGCGCCGGCGAAAGATCCCGGCCGCTGGTCGGAAAAGCAGCATCGCGACATCCTGGCGCTGCAAGCCGCGGTGAACGCGGTCGAGGAGGCGCGCGCGCCCGTCGTCGCGGCGATCCATGGCGGCTGCATCGGCGGTGGGGTCGATCTGGTCTGCGCCTGCGACCTGCGCGTGGCGAGCGCGGACGCCTGGTTCCAGGTCGCCGAGATCGATGTCGCGATCACCGCCGATCTCGGCACGTTGCAGCGGTTGCCCCACCTTATCCCCGGCGGCATCGCCCGCGAACTGGCGCTGACGGGTCGCAAGATGCCGGCGGAGGAGGCGGCACGCTGGGGTTTCGTCAACAGCGTCGAGGCCGATCGCGATGCCGCCATCGCCGCGGGGTTGGAACTGGCCGCCACCATCGCCGCCAAGTCGCCGATGGCGGCCGCCGGCACCAAGGCTTCGCTCAACCACAGCCGTGGCCGCACCATCGCCGATGGCATGGCCCATGTCGCGATGTGGAATGCGGCAACCCTTGCCAATGGCGATATGCACGCCATCTCAACGGCAAAGGCAACCGGCGCCCCGCCGGCCTTCGCCGATCTGGATTGAGCGAGCAAGAATGCGCCAGCCGACCTTCTTCGTCCCCCATGGCGGCGGACCCTGCTTCTTCATGGATGATCCCGCCGGCATGTGGACCCGGATGGAGAATTTCCTGAGCGGTTTCATCGCCGATCTGCCCGAACGGCCCAAGGCGCTGCTGGTCGTCTCGGGACATTGGGAGGAGGAAAGCTTCGCCGTGCAGGATGGCGCCAAGCCGGGCCTGCTCTACGACTATTACGGCTTTCCCGAACATACCTATCAGTTGCGCTGGGACGCATCCGGCGCGCCGGGTGTCGCGCATCGCGCCGCCGCTCTCCTGGGTGACGCAGGCTTCGCCACGTCGACGGACGCCGAACGCGGCTGGGATCATGGCGTATTCGTGCCGATGAAGGTGGCGCTGCCGGGCGCGGACATTCCGACGGCCCAATTGTCGCTGCGCCGCGATATGGATCCCGCTGCCCACATCGCCGCGGGCCGCGCGCTTGCGCCATTGCGGGATGAAGGCGTGCTGATCATCGGTTCGGGGATGAGCTTCCACAACATGCGCGTCCGCAACGGCGACGCGACCGCCCCCGCCGACATCTTCGATGCCGCACTCACCCAGGCGGTGGTCGATCCCGATCCAACCCGGCGGGCCGATCGGCTGACGGCATGGGAAAGCATGCCCCACGCCCGCTTCGCGCACCCGCGCGAGGAGCATCTGATTCCGTTGATGGTGGCGGCCGGTGCAGCCGGCGACGATCCGGGCGAGCATATCTTCGGCGATCATGTGCTCGGCTGGAAGGTTTCGGGCTACCGCTTCGGTTAGGGCTTCCCAAGCAGGCGGACCCACGGCACTATCCCTCTGAAATTCAGGGGGGATACCGATGCGCGTGTTGCCGGCGGTGCTGCCGTTGCTGTTCTCGTCCATGCCCGCGTTCGCGCAGAGCGCGCAGGGCGATGTCGCGGTCACCATCTATAATGACGACATCGCGCTGGTGCAGGATGTGCGGCAGATCGACATCCCGGCGGGGCGCAGCCGCCAGGAATTTCCAGACGTGTCGGCGCGGATCCGTCCCGAGACGGTGAGCTTCGCTGCGGCGGATACCGGCATTGTCGAACAGAATTTCGATTATGACCTGCTTTCGCCGGGCAAGCTGATGGAGAAAGCGGTGGGGCGCGTCGTCACTATCGTCCGCACCAATCCGGCCACCGGCGCCGAAACGCGCGAGCAGGCGAAGGTGCTGGCGGTCAATGGCGGCGTCGTGCTGCAGATCGGGCCCCGCATCGAGGTGCTGCGCGATGACGGTCTGCCGGTGCGCGTGATCTTCGACAAGGTGCCCGACAATCTCCGCGCGCGGCCCACTTTGTCGATCAGCGTGGAAAGCAGCCGCGCGGGTGCGCGCCCGGCGCGGCTCAGCTATCTGACGCCAGGCCTTGGCTGGAACGCGGATTATGTGGCCCGCTTTGACGAGGCAGCCGGCAAGATCGACGTGCAGGGCTGGGTAACGCTCAACAACTCGACCGGCACCAGCTTCAACAATGCCGATGTGGTGATGGTCGCCGGCAATCCCAATCAGAGTGGCAATCCGAATGTTCGCCAGCGCTATCCGCGCCAGCAGGACAATCGCAGCCTTGTTCGGGCGGGAACCGAAAGCGGGACGCGCGAACGGCTCGGCGATTTCTATCTCTATCCGCTGAAGGAGCGCACGACGATCGCCAATGCCCAGACCAAGCAGGTCAGCTTCCTGGATGTTCAGGGTGCGCCGGCGCGCAAGGGCTATGAATATCGCGTCGATTGGCTGCAGACGATGGAAGTCCCGCAGAGCGCGGCGACGGTGCTCAAGTTTACCAGTAGCAAGGATGGCGGGCTGGGCGATCAGCTGCCTGCCGGCACGGTCCGCGTCTATATGAAGGATGCGAAGGGCGACCCCCAGTTCATCGGCGAGAACAGGATTCCCCATACCCCCATGGGCTCGGAGCTGGCGATCCGCACCGGCGAGGCATTCGACGTCAAGGTGAAGGTGGTCGTCACTGAACGGACGCGATTGAGCGACCGCCATTGGCGGACAGCCATGCGCTACACGCTCACCAACGCGCGGCCTGACAGCGTCACCGTCGATCTCGTCCAGCAAGGCCTGGACTGGTTCTGGGATGACACGCGCATCAAGCAGGAAAGCCAGAAGAGCGAGCGCCTGTCTTCCAATGCGACGCAATGGAAGGTGGCAGTGCCGGCCAATGGCGAGACCGAACTGACGGCCATCTACGAAACGCGCTTCTGACGCGCGTGCGCGCGGGGCTTGCCTTGCTGCTGATGTCGCTCGCCGCGCCGGCGGGCGCGGCTGCGGTGTCTTCGGCCGGTCCGGATACCGTGTCCGTGACCGTCTATCGCAATCCCGATCGCTCGGTTGATGAGGCGATGAACCTCGATTGGCTCGAAGGTTTCGCGCTGATCACCGAAACCCGCACGATCAGCCTGCCCCCCGGCGATGCCGAAATCCGGTTCGAAGGTGTGGCCGGCGGTATCCTGCCCCAATCCGCGATCGTGAGCGGGCTCCCCGGCGGCGTCAGCGAAAAGAACCGCGATGCACGCCTGCTGGCGCCGGGCGCACTGCTCGACGCGCATCTTGGCCGGCGCATCCATCTTCGCCGCACCAGTCGTGCGACCGGCGCGGTGCGGGAAATGGACGCCGTGGTGCGCACAGGGCCGGATGACGGCGTGGTTCTGGAAACGGCCGATGGGATCGAGGCGCTCCGCTGCTCGGGTCTGAGCGAAGCGTTGAGCTATGATTCGCTGCCGGCGGGTCTGTCCGATAAACCGACGCTCGCGGTACGCACGCATAATGATCGCGGCGGCACCGTCACCGTCACGCTTTCCTACTTGGCCGATCAGTTCGACTGGCAGGCCAATTATGTGGCGCAGATCGCGCAGGACGGCCGCACGCTCGATCTGTTCGGGTGGCTGACGCTTGCCAACGGCAACGGTGAAAGCTTTGTCGGCGCGCGGACGCAAGCGGTGGCCGGCACGCTCAATCGTGCCGAGACGGCTGACGACGATCCTATGCTCCGCCAGCCATGGCTGGCGATCAGTTGCTGGCCGATGGGCAATACCAGCTCCGGTTTGCAAGCGCCGCCACCGCCCGCACCGCCACCTCCCCCCGCTCTCTATGATATGGGGGAAGATATCGTCGTCACCGCGCAGCGCAGGGCGGAAGTGGCGATGTCAGCGCCGGTTGCCGCGATGATGGCGGGTCAGGAGGAATTGGGCGACCTCAAACTCTATCGCATCCCCGAACGCGTCACGGTCGCGGCCAATGCGATGAAGCAGGTCGCCTTTCTGGACCGGCGCAAGATCGCCTTCGATCGGGTTTACACTGTCATCGTTGACATGGGCGACGAGAATGAGACGCAGGCGGCCGAAATCCGGCTGCGCACGAAGAATGTCGCGGGCAGGGGGCTGGGCCTGCCTCTGCCGTCGGGCCAGGTGGCGATGTTCGAGCCTTCTGCGGCCCGGCCCATGCTGATCGGCGAAGCCCCGCTCGATGACATAGCGGTCGGTCAGGATGTCGAGCTTCGGGTTGGCGACTCGCCCCAGGTGCAATTCGCCCAGCGCATGTTGGACGAAGGCGAGGACGGCGAGGATCGCCGCCGCCAACGCCGTTATGAAATCGAGCTGACCAACGCCAATCCGCACCCGGTGACGGTCGAAGTCTCGCTGCGACGCTACTCCACCGAGCTCCATCTTGTCGGCCCCAGCGCCAGGTTGGAGCAGAAGAACGGGCGACCATTGTGGATCGCCAAAGTGCCCGCGAACGGGACGGCCAGACTACGCTACAAGGTCCGGCGCGAAGAGGAGGAGTGATCAGGCCGGCAAGAGCCGCGGACGATGATTCTCGTCGAGCGCGACGAAAGTGAACAGCCCCTCGGTCACCTTCACTTCGGTCGCGCCGCGATCCCGCGTTGCGATCACCTCGATGCGGATGCCGAGCGAGGTGCGGCCGCGCCGCTCGACCTCGGCATAGACCGAGATCACGTCGCGCAGCAGGATCGGCGCGATGAAGGCCATGGAATCGATCGCCACCGTCGCCGTGGCGCCCTGGGCTTCGCGATGCGCGACGATGCCGCCGGCGATGTCCATCTGGCTCAGCACCCAGCCGCCGAAGATATGGCCGTTGGAATTGATGTCGCCGGGGCTCGGCATCACGCGCAGGATCGGGTCGCGCCGCGCCGCACTCTGCCCGGTCATTGCCGATCGCTCTTACCGCCGGCATCCTCGTCATGGCCGGAGCCCGAGCTCATGAACACCAGCAGCATCAGCGCCGCGCCGAGCAGGACGGAGAAGCCGACGCCCGCCACCGTCGCGATGATCATGTGGACTGTCACCAGTCCGCCGTCGACATGCAGATAATAGAGCGCCCCTGCGACCGCGGCGATCGCGGCGAGGATCATCCACCGCATCAGCCGCCAGTATCGCTTCCAGGCGATGGCGGCGCGGGCGGGATCGGAAAGCACGGGTTTATGG